>CAJLDK010000006.1:0-138193 GCA_905205405.1 uncultured Collinsella sp.
ATGTGCGGCGTAGGCCGCTTATTAGCCCGTCCAAGAATTGGGGCGCAGTTCAGTGTTGCCTCGGGGCTTTTTTCTTACCTACTGAAAGTAGTCAAAAAAGCCCCGTCCCAAATTAACTACTTTGATTTTGTGTGCTGTGCGAAAGTTTGGGTAGTATAGCTATTCAATGCGGCGGGCTGCCGCGTGTTAACCGCTACGTACCGGAGGTGTTCCATGGTTCGTGTCGACATAGAGACCATCGTCATGGCCGCCGGTCCCGTGCCATCGCTTATCGTACTTCGTGAGCGCAGCAGCAAATCGGACTCGCCCGCGCCGCTGCGTTCCCTTTCCATTCAGACTGGTTCGTTTGAAGCTGCTGCCATCAGCCGCGGCATCGATAGCGGCCGCGCCGAGCGCCCGATCACCCATGACCTGTTGCTCGATACCGTTGACGCCCTGGGCGCCAAGCTCGAGCGCATCGAGATCGTTCGCGCCGAGCCGCCGGTGTTCTACGCGACGATCGTCGTACTGGCCGATGGCGAGGAGCGCAAGATCGACGCTCGTCCCAGTGATGCCATTGCCCTTGCCGTGCGCAGCAATGCCCCCATGTTTGTGGAGGACGACATCATGAATCGCCTGGGCACTGTTTCCACCCACGCCGAGGATGTCGACGACGAGCA
The DNA here is from genome assembly GCA_905205405.1 of uncultured Collinsella sp. Taxonomy (GTDB): domain Bacteria; phylum Actinomycetota; class Coriobacteriia; order Coriobacteriales; family Coriobacteriaceae; genus Collinsella. Next base: position 660 of record CAJLDK010000006.1, read on the forward strand.
GGAGTTCGAGAAGTTCGACGAGTTCGTCCATACGCTCTCCCCCGATGATTTCTAAATGTCTGGCACGCGAGCGGAGAGGTCGCTGATGGGTACCCGCGTATCGGCTGAGGCGGCGGCCATTGCGCGCGAGGCCCAGATGCGCTCGGAGGCTTCTGAGGCGGCTCGCATTGCCTATGTGACGCAGGCCCGCACGCTTCGCGAGCGCCGCGGCTCGTTTATCAAGATGGTTGTCGTCTCCGCCCTTGTCGCGGTAATCTGCTCGCGCCTTCGTGGTACAGTTGGTGCGCTTGGGTTTTCGATTTCAACAGGCTTGGTAATCTGGGGTGTGGTCGATGCGGTCATGCTGACCAACCAGATCAAGGTACTCGACAAGCGCGCGATGGATATGATGCGCGCCCGCGACGCTGCCGCCAAGATCGCTGCCGAGGCACAGGAACTGTAACGACGCCAGACTCGATGGGAAGGTCTAAAGATGGCACAGGATATGCAGGACGCCGGTAACGTCTCCGCCGAGCTCGACGCCATGGTGTGCGATCTGATCGGCGCGTTCTTGGACGACCTTGCCGCCGGCGAGAATCCGGGCGTAGTTGTGGCGATCGAGGACGCTGCTTCCAACCGATATCTGGCGGCGCTCGACGAAGATGGCGAGGAGGCATGCCTCGAGGCTGCCACCAACTTTATCTCCGAGCACAAGATGGGTCTTAAGGACGAGGGGCTGGGCCGCATCGCCCGCTATGCCATCGGCTACACCGGTTGTGTCGAGATTGACGGCGGCTACCACGACGCTCTACTCGTGAGTTTCTTTGAGACGGCGCTCGAGAGCGGTTTTTCGGCATATGTGCTGTATGAGGGCATGGGCGCCGGCGATGGTTTTATGTGGAGCGACCCTGAACCTGCAGGTGAGGAAACCCCTCTTATCTAAAATCGCTAAAATAAACGAGTTTTCGGTAAAAGGCTCAATATTCCCGCTGAGCGTTGTGTTGCTGGGCGGGTCGCATACGCGTGCCGTTTGTATATAGATAGAAGATAGGGGAACTACATGCGCGTAGACAATCTGAGGAACATCGCCATCATCGCCCACGTCGACCACGGCAAGACGACGATGGTCGACAAGCTCCTGCGTGCCACGGACGCCTTCCGTGCTAACCAGCAGGTCGAGGACCGCGTCCTGGACTCTAACGACCAGGAGCGCGAGCGCGGCATTACGATTCTCGCCAAGAACATCTCTATCGAGTACAAGGATGTCAAGATCAACGTCATCGACACCCCGGGCCACGCCGACTTTGGCGGCGAGGTCGAGCGCGTGCTGCGTATGGCCGATGGCGCCCTGCTGCTGGTCGACGCTTTTGAGGGCCCCATGCCCCAGACCCGCTTCGTGCTGCGTCACGCTATCGACACCGGCCTTAAGATCATGATCGTTATCAACAAGATCGATCGTCCGGGCGCCAACCCCGAGAAGGCCTACAACGACTGCCTGGACCTCATGGCCGACTTGGGTGCCACCGACGACCAGCTCGAGTTTGCCATGGAGCACGTGGTCTACGCCAGCGCCATGAATGGCTTTGCCCGCCTTGACCCCAACGACGGCAACATGGACATGTATCCGCTGCTCGATATGATCATCGACGACATGCCCGCGCCCGAGGTTGACGAGAACGCCCCGCTGGCCATGCAGTGCGTGACCATCGACCACTCCAACTTTGTCGGCCGTATCGGTATCGGTCGCGTGTACTCCGGCACCATCCACCAGGGCGACCAGATCCTGGTCGTTAAGAACGACGGTTCCAGCGCCACCGCTACCGTCAAGCAGCTCTTTACCTTCGACTACCTGGGCCGTACCGAGTGCCAGGAAGTCGGCGCCGGCGACATCGCCGCCGTCGTGGGCATCGACCGCACCGATATCGGCGATGTCTACACCGATCCCGAGAACCCCGTCGAGCTCGAACCCATCGAGATCGACCCGCCGACCCTGTCTATCGTCTTTGAGGCCTCGACCTCCCCGCTCGTCGGTCGCGACGGCGACATCGTGGGCGCCCGTCAGCTTAAGGAGCGCCTGTTCAACGAGGCCGAGAACAACGTGACCATGAAGATCGAGGAGCTCGAGGACAAGAGCGGCGTCGAGGTCTCGGGCCGCGGCATCCTGCACCTGTCCGTCCTGATGGAGTCCATGCGCCGCGAGGGCTTTGAGTTCCAGGTCGGCCGTCCCCGCGTTCTGTTTAAGAAGGACGAGAACGGCAACAAGATGGAGCCTGTCGAGCAGGCCGTCGTCGAGTGCCCGGACGAGTACTCGGGCAAGGTCGTTGAGGTCTTCGGTACCTCCGGCGGCATCATGACGAGCATGGATACCTCGGGCATCGTGACACACCTTGAGTTTAAGATCCCGACCCGCGGCATCATGGGTCTTAAGAACCGCATCATGAACGTCACCCACGGCGAGGGCGTGTTCTACCACACCTTCCTGGAGTACGGTCCCTACGCCGGCGAGATCGGCAACCGTCAGAACGGCGCCATGATCTCCATGACCACCGAGAAGGCCGTTGCTTACGCTCTGGGTACGCTGCAGGAGCGCGGCCAGCTGTTTGTTGAGCCGGGCACCGAGTGCTACGAGGGCATGATCGTGGGCGAGCGCAGCAAGGCCGGCGACATGGTCGTCAACATCGCCCGTACCAAGAACCTGGGCAACCAGCGTTCCTCGACCTCCGATATCTCCGTCCAGCTGGTGCCGCCTCGCACCTTCTCGCTGGAGGAGGCGCTGGAGTACATCGCCGACGACGAGCTGGTCGAGATCACTCCCAAGAACATCCGCCTGCGCAAGCGTCTGCTCAACGCCACCGACCGCAAGAAGGCTGCCGTCCGCGCTGGCCAGGTCAACAAATAAGCGCTGAGCTTTATAGCGACTAACAAGAAAGGGCGCCGACCGCAATGGTCGGCGCCCTTTTTGGTGCAGGGGGCAGGTTCGTTTGCACCACAGCTGGGGCGACTATCCCTCCGATCGGCTTTCCAGTCAAAGTTAAGTTGTTTAAACATATACATAATTTCACTGAATATAGCCGGTATGATACAAAACTGTTAACAGGTAAATATCAACTGGTATTAAATTAAAAGACCTATTGACCTGCGGTTTACATGACTGGTATCTATATTGTATGTTATGCATTGTGGCATAGACGAACCGTCTTAGAAGTTGCTCCCCAGTGGGTTCTTGCAATGCGCTAGGTAGGTTCTCGTTGATGTTGGGGTTTGTGTTCGATCCGACGATTCGCCGTATTCCACAACGTGTTGTAGGAATTAGGGGACAACTATGGACGCACACCGCTCACGGTCGCTGGGTATGGCGGCCCTGATCTTCATTTTGATTAGCCTCACCGCCGCAGTTTTTCACGGTGCAGCCCCCGTGCGCGCCGAGGATGCGACGACGCCGGCGCCGATTGAGATCAACGGCGATACGGCAACGGTTGAGGTCAAGCTGTATACCAACGAGAACCGTACCGTGCCTTTGGGTAATACTGCCGTGCTTTCGACCGACACACTCTACGGTTCGTTTGGCGCGGACTTTAGGCCGAACCATACCCCGAGCGAGGTACAAAACGTTGCGGAGTACTCTCTTCCAGACGGTATTAAAGCATTTGACAATACCGGCGGTAGTCTTATGGACGGTACCAAAGAGGCCGGTAGCTGGAGATGCGAGAACAATAAGCTGATTTTTACTTTTAATGAGTCATGGATTAAGACGCATCCATCCGATGTTCATGTCGGTGCCGATTTTTCATTCAAGCTGGCAAATGAGAACGTTGGCTCCGGCGATAAAACGAAAATCGAATTTCCTGGAACGGCCGGAATTGACATTGCGACCAAAGACGGAGACGTGGCGGGAACGAAGGAAGGAAAGTTCTCTCAATCCGGCGGCGAGGGAAAAGTAACGTGGACTCTTAAGCTTGTGGTCGAGTCCTATGCCCACAATGTTCAGCTCACCGATGAGCTGGGTAGCAATTTTAAGTTTGTGCCTGGGTCATTTAAGCTGAACGGCGAGACGCTCGGGCAACAGCCGAACATTGAGGGACAGACCGCGACTCTTAATTTGGGAAACTTGCCCCAGAGGACTTATACGATTACCTATGATTCGGTTATGAACCCGGGTGTTTCTGTGGGCGACAAAGTGTGGATCAACGAGCTCGACGGTTCAAAAAACAATGCCTCCTGGACATGGGGCCAAAACGAAGAATACTCGAGGAACTGCGAAGGCTTAGCAAATAAGTTTCGCTATGACATGATCAATAAGAGCGATGGCACCGGAACACCGTCCGATATCAAATGGACCGTTACGCTCAACAACGGTGATATCAAAACCGACATGAATGGCTATACATTTACTGACACGCTGGACGACAAGCAGACGTATACGGGTAATTACATCGTTTATAGGGGGCTCTACGGGGAAGACGAGATTGCCCGTGGCAATCTCGATAGCCCCACTGGTAAAACGTTTAGCTATTCGTTCTCAGGTCTATCTGATGCGGATAAGTACCAGCCCTATCGCATTGTTTATCACACCCAAATGAAAGAACAAGACTCATATGACACGGTGAGCAACAGTGCGAGTATCTCGCGCGACAATTCCGTTTCCGGCGCGGACAGCGGCACGTTTACGCCGAAGCTGGTGGGGACGCAGATTAAAAAGAGACTTGTGAATGACTCTGATGCGGCGACAACAGGTCAGGCAACCTGGGAGCTTCGGATAGCACTGGGTTCCATTGTTAATGCAATGAATCCATCAGAGGTCAAGGTTTACGATACGTTTCAGACGGCCTGGAACCAAAATATCGGCCCAGACGTCGACAGCTATTCTATTAAAATCGGCGATGTCCCTTTGGAGAGGGGCGTCGATTGGTGGTTCGAAGGCGGCAGTGATTCAACGTCGTTTGGAACCAAGAAAAACTTCAACCTGTTCATTCGGATAAGCGATAGGGTGAAGGGTGCGCTCAAAGATAACCCGGATGCGGTAATTACTTATAAGACAAAATCCGATGCGCTTCCTGGCTGGTACTCCAATTTTGCATCAGTGGAAGTAAGCGGTACTAAGTATTTCACGGAATATATCTATTACTATGTCGATGCAAACTCGACTCCTGGGGTCGAGAAGCCTTCGTCGAAGACTGCAGTTTCTTGGAAGGGGGATTTCGACTGGAGTAAAATCGACGGATCTAAGGAGAAGGGCGCGTGGATCGTTGACTGGACGGTTTATGCCAACAGAGGCAAGACGCCAAGCGGAGAGTGTTACGGCGCCGGCAAGCTTGATAACCAACCGCTGAACGTTGTGGACACACTACCGAGCGGTATGAGCTATGTGCCGGGGTCTGCTAAATACTCGCTGTTTCAGAATCCGTATGACCAGAAAGCGTATAACGGTACCGCCCAGCGAAAGAAGACCGTCGCCGACAGCCTACCCCTTGCGACCGTCAGTGATGACAAAGGCACCGTTACCTTCTCCATCCCCACGACGGCGCTCGGCAACTATGCTGGTTACGCCGAACTTACGTATCAGACGGCAGTCAAGCGCGGTGAGCTCGATACCTCTAAGAACGAGGTTAAGTTCACCAACTCAGCCAGTGCCGAGTCGGGGAGCAAGAAGTTCGACTCCGGTAGTGGAACCGTCACCATTAAGAACAACGTACTGCAAAAGACCGGAGATCAGGTCGCTAGCAGCAACCGTATCAAGTACACCATCTTTGTTAACGAATCGGCAGTCAACCTTAAGAGCGACAGTGACTATCTCGAGCTCTTCGACATTATGGACGCGAAGTGCACGCTGGTGACGGATTCGGTCAATGTGTTCCAATACGATGGGACGGGCTGGAAGTTGCTTGGCTCTGACGAATGCCCCGTTTCCGCTAGGACCATTGAAGATGAAAACGGCGCGGCGTGCACAAAGATGACGCTCCGCGTGCCCGATAAGGAATATCTCAAAGTTGAGTATGAGGTCATTCCTGCGGGTAACGAAAGGGAAACGGTTTCTCTGAGCAACAAAGCGTCGCTTACGGGTGTCTACGACGGTGATACGGTCCATTCAAAAGACTGGGTTATTCAAAAGGTGTCCGGTTCGGCTGGCGGTAGCGGTTGCGGCGTAACGGTTACCAAGGTCGACGAGAGCGATGTCACAAAAAAGCTGCCCGGTGCTGAGTTCACGCTCTACGAGGTTGATATGGACAAGGCATTAGAGTTCGGCCTCGATTCTGCGAAAACGCGGATTCGGAGTGATGAAACAGACGAAAAGGGCACGGTAACGTTCGGCACTCCTACGCAAAAGATGGAAGCCTACAAGTTGTATTGCCTTGAGGAGACCAAGGCGCCCGGCGGATACAATATTGCCTCTAAACCGGTGTGGATTCTGCTCAAAGGCAACAATGAGGACGACTATCAGAAGGCCCTTACTAAGGCAGAAGAGCTGAGGGCAAAGGGTGTCGACATTGACACCCCAACGGTGAGTACCGACATCACGGTCTATGATGCGCCCTATAGCGGTCAAGCTACGGTTTCTGCCACCAAGATGCTCGAAGGCTCGACCTTGCAAGAAAGCCAGTTCGGGTTTGTGCTCAAGGACAAGAACACCGGTAAGGTTCTCCAGACCACCAAGAACGGTGCGGATGGTGATATTAACTTTGTCTTGGATTACACCAAGACGGGGACCTATGAGTACACCATCTCCGAGGTCATTCCCGAGGGTGCCGAGAAGAATGTCAAGGACCACATCACCTACGACCCGACCGAGCACGAGGTCAAGGTTGTCGTGACCAACGGAGAGGGAAAGCTAAACACCGAGGTCACCTACGACAACGGTTCTACAATTCCGCCGACCTTTACCAACAAATATTCGACCACGCTTCCTGAGGCAGGCGGTGCTGGCCTGACTATGACGTATCTGGCTGGTGCTTCGTTGCTGTGTTTTGCTGCGACATGGATGCATGCTCGTCGCCATCGCAATCAAGGTCGAGGTGGTAGCCGTGAGTAGGCTTAACCGCCGCTTGGTGGCTGCCGCGACGATAATCATGGCCGCTATTCTGTCTTTCGCGATTGCCCCTGGGACGGCTCATGCTGCCGATACCGGTGCCATTACGGTGGACGGTACGGTTGCGACGCGGTATGACGCGTACCAGCTCTTTTCGGCGACCGTTGTCGACGACGCCGATACTGACCAAAAAATTGCAACTGACGTAACGTGGGCGAATGATGCCGTTCGCCAGGCCGTTCTTCCGGTGCTTCATGATGCGGGGCTTGATAGCACGGCATCGACGGCACAAGAGGCTGCCGAATGGATGAATGCCGACGGACACATGACGACCGCGCTGACGGCAAGGCTGGCCCGCGCGATATGCAATACCGGTGCCGCTTCTGTGGCCCTTGGCGCGGGCACGGCGGCCGAGCTGCCCTGCGGCTACTGGCTCATCGTCGCTGACGACGACGCCATCGCCCAGGGCGAGGCCGGCACCGCGCCGATCATGGCCCTGGTCGGCGGCAGCGCCGTCACCGTCAAGCCCAAGGCGGCGACCCCCAAGGTGTCCAAGCACGTGCTGGAGGACAGCACCGCCGCCTGGCAGAAGGCCGCCGATGCCACGGTCGCAGACGACCTGTACTGGCGCCTCTCTGCCACGGTCCCGGCGGGTCTTACCGCCTACGACGCCTACGCGGTGCAGTTCGTCGACACCATGAGCGCGGGGCTCGACCCCTCCAAGGTCGCCGCGAGCATGCACGTGTACGTGGCGGCAGGGGCGGACGGCGGCTTCGACGCCGTCGCATGTGAGGGCGGCAACGCCAGCTCGACGCCGGCTAAAGGGTGGACGGACATTACTTCACAGTGCAGGGTCTCGGTCGAGGGCAATGCCTTCACCGTCCGCACCGGCGACCTGGTCGCCGCGCTCGGCGGGGCCGACGCCTTCGCCGCGGGCGCCCGCGTGGTTACTATCTACAATGCGCCGTTGGGGGACAACTGCAATCGAGGCGCTATAAAGGGCAACCCCAACGAGGTCTACCTGCGCTACCCGCGCTCTCCCCTCGCCGACCAGTCCGGCGACGCCGGATTCACCCGCACGCCGAGTGACGATGCGTGCGCCTACACCTGGGGACTCAGTCTGATCAAGCGCTCAAGCTCGGACGATAAACCGCTCGCGGGCCCCAAGCTGCGCATCATCGATGACCGTGGGCGCATTCTAACGACTGACGGCTCGTGGTCGACGGATGCCGCCGCGCACGTCACCACGGGCGCGGACGGCCACGTGGAATTGACCGGTGTGGACGCGGGTGTCTACACCGTCGAAGAGGTCGCGGCTCCCAAGGGATACGCCGCCTTTGAAGGCAAACGTACGGTGACGGTTACGGCCGAGGGCCTGGACGTTAAACAGGTGACGGCCGCGAAGCCCAAGGTGACCGTGTCGGCCGAAAGCCCTCTGCGGGTTGATACCGCCGATGCCGGGACGGGTTCGATTGAGCTGTCGGTGCTCAACACCCCAAGCAAAGAAGCAAGTCGAGGCTTTATGCCCTCGACGTGAGATAGAGCGTTGGTGCTGGTGGCGGCTTTGGCTGCCATCGGAGTGGCGGCTATTGTTGTCGCGCTCGTCATCAAGCGGGGAGGAGGTCGCCGTGAAAAATAATTGTCCCCCCCCCCTTGCTCAATGGCGTACTGCCTCCGTAGCGAGTGACGTGCAGGCCTACCGACCTGATGATCATTGGTTTTGAAAAAGTTACTAGAGAACCCTCCAAGAAAGAGGACTAAACATGAAGACAACCAAGAACATCGCCCGCCTGGCAGTAACCGCCGGCCTCACAGCGGCGCTGAGCTTCGGCGGCGTCATGGCCCCGGTCGCGATGGCGTTCGCTGAGGATGCGGCTGCAACGGCCAATGGCTCGGTGACCGTTGCGAACGTTGAGGGCAACCATACCGAATTCGATGGCTATCAGATTTTTAAGGCTGATGTTGCGACAGTCGAAGGTAAGACGGTTGTGAGTAATATCACCTGGGCAAACGGTAGCGTGAAGGCGGCTGTCGAGGGTGTCATTAAGAATGAGGAGCCGACTTACAAGGGCAAGACCGCCCAGGACGCTGCGGACTGGATCACGAGTAAGGTGACGGAAACCAACGATGCATATTGCGTTGGCCCCGACAACATTGCTTATAAGATTGCCGCTGCTGTGGACGATCTTACTGACAAAAAGACAACGAGTGCTGGTGTTGCCTCCGGTCTAGAGCACGGTTACTGGCTCTTTGTGACCGATGCCGGCACCATCGGAGACGGCGAGGCGGGCTCGTCTCCCATCTTCACTGTCGTGGGGAACACGCCCGTTAAAGTCACCGAGAAAACCGGAATCCCTACCGTCGAGAAGAAGATCGTGGGCGATGCCGACGGCAAAGAGCATGACGCCGCCGACTCCCAGATCGGCCAGGACGTGACGTACAACCTCTACGGCACCGTCGCCGAGAACTTCGATAAGTACGATACGTATTTCTATCAGTTCTCCGACCAGATCTCCAAGGGCCTGACGCTGCAGTCGGGCGCTGAGGTCTATCTATACGATAGCGTGAGCGATGCAAAAGGCGATCTGACCCACAAGACCGGTCGGAAAATTTCGAACAACTTTAAACAGAGTGCTGAAACAGTCGATAGTTCGACTGGTGCTAAGACGACAAAGTGGACCTGTGAAAACCTGAAGGACGTCAGCGGAATCACTAAACAATCCTGTGTCGTCGTCTCCTATAAGGCGCGGATTAACACGGACGCTATTGTTGCCGGCACTGAAAGTAACGTTGCCGGCACTGAGGGTAACGACAACACCGTGATACTTAACTACTCCAACAATCCCATGAACAAGGATGGCAAGGGCCAGACTCCGCCTGACAAGGTCAAGGACTACACCTACGGCCTCAAAATCAACAAGGTCGACCTGGGCACCGAGGCGGCCCTCGACGGTGCCGAGTTCACCATCCAGGCCACCGGAGCGGACGATGGTGCATCCACGAATTTGTACGTCCAGCAGGATGGCTCCCTTGGCAAAAACCCTGGAAATTCAAGACCGCCAATGGCGGCATCATCAAAGTCGTCGGTCTCGACGCCGGTGTCTATACCGTCACGGAAACTTCTGCTCCCGACGGCTATACCACGGTCGAGCCTTTCACCTTCGAGATCAAGCCGACCATGAAGGCCGATGATCCGGGTGCCGGTCTTACTCTGCTCGGAAGCACGCTTGATCCTAAGAACCAGAACGACAAGATTATCGCCGGCCTCACCGACGGAAATTCTGGCGACAACAAGCTGACGGCGAAGTCTGACTCGGAGAAGGACTCCGACGGCACCTTTAACATTACCGTCGGCAATACCAAACAGATTAACCTCCCGCTCACCGGTCTTAATGGCGTGACCTTTACTTGGATCGCTGGTGGCGCGGTGCTGTGCATTGGCGTGGCGCATCTCATCCGTAGTCGTAAGCGTGACGAGGGCTCCGAGGATTAGTCGTTCGCCTCGAATATCAACACGAGACATGAAAAAGCGGGGCACCCGGTCGAATGTGATCGGGTGCCCCGCTTCGTTTGTGTACCACCACAAAGGTGCCTGGCCCTTTTGTGGTGGTCGGCTGCTAGGCGGTGGGGAGTCCTGGTGTGTTGGAGGTTTGCTGCGGCTTGAGGTGGGCGTTGCGCCAGATGATTTGGATGATGTAGCCGAGTGCAAAGACGAAGGCCACGCCGCTGATGAAGTCGCCTACGAGGGGGATTGCCGTAAGCGCGCCCGCGGCGATGCCACCCACGGCTGCCATGGCGTAGCGGTTCTGGTTGTGTCCGACCATGCGGGCGATCGCGCACCCCGCAAAGGCACTCGACACCAATGCGATGCCGATAACGCCGCACAAGAGGGTTCCGGCAAGCGACAGACCAGCGATAGAGATAATCAACAGTAGGACGGCGGGGGCGATAGCAATCGTGCCCAGAAGACCGCTCACCCACAGGGGCGTGGGGCGCTGGTGGAGCATGCCGGCGGCGCCGGCGGTCGCGCGCGGAAAGACGAGCTCGAGCAGCAGGGCGACAAAGCAGGTCGAGAGTGCCGCGGCGACGATGCCGCCGATGACATCGTTAACGGTGGAAGTATCCTCGTTCTCGGTGCGGTCGATCTTGAGCGCGCCGACCTCGGCTCCCGCGGCACGATCGGGGTCCTCGGAGACGTGCGCGTTCACGGTGCCGGTGATGTGGGCGTTCTTGCCTAGGATGAGTTTGTCGGCCCAAACCTCGACATCGCCCTCGACGGTGCCATCGATGGTCACCGTATCGCCCGCAAGCGCTGCCGACTTGGTGGAGCCTCGCAAGGCAACCGTCTCGCCTATCGCGTAGAAACAGTTGGCGGTGCTGTCGGAATTGAGAACGACATGCTGGCCAGCAACGGTCACACTGCCATCAACCGTGGTCTTGGCAATGTCGATGGTGCGTGCCGCCAGACGGACGGCGCCGCCCACCGTGCAGTCGCGAATTGAGAGGGTATCGCCCGCGGCGATGATATCGCGGTCGATGGAGACATCGTCCAGTTCGAGACTCTGACCGGCCCAATACAGGTCACCTTCGACGCCGGACGGATTGGCGTCACTGTCGGTCGCAAGGACATTGCCTGCGGTGTCCGTGCCGGCGAACGACGCCGTGGGAAGTGCGGTGAGCGCCAGCGCGATGAGCGCGAATAGGATGGTGATGCGGCCCCACGCTTTACGGCGCTGGGTCGACGGGAATTGATTGCGGGACATAGTGAATCCTTCGTCAGATGCTCGATATGCACTTAACAGGGTACCCAACGCGCGGGCGCTCTAAAAGAACCTCTCGGTTGCATTTCGAAGGATGAGCCCGCGCTACCTACTTTTTGCGATGCAAAAAGCGCGCGATGTCTTCTTCGGTGGGGCTTTTGATGTCAAAGCGCAGCGAGAGCCAGCGCAGACCCATGGTCACGACAACGCATACGATCAGCGCGGCGACATTGCTCATGATGCCGCTCATGACGAGGGCTACATAGCTTGCCGATCCGGCGATGGCCGCGATGGCATAGAAGTTGGTGCGTTGGAAAATGCCCGGGACCACGCCCATAAAGCCGTCGCGCAGCATGCCGCCGCCCACCGCGGTGAAAAAGCCCATCATGATACACACCGCCGGCGCAAAGCCGTAGACCAGCGCCTTGTCTGCTCCAGTGGCGGCGTAGATGCCGACCGAGATGATGTCGAGCAGGGGAATGAGTTTTTCGGGCTTGTCGACGATTGCCGGGAAGATGTAGATGATGGCCGCCGTGGCGATGGAGAGCGGCAGCGCCATTGGCTGGTTGAGGATGTAGACGTTGCCCACCTGCAGCGTCATATCGCGCAAAAGACCGCCGCCCAGACCGCAGACCACCGCGAGCGCAACTGCACCCACCAGGTCGAGTTTGTGCTCGCGCGCAACCAGCACACCCGAGATCGATGCAGCGACAACAGCGAACATCTCGAGCCAAAACGGAATGGCGACCATGGCATCCGAGGCATGTGAGGTAACGGTTACAGCGGCGATGACGGGCAAGATGGGGTCCTTTGGATCGTGGGTTTAGACAATGCCCGTACATAGTACATGGTTGGCGGGCGTGGCGACCCTATTGCTCGGTAAACGGTCGGGACCGGGTGGGGGCGTGGCGTTGCTGGAATGCCAGGGGTCCAGAACATGTACGTCACCCTCCAAAAACGACATTTTCCGACATCTTTGGAGGCTGACGTACATGTTTGGATTGAGCTCACAGCATGAGTGAGTTGATTTACTCACATCCGGTATATTTCCCCACTTCAACGGACATAAGAGTTGGATACCGGCTCAGAGCGAGAGGCCCTCAATGGATACCCCTGTTCTCATTTCGCATAAAACCGCATGGCTTGTCCATCATGCACCCCAGAATTTGGTTCAGTCTCTTGCGCGGCACAACTACCAGATAGGCGCACAAGGCATCTCCACCCAGCAACGTGTTACGCGCATACGACAGGCCCTTACCGACTGCGGCATTCCGTCCGATATGCTTAAGACTATCGATATCGCGGTTGTATTCGAATTTGAGCGAATTCGTACCAAAGGCGTCGTCTGCCACATTCTCGGACAAAATCTTCCCTACGAGCATATTAACGAGTTGACGCCCGGAATCTTCATCATCGACGAAGCCTTCACCTTCGTGCTCGCTGCCGAGTGGATGGATAGGATCGAATATCTCGAATATGGCTATGAAGTTTGCGGCGATTATCGCATGAGGCTCAATCCCGCCGACCCTTATACCGAGCAACCAGCCACCACCTCCAAGGATGAAATAACCGAACTGCTCGATCGGCACCCCGGCAAACCCGGTGCCACACGTGCACGGCTCGCGCTCAGGCACATCTATGATCACTCGGCCTCGCCTATGGAGACCGCTTCGGCAATCGCCCTCTCGCTCCCAACAAGCGAAGGCGGCGTTGGCATTCGAGGTATCGAACTCAACAAACCGCTCGAGATCCCTCAACGTCTCTGGCATTGCGCCAAAGCTCGAACACTCAAAATCGATGCGCTCGTGACCTATAAGCGCAGGGAGCTCGGTATCGAATATAAGGGCGGTTTTCACGATGAGCTCGAGCGCAAGGGAGCAGATGCGGAGCGAGAGGCCGTTCTCTCCCAAATGGGATATCGAATCGTTACGCTCACTTCGGCTCAGTTCGGCCGCCAGCTCGCCTTTCACCGCGCCATGAACAACATTCGTGAAGCACTCGGCATGCCTCGCTGTACCGACACCGGGTACCAGCGAGAGCAAAATGAACTACGCAAGGCGCTTATCCGCAACTGGAAAGGCATGCGAGACGAAGAGGCGCCTTCCGAATAGTGCCACTCCCGTGAGCTCAATCCAAACATGTACGTCAGCCTTCAAAGATGTCGAAAAATGTCGGTTTTGGAGGGTGACGTACATGTTTGGGGAAGCGTGGGATCGAGACGTATTTCGATAACAAAAAAGCTCCCGTTGTTGGGAGCTTTCTCAACCAAAATGGCGGAGGAGGAGGGATTCGAACCCTCGTGACCTTATACAGGCCAAACGGTTTTCGAGACCGCCGCATTCAACCACTCTGCCACCCCTCCGCGTGGGGTAAAAACAAAGCAGGCTCGAAGGCCTGCTTTGGAATTAACTGGCGGAGAGTCAGGGATTTGAACCCTGGAGACGCTTTTGACGCCTACACGATTTCCAATCGTGCTCCTTCGGCCACTCGGACAACTCTCCGTTAAATGCGAAAGTCAGTATACACGAGGAATCGCAAAGTGCAAACAGAAAAGTTGGCATTTTTTAAAACGCTTGGCCGCGCTTGGCGCTGCAGTGGGGTTTGAGGTTCCGAAAAACGGCTTCCGACCAGCGTGGTTGATAACCTCAATTGTTCAAAAAGGGGTATTCATAAGCGACTTGGCAATGAATTTAAAAATCTTTGGTTGGCGCTGTGGACCACTGGTATGCATTTCGCGACCACAGCGTTGTGCCCGTTGACCTGCGACTTGGTGCGACTTGTCCCCACGGCGCCGTATCTTGTCCACAGATCCGTCAAGCTTTTGGTCAGCATTTGGTTGGAATGTGCATGAAACGTCGTGCGAGTATGGGCATATGTGGAGGTCATGAGGTTGTAGCTGCATATTCTTGCGGCCTGGGAGGTTGAAAGATATTATTACCAAGTCTTTTCCTGCTTCAGGCGCACCTTCACGACCTGAAGCCACATTTGCCCAGAGGAGGTGACAATATGAAGGCTTATGAACTGCTGTTCTTTGTTGACCCGTCGCTCGACCCCGAGACTCGTCTCGCTGTTATGAAGCGTATCGATACCACGATCGCTGAGGGCGCTGGCAAGGTCGACTCCGTTGACGAGTGGGGCAAGCGCAAGCTCGCCTACGAGATCAACGACCTCACCGATGGTGACTACACCCTCATCAACTTCCACGCAGATCCTACCCAGATCGCCGAGCTTGATCGCGTCCTGCGCATCACCGACGCTGTGGTCCGCCACATGATCGTCCGTCGCGACGACCAGGAGTAAGACTGTCGTTTTGGACTGGGCTTGTGCCCCAAGAGGAAGTAGTGAGTTATGAGCATCAATCGAGTGAACATCACCGGTAACCTCACCCGCGATCCCGAGCTGCGCGCCACCGCCGGCGGAACCCAGGTTCTGTCCTTTGGCGTCGCTGTGAACGATCGTCGCCGCAACGCGCAGACTGGCGAGTGGGAGGATTATCCCAACTTTGTCGACTGCACTATGTTCGGCACCCGCGCCGAGGCCGTGAGCCGTTTCCTGGCAAAGGGAAACAAGGTCGCGATCGAGGGCAAGCTGCGCTACAGCTCTTGGGAGCGCGACGGCCAGCGCCGGAGCAAGCTTGAGGTCATCGTCGATGAGATCGAGTTTATGAGCTCCCGTGGTGGCCAGGGTGGCTACGATCAGGGCGGTTACGCCCCCGCAGCTCCCGCGCCCACAGCACGTCCTGCCGCACCGGTGGCTACGCCGCCCGCGGTCGACGTCTACGATGAGGACATCCCGTTCTAAGGGTTGTTCACCTATTTTTGAGTGAGAGGCGGCTTCGGTTCGCCGAAGTTGCCAAACGAAAGGTATTTTGACATGGCTAATGATTTTTCTGCACGTCAGCCGCGTCGTAAGTACTGCCAGTTCTGCAAGGAGAACACTGAGTTCATCGACTATAAGGACACTCAGCTTCTCCGTAAGTACATGACCGACCGTGGCAAGATCAAGCCCCGTCGCGTCACTGGCGCTTGCACGCAGCATCAGCATGACATCGCCAACGCCATCAAGCGTGCCCGCGAGATGGCTCTCCTGCCGTACACCGTCCCCGTGGTTTCCTCTCGTGGCAACCGCGACCGCGGCTAAGAAGGGAGACGCATCATGAAGGTTATTCTTCTCGATGAGATCAAGGGCAAGGGCGGCGAGGGTGACGTCGTAGAGGTCGCTCAGGGTTACGCTGAGAATTTCCTGTTCCCCAAGAAGCTCGCTGTTGCCGCCACCAAGGGCAACCTCAAGCAGCTTGACGAGCGTCGCAACAACATCGCCAAGCGCGAGGCCGTCCGTCTGGCTACCGCCAACGAGACCAAGGCTGCCCTCGAGGGCAAGCAGGTCATCGTCGACGTCAAGGTCGGCGACGAGGGCATCCTCTTTGGCTCCGTCACCGCCGCTATGATCGCTGACGCCATCAAGGATCAGCTCGGTATGGACATCGACCGCAAGCGCGTCGAGCTCGGCAAGCCCATCAAGGTTGCCGGTGCCCACACCGTTGCCATCTCGCTGTACCGCGAGATCAAGGCCGAGGTTGTCGTTCTCGTCGGCGTTACCGCCGAGGAGCTCGCTGCCGATGCTGAGGTCGAGGAGGCCGCTGAGGTCGCCGAGGCCGAGACCGCCGAGGTCGAGACCGAGGCTGCTGCCGAGTAGCATTTGCTGCAACGCAACAATCTTGTTCTAAGAAGGGCGCTCTGGGAGACCGGGGCGCCCTTTTATTTTTTGCGCTGAGTGGGTGTCACGTCATACATTGAGATGCAGTCCCACATAAGCGTTGTGTTAGACCACTTTGGATAAGTGTCCTGCACGCAGTACACGCGACGGGGCCCCGGTTGCGACAATTCCATCATCAGGAGAGATGGAGGTTGCAATGGAAGACGTGCTCACCCAGCTGACGAGGCAGTTCCTCCCGCAGATGACGGCTACCGAGAAGAGCAGGGCCCTGAGATCGCTCAAGGCGCTGATAGACGCGGAGCTTTTCGAACTCGCGGCAAGCGAGGGGGCGGAAGACGATCCCGACAGAGCCTGCCCCTGGTGCGGCTCCCCGCATTACGTGAAGAGGGGGCGAGACGGGTGCGGCCGTCAGCGGTTCCTCTGCCGAGGGTGCGCCAGGACCTTCATCGACGCCACCATGCGCATCTTCTCCACCACCAAGCTCGACAGGTCGGCCTGGATGAGGTTCGCGGAGTGCCACGTGGACATGCTCCCGCTGCGCGAGTCGGCGGAAAAGTGCGGCGTGTGCCTCAAGACGGCGTTCTTCATGCGCCACAGGCTGCTCGAGGCCATGGCCAAGCGCATGCCCGCCTTCCGCGTGGAGGCCGGCGGCGGGGCCGAGCTCGACGAGTGCTTCTTCAGGGAGAGCTTCAAGGGAAACCGCTCCAGGTCGGAGTCCGGCATGCCCAGGAAGCCCCGCACAAGGTCGCAGGGAACCGACGGGCACGAGAAGATATGCGTGCTCACCGGCATCAACGACGCCGGCGACATCTTCTACGAGATCGCGGGGAGGGGCGGCCTCGACGAGCGGCAGCCAGGGAGCTGCTCGCCGACAAGCTCGCGGTCGGCGCGATAATCTCGACGGACCGTGCGCACGTGTACCGCCGCGTCCTGCCCGCCCTCGGCGTCGGCGCGCACATCGCCAGCAAGAGGGAGGAGCACGCCATCAACAGGGTGAACAGCCTCCACTCCCAGATGAGGCACTTCATCGGCAGGTTCCGGGGTGTCTCCACGAGACGCCTCGAGAACTACCTCGCCTGGTTCAAGTGGACATGGTGCTTCAAGGTCCGCAGGAGCGCGGACGAGCTCGCCGAGCTCATAGTGAGGCAGGCAGCCCGCGGCACGTACGAGAAGACCTGGCGCCAGTACAAGGTGACCCCCTATCCGTTCTACGAGTACTGGATCAAGCAGGCGAAATGGGACTCGCGTGCGCGGAGGGCCATATACGGCGTGGCGTGATGTCCAGGGCGGTCTGGCGCAGCGCATCTGCGGCAAGCGCTGAAGTCGTGCCCCGATGCAAATAGCAACAGCTAGCGATATTCTTCGGGAACGTCGAAACCGTACTCACGGCATAGGAGCATGACATCGTGGGCGTCGTGCTCGTCATGCTGATAGCCCAAGTGAAACAACAGCTGGCTTTCGGGGTCGATGCACGACACCTCCACCTCGCCGATGCGCCCCCTCCCCGAAAAGACCTCCCCGGGAAAACGATCTCCCTGATACAGAATATCGCCATTCTCGGCGAAATCGAAGCAATGCAGGTCGACGATGCGCCCCGCCTCGTCTTGCCACACCGTGTGATCTTCGGTGGTGAAAGATGCAGCCACCTCGGAAAACCCCTCATCAGCAATTAGATCCACGAACCTTTGGTAATCCCCGCGCTGAACGAACAGGTCGATGTCGTTATGAGCCCTGGTCTCACGCCCGACAAGCGCATCGATGCCCCAGCCGCCATCAAGGTATACGCCAATGCCCGCACCTGCGGAAAGGCCGATTATCCAACACGCATCATCCTTGGTGACCATAGGAGCTCCTTCGCTTTCGCCTGCTATCTAAGCAAGAAAGATTATAGGAAAAGTCCCAGTATCCAAAGCGGTCGGGACTGCGGACAAAATAGTTGGACCGTTGAGGTCCGGAACGGAGTCCGCATGGCATACAGTAGGAGAATGGTGGAGAGGGCCAGGGCGCTTCGCGGCGCCGGGCTCACCGTCATGGAGATAACCGAGATACTCGGCGGGCCCGGCAAGACGTCCGTCTGGCGCTGGATCAGGGACGTGCGCAAGCCCGCGGGAAGGGCCGGTGGAGGAATGGACCTGCCGCGACTCGTCGGGGACGGCCCCGACTACCCCGACATCGACCCGGAGGACAAGGACGCCCTGATCGAGCGGCTCAGGCTCGAGAACGCGGTGCTGAGGGCGGTGCAGGACGTTTTAAAAGCCGCGAGCCTCGACGGGATGTCGAACAGGGAGAAGACCCTGGTGATAGACCGCCTGAGGCCGTGCGGGAAGTGGTCCTTGAGAGAACTCACGAGTTCCTTGGGGATATCAAAGAGCTCCTATGAGTACCAGCGCCGCGCGATCGCGAGGCCCGACCGGCGCGCGCCCCTGCGCGCGCTCGTGCGCAGGATCTTCACCGAGGACGGCGAGGGGGCGCGGGGGTACCGCTTCGTGACGGCGCGCCTGCGCGAGCTCGACGAGCCCGTGCGCGCCTCGGAGAAGGTCGTCCTCCGCATCATGCGCGAGGAGGGCCTGGTCCCCAGGTGGATGAGGAGGAAGAGGAGGCCCTACAGCTCCTATGCGGGCGAGCCGACGCCGGCCCCGCCGAACCTCGTGCGCCGCGACTTCCGCTCGGCCCTGCCGAACTTCCTGTGGCTCACCGACATCACCGAGTTCAGGCTGCCCTCCGGCAGGAAGGTCTACCTGTCGGCCATCAGGGACTGCTTCGACTCCTCGGTCGTGGCGTGGAGGGCCGGCGAGAGACCGGACGCCGCGCTCGCCAACTCGACGCTCGAGGACGCCTGCGCGCTGCTCGCGCCCGGCGAGCGCCCCGTCATCCACTCCGACCGCGGCGGCCACTACCGCTGGCCCGGCTGGATCTCGATCTGCGAGGGGCACGGCCTCGCCAGGAGCATGTCCGCCAAGGGCTGCAGCCCGGACAACGCGGCGATGGAGGGCTTCTTCGGCCTGCTCAAGAAGGAGTTCTGGCACGGCAGGGACTGGTCGGACTGGACCCCCGCCCGCTTCATCGAGGAACTCGGGGGCTGGATCGGCCGATACAATACGGAGAGGCGCAGCGATGCGCTCGGCGGCCGCACGCCGGCCGAGTTCCGCGCCGCGCTGGGAAGGGCCGCGTA
The DNA here is from genome assembly GCA_905205405.1 of uncultured Collinsella sp. GTDB lineage: Bacteria > Actinomycetota > Coriobacteriia > Coriobacteriales > Coriobacteriaceae > Collinsella. The sequence goes on from CAJLDK010000006.1 coordinate 20,311, forward strand.
ACGGTCCAAGAAATCGTCCGCAGTCCCGTCTAACACAACGTACATAAGGGACCGTTCGCCCGTTTGGTTCGGTGATGATTGTTAAGGCGCGCCTCGATTTAAAGCTGTGGCTGATACTATGGATGCTCGCAAGCGATATGAATGAGGATGCTCATGGCATATGACGATAGGGAGACCGGGCTGACGGTTGAGGACCGCGGCTCCAAGTTGGGTCTTCCCCAAAACCAAGATGCAGAGGCCAATGTACTGGCCGCTATGCTGCTATCGCCCGAGGTGGTCGAAGAGGCCCAGGTCGAGCTGCAGCCCGATGACTTCTACCGGCCCATTCATAAGACCATCTATACCGCGATGGTCGATATGTACAACAGCCGCATTCCCATCGACTCCATCTCGCTGATCGATTACCTGCGAAGCATCAACAAGCTCGATGCCGTGGGCGGCGAGGCCTACATTTTGGAGTTGATGGGTCAGACCCTGTCGCTCGTCAACTGGCAGCACCATGCCGCTATCGTTCGCCGCGATTCGATGCTGCGTGAGCTGATCGGCGCCACCAACGAGATCAACGCGCTGGCCTATAACGCTCCCACCGATACCAAAGAGGTCGTGGAGCTGGCCGAGAGCAAGTTGCTCAAGGTCACGGCGCGCGAGGTCAAGTCGAGCTACAAGACGCTGACCGAGTTTATGGTCGAGGCCTATAACGAGGCCGAGGAAGTGTGCCAGGCAGGCGGCCAGGCTGCGGGCGTGCCCACGGGCTTCCCGTCGCTCGACCGCATGCTCATGGGTTTTCGCGAGGGCCAGCTCATCATCATCGGCGCCCGCCCTGCTGTGGGTAAGACGTCGTTCGCCCTGAATCTGGCGCTCAACGCTGCCGCTGCCGGTTATACCGTCGGCTTCTTCTCGCTGGAGATGTCGGGCAAGGAAATTGCCCAGCGTCTGATTTGCGCCTACGCCATGATCTCGATCAGTGACTTCCGCATGGGCCGCATTAGCCCCGAGCAGTGGGCAAATATCAACGAGGCCACGCAGACCTTGTCCAAGCTCGATATTCTGATTGACGATACGCCCGGCACCACAGTGACCGAGATTCGCGCCAAGAGCCGCCGCATGCTCCACAACAAGGAGAAAGCCATCATCATCCTGGACTACCTGCAGCTGGTGAGTCCTCCGCCGGGCCGTCGTTCCGAGAGCCGTACCGTCGAGGTCTCCGAGATGTCGCGTGGTCTGAAGATCATGGCCAAGGAGCTCAAGATCCCGCTCATTGCACTGTCGCAGCTGTCGCGTCAGGTCGAATCCCGTACCGGCAAGCGTCCGCAGCTTTCCGACCTGCGCGAATCGGGCTCCATCGAGCAGGACGCCGACATCGTCATGTTCTTGGACCGATCTGCCGACGAGGCCGAGGCCTCGCGCGATGATCGACCCGACGAGGGCGTTACGCGTATCGTCGTGGCCAAGAACCGTTCGGGCCCGATCGGCGACGTCGACCTGATGTTCCTGCCGGCATCCACCAAGTTCTATGAGCTTGATGGGGCGCATGCCGAGGAGTAGGACAGGTGCCCGTTGCACGGGTATACTGGGAATGTTTTGTGCTTCTGTGCGCCATCGTGGCGCACAGACAGTCCATGAATGTAAGGAGTAAACATGCCGTCAACCGTTTTGGTCGGTGCCCAGTGGGGCGATGAGGGCAAGGGTAAGATCTGCGACCTGGTCGCCGGCGACTTCGATGCCGTCGTGCGCTACTCGGGCGGCAACAACGCCGGCCACACCATCGTCGTCAACGGCAAGAAGTACGGCCTGCACCAGGTGCCCTCCGGCATCATGTATTCCGATCATGTGTCGGTGATCGGTAACGGCTGCGTCGTCAACCCCAAGGTTGTCCTTGAGGAGATCGACATGTTCGAGGCCGACGGCATTACCACCAAGAATCTCAAGATCAGCGGCAACGCGCATGTCATCATGCCGTACCACATCGATCTGGATGGCGCCTTTGAGCAGAAGCTCGGCAAGAAGAGCATCGGTACCACCAAGCGCGGCATCGGTCCGTGCTATCAGGACAAGATGGCCCGTATTGGCCTGCGTATGCAGGACATGCTGGACGAGGAGCTGTTCCGCGACAAGCTGGAGACCGCTCTTGCCCGCGTGAACCCCGAGCTCGAGCTGCTCTATGGTCTGCCCACCTACACCGTGGACCAGATTTGCGAAGAGTACCTGCCCATGGCGGAGCGCCTGCGCCCGTACATCACCGAGACGAGCCTGCTGCTCAACAATATGATCGACGAGGGCAAGACTCTGCTCTTTGAGGGCGCCCAGGCGACGCTGCTCGACATCGATCACGGTACCTATCCGTACGTGACGTCTTCCAATTGCACCGCCGGTGGTGCCATTACCGGCTCCGGCATTGGCATGAAGAACGTCGACCGTGTGCTGGGCGTCATGAAGGCCTATATCACCCGCGTCGGTTCGGGCCCTATGCCCACCGAGCTTTCCTATGAGTCCGAGGCCGGCCACACGCTGACCGAGGAGGGCTACGAGTACGGCGTGACCACCGGTCGTCGCCGCCGCTGTGGTTGGTTTGACGGCCCCATCGCCAACTATGCCTCGCGCGTTAACGGTCTCACCGACATCGCCCTGACCAAGCTCGACGTGCTTTCGGCCTTCGACACCATTAAGGTGTGCGTTGCCTATGACGTCGATGGCGAGCGCTACACGAGCGTGCCCGAGCACCAGGTGCGCTTTGAGCACGCCAAGCCCATCTACGAGGAGCTTCCTGGCTGGAAGTGCGATATCACCGGCTGCCGCAGCTTTGATGAGCTGCCGCAGGAGGCTCAGGACTACGTGGCGTTTATCGAGGATCTGGCGCACACCCGCGTGACGTTCATTGGCGTCGGCGCCGGTCGCGAGCAGATCATCAACCGATTCTGGAAGTAATCGGTTTATACGGTTATTGCGATATACCCCTTTGCAGCCCGGACGGGCGGCCGAGGGGTATATTTGCTTGCAAAGGGCTCGCGCGGAGCGGGCCGTTCATCCATAGAGGAGGCACCCTTGAAGGCGGACACTCAAACCATCGACATCCTGTTGTTGGGCAGCGGCGGCCGTGAGCATGCTTTGGCAGCTAAACTCGCAGCATCACCGCGCGCCGGCAAGCTCTACATCGCGCCGGGTAACGGCGGCACCGCGAGCTGCGGCGAGAACGTTGTTCTCGACGACTGCGATCCTGCGGCCGTGGCGGCGTTTGCGCAGAGCCACGGATGCGGACTCGTGGTAATTGGCCCCGAGGCTCCGCTCGTGGCGGGCGTGGCCGACGCCGTGCGCGCGGCGGGCATTCCCTGCTTTGGCCCGGGTGCCGAGGGCGCCCAGATGGAGGGCTCTAAGCTGTTCTCCAAGCAGCTCATGGGGCGTGCCGGTATTCCGACGGCAGCCTATGGCTCGTTTACCGACGAGGCTTCGGCTCTTGCCTATGTGCGCGAGCAGGGTGCTCCGCTGGTCGTCAAGGCCGACGGCCTTGCCGCGGGCAAGGGTGTTATCGTGGCGACCGAACTTGAGCAGGCCGAGGAGGCCGTGCGCGAGTGCTTTGGCGGCACCTTTGGCGATGCCGGCAACACCGTGGTTATCGAGGAGATGCTCGTTGGTCCCGAGTGCTCACTGCTCGCCTTTACCGACGGCAAGACCGTGCGCCCCATGGCCACCTCGCAGGACCACAAGCGCGCCCTCGAGGGCGACAAGGGCCCCAACACCGGCGGCATGGGCGTCTACAGCCCGGTGCCCATCGTGACCGACGAGGAGCACGCCACCATGGTGGCGGTCATGGAGCAGACCGTTGCCGAGCTTGCTGCCGAGGGCATCGACTACCGCGGCTGCCTGTATGGCGGCTTTATGCTCACGCCTGCCGGCCCCAAGGTGCTGGAGTTCAATGCCCGCTTTGGCGACCCCGAGACGCAGGTCGTGCTGCCGCGCCTTAAGAACGACCTGGTTGAGGTCATGCTCGCCTGCGCCAACTGCGAGCTCGATCAGATTGAGCTCGACTGGCGTGACGAGTGGGCTGTGGCCGTTGTCCTGACGAGCGCGGGCTATCCCGGCAGCTACGAGAAGGGCAAGGTCATCACCGGTATCGCCGATGCCGAGGTCATGGAGAACGTGACCGTGTACCACGCGGGCACTGCCGTGGTGGACGGCCAGCTCGTGACCAATGGTGGCCGCGTGCTTGCCGTGACCGCTCTGGGTGACACGTTCGAGAACGCTCGCAACCTTGCCTACGAGGCCTGCGAGAAGATTGATTTTGAAGGCAAGACCCTGCGCCACGACATCGGCCTGCGCGCGCTGCGCGGCCGCGACGCCTGGGATGCCTAAAATCCGAGAGGAATGAGACGGATGGACGAGAAGAACGAAGAGCTCGTGGATGCGCAGATCGTTGAAGAGGACAGCCGCATGTATGGGCACGCCGAGGGCGAGCCTGGTGGCGAGGTCGCTGACGAGCCGGCGCTGGTGTTGGGCGACGACGACCCGCACGATGCCGAGCTGCACGAGAAGATTCTTTCGGAGGAGTGTGCCTGGAAGGGCAAGATCCTCGACGTCCACCGTCTTGAGGTTGAGCTGCCCAACGGTCGCCGCAGCGCCCGCGATATCGTTCGCCATCCGGGTGCGGCGGCCGTTGTGGCGCTGACCGAGAGTGGCAAGATCGTACTGGTGCGTCAGTACCGCACCGCCATCGACCGCGTGACGGTCGAGATTCCCGCCGGCAAGCTCGATCCAGGCGAGGACCCGCTCGATTGCGCCAAGCGCGAGCTGCATGAGGAGACGGGCTTTAGGGCTGGTCGCATTCGCTTTTTGACGTCGATTGTCACGTCCTGCGGTTTTTGCGATGAGATCATCCACATCTACTTGGCTACCAAGCTCGAGTTTGATGCGCCCAACCCCGATGATGACGAGTTTGTCAACGTGGACCTGGTGCCGCTGCACGAGCTGATCGACGCTGTGCTCGACGGCAAGATCGAAGACGCCAAGACCGTCGTGGGCGCCTTGGCCTGCGATAGCATCGCGCATCGCCTTGGGGGTGCGGAGCTCTAGGTTACGCGGTTTTACCAAACCGCGTAACGAGTCGACGCTGCAAACGCCCCTAAGCGGCAATCTGCCTTTCAATCGTCGCTCGCGTACCGAAGTACGCGTCGCTCCTCTTTCAAGGCACCTTGCTCGCTTAGGGACGTTTTCGCTGACGCTGCCAGAACATCGGCGTTATGCTTGTTGGGACGCTTTGTTTTCAGCCTGACCGGTTCAACCGGATTTCTCACGCTATTTATTTCTCTTCGAGGATTGCATGTTTAAAAGGTTTCTCTCGTATTACGAGCCCCAGATGGGGCTTTTTGTTGCCGATACTGTTTGCGCTCTGGTGCTTGCTGCCATTGACCTTGCGTTTCCTATTATTCTGCGCAATCTGACCGGCGGGTTGTTTACCCAGGGTCAGGCTGCCATTATGCAGGCGCTCGGTATGATCGCGGTTGGTTTGGTGCTGATGTATATCATCCGTTGCGCCTGCCGCTACTTTGTGAGCTATTGGGGTCACGTGATGGGTGCGCGCATGGAGTCCAAGATGCGCGAGGACCTGTTCGACCAGTATGAGCGCTTTAGCTTTGCGTACTTCGACCGTAACAGCTCGGGCGACATGATGAGCCGCGTGGTCAACGACCTGTTCGATATCTGCGAGGCGGCGCACCACGTGCCCGAGTGGATCATCATCTGCGGCATCGAGATTATCGGCTCGTTTGTGATCCTCTTTACCATCGCCCCGGTGCTGGCGCTTGCCATGGCTGTGGTGACAGCAGCGTTTTCGGTCATCATGTTTTGGCAGAACATGCGCATGCGCGAGGTCTTTAGCGACAACCGCAAAAAGATCAGCGGCATCAATGCGCAGCTGCAGGATTCGCTGGCGGGCATGCGCGTGGTCAAGAGCTTTGCCAATGAGGAGACCGAGCGCTCTAAGTTCCGCGCCTCCAACAATCGCTATCTTTCGTCCAAGGAGAACATGTATCACGCCATGGGCGTCTATACTGCGACATATGGCCTGCTCTCGGGTGTGCTCTATGTGATCGTGGTACTGCTGGGCGGCTGGCTGGTCGCCCAGGGACAGCTGCAGGCGGTCGATATGGCGACCTTTGCACTCTATATTTCGCTGTTCTGCACGCCGCTCGAGACACTCGTCAATTCGGCCGAAACGTATCAGAAGGCCATCGCCGGCTTTAAGCGCATGGACGAGGTACTCTCGACCGCGCCGGATATCCAGGACAAGCCGGGCGCCATGGATCTGCAGGTGACCGCCGGCGCCGTGGATTATCACGACGTGTGCTTTAACTACGAGGATGTTGAGCTGGGCGAGGGCGATGCCGACGAGCGTCCCGTTATCGACCATATGGATCTGTCCATCAAGCCCGGGCAGACCATCGCTTTGGTTGGCCCTTCGGGCGGTGGCAAGTCCACGACCTGTTCGCTGCTGCCGCGCTTTTACGACGTTGCCGCTGGGTCCATTAGCATCGACGGTCAGGACGTGCGCGATGTGACGCAGCAGAGCCTGCGCCGCGCTATCGGCCTGGTGCAGCAGGATGTCTACCTGTTTGACGGAACAATCGGCGAGAACATCGCCTACGGCAAGCCGGGCGCCACGGCAGAAGAGATCGCCGAGGCCGCCCGTCGTGCCAACATCGATGCCTTTATCGAGTCGCTTCCACAGGGCTATGACACGGTCGTGGGCGAGCGCGGCAGCCGTCTTTCGGGCGGACAGAAACAGCGCGTCGCCATTGCGCGCGTGTTTCTCAAGAACCCCAAGATCCTGATTTTGGACGAGGCGACGAGTGCCCTGGATAACGAGAGCGAGGAGGCGGTGCAGGAGTCGCTCGAAGAGCTGGCACGCGGCCGTACCACGATCATCATCGCCCACCGTCTCTCGACCATTAAACACGCCGATGAGATTGCGACCGTTGAGCATGGTCGCGTTGTGGAACGTGGCACGCATGAACAGCTTCTCGCCCGTGGCGGCACCTATGCCCGTTACTATCGAATGCAGTTCGAAGGTGCGCGTGCGCACGAGCTCGACTGATTGATATGACAGGAAGTTTATGGCTGACAAGAACCCTTTGACTCCGGAAGAAGTGACGGAGTTATTCTCCGAAATCGATGCATCCGGTGTCTTGGATCCCACGCTTGCCAAAAAGCGAACCGAGCGCATGCGTGAGAAGGAGGCTGCGGCCAAGCGCGGTGACAAAGCTGCGCTAGCGCAGCTGCGCAGTGAGGACCGCGCGAGCCAGGCAAAACATATCGACCCGCTGTCCGAGGACGATCCTTCGGGTTCGCAGGTGAGTCATACCATTACGAAGACCGCGATGGCCGTGGTCATTGGTATTTTGGTGCTGATCGTGGGCATGCAGATTGGCTACGGCGTGATGCGTCGCCTGAACACCGCCAACCTGTCCGAGAGCGTTTCGGTCGATACCGTTTCGACGGCGCTCAAGGGTGGACTCGAATGGGGTAATGGCTTTACGCAGTTCCCGCTCGACTTTACCGTCGATGAAGCCGATGAGCGTACGGGCACGGTCGAGGTGACGGTGTTGGACACATCGTCTGCCAACGAGCTCGAACTGCTGTCCAACGGGCAGATTCAGGCCGCGGCGCTTGCGACCAACGCGCTGCTCAACGATAAGATCGACCGCGTGGTGTATAACGTTCACGCCTATATCGACGAGGATAGCAACATTCAGCACGATTCCTTCTTTGGCATGTTTCCCGCCCAGGGCCACCAGAGCGCCATCCTGACGTTCGTGTGGACCAAGAGCTCATCCAACGCTACGAGTATCGACTGGAAGATGCGCATCGTGAGTATGGATGACACCATCGCCGAGCGCATTCAGAAGCAGGTGAACTCGGTGTCGTCGTTGATTGAGGACCCGGTGGTGAGCCAGACCAAGATTGATGAGGAAAAGGCCGAACGTGACCTGGAGCATCGTCTGCATGGCCGCGAGATTTTCCGCGGCGGCAAGCCCGATCGCTCACCGTCCGATCTGCTGGAACAGGACAAGAAAAAGTAAGAGGCCATCATCCCGCGTGAGTCACAAGCCCACGCGGGATGATTTTTCTGGGACGGGGATTAAAAAATCATTATGCATAGAAAGTCATAATTATCATTTCGTAAACATTTCGATGAAATTAACGCCATGAGGCATGCTTGCGGTTACAATACCGCGAGGCCTAACTACACACCTTTAAGCCGGTCCTGTGAGACCGGGAAGGAGAATTATGGCGAACAACCATATCGCGGGCGCTGCCGCCCGCACCTTCGCGCCCAGCGAGCTGTGCCAGCGTATGCTGGCTAAAACCAGCAAGGGCACCTGCGGTCCCTGCATCCTGTATCTTGAGGATGGGACCATTTTTTATGGCCGTGCATGCGGTGCCGAGGGTACCGCAACCGGCGAGGTCTGCTTTAACACGTCGCTCGAAGGCTACTTTGAGGTCATGACCGACCCGAGCTATGCCGGCCAAATCGTAACCATGACCTATCCGCAGATCGGCAACTACGGCATTGACGAGACCGATGTCCAGTCGGCCTTCCCCGGCGATACCGCTCGCCCCGCGAGCGCTCCCGCCATGCGCGGCATGGTCGTCCACGACATGTGTGCCACGCCTTCTAACTGGCGCTCGACCGTCAGCGTGCCGAAGTACCTGCGTGCACACGGCATCGTCGCTATCGAGGGCGTCGACACCCGCGCTCTCGTGCGCCACCTGCGCGACAACGGTTCCAAGATGGGCATAATCTCGACGGAGATCTTTGACGTCGACGAGCTTGCCGAGCGCCTGTCCGCCGCGCCTACGCTGGTCGGCGAGAACCTGGTCAAGACTGTGAGCTGCCCCGAGCCCCATGCTTTTGCCGCGAGCGACCTGCCCGTCGAGCATAATTTTGCGCTCACTGCCGCCGCTCCTGCCCGCCACAAGGTGGTTGCCTACGACTGCGGCGTGAAGCGTGGCATTCTGGAGGGCCTAGTCCGCGCCGGGTGCGATCTCACCGTTGTGCCGTGGGATACGCCTGCCCAGCAGGTGCTCGACATGAATCCTGATGGCGTCTTTTTGTCCAACGGCCCCGGCGACCCCGATGCTGTGGTAGAGACCTACGAGCAGGTGCAGCAGCTGATCGGCAAGATGCCAGTCTTTGGTATTTGTCTCGGTCACCAGATGATCAGCTTGGCGTGCGGCGCCCAGATGGAAAAGCTCAAATTCGGTCACCGTGGCGGCAACCAGCCGGTTATGAATCTAGTCAGCCGCCGCGTGGAGATTACCGCGCAAAACCACGGCTTCGGACTGCTGTTCCCCAGCTTGGGCAAGCTCGTCCCCGAGCTTTCGGGCGGCGAGACCGAGCACGCGGCCGATGGCGATCTGCGCATCTGGGTACGCCGCGGTATCGCGCCGGTCGTGATGAACGAGCGTTTCGGCCGCATTCGCCTGACGCACGTGAATCTCAATGACGGCACCGCCGAGGGCATCCAGCTGCTCGACGCGCCGTGCTTCTCGGTCCAGTATCATCCCGAGGCCTCGCCCGGCCCCACCGATGCCCACTATCTCTTTACCGCCTTTATGCGACTCATGGACGGCGAGGAGAACTACCTGGACATCGACACCGCGAAGGACCGCCTGGCCGGCTGGAATTTCGCTGACAATGGTTCCGACGCGACCGAGACCGAGGAGAACTAACATGCCTAAACGTACCGACATCAAGCGTATCCTCGTCATTGGCTCGGGCCCCATCGTCATTGGCCAGGCCTGCGAGTTCGATTACTCCGGCGCCCAGGCCTGCAAGGTGCTCAAGGAGGATGGCTTTGAGGTCATCCTGGTCAACTCCAACCCGGCGACCATCATGACCGACCCGGGCCTTGCCGACCGCACCTATGTCGAGCCCATCACCGCCGAATTTATCGAGCGCGTGATCAAGAAGGAGCGCCCGGACGCGCTGCTGCCCACGCTGGGCGGCCAGACCGGTCTGAATGCCGCTGTCGAGCTGGCAAAGGACGGCACGCTCAACAAGTACGGCGTCGAGATGATCGGCTGTGACCTTGCCGCCATCGAGCGCGGCGAGGACCGCAAGCTCTTTAACGAGGCCATGGCCGAGATTGGCCTGGAGGTCGCGCGCTCGGGCTATGCCTACAGCGTGGCAGACGCCGAGGCCATCGCCGAGCGCGTGGGATACCCCTGTGTGCTGCGTCCGAGCTTTACCCTCGGCGGCGCCGGCGGTGGCATCGCGCATACCCACGAGGAGCTCGTCTCCATCGTGAGCCAGGGCCTTGAACTCTCGCCTGCCCACGAGGTGCTGGTCGAGGAGTCCATCGAGGGCTGGAAAGAGTACGAGATGGAGGTCATGCGTGACCACGCCGGCAACGGCATCATCGTGTGCTCCATCGAGAATCTCGACCCCATGGGCGTGCATACCGGCGACTCCATCACCGTGGCGCCGGCGCAGACACTAAGTGACCTTGAGTACCAGCGCATGCGTGTCGCGTCGCTCGCCATTCTGGAGAAGATTGGCGTCGAGACCGGCGGCTCCAACGTGCAGTTTGCCGTGAACCCTCAGACCGGCCGCCTGATCGTCATCGAGATGAACCCGCGCGTGAGCCGTTCGTCCGCGCTGGCCTCCAAGGCCACGGGCTTCCCCATCGCTAAGGCCGCCGCGCGCCTGGCCGTGGGCTACACGCTCGACGAGACCGTCAACGACATTACCAAGGCAACGCCTGCCTGCTTTGAGCCCACGATTGACTACTGCGTGGTCAAGGTGCCGCGTTTTGCCTTCGAGAAGTTCAAGGGTACCGACCCCACGCTCACCACGCGCATGAAGGCCGTGGGCGAGATCATGGCGATCGGCCGCACCTTTGAGGAGGCCTTCGGCAAGGCCATGCGTTCGCTGGAGGACGGGCATCAGGGCATTTGTGCCGGTGGCAAGGAAGGTGCCGACAAGCTGAGCGACGATGAGCTCGCTCAGGCCGTGGCAACCCCGACCGAGCACCGCATCTTCTTTGTGGTCGAGGCCCTGCGCCGCAGCTGGGACGTTGCGCGTATCCATGCCATTTGCGGCATCGACCCGTGGTATCTCAACCGCATCAACGACATGGCGCAGGTCCAGGAGAGCATCCGCGGCCTGCGTGTGGAGGATATCGACGCCGATGCGATGCGCCTGCTCAAGCAGTACGGCACGAGTGACGCCGAGATTGCCGCGCTGACCGGCTCGGACGAGCGCTTTGTGCGCGCTTACCGCAAGGGCCTGGGCGTGGTTCCCAGCATGAAGACGGTCGATACCTGCGCCGCCGAGTTCTCGAGCGCCACGGAATATCACTACAAGACGTACGAGAACATCTACCGCACGAGCCCGGACGCCAAGAAGTGCGTGGCTCCCGACGAGACCACGCCGGCGGACAAGCCCAAGGCGATGATCCTGGGCGCCGGCCCCAACCGCATTGGCCAGGGTATCGAGTTCGATTACTGCTGTGTGCACGCGAGCTACGCGCTGGCGGCCCGCGGCTTCGAGACCATCATGGTCAACTGCAATCCCGAGACCGTCTCGACCGACTACGACACGTCCGACCGCCTGTATTTTGAGCCGCTCACCTACGAGGACGTCATGGACGTTATCGATGTTGAGCGCCCCGACGGCGTCGTGGTGACGCTCGGCGGCCAGACCCCGCTTAAGCTGGCGCGCATGCTCGAGGAGAGCGGCGTGAACATTATGGGTACCAAGCCCGACGCCATCGATTTTGCCGAGGACCGCGAGCGTTTCGCCGCTCTGCTCGACAAGCTGGGCATTATGTATCCGCCGGCGGGTCAGGCAACCTCGTTTGAGGAGGCCGAGGCCGTGGCCGCGCACATCGGCTATCCGCTGCTGGTGCGTCCGAGCTACGTGCTGGGCGGCCGCGGTATGATGATCGCCTACGATGCCGAGCATCTGCGCGATTACATGGCAGAGGCTGCACGCATTAGCCCCGACTACCCGGTGTACCTCGACCGCTTCCTGGAGGGTGCGATCGAGTCCGACGTCGACGCCCTGTGCGACGGCGAGGAGGTCTACATCGGCGGTATCCTGGAGCATATCGAGGAGGCCGGTATTCACTCCGGCGACTCTGCGACCTGCATTCCGCCGTTCAGCTTTAGCGAGAGCCTGCAGGCGAAGCTTCGCGAGACCACGCGCCGCATCGCGATGGCGCTGGGGGTCCGCGGCCTGGTCAACGTGCAGTATGCCATCAAGGGCGAGACCGTCTACGTGATTGAGGCCAATCCGCGTGCCAGCCGTACCGTGCCGTTCATCTCCAAGGCTACCGGCGTGCCGCTGGCCAAGTGCGCGGCGCGTATCATGGCGGGCGATTCCATCGCGAGCCTGGGCTTGCCGAGCGACGAGCGTCAGCTGGACTGGTTCTGCATGAAGGAAGCCGTTATGCCCTGGGGTCGTTTCCCCGGTGCCGACGTTATCCTGGGTCCCGAGATGAAGTCGACGGGCGAGGTCATGGGTATCGCCAAGAGCTATCCCGAGGCATACGCCAAGACGCAGCTGGCGATCGACTACAAGCTGCCCGACCCGAGCAGCGGCAAGGTGTTCATCAGTGTGTGCGACCGCGACAAGCGCCATATCCTTTCGGTCGCCCGCATCCTGCGCTACCTGGGCTTTGATATCTGCTCCACCGAGGGCACGGCGCGCGTGCTGCGCGGCGGCAACGTGACGTGCGAAGTCGTGGAGAAGATCAGCGGCCCGCATGACGGCGAGTGCCCCAACATCGGTGACCTGATCGCCGATGGCAAGATCGCGGTGATCATCAACACGCCGTACGGTCCGGGCTCGCGTGGCGATGGCTACCTGCTACGTACCGAGGCCGTGCGCCGCGGCGTGACTTGCGTGACCGCGATGTCTGCCGCCAACACGTACGTGAGTGCCATCGAGGCGGTGCGCGAGGACCAGCAGGGTCACGGCAGCGCCAACGACATGGGCATGGACGTCATCGCCCTGCAGGACCTGCCACAGCACACGGTGTAATGTGACCTGGTCGGCCGGGGCGGCAGCCGGACACTTTCTCTCGGAAACTGGGCTTCGCGAAGTTTTCCGAGAGAAAGGACCGCCTCCCGCCCCGGCCTGCGGTGACTTGGCTGCACCGTGTGCTGCCGAAGGGGCTTTGCGCGATGACTAGGGCTGAAAAAGAAAGTGAGTGTGGGCCCTGCCGTTCGTTCGAGCGGCAGGGCCCACTCTTTGTATGGAGGCCTTTTTGCTGTTAGTCGAGGACGCCTCTGGACAGTTAGTTCAAATTCGTATTTATTAGAGAGTAGGAGAAGATCGATTTGGACTCATTCGGCCTACTTTTGGCAATCTGAATCGATCAAGATGCTCAGCCAAGCCGGGAACGGCCCAATACTGGGTCCGCGTCGGCTCCCAAGCGGCAATTTCGTGCCCAAGGCCACGGCCAAATTATACGTATCTGAACTAACCGCCCATCACTCTCCGTCAACCTTTTTATCCAAACCAAATCAGTCAACGTACGTCATGGCAATATCCGGTAGGTCGCAGGGTGGCGGCTGAGCCTCTCTCTCGGGAAACTTCGCGAAGCCCAGCTCCCGAGGGAGAGGTACGGTCTGTGTAATACCAGATAAACAGTACATTTTTGCTTAATTGGTATTTGACTGAAGAACCAATTGGTATGGCGTATTTAACCCACCCTGCCATTGACGCTCATTTTAATACCACTGGGAGAATTCCGAACTTGGTTGCGCAACTGCTCCCGTATGCTGATTCGACCTAATAGGTGGATATCTGGTTACTACCAGTTGACCCCTTGGTAACGGGTGGGCCCACTGCACGGAATGTACCGAACACCCCCCCGTTTGATGCGTTCGCCCATGCTGCAGGGCGTGCGTCCGCGACGCTTCCGCATGTCGGAGGAAAGGAGTCCAGGTGTGTAGGAATTCCATTTTTACGAAACGGTGGGTGAAGGGAAGCGCGGTCCTCGTTGCCACTGCAGCGACGCTCGTGTTTGCCAATCCCCAGCAGGCGATTGCCACGCCACTCAAGGGCGTCGACTCAGCGACCGTGTCTCAGTCTGCCTCGAACGTCGTCGACATCGATTTCGCTGACGGCATCAAGGGCCGTATTACGTTCCTCGAGGACGGTATTTTCCGTTATAACGTCGACCCCAAGGGTGAGTTTTCCGAGTACGCCACGCCGCGCAGTAAGTCCCACACGGCTAAGATCCAGGCTCAGCCCGATACCTCGGACACCTACAGCAAGCCGAGTGCGACGGTTGCCGACAAGGGCGACACTATCGAGATCACCGGCGGAAAGGCGACCGTGATCCTGGACAAGGCGACTGGCAAGATGAGTATCAAGTCAGGCGACCGTGTCGTGGTTTCCGAGTCCGCGTCCCTCGACCTTGATAAGAAGGGTACCGTCCAGACGCTCGCCAAGGAGAAGTCCGAGAACTTCTTTGGCGGCGGCACCCAGAACGGACGCTTCCTGCACACCAACCAGACCATCGCCATCTCCAACACGAACAACTGGACCGATGGCGGCGTTGCCTCGCCCAACCCGTTTTATTGGACGAGTGACGGCTACGGCGTGCTCCGAAACACGTTTGCAGAGGGTTCCTACGACTTCGGTTCCACGGACTCATCGACGGTCACGACTTTGCACAGCGAGAATGAGTTTGATGCCTACTACTTCGTGGCGACCAACGAGGGAGCTTCGAACGTGGCAACTGAGATGCTGCAGGACTACTACAAGGTGACCGGTAACCCGGTACTGCTGCCCGAGTACGGGTTCTACCTTGGTCATCTTAATGCCTATAACCGTGATGGCTGGTCAACGACCTCGGGTCAAAAGAAGTGGGAGACCAAGGGCAGCAAGTCCTCGAGCGAGAAGGGCGACGTTAAGTACGAGTCTGGCATGTCGACGGGCTACAAGCTCGACGGCACACTTGCGGCCGAGACGCTCAACGGTGAGGGCCCTACGGTTGATACCGAGAACATGAAAGCGACCGATTTCGACCGCCAGTTCTCTGCTCGGCAGGTTATCGATGACTACGAGGACAGCGACATGCCGCTCGGCTGGTTCCTGCCGAACGACGGCTACGGCGCCGGCTATGGCCAGAACGGTTACTACAAGACCGGCGGCGTCAACTCCGACGGAGCGAGCTCGGCCGACCGTCTTAACGCTGTGCGTGCCAACGTCGACAACCTTAAGAAGTTCACCGAGTATGCCAACTCAAAGGGTGTGAGCACGGGCTTGTGGACCCAGTCCAACCTTGAGCCCGACAGCAACCCTGAGACCCCGTGGCATCTGCTTCGCGACTTCGACGCCGAGGTCAAGACGGGAGGCATCACTACCCTTAAGACCGACGTTGCCTGGGTTGGATCTGGCTACTCCTTTGGTCTTAATGGCATCAAGACAGCTTATGACACGGTGACGACCGGCGCTAACAAGCGCCCCAACATCATCACGCTCGATGGTTGGGCCGGCACGCAGCGCTTTGGTGGCATTTGGACCGGCGACCAGTATGGCGGTAACTGGGAGTACATTCGCTTCCATATCCCCACGTATATCGGTCAGAGTCTTTCGGGCAACCCCAACATCGGCTCCGACATGGATGGCATTTTTGGCGGCGACCCCATCATCTCTGCGCGTGACTACCAGTGGAAGACGTTCACGCCCTCTATGCTCGACATGGACGGTTGGGGCACCTACCGTAAATCGCCCATGACGCACGGCGATCCCTACACAGGCATCTCGCGCTTCTACCTCAAGCTCAAGGCGCAGCTCATGCCCTATATCTACACGAGCGCGGCCTCGGCGGCCAACATCGACACGGGTAACGGCGATGCCGGCCTGCCCATGATCCGCGCCATGCTGCTTTCCGATAACTCCGAGTACGCCGCAAGCACCTCGACGCAGTACCAGTATATGTTCGGTGAGAACTTCCTAGTGGCACCGGTGTATCAGGATACCCAGGCAGACGAGAACGGCAACGACATTCGCAATGGGATTTACCTCCCCAACTACGGCACCGACGAGAATCCCACCATCTGGATCGATTACTTCTCGGGTAAGCAGTATCGCGGCGGCCAGGTTCTCAACAACTACGAGGCTCCGCTTTGGAAGCTGCCGCTGTTTGTGAAGGCCAACGCTATCGTGCCGATGTACGCCGAGAACAACAACCCCGAGGCCGTGAGCGACACCAACACCAAGGGTACCGACCGCAGCCAGCGTATCGTCGAGTTCTTCGCCACCGAGGGCGACGGCACCTTTACGCAGTACGAGGACGACGGCTCCTCCATCGAGAACAACACGACTGAGGACGATTCCTACGGTACGATCGACAATATCTCCTACGGTGAGCATGTGAGCACCGTCTACAGATCCAAGGCCGCAGGCGGCACCGCGACCTTTACCGCCGAAGCCTCGCAGGGTGGCTACAACGGCTACGACTCCAATCGCACCACGACCTTCGTGGCCAACGTGTCCGCCAAGCCCATGAGCGTCGTCGCCAAGAACGGCGGATCCGCGCTCAACGTGGTTGAGGTCGACTCGCAGGAGACCTTTGACACCGCGACCCCCGAGGCCGGCCAGGCGGTCTACTTCTACAGCGAGACCCCTAACCTCAACCACTACGGCAGCGATGTGGACGGCACCGAGGCCGAGCGGGGCGAGAGCTTTAACAACACCAAGATCACCACGAACCCCAAGGTCTACGTCAAGTTCGCGAAGACCGATGTTGCTGCGGCGGCGCAGACGCTCGAGCTGGGCGGTTTCGTGAACGCCGACGCCACGCTCACAGCCGATCGCCTCAACGAGAGCCTCTCCTCACCCACGAACCTTGCTGCCCCCGAGGACGTCACGACCCCAACGAGCATCAAGCTCACCTGGGGAAAGGTCGATGGTGCTACCTCCTACGACCTTAAGGTCGACGGCACCGTGTTCGCCGTGGGTGATGCGGCCGAGTTCACGCACACCGACCTCGCCTACAATAGCAAGCACACCTACCAGATTCGTTCGCGCAACGCCGAGGGCTACTCCGCCTGGAGCGATGTGCTCGAGGCGAACTCCGCACTCGATCCGTGGCGGAACGTCCCCGACGCCGAGCAAATCACCTGGGAGGGCTCACTTTACGGCAGCCATAAGGCCGAGCTCGCCTTCGACCATGAGTTCCAGTCGGGCGACGGCGGTTTCCACTCCGGTGGCAACGATCTGGGCAAGGCGCTTACCGTTGACTATGGACGCGCTTACAAGCTCGATAAGCTCGAGTACTATCCGCGCGATGACGCCGGCAACGGCACTGTGACCAAGATGCGTGTTGAGACGAGTCTCGATGGCGTCCACTGGACGAGCCAGGAGGTCGATTGGGCACGTTCCGCTGATTGTAAGACGGTAGCGTTTGACGGCACCGTGGCCGCCCGTTACGTGCGCATGACACCGCTCGCCTCGGTCGGCAATTTCTTCTCCGCGTCCGAGATTGCCATCTACAAGACCGACGGCACGGATGGCTTCGCCGTGGGCTCCAACCTCAACAAGGCCACGATCTCCGACGGAGACTACTCCAACATGAAGAACTATCTGGGCCTCGAGAATCGCGAGCCCGATACCCCGACGTTCGGTTCGCAGATCCGCGATCACTTCGCCGACCTCAACGATAACGGCGTTTACGACGTCTACGATTACTCGTTCACCATGGCGGGTCTTGACGGCGGCACTAAACAAAAGGGAAAGGTCGCAGGTTCGCTCGCGGTGATTCCGAGCAAGACCGAGGTCGAGGCCGGTGATGAGATCACCGTTGATGTCTATGCGGCCGACGCCAAGAACGTCAACGCCCTGGGCGCTCTCGTCAACTTCAAGAGCGACCAGTTCGAGTTTGTGTCCGAGAGCATCGCGCAGGACGGCTCGACTGCCGGCATGGAGAACCTGTCTCGCGAGAAGGTCCAGTTCGCGGACAGAACGCAGACTATCAATCTCGCCTTTGCCAACCGCGGCGATGGCAAGCTCTACAACGGTACCGGCGCGGTGGCGAGTTTCAAGCTCAAGGCCAAGACCGCCGGCAAGGTCGAACTGCCCTCGACATCTTGGCTCATCGGTCCGGCATGCGACGCACTTGAGTTTGCGAGCGACGGCACGGTGACGATGCCGGATGTTCCTCAGCCAACGGTCGCCGAGTACGGTCAGGACGCCTTCAACATCACGATGACCAACGATGAGCTCACGACCGACGACGGGACCAACGTCGAGAAACTTATCCAGCAGAAGAGCTATAACGCGCTGTTCGATAATAACGAGGGCGACAACGGCTTTGAGTTCCTATGGAACTGGAGCGGCAACTGGGACAGTGAGGGTAAGCTTCCGAGTTGCGTGAAGCTTCCCACCACGATGACATTCGCATTTAAGACGCCGTCGAAACTCGATAGTGTCGAGGTCGTTAACCGCAACGGTGGCAACGGAACCGTGCAGAAGATCAAGGCTGTCGTGACGTTCGAGGATGGCTCGACCCAAGAGTTCGCGGGCGGGGAGTACGATTCCTTCCTGGCTCGCTACGCCTTTGACCTCTCTGCCGAGAACAAGGGCAAGAAGGCGACCAAGGTCGAGGTCACGCCGCTTGAGGCATCGGGTGACCAGATGCTCACACTGCGTGAGGTCAACTTCAACTACACGCAGGGTGTCGAGGCCATCGAGGGTGTCGAGCTAGGCAAGAACCAGACCGAGTTCTTTGAAGGCGACATTACGCCCGTCGACGCCAAGGCTACGCCTGAGAGCGCTGGCTACCCCTATGTGACGGTCGAGAGCTCCGACCCCTCTGTGGTAAGCGTCTCCGCTGTTCAGGCTGGCGATAGCGTGAGCTACTACCTGCGTGCCAACAAGGCCGGCAAGGCAAAGATCACGGTGGCGTCGGTACTCGACCCCTCCAAGACCGCATCCTATGAGGTCGAGGTCAAGGCTGGTGTCGATACCTCTGCGCTCGTAGCAGCGCTTTCCAAGGCCGCGGGCTACAGCGAGTCCGTCTACACCAAGGATTCCTATGCAGCTCTCACCACTGCGGTCGAGGCGGCTCAGAAGCTCCTCGACAGCGGCCAGGGCAGCTATAGCAAGAAGGATGTCGCAGACGCCACAGCCAAGATCGAGAAGGCAATCGACGGCCTCAAGATGCGCCCTGTTGATGAGAAGATTCTCATCAACACGCCCGAGAACCGCAAGAACGTCAAGGTGGCCGGCTTCTCGAGTGAGGCCGACTACGAGGGCAGCAACGCCGTCAACGCTCTCGACGGCGACGAGCGGACGCTTTGGCACAGCGACTGGGCCCATGGGACCGGTATGCCCCAGTATCTGAGTGTCGACCTGGGCCGCGACTACGATCTCACCGACGTTACATTCCTGCCGCGCCAGGACGGCGGCACTAACGGCGATATCTTCGAGGCCGAGATACTGGTCTCCGACACTGCCGACGGTTATGAGAAGGGCACCGCCGCGTCGATGGGTACGTTCGCCTTCGACAACGATGGCCGCGTGCTCACCGACCGTGGCGACTGGAAACAGATGAGCTTTGGCGCCGCGCGCGGTCGCTACGTGACCGTCAAGGTGATTCACGCCGGCGGGGGCGACGTTGATGCCTACTGCAGCATGGCGGAGCTCAAGTTCTACGGTACGGCCGTCCCCGATCCGGTGGCGAAGGATGATCTCACTGCCGCGATCGAAAAGGTTGATGCCGAGCTTGCCGCCGGCGACCTCAAGGCCGGCGACTACACCGAGGCCTCCTGGACGGCGCTCGAGAACGCCCTGGCGAGCGCCCGCGCCATCTTGAGCGACGAGGATGCCACGCAGGACGAGGTCGACCAGGCGCTCAGGGCGCTCGAGAGCGCCCGCGACGCGCTCGAGAAGACCCCGGTGGTCCCGGTCGAGAATCCGACTAAGAAGCAGCTCAAGGCCCTGGTCAAGCAGGCGAAGGAGACTGACACCAGGGGCAAGACGGCCGAGTCTGTCAAGGCCCTGACGGATGCCATTACCTACGCCGAGGACGTCTTGGGTGATGAGAATGCTTCCGACACCCAGATCCAGGCGGCCTATAGCCAGCTCAAGCTGGCCATTGAGAGCCTCAAGGATGCCGATTCCGGCAACCAGGGCGGCTCGGGCAACCAGGGTTCCGGCAATGGCTCGAACGGCGGCAACCAGGCGGGCAAGCCCGCAGGCGACAAGGCCCAGGGCAGCAAGAAGAACGGTTCGGCGATTCCCAATACCGGAGACCAGACGGCGGCGACCGTCGCGACCGTCGGTGGTCTTGGCGCCATCATCGCCGCGATCGGCGCTTTCTTCCATCGTCGCAGCAAGGCTAAGTAGCCCCAGCAACAGCTAAGCAAGCGTGCCCGCCGTCCCGCCCAAGGACGGTGGGCACGCTTTTTGAATGTAGGCAGAAAGCTCCGACCCTTCGGCCTTAATCTCGCAAAGCGTTCCGTCTCCCGCCGAACACATCAGCATCGGCGGCTATACTTGAATTATTTGCAGTTAAGGGTCGCGGATTGGCCGCGTCACCGCTCTCAACAGGAGGTCTTTGTTTATGGCAGATCAAAAGCCGGTTGTCGGGATCATCATGGGCTCCAAGTCCGATCTGGGTGTTATGGAAGGCTGCACCGCCGAGCTCGAGGCGCTCGGTGTGCCCTATGAGCTCGTCATTGCGAGCGCACACCGCACACCGGCGAAGGTCCACGAGTGGGCTTCGACTGCTGCCGATCGCGGTATCAAAGTGATTATCGCCGCCGCCGGCAAGGCCGCTCACCTGGGTGGTGTCGTGGCCGCCTTTACGCCGCTGCCGGTTATCGGCGTACCTATGAAGACGAGTGACCTGGGCGGTATGGATTCGCTGCTGTCGATGGTGCAGATGCCTTCGGGCGTGCCCGTGGCCTGCGTTGCCATCAACGGCGCCAAGAACGCCGCCATTTACGCCACGCAGATTCTGGGCGCATGCGACCCCGAGTACCGCAAGGTTATCGAGAAGATGAAGCAGGAGATGGCCGACGCCTAGGCGTTCCGCCGTTTCACCGCAGTATAAGGAGAGCCATGTCCGATTATCAGGGAAAACGATTCAAGGCTTCTCAGATTCCCGATCCGTCGAAGCCGGGTGCTGCCCATGCGGCACAGCAGGGTCGGACATCCTCTCCTCAGCAGCCGCGCGCGCCGCGTTCCGTAACGCCGACGTCCCATCGCCGCCAGGATACGCCGGCTGCGTATCGCCCTTCGTCATATGGCACGGCAAAGAAGCAGGCCCGGACGCCGAGGCAAACGAGCGGCGCGGCGTCCAGCTACACTGAGCCGCCGCGCAAAAAGCGCCGCTCCATTATTCCCATTCTGCTCATCATCATCGGCATCGGCCTGATTGTTGCCGCCGCTGCCATCTTTATCAATGCACAGATTGGCTACAAGCAGGCGAGCGAGTCGTATCAGAAAATCGAGAAGCAATATGTAAGCGATAAAGACGCCAGCGGCGTGCCGATTATCGACTTCGATGCGCTTGCTCAGACAAACCCCGAGATTGTGGGTTGGATTTATGTGCCGGGAACCAACATCAACTATCCCGTGGTGCAGACCAACAACAACTCCAAATACCTCAACACGCTGTTTGACGGTACGGCTAACGCGTCCGGTGCCATCTTCTTGGATAGCGACGACACCGCGCCGGGCATGGTGGATCAGCAGACCACGATCTACGGCCACCATATGAACGATGGGTCGATGTTCAACGTGATTTCGGACACCACCGACCAAGCGACGTTCGATAGCATCGAGTACGTGTATTACATCACGCGCGATGCAACGTATAAGCTGCGTCCGCTGGCGACCAAGGTCGTTGAGGATACGTACTCCAAGGCGCGCACGCCCAATTTTGAGGGCGACGACGGGCTCAAGAACTACCTGTCCGAGATGCTCGACGGTGCCTCTGCCGTGGCGAGCGATGCCACCGATCGTGCCGCTTCGGCAACCAAGGTTGTAACGCTTGTGACCTGTCGTTCGTTATCGCTGAGCAACACGCGTGCTGTCATGGTGCTCACGCCGGTCGAGGAATAAGTGTCCGAGAGCAGTCTTTTTGGGACGGGGCTTTTTTAGCTACCCGGGATGATCAAGGGGAGAACATGATGCTTGAGAGTGGCAAGGTAATGCCTTCGGTCGATGCGTGGCTGCGCGAGGCTAAGTCTGACCCGTCGGCTGCGGGGTGCGGTATGTACCTGACGCATAACGGCGTGGTGCGCGCGACACCCAAGTCCGAGGCGCGTGGAATCGAAACCGACGGCGTGGCGCCCGGGCACAAGGTGGGCGGTATGGTGTTTGATTACGATACCGACAAGGTCCAGGCCGCTATCGAGCAGACGCGCGCGATGCCGGGCATCGGCTACGTTCGCGTGTGGCTGGCGAGGGGGGAGCTCGCGGTGGGCGACGACATCATGCTCGTGCTCATTGGCGGAGACATTCGCCCGCACGTGGTCGATGCACTGCAGGCGCTCGTCGGCACCATCAAAAACGAGTGCGTGAGCGAGGTCGAGCGCGAAGCGTAAGGCCCTGGGTGCCGCCTCGCCCCGTCCCATCCACAACAAAAGCCCGCCAGCAGCTTGTGATGAACTGCCGGCGGGCTTTTGTTGTGCGTTGGAACTGGCTTGCGGATCGATAAATTGTAATCGACGAGAGATCGATTATTCGATGACTCCAGGAAACGCTTCGGTAGGCTAAAGAAAGACGTCCACAATATCGTTATTTGTGTTGCCCTACGCTCGAGTAATGTTAGAATTTCACCTACTTTTTTTATTAACAACCGTTTTGCAGTTGGGGGAGAGCATGCGGGCGAAACGAGCTATCGCGATAGCGCTGACCGGACTCATGCTGTTTGAAGCATCCCCGGTGCCCCAGATCTCCCAGGCGCTGACCATCCAGAACGCCGCCGCAGTCCGCCAGCTGATGAGCACCCTCACCGCTTCGACCGCGTATGCCGATACCTCCGAAAACGCGGGGGGGGGGACGCTCCAGGTAGACACCGCTGCAAGCACCGAGGCCAGCGGAGCCGATGCCGCGGATTCGTCCGCCGCGACCGGCTCCGGTGCCTCAGCGGATAGCGTCTCCAACGCCGATGTCACCGCGGATGCCGACGCCCCCGCAACCACGAGCGACGCCGCGACCGCCGATGCCCCCGCTCCCGCGGACGCCATCACGGCAACCAACCAGCCCACCGCTCAGCCCGCCGCCCAAACCGCCACGGACGCCGCCGTCGAAGACGCCGCCCAGGACCTGGCGCAGCTCGCCGGCCGCGACTTCCAAGGCCAGGTCACCAAAACCATCAACGGCAAGACCTATATCCTGATTGGCAACGAGCAGCAGCTGCGCGCGATAGGCTCGGGCAAGAAGGTCACACGTCCGGTCTGGGAGATCACGCAGGAGTACCGGAAGACGGGCTTGATTAAAGGCGGCTGGGTCGATGTCGAGGGCTCCAAAACCGAGATTTACGCGGGTGACGCGGACCTTTCCGCGACCTCCAAATTGGACGAGGGCTCGAGCGAGAAATCGGATGAGCTGGGTGTCAGCCTTGCGGGTCACACTCGCAAACGCTACGTGACCCTTGACGACTATGGCAACGAGGTCAAGGCCGACGGCAACGCGACAAGCTCGACGCTGACCTACGCCGCCGACGCCAACTACATAATCTTCCGAAACATCGACGTGGGCTCCGACGCGGCCAGCGGCACCTCATCCAACGCGACCTGGACCCCGCTCATGTTCAGTGGCACCATGCTCGGCGCGGCGACCACCACCGACGCCGCTAAGACCGCCGGCGCGCTCTGGTCCACCATTAACGCCGACGGCATCTCCACCAACGACACTGCCCAGCGTCCCGTCATCTCCAATGTAAACGTCACTCAGACTGGCAAGCTCGATGTCTCCAGCCACACGGGCATCGGATTCTTCGGCACCGTTTCGCACAAGCTCAGCGAAACCAATCCGTTTACCGGGTCCGCTACACCCGCATACGTGAACAACATCAAGCTTCGGGACGTCTCTGTTACTAACGAATCCACCAAGGTCAAGGTCGATCAGACGCTCATCAGCTCACTCCTCGGCGTACTCGGCACCGTGGTGGGCGGCCTCGTCAGCACCCTGTTGAAGATTCTTACACTCGGCAAGGTTGACCTCAGTGGCCTTATCGAGTCCCTGTTGAACGTTCGCGCCGCCGATCCCTCTTCGCTCGCCACGGGTGCCTTCGCCGGGCGCATCGTGGGTGAGGTCACGGTCGACAAATGCGAGGTCGAGGGCGCGAGCGTGTCGAGTGCGGCGGACATGACGGGCGGCTTCGCAGGCTACGTTAAGGGAGAGGTCAAGTACGATATCCTCTCCGATGCGCTGGGCGACATCGTCAAGCTCCTGACAAACATCCTGAACCTCATCCCTGGCCTAGGCCTGGGCGACCTCATCACCCTGCTGCTCAACAACAACATCATCAAGGCGAGCCAGCTGCTCCCCGTGGCCTACTACAACCCCACGATCTCGAAATCGGGCGTCGTAAACTTCGCCAGCGGCACCGTCCTGGGCTCCGCTGGCAAGAACTACGCTGGCGGCTTCGCGGGCGTGCAGGCCGGTACCATCGTCACCGACGCCTATATACAGAGTGACGTCGCCTACACCGTGCGCGCCAAGGCATACGCCGGCGGCTTTGCGGGCGTCATCCGCGACGACGTGATGGAGGGCGCGCTCTCCGATTTGGGCGTAGACCTGCCAAGCCTCGCGAGGCTTGCCATCCCGCAGAGCATCGTCGCGACCTCCTCGCTCACTGCGGACGTCACGGTCGAGGGTGGCTCGTATGCCGGCGGCTTTGCGGGCGCCATGGCTGGCAGCCACGCGGTGAACGATAGCCTTACGGGTGCGGTCAACGTCACGGCCTCGGGCATTCAGGACGGCACGGCCGACATGCTCGCCTACGCGGGCGGCTTCACCGGTGCGGCGACGCTCGGCTGGGCGATGGACCTCGGCGCGGGCGACTACAAGAACACGAATCTGCTGAATGGTGTGGGCGGCCTGCTGAAGGGCCTGCTCGGCTCGAACAATCAGAGCGAGGCGAACACCCTCCTTTCCCTCGCGGGCTTGAGCGAGTCCGAGATCCTGGGTGCGCAGGTGTCTGGCTCCCTCACGGTGTCCTCGGCCAACGATTACGCCGGCGGCATGGTGGGGCGCGGCACAGGCCCGGTCATCGCGAGCTCCGATACGGCGCACGTGGGCGGCCTCGCGTTCTACAAGCAGGGCAAGCTCGACGCCACCGCGGTCGCCAGCCGTACCACCTCGCTCACCGGTCTTGACTCCGTCACGGCCAAGGGCAGCTACGCCGGCGGCATCGCGGGCATGCTTGTCCCCGGTGCCGTGGCGGCGCTGCTGAACGACACCCTCGGCTTGGGTGCGATTGGCCAGAAGCTCGGCGACGGCCAGTTCAAGATGTTCGAGGTCTCGAACGTGACGGTTGCGGGCGCCACGGACGGTGCGACCGTCTCCGTGGACGGGTGCTACGCTGGCGGCGCCATCGGCTGCGCGACTGGCGGCGACGTGGACGCCACGACCCTCACCGGCGTGAAGCGGGTCGAGGCCAAGGGCGAGGCCGGCGGCTTCATCGGCTTTTCCGGCCCGAGCGACGCGGCCGACGTGGGCGGCCTCGACGTCCTCGGCCTCATCAAGGTCTCGGGCCTGCTCTCGGTGGCCAAGTATTCGGCGGTCGAGGTGACCGACAGTTCCGTTGCGGGCGTCACAGCCGGCATGACGGTGGCAGCGACCGGCGTGAACGCCGCGGGTGAGACGAACGTCTACGCGGCGGGCGGCTTCTTCGGACGCGCGAACAGCACCAAGTCGGCGAACGTTCACGCCACGGCCGTAAAGGCGGTCACTGCTGACGCCTCAACTTCGGACGGTGCGGCGGGCGGATTCGTAGGCGTCTCGGCTACGGGTGGCCTTGCGGATGCGGTGAACGGTGAGGGCGAGGACTCGGGAGTCCTCAAGAACCTTCTCGAGAGTGGTCTCATCTCCGTCGACGGTCTCGTGGGCGCCGTTCCCT
Source organism: uncultured Collinsella sp. (assembly GCA_905205405.1). Taxonomy (GTDB): domain Bacteria; phylum Actinomycetota; class Coriobacteriia; order Coriobacteriales; family Coriobacteriaceae; genus Collinsella. The sequence continues at coordinate 46,404 of CAJLDK010000006.1, forward strand.
ACTTGCTGCCTAACTACCAGAACGCCACGGTGACGTTCGTGAACGGCGGTAGCGTTGAAGCAGATATCGCCGGAGGTTTCGCGGGAGACTTCCAGGGCGGTAAGGTCAATATCTACACCGACGATGACCTCAAGGACGCAACGGGTGCGTACGCCCGTGCGAAGACCGCGGCCGAGCAGTCCCCCTGGGGCGTCATCAACATCGACCACGTGACAGGCGGCGCGTACGCTGGCGGCTGGGGTGGTCGCGTGACCTCGGGTGCGCTCGCGAGCGCGGGCAAGGGCGGAATCAGCCTGCTCGGCAAACTCGGCACAGTGGATATCGCCCAGCTGCTCGACGTGGTCGAGGGGTACGTGCCCCTCATCAACCGCTCCGGCGTGCTGTCGAACGCGGACACGGTGGCCGCGGATGCCTCGGGCGCCAGGCCGAGCGATGCCGCCAACCCTGGCCTCGTCGTCTCTGCCTCGCGCCTCGATGACACGGCCTCCCAGTCCGGCACGGCCGGCGGCTATATCGGCTATGGCTCCGGCGTGCAGGTGAGCCACTCCAACGTGACGCAACTGCGCCATACCGCGGTGACCGAGCCGAAGGATCTCGAGGGCACGGACGGCAGCAGCTACTTCGGTAATAAGAGCTCCTACGCCGTCACCGCCCCGCGCTACGCCGGCGGATACATCGGCCACATGGACGTGGGCTCCGCGGCCTCCGTGGGCGACGGCCTGTCGCTGCTGGGAACGAGCCTGCGGCTCACCGACGTGCTCGGCGTGGTGCGTGCCGTGGTCTCCACCATCGAGCACTCCGACGTGACGGGCGGCACGGGCGGTTTCGCCGTGCGCGCGAGCTCCGGTGCCACGGGCTCCGAGATCGGCGACGCGGGCGGTTTCGCGGGCCTTGTCTCCGGCGGGCACATCCAGGATTCAAACTCCTACAACTTCTCCTACGTGATCGGCCAGATTTCGGCGGGCGGCTATGCCGGGCAGATCGAGCCGGGCGACGTGGCGCGCGTGCTGGGCGAGCTGAACACCGGTAAGGACAACGAGTCCGCACTGGCCAAGCTGCTGCACGGCCTGGTGAGCACCAACGGCGCCCTCGCGTCGCTCGTGCAGGACTTCGTGCCCACGGTTCGCAACTCCGAGACCACGTCCATCCCCTGCGGCGGCGCCGTGCGCGCGCAGGCCGCCAGCACCGAGAGCGTGCAGCGCGGCATGGCAGGCGGCTACGTGGGGCATAACCTCGGCGGTCACATCTGGGGCACCAGCAACGCGCCGTGGACGAGCGCCGCGTCGTGGGAGTCCGAGAAGGACGGCAGCAACCACTACACCGGCACCCAGCGCGACGCCATGGCCGAGCGCATCCGCAGCGTCTACGGCGCCGAGATGGCCGGCGGTTTCACGGGCTATATGGAGCCTGGCGACACTGCCAAGACGGGGAGCGTCAGCCTGCTCTTCGGCCTGGTGAAGGCCAACAATATCCTGGGCGCTCTGCAGGTGGCCTATCCCACCGAGGAGAACACGCAGGTCACGGGCCCCGTGCGCGGCATCAGCCTCGAGACGTGGAATAGCTGGTCTCAGCACGTTGCCTCTAAGGGCTACTATGGCGGCGATTTCTACGGCAAGACGTTCACCACCGAGGATGAGCTCGCGGCCTTCCTCGCTGATTACGTCTATGGTACTAATGTGGTTGCTGGGCGCGCTGCATACGAGAACAAGGCGAACACCATGCACGGCGGTGTGGCCGGCGGCTACGTGGGCCTCATGCGCGGTGGCACCGTCACCAACGGCCGGGCCTTCGACACCAAGACCGTGCGCGCCATGCGCGCGGCGGGCGGCTTTGCCGGCCGCATGGAGACGGGCGGCGCCGTGGAGCTGGGCGGCGTGAAGGTGCTCGGACTGAACCTCAACCTCGGCCAGCTGCTCAACGTGGCCCAGGTGCTCGTTCCGGTGGTGAAGAGCTCCAGCGTGCAGGGCTTCCGCACGGGCATGGCCGTCAAGGCCACGGGTACCGACTTCAAGCACGAGACCGGCTTTGCCGGCGGCTACGTGGGCTACGCCTCTGGCGCGCAGCTGTGGGGCGACGCCACGTTCTCCGATGCCGACAAGGATGCCAACCGCTGGTCCATCGGCGCCACGCACAGCGGCTACACCGCTACGGGCGACAACGTCACCAACCTGCGCAAGGTCTCGGGCGCTAACTGCGTGGGCGGCTACGCGGGCCTCATGACGGCCGCGGGCGTGGCGGACGTGAACACCAATACGTCCTCGGGTCTGCTGCAGAAGATCTTGGACACGCTCATCGATACGCCGAACGACCTTGCGCAGGTGCTCCAAGCCACGCTGTCCACCGTGCGCGGTGCGAGTGTCTCCGCCGTGACGGCGGGGGACGGCGCAACCGATGCCCAGCGGAACGCCGCAGCCTGGGGTTTCACAGTCGACGGCTCCTATAAGGAAGGCAACGCCACCAAGTACGCCCGCGCGGCGGGCGGCTTCGCGGGATCGATGAAGGCCGTGGTCGCGGGCACGAAGGACCGGGACGAGGGCGCAACGGACGCCGTTACCAACACACTGCAGGTCATCGGCCTGCGCGGCGTGGAGGGCGGCCAGTACGCGGGCGGATTCTTCGGCCAGGCGGACATCGAGAGCGTGGCCTCCGTGGCGGGCGGCGACGGCGATGCCAACGGCGACCAGTCCACGAGCCTGCTGCTCAAGCTGCTGAAGGCTGGCAACATCTCCGCGCTCGACGCCTTCCGCACCTACGTGTACCACGCGAACGTGGCGGGCGTGGCAGACGGCTTCCAGGTCCGCGCGCACGATGCCAGCAAGCAAGGCATGCTCGATTCCACGCGCTTCACAGGCGTGGCCGGTGGCTTCGGCGGCGCGCTCATCAACGGCAGCGTGAAGAACGCGACCGTCGCCAACCTGTCCTCCGTGGAGGGCGTCAACTACACGGGCGGCTTCATCGGGCATCTGGGCAAGGGTGGCACGGTGGACGCGGACAAGGTCGGCGTCCTGTCGAACCTCAGCCTCCTCGGCGCCACCGCGGGCGTGCTCGACATCTGGGGCTCCCACGTCGAGAACTCCAGCGTGACGGGCATCGCCGACGGCTACACGGTGACGTCGACGCATCGGGGCGCTGACTACGGCCGCGGCACCGAGGCCGCGGGCGGTTTCGCGGGCTACGCCGACCTGGCGCGCGTGAAGGACTGCACGGTCACCAACCTCAAGAAGGTCGCGAGCGGTGAGGTCGCCGGCGGCTTCGTGGGCGAGACCAAGCGCGCATACCTGGTGGATGCGCAGGTTAGCTCCGTGCTGGTGGACGGTCTGCTGGTGATCGTGAACGCGCTGCTGAAGCTACTCTACGCGAACCAGCTCCAGAACCTGGGCGTCATCGACATAGGCAAGTGGTTCCCCGGCGTGAGCAAGGTCTTCGACCTCAAGGTGCTCGCCGAGGGCGAGACGCTCTACGTGAACCTCTTCGGCCTGAAGGTCGGCGTGGCGCTGTCCCGCGCGGATACCGAGAACAAACAGCAGACTGACGTGGCGATCATCACCATCGGCGACTCCACCATCAAGCTGCCGTGTACGGAAAAAGGCGGCGTGGACACCAAGGGCGATCGCGCCAACATCGACGCGCAGCTCATCAAGGGCAACCGCACGCGTGTGGAGAACTCCTCGGTCACGGGTATCGCGGTGGGCTATGACGTCTTCGGCGGCGGCGCGAGCCAGGCTGAGAACGGCGACGGGCTTGACGGCCTTACCACGGGCTACGCGGGCGGTTTCGCCGGCCTGAACGACGAGGGCGTACTCGCGAACGACCACATGGTGCTCGCCGACGTGATCCGCGGCACGAGCGGCCTGGTGGACCCCTTCGCCAACACCAAGCTCAAGAGCGCGTGGGACTTCAACTCCATGAGCGACATCGTGGGCGAGAAGGACGGCAACTACAACTCGTACAAGATCTACCGCTCCAGGAACGAGAGCCTGGCCGACGCATTCACGTCGAACAGCAAGAATGGGCCGGCGAGCGCCACCTTCGCCAAGCGCGATGGCAACGCCGATGGCACCGGCATGGATGCCTTCACGGTGAGCCTGTTGAAGCCGGTGGACGCGAGCGGCAAGGCCTCCGTCAACACCTACGATGGCACCGTGCCCACGAGCGAGGCGTCCGGTGACGCGGACACCGCTTGGCTCGGCATCAAGGACGCCGTGCGCCAGAATGCGGACGGTAGCCAGAGGCAGGAGCTCAAGGCCTATGAATCCGCCGCCAAGGCCGTGCTGATGCGGGACACCCCGGTGTCCGACAACGCCGGCGGCATCACGCCCGAGCCGGGCGAGGGGCAGGATCCGTGCGACACCTACGTGAAGCTCACGCTGCAAAAGGTGTGGGATGACCAAGGCAACAAGGCCGGCCTGCGGCCTGCGAGCATCAAGCTGACCGTGGTTGCGTCGTACAAGGACGCTGCCGGGAATGTCGTGACGCCCGCGATCACGCTGAAGGATGGGTCGACCTGGACGAACCCGCACGAGGTGGAGCTGACCGGTAAGGACGCATCCAACTGGTCCGACACCTGGCGCACGGTGATCGAGGGGCTGCCGGTGGCGGTGAAGGACGCTGACGGCGCCACACATTACCTGAACTATGCCGTGCAAGGTGAGGCCGTGAATGATGGCGCCGCCGCGCAGCCTGGCGTGCGGTTCGGCAAGGTCGAGGGCGGCAACACCGCGTACGTGCCGCCCGAGCAGGCCGGCTACAGCTCCGCGGTGGGCTCCGAGGCCAACACTCTCACGATCACCGTCACCAACACCCATCGCGATGCCCTGCCCGACACGGGCGGCCGCGGCATCTGGCTGTTCCTGATGATCGGTGCGGCGCTGGGCTGCGCCGGAGCCTACGAGGCGTGGCGTCGTCGGCGCGCGGGACAGCTCGCCGTGGCGGGCGCCCCGACTGCGGGCGCTACGGTCACCGCGCTGCAGCCGCGGCCGGTCGGGGGCCACTTCCGTGACGGGGGTGCGCGATGAACGATTCGACGAGCGGGCTGCCGCGCACGGGCGTGCGCGGCAGGGGGAGGGCGCTTCGCGCGACCTCCGGGGGTTCCTCTCGACAGAGGGGCGCCACGCGCGGGATAGGCGAACGGGAAACAACGCAGGTCGGGAACACCGGCTCCGCGAGGATATAGCTATGTGATCAATAAGGGAGATAGCGAGAAAGGAAGAAAGATGACTACTATCTTCAAGAAAGCGCTGGTGCTGTTCGCGCTGGTAGCCGTGGCGCTCGTGGGCGCTGTGGCGGTAGCCCCGGCGGAGGCTCAGGCCGCGACGGGCTCGTTCACGATCCAGAGCAAGAATGCCGAGTTCGCGGGCAAGACAGTGACGGCGTACCAGATGTTCACGGTCGAGAACCCAGTCGTTGAGAACGGCAAGGTCACGAGTGCGACCTACACGCTGAACACCGTGTGGGAGGGTTTCTTCCAGGTTAAGCTCAGCACCTCTGATACGGGCGCTGCGCTGTCTGAAAAGGCGTACAGCTATGTAAAGGACCTTGTCGATGGCAACAAGGGCGCCACGCTCGTGACGTTCGCCAAGGAAGCGGCTGATTACGCGAAGACCTCCAGCGGCATCACGGCTGCCGGTACCGCCAATGCCTCGACGACGGCTGACAACGGCTACTATAAGGCCACCTTCACCGGCCTTGAGTACGGCTACTACATCTTCGCCCCGCAGGGCGGCTCCACGTCCGCTATGCGCGGCAACGACGCCATGCTCTACAACGTGGTCTCGGCTACGTCCGACCCGGTCGAGCTCAAGAGCGTGTACCCCGGTGTTACCAAGACCGTTGAGAACGGCGACAAGAACGACAACCACTCGAGCGCCCAGGTGGGCGACAAGGTGAGCTTCACCCTCAGGTCCGCGGTGCCCGATACCTCCGAGTACAACACCTACACGTTCGTCATCCACGATACCCTGTCCACCGGCCTCACCTTCAATAACGACGTTAAGGTGACTGTTGGCGGCAAGGATTACACCATCTTCGTGAAGAAGTACGATGAGGCAACGCGCTCTCTCTCGCTTGATTTCTCGAACGACATCAAGAACCTCACCGCCGGCGATGCCATCGTCGTGACCTACTCCGCCACCCTCAACGAGAACGCGGTCGTGGGCAAGGACAACCTCAACACCGCCCACGTCGAGTACAGCAACAATCCCGGTGGCACTGGCACCGGTACCTCCGAGCCGAGCAAGACCCACACTTATGACTTCGGCTTCGACCTCAAGAAGATCGGCGACAACGACGCCGTCCTCTCCGGCGCCGAGTTCCAGCTTCTTGGCACCGACGGCACCGCCATCACCCTCATCTCCGACGGCAACGACGGCTACCGCCCGATCAAGACCGGCGAAACCGGTGGCAACACGAACGTGACCACCCCCGAGAACGGCATCATCAAGTTCACCGGCCTGAAGGAGGGCGTCTACAAGCTCTCTGAGGTGAAGGCCCCGAGTGGCTACAACAAGCTCGCCGCCCCGGTCAAGGTCACCATCGCCGCGACCTACAACGCCGACGGCACGCTCATCAACCACACCGTGACGGCCGACGGCGCGACGGGCACGACCGTCACCGTCAAGAACAACAAAGGCACCCTCCTGCCCTCCACTGGCGGCATGGGCACCGTGATCTTCACCGTCGCGGGTGCTGCGATCGTCATCGCCGGCGTGGCGTGGACCATCGCCCGTCGTCGCGCGCAGAACTAGCGCACGCTATCTGAGCTGGGCTGACACACTTTGAAGCGCCTGCGCGACATATTTCCGCTGCTTGTGGTTCTGGTGGGGCTCGCCATCATGGCGTACCCCACCATCTCGAACTTCCTCGTCGAGCGCAACGCGTCGCGCGTAGTCTCCGCTTACCAGGAGGCCGTCGACGCGCTGTCCGACGAGGACGCCCAGGCGATGCTCGATGCCGCGTGGGCCTACAACGCCCGGCTCGCGGGGCTTGCCGGCATCTCCGCTGCCGATGGTGGCGCGGATGCCGGCACCGTCTCGTCCACGCAGCTGCGCGAGCAATACAACCAGCTGCTCAACCTCAACGGCGACGGCGTGATGGGCTACATTACCATCCCGCGTCTGGATGAGACGCTGCCCATCTACCACGGCACCGACGAGGCCACGCTCCAGGTGGGCGTGGGCCACATCGACACGTCGTCGCTGCCCGTGGGCGGGGCCAGCACGCACGCGGCGCTGTCCGGCCATCGCGGGCTGCCGTCCGCCAAGCTGTTCACGGACCTGGACCGGATGAAAAAGGGCGACATCTTCTTCGTCCGCGTGCTAAAGAGCACGTTCGCCTACCAGGTCGACCAGATCGAGACCGTCCTGCCCGACCAGACGGAATCGCTCAACATCACCGCCGGGGACGACTACCTGACCCTCGTCACCTGTACACCGTACGGCATAAATTCTCATCGTCTGCTGGTGAGAGGGCATGCCATACCGTATACGGCTGACATGGATTCGCAGGTGGGCGTGTCCGGCAATCCAATCAACATTCCCTTGCCGTACCTTGCGCTGATGATCGCGTTGGCGGTGCTTGCTGTACTGCTCGCGTCGTTGCTAATCGGGCGTGCGATCGGGGCGCGGCGCGACGCCGCCCATGCAGCGGCGGGTTCGCGCGTGGCCGGTGCACGGCAGGCGGGGAGCTCGTGCGACGCGGCTGGTACAGGGGAGACGCGCATGGTGGCACTGCCTGGCGACTCGGGCCGCGGGCACGGCGCTGGCTCGGCCGGGACGCACGATTCGACAAGGAAGGGCGGTTATGATGGCAAGCATATGCGATAACGATACGTGGGCTTCGCGCCGTTTTGGTGGCGGCGCCTTTGCGGTCACCTGGTTTCGAGCGGTTCGGCGCACGTGCCTCGCCTTGGTGCTCGCCGTTTTCGCGTGTGCCGGGATGCTTACCGCCGCCGTGGTCGCGCCTCAGGTGGCGGCTGCCGCTCCGAGGGGGTCTGTTTCCCTGTCCGTTGTCGCTGAGGACGCCCGCGGCTCTCATCGGCTCGTGGGGGATACGTTCACCCTGGTACGGGTCGCAACGGCGCAGGTATACGACGGCGGCAACGGGCAGTCTGCGGGCGTGGCGTACACCATGGCAGCGGGTTTCGCGCGTTACGACCGCGATTGGGCGTCGCTGGCCGCGTCTGACGTCGCTGCCGCGGCGCGTGAACTGGCGCAGGCCGCGCGCGATGCGGGGTCGCTTGATGCCGGCGTGTCGCAGAGGGTGTCGGAGGGTGCGCGAAGGCTGACGTTTTCCGGTCTCGATAGCGGCCTGTACCTAGTGGTACGAACCGGTGTGGCCGATGCCAACAAGGGCCTGACCTGCGATCCCGTACTGGTCTCCGTGCCGCAGTTAGAGGACGGCGCGTTTGCCTATGACGTGGACGTCGATCCTAAGTTCGAGTGGGCGGATGTCGACCATCCCGGTGGCAACGGTGGTGGCGCTGAGCCCGATCGCGGCACGCCTGGCTGGTTGCCCACGACCGGCGACTACGTTATCGGCGTGGTGTGCCTGCTGGTGGCAGGCGGTTCCATCGCCGTCCTCATCGGCCGCCGCCTGCGCGAAAAGCGCGCCTGAGTGGGGCAAAGGCGCCCCGTCCCATCCACAACAAAAGCCCGCCAGCAGCTTGTGATGAACTGCCGGCGGGCTTTCTTGTGCGGTGGGAATGCGCAGCGTTATACGCGCGTGGCATCCTTGGGGCTCATGGTCATGCTCTGGAAGCGGTTTTCCATGTACTCATTATCGAAGTACTTGCCGTAGAACTGCGCGACGGGAATATCCGGCTCCGTGCCGTTGACGCGCTGGTACCAGTAGTCGAGCGACTGCAATGTCATAACGCCGTCGACCAGCATAATGACGGTAAAGATGACGGTAGCCGAGTAGCGGCTCTTCCACGGAATCATGTTGATGAGCTTGAGCAGCCTCGGCAGCAGCAGCTTGATCCAGATAAGGCCACCCAGGCCCCACAGGCAGGCAAAGCCCGTACAGGTGCGTCCGCCCGTAAGGACGGCGAGTGGGTCGGGCATGCCGAACAGTTTCATGTGCGAGTAGCTCCACGACACCACGCCAAATGAGGTCTGCATAAACCAGCCTACAAACACCTCGAAAGCGCCGCCGATCAGGGCACTTACCAGGAAAATGATCAGAGGATTCTTTTTATAGAAGCGGTTGAGCGCCATGGTCATGAGCACCGCGCCAAATCCGTAGATGGGGCTAAAGGGGCCAAATAGCATACCGGCACGGTCCTGATAGACGCCGGGATCGACGACGACCATATGCCAGACTTCCTCGAGAATGAGACCTAACACGCTGCAGACGAAGAATACCCAGAACAGGTTGAAGTAGTTGAGCTTGATGTAGCCCTCGCCGGTTTCGTCGCGGCCGAGCATCCCCTCGGCGGCGGCATCGCGGTCGAGCATCTCTTGCAGACGGCGCTGCAGTTCGCGCTCCTGGCGTAGCGTGGGGTCGACGGTGGCCGACAGCGCAATGAGGATACCGAGCTGAATGGCGGGGCGCAGCAGGAAGGGTCCGATACCCTGGAGCATCACGTCAACTAAAAGCTCCACGACGGTAAATGCGATGAGGACGTAAGACAGGCGGGCGGCATCGCGCCGCTGGTCCTTGATGAGGTCCAGGCCAAAGACGATCAAGATGATCGCGCTTACCGCCGAGAGCATAATGCCGGCGACGATAAGGCCAACCGCGACCAGGGTGTTATCACCGAGCTTAGCGGCGGCGTTGCCGTTAATGAGTGCGGTGATGACCTGCCACATAAAGACAGCGACCGACGGGAGTGTGCCCACGCCGGACAGGATGCACAGGACGGCGTACACTTTAATGATGAGGGGAATCTTCTTGACCTCCGTGGCGCTGGGGACGCTGGGGTCGAGTTCGTTTCGATCCATACAGAACCTTTCTCGCTTTGTCCTAGGTTACTAGGATACGCCGCCGACCTGCTAAAAGACAGGATGAACGTCCCAATTGCAGCAATGTAAGCCCTAGCGGTGGACGAGACGCGTCGCAACGGAAGCGTGCGGGACCGTCGGCCCCGAGACGGCTGCCCAATAAAATGTTTGGCTGCAAAACGGATTATAAGCTCGGTGGGCTTTTAAAAAGCGCTGTTCATGCGCGGGAGTGCTTGTCTTGCCGTGCGTATAATAGGGCAGGTAACGCCAAAAATACGAGGCTCTGAGGGGATACCATGTCTCAAGAAACCATCCGCGCGGCCGAGCGTGCCGCGGGACAGGTGAACACCATGTCGACGTATGATCCGGACTCCGACCAGCTGCATGAGGAATGTGGCATTTTCGGCGTATGGGCGCCCGATCGCGACGTGGCTCGACTGACGTACTTTGGCCTGCGTGCACTGCAGCACCGTGGCCAGGAATCGGCGGGAATCGCCGTGGGTGACGGCGGCACGGTTATGGTCCGCAAAGACCTGGGGCTGCTCGATCGCGTGTTCTCCAACGCCGACCTGTCGACGCTCTCCGGCCAGCTGGCCGTGGGCCACGTGCGCTATGGCACCGCCGGTGCCAAGAGCTGGGAAGCCTCTCAGCCGCATCTTTCTACCATCAACAGCGTCATTATCGCGCTTGCTCACAACGGCACCCTCGTCAACACCGACGAGCTGCGCCGCCAGCTGATCGAGCTGGGCGTGCCATTCCTCTCCAACTCGGATTCCGAGGTCGCGACCAAACTCATCGGCTACTTTACCCAGCGTACAGGCCATCTGCGCGAGGGCATTCGCAAGACCATGGAGCTCGTGCGCGGCGGCTACGCCATGACGCTCATCAACGAGCAAGCGCTCTACGCATTCCGCGATCCACACGGCATTCGCCCGCTCGTGCTGGGCAAGCTGGTGGACGAGGGTCTGGACCAGGCCGATGCCGCAGCCGTTTCGCAGCTGCCGTCGCAGGACGGCGCCACGACGGTCGACTCCGCCGTCCGTGTCACGCGCGCCGGCGGCTGGGTCGTTGCTTCCGAGACCTGCGCACTCGACATCGTGGGTGCCGAGTACGTCCGTGACGTCCGTCCCGGCGAGATCTTGCGCATCAGCGCCGAGGGTCTGGTATCCGAGCAGGGCGTGCCTGCAGCCGAAGAGCCCGCCAACTGCATCTTTGAGCAGGTCTACTTTGCCCGCCCCGACTCCATCATGAACGGCAAGAGCGTCTATGCCTGCCGTTACGACATGGGTCGTCAGCTGGCACATGAGGAGCCCGTCGAGGCCGACCTGGTCATCGGCGTTCCCGACTCCGGCCTGCCGCCCGCGGAGGGCTATTCGCACGAGAGCGGCATTCCCTTTGGCGAGGGCCTCATCAAGAACCGCTACGTGGGCCGTACGTTTATCGAGCCTACGCAGGAGTTGCGCGCCATGGGCGTGCGCATGAAGCTCAACCCGCTGCGCGACAACATCGAGGGCAAGCGCCTGGTCGTCATCGACGACTCCATCGTGCGCGGCACCACCATGGTGCAGCTCGTCAAGATGCTGCGCAACGCCGGCGCCAAGGAGATTCACATCCGCATCAACTCGCCCGAGGTCATCTGGCCGTGCTTCTACGGTATCGATACCGACGTGCAGTCGCAGCTCATCAGCGCCAACAAGACGGTCGAGGAGATCTGCGAGTATATCGGCGCCGATTCGCTGGCCTTCCTTTCGGTCGAGGGCCTGCTGAAGGTCATGCCCAAGGGCGGCTACTGCGATGCATGCTTTACCGGCCGTTATCCCGTGGCGATTCCCGAGAGCTTTGGCCGCGACAAGTTCATGGAGGGCTTTAAGCCCCGCAACCTGGATAAGCCGCTGCACTTTGACGACGACGCCGTGGTCGAGAAATACGATGACCGCAGCTGGGAAGAGAAGCACGGCGAGGCCTAAAACCTGCCATTTAGGGACAGGTTTATTTTGGTAGGTTTTACCTGCTGTTTTGTTGATATGACGGCGGGTGCTGTTATGGCACACGCCGAAATGAACGCAACTATGAGCACCGTTTGGCGCCCGCGCGGCGCCACGGTAGTGGGAGAGGAAGGCTCAGATGAGCGACAGCAAGCATGTGACGTATGAGGATGCCGGCGTCGATACCGCCGAGGGCGGCCGCGCCGTCGACGCTATTAAGCAAATGGTTAAGGACACCAACCGTCCCGAGGTCATCGGCGGCATCGGTGGCTTTGGTGGCCTGTTCTCGGCCGCCGCGCTCAAGGATATGGAAGACCCGATTCTGATCAGCGGTACCGACGGCGTGGGCACCAAGCTCGTGCTCGCCCAGATCATGGACCGTCACGAGACGGTGGGCCAGGACCTGGTCGCCATGTGCGTCAACGACATTCTGGCTTCGGGCGCCGAGCCGCTGTTCTTCCTGGACTACGTTGCCATCGGTCACATCGAGGCCGAGCACATGGCAAAGATCATCAAGGGTGTGGCCGACGGCTGCAAGCTCGCGGGCTGCGCGCTCGTGGGCGGCGAGATGGCCGAGCACCCGGGCGTTATGGCTCCTGCCGACTACGACCTTGCCGGATTTACCGTGGGCGTCGTCGACCGTCCCAAGATGCTCGACCCCGCAAACGTCCGCCCCGGCGACGTTATCCTGGGCCTGCCTTCCACTGGCGTGCACTCCAACGGCTACTCGCTCGTGCGCAAGGTCATCGGCGTCGACGGCATTAAGCCGGGCACGCCCGAGGCCGCCGCTAAGGCCGAGGAGCTGAGCCGCCCGCTCGAGGAGCTCGGCGGCGCATCGCTGGCAGACGCCCTGCTGGCTCCCACGCGCATCTACGTCAAGCCGATTCTGGAGCTGCTGCGCGGCGGCGCCAACGTGCACGCCATCGCCCACATCACCGGTGGCGGCATCACCGAGAACCTCAACCGCGCGCTTGCCGACGACGTCGACGCCGTGGTCACCCGCAACGGCGCCGAGATGGGTTGGGACGTTCCGCCCGTTATCACCTACGTGTCGCGCCAGGCCGAGCTTGCGCCCAACGAGGCGTGCAAGACCTTCAACATGGGCGTCGGCCTGTGCCTGATTGTCGCCCCCGAGGACGAGGCTGCCGTGACCGAGGCCCTGGTCGCGCTGGGCGAGAAGCCGTTCCGCGTGGGCGAGTGCGTCGAGGGCTCCGGTAAGGTCGTGTACTCCGATGAGCGCTAACGAGCAGATGGCTGCTGCCGAGGGCCTGGGCTTTGTGCCCTACACCCGTCCGACCGGCACCGATACGGCCGAGCCGCTCAAGATCGGCGTGCTCATCAGCGGCTCCGGCACCAATCTGCAGGCGCTGATCGACCTAATCGCCGCCGGCAAGCTCAATGCTTCGATTGAGCTTGTGGTGTCGAGCCGTCCTTCGGCTAAGGGTTTGCAGCGCGCTGAGCGCGCGGGCATCCAGACGCTCACGCTGTCCAAGGATGTCTATGCCGACCCTATTGCCGCCGACGAGATCATCGCGCACGAGCTTCTCGAGCGCGGCTGCGAGTATGTGGTCATGGCCGGCTACATGCGCATGGTGCACACGCCTCTGCTGGCGGCGTTTCCCAACCGCGTGGTCAACTTGCATCCGGCGCTGCTGCCGAGCTTTACCGGTGCGCATGCGATTGACGACGCCTTTGCGCGCGGCGTCAAGGTGACCGGCGTGACCGTGCATTTTGCCAACGAGATTTACGACAACGGTCCCATCATCGCCCAGCGTGCGCTGGCTGTTGAGGAGGGCTGGGATGTCGACATGCTCGAGGAGCACATCCATGCGATTGAGCATGTGCTGTATCCCGAGGTCGTGCAGATGCTCGCCGACGGCCGTGTTCACGTGCTGGAGAGCGGCAAGGTCGCAATTGACGTGCCTCGCGGCTAGCGGCGCACAGTACAATTTAGCCGAGTAGTCAGGGTGGTCATTGGCGCCAAGGCGCGCGTGGCCACCTTTTGTTTTGGGTAGTTATCGGGGACGGTCTTTAACGACTGGTCATTCAAGAACGTCGCAGGTGACTAGATGAGAGAGGTGAGCGCATGGCGGATAACGAAGCGCTGTTTACGCCTGAGCTGGTGTTTTTTGATTGGGAGTGTGCGACGCCGGATGAGGTGTTCGCGCGGCTTGAGGGCGAGCTTGCACCACGTGGCTACATTGCATCCGGTTGGCTCGACGCCGTTCGCACGCGCGAGGATGCCTATCCCACGGGTCTTGCCATGCCGGCGGCAAACATTGCCATTCCGCATACCGATCCGGGGTTTGTGGCCAAGCCCTATATCGCGGTGGTGAAGCCCACCGCGCCCGTGACATTTAACGCTATGGCTGGCATGGGCGCTCCGGTGCCGGCGCAGATCGTCATCAATCTGGGCATCGCAGAGCCGGGCGGTCAGGTCGAGGCCCTGCAGGCGCTCATGAACATCTTTATGGACGCCGATGCCGCAGCCGACGTGCTCGGCCAGACCACGCCCCAGGGCATGGTCGACGCCATCCGCCGTCACTTCTAAGGTGGGGCTGAGCCGGCACTTGGGGACTGTCCCTAACTGCCGGCTGCCAGAGCTGTCCCCTTTGCACCAAAATGGTGCAGATTAACCTGTCCCCAATGCACCAAGCGTGCCGCGGGGGCCGCGTTGTGACACAATGGCGTTTGTTCGATTCGTTATGCGAAAGGCCAACTATGGCAAACAAGAAAAAGAACTCCGAGGCCGCGCCGACGCCCGAGCAGCAGGCTCGCGCTGCCTCCAGCTCTCGCAAGAAGCAGCGCAAGACGTACGTGTCTAAGACCGTCAAGATCGTTCTGGTGGTCATCGGCGTGCTGGCGATGCTGCTTTCCGTCTCGGCGATGGCGTGCTCCGGCCTTATGTCGCAGGCTGAGGACACCTCGGGCTACAAGCTGACTGGCGGTGTTGCTGCTACTATCAACGGCACCAACCTCACCGAGGACACCGTGACCAAGCAGATCATGAGCATGCGTACGTCCTACGGCTACACCAAGGACAAGGACTGGGCGCAGTACCTGGTCGATAACGACCTCACGCCCAAGAAGTATCGCAAGCAGCTCATCGACTCCTACACGCAGCAGATTCTGCTTCAGCAGGCACAGAAGGAGAACGGCGTGACGGTGTCGGACGAGGAGGTCGAGAAGGCCTGGAAGGACGCGTGCAAGAGCGCGGGCGGTGCCAAGGCCTTTAAGAAGACCCTCAAGACCTACGGCTATACCGAGGACACCTACAAGGATTCGCTCAAGGAGAGCCTGGCGCAGCAGAAACTCAAGGATGCCGTGGCGCCCACCAGCAAGCCCAAGGACAGCGAGATCGTCGATTACATCAACGAGAACCTGTCTAACTACAACGATGCTCGCCGCTCGTCGAACATCCTGATCAAGGTTGATTCCGACGCTTCCGACGAGGACAAGGCTGCCGCCAAGGCCAAGGCACAGGAGTGCCTGGACAAGATCAACTCCGGTGAGCTGAGCTTTGAGGACGCCGTTGAGCAGTACTCCGAGGACACCGGTTCCAAGGAGAAGAAGGGCGATGTGGGCTGGGATAAGCTCACCACTTTCGTCGACAGCTACCAGACGGCGCTCGAGGGGCTCAACAAGGGCGACGTGAGCGACGTCGTCGAGTCGACCTATGGCTACCACATCATCAAGTGCACCGACTACTTCCATGTCGATAATCAGGTCGATGACATCAACCAGGTGCCCAAGGCCATCAAGAAGTACGTCTCCAATGTGGTGAAGACGCAAGCGGCCAGCACCGCGTACAGCGAGTGGCTGGAGCAGTACAAGAAGGATGCCGACATCACCGTTAACCCCATGCCCAAGGACGTGCCGTACAACGTCAGCCTGAAGGGCGTCACCAAGAGTTCGACCGACGATTCGTCGACGACTGAGTAATCATGGGGCGGTACCCGTGCGAGTGCCGCCCACGCTATTGAGGAGGATTTGCAGATGACCAACGAAGAGCTGCAGAAGGAAATGATTGCGGCCATGAAGGCCAAGGACAAGGTTCGCCTGTCCATCATTCGCCAGGTCAAGGCCGAGGTGAAGAATATCGAGGTCAACGAGCGCCGCGATGTGACCGAGGAAGACGTCAACAGCATGATCAAGCGTCTGATTAAGCAGACGAGCGAGACGTTGGAGATGTCCATCAAGGCCGGTACCGACCAAGAGCGTACCGACAACCTGACCGAGCAGGTCAAGATTCTGGAGAGCCTGCTGCCCGCGCAGGTTTCGGGTGAGGAGCTCGAGGCCCTGATCGAGCAGGTTATCGCCGAGCTGGGTGCCACGTCCAAGAAGCAGATGGGCCAGGTTATGGGTGCACTCGGCAAGGCCACCGGCGGCAACTTCGATAAGCCTGCCGCGGCAAAGATCGTCGGAGCAAAGCTCGCGTAATTTGTTATGCGGTTTTACCAAACCGCATAACGGCTCGACGCTGCAAACCCGTACACACGGCAATCTGACGTTCAATTTCAAGGGCGCGACCATAAGGTCTGCGCCCTTTCATTTCACGTCACCTTGCTCGCGTGTACGGGTTTTCGCTGACTTATGCTCAACAAGGGCGGTTGAGCGCTCATTGGGGACAGACTTAAATGAGTGCCCAATGAGCAGGCACTCATTTAAGTCTGTCCCCAATGAGCAGGTGGAAGGTTGCGGGTTCTTTACGGGAATGTAGTGTGGGCTGCGGAAACGTGGTTCTTTCCGTACAATAGTTCAACTCGTGTAAACGCAGGGAAGGGACATTCATGGAAGACATGATCGAGATCAAGCATCTCAACAAGTACTTTGGCGACCTGCATGTGCTCAAAGATATCAACCTCACCGTCAAGCGCGGCGAGAAGCTCGTAATGATCGGGCCTTCCGGCTCGGGTAAGTCGACGCTCATCCGTTGCGTCGATTATCTGGAGGAGCCCACGTCGGGCGAGGTCATCATCGACGGTACGCCGCTTACCAAAAAGAACCACCTGGAGATGGCTCGCAAGTATAGTTCCATGGTGTTTCAGCAGTTCAACCTGTATCCCAACATGACGGTGCTCGGCAACCTGACGCTCGCGCCCATCAAGCTGCAAAAGAAGAGCAAGGAGGAGGCGACCGAGATCGCCATCGCCGCACTCAAGCGCGTCGGCATGGCGCATAAGGCCGGCGAGTATCCGCAGAATCTCTCGGGTGGTCAGCAGCAGCGCATCGCCATCGCCCGTGCCCTGTGCACCAAGCAGCCCATCATCCTGTTTGACGAGCCGACTTCGGCGCTCGACCCCGAGATGGTCCAGGAGGTTCTGGACGTTATGATTGAGCTCGCGCAGGAGGACATCACCATGATCTGCGTGACGCACGAGATGGGCTTTGCGCGCCAGGTGGCCGACCGCGTCATCTTTATGGAGGACGGCCGCATTCTGGAGGAGGGCACGCCCGAGCACTTCTTCGATAACCCCGAGAACCCGCGCTGCCGCGAGTTCCTGTCCAAGATTCTGCACTAGGCGCGGTGATGGACATGACGGATATGACGAGGGCGGCCGTGTCGCGCCGTCACTTTTTGCAGCTGGCGGGTGCCGGCATGCTTGCGCTGACGGGGACCGCGCTTACCGGTTGCGGCAACTCCACCAGCGGCGAGGGCTCCGACAAGGGGTCCAAGCTTGCGGCCATTAAGTCGCGTGGACATCTGAATGCCGGCGTCAAGAAGGACGTTCCCGGCTATGGCTATTACGACACCGCCAAGGGCCGCTTTGAGGGCATGGAAGTCGATTTGTGCTACCAGATCGCCGCTGCCGTCTTTGGCGTGAGCTACAAGGAGGCCCGCGCCCAGGAGCTTGTCGAGTTTACCGACGTAACGCCCAAGACGCGCGGCCCGCTGATCGATAACGGCCAACTCGACGTGGTCGCGGCGACCTACACCATCACCGACGAGCGCAAGAAGAGCTGGGATTTCTCGACGCCGTACCGCACCGACTACGTGGGACTCATGGTCAAGAAGCGTTCGGGCTTTACCTCGATTGAGGACCTGGACGGCAAGGTCATTGGCGTGAGCCAAGGTGCCACCACGCAGGGCCTGATCGAGCAGATGATCAAGGACAACGGTTTTAGCTGCAAGCCCGAGTTTAGGGCCTTTAGCGGCTACCCCATCATCAAGAGTTCGCTCGACGCCGGCAATATCGACGTCTTTGCCATGGACCGCTCTACGCTGGCCGGCTACATGAACGAGACCGTCGAGCTGCTGCAGCCCGAGGTCAAGTTTGGCGAGCAGGGCTACGGCGTGGCGACTAAGAAGGGCTGCGACCTTTCGGCCGTGGTCGATCAGGTTGTCTGCGATCGCCTGGCCGACGGCTGGCTCGACCAAGAGGTCAAGACCTGGGGTCTTGTGTAGGCGCTCGGCGTAGGAAGGAATCAAATGCTCGAAGGATTGTTTGACGCCGACCGCTGGTCGACGACATTTCAAAACATGGGGCCCTTCTGGGAGGGCTTTGGCGTGACGCTGCAGGTGGTCGTTGCCGGTCTGCTGCTGTCGCTGGTGCTGGGCACGCTGCTGGGCGTGTTCTCTACCACCCGCTCGCGCGTGCTGCGCGCCATAAGCCGCGTGTACGTGGAGTTTTACCAGAACACTCCGCTGCCCGTGCAGGTGCTCTTTATGTACATGGCCGGCCCGCAGTTTTTGCAGGCCATAACCGGTGCCGACCAGCCGGTGCGCATTGCGCCGTTCGTGTTGGGCTTCTTGGGCGTGGGCCTGTATCACGCGGCCTATATCTCGGAGGTCATCCGCACCGGTATCGAGGCGGTTCCGCGCGGTCAGATGGAGGCGGCCCAGAGCCAGGGCTTCACCCGTGCGCAGGCATACTGGTACATCGTGCTGCCCCAGACGTTCAAGATCATTCTGCCGCCACTGTGTAACCAGGCGCTCAACCTGGTCAAAAATACGTCGGTGCTGGCGCTTGTGGCCGGCGGCGACCTTATGTACCGTTCCGACAACTTTGTGAGTCTGTACGGTTACCTGCAGGGATACATCGTCTGCTGCCTTATGTACTTCATCATCTGCTTTCCGCTCGCCATGCTGGTTCAGTGGCTCGAGCGCCGCTCCAAGGAGCGTCCGCGCGGCGTGAGCCTGGCCGAGCTGGGGCTCGACAACGTAGAGGAGGCCTAGCGCATGGAAATCTTCAACGCGACCAACCTGCTCTACATTTGGGGCGGCTTTGTTAAGACCATCGAGATCTCGGCGCTGTCGATCTTTTTCTCGCTCATCTTTGGTACGGTGCTGGCGCTCGTTAAAAGCTATGCGCCCCGCCCGTTCCGTATTCTGGTGAGCGCCTATATCGAGCTGTTCCGTTGCACGCCGAACCTGCTGTGGATCCTGTTTATCTACTTTACGGTGCAGGGTTTGGACATTGTGATTTCGACCATCGCCTTTACGCTGTTTACCAGCGCCGTTATGGCCGAGATTGTGCGCGGCGGTCTCAACTCGATTCCGCGCGGCCAGTTTGAGGCAGCGCAGAGCCAGGGCTTTGGCTTCTTTGCCACCATGCGCTACATCATTCTGCCGCAGACGTTTAAGACGATCATTCCGGCGCTGTTTAGCCAGTGCACGACCGTCATTAAGGACAGCTCGTATCTTTCGGGCATTAACGTGGCCGAGCTCATGTACACGGCAAATGTTGTGATGGCCCACGCGATCGACCTGTCGCAGGTGCTTATGCTCTACGGCCTGGTGTTTGCGATGTACTTTGTGCTCAACTTTGGTATTTCGCTGCTGGTGAGGGCGTATCAACGCCGTATTGTGGCCGCATAGTCCTGCTTCCCCAAGCACGGCACCTTGCCCCTCAATCGTCGCTTGCGTACATTTAGTACGCGGCGCTCCTCTTTCGGGGCAATCTGCCGCACTTGGGAAACCGGGACGGTCGTAAGTGACAAAATGGGAATCAGGAATCGCCTATTTCTCATTTGTTAGAAAGGAATCGCGATGAGCGATCTGGAGAATAAGAAGAATCCTGTGGTCATTACCATCGCGCGCGACTTTGGCGCCGAGGGCCACGAGATTGGTCGCATGCTTGCCGACGAGTTGGGGATTCCGCTGTACGATAACGAGCTGCTGGTACGTGCGTCGCTGCGCGCGGGCGAGTCACTCGACAAGATGGCCGCTTACGACGAACGCCTGGCCGTGGAGAACATGGCGTTTCTGCCCGACCGCTACGATGCGCGTTCGTACTCGGACAAGTTGTTCCAAAAGATGAGCCAGGTGATCTTGGACCTGGGCGAGACCGAGAGCTGCATTATCGAGGGTCGTCTGTCCGATTATCTGCTGCGCAACAATCCCAACCACATCGCCGTGCTGGTGACCGCTCCTTTTGAGGACCGCGTCGAGATCGTGCGCAAGAAGCGTGGCCTCAACAAAAAGAAGGGCGCCAAGCTGGTCAAGCAGCAGCAGAAGGCACGCGAGGCATTTTACAAGCGCTACAGCGCCGGCAAGTGGAAGATGACGAGCGGTAAAGACATCGTCGTCAACCGCGCCAAGCTGGGCCGCGAAGGCTGCAAAGACGTTATCGCCGCTGCCTACCGCTACAAAGTCGCCCAGCTCGAAGGCTAGCCGACCAAACCCCCACAAAGGGGACAGGCACCTTTGTGGGGGTTTTGTTTTAGGCCGAGGGAAAGGCCTTGGCGGCAGTGCCTATCCTCGGCTTTTGCAAAATCTCGATCTGTAACACCAAGCCAGCGAAAATGGCTCTAACTGTTACAGATTTAGATGAACCGTTCGGCCGTCAGCCCAACGTCTTGATCTGTAACACCAGGCGGCATATTTGGTCTCTAACTGTTACAGATTGAGATGCGGCGTGGGCGGCCGGCACAATATCTCGATCTGTAACAACTGCAGGGCTCAACGGACTCCAGCTGTTACAGATTGAGACAAAACGACCGGGCAAGTCCCCAACCACCACAAAGGTGCCTGCCCCATCGTGGTGGTTGGGGCGGCCGGCATAGAAAAAGTCCCCGCCGGGCGTGTGCTCGACGGGGACTTTGCCGTTTGGTGGCTAGCGCTGCAGGTGATTACTCACCCAGCAGGCTCTTGGTGATCGAAGCGGCGGCCTTCTTGCCGGCGCCCATCGCCAGAATGACCGTAGCGGCACCGGTGACGATGTCGCCGCCAGCCCAGATGCGGGGATCGGTGGTCTGGCCGGTCTCCTCGTCGGCAACGATGTAGCCCCACTTGTTGAGCTCCATCTTGCCGCCGATCTTGGCAGCGAAGGGGTTGGCGTTGGTGCCGATAGCCGAGATCGCGACGTCGCAGGGGATCTCCTCGATGGCGCCCTCGATGGGCACCGGGCGACGACGGCCGGACTCGTCGGGCTCGCCGAGCTCCATCTTCTGGACCTTGACGGCGCACACGGAGCCATCCTCGCCAGCGACAAACTCGAGCGGGGAAACGAGCGGCAGAACCTCGACGCCCTCGGCCTTGGCGTGGTGCAGCTCGGCGCGACGGCAGGGCATCTCGTCCTCGGTACGACGGTAGGCGATGATGGCGTGCTCGGCGCCCAGACGCTTGGCGGTACGGACGGCGTCCATAGCCACGTTGCCGCCACCAAAGACGACGACGTTCTTGCCGTGCTTGGTGGGGGTGTCGTACTCGGGGAACTTGTTGGCCTTCATCAGGTTCACGCGGGTGAGGTACTCGTTAGCGAAGAAGACGTTGGGCAGGTTCTCGCCGGGGACGTTGAGGAACTTGGGCAGGCCTGCGCCGGTCGCCACGTAGATGGCGTCGAAGCCCTGCTCGAACAGCTCCTCGGCCGTGGCCATATTGCCCACGACGGAGTTGTACTCAAACTTGACGCCCATGTCCTCCAGGCCGTCAATCTCGCGCTTGACGACTGCCTTGGGCAGACGGAACTCGGGGATGCCGTAGACCAGCACGCCGCCGCCGGTGAAGAATGCCTCGAAGACGGTAACGTCAAAACCGTTACGGGCGAGCTCGCCGGCGCAGGTGATGCCGGACGGGCCGGAGCCGACGACAGCGACCTTCTTGCCGTTCTTGGGGGCCATCTTGGGCGTGGAGGCGAGCTCGGGGCGGTCGCCCAAGAAGCGCTCGAGCTGGCCGATGGCCACGGGCTCGGACTTCTTGCCACGGATGCACTTGCCCTCGCACTGGTTCTCCTGCGGGCAGACGCGGCCGCAGATGGCGGGAAGCATGGAGTCCTCGCGAATGGTATCGAGAGCGCCGCCGAAGTCCTTCGCGCGGATCTGCTCGATAAAGCGGGGAATGTTGATGTTGACGGGGCAGCCCTCAACACAGAACGGCTTCTTGCAGTTGAGGCAGCGCTCGGCCTCGGCCAGCGCCATCTCCTCGGTGAAGCCCTTGTCGACGGGGCGGAAGTCGCAGGCGCGCTCGGCAGCCGGCTCCTCGTTATCGGGGGTGCGGGGCGACTTCATATCGGCAACGAAACGACCGTTAACTAGTGGCATGCGCAGCTCTTTTCCTCATAGGCCTTGAGGGACTCGCCCTCTTCGGAACGGTAAGCGGCCTGGCGGGCACGAAGGTCATCCCAGTCGACCAGGGTGGCATCGAAGTCGGGGCCGTCGACGCAAGCGAACTTGGTCACGCCGCCCACCTCGACGCGGCAGCAGCCGCACATACCGGTGCCGTCAACCATGATGGGGTTGAGCGACGCGGTGATGGGGGTGTCGTACTTCTGGGCGGTGAGGGTCGAGAACTTCATCATCGGAACGGGGCCGACGCAGAAGACCTGGCTCACGGCCTTGTCCTGCAGCAGGCGCTCCAGCGGAGCGGTGACAACGCCCTGCTCGCCGTAGGAGCCGTCGTCGGTGGTGATGTGGATGTGGTCCTCGTCGAGGAGCTCGCGGAACTGGTCCTCCATGAGCAGGAGGTCCTTGGTGCGGGCGCCCATGATGGCGTGCACCTCGTGGCCGGTCTCGACCAGGTGCTTGGCGACCGGGAAGGCAATTGCCAGGCCGACGCCGCCGCCAATGACGGCGCAGGGGCCCTCGGCCATCTCGGTGGGAACGCCCAGCGGGCCCACGACGTCGCGCAGCGACTCGCCGGCCTCGTAGGTGGACAGCATCTCGGTGGTCTTGCCGATCACCATGAAGATGAACTCGACCCAGCCCTCGTCACCGTTCCAGCCGGCCAGGGTAAACGGGACGCGCTCGCCCGTCTCGTTGGCGCGGACCATGAGGAACTGTCCAGCGTGCGCATGCTTGGCGATTGCAGGCGCCTCGATGCGGAACTTGAACACCTTCTCCGAGAACTGCGTCTTCTCCAGGATCTTATACATAGAACCCCTCTCTTGTTAGGGCTGCCGAACCGTGCCTCCACGGAAATGGACGGTAGCCCGAATAAAACCGTACGCGCACAGGCGTTGTGCAGACATACGGTGCAAATTATACCCTCATGGACATGCCGTTTACGTGTATCTTCGGCGGTTGGGAAAAGGGTTTATCCACTTCGACCTACCAAATAGGGATAGGTTTATTTTGGTCGGTTTTATCAGGCAAAACGGCAAAGGGGGCCGGCCTCGGGTTGTGATGAGGCCGGCCCCCTTTGGGGTGTTATGCGTGTATGGCAGCGCGGGGTTTATTGCGATGCGGCCACCGGGGCGTTTCTGTAGATAAAACCTGCCAAAATAAACATCCCTAAATGGTAGGTTTTAGTGCTTGCCGTTGGAGGAAGCGGCGCCGTTGACGTGGTCGCGGGCATAGATCACGCCGTGCACGATGGCGAGGCCCGCGGCGTCGGCCGCGCGGGCGCAGGTGTCCTGGAAATCCTCGGCCTCGCGGGCACGCAGCTGCTTGAGCACGTAGTCGGCCACGGCCATCTTGCCGGGAGGGTTGCCGATGCCGGTGCGGATACGGCTAAAGTCGCGGCTGCCCATCTTGTCGATGATGGAGCGCAGGCCGTTGTGACCGGCATGGCCTCCGCCCACCTTGACGCGCACGTCACCGGCGGGAATGTCGAGCTCGTCGTGGATGACGAGCAGCTCCTCGGCCTTGATCTTGTACTCGCGGCAGAGCTTGGAGATGGGTCCGCCCGAGGTGTTCATGTACGACTGAGGCTTGACCAGTACAATCTGGCGCTTGCCGCCCTCTTCCTCGGGATCGTTGATGTTGATGAGCGCGACCTCGGCGCCGGCCTGGTTTTTCCAGTACGTGACGCCGGCCTGACGGGCCAGCTCGTCAATCGCCTTAAAGCCGGCGTTGTGGCGGGTTTCGGCATATTCCTCGCCCGGGTTGCCAAGTCCGGCAACCATGCGAATCTTAAGCGGCTGTGCAGCTGCCATATTTGTCCTTCCGTTACACATAAAAGTTTAATCAACGACAAAGGCTACCACGCCCGCCGAAGGCGAGACTTCGTTTCAGCGAAATCCCACCAGACAAAAGCGCGGCCGCGGCAGAGCGAGCCGTCGGAACAGAAGAAACCCCCGCGCGACCTTTGCGAAGCAAGGGGGAGCGCGGGGGTTTCTTCTGTTCCGACGGCGAAGCGCCGGGTTGCAAGGACGATGCGATTACAGCGCGAAGTCGCCGCCGACGAGCGTGGAGACGGGCTCCTCGTGGTAAACGGCGGAGATGGCCTGAGCGAACTCCTCGGCGACCGAGATGGTCTTGATCTTGCCGCCGACCTCGACGGGAATGGCGTCGGTGACGACACACTCGACGATGGGGGCGTCGTTCAGACGCTCGATGGCAGGACCGGAGAAGATGCCGTGGGTGGCGCAGACGTAGATGTCGCCGGCGCCCATAGCCTTGAGCTCCTTGACGTTGGCGCACAGGGTGCCAGCGGTGTCGATCATGTCGTCGTTGATGATGCAGGTCTTGCCCTTGATGTCACCGATGATGCCCATGACCTCGGCGGCGTTGTGGCGCGGACGGCCCTTGTGGGCGATGGCCAGGTCGCAGCCGAGCATGTCGGACAGCTTCTTGGCGGCCTTGGCGCGGCCCACATCGGGGGAGACGACAACCAGGTTGTCGGTGTCGAAGTGCATGTCGTTGTAGTACTGGCCAAACAGCGGCAGCGCGGACAGGTGGTTAACCGGGATATCGAAGAAGCCCTGGATCTGACC
This sequence comes from uncultured Collinsella sp., assembly GCA_905205405.1. Taxonomy (GTDB): domain Bacteria; phylum Actinomycetota; class Coriobacteriia; order Coriobacteriales; family Coriobacteriaceae; genus Collinsella. The sequence continues at coordinate 71,421 of CAJLDK010000006.1, forward strand.
CTGGTGCAGGTCGAGGGTGATGATGCGGTTGACGCCGGCGCGCTCGAGCAGGTTGGCGACGAGGCGGGCGGTGATGGGCTCGCGCGGGCCGGCCTTGCGGTCCTGGCGAGCATAGCCGTAGTGGGTGATGACGGCGGTGATGGAGCGGGCGGATGCGCGCTTGGCAGCGTCGGTGGCGATGAGCAGCTCCATGAGCATGTCGTTGACGTTGCCGCCGGCCACGGACTGAATCAGGAAGACGTCGGCGCCGCGGACGGTCTCGTCGTAGCGGGCGTAAATCTCACCGTTGGCGAACTGCTTTAGCGTAAGGCCCGAAAGCTCGACCCCAAGGTACTCAGCGATCTTCTGAGCGAGGGGACGGTTGGAGGAACCGGAATACACGCGGATGGACTTGCGCATATTCTCCGACTTCTCGGGATCATTAATCGGCATTACCCTTCTCCTTTATACATCGAATGCCATATAGATGCCTTGTTGCATTGTAACCGCGCGACGGGGTTAATCGGGTCTTGATAACGTCTTTACCGTCAACGGACACGAACCGACCACTCATCCTGTCGCGCAGGTCACGATAGAAAAAGGAGCCGTCCCCATGGGAACAGCTCCTTAGATGCTTGGTAAAACGTTATACCTCGTCGTCCTCGTGCAGACGGCGGCGATAATCGGCGGCCCAGCCCTCAATGTTTACCTGACGGGCGCGGCCCAGGCCGAGTGCGTCGGCCGGGACCGGCTCGGTGATGACGGAGCCGGCGGCCACGAGCGCGCCGTCGCCAATCTGGGCGGGCGCGACCATCATGGTGTCGGAACCGATGAAGGCATCCTTGCCGATGACGGTCTTGTGCTTGTGGACGCCGTCGTAGTTGCAGGTGATGGAGCCCGCGCCCACGTTGACGCCGGAGCCCATGGTGGTGTCGCCGATGTAGGACAGGTGCGGCACCTTGGAGCCCTCGCCGATCGTGGACTTCTTGATCTCCACGTGCGTGCCGGCCTTGGAGCCGTCGAGCATGTGGGTACCCGGGCGCAGGTAGGCGCGCGGGCCGCAGTCGACGCCGTTCTCGATGACGGCTTCGATGGCGATGGTCTCGTCGATGGTGCAGCCGCTGCCGACGGTGGTGTCGGTGAGGCGGCTGTTGGGGCCGAGCTGGCACTCCTCGCCCACGGTGACGTGGCCGATCAGATGCGTCTGCGGCCACACGACGGTGTCGCGGCCGATAACGGCATCGGGGCCGATCCAGGCCTGCGTGGGGTCGATGAAGGTAACGCCCTCGGCCATCCAATGCTCGTTGATGCGGTCGCGCGCGATGGCGGTAAGCTGTGCGAGCTGGATGCGGCTGTTGACGCCCAGGCCGTCGCGGTAGTCGTCACAGTGGAAGATGGAGACTGCCTGGCCGTGGCCTTTGAGGATCTCGAGCATGTCGGGCAGATAGTACTCGGATTGTGCGTTGTCGTTGCCAATCTCGTCGATGTGGGCGGCGAGCTGCGCGCCGTCGAAGGCGTAGCAGCCGGCGTTGCACTCGAGCAGCGTGGCGGCCTGCTCGGGCGTGCAGTCCTTCTGCTCGATGATGCGCTCAATCTGGCCGTCGGCACCCAGCTTGATGCGGCCGTAGCCGAAGGGGTCGGGCGGGGTCATGGTCATGACGGTGCAGGCGAGCTCGCCGGTAGCGACGGTCTGCGCGAACTTGGCGACGGTGTCGGCGGTGATGAGCGGCAAGTCGCCGTTGAGCACGACGACCGGGCCTTGCGTGATGCCGCAGGCCTCGAGCGCGACCTTCACGGCATGACCGGTGCCCAGGCGCTCGGTCTGCTCGACGCACTCGACCTTGGTGGCGCTGCTGGCGTAGGCGCCGTCGATAAGGGCGCGCATCTCGTCGGCGTGGCTGCCGATGACGACCACGACGCGGCTGCAGCCGGCCTTGATGGTGGCGTCGACAATCCACTGGACCATGGGCTTACCCAGGATCTTGTGCGAAACCTTGCAGTGGTTCGACTTCATGCGGGTGCCCTCGCCGGCAGCGAGGATAATTGCGGTTGCGTCCATGTGATCTCCTGTTACGTTATAGAGACGTGTGTTTGGAAACGATACACGGCGCAATATGATACCGCAGGCATATGATGAGCGCGTAACGTTTGGGTCGTGGCGGTTGAGGCTTGCGCCGCCGGCGTGGCGTTTGCACTGCGTGCGTGCGGCGTTGGCGGTGCTGCGGAGCTGTTGTTTGAGCGAGGGGACGGGGGTGCCCGTGGACAACATACGAGAGGAGTTTGGCGGCGAGCCCGTCGCGGCATTCTCGATGTCGCATCCGGCTGTGCCGGCACTCTATATAGTGCTGACGCTGGGGCTCACTATGTTCTCGATGCAGCCGGTACTGATTGCGCTGTCACTTGCGGGCGGGCTGGCGTATGGATTTGCGACGCGTGGGGCTGCCCGCACGCTGGGCGCGCTCCGCTGGCAGCTGCCGGTGATTTTGATCGTCGCGGTGCTCAATCCGCTGTTTAGCGCCTCGGGCTCGACGGAGCTGTTCCGTATTGGCATGCGCGCGGTGTATCTGGAGAGCATGGTATACGGCCTGTGCATGGGCGGGCTGTTTGTGGCGAGCGTGCTGTGGTTTGAGGCGGCGGCGTCGATGCTCGAATACGACAAGGTGCTCGCGCTGCTGGGCAATGCCGCACCGGTGATTGTGCTCATGATCTCGATGTGCATGAGGCTTATCCCGCAGTTTTTGCGCCGCGGTCGCACGGTGCTGGCGGTGCAGGACGCGATCGATGTGCCGGGGCGCGCGCCGGCCGACCCCGTGCGCTCGCGCTTGCGGGCCTCGAGCGTGCTGATGGGCTGGGGCATGGAGGATTCGCTGGAGCGCGCCGACGCGATGCGCTCGCGCGGATGGGGTGCCGCGGCGCGTCGTATGACGTATGCGCGGTATCGGCTGGGGCGCGGCGACGTTGCCGCGCTGGTGGGGCTTGCGTTGTTTGGCGTGGCCACGGCGGCAGTGGCGTGGACCGCGACGACGCAGTATTCGTTTTATCCGCAGCTCTCGGTGCCGGCGCCGTGGCCGGGCTATGTCGTGTACGCTGCCTGGATGGTGCTGCCTTGCGCGTTGCATGCGATTGATGAGAAGAGGTTTGGCTGATGGCTCGGTTTGATAGGAGCTCGGCGGCGGGTGTGGCATATGGCTCGGCCGCGCCGGCGATTGAGGTGCGAGGCCTTAGTTTTGCCTATCCCGGGGCCGAGGCACCGGTGCTCGAGGGACTTGATTGGCGTGTTTCCCAAGGTGCGTTTGCGCTGCTTGTTGGCGGTACCGGGTCGGGCAAATCGACGCTGCTGTCGCTGCTCAAGCCCGAGATCGCTCCGGCGGGTACGCGCTCCGGCGAGCTGCGCGTGCTGGGCGAGCCCGTCGCCGACATGGACGTGCGGGCATCGGCGGAGCGCGTGGGTTATGTGTTCCAGGATCCCGAGAACCAGATCGTGTGCGAAACCGTGTGGCACGAGATGGCGTTTGGCCTAGAGAATCTGGGTGTGTCGCGCGACGAGATGCGCCGTCGCGTAGCTGAGACCAGCTATTTCTTTGGTCTGGAGGACTGGCTTCATCGCGATACTGACACGCTTTCGGGCGGCCGCAAGCAGCTGCTGTCGCTTGCCGCCGTCCTGGCGCTGCGTCCGCGTGTGCTGCTACTCGACGAGCCCACGTCTCAGCTCGATCCCGTTGCCGAGAAGAATTTTCTGCACGCGCTGTTTCGCGTGAACCGTGAGTTGGGCTGCACGGTTGTTGTGGCTACGCATCAACCGCGCCCAATGCTCGAGTATGCGACGTGTGCGTACCGGATTGAGGACGGTCGCGTGCGCGAGGTGGCGGATATGGCTTCTTTGGGACGCCGAGAATCGTTGTTTTCCGACGACATGTTGGGGTGGGGTGCCGTCCGATGTGCAAAAAACGGAGTATTCAGCAGGCGTGAGGACAATTTGGGCTCTCTGGAGCCGCCCGGGGACGTATCGAGCGCGAAAAAAAGTTCGGAATTGGACAAATCGTCCGAATTTGTGGCGCAAACGTCGCTCGAGAACGGCTCGGAAGCCTTCCCGCGCACGGATGGGAGCAGAATACTCCAAAAAATGCACGGCGGGTCGGCTACCACCCTGGCAGGGAGCTGGTTTCGCTACGATCGCGCGGGCGGTTGGGTGCTGCGCGGGCTCGACGTGGCGTTTTCGGCCGGTGCGGTGCATGCGATCGTGGGCGGCAACGGATGCGGTAAGTCGACGATGCTCTCGGTGCTGGCGAAGACCGCCAAGCTGCAGCGCGGCCGCATGGTGCGCGGAGCGGCCTCGGCGGCGCTGCTGCCTCAGAATCCCAAAGCATTGCTGGTTGCCGAGACGGTTCGCGATGAGCTGATGGAATGGGCCTCGACCTGCGGATATGACGAGAACTTGGCGCGGGAGCGTGCGGCGCAACTGGGATTGGACGGCCTGGAGACGCGTCACCCCTACGACCTCTCGGGCGGACAGCGCCAGCTGCTCGCGCTGGCAAAGCTGCTGCTGATTGGCCCCGAGCTGCTGCTGCTTGACGAGCCCACGAAGGGCTTGGACCTGGAGAGCCGCCGCATCATCGCCCGCGCCCTGCGTGACCATGCGAAGGCTGGCGGCACCGTCATCATGGCTACGCACGATTTGGACTTTGCTGAGCAGGTCGCCGACGACATCGCCATGATGTTCGATGGCGAGATTGCCTGCATGGAGCCGCCGGCCGACTTCTTTGCCGACAACGTGTTTTATAGGGCGTGATGGGATGGCGGATTATCGCATCGTGCGCCTACTCGCAAAACTGGAGATACCGCTGCTGCTGGCGGTGCCAGCCGTGATGGCTGCGGCGTTGCTGGCGGGCGTTGAGCAGGCGGCGCTCGCCATGCTTGTCGTGGTGGCGCTGGTGCTTGCGCTGTTCTTTGCAGGCTACGAGGCGTCGCGACCGGGCCTGCGCCAGATTATGCCAACGCTGGTTCTGGCGGCGTTGGCCGCGGCGGGGCGCATCTTGTTTGGCCCCATTCCCGACTTTAAACCCGTGAGTGCCATCGCCATTATCGCGGGGGCGACGCTTGGTCGCCGCAATGGTTTTATGGTTGGCGCGCTGGCGGCGCTGACCAGCAATTTCTTTTTTGGACAGGGCATGTGGACGCCGTGGCAGATGTATGCCTGGGGGCTCGTGGGATACGTTGGCGGTGCGCTGGCGCATGCCGGCGCTTTTGATCGCGCCGATGGCACCGTGCGTATGCCGGCGCTGCTGACCTACGGCTTTGCTTCGGGTTTGCTGTACGGCGTTGTGATCAACGCCTACGACATTATCGGTTTTGTTCAACCGCTCACGTGGGCGGGTGCCATGGCGCGTCTTGCCACCGCCGTACCGTTCGATATCACGCACGGCCTTGCGACCTGCGTGTTTTTGGTCGCCCTGTACAAGCCTTGGTGTCGCCGCATCAACCGAGTCGTCGTGAAGTACGGACTGTAGGGCTGGTTGCGCCGGGGCGGGAATCAATACTGCCGAAGTGCCATTTTAAAACTATGCCGGTTTACGGGGCCAGATTGGCACAAGCAGACCATGCCGGCTATTTTTGAAATAGAGCAAGCCGTTTACCTGCGGTTTTATTATTTCGGAATTGCGTATGGTTGGGGGTTCGCGATTCAGCCCCGTAAACCGGCATAGTTTTGAAATAGCCGGCTGATACGACGGGCATCGTGGCCCTCGGAGAGCCAAATTGATCCGTTTTCTTTCGCCTCCAGACGTTCCCAGGGAATCAGCTGAACCCGCCCGCCACGAAATCGGTCTATCTACTACGTTTGGCCCGACACCCCCAACCACAACCGTGTTTTATGAAAAACCGTAGGCTTTCTACCTGCGGTTTTCTTTTTGCGTTGTTCACTGTGGTCGAGGGTAGTGGCTTAAACGTAGTAGATGAGCGTGTTTCGTGGCGGATGGGTCACGCGGATACCCCCACGAGGCCCAAAATGATCCGTTTTCCTTCGTCTCCGGGGGCAGCTGGAGTTAGAGCTCCAACGTAAGGGTGACGGGGCAGTGGTCGCTGCCGAAGATGTCGCCGCGGATGCCGGTGTCGCGTACGTTGTCGGCGATTGCGTCGCTTACCAGGAAGTAGTCGATGCGCCAGCCTGCGTTGTTCTTGCGGGCATTAAAGCGATAGCTCCACCAGCTGTAGACGCCCTCGACGTCGGGGTTTGCCGTGCGCCAGGTATCGGTAAAGCCGGCGTTGAGCAGCTCGGTAAACTTGCCGCGTTCTTCGTCCGAAAAGCCGGCGTTGCCGCGGTTGGACTTGGGGTTCTTAAGGTCGATTTCCTCGTGCGCCACGTTAAAGTCGCCGCAGGTCACGACGGGTTTGCCGGTCTCGCGCTCGAGTGCGTTCAAAAAGCCGCGGTAGGCATCGTCCCAGGCCATGCGCACATCGATGCGCGCGAGCTCATTTTGGGCGTTGGGCGTATAGACGTCGACAAACCAGAACTTGTCGAACTCCAGCGCGCAGACGCGGCCCTCGGTTGCGGCTTGGGCGACGAGTACGGCCGCCTCGTTCTCGCCGGCGTAGGGTAGCAGTGCGTCGGCGTGCAGCACTCGCAGCGGTTCCTGGCGGCTAAAGACCGCAGTGCCCGAATAGCCTTTACGCTCGGCGTAGCTCCAGGTTTGGTGATAGCCAGGCAGGTCAATATCGACCTGGCCTTCTTGCAGCTTGGTCTCTTGCAGCGCCAGGATATCGACGTCGAGCTCTTGCACGATCTGGATAAAGCTCGGGTCCTTTTTTAGCACGGCGCGCAGGCCGTTGACGTTCCACGAGGCGAAAGTGTAAGTCTGAGGCATGGTGTCCTTTCGACGGGGTTGGCAGGCTTAAGATTAGCGCAACAGGGGCGGAGTCCGCGAGTGATAGTGCGAACGCCGCCGTCCCGGAGACACGGACGGAGGACATATATGACGCAGGCAATATCGGATCCCAAGCAGGCCTCCGCCGCGCTGGCGGAGCTGTTCGAAACCCATAGCCACGTGGTCTTCTTTGGCGGCGCGGGTGTTTCCACGGCAAGCGGCATTCCCGATTTCCGCAGCGTGGACGGTCTGTATCACCAGCGGTTTTCCTATCCGCCCGAGACTATGCTCTCGCATAGCTTTTATGAGACGCATCCGGCCGAGTTCTTCGACTTCTACCGCACCAAGATGATCGCGCTTGGCGCCAAGCCCAACTGCTGCCACACCAAGCTGGCCGAGCTGGAGCGTGCCGGCAAGCTCGACGCCGTGGTGACGCAAAACATCGATGGCCTGCATCAGGTGGCCGGTTCACGGCGCGTGTTTGAGCTGCACGGCTCGGTCCACCGCAATATCTGCCAGACGTGCGGCGCGGTCTACAGCGCCGAATGGATTTGCGCGCGCGAGCACGAGGATGCCGTGGGCGTGCCCGTGTGTCCTGCGTGCGGTGGGCGCATCAAGCCCGATGTGGTGCTCTACGAGGAGCCGCTCGACGAGCATGTGTTGACCGGTGCCGTTGCCGCCATCGCCGCGGCCGATGCCCTCATTGTAGGCGGGACCTCGCTCGTGGTGTATCCGGCGGCAGGCCTTACGCGATACTTTACCGGCGATACGCTGGCCATATGCAACCTTGCTCCCACCGATCAGGATGCAAATGCCGACCTGCTGATTTCTTGCGACATCGCGGCCGCGTTTGCGTTCTAGCCCCCGCGCGCGGATACAATAGAAAGACTGATTGCAAAGCGACCCCGCCGCCAGCGCCCGAGCGCGGCGGCGTGGGCATTTTAGGAGGATGTTCATGGCGAACGACAGCAAGACATGGCGGTGCGGAAAGTACGAGCTCAGCTTTGACCGTCCGCGCATCATGGGCGTCCTCAACGTGACGCCCGATTCGTTTAGCGATGGCGGGGAGCACTTCGATCCCGATGCCGCCATCGAGTACGGCCTGGCGATGCTCGACGCCGGCGCCGACATCATCGACGTGGGCGGCGAGTCCACGCGCCCTGGTTTTACCCCGGTCAACCCCGACGAGGAGGCTCGCCGCGTGCTACCCGTGGTGCGCGCGCTGGCCAAGGAGGGCGCCATCGTCTCGATCGACACGCGTCATGTGGCGGTTGCCAAGGCGGCCGTGCGCTGCGGCGCCTCGATCGTCAACGACGTGACCGGCTTCACCGATCCCAAGATGGTCGAGTTTGTTAAGACGAGCACCTGCGGCGTCATCGTGATGCATGCCGGCGAGGTCGCCGCGCCCACCCGCACGCACGCAACGGTGCAGCTCGATACCTCGGCAGCGGCGTTTGTTGCCGAGAAGGCGCGCGAGGCGGCTGCCGAGGCCGCGCGTGAGGCCGAGAAGCCGGCTCGCCGCCGTCGCGGCAAGTTGCTGGGCGAGCCTAAGCCGGAGGCCAAGCTTCCGGGCGGTGTGGTGCAGCCCTCGTTGCCGTTTGGCGAACCGGAGCCCACGTCCGAGCCTGCAAGCGAGCAGGAGACGCCGGCCGCCGAGCAGACTGCTGCCGCCGAGACCGTCGCGCCCGCGCCCGAGGCCACCGAAACCGCGCCGGAGCCCAATGACCACCTGGCCGCCATGATGCGCCGCAGCGCCCGCCGCGAGGAGGCCTACGTGCCCACCTCTCAGCTCCGCCGCTTTACCCTGCCCGATTCGGCGCCCATCATGCGTCGCGTCATGGGCTTTCTGTCCGACCAGGCCCGCACGCTCATCCATGCCGGCGTGTCGCGCGACCGCATCTGCATCGATCCCGGTCCGGGCTTTGGCAAGACGGCCAACGAGGACATCGTCATCCAGCGCGAGACTGCCAAGATGGCGTCACTGGGCTATCCGCTCATGTGCGCCGTATCGCGCAAGCGCTTTGTGGGCGCCGTCTCGGGCGTGACCGAGGCCGCCGAGCGCGATGCCGCTACGTTTGGCGTGTGCCTGGGCGCCATCCAGGCCGGTGCCAACATCGTGCGCGTGCACGACGCCGCGGGCTTTGCGCAGTTCCTGAACGGCTACTGGGCGGTTGCCAAGCCGCAGCCGCGCCGCGCGTTTGTGGCCGTGGGCTCCAACCTGGGGCATCGCTGTGACAACATCCGCGCCGCACGCGACATGATCGCCGAGATTCCACTCACCTGCGTGTCCAACTCCTCCAAGATCTACGAGAGCGAGCCGGCCTACGAGACGCGCCAGGACGCGTTTGCCAACGCCGTCATCGAGATTAAGACCGAGCTGGCGCCGTTGGTGCTGCTCGACGAGCTCATGAAGATCGAGGCCGAGCTGGGCCGCGACCGTTCCAAGAAGGCCAAGGCCAACGGCCCGCGCACCATCGACTTGGACCTGCTGTGGATGGACGGCGAGACCCACGGCGGCAAGAAGCTGCGCCTGCCGCATCCGCTGATCGGCGAGCGTGACTTTGTGCTGGTGCCGCTCGAGGACCTGATGCACGACCCGGCTCGGTTCTTCCGCTACAACGGCGTCGAGGTCAAGGAGCCCGAGGATCGCGTGGGCCATATCGTGGGCGAATTGGGGCGTATGTAGATGATCGAGATGAATGCTGTTGCCGCTGGCACCGAGCTCGACGCGGCGCGTGACGCGGGCCGCGAGGGCGTGTCCGCGGGCTGGTGCGCGTGGAGCGTGGGCGATGCTTCGCTGACGTTTTCGCTGGTTGTGCGCCCCGATGTGAACATGCACGCCTTCCACGGCCTGCCGTTTGTGGCCGCGATGGGCATGATGGACGCGCTCGTGGGCACGGCTTCGACGCCGGGGTTGGGCCTTGCCGGTAAAGTGGGTATCCAGTGGCCGAGCGATATCGTGTGCGGTGCGCCTGCGTTTGAGGCGTCGCTCGCGCGTGTTGCCGTGAACGGCGGTGCCGGTGCTGCGGGCATGTTTGCCGCGGTGACGGTTGATATTGAGCGTGCGGCGCTGGGTGAGCTTGGCGTGGATATGGCAGATGAGGCGCTGATCGAGGCATTGGCCGCCGCTGTGCTGACCCGCGTTGACGCCTGGGCGGTTGCCGCCAACACGCCGCAGGGCGCTGCCGGCCCGCTGGCTCCGGTGCTGGGTGAGTACTTCGATATGGTGCCACTGCTGGGTCGTCAGGTCGCGGCGGTGTCGCCCAACGGTTTGCCGCTTGCGGTCGGTGTGTTTGCGGGCCTGGACATCTGGGGCCGCGCGACCATCAAGACCGATGCCGGCGAGCAAGAGTTTCCGCCCGAGGCCGTGCGCATTCGCGGGCTGTAGCGCGCGGCGCCCGCACTCAAAGATAACGATGACAACAAGACCCTTCTCGGCTGTGCCGGGGAGGGTCTTGCTTGTCTGGGGAATGGGTTGTCAGCACCCTATTCCTCAAAACTGAAAAATTTTCGTTTTTGAGGAATAGGATTAAGGCGGCTCGGTCTTTCGCGAGGTATATTCGCTATAGAGCCTATTCCTCAAAACTGAAAATTTTTCAGTTTTGAGGAATAGCGATAAAAGACCGCGAGGAGGCCCCGATGAAACTCATCAATAGAACGTCATATATGGACACGTTGACGAGCCTTATTGGCGTACCGGACATCAAGGTCATCACGGGCATTCGCCGTAGCGGTAAGTCAAAATTGCTCGAGGCCCTCCGCGATTACGTGGAGGCAAATCTGTCCAATTCGAATGTCATCCATATCAATTACAACCTCGACGAGTTCGAGGGCCTGCTCGAATATCATGCCCTGCTCGCCTATGTGAAAGAGCATCGAGTGTCCGACAAGCAAAACTTCCTGCTTATCGACGAGGTTCAGATGTGCGACGGCTTTGAACGCGCGATTAACAGCCTCCATGCATCCGAGCAGTACGACATCTTCATCACCGGATCGAACGCCTTTTTGCTGTCGAGCGATCTGTCGACGCTCTTTACGGGGCGCACGTTCGAGATCGAGGTTTTCCCATTCTCGTTTGAGGAGTATCGCTTCTATAGTGACGAGGGCGAGGTCGACCGCGACTTCGATGAGTACGAGAGAACCGGCGGTATGTCCGGCTCTTACCCTTATCCACTGCAGGAGCAGCGCTATCAATATCTCTCCAACGTCTTCAAGACGCTCATTGTGAGAGATATCGTGCAGCGGCATAACGTGAGAAACGAATCGGCACTGCTGCGCATTGCCGATTACATGATGGACAACGTCTCCAACATAACGTCGGCACGCAACATTACAGATGTTTTGAATGCGGATGGGCTCAAGATTACGAACAAGACGGTCGGTGCGTACATGGGGTACCTGTGTGATGCGTTTGCCTTCTATAAAGTTCGTCGGTACGACATTCGCGGCAAAAAATACCTTAAGAGCGGCGAGAAGTACTATCTGGCGGACCATGCGTTTAAATATGCGCTTCTTGGTACACGTGATATGGATTGGGGACGCGTATACGAGAACATGGTGGCAATCGAGCTGCTGCGTCGCGGATACGAGGTATACGTCGGCGTGCTCTATAAAAAGGAAATAGACTTCGTAGCAATCAAGCGGAGCGAGAAACTCTACATTCAGGTGAGCGACGACATCAGCTCGGATAAGACATTTGAACGCGAGATTTCGCCACTGCTGAGCATTGGCGATGCGTATCCCAAGATGATTCTCGCCCGCACGCATCACGAGGCCACGGATCGCGACGGAGTGCAGATCGTGGACCTCGCGAGGTGGCTGTGCGGCGAGGCGTAGCAGAAAGCCCTATTCCTCAAAACTGAAAAATTTTCGTTTTTGAGGAATAGGACCGATGCGTTGCCTGGCTCGCCGCTTGCGCTCGACTTAAACCACTGTCCTACGCCAGCTCCTGCATGCGGCGGTAGATTTCGCAGATGCCCTTGATGGTGAGCTGTCCGTCGACCACGTCGAAGGCATCGGTCGAATCGGCGACGATGCCGGCGAGACCGCCCGTGGCGATAACGGTGGCATCCTCGCGGCCCAGCTCGCGCTTCATGCGCTCGACCAGGCCCTCGGCCATGGCAGCAGCGCCCACCACGGCGCCGACCTTGATGCACTCCTCGGTATCGCGGCCGATGGCATGCTCGGGCGCCTCGAGCGGCACGCTGGCGAGCTTGGCGGCACGGGCGGCAAGCGCGTCCATGGAGATGCGGATGCCCGGCGCGATCGCTCCGCCAATGTAATAACCGTCCTCATCGATGACGTCGATATTGGTCGCGGTGCCAAAGTCCACCACGATTGCCGGCGCGCCGTAGAAAGTTTCGGCCGCAACGGCGTTAGCGACGCGATCGGCGCCTACGGCTTGGGGACGCGCCGCGCGCAGCTTGGTCACGGCGGCCGTCTGCGGCCCGATGACGATGGCGTCTGCGGCAATGCGGTCGGCCACGGCGTGCCACTCGCGCGAGAGCTGCGGCACCACGCCCGCAAAGGCGATCGCGTCAACCGCATCGAGCGAGAGGCCGTACATCTTAAAGAAACCCATCAGGCGCACGTGGATCTCGTCGGCGGTATAGGAGCGGTCGGTGGGCATACGCCACGACTGCACCAGCTCGTCTCCGTCAAACAGGCCCATGGCCGTCTGCGTATTTCCCATATCGATAGCGAGCAGCATGTCTACTCCCGGCGTTGGCATAAAAGGACGCGCACCATTGTATACGTGCCGTCGACGGCGCTCGGCTGCGATTCGTTTACGGTGATAGGGGCTGAGGGGTTTAAATATGAAGAAATTATGCTCTACGAGATTTTCCTTGCCGTTTACCGAACTCCCGCGTAATATTCTTTCTTGCGCACATGAGGCGCCCAGACATTGCGGGGTGGAGCAGTCTGGTAGCTCGCCGGGCTCATAACCCGGAGGTCGTAGGTTCAAATCCTGCCCCCGCGACCAAGAACTTGCAGCTCGTCGGCCTAGCCGGCGAGCTTTTTTGTTATTCCGGGACCGTATTTTCGGTCCAATTCTCGGCCTCTCAAACAAAATCTCGATCTGTAACATCTAGACCCGATTTGGGCGGCTAGGTGTTACAGATTGAGATGTTGAGTCCCCGCCTGGACGGTTTGTCTAAATCTGTAACATGAGGGACGGATTTTGCCGAGTTGTTGTTACAGATTGAGATTTTCTTGCAGGCGGGTCCCGTTTGTCTTGATTTGTAACATCTGGGGCCCATTTTGCCGAGTAACCGTTACAGATCTAGATCTTTCGGCAGGCTAGATTGGTTTGTCTCGATCTGTAACAGTAAAGGGGCAAAAGTGGGTCCAGATGTTACAGATCTAGATTGTTGAGGATGGGTCGAGAGGAATGTCTCGATCTGTAACATCTAGGGTCGTTTTTGGCCTGTAGATGTTACAGATTGAGATTTTCCGCCGGGACGGTTTCGGTTTGTCTCGATCTGTAACAGTTGCTCGGCAAAATAGGGTCTTACTGTTACAGATCGAGACAAACCGGCAGCCGGCCCCGCCCCATCCACCTGCCGCTACCTGCTGTCTGCCGATTTCCGTTGCACCACTGTGCTCCCATGTCATATCCTCTAGACAACTACGCGGCAACATCGCCGCCGCGCCTACAAGAGAGGAATGTCCATGACCGCACCCGCATCCAAGCTGCTCCAGCCCATTACGGTTGGCCCCCTTGAGCTCAAAAACCGCATTATGTTCCCGCCGCTGACCACCGGCTACGAGGAGCGCGACGGTTCCATCGGCGAGCGCAGCCTGGCTTTTTACGAGCGCCTGGCCCGTGGCGGCGTGAGCTACATCGTCATCGGCGACGTTGCTCCCGTTATGACCGCAAGCCCCACGCCCAAGTTGGCGACCGACGCCCAGATCCCCACGTTTAAGGCGCTGGCTGACGCCGTCCATAAGCACGGCGCCAAGGTCGCGCTGCAGCTGTTCCACCCCGAGTACGACGTGCCCGGCGTCGGCCGCATGGTCATGGGCTCCATGGCCGCCGCCAAGGCCGCGCAGGAGGCCAAGGCCGCCGGCGACGAGGAGACCTTCGCCGCCAAGATGGCCGAGTCCAACGAGATTCGCAAGCAGGCCTACGCCAAGCTGCACCACGACATGCAGCACTTTGTGAACGAGGCCACCGTGGAGCAACTCACCCAGATCAAGGAGGCCATCGCCGCCTCGGCCGCCCGCGCGCAGCAGGCCGGGATCGACGCCATCGAGGTCCACGGCGACCGCCTAGTGGGTTCGCTGTGCTCGGCCATCCTCAACCAGCGCACCGACGAGTACGGTGGCTCGTTCGAGAACCGCGTTCGCTATGCGCTCGAGGTTGTCGCCGCCATTAAGGAAGCCGCGCCGCAGCTGATGGTGGAGTACAAGCTCCCCGTGATCATGGAGAACCCCGACGGCACGCCGCGCGGCAAGGGCGGCCTGCAGCCCGATGAGGCCTGCGAGTTTGCCAAGCTGCTCGAGGGCGCCGGCATCGACATGATCCAGGTTGCACAGGCCAACCATACCGGCAACATGGGCGACACCATTCCGCCCATGGGCGCCATGCCCTACAACTGGACGCTGCCCGTGGCCGAGCGCGTCAAGGCCCTGGTCTCCGTGCCGGTGGCCACTGTCGGCCGTGTTGTTTCGGTCGAGGCCGGCGAGAAGATTCTGGAAGACGGTTCGGCCGATATCATCGCGTACGGCCGCTCGCTCATGTGCGACCCCGACATTGCGCTGAAGGCCGCCACGGGTGAGCCCATTCGCGAGTGCCTCAATTGCAACAAGGGCTGCGTCGACGCGATTCAAAACCGCAAGTACATCTCGTGCGTGCTCAATGCCGAGAACGGCGACGAGGCGACCATCGCCATCAAGCCGGGCGAGGGCGACAAGAAGGTCGCCGTGGTGGGCGGCGGTATTGCCGGCTTGGAGGCCGCGCGCGTGGCGGCCAAGCGCGGCTACGACGTGACCGTCTATGAGGCGAGCGATCACTTGGGCGGCCAGATTGTGCTGGCGGCCGCGCCTCCGCGCAAGGACGAGATCATGCGCTCGGTGGAGTATTACGAGAAGATTCTGCCCGGCCTGGGCGTAAAGGTCGAGCTCAACCATGCCGCTAGCCCCGCGGACCTCAACGCCGCCGACGCCGCGATTGTGGCTGTGGGCGCGCACGACGTGGTCATCCCCGTTCCGGGTGCCGACTCGGACAAGGTCGTCTCGAGCTGGGACGTGCTGGCCGGCAAGGTGGAGCTCAGCGGGCGCGTCGCCGTCATTGGCGGTGGCCTGGTGGGCACCGAGACTGCCGAGTACCTGCTGCAGCACGGCTGCGAGGTGGCGATCGTCGAGATGCTCGACAAGATTGCCGCGGGCGAGTCCGAGACCATTCTGCCGCTGATCATGAGCGACTTCGCCGCCCACAACGTGGAACAGCACGTTAAGACCCGCCTGACCGCCGTTACCGACGAGGGCGTGGAGGCCGTGCACACCACCGAGGACGGCCCCGAGGAGCCGGTGAAGATCGCCTGCGATTACGTGGTGATGGCCGTGGGCTCCAAGGCCAACGCGTTTGACCTGGATGGCGTGACGGTGCCCGTGATCTGCGTGGGCGACTGCTCGGGCGAGCGCACCGCCGACATTGCGAGCGCCATTCGCACGGCATATCACGCGGCCAACGAGCTGTAGTTAACATCGCGGCCAGGCGGGGCTGTAGCACGGATCCGTCTCGCCCGGCTGCGTCCCATCGAGTGTCAACCGGGGCGGGGTCTGCAAGCGCAGCAGGTCCCGCCCTTTTTGTTTTGCTTCGGTGGATGGCAATGCGCGGTAATCATGAGGAGTAAGGACGTCTACTGCCTTGCCGATTACTCAAAATTATTGGGGGAGGGGTTAATAATCATATCCGCTATAGCAAAGGACATAAAGAGGTGTCAATTTTGTTGACAGGCGAATGACGATTGGCTGCGAGTCAGCTACCAGCGTAAATAATCGATAAAGAAATGTCGTAAATTGGTGCCAAATGCCCAGATAACGCCGCGTCTATTTTAATTAACTGCTTTGAGCAAACAATAAAATGCTACTATCTAACTTGCACGTAAGAAAGCAGATTAACGGTTAAGGCTAAGAAGTGGCAGGTATGTCGGAAGCAACCAGGACTCGCACGCATGCGCCTGAGATTAGGCAGCGCGCCGTCGAGATCCTCCAAGAGGGGGTCGGTCATCGCGCCCTCGCCGCGGAGCTTGGCATTCCCCAGGCCACGGCTCGTCAGTGGGCCCGCGCGTATGCCGTGGGCGGTGCCGACGCCGTTCTCAACGCCGGTTCGCATCATCACACCTATTCGTACGAAGTTAAGCTCGCCGTGGTCAAGGACCGCTTGGAAAACGGCTTAACGGTTCGCGAGGCCATGATCAAGCACAAGATTCCCAGCGAGTCTTCGGTCAAGGCTTGGTGCCGCCAGTATCGCGAGAGCGGTGAGTCCGCGCTGGTTGATAAGCCGCGCGGTCGCAAGCCGCGCGTTAAAAAGGCGGAATAGCGAACGGGATGGTGCGCCCACAGGGGCGCATTTTTCTTGCCGCGCCAACTTTTTGGACCGTCGTGAGCCTACTGGAACATCCTCCAAAGCGGTTAATAAACCGCGCGCAGTGGCCCGTGCGCCCGCCGCCGCGATAGGGGGAGCGTCGCCTCTCTGCTCCAAAGCGGACAGACTCGTTACCCCGTACGCCTAAAACTCCCCAGTTGACCGAAAACCCGCCGCCGCTACTCCTCAACTGAGCTATAACGTTAAACAATTGCAGCGTTTTTGCATGGGGGAGTGATGGTATGACGCTACTGTATTTCCTTACCCTGTTTCCGCTGGTACCGGCGCTGGGCATGCTGCTCGCGCGCGGTGACCGCGCCCGCGATGCGCTAGGGCTTGTAGGCTCTGGCATCATTATGGCGGTGACGGTTGTAGTCGCCGTCATGTTTTTTGGCACGGGCCCGAAGAGCTTTGAGGTTGCCCCCGGCACCTCGCATGTGCTCTCGATCATCAGCTCCGTCATCGACGTGATCCTGTGCGCCGTCATCCTGTACAACGCGCGTAAATATAAGAGCACGCTCACCACGGTGCTCGGCGTGGTGCAGCTGGTGGGTTCGGTTGCCTTCGCTGCCATGACGCTGCCCGCGGCCGAAGCCGTCACGGCAACGCCACTCTACCTGGACTACATGAGCGTGATCATGGTCCTCGCCGTCGGCATCGTTGGCAGTCTAATCTGCTTGTATGCCCTGGGCTACATGAAGGACTTCCAGGCCCATGACGAGCACGAGGCCGCGCTGCGCGGGCAGACCGCGCCCGACCGTCGCCCGCAGTTCCTGGCGCTCATGTTCCTGTTCCTCTCGGCCATGTTCGCCATCGTGACGAGCGACAACCTTGAGTGGCTGTTCTGCGGCTGGGAAATCACCACCGTGTGTTCGTTCCTTATGATTGGCTACACGCGTACGCCCGAGGCCATCAAGAACGCCTTTACCCAAATCATCCTCAACATGCTGGGCGGCATCGCGTTTTTGGCCGGACTTATGTATCTGCACGTTAACGGCATGCCGCTGACCATCTCGGGCATGATCGAGCTTTCCGGCACCGGAACCGCGCAGTCCACGCTGCTGGTGATGCCGGTCATCCTGTTGTCGCTCGCCGCGCTCACCAAGGCCGCACAGATGCCGTTCCACACTTGGCTGTTGGGTGCCATGGTTGCACCCACTCCCACGAGCGCCCTGCTGCACTCGTCAACCATGGTCAAAGCCGGCGTGTTCCTGATGGTCAAGCTGAGCCCACTCTATGCCATCTACCCCGTGACCGGCTTTATGGTCACGAGTGTGGGTGCCATCACGTTTTTGCTCGCTGCACTCATGGCCATCTCGCAGAGCAACGCCAAACGCGTGCTCGCGTACTCCACCATTTCCAACTTGGGCCTCATCAGTGCCTGCTTGGGTGTCGGCGCGCCCGAGGCCGTATGGGCGGCCATCTTCCTGATCTTGTTCCACACGGTGGCCAAGTCGCTGCTGTTCCTGTGCGTGGGCACGGCCGAGCATCATATCGGCAGCCGCAATATCGAGGACATGGACGGCATGTTCAGCCGCATGCCGCACCTGACGCGTCTGATGATGCTGGGCATTATGGGCATGTTTGTGGCGCCGTTTGGCATGCTCGTGTCCAAGTGGGGCGCCCTGGTGGCGTTTGCGCAGACCGGCAACGTGCTCATGATCATGGTGCTTGCCTTTGGCTCGGCCGCGACGTTTTACTTCTGGGGCAAGTGGCTTGCCAAGCTTTCGGGCGTCGACCCCACGGCTCAAAACGTTGAGGTCAATGTCCATAAGACCGAATGGATGGCCCTCAACGCCATCGCCGCGCTGCTGATTCTGTGCTGCGTGGCGTTTCCGGTTATCTCGAGCGGTCTGGTGTCGCCTTACTTGGCCATGGTGTTTGGCCGCGTGCCGTACGTTATTGGCAAGGACGCCATGTATCTGATGGTGGTTATCGTGGCGTTTATCGCCGTGGTGCTGCTGACTTCATTCCGCGTGAGCAACAAACCGCACGTAAACGTATATCTTTCGGGTGTGGGAACCGACAATTACCGCCATTTCCGCGGCTCGATGGGACACGAGGTGAAGGCCGAAAAGCGCAATTGGTACTCGGAGGACGCCCTTGGCGAGAAGCGTATTGGCCCCGCGGGTAGCGTCGTGTGCTGCAGCATTATCTTGTTTGCGCTGCTGTGTTGCGCGTGGATTGGGCCCGAGCGGCTTGCCATGAGTGCGCCCTCGGTGCTGCGCGGCAAGTATTTTGAAGGCTCGGGCGTCGTGGGCATTTTTATTGGCACCGTGGCGTTTGCCTTGATTGCGCCGCTTGTGGGCGGCTTGATCGACGGCGTTGACCGCAAACTTTCGGCTCGCATGCAGGGCCGCGTGGGCCCGCGCCTGCTGCAGCCCTTCTACGACGTTGCCAAGCTGCTGCGCAAGGCTCCCGCCAGCGTAAACACCATGGACGATACCTACATGGCGTGCGCGCTCATCTTTACCGTGGTGGGCGGCGGCATCTTTGTGTCGGGCTCCAACACGCTGTTATGCGCCTTTATGGTGACGCTTGCCGCGATTTTTGTGGTGCTGGCGTCCGCCTCGACGCAAAGCCCGTTTGCCCAGGTCGGTGCCGACCGCGAGCTGCTGCAGGTTATGAGTTACGAGCCCGCCGTTCTGCTGATGAGCGTGGGCCTGTACCTTGCCACCGACAGCTTCGATTCCATCGCCGTGACGGGGCAGTCGGCCCCCATCATCGTGTACAGCGCGCCCATTTTCCTCGCGCTGCTCGCGGTGCTTACCATCAAGCTGCGCAAGTCGCCGTTCGATCTTTCGTACTCGCATCACGCGCATCAGGAGATCGTCCAGGGCGTCGCCACCGAGATGAGCGGCAGCACGCTGGCCAAGATGACCCTTATGCACTGGTGCGAGACCGTGCTGTTTTTGATGTGGGTGGGCATGTTCTTTGTCTGGGACAACCCAGTGAGCTGGCTGGTCGCCCTGGTCGTGATGGCTGCGACGTACTTTGTCGAGGTGCTGATCGACAACACCTTCGCGCGCAGCACCTGGCGCAGCTGCTTTAAGCTCGGATGGGGCGTGGCGCTGGTGTTTGGCCTGCTCAACCTTATGCCCATCCTCGTCGACGTGTTTATTTAGGAGGCGGCATCCATGGATCATAAAATGTCGCGCTCGCCGTGGGTTATTCATTACGACGGCTCGAGCTGCAACGGATGCGATATCGAGGTGCTGGCCTCGCTCACGCCGCTGTTCGATGCGGAGCGCTTTGGCGTGGTCAATACCGGCAACCCCAAGCATGCGGACATCTTTTTGGTGACGGGCTCGGTCAACGCTCAGAACTTGCCTGTCGTGCGCCAGATTTACAACCAGATGCTCGAGCCCAAGTGCGTGGTGGCCTGCGGCATCTGCGCGTGCTCGGGCGGCGTGTTCCGCGATGCCTACAACGTGATCGGCGGCGTGGACCGCGCGATTCCCGTGGACGTGTACGCGCCCGGATGCGCCATTCGCCCCGAGACCGTGATCGACGCCATCGTGGAGGCGTGCGGCATCCTGGACCAGAAGGAGGCCGTGATGCGTGCTGGCGGCGATCCACTTACCGTGGGCGGTGCCGCTACCTGGGACGGCGGCGTTGAGCTGGGCGAGGACGGGTTTGTGGCTGCGGGGGCCGGCGACACGCCCACTGGGACGCCCGCCGCGTCCGTCGCTGCAAAGGAGGCCGAGTAATGCAAGAGGCAATCTATACCACAGTCGGGATCGATGAGTTGCTGTCGCATGTCCAGGCGCTCAAGGGCGTCGGCGCGCGCTTTGTGCAAATGCACGCCGAGCGCAACGTCGACGACGGCACGTATCGCCTGGTCTATACGTTTATCAACGTTCATGCCGCTCGGGAGCATATTGCGCAGGACGGCAGCTATGCGATTGAGAACCTGGTAGTCGAGGGAATCGACCGGTACCAGGAGATTCCGTCCATCAGCTCGTACTGTCCGGCGGTATTCCCGTTTGAAAACGAAGCGCACGACCTATTCGGTCTTGCCATCACCGATATGCAGATCGACTTTAAGGGCTTTTTCTACCAGGTCTCGACTGCCGAGCCCATGAGCGTTATCACGCCCGAGGTGAAGGCTGCGCGAGAGAAAGCCATGAAGGTCCGTGCCGCTGCCGAGGCCAAGGCGCGCAAGGCCGCGGCCGAGAAGGCCGCCGCTGCTGCGGCTGCTGCAGGGGAGGGCGCTGCCAGCGCCGGCGATGCCGCGGGCGCCGCTGCTCAGCCCGCTGCGGCTGCCGGCTCCGATGCTCAGCACGATGAAGCTGCCGCCAAGGCCGCGCTCAAGGCTGCCGAGATGGAGGCAAAGCTCGCCGCCATGGATCCCGAGAAAGCGGCCAAGGTCCGCGCGGCGCTTGCCGCCAAGGCCGCCCGCGACAAGCAGAAAAAGGAGGCGTAAGGTCCATGGCTCATCGCTCCGTAATTCCGTTTGGCCCGCAGCACCCGGTGCTGCCCGAGCCGCTTCATCTGGACCTGGTAATCGAGGACGACCGCGTCATCGAGGCAATTCCGCAGATCGGCTTTGTGCACCGCGGACTCGAGAAGCTCACCGAAAAGCGCGATATGCACCAGTTTGGCTATATCGCCGAGCGCATCTGCGGCATCTGCGCCGTGGGCCATAGTTGCGGCTATGCCAGCGCCTGCGAGCGCATGCTCGACATCGAGGTACCCGGCCGCGTGCAGTATATCCGCACCATTTTGCACGAGCTTTCGCGTATTCACTCGCACCTGCTGTGGCTGGGCCTGCTCGCCGATGCCTTTGGCTTCGAGGCGTTGTTCTATCGTTCGTGGACGCTGCGCGAGCAGATTCTCAAGATCTTTGAGAGCACGTGCGGTGGTCGCGTGATTCTGTCGATCAACGAGATCGGCGGCCTTAAGCACGACATTGAGGACTCCGAGCTGGCCGGCATTGTCCAGACGCTCGACGCCATGCGCGCCGACTACGAGGCCCTGGTGCATACGTTTTTGGACGACGACAGCTGTGGCGAGCGTCTGCATGGCGTGGGCGTGATCAGCAAGAAAGACGCGCTGGAGCTTTCGATGGTCGGTCCGTTTGGGCGCGCCTCGGGCGTGGATTACGACGTGCGCATGTTTGGCGACGGCGCCTATGCGGATCTGGCCGCGTTTGAGCCCATCGTGGCGACCGACGGCGACTGCTATGCCCGCTGCCAGGTGCGTTGCGCTGAGGTCACGCAGGCCATGGATATCATCAAGGAGCTTGCCGGTAAGATTCCACACGACGGCATCGGCGGGCGCACCAAGCTTACGCCGGCCGACGGCGCGCGCGGCGAGGTTGTGATTGAACAGCCGCGCGGCGAGGCGTACTACTATGTACGCGGCAACGGCACCAAGAACCTGGACCGTTTTCGCGTGCGAACGCCGACGTCGCAAAACCTGGCGGGTCTGACACATGCGCTGCAGGGCGTGCTCCTTGCCAACGTGCCCATGATTATCCTGACCATCGACCCCTGCATTAGCTGCACGGAAAGGTAGGCGCGGCATGAGTTTGCTGACATTTGCCAAGACGGCCTTGGGCTCTATGGTCAAGCAGCCGGTTACGGTGTGCTATCCGCAGGAGGGGCTGACGGCACCAGAGCGCCTGCGCGGACATATCGTCAATGACATGGATGTGTGCATCTGCTGCGGCATGTGCGCGCGTCGCTGCCCGGCGGGCGCGCTCGCGGTCGATCGCAAGGGCGGTACCTGGTTGATTGACCCGTACGCCTGCGTGGTGTGCGGCGAGTGCATCGAAAGCTGCCCCAAGCACTGCCTGACTATGGACACCGCCCGTACTCCGGTTGCGGCGGATAAGACTCCCACGGTAGAAACCAAGCCGGAGTAGCGCTGGAATGGGGCTGGTATAGCGCTGGAATAGGGGCCGGCGGGGCAAAAATGCCCCGCCGGCCCCGCGCGTGAACGCGTGTGCGGGCCGCCACGCGACCCGTCCAGCCCGAAAATGACCCGTCTGCCATGAAATGGGCCCATCTACTACGTTTAAGCCGCTACCCTCAACCATGGCAAGTAATGCGAAATAAAAACCGCAGGTAGAACGCCTGCGATTTTTCATGAAAAGCGGGTATGGTCGGGGATATTGAGTCAAACGTAGTAGATGGGCCGATTTCGTGGCGGGCGCTGTCAGCCGGTTTCCGCGGGTGGAGGAAAATGGATCATTTTGGTCCCGCGAGGCTTGCGGAGGCACTCGTGCAGGGCCGCCCGAACAAAACTATGCCGGTTTACTACGATGAATTCGACATTCCCGACCATGACTGCATTTTTCTAAATAATGCAAGCGTTCTACCTGCGGTTTTGTAAGCGCGCAATTTGCCGTGGTCGAAGGCGGGCGATTCATCGTAGTAATCCGGCATAGTTTTGAAATGGCATTAAATCGGTGGCAGCCATTTTACTTTGCCGGGGTGGTCGGTTGTTGGGTAATTACCCTCGCAGGTAGGCGATGGCGATCTGCGTGCGGTTGCGCAGGCCCATTTTGGCTAGGATCGAGCTAATGTGGTTGCGCACGGTGCCTTCGCCCATATAGGCGGTGGCAGCGATCTCCTTGTTATCGAGGCCGCGGGCGATGAGCTCGGCGACTTCGAACTCGCGGTCGGTCAGGCTGGCAAAGGCTGCGGGCCGGCGGGGCGTGCCCGTCTTGTCGCCCATCCCGTCAAAGTCAACATCTTCGATCGCCTTGCCCTCGAGCACGCGTTTGCCATCCATGACCTGCGCCAACGCCGGAGGAATGGCGGCGACATCGGTTTTAATCAGGTAGCCGCGGGCGCCCAGTTTGAGCGCCGACACAATGTACTCGTCATCCGAGAATGTCGTCAGGAACACCACGAGCGCCGCAGGATCGCGCTCGAGGATCTCGCGCGCCGCCGATAGGCCGTCTCGTCCCGGCATCTGAATGTCGAGCAGCGCGATGTCGGGCGAGTGCTCAGCGTAGAGCGCCACTGCGTCGTTGCCGTTGGCACCGGTGCCCACCACCTCGATCTGCGGCTGGGCGCCCAGGATAATCTTGAGCGAATCGACCACTAGGCGGTCGTCGTCGACAACGATGAGCCTCATCGGCCATCATCTCCTTGCTGTTTGGGAACGGTGGCAAACACGCGCCAGCCGCCGGCGCCGGCACGCGGGCCGGCGGTGAAGGTGCCGCCAAGCGCCTCGATGCGCTCGCGCATAGAGGCGAGCCCCATGCCCTCCGCGGCGCCGTGGCCGCTTGCTTGAACCCCGCCCACGCCATCGTCGGTAACGATGAGCTGGTAAAACGACGGATGCTCCATGCATCGTGCGGTGACGGTCTGGGCGCAAGCGTGGCGCATGGTGTTGGAGAGCGCCTCGCGCAGGACCGCCGCAAAGCAGTTGGCGACGTTGGCGGGCGCATGCTCGGCCAAAACTTCAAGCTCAATCTGTGGGCCGCTGTCCGAGCGTACGCCTTCAACGATGCGCTCGAGCTGCACGGAGAGGTTGGTTGCATTGTCGTTGAGCGCGTGGACGCTGGCGCGCACGAGCTGGAGCGCCTCGTCAACCGTGCGTTTGACATCGGCGAAATCGGCGGCGACGCCGGGCTCGTTGGCGTGGACCACGCGCAAGGCTTCGGTTTGGAGCGAAGCGCGCGTGAGCTGGTGGCCCACGTTATCGTGGATCTCGCGCGCGATGCGGGCGCGTTCGGCGAGCGTTGCGAGCTCGACTTCGTAGTCCTGGCGGTCGGCGAGGTCGCGGTTGCGTGCCTCGAGTACCAGGGCGCGTTCTTGCAGCTTGTCGCGGGTGCGACGCATGCGATCCTGTTCGTGCTCCAGCTGCGCGGTGCGCAGCGACAGCAACGTGGCAGCGATCGAAAGGATGGCGGTTAGCAACAGCGTTCGGGTGGTGAGCACGCCGCCACGAAGGTCCGCGACAAGCGCGCAGACAAACACGGAGCCAATCGCCAGCGCGGGCCAGATGCGTTCACGGCGCACGCGTCGCGCGATGTCATAGAGGGCGAGAGGTGCGAACGGCACAAACGGCGGCACGAAGACAGCCGCGATGACGTAGGCGTAGCTGCCGGCCTCGCTGGCGCGACGGGCGCGTTCTCCCTGCGCGACCTCGGCCAGTGCGGCGATGACAACGCCAAGGCAAAACGCCGCGACCAGGCGAGCATCCACAGCAAGGCCCGTGGCGGCTGCGATGCAGCACGCCAGCACGATCGATTTGTCGAATAGCCTGTTCATACGGGTATTGTACGCGATGCCGCGCACGGGGGAGGCGCCACTCAGAGCAAGCGTGACATTCCTCCCACGCGGCGGGGCGGTCGCGTCAGCAGGCCGCACGACCAAGACCTCCGCACTCGTGACAAAGCTCACTGGTGCGCGCCGTCAGCTCCTGCGATGATGCAATCGTACCGGGCCGCAAGCAACAGAAGGGCCGCCTCATGACAGACATCGTCCACGTCGAAAACCTCGTTAAGCGCTACGACGACCTTATTGCGCTCGACCACTTTAACCTGAGTATCGCCCCCGGCGAGATCTTTGGCCTGCTGGGCCCCAACGGCTCGGGCAAGACCACGTCCATCAACTGCATCCTGCAGCTGCTCGCCTACGACAAGGGCACCATCGAGCTGTTCGGCGAGCGCATGACGCCCGCCCGCTACGACCTCAAGCGCCGCATCGGTGTGGTGCCGCAGCAGGTGGCGGTGTTCGACGAGCTCACCGTGCGCGAGAACATCGACTATTTCTGCAGTCTCTACGTCAACGACCGCAAGCGCCGCCGCGCGCTGGTGGACGAGGCGATCGACTTTGTCGGCCTGGGCGACTTTACCAAGTTCCGCCCCGGCAAGCTCTCGGGCGGCCTGGCGCGTCGTCTCAACATTGCCTGCGGCATCGCGCACAAGCCCGAGCTCATCTTTTTTGACGAACCCACGGTGGCGGTCGACCCGCAAAGCCGCAACGCCATCCTGGAGGGCATCTGCCGCCTGCGCGACGAGGGCGCCACGGTGGTGTATACCAGCCATTACATGGAGGAAGTCGAGCAGATCTGCAGCCGCATCATGATCATGGACGGTGGGCGCGTGCTGGCGCAGGGCACTAACGACGAGCTCAAGCGCATGATTCAGATGGGCGAGAAGATTGTAATCGAGGTCGGCGAGGTTCCGAGTGCGGCGCTCGGTGCCGTCGCAAGCCTGCCGCACGTTCTGGACCTTTCGGCAACGGCGGGACAGCTCACGTTTTCGTGCGAAGCGAGCCCGCACAACCTGACGGACATTCTCGATGCGCTGCGCTCGCATGACGTGCCACTCGGCCGCATCTATTCCGAACCGCCGACCCTCAACGACGTATTCCTCGAGATCACCGGCCGCGAGCTGCGCGACTAGGGGGCGGCCATGTTCAACACCATCATCACCACGGTCAAGACGCTGCTGCGCCGGCCGAGCACGTGGGTCTGGGGCGCTCTCTTTCCTATCGCGCTTTCCACGATGTTCATGTTTATGTTTGCGAACCTCAGCTCCGACGGCACGGTCGACCCGGTGCCGGTTGCCGTCGTGGCGGACGAGGCCTGGAATGCCTCGACCTTTAAGGATGTGGCAGCTTCGCTTGCCAAGGCAGGCGACGATCAGCTGCTCGATGTGAGCGAGTACGAAGACTTGGCTGCCGCGCGCAAAGCGCTCAAGGCCGGCGAGGTCGCGGGCATCTATACGGTTGATGCCGCGGGCACGCCCAGGCTCACGCTGCTATCGAGTTACGACAGCTCGCGCGCCTCGTCGGTGCTTACCGACCGCAGCATCCTTGAAACGGTGGCAAGCTCGTATACGCAAAATGCCGAGCTCATGTCCCAGATTGCCCAGGATGACCCGGCGGCGCTCGCCGACCCGGAGGCGGTTGCGCGCGCTCTGTCGCTCGAGGGCGGAACCCGCCGCGTGAGCCTGACTCGTGCCACGCCCGATGGCACGGTCATCTACTATTACGCGCTTTTTGGCCTGGTCGCGATGATGTCTGCCGAGTTTGCCGCCTTGAGCGTCGTCGATTTGCAGCCTAATCTGTCGGGCCTTGGCGCGCGCCGCTGCGTGGGCGGTCTCTCCAAGACGGCGTCACTGGCCGGCATTTTTGTCGGCTCGTGGCTGGTTTCCTTTGCATCGATGGCGGTTGCGATCGGCTACGTGCGCCTGGTCGTGGGCGTCGACTTTGGCGGGCGCGAGGGGTTGTGCCTGCTGGGCGGGGCTGCATCCGCGCTTGCCGCCACGGGCCTGGGGCTCTTTGTGGGCACGCTTCCCGTTAAGGGCGGCAAGGCGTCCAAGTCCGGTATCCTCACGGGCTTCGCTACCACGTGCGCCCTGTTCGCCGGACTCTACGGCGAGCCGGCGATGGCGCTTGCCGACGATGTCGCCCGCGCCTGCCCGGCCGAGTGCTGGCTCAACCCCGTCAAGCTCATCTGCGACATGTTCAACCGCCTGTATTTCTTTGAGGATCTGGGGCCCTTCGCCGTCCGCGCCGGCGCGCTCGTCCTGATGACCCTGGTGTTTGTCGTCGCCGCTACGCTGATCTTTGGAAGGAGCCGCTATGAGCACCTTTAAGACCGCGCTTCGCATGGCGCTCGCGCACCCGTTATACCTGCTCATCTATACGGTGTTCATCTCGCTCATGGGCGTATTCATCGCGGCCTCGGTGAGCTGGAACTCGTCGCAGCTTACCGAGTACAAGCCCTACGACACCAATGTGATCGTGGTCGACCGCGACAATAGCGACCTTTCGCGGGCGCTTACCAAGCACCTAGGCTCACGCTTTGACCTGGTCACGGGCGTTGGTGACGACATGTACGACCTTGCGGATGCGCTCGCCAAGAGTAACAGCGCCAAGGGCAGCGCCGATTGCGTGTTCTTTATCCCGGAGGGGTTTGAGGACGATCTTGTTGCAGCCGCGCGTGCGGGGGAAGACCTGCCCAAGCTCGATGTGACGTACGGCTCCGGCACCATGGCGGCAGCGCTTTCGTCTGCCGAGGCCTCGCGGTGGGTCTCGCTCGCGGGTACTGCGGCGGCACTTGAGCCAGCTGCTTCCGACGGCGATGTCGCCAAGGCCGCCGAGCATGCTGCCGCAAAGCGTGCGGAGGTCCAGATCGAGCAGGTCAAGGTTGACTCGACTGCCGCCGCTACACTCGAGTCGTACTTCAACTTTGGCGCGTATGCGATCATCTCGTCGGTCATCGTGTCGGTGGGGCTGGTGTTCTCGGGCATGAACGAGCCCGAGCGCGTGCGCCGCATGGAGGCCGGTCCGCTCTCCGAGCGCCAGCGTTCGCTTGCCGTGTTCGCGGCCGCCGCCGTGCTCACTGTCTGTATCTGGTTTGTGTCGAGCATGATGGGCGTCGTGGGCTTTGCCGGCGCGGTCGCCGAGGTCGGCGTGGGCCGTGTGTGCCTGGCGCTGGCGGCAACGTTTGCCCTGGCGTGCACGCCGCTGGCCGTTGGCTTTGCCCTTTCGAGCCTGGGCGCGCGCGAAGAGCTGCTCAACGGTGTGGGCAACCTGCTTGGCTTGCTCATGACGTTTTTGGGCGGCGCCTGGATGCCGCTGTCGCTCATGGGCTCGGCCGTGCAGACGGTGGCGCACTTTGTGCCGACGTATTGGGTGAACGACGCGATCGGCAAGGCGCTCGCTTCGGACCTGACGTCTGCCGTGCTGGGCGACATCGCCTGCGACCTGGGCGTCACGGTGCTCTTCGCCGCTGCCATCGCCGCCGTAGGCCTAGCCCTCGCCCACAACAAATCCCACGCCTAGCCACCTAGTCATTGGGGACAGTCTTTGCCGATTCGCCGGTTCGCCAGCCGGGTTGGCAAGGACTGTCCCAATATGCCGGCCTTTGGGACCACTCATTGGGGACAGACTTAAATGAGCGATTTCACTCATTTAAGTCTGTCCCCAATGAGTAGGTTGGAAAAATGTGCGCCTGTCGCTTAAAAATAGTTCGCCTGGGTTTACTATTACCCTAGAAAAGTAACAGAAGGCTAACAACGGGGGATAGCATGTCGGCAAAGCGAGCCTACGTCCAGGTCAGCGGGCTTAAGAAACACTACGGCGACGGCGATGCACGCCTGACGGTGCTCGATGGCATCGATACGTCCATCAATCGCGGCGAGATCTGCGTCATGCTGGGGCCCTCGGGCTCGGGCAAGTCGACCTTTCTCAACCTGATCGGCGGCCTGGAGGATGCCGACGGCGGCTTCATCATGGTGGACGGCTGCGATCTCACGGCGCTCAAGCCCGCCGATCTGGGCGAGTACCGACGCCGCGAGCTGGGCTTTGTCTTCCAGTTCTACAACCTGGTGCCCGACCTTACCATCAAGGAAAACATCGAGGTCACGGCGCACCTGTCCAAAAAACCGCTCGACGTCGACGGTCTGCTGCGTTCGCTGGGCCTCTACGAGCACCGCAACAAGTTTCCGCGCCAGGTCTCGGGCGGCCAGCAGCAGCGCTGCGCCATCGGCCGTGCGCTCGTCAAAAATCCGGGCCTGCTGCTGTGCGACGAGCCCACGGGCGCGCTCGACTACAAGACATCCAAGGAAATCCTGCAGCTCATGGAGGACGTCAACCGCACCTACGGCTGCACCATCATCATCGTCACCCACAACGCCGCCATCGCGCGCATGGCCAATCGCGTGCTGCGCCTGCGCGACGGGCGCATCGTCGAGGACGAGCTCAGCGAGTCGCCCGTCGCGGCCGCCGAGCTCGATTGGTAGGCGGCGCCATGACACCTCTCGCAAAACGACTCCCGCGCGAGCTGCGCCGCAATATCGGCAAGTACCTGGGCATCTTTTTGCTTATGTGCGGGAGCATCGCTCTCACCTCGGGCTTTTTGCTCGCGGCGCATTCCATCGGTTGCCTTATCGACGACATGCGCGATGCGTACACGATTGAGGACGGCCGCGTGACCACCTCCTTCGAGGCTACCGACGACCAGCTCAAGGCAGCCGAGGATGCAGCCGACGACGTCGGCGGCGTCACGCTCTACAAGAACTTCTCCATCGACGCCATCATCAAAAAGACCGCCGGCGACGATGGCACCAAGCGCACGCTGCGCACCTACGCGCACCGCGCTAAGGTGGACATTGCGTCCTACTGTGAGGGCAAGGAACCCAAGGCAGAAGACGAGGTTGCCATCGACCGCGTTTTTGCCACCAACAACGACCTCGCCGTGGGCGATAAGGTCGAGCTTGAGGGCCGCACCTACACCATCTGCGGCATCATGACCCAGCCCGATAGCCAGGCGCTGTTCCTCGACAATTCGGACTTTACGGTGAACACCATCACGTACGGCGTGGCCGAGGTCACCGACGCCGGCTTTGCCGCGCTCGAGGATGCCGGTGGTGCACCTGCCTACACCTACTCCTTTGCCTTTACCGATCGCGACCTCCCCACCGCGGATCGCATCGATGCGGAGCAGGATATGGTCGAGGCGCTGACCGATGCCGATGCGCGCGTGGACGATCTGATCGACGCCGATTCCAACCAGGGTATTGGCTACGCGCGCGACGACGTAGACGGCGACTCCATGATGTGGATGACGCTGCTCGACATTATCATCGTGATCATGGCGTTTGTCTTTGTGGTCCTTACCGACGCCACCATCGAGGAGGAGAGCGCCATCATCGGCACGCTGCTCGCCAGCGGCTATCGTCGACGCGAGATCGTGCTGCACTACCTGGCGCTTCCCGCCATCGTGGGCGTGCTCGCGGCGCTTTTGGGCACCGCGCTCGGCGTCGCGTTCTTTACCGAGCCCATGCGCGGCCTCTATTACGGTTCGTACAGCCTGCCTCCCTTCCAGGTGTACTGGAGCTGGGAGATTTTTGTGAAGTGCGCCGTGGTTCCCGCTGCCGCGCTCATCCTCATCACGCTGGTGGGCCTGCTTCGCAAGATGGGCAAGACGCCGTTGCAGTTCCTTCGTCACGAGGCGAGCGGCAAATCGGGCACCAAGCGCGGCTTGCAGCTGCCGGAGCGCATGGGCTTTGTCTCGCGCTTCCGCCTTCGTATCTTCCTGCGCAACCTAGGCAACTTCGCCACGCTCTTCGTGGGCATTGCGTTTGCCTCGCTGCTGCTGCTCTTTGGCCTGGCGATTCTGCCCACGATGACGCATTACGCCGACAACCTGGAGACAAGCCTGGTCGCCGAGCACCAGTACACGCTCAAGGCTCCGCTGGAGCTCGAGGGCACTGCCGAGGAGCGCGAGCAGTGGTCGGCACTCGAGCGCTTGCAGTCGGTTGACGGCGCGCTGCTCTCCGCCGCCCAAGATGCCAGCGACGAGCTCGATGACGCGGCCGATGCGGCGCAGGCGGCAGCCGATGCCGCGACCAGCGTTCCGTCTGCCGAGACCCTGGCCGCGGCGCAGGACGCGCTCGCCAAGGTCCAGGACAAGAAAGATGTGCTTTATGCGCGCCTCGATGACCTTGCCGATGCCCTCGGCTGCAACCGCGACGAGGGCATCGACCTGATCGACAAGGCCTCTAAGATCGACACTGACAACGACGATATCCACCCGGTCAATTCGACCGACAACGGCGCGGGCGCAATCGCGCAGGCCGAGAAATATGCCGTCTACCAGCTGCAATACGACCGCGGCGATGGTAATGGCGAGGAGACGATTTCCGTCTACGGCATCTCGCCCGATTCGCGCTACTGGAAGGGCCTCAACATCGGCGACGGACACGTCGTCTTTGGCGGCGGCCTGCTCGACAAGTTTGGCTGGAGCGAGGGCCAGAAGGTCGAGCTTCGCGACAAGTACGAGGCTCGGGATTATTCCCTTGAGTACGCGGGCAAGGGCTGCTCCTGGGGCTCAAAGTCGGACATGAATATCTATATGAGCATCGATGACTTTAACGAGCTGTTCGACAACGATGCCGCCTACTTCAACGGCTATGTGAGCAACGAGAAGCTCGACCTCGACGCGCGCTACTTTGCCGGCGACACCACGCCCGACGACATGCGCGCCGTGGGCGACCAGTTTATCGGCATGATGAGCAAAATGATCGGCATGATGGTCGGGCTCGCGGTGTTTATCTTCCTGCTGTTTATGTACCTGCTGACCAAGGCGGTGATCGACCACAGCGCCCGTTCGATCAGCTACATGAAAGTCTTTGGCTATCGCGATAGCGAGATCTCGCATCTGTACATCCGCTCGATCACGCTGTGCGTGGCGGTGTCACTCGTGCTGAGCCTGCCCGTGATCATTGGCTCGCTGACCGCGATTTTCCGCTCGATGCTGCTCGCCTACAACGGCAATATCGAGATCTACGTGCCCGCTTGGTCCATGGCTGCATGCGTCGGCATCGGCTTTGCGACCTACCTGGTCGTGGCGCTGCTACACACGCGCTCCATCAAGCGCGTCAGCCTGGCCGAAGCCCTCAAGGTGCAGGAGTAGTCATCGGGGACAGTCTTTGCCGATTCGCCGGCTCGCCGGCCGGGCTGGCAAGGACTGTCCTCAACTGTCGGCAGGAAGGGAACGTTCCTAGCTGCCACTCATTTAAGTCCGTCCCCAATGAGTGGTTTCACTCATTTAAGTCTGTCCCCAATGAGTGCCTAACGACTCGGTGTTGCGCTTGACTTCGACCCTACTTCAACGGGTACCATCCTCTTATGTCTGTAACGCCATATAGACCGAGGGGATATATCTATGACCGCAACTGCACCCGCAGCACCCGCTAAGGTGTACTTCACCAACCTGCGCACGCATGCTCGCGAGAGCCAGCTCGACAAGCTCAAACGCCTCATTCGCCGCGCCGGAATTGAGCA
Organism: uncultured Collinsella sp.; assembly: GCA_905205405.1. Lineage (GTDB taxonomy): Bacteria > Actinomycetota > Coriobacteriia > Coriobacteriales > Coriobacteriaceae > Collinsella. The sequence continues at coordinate 103,616 of CAJLDK010000006.1, forward strand.
GATCGACTTTGAGAACAAGTTCGTTGCCATCAAGATTCACTTTGGCGAGCTGGGCAACCTGAGCTTTCTGCGCCCTAACTACGCCCGCGCCGTCGCGGACGTGGTGAAGGAGCTGGGCGGCAAGCCCTTCCTCACTGACTGCAATACGCTCTATGTCGGTAGCCGCAAAAACGCGCTCGAGCACATCGACACCGCCTACCAGAACGGCTTTACCCCGTACGCCACAGGCTGCCAGATCATCATCGCCGACGGCCTCAAGGGTACCGACGAGGCGCTCGTCCCGGTCGAGGGCGGTGAGTACGTGCGCGAGGCAAAGATCGGTCAGGCGCTCATGGATGCCGATATCGTGATCAGCCTCACCCACTTTAAGGGCCATGAGCAGGCCGGTTTTGGCGGCGCCATGAAGAACCTGGGTATGGGAGGCGGCAGCCGTGCCGGCAAGATGGAGCAGCATGCCGCCGGCAAGCCGAACGTCGCGACCGAGCACTGCATTGGCTGCCGTGCCTGTGAAAAGATCTGCGCGCACAACGCTATCTCGTTTGACGACACCCGCGAGCGCGAGCTTGCCAACGGCAACGCCCGCACGGTGCACGTGGCCGCCATCGACCACGATCGCTGCGTGGGCTGCGGACGCTGCATTGCGGCGTGCAACCAGGACTGCATCAAGCCCGACTATGATGCCGCGGCCGACGTACTCAACTACAAGATCGCTGAGTACACGAAGGCCATTGTTCAGGACCGTCCGAGCTTCCACATCTCGCTCGCCATGGACATCAGCCCCAACTGCGATTGCCATCCCGAAAACGACACGCCCATCGTCAACGACATCGGCATGTTCGCGAGCTTCGACCCGGTCGCCATCGACCAGGCCTGCGCCGACGCCGTCCTGGCGTCCGAGCCGCTGCCTAACACCGAGCTTACCGACAGTGCGGCCAAGATGGAGCATAATCACGAGCGTCTGGAGGGCGAGCAGGCCAAGGATCCCTTCTGCATCACGCATCCCGACACCGACTGGCGCGCGTGCATCGCGCATGCCGAAAAGATCGGCCTGGGCACGAGCAAGTATGAGCTCATCGAGGTCAAGTAGCACCTGTCTATTGGACATATCAAGCGCTTTTGTAGCGCAACGTTAGCAAAAGCCGCCCGTGAGCACAGCGCTTGCGGGCGGCTTTCCGGAAGTATGCGGCAAATTTCGAGACCGCCGAGCACACGACATTTTTTGGCAACAAAACCCCTGATAAATTGTTGGTAAAACTGCGGTCTGGTCGGCAGTTCCAGATTTTGCCGCATACTTCCGAAAATAGGGGGTTAGATAAATCTCCAGACGCCGCTTTTTCCCTAAAAATTCCTATCGAGGAAGTCGTCGACCGTATTCCAGTAGAGCTCGGGGTCAACTTGCGCGCTCTTGGCGTGGGTGGCGCCATGGATGGTGAGCTTTTGCTTGACCTTGCTGGCGCACGCGTCGTAGTTTTGGTCGAGCATGCTGTACGGCACAAAGGTGTCCTGGTCGCCGTGGATAAACAGCATGGGAACCGTCGCGTGTTTGAGTTGCTCCACACTGCTTGCCTTATGGAAGTCGTAGCCCGCGCGCACGTTGCACACCAAGTTTGCTACATCGAGCAAGGGAAAGCTGGGCAGCCCGAACACGTCCTTGAGCTGCAGAGAAAACTCGTCCCAAACACTCGTATAACCGCAGTCCTCGATGATGCATTTCACGTTGGACGGCAAAGATTCCCCCGCGACGTTCATGGCGGTTGCCGCACCCATCGACTCGCCAAAGACCAGGATGCGCGCCTTGGGATCGGCCGCAACGATCCGCCCGATCCACGCGACGACATCGAGTCGCTCGGGCCAGCCCATGCCGATGTAGTCACCGCCGGAACGCTCGTGGGCGCGGGCGGCAGGTGCGAGCACGTTCATGCCGCGGTCGTGGAATCGCTTGACGTATCGGGCCATACCGATGGGCTCATCGGTGTATCCGTGTAGGCAGATAGCGTAATTGTGCGTGCTCTCTGGGGCGACAAAATACCAAGCGGCGAGCTCGGTTCCGTCATCTGCGGTGAGGCTGCTGCTCTCGCGGTTCTCTTTAAACCATGCCCGCGCCTCGGTTCCCTCGGCATCCATCTGTTCACCCTTTTCGGCGTCCTTGCCGTCCTGCATCATCTTCATGGTGTAGGGGGCGCGAGGGTTCAGGGCAAAGTCGAACAAGAAGTTGCCGGCAAACCCCAGCAGCGCTACAACGAGCACCAGCGCAACGATGCCGGCTATCTTGAGCTTTCGATGGGAGCGTGCGTTTTGAGACATAAGAAGCTTTCCTATAAGATGTTAATACATCAACATTTAATGCAAGCGCATTATGGACGTTCGCCGTTGATGCGTCAACAGGCAAAGAATGGGTAAACAAAGGGTCACGTATGGTGCAAATTTCGCACGCACCCAGACGCTTTGATATAGTGTTGAGAACTCTTTACGTTGGAGGATGTAACCGGCATGTCCGATTCGAGCGACAGTTCCAAGCCGCGACCCAAGGCCGCGGCCGTTCCGCACTACACGGTGGGCGAGGAGATTATGAACTCCGTCACCCATGGTGTCGGCTGCCTGCTGGGTATCGCGGGCCTGGTGCTCCTGATCGTATTCGCTGCCCTGCGCGGCGGAGGCCCGGCCCACATGGCCGCGGCAATTGTCTATGGCGTCAGCATTATCCTCGAATACCTAGCCTCCACGCTCTACCACGCGATTCAGCCCGCGCGCGCCAAGCGCGTGTTTCGCATCATCGACCACAGCTGCATCTACCTGCTCATAGCCGGCAGCTATACGCCGTTTTGCCTCATCACGCTCGCAAACGACGGCGGCGCTGTGCTGTTCTTTGCCGTATGGGCCATCGCTATCATCGGCATCGCCCTCGAGTGCTTTCTGCGCGAGCGTCAACCGCACTGGGTATGCGGCTTGGTTTACCTGCTGATGGGCTGGCTCGTTGTCTTTAAGCTGCCCGAGCTTGTGGCGCTGCTGAATCCCGTGGCGCTTGCCCTGCTCGCCGTCGGCGGCGTGTGCTACACCGTGGGCGTGCCGTTCTATATCGCCAAAAATGTGCGCTACCTGCACAGCGTGTTTCACCTGTGGGTGCTCGCCGGCAGCATCTTCCAGTTCATGGCGGTGATTCTCTTCGTAATCTAGCGACCACGCCTGCTCGCCCGCGTCCCCGTTTGGGCGACAGTGCAATTGCCGTATCCGCCACCAACGTTTTACCCTGACGTCCCGAATCTTGGAGGTTCGAGAAACTCCCGATGGACATAACCATCTCCCTTATCACTACCCTCGTTTTGACCCTCATCAACGGCTACTTCTCTATGTCCGAGATGGCGCTCACCACGGCAAAGCGCGCTGTGCTGGAGCACGAGGCCGAGGAAGGCGACAAACGCGCCGAGCGCGCCATTAAGCTGGCCGCCGATTCCGACCAGCTGCTCGCCACCATCCAGGTCGCCATCACGCTCGTGGGCTTTGCCTCGTCCGCCGTCGCCTCGACGAGCCTGTCCGACCCGCTTGCCACGTGGCTCATGAGCTTTGGCATCGCGCCGCTTTCCGCCATCGCGCGCGGCCTGGCGCCGGTCATCATCACTGTCGCCGTCGCCTTCGTGTCCATCGTGATTGGCGAGCTCGTGCCCAAGCGCATCGGCCTCGCTAACGCCGAGGGCGTATCCAAGCAGGTCGTGGGACCGCTCTCCGTGTTCCAAAAGATCGCCCGCCCGCTCGTGTGGCTGACCGGTGCTTGCTCCGACGGCCTGGCTCGCATCCTGCGCATCAAGAGCGCCGATGACCGCCAGAACGTCTCGGAGGAAGAGATCAAGTACATGGTCTCGGAGCAGGACGACCTGCTCGACGAGGAAAAGCGCATGATTCACGAGATCTTTGACCTGGGCGACACCGTGGCTCGCGAGGTCATGGTGCCGCGCGTGGACACCACCATGTGCGAGGACGACGAGACGGTCGCCGACGTGTTGTCCACCATGCGCCAGACCGGCTTTAGTCGCATCCCCGTCTATCATGAGGATCCCGACAACGTCGCGGGCATCGCGCACATTAAGGACCTGATTCAGCCCGCGCTCGACGGCAAGGGCGACCAGCCCATCGCCGGCTTTTTGCGCGATGCCGCCTTTGTGCCCGATACCAAGGACATCCTGCCGCTGCTGTCCGAGATGCAGACCTCGCACGACCAGATCGTGGTCGTCGTGGACGAGTACGGCGGCACGGCCGGCATCATCACCATCGAGGACATCGTCGAGGAGATCGTCGGCGAGATCGAGGACGAGTTCGACCCCGACAACAAGTACCTCACGCGCCTCTCGCGCCGTGAGTGGCTCGTTGATGGGCGTTTTTCGTGCGATGACGCGATTGAGCTTGGTTGGCCGCTCGAGGAAAGCGATGATTATGAGACCATCGCCGGCTGGATTTTGGAGCTTTGCGACTCGGTGCCCGACATCGGAGAGGTGTTTGAGGTCGCGGGGTACAAGTTCAAGGTACAGTCGATGCGTGGCCAGCGCATCTCGCTCATTCGCGTGATCGCTCCGGCCGAAACCGATAAGAAGGATTCCGAGTCCTCGGCAGAGAAGCCGGCGGCGTCGGGTGCGGGCTCTGCGGATCCGCACGATGGCGACGAGTAGGGCAAGGACGAGTAGGGGAGAGTTATGGCAGGCCTGTTCAACATCCTTAAGGTCACCGTCAGCGAGGACAAGATTTGCGCGCACGTGCTGGTGAACCCCGGCATGCCGCTCATGACCTCGGAGGATATCGAGGCCACGGCGCGCGTGTACTACCTGGTGCCCGCGATTGCCAAGCACCTGTGTCTGGGTGATTCCGGTCGTGAGTTCCAGGACTGCATGGGCCAGACCGAGCTTTGCCACCTGCTGGAGCACGTGACGGTCGAGCTCATGAACGAGACCGGTCTTGCCGGCAGCATCTCGTGCGGTCGCACGCGCGTGAGCGAGCATGACGAGCGTGTCTTTGAGGTCGAGCTTTCGTGCCCCGACGACGCGCTGGCTATCGGCGCGCTGTCGTCGGCGACCTTTATGATGGACTGGGCGTACCTGCACGCCGACCAGCCGGCCCCCGACGTGGAAGGCACGGTCGCGGGCCTGCGCAACCTGGTGCTGGGCATGCGTGCCGAGGCCGAGGGCAAGGACCCGCACGAGGCCGTTGCCGCTGCGAACAGCGAGGACGCGGCCGAGGATGCGCCCGAGGGCGACGCTCCTGCCGACGCCGGCACTGAGCCCGTTGCCGAGGCGTCTGCTGAGCCCGTTCCCACGGAGCCCCAAGGCGTCCCGAGCTTTGACGACGAGCCGCAGATGCCAATCGATACCGAGGGCGCGGTCGTCGAGAACCACGAGGCCCCCGCGGCCGTCTTTGGCGGTGCGGCAACGGCTCCGTCCGGCTCGGCGCACGAGGGCAGCCTGCCGCTCGTCGATGGCGCCGGCGAAGACCCGGCTGCTACGGTGGCCATGCCGGCTGCGCCTCAGGAGTAGGCTCACTCGCTTATCACCATCATGTACCTGTGCTTTTACCGTACGCAGATGAGCGCGACGGCAAGTGTTGCGCTGCGGGTATAATGGACAGCATTCAAACGGTGGGCATCGAGGTGCCCGCAGGAGAGGAATGATCATGGGAAAGACTTTCAGCTTTGTCTCCGGTGCGCTCTTTGGTGCTGCCGCCGGCGCTATCATCGGCGTTGCTCTGGCCCCGCGCTCGGGTGCCGAGACCCGCGCCATGGCCGCCGATATCGCCAACGATGCCTGGGACAACATGCGTGACACCTACGAGCACAGTGCCGAGGAGGCTCGTGCCGCGGTCAACGACTTTGGTCCGATGGTCGACGCCAAGACCGATGACCTGCGCGCCAAGGTTGACCTGGCCCGCGAGCGCATGGACCAGCTTCGCGAGCAGCTCAACGACGCCATCTCGGGCGGCAACGTGACGCCCGCTGCCGACGTCGTGGTCGAGAACGTCGCCGAGGCCGACACCGAGGCCACGGAGCCCTCGACCGAGGCATAATGCGCGCAGGGGATTTTGTCGGCGTCAAGGTTTACCGCAAACCCGCCGAAGACAAGCGCACCAAAAAGGACGGCACGCCGCGCAGCCCTAAAAAGCTCGGCAAGATTCACTTTCCCGTCTTTACCCCGGGCGGCACGCGCGTGGTGGGCTTTATGGTCCGCCAGTCCGATATCGCGGGTATGATCGAGCGTCCCGACCGCTTTGTGGCGCTCGATGCCATCGGCGTCTATGAGGGTGCTGTCGCGGTCGACGACGTCAAGGGCACCTACGATGCCGCCGCGGCCAAGCGCCTCGATATCAACCTGGACGATTGCATCATCTGGGTCGGCATGGACGTGCGCACGGAATCGGGCGATGTCGTGGGCTACTGCTCGGACGTTGAGTTCAAGCCGCGCTCGGGTATTGTGCAGATGTTCTACGTGACCGCCGGTGCCGCTTCGAGCGTGCTGGTGGGCGACACGCAGGTGCCGCCGACGATGCTGCGCGGCTACGAGAACGGCGCGATGATTGTCTCGGACGAGGTCAAGGCGCTCGGGTATTCGGGCGGCGCGGCCGCCAAGGCTGCCGAGGCCAGTGTCGTGGTAGGCGATAAGGTCAAGAAGGGCGCCAAGGTGCTCGATGACAAGGGATCGGTCGCCGTGGACAAGGGCAGTCGTGCACTGGGCAAGCAGCTCGGCAAGACGCGCGGTATGTTCAAGGCCTTTAAGGACGAATATCAAAAGGCGAGCGGGGGCTCGTCAAAAGCTAGCAAATAGCGACGTACCAAATGATGGGAGGCGAGCCGGAGACATGTTGCTCCGGCTCGCTGTGTTTATGGGGGAGGGCACATGCGCCAAAACGGATCTAACTTAAACGGGCGCTCGGGTGCGCGTCCGACGGCGCGCCGCGACCTGGGGCAACTGCCCAGCGGTCAGCGTCGACGTCGCCGTAAACCCGGCGCGATGTACCTCAACCATAGCCGTGGGTTTAGCGATCGCAGCGCGCGCATCGGCAACGGGCGCTCGCCGCGCCGACCGTCCCGTCTGCCCTATGCGCTTATCGCCGTGGGTTGCGCGCTCGTGCTGTTTATCGCTGCCGTCGTGGGCTACGTCAACCGCAGCGTGGACGTGGAACTCAACGGGCAAAAGACCGCGGTGCGCGTGGGTTCTACGTTGCAGAATCTTATCGACGATCAAAGCCTGACCGAAACGTATGACGCCGGCGATCTGCTGGCCGTCGACGACAGCGTGCTTAAGCGCCATGGCGGCGAAAAGCTGTCGGTGAAGATCGACGGCAAGCGCGTGAAGCAAGGCAAATGGGGTAGCCGCGAACTTGAGGGCGGCGAGAAGGTGACGGTCAAGGATGGCCGTAACACCTACGAAAAGCACGAGGTCCAGGCCACGACTATCGAGCCAAAGCTCAAGGTCGAGGGCACGGGCGCTATTGAGTATGTCAAAACTTGGGGCGTTCAGGGCCGCTCCGAGATATGGGTCGGCGAGCAGTCGGGCAAGACGCAGGACCGCGGCGAGGTCGTGCCCGCCACCGACTGCGTAGTCGAGTGCGCAAGCGTAGCGCCCAAGGGCAACGAAAAGTACGTGGCCCTGACATTTGACGAGGGTCCGAGCGGCGCGACCAAGCAGATTTTGCAGGTGCTCAAGGAAAAGGGCGTCACGGCGACGTTCTTCCTTTCGGGCGATGCCGCAGAAGCCTCGCCCGCTACTGCCAAAGCGATTGTCGATGCCGGGTGCGAGATCGGCTCCAACAGCTACAGCGATGATTCGCTCAAGGGCGAGGATCGCGAGACGGTGCGCAAGCAGATCACGAAGGGCACCGAGGCGATTAAGTCGGCGACCGGTGTCGAGACGATGTTGCTGCGTGCCCCCTACGCCGCGTTTGACGAGCAAAACTGGATCGATTCGATGGACCTGGTGTCCGCCGTGGTTTCGTGGAATATCGATTCGGGCGACTGGCTGCTCAACGGCGCTGACGAGCAAGTATCGACCGTGCTCGACTCGGTGACGCCGGGCAATATTGTGCTGCTCACCGATAGCGATGAGTGCGCCGAGCAGACGCTCGAGGCGCTGCCGCAGATTATCGATGGTCTTGTCGCCGACGGCTACAAGATCGTGACGCTCAGCGACCTGGTCAAGACGGACACGTCGCTGAGCAAAAAGCTCACCTTGCTGACGAAGGTCACCATGCCCAAGGACGCCGTGTTCCCCCAACTTGCCGAGGACGATGACACTACAGAGTAGTCATTGGGTAGTCGTTTAAGAACGTCCCCAATGGCTATGTCACGGATACGTCAGCGTTTGGTATGCCTGCAATGTGCAGCGCATAAATTCGATGCCGCAGGGCGATGCTGATGCTATAGTTACTGCGGTTAATGAGGGTCAAGAGAAAGGTTACAGGTGAAATCCAAACCTCGACCATACAGTCGATGACCCCATGCAGGTGCTTTTTGCGCATGCACGGGGTGTAAGCGTCGAGCGGCGTGCCGCCCGCGCATGCGTATACATATCCAGAAGCCCCCGGACGCCGCACGCGCGGCCGCGTCCGGAGGAATAATGATGGGGAGCACCATTGAATTATCTGAGTGAGATGCTCAAATTGCCAGTCTTGGACGTCGACGGCGAAAAGCTCGGCGTGGTCAACGATTTTGGCATTGCAACCGGCGAAGTTTTTCCGCACGTGACGTCGCTCGCGTTCCGCGGTCCCGGCAAAACGCCGTTCATGATCAGCTGGCGCAAATGGGTCGACCGCATCGACGAGACGGGCGTGTATCTCAATACGTCTGCCACCAATATTCGCTTCTCGTACCTGCAGCCGACCGAGCTCCTGCTGGCGCGCGATGTTCTCAATAAGCAGATCGTCGACACGCAGGGCATGAAGGTCGTGCGCGTCAACGACATCAAGTTTTCCATGTCGGGCGAAAACCAGCTGCGCCTGCTGGGTGCCGAGGTCGGTGCCCGCGGTCTGCTGCGCGCGATCAGCCCCGCACTCGAGCATATCGTCGAAGGCTTTATGAAGCACCTGGGCAAGCCGCTCAGTGAGGACATCATCGCTTGGTCCTACATGGACCTGCTCGACCGCTCGACCAAGAACATTCAACTCTCGGTGTCGCACAAGACGCTCGGCGAGCTGCACCCTGCCGACATCGCCGACATTATCGAGCAGCTCGACCCGCGCTTGCGTGCGCAGGTGTTTGCGCAGCTCGATACTGCCCAGGCCGCCGAGGCCATCTCGGAGTTCGATGACGACGAGCTTATGACCGAAATGCTCGAGGGCCTGTCCGACACCGACGCATCGTCGATGCTGGCCATGATGGACCCGGACGACGCTGCCGACCTGATCGACGAGCTTGATTACGAGAAGGCCGAGAAGCTCCTGCGCCTGATGGGCGTCAAGGAGGAGAAGGCGATTCGTAACCTGCTGGGGTATGAGGACAACACCGCCGGCCGCATCATGACCTCGGAGTTTGTCTCCCTGCCCGCCACGGCAACGGTCGGTGACGCCATCGAGGCGATTCGCGAGCTCGACGAGGACTTCGAGAGCGTCTACTACGTCTATACCGAGGATCCGAGCGGCATGCTGACCGGTGTGCTTTCGCTGCGAACGCTGATCGTAGCCGATCGCGACGCCACGCTGGGTCAGCTGGCCTATCGCGACCTGGTCTACGTGTCGCCCGACGAGGACCAGGAAGACGTAACGGACGAGATGACCAAGTATGACCTGGTCGCTATCCCCGTCTGCGACGAGAACCGCCACATCCTGGGTATCGTAACCTTCGACGACGCCATGGACGTTATCGCCGAGGAGCATCAGGAGGACCTGCAGATCGCTGGTGTCGGCTCGGGTGACAGCGCGTCCGACGACTCGACGAACGTGCTCAGCTGGTTCGTGCATCGCCAGTACTGGGTTGTTGTATGGGGCATCGCGTCGTGCATCATGGCGACCGTGCTGGGAACGGCGCTCGGCTCCGCGCATCTGGTGGTGTTCCCCATGTGCGCCATGCCGCTCGTGCTGCTGGCGGCCTCGCGCATGGTGTCGTTCGTCAAGAACTACTTCCTGGAGTATGACGGTCACGACGACGAGCCCAAGCCGTATCTGGGGTTCTTCTTCCAGAGCACGGGCATGGGCCTGATTCTGTCACTCGTGACCTACCTGTGCGCCCAGCTGGTGCGCACCGCTGCATTCCCCGATGCGCCCATGTTTGAGGAGCAACTCTTTACCGGGTGCTTTAATATCGCTGCCATCATTTGCCTGGTTGGCAACATGAGTGCCGTGATTTACCTGATGGTGCTGTTCTGGCGTGACGAGCATGACCTCAACACGTCGGGCACCGCCATGAACGTTATTGCCGTCATGATCTCGTGTGTGGCGTATTGCATCGCCGCGGTGCTGCTCGCCATGTCAGTCATGGGTTAGGTGGTCGCGTGCAAAATACCAAGCAAAAGTCGGGCACCAAGCAAAAGCTGACCATCGCGGCCATCTTTGGCGCTATGGGTCCCGGTCTGCTGGCGGCGCTTTCGGGCAATGACGCCGGCGGCATTGCAACGTATTCCAGTGCGGGCGCCAGCTATGGCTACAAGATGCTCTGGATGCTTCCCGTCATGACTGTGCTGCTCATCGTGACGCAGGAGACCGCGGCGCGCTGCGGCTGCGTCACGGGTAAGGGCCTGGCATCGCTCATTCGCGAGCGCTTTGGCGTGCGCAAGAGTGTACTTGCTATGGCGGCGCTGTTGATCGCCAACACGGCTGTGACCATTTCGGAGTTTGCGGGCATCGCCAGCGGTCTTGCTCTCTTTGGCGTGCCGGCGAGCATCTCGGTGCCGTTGGTGGCGCTGCTGGTATGGATGCTTACCATGTCGGGTAGTTTCCAGCGCATCGAGAAGATTCTGCTGCTGGTGAGCTGCGTGTTCGTGACCTATATCGTCGCCGCGTTTATGGCTGGCCCCAACTGGGGTGAGGTCGCGGTCGACCTGGTCGTGCCTAACATTCAAAATGACCCCAGCTACGTGTCGCTCGTGGTCGCAACGATCGGTACCACCATCGCGCCGTGGATGATTTTCTTGGCGCAGAACAACGTGGTCGATAAGAACGCGGGCGAGGACGATATCGTGCTGCAGCGCATCGATACCGTGAGCGGCTCGCTTGCTGCCGATGTCATTGCCGGCTTTATTATCATCACGACCGGTACGGTGTTGTTCCCGGCGGGTATTCAGATTAGCGATGCCGCCGATGCTGCCCGCGCGCTGGAGCCTATTGCGGGTCAGTGGTCCACGGTACTGTTTGCCTCGGGCCTGGTCGCGGCGAGCTTCTTGGCCGCCTGCGTGCTGCCGGGCGTTACGTCGAGCGCTATCTGCGAGGCATTTGGCTGGGAGCGCGGTGCCGACCGCAGCTGGGACGAGGCCCCGGTCTATCGCGGCATCATTACGGCCATCATCGGTATCTCTGCCGTGCTGGTGCTTATGCCCGGCGTCGATCTGTTCCAGATTATGATGACCTCGCAGGTCATCAATGGCGTGCTGCTGCCCGTGGTTCTGGTGTTCCAGGTGGTTATTGCCGCTGACCGTCACATTATGGGCACTAACCGCAACGGCCGCGTGTGGAATGTGCTCACTTGGGCGACTATCGGTGTGATTACGGTGCTGACGGTCGTCATGTTTGTTCTACAGGCGATGGGTTACAGCGCTTAGCGCCTCTTTTGGACTCCAAACAGGCCGCAGCGATGGACTGCGGCCTGTTTTTTGCCCGCAATAGGGCGTTAGTTATATGGCAGTGGACAAAAAATGCCAAATATGAGTACTGTTGCCTTGCCGATAGCATTTACGACCAAGAAAATAATGAACATAGTTAAGAATCTGTTTATTAAAAGCGGGTCTCCAAGTCCTAAGCCGGCCATTCTGGTCAACTGGAAGGGTCGCGCGCTACCGCATGAGCGCCATTTTGGGTGGTTTTGCCTGCTACTAAAATGGTAACAGTACTCATATTTGCCCCTTTTTGTCCACGACCCCTTGGAGCCGGCTCGAAAAGAGTGATTTTGGGTTGTTTGCTGCGGGTGTGGGCTTGGAAACAACGTTCGGGGTGGCGAGGTGCCCAGAATTCGGTCGCAAGGAGGGCGTTCCTCGGCTGTGTCAGGAGTGTCCCTAGGTGCCGGCACATAAGGAACGTCCCTAACTGCCGGAGGGGGTGCCTGCCGTGGCAGGCACCCCCTCCGGATGTGGGAAGTTTGCGTTGCAGGTTACTTGTCGGTGCCCAGTTTGTGCGGCTTGAGAGCGAGCGCATTGACGAGTGCGTCGGTGGCAGACTTGACGGCTGCCGGTTGCGGATCGTTGACGTGATCCTCGGGATGCACGGGCAGGTCCTTCTTGACTGCATCGTGGATCAAGTTGAGGTACTCAGTTACGCCAGTGGTCGATAGATGCGTGCCATCGCCATCGAACAGGTCGTTGCGGTTGGCGCTGTATCCGTACCAGTCGATAACGCGCACGTTCTTGTAGCGCGTAGCGGCGTTGGCGATGGCCTGGTTGGTAGAGCCAACCCACGGCTGCGGGCTGCGTGTGTTCACAAACACCACAATACGCTTATCTCCCGCATCTGCCATGATGGCGTCGATCTGATCGTCGGTTACCAAGCCGTTGGTGCCCAGCGCAAAGACCACGATCTTGCCGGCAAGGTTCTGCTGGATATAGCCCTCAAATGTCGCGCGGCCCGCATCAAACTGGCGGCCCTTTTCGGCATCGATATGGCTGTGCGGGAACACGCCGTCAAAGGTGTCCACGGCACGCAGCGACACGGAGTCGCCGATCATAAGCAGATCGTAGGAGCCATCGGGGAAGCCGTCGTTGTCCTTGTCGGTGTCGTCAGCCGCCTGTTGGTCGGCGGGCGCGGTGTTTTTGGCTTCCTTGTTCAGAACTTCGGCGCCCTCACCGCTCAGTGCGGAGGTCTCCGGCACAAAGATCAGGCCGCCCAGTGCAACGACCAACACGACAGCGCAGGTTGCGCAGACAGGGACGTGCGCGCGTGCCCAGTTGGCGGGCGTGGCGGTGCCGTCGCGGAACTCGGATACGGTGCGCCCAAAGGCGCCCTTTCTAAACGGCGTCTCGATAAAGCGATATGAGCATTCGGCCACGGCGACCACCAACAGCACCTGCAAAATGTACTGCCACCACGGTGTATCGTTGATGTTGGCGACCGGGTTCATAAGCAGAAGCAGCGGATAGTGCCACAGGTAGATGCTGTACGAGCGCTTGCCAACCCACACGAGCGGCTCGACGGACAGCGCGCGGGCAACCATTCCCTGGGGCTGCACGCAGGCTGCGATGACCATGAGTGTGAGGATCGAGCACAGCAGCGTGCCGCCGCGATACTGGAACGCGGTGTAGCCGTTGGTGAGCGCGACCATGGCGGCAAGGCCAATCAGACCCACGACGCCCAATACATCGATGGATGCGGGCGAGGACCAAAAACGCACGAGGGCGCTCGGCTGTGCCGGGGCGGTCTCGGCTGATTCGTCGGCCTTCTCGCCAGGCTTGCCCTCGGCGCTCTTGCCGTGCTTGGCAGTGCCAGCCAGGCGATTGAGCCCCAAACGATGGACGAGACGCACCAGCGCCAGGTCGCGATCGGGGATAAAGGCCATCCAGGCACCGAGCAGCAGCGAGAACACGCGGGTGTCGGTGCCGTAGTACACGCGGCTGGGGTCGGCGGCGGGGTTATAGAGCACCATCATGGCGAGGGCAGATACCGCGGCAAGGCCCAGAACCACGCGGCGCGTGTTGGGCTTGCTCACATGCATGGATACCATGGCAAACAGCAGTGGCGGCCAAATCAGATAGAACTGTTCCTCGATGGCAAGCGACCAAAAGTGCGTGAGCGGCGAGGGGTCGCCCAGAGCATTGAAGTACGAGACGTTTTGGGCAATCTGCCACCAGTTGTTGAAGAACAGCAGCGACGGCAGGATGTCGGGGCGCATCTTGGTGAGCATCACGTGGTTAAAGATAGTGCACAGCGCGCAGGTTACAAACACTACCGTTACCACGGCGGGGACCAGGCGACGGATGCGGCGAATCCAGAAGCTCTTGAGGTCGATGCGTCCGGTCTTAGCGACTTCGTTGAGCAGCAAGCGCGTGATCAGATAGCCCGAAAGCACAAAGAAGATCGTGACGCCGAGCAGGCCGCCCTGAGCCCACGTGAGGTTGAGGTGATAGAGCACCACTGCGACGACGGCAAGCGTGCGTAGGCCGTCGAGGGCGGGGATATAGCGGGACTTGGGGCGAGCAGGCGTCTGCTCCGCGGCGGGAGTGTTGGCACGGCCCGCGTTGTTGGCAGAAGCGCGATGGGGGCTCGCGGTGCGTCGCGGCTCGTTGGCACGGCGCTCGCCCTTCACGCGTTCGTGCGGCGCCGGCTCGTTGCCCGTGCGGCGTCGACCGCGCGAGCCCGATTGCGAGAATTGTTCCATAAAACATCATCCAATGACGAGAATAATCAGCACGTATTCATTGTAGCTGCCTGCCCCTGTGAATGCTTGCTGCTGGCGCAAGCTCAAGCGCGCGTCCACATCAAAGTGGACTAAAGTTATAGGGGGTGCGAGAGTGCACAATCGTTGGTCGACGGTGGGCGCAAAGCCTGAAGACGAGGAGGTTTCCATGGCGGATCACAGCATCGTTGCGGTGTTCGGCAGCATGAACATGGACCTTTCGGTGGCGTGCGAGCGCATGCCGCGCGCGGGCGAGACCGTCGGTGGCAGCGGTTTTATCACCAACGCCGGCGGTAAGGGAGCCAATCAGGCCGTTGCCGCTGCGCGCATGGGTGCGCGCACGTGCATGATTGGCGCTGTTGGGCGCGATACCTTTGGCGATGCGCTTGTGGCAGGGCTCCAGGATGCCGGCGTGGGCGTTGAGTTTGTGGCGCGTCGCGATGACGTGGAGACCGGTACCGCGACTATCATTCGCTGTGAGAGCGACAACCGCATCGTGCTGTCGCCGGGCGCCAACCATGCGCTTGCGGGCGAGGACGTTGCCCGCGCACTGAGGCGCTTGGTGGCCGACGAGCTCGACGGCGATGCCAGCGAGATTGCCCCGGCTGCCGGAAGCGTCTTTATTGCCCAGGGCGAATGTGACCTTGCAGCAACGGCCGCGGCGCTTTCTTGCGCTCACGAGCTGGGGTTCTATACGATCTTTAACCCGGCGCCCGCCTGCGACCTGCCGGCAGGAGCGTGGCCTGCGGTCGACCTGGTCTGCCCCAACGAGACCGAGTGCCAGGTGCTGACGGGCATTCTGCCCACAGATGATGCGAGCTGCGTCGCCGCGCTCAATGCGCTGCTCGATAAGGGCGCCGGGGCTGCGGTCATCACGCTGGGCGGCGCCGGCTCGGTTACGCTCGGCGATGGCGGTGAGCCGCTGCGCATGCCGGCGCTTTCGAGCGTGGTGGTCGATACGACGGCCGCGGGCGATACGTTTATTGGTGCGCTTGCGGCGGCTCGCCTGGAGGGCCTGCCGCCCTTTGAGTGCATGGCCGCGGGTGCTCGCGCCTCGGCAGTGACGGTGTCGCGCCTGGGCGCTCAGCAATCGATTCCCACGCGCGCCGAAGTTGAACATTGGTTTGGTTAAACGATAAAGACGGAGAAGCGGAGTAAAACAATGGCAACCAAGAAGCTGATCCTTGATCTGGATATGGGTGTGGACGATGCGATGGCGCTCGCCTATGCCATCGCGAGTCCCGAGGTGGAGCTCGTGGGCATCACCACGTGCTTTGGCAACGTGCGCGTCGAGCAGTCGGCGCACAACTGCCTGGCGATGCTCGACCTGTTGGGCCGTCCCGAGGTGCCGGTGTACCTGGGTGCCGACCGTCCTCTGCAAGCGACTGAGCCCTATACGCCGCCGGCGTCCACCGCGCTCATTCACGGCAAGAACGGCATCGGCGGCGCGAGCGTGCCCGCGTCGCCCTACGAGCCGGTGGGGGCGACCTCGGCCGACGGCAACGCTGCGGTCGATTATCTGATCGATGCCGCGCGCACCTATGGTCCCGATCTGGTCTACGTAGCGACTGGCCCGCTCTCCAACCTAGCGCTCGCCCTGGAGCGCGATGCGGCGGCGATGATGTCCATCGGCCGCGTGGTCGTGATGGGCGGCGCCCTTACCGTGCCCGGTAACGTGAGCGCGGGCGCCGAGGCCAACATGGCGAGCGACCCCGAGGCAGCCGACGCGGTGCTGCGCTCGGGCCGTAAGCTCACCATGGTGGGCCTGGACGTGACGCATCGCGTGGTGCTCACGCGCCGCGACATTGCCGGCTGGACGGGTTCGGGAACCATGGCCGGCTGCGCATTTGCGAGCATGGTCGAGCACTACATTGGTTCGTACGAGATGAACGCGTCCTACCTGGGCGGCTGCGCGCTGCACGATCCGCTGGCGGTTGCCGTGGCGATTGATCCCACGCTCGTGGGTGCGCTCGGCTGTAACCTGCGTGTTGACTTGCTGGGTGAGTATCGCGGCCGCACCATCTGCGATGAGCGCCGCGTGGCAGATCCCGACAAGAGCACACTCGTGGCGCTGACCGTCGATACCCCGCGCTTCCTGTCCGAGTTCAAGGCCCGTATGGCCCGTGTCCTTGGCTAAGTTGTCTTTTTGGGACGGGGCTTTTTTGACTGGTATGATTGGTGCGACCATTCGAACCAGCTAAAAGAGCCCCGTCCCAATTTGACTATCGAGAGGATCTGCCATGGAGCGCATCGCGAGCTTTTCCGTTGACCATCTGCTGCTTGAGCCCGGCGTGTACGTGAGCCGCATCGACCGCGATCCGGCGACCGGCGCCGCCGTCACCACCTTTGACCTACGCCTGACCACGCCCAACAAAGAGCCGGTCATGAACACGGCCGAGTGCCACACCATCGAGCACCTGGGCGCGACGTTCCTCCGCAATCATGCCGAGTGGTCGAGCCGCATTGTCTACTTTGGGCCCATGGGCTGCCGTACGGGCTTTTACCTGGTTGTCTTTGGTGAGCTGACGAGCGAGGAAATCTTGCCGCTCGTGCGCGAACTGTTCGAGTTTGTCGCCGGCTTTGAGGGCGATGTCCCCGGTGCCGCTCCCGAGGAGTGCGGTAACTACCTGGACCAGAACCTTCCCATGGCAAACTGGCTCGCGCGCCGCTACCTCGACCGCGATCTGGCCGATATCGATGAGAAGCACCTGCACTATCAGCAGGCATAAGAGCTTTATCGCCCAAAACGAGCGCATTGGGCGCCTTCGCTTATGCGGGGGCGCCTTTTTGTTGATTGGTCGGGACGAGCGTTCAAAATCGCTCATGTTTGTTCTAGAATGTTCGTATAGTCACATTTACAAACAGGAGTGAACATGCATATCTACTCTGTCAACGATCCCGAGTTCAAATCCTATGGCAACGTTTGGGATAACGTTCCGTCCGTGCTCACGTCGCCCGTGCTCGAGGCGCTCTCTGCCACGCCCATCCCCGAGGGCAGTAAGTACGTAGCAAGTGCGCCGGAGCTCGAGGGCGTCAAGGATGCCGACAAACTGGGCTTTCTCATGTTTGGCGGCCGCCCCTTCCAGCTCGGCTGGTGCAACGGCCACAACACACGCCTCAACTGCCTGGAGTATCACCGCGCCAGCGAGTTTAACCTGGGCGCCCGCGACTTTATCCTGCTCGTGGCGCATCGCTGGGAGATCGAGGACGGCAAGCTCGACACCGCGTGCGTCAAGGCGTTCCGCGTGCCGGCGGGCAAGGTCGTCGAGGTCTTCAACACCACGCTTCACTACACGCCCTGCATGGTCGACGACGGCGGCTTCCAAGTGATGGTTGCGCTGCCGGCGGGTACCAACGGCCCGCGCCCCGAGGCGGCGGCCGACATGCCCGCGGCCGGCGACAGCTACTGCTACTGGAAGGCCGACAAGTGGGTCCTCTGCCACGCCGACAGCCCCAAAGCAGCCGAAGGCGGCTACGTAGGCCTCGTCGGCAAGAACCTCGACATCGCCTGCGACTAGAATCTTCCATCTCGATCTGTAACATCTAGCGGGCTAAATCGTCTCTACCTGTTACAGATTTAGACAAACTGAAGGGGCTGCCCGAAAAATCTCGATCTGTAACACCAGGCCCGGTTTTGGCTGCCTAACTGTTACAGATCGAGACAAACCGGGCCCAATCCGCCGCAAAGGTGCCTGTCCCCTTTGTGGTGGTTGGCGGTTTGGGCGGGCAGGTATCAAAAAGTGTCAGACGGGGGCGGCTGCCGGGCGTCTGTGCGCGAAAAGAAGTGCCGACCTGCGCCGTTGCCGTTGAGTGGCGCGCTGCTTACGGGGATACTGAAGCCACGACAAACAGCGTGTGAAAGGATCGATGCATGGCTTTCCGTAATGACTTCCTGTGGGGCGGCGCGACGGCTGCCAACCAGTGCGAGGGCGCGTACAACGTTGACGGTCGCGGCCTGGCCAACGTGGATGTGGCGCCGCACGGCCCGGAGCGTTACGCGGTGGTCTCCGGCCAGCGCAAGATGCTCGACTTCGAGGACGGCTATTACTATCCCGCGCAGACCGGCATCGATTTCTACCATCACTACAAGGAGGACATTGCCCTCTTTGCCGAGATGGGCTTTAAGACCTTCCGCGTGAGCCTGGCCTGGACCCGTATCTTCCCCAACGGTGACGAGGCCGAGCCCAACGAGGCCGGCCTGGCCTTTTACGAGGACGTGTTCCGCGAGTGCCAGGCGCACGGCATCGAGCCGCTCGTGACCATCACGCACTTCGACTGCCCCGTCCACCTCATCAAGGAGTACGGCGGCTGGCGCAACCGCAAGCTCATCGACTTCTACAAGAACCTCGCGACCACGATCTTCACCCGCTACAAGGGCCTGGTGAAGTACTGGCTCACCTTCAACGAGATCAACATGATCCTTCACCTGCCGTTTATGGGTGCCGGCCTGGTCTTTGAGGAGGGCGAGAACAAGGAAGCCGTCGAGTACCTGGCCGCCCACAACGAGCTCGTCGCCAGCGCTTGGGCAACCAAGATCGCCCACGAGATCGACCCCGAGGTCAAGATCGGCTGCATGCTCGCCGCGGGCACCTACTATCCCTACAGCTGCCGTCCGGGCGATGTACGCCAGGCTCAGCTTGACAACCAGGACAATTACTTCTTCGTCGACGTCCAGAGCCGCGGTTACTACCCGGCCTATGCCGTCAAGAAACTCGAGCGCCTGGGCATCGATGTGGGCATGACCGACGAGGACCGCGAGGTCCTGGCTGCCAACACCGTCGACTTCATCAGCTTTAGTTACTACAGCACCCGTTGCTCTGCCGGTGCCGACAACCCCGATGTCAAGCGCACCCAGGGCAACGCCTTCGCCGGCGCCAAGAACCCCTACCTGCAGGAGAGCCAGTGGGGCTGGGCCATCGATCCGCTGGGCTTCCGCATCACCCTTAATGACCTGTACGACCGTTATCAGAAGCCGCTGTTTGTGGTTGAGAACGGTCTGGGTGCCAGGGATGTTGTCGAGGAGGATGGTTCTATCAACGACGACTACCGTATCGACTTCCTGCGTCAGCATATTGCCGCGATGCGCGATGCGGTGACCGAGGACGGCGTTGACCTGCTGGGCTACACCACCTGGGGCCCGATCGACCTGGTCTCGGCCGGTACGGGCGAGATGTCCAAGCGCTACGGCTTTATCTATGTGGACCGCGACGACGCCGGCAACGGCACCCTCAAGCGTTCCAAGAAGAAGAGCTTTGACTGGTACAAGAAGGTTATCGCCACCAACGGCGAAGATTTGGCCTAGGCGTTCTCAACAGCAATAGTATCCTAACCAAGGCGCCCGGCGAGCAGCCTATGCCCGTCGGGTGCCTTGTTAAAAGAAGTAAAAACTTGCAATTGCACTACGGCGCGAGCACATCCAGCGGAACAACTTGGACGCCGCGGTCAGTGACATAGGCTTGTGAACCAAATCCAATGATTACGACTTTCGAAACTGGCGGGTTGTTTCCGGCGGCAACCATACGCTTCTCGACAGCAATAAGGCTGTCAGACGCCTCTTCGATTTGGGCGGAGCTGAGCTTGATTTCGACCGGGATCCACGTTCCACCGGGAGCCGCAATGACTGCATCGACTTCTAGATCGCGAGAATCGTGATAGTGATAGAGGCCCATTCCATTTGCCTGCGCATAAACCCACAAATCATGAAGGGCCAACGATTCAAAAAGCAGCCCAAGCGTCTTGAAATCTAGCAGCAATGTCGCCGGAGTCGCTCCGAGCGCAGCGGCCGCCAGTGACGGATCAGCGAGATGATGCTTCTTCGATTCTCTTAAGTGCACGGGAGATCTCATTGCGGGGTTCCATGCGGGAATATCGCGAACGAAACTAACCCGAGCGAGAAGGGATATATATGATGCCGCCGTTTGTCTCGATACTTCTCCACCAAGATCGGCTACGAGCGTCTTGAGTGTCGCCAAAGTGGATTCATTGCGCGCAAGCGATTCGATGACAGCTTTGACCTTTTCAGGGTCGCGGCGAGAGCCGTCGACACGAGACAAATCTTCTTCGGCGACTATGCCGATGTAACGTTTCGCCATCGCCGACGCAGCCAGCGCATCGCGACCGACCGCCGCGGGCCATCCGCCACGGACAACGTACTCGGCAATCGAGGCGGAATCCAGCGATCCGAAAGCGCCATTGAACTTTTCGCCAGAAATAATGCCCGACAGCTTAACCGCGCCGCTGGATTTCCCAAGCTCGAAAAGCGTCATGGTATCCATGCGCAATTTAGCGAACCTTCCAGCGCCACTGTGCATTGGACGTTCGTCGTCTCGCGGTGTCGCTGACCCCGTAAATATGAACTGACCAGGCTCGCCGCTGCGGTTGTCGCACTCAAACCGTGCCGCGTCCCAAAGTTTCGGAACCTCCTGCCACTCGTCAATCAGCCGCGGCACCTCGCCGGAAACGGCAAGAGCCGGGTCAGTCTCGGCACGCAAGCGATTCTCGAAGTTGCGGGACGGGTCCATGAGAAGGAGCCTGGACGCCGCACGGGTCTCGGCCGTGGTCGTCTTTCCGCACCATTTCGGTCCTTCGATGAGAACGGCGCCGAATATACCCAGCAGCTGGTCAAGCTCATTTTCGATAATTCTAGTGTAGTACTTCTTTGGCATAATTATCACCATTGTTTACCAGTACATTTAACCAAATATACAGTTACTATTTAACCAAATATCAATTCTTTGGTTAACCATATTTACGCATTTCAATTAACGAAACAGATTAAACATGTACTGTTTGAGTTGGCACTTGGGAAATCTCTCGCTGGGCAATCCGTTGCTACGGCTGAGGCCTCTTCGTCGAACCGACACCCCCGGCGAGCAACTTATGCCCGCCGGGCGCCTTGTTAAAAGAAGTGAAAGAAAGCAAAAGAAGTTAAAACTTGCAAAAGAAATTAAAGCGGGGGTGAGGGGCGTTTTTAGCTGTTTTGGGCCGCCGCGGCCAGCGGGGGCGGGTCGCGGCGGCCCAAACATCCTTGACGAGGGTGCCGGTGAAGTTACAGCAGCTCGCCGTGGCGGGCGATGTAGCGGCGCTTGGCCAGTTGGGTGAGCGCGATGTAGGCGGCGACAATGCCGATGAGCAGCGCGAAGAAGATTGGCGGCAGCGGCATGAGACCCAGCGCATCGGCGATGGGGCTTGCCGGCAGCCAGGTGACGAGCACCAGGCCCAGCACGGTGAGGAGGCACAGCGCGGGCGCGGCGTGGTCGCGCGGGCGTGGCAGGCGCGGGGAGCGCAGCATGTGGACCACGAGCGTCTGCGACCACATGGACTCGACAAACCAACCGCTCTGGAAGAGCGCCGTAAAGGCCGCCATGCCTGCGACGTCGCCTATAGCGGCAAGCTCTGCCCAGCTTGCGCCCACGGCGGCGGGGCACACCACAAAGAAGAGCGCGGCGAAAGTCGCGATATCAAACAGCGAGCTCACGGGGCCCAGCTCGAGCATAAAGCCCTTGATGGACGCAGCGTCCCAAGCGCGCGGGCGGGCAGTCCAGGCGTTGTCGACGGTGTCCCACGGCAGTGCGATGCACACGATCTCGTAGACCAGCGACAGCAGCACCAGCTGCAGAGCGCTCATGGGCAAAAACGGCAAGAACAGGCTCGCAGCGGTTACGGACAGCACGTTGCCAAAGTTGGAGCTCACCGTGGTCTTGAGGTACTTGAGCAGGTTGCCGTAGGTGCGGCGGCCTTCGATGATGCCGCGCTCGAGCACGCCCAGGTCCTTTTGGAGCAAGATGATATCGGCGGATTCCTTGGCGATATCGACGGCGGAGTCGACCGAGATGCCGCAGTCGCTCGCACGCATCGCGGCGGCGTCGTTGATGCCGTCGCCCATAAAGCCCACGGTGTGGCCGAGCAACTCGCGTATGACGCGCACCAGGCGCGCCTTCTGCAGCGGCGAGAGCTTGGCGAAGAGGTGGGTGTTCTCGGCGCGCTCGGCAAGCTCGGCGTCGTCGAGCGCATCGATCTCGGAGCCCAGCAAGACGTTGCTCGCGTCGATGCCGATCTGCTCGCAGACGGTGGCGGCGACACGGTCATTGTCGCCGGTCAGGACCTTAACGGCGACGCCCTTGGCCTCGAGGGTGGCGACGGCGCCCGCGGCACTTGCTTTGGGCGGATCGAGGAAGGCCAAAAAGCCCATCAGCACCATGTCGCACTCGTCGGCGATGCCAAACTCGCCCACGCAGCGCGGATTGGTTTTCTGCGCCACGGCAATCACGCGCAGGCCCTCGGCGTTGAGCCCGGCTACCTGCTTGCGAATCTGGGCGAGCTTATCTTTGGTAAGCGGCTGGGCGGCACCATCGACCTCGACAAAGGAGCAGATCTCGAGCATTTCCTCGGCAGCTCCCTTGGTGACCATCTGGGTTTTGCCTTGGGCGTCGGCGACAACTACGCTCAGGCGACGGCGCGAGAAATCGAAGGGCACCTCGTCGATCTTGGTATAGCGGTCGCGCAGGCTCTGGCCCAGCATGGAATCGGGTGCTGCGGCCGAGGGCGTCACATCGGCGCGGTCGATGACGGCCAGGTCGATAAGGTTCTTGAGGCCGGTCTGGAAGAAGCTGTTCAAAAACGCATGGCGCAGCACGCGTGCGTCTTCGTTGCCGTCGGTGTTGAGGTAGCGCTCGAGCACGATGCGGTCTTCGGTGAGGGTGCCGGTCTTGTCGCAGCACAGGACGTCCATCGCGCCGAGGTTTTGGATCGCCGGCAGTTCCTTGACGATAACCTGACGACGGGCGAGGTCCTTGGCGCCCTGCGACAGGCTCGTGGTCACGATGACGGGAAGCATCTGCGGCGTGATGCCCACGGCCACGCTCGTGGCGAACAGCAGCGCGTCGATGACGTTGCCCTTGGTGGCGGCGTTGATGGCAAAGACGGCCGGCGCCATAACGAGCATGAGGCGTACGAGCAGCATGGAGACGCTCGAGACGCCGCGGTCAAACGCGCTCTTCTCGCCGCGTCCGTTGAGCATCTTGGCGATGCCGCCCAGGTAAGTGTCCGAGCCGGTGGCTACGACAAGTGCCATAGCGGTGCCGTTTTGCACGGAGGTGCCGGTAAAGACGATGTTTTTGCAGGCAGAGAGCGGCAGTGCGGAGTCGTCGGCGCCCTCGACGACGGTGATGGCAGCGGTCTTCTCGACAGCCTCACTCTCGCCGGTGAGTGCGGACTCGATCACAAACAGGTCGCGCGCGGTGATGATGCGGGCATCGGCCGGCACCATGTCGCCGGCAGAGAGGCGGATCACATCACCGGGGACGAGCTCGTCGAAGGGGATCTCGACGCGCTCACCGTCGCGCAGAGCGGTGCAAGTGTTGGAGACCAGGTCCTTGAGGGCCTCGGTCGCATTGCCGCTGCGGGCTTCTTGGATAAACTTCATACCGCCCGATACCAGCAACATGATGCCGATGACGATGACCGTGGAGGGGTCGCGCTGCGGTTCGGGCACGGCGAGCACGTCGATGTAGAGCGAGACCAGCGCGAGAGCGGCGAGGATGCCGGCGAAGGGGTCGACAAAGGCGTCGGCGATACGGCGGGCGAGTGTCTTGGTCGGCGCCTCGATGGTGTTGGGGCCGGAGGCGTCCAGGCGCTCGGTTGCCTGCTCGGCGGTGAGGCCGTTTGCCGTGGCGTCAAGCAGTACGAGAGTGTCCTCAGCACAATGGGTGGCGGCGAATATGGTGTTCTTGGGCAGGCCGGCGTGGGCGGTAGGGCGCGCCGTGCGGCGGCGCTTGGAGATAGCTTCGAGTACCGTAGCGGTTTTGAGCATCAGCATAGGGTCCTCCTTGTTGAAGGGAGTTAGCGTACGTGTCGTATTTGCTTCAAAAAACCTAGATGTCGCTCACGTCAAGCTCGCGAACCGCCACAAAGGGGACAGGCACCTTTGTGGCGGTTTTGACGATCGGTTCGTGACGCTTATGCGAATACGGAATCCTCGCGGCGTGCCGAGGGCGACATGCAGGTTTTTCGACTATGACTGCCTTCCATGGCACACCTCCTTATGGACGGGCGCAGCGCGCTTTGGGTATCTCGTACCCTTTCTAATCCGCCCGTATTCTTGATGAGGGGGTTTGACATGTCAACCCCCATTGTTCGGAAAACCGTTGCCCCTGACAAAGCCTTTACAGAATGCCGTGGCCTCAAAGCGCGCCCGCATCGACGCTTCGCCTGCGCTAAACTGGAAGGCACGTACGCGATTACGAGAGGAGCCCGCATGGAGGCTTACAAGCAAGAGTTCATCAAGTTTATGGTCGAGTCCGACGTTCTTAAGTTCGGCAGCTTTACGCTCAAGAGCGGCCGTCAGTCCCCGTTCTTTATGAACGCCGGCGCCTACGTGACGGGCTATCAGCTCAAGAAGCTGGGCGAGTATTACGCCCAGGCCATCCACGATAACTTTGGCGACGACTTTGATGTGCTGTTTGGGCCGGCCTACAAGGGTATTCCGCTGGCCGTCGTGACCGCGATTGCCTACCACGAGCTGTACGGCAAGGAGGTCAAGTACTGCTGCGACCGCAAGGAGGCCAAGGACCACGGCGCCGATAAGGGCAACCTGCTGGGCTATGAGCCCCAGGACGGCGACCGCGTGGTCATGGTCGAGGACGTCACCACCAGCGGTAAGTCCATCGACGAGACCTATCCCAAGGTCAAGGCTGCTGCCGATGTCGAGATCAAGGGCCTGATCGTGTCCCTCAACCGCATGGAGGTCGGCAAGGGTGGCGTGACCACCGCGCAGAAGGAGATCGAGGCCAAGTACGGTTTCCCCGTCGCGAGCATCGTCTCCATGGCCGAGGTCGTCGAGACTCTCTACAACCACGAGATCGACGGCGAGGTCGTCATCGATGACGAACTCAAGACCGCCATCGACGCCTACTACGAGCAGTACGGAGCTCGTTAGTTACGGCGTTTTACCAAACGCCGTAACTGCTCGACGCTGCGCGGGCCGCATTTGGACAATCTGACGTTCAACTTCAAGGGCGCGACCAGAAGGTCAGCGCCCTTTCGTTTCACGTCACCTTGTCTCAAATGCGACCCGCTCGCTGTCGTTGCCAAAACATCGGCGTTGCTGGGCCGGCACTTGGGGACGTTCCTTTTCTGCCGGCAGTTTGGGACACTCCTTGTTGGGGTGGTCATTGGGGACGTTCTTAAATGACTACTCAGGATGAGCGTCCAAAAATCCGCGCTCGTTCGATTGGCGCATGTCTACGCAGCGTAGGTTGTCGAGCCTGGCCTTCAAATGGATACTGACTGTCGAACCGGTTCACTCCATTTCTTCAATTTGATTGGACAGCCCATGAACCAGACACGGCAAACCAATGCCTCCCATACTTTTTTGGCAGCGCATGCCATCAAGCAGCTGCGCGAAGAGCGCGGCCTCACCCAGCGCGCCCTGGCGGAAAGCCTTGGCGTGACCGATAAAGCCGTCAGCAAGTGGGAATCCGGCCGCGGCCTTCCCGACATTTCCCTCGTTGAGCCTTTGGCCCAGAGACTCGGCATAAGCGTGGCTGAGCTTTTGGCTGGTGACATTCGGGCCAACGCCAACCGTGCAGGCAATATGCTCAAAG
The DNA here is from genome assembly GCA_905205405.1 of uncultured Collinsella sp. GTDB lineage: Bacteria > Actinomycetota > Coriobacteriia > Coriobacteriales > Coriobacteriaceae > Collinsella. The sequence goes on from CAJLDK010000006.1 coordinate 129,719, forward strand.
GCGTCTTTTACGTTTGCCCTATCTGCGGAAACGTTGTGCACGCGCTCGGAGAAGGCAGCTTTAGCTGCTGTGGCTCCACGATGTTTCCCCAGGAGGCCGAAGAGCCGGACGCGGACCACGCCTTTTCCATCGAGCGCATCGAGGACGATTGGTACGTCACGCTCGATCATCCCATGACCAAGGATCACTACATTAGCTTTGTGGCATATGCGACTATGGACGGCATCTGCTTTAAGAAGCTCTATCCAGAGCAATCGGTGCAGCCGCGCTTCCATATTACCGGGCGCGGCAGGATATATCTTTACTGCAACCAACACGGGCTCTTTACGTCGCTGACGCCTCGCAAATAACGGTTGTCTATCCGCCCTCCTCATGCGTTTCCCAGGGGACCCAAAATGAGCGTGGATAATCTCCCGGTTTTGGCCTGTGTGCGGGCTCAAAGTGGGAGATTATCCACGCTCGTTATCTGAGTGTCCAAAAATCCACGCTCGTCGTTACTTGAGCCCGGGCAGGCGGGTGTAGGGAAACGAGCGCTCTAAGAACTCGGAACAGCGGGCGTAATCTTTGGCAAAGTAGCTGCTGTAGAGCGAATCGAGCACGTATTGCACGGCGATGTGGCTGGCGAACTGCGTGATGCGGTGCGTCATACTCTCGTGGTCGCTCACCATGAGATAGGCGGCAAAGCCGGGGTGAATGCGGGCGCAGTACGGTGTGCCGATGACGATGACCGGGACGCGTCGACTGCTGAGGATCGGCAAGATCTCCCTGAGGTTGGGGGCAAGGCCGCTGTAGGAGATGACAATCGCCACATGGTCGGGGCCCGAGGCGAGCGCCGTACGCACCTGCGCCTCGACGCTGCCGTAGCACGTCGCGCTTTTACCGGCGGAAAGCAAGCGATCGCGGAACATTCCCGCTGGATACAGGTTATGCGAGCCCGTGTAGATGTCCACGGTGTCGGCGCGCATGACGAGCTTGGCGGCGTAGTCGAGCTGTGCGGGGTCGAGCAGTTCCTGCGTTTCGGCCAAGGTGGTCTGGTAGAGCCCCTCCATGCGCTCCATTGCCTGTGCGGGGGTGGAGGTGGCATCGAAGGGAAAGTTGATGTCCACGTCGCGCCGATTGCCCGCCTCGGTCGCCTGGCGGATGAGCTCGACCTTGAGGTCTTTGAATCCCTCGAGGCCGAGCTTTTTGCAAAAGCGGTGCACGCTCGCGACCGAAACGTTGGCGCACGCGGCAAATTCCTTAATGGAAAGCCCGCGCACATCCTCGCCCATGGCGAGGGCCGTTTGCCCAAGTTGTTGCTCGGTGGGGGTGAGGCTTTTGCCCTGCGTGATCTTTCGCCTGATATCCATATGGCTCCTATGCGTTTGCGTCGCGATAAACCAATCATAACGATAAATAAAACGTTCGGCTTGGCTGGGAGTTTTGGTCCGCCGGTCTATGAACGACGGAGCGCTCGACGCCGTGCGGGCTCAACATGGGGGCACTGTCCTTGTTGGGCCGTTTGCGCCCGGGGCGTTACCCGAGCACGCGTACGGGGCCCAAGAGGCCGCTGGGCTCGGAGGGCTCGGTCATGCCGAATGTGTCGGGGACGGCGTGATCGAGGGTGTTGATGATGTCGATCGTAAGCGCGTGCTCACCGGCCAAAAGCGCGCCGACCTCAAAGCGGTAAGGCGGACAGATACGGGTGCCGAGGGATTTGCCGTCGAGGGTGACGGTTGCGGTCTCAAAGACCTCGCCAAGGTCGATGACGGTGCTGGTGACCGCTTCGCCCAGGACAAAGGAGGCCTGGTAGCGGAATGTGCCGGCCTTGCCGGGGAACTCGGCCGAGGAAAGGTCGTGCAGGTCTGCAAGCTCAACAGGCTCGCCAAAGGCATCGGTGCCAGGGGCAGAGAAGGCAACCGCCCAGGGCCTGTCGATGCATGCGGCTTCGTCTCCAACGGGTGCCGCGCCGGCGGAACCTGTAGCCCCAAGGACCACGATGCAGCTCTCGTAGGGAGCCAACTCGAGCGTGCCGTCAAAGGCGGCGGGCTCGGTGCCGTTGAGCAGGTCGAGGCGCGCGCCTGCAACGGGTGTGCCGTCGGCAAGCGCAACCTGAGTGGAGATACCCTGCTTGGGATGCTCGTTGACGAGCATCAGATAGCTCTCGCCCGCCCGCTCGTAGCGCAGTGCGCGCAGCCAGGGCTGGGGCTCGGCGCAAACCACGGTCTGCATACCGGTATTGGCAAGTGTGCCTGCGAGTTCGGTGGTCGCCAGGAGTTTGATGCCGGCGAGCGCGGTTGCATCCAGGGAGGCAAAGCCCTCGCGGCCTGCAGTGTCACCGTCGTAGCGCTTGTTCGGCAACTCATCCAGCGCGTACACGGCAACATCTGCGGCTGCGGCGCGCGCGGCAAAGTCGAGCACGGCTCCGCCGACAAACTCGGCTCCGGGCATCACCAGGCAGCGGTATGCCTGGCCGTTCACGCTAAAGCCGCTGCCGTCTGCGGCAATTTCAACGGCATAGCGCCCTGCGTCCTCAAATGCCTCTGCCGGCACAATGTCAAAGTCGATCTGCGCGCGCATAAGCTCGCAGGCGGCATGCTGCATAAAGTTCGCCTCGCCTGCCCACTCGGCGTCCGCATGGTAGAGAAGCGCCACCGGGGTCGTTGTACGCCCGCCGCTCAGCAGACTCGCCGTACGGTTCATATAGCTCATGAGCTGCCCAAAGTGTGCAAACTGGGGGTTTTGGCCATGCGCATAGAAATGCGGCGGGCAGTCCCAGTCGGGGAAGGCGGCCATGCTAAAGGCATGCGGCACAAACCAATTGACGCCGCGTACCAAAAAATGATCGGCGATCCACTTCATCTCGCGCAGGCCTTCGTGCCATCCAAATGCGCCAAAGACCTCGGCCATGCAGCGCCCCTGCTTTTTGGGGTCGAGGTGTGCTGCCGAGGAGCCCAGCTTGGGCAGCACGTAGTTATAGAACTCGAGGTCCCACACGCCGCGTCCGTAGCTGTGAAGGCCGCGGTCCATGCCGGGCACAAGCTGGTTGATCACGATGTCGACGCCCGCCATGTCCTGACCGCCCACGGCGCGGAAGTAGTGCCCGGCGCCCACGCCCAGGCGCGCGTGGCAGTCCTTGTCCTCGATTACGTGACCGATGTATTGCACGCCGTGCGCGCGGCACCAGTCGCCGAGCTGGTCGCAGAAGCACTCCTTATAGAGGGTACTCGCGATGTCCATATAGACGTGGCGTGCATGCGCGCCGGCCGGCTCGCGGTTCCACAGGTGCGGGAGCTCGTCCAGGTAGCGCTCGCCCAGCGCCGTGCGCAGGCGACGCTCAAGCTCGGCCGACCAGGGCAGGGGCGCGGTGGCCTTGCCGATGAGCGTATCCGAGATGCCATCGGGGCCCGTGGTGCCCTTCTCGTTGGCAAATCCGGGCTCATCGGAGAAAAAGCCCAGGATCGTCTTGCCAAACTCATCGCCCAGATGCTCAAAATGCGGCTCGTAGACAGCATCGATGAGCTGCGCCACCGAGGCGCGGTCGACCATATTGATGTAGTCCTCGTTGTAGGAGGTCTTGCCGCTCGTGAACATTACGCATGCCTGCGTGAGGCCCGCAGGTGCATCGAAGACCAGGCGGCTGGGGTTGCCGTCTGCATCGTCGATTACTCGGTAAGCGGCGTCGACGGGGCTGCCGTCCTGCATAAATGTCACGCCGTAGAAGCGCTCCGTTTTGTCGAGCATGTTGGCGAGCGCGATGCTCGCGGCGGACGTGGGGCCCACGATGTCGAACGTGCGGTGCGTGAGCACGATCTTGCGGAGCTCGGGCACGGCCTCCTTGACGGCGCCGTTGGCAAAGCCCGTGGGGAAGTGCGCGTCGTCCAAGATCCAGAGCTTAAGGCCCAGCTGCTTGCACTCGTCAATGACAAAGCGCAAGTTGCGCCACCAGCCCTCGCCGCAAAAATCGGGGTGTGGGCGGCTTTCGAGACAGACCTCGTGGATGTCGGCGCCGGCGATCTTCTCCAGATACTCGGCAACGGTCTTATGGCTCTCGCCCTTCATCCACAAAAACGGAAGCACATGGTTGTCGTATGTACCCTCGAGCACCTGCTGATAGCGCGCGGTCATGGATCCTCCTTGGCTCGATCGATCTGCTGCATAGCACAGATTATGGACGCGTCGGCGCGTTCTGCTAATATCTGAATCACGACGAACTATGACTAAATCAACGATTGGCAAGCCATGGAGATCGACGAGCTCGAGCGTAGGCTCAGCGAACTGAGCGCCAGTGAGATCGCTTATAAAGACGGCATGGCATTTGATTGGTCGATTATGACCGAGCATGTCGAAATCGACGGATGCCCAGTGCGCAAGATTGGGCAGCCAGGGTTTGCCTATGCCCAGCCCGGCATGCCGCGTGGCCTGACGATAAGGAAAAACTCGCGCTTTAATGCAGTTCCCGAGCACGTGCATGATTACGTGGAGATGAGCTATGTGTATCGCGGGCGCTGCCCGCAGACGGTGGCGGGGGAGAGGCTCGAGTTGCGCCGCAACGAGGTGCTTTTGCTCGACGCCCTTTGCCCTCATGCCGTGGCGGCGCTCGGCGAGGACGACATCATGCTGAGCATGACCGTTTCACGCTCTTTTTTGCGCCGGAGTCTCGAGTCGAGCCTCTCGCGCGAGAGCGCGGTCTCGCGGTTTTTGTTCAACGCGCTCAACAGCGAGACGGACCATCGGGGCCATGTCCGTTTTTACTGCGGCGAGAGCCGTCGGATTCGGCGCTACATGCAGGAGATGCTCTGCGAGCTGTACGACCCGAGCCCCAACGGTCCCGAGATCGTCTTGCGTCTGTTTCAGCTGTTTTTGGCCGAGCTCATGGATTGCTACGAGCGCGAGCTGGTGCGCGGCGCGGCGGACGGCACGGCGGGGCCCACTGCCCTGGTGACGGGAATGCTTGGCTATATCGATTGTGAATTCGCTGCATGCTCCCTCGAGGGGATGGCGGCGGAGTTTGGCTTGAGCCCTAATTATGCGACGGCGCTTCTCAAGCGCCATGTGGGCAAGACCTTTAGGCAGCTTGTGCAGGAGCGACGCCTGGTACGTGCGGCCGAGCTTCTGCGCGGCGGCGCCACGGCCGGGGCGGCTGCGCATGCGGTGGGCTATGAAAACATGAGCTTCTTCTACCGTAAGTTTCACGACAAGTATGGCTGCACCCCCGCGGCATACCGCCGGTAAGCGCGGGGCGGATCGTCTTCGCTCCTTCGGTGTCAAAAAGTTTCAGCTGCAGCGCTGTTGCAGCGCGCGTCTGCGAAAAGAAGTGTCGGGTTTGGCACCCCTGCCCCTGCCTGTCGCGTGCGTGGGCGATACTCGGCCTATCGACCCGCAATGCAAAGGAGATGCTCATGGCAAACATCAAGTTCCCCGAGGGTTTCTATTGGGGCGGCGCCACGGCCGCCAATCAGTTTGAGGGCGCTTGGAACGTTGACGGCCGCGGTCCGTCGGTCGACGACCACTTCTTGGGTGGCAGCTACAAGGAGCCGCGCCAGATTACGATCGACATCGACCCTAACCGCTTCTACCCCAACCATGACGGCATCGATTTCTACCATCACTACGAGGAGGACATCGCGCTGTTCGCCGAGATAGGCTTCAACATGTTCCGCATGTCCATCTCTTGGAGCCGCATCTTCCCCAACGGCGACGACGCCGAGCCCAACGAGGCCGGCCTCGCCTTTTACGACCGCGTCTTCGACTGCCTGCGCGCTCACAATATCGAGCCGCTCGTGACCCTGTCGCACTACGAGATGCCTTATCACCTGGTCGAGAAATACAACGGCTGGGCGAGCCGCGAGCTCATCGGCTTCTTTGAGAAGTACTGCCAGACCGTCTTCGACCGCTATCAGGACAAGGTCAAGTTCTGGCTCACCTTCAACGAGATCAACTGCGGCACCCAGGACATGGGCAACCTCTTTGGGACCAGCATGATCCAGGGCTTTGAGGGCCCGGCTTCGGCGGTCCACACCACGCCGCAGGCCCGTATGCAGGCCCTGCATCACCAGTTTGTCGCCAGCGGCCGCGTCGTGCGCTATGCCCACGAGCACTATCCGCAGTTTAAGATGGGCAACATGGACTGCTTCATCCTCTCCTATGCCGCCACGTGCGATCCGGCCGACGTGTTCGCCACGCAGCAGGAGATGAATACCATGAACTGGTACTGCTCCGACGTGCAGGTGCGCGGCAAGTATCCGTTCTATGCCAAGCGCTTCTGGGCCGAGAACGATGTCGAGCTTGTGATGGAGGACGGTGACCTGCAGGATATCGCCGACGGCAAGGTCGATTTCTACACCTTTAGCTACTACATGTCCGGCACCGTGGGCACCCACAAGGATCACGAGATGACCGAGGGCAACATGACCTTTGGCGGCAAGAATCCCTATCTGGAGTCCACCGACTGGGGCTGGCAGATCGATCCGCTGGGTCTGCGCATCGCCCTCAACGAGATTTACGCCCGCTACGAGATTCCGCTGATGGTGGTCGAGAATGGCATGGGCGCCTACGATGAGGTCGAGGAGGACGGCTCCATCCACGACCCGTATCGTATCGCCTACTTGCAGAGCCACGTCAAGGCCATGGGCGAGGCCATTGCCGACGGCGTCGACCTGATCGCCTACACCTGGTGGGGCCCCATCGACCTGGTTTCCGCCGGCACCGGCGAGATGCGCAAGCGCTACGGCTTTATCCACGTCGATAAGTACGACGACGGCACCGGTACCTACGAGCGACGCCGCAAGGACAGCTTCTACGCCTACCAGAAGATCATCAAGTCCAACGGTGCCGAGGGCCTGGATTAATCGACAATATGAGTGCCACCGGGGAAAAGCGTTGGGATGGGCTCGCGATTCGAGTCCCCACCTTAGCATTTGAACCATTTGGCACTATAATCACCATAGGCATGCGCACAACGTTGCGCTTAATCAAGAGGAGAAAACGTATGGGTCTGTTTGACATGTTCAAGAAGAAGGCTGAGCCCGCGACTGCCGCTGCTCCGTCCTCCATCTCTGCTTCTGCCGGCGCCGACGTGCTGTGCTCGCCCGTCAAGGGCAAGGTCATCAAGATGGCCGACGTGCCCGATCCCGTCTTTGGTGGCGAGGTTCTGGGCAAGGGCTGCGCCGTGTGGCCCGAGGACGACCTGGTCTACGCTCCCTGCGACGGCAAGGTGACCGTCACCATGGGTCACGCCGTGGGCCTGCAGTCCGATAGCGGCATCGAGGTTCTGGTGCACGTTGGCGTCGATACCGTCAACATGAACGGCGATGGCTTCGAGGGCTTCGTCAAGGCCGATGACGTCGTAAAGGCTGGCCAGCCCATGCTCAAGATCGACCGCGCCAAGATCGCCGCTGCCGGCTACAAGGACTGCGTCGTCGTGGCCGTGTCCAACACCGCCGAGTTTGCCGATGTCGAACTCGCCGTCGAGGCCGACTCCGCTGTCGCCGCCGGTGACGCCATCGTCAAAGTCGTCCGCAAGTAAGCTGCGGCATCCAAAGGGTGTGCAAGGGTGGTCGGGTTATCCGGCCGCCCTTTTTTATTACAATGCGGCGGAACGTTTTATTGCGCGTTGGGCGGACCGGTAAACCGTTCGGACGTTAAATCGAGCCGATTGCGCCTTTGCTTTGCCGGGGGTGTTCGTTATCGGCTAGTATGGCCTTATTGTTACGACGTGCACCGCGTCGGGAAGCGCGGTGCCGCTTGTTGGGAGGAATGTCATGAAGAAGAAGCTGCTGCTTGCGCCCCTGATGGCTGTTCTGGTCGCGTGCGTGGTTGTGCTTTCCGGCTGCGGAGGTCCTTCGGTTGAGGAGCTCATTACCGAGGATCTTACGACGCAGTTTGACGAGGTCAAGAACGGCGGCGACGACTTCCTCGCTGGCCTGGAAGAGGCCTCGGGCGACGAGTTCGAGCAGCTGGGCATCGATCCCAAGGAGTACGCCAAGAGCTATCTCGAGGGCTTTGACTACAAGATCGGCGACGTGACGGTCGACGAGGACAAGGGCACCGCAACTGCCGAGGTCACCATTACCTGCAAGTCCATGAACCAGATCGTTGAGGATTTTGCCACCCAGTATCAGGAGAAGGTCGCCGCGCTCGATTCGATGCCTTCCGATGACGAGCTGTACAAGATGGCCGGTCAGGTTATGGTCGATGTGACCAAGGCCACCGAGCCCAGGAAGACCACGGTTATCTTCAAGTACACCTGCAACGACGACGGCGAGTGGTCTGCCGACGACTCCGTCAACTCCGAGATGATGGATGCAATGCTGAGCTAGTTCGTTGCGGCGTTTTACCAAACGCCGCAACTGCTCGACGCTGCAAGCCCGCCAGAGCGGCAATCTGCCTTTCAACTTCGGCGGCATGACCAAAAGGTCAATGCCGCCTTGTTTCAAGACACCTTGCTCGCTCTGGCGGGCTTTCGCTCATATGACCCAATCCGCTGTCAAGAGC
>CAJLDK010000007.1:0-99454 GCA_905205405.1 uncultured Collinsella sp.
TCCTATCTTTTTAGTGCCCTCGGATTGGGTCATAGTGTCTGTCGTTGCCAAAACAACGTCGTTCCCTTGGCTGGCTTAAAGTGGCGCTTGTACCTGTGGCGTTGCCATCGCTGCCGAAGGCGGCAGCTGGGGACGTTCCTTTTCTGCCGGCAGTTGGGGACACTCCTTGTGCCAGCGTTGCATCGAGTGTTTGGGAAACCGCGACCCGGTTTTTGGCCGAATAGTGGGTCGCATTTTCCGAATGGGGTGGGTTGCGGAAAGTGCGACCCGGAATATTGCTCTGAAACGGGATGCGGTTTCCCTGATGCGTCTCAAACGGAAAGCGCATCCCATTCCGGAGCTCCAAAACGGGATGTGCTTTCCGCGTGGAAGAATTGTCGCAGCTACGTTAAGCGGTGCTGCTCGTTACTCGCCCAGAATCAGCGCTGCGAGCTCGTCCTGGGTGTCCACCACGTAGTCGGCGCCGGCGGCTTCCAGCTCTGCGCGGCCGCGGAAGCCCCAGCTGACGCCCGCACTCTTAAGGCCGGCGTTGTGGCCGGTCAGGATATCGACATTGGAATCGCCCACATAGAGCGTGGTCGACGGATCGGCGCCTAACTCTTTCATCACATGCAGCGTAACAGGCGCCTCGGGCTTGGGGGGAAACGCATCGACACGGCCCTGTACCAGCGCAAAGCGCTCGGAACCAAAATACTTCTCGATAAGCGGAGCGGCCGAGACGTGGTCCTTGTTGGTGAGCACGGCAAGCTGCACGCCCGCCGCGTGCAGGCGGTCGAGCATCTCGGTCGTGCCGGCATAGGGAGCGGTGTGGTCCTCCTTGTGCTCGCCGTAATAAGCCCTAAACTCGGCAAGCGTCTGCTCAAACATACGGCTGTCGCCCGCATACTCGGCAGGCATAAAACGCTCAACCAGCTTGAGCATGCCGTTTCCCACCTTATAGCGGTATTCGTCAACGGCAAACGTGGGCCAGCCGTGCATCTCACAGGTATGGTTACCGGCGGCTGCCAGGTCCTCAAGTGTGTTGAGGATAGTGCCGTCGAGGTCAAAAATCACATGGGAAAACGCTGCCGCCATGGGTGCTCCTGCCGCTTGAGTTGTAAAACGCACCCCATGATACTGGGCATGCGTGCCGGGCATGTTTGGAATCTGAACATCTCCAGGGATATCAAGCCACATCGCGCCAGCCGTGCAATTCCGCCCTAGTAAATTCTCGGCAGCTGCTCTCCCACGAGCATGTCGAGGATGCGGGTCGAGCCTTTATCCGATATCGTGCGTAAACGCAGCCAGAAACTCTTCGAAGGTGTCGGTCTGCATGAGCCTCATCGTGGTCTCTACCGAGGAGAACACTTCGATAATCAGGTCGAGCACATCTCTAAAGAGCCCCATGTCTTCCTGCGCGGTACCTATAAGCAGCACAAATCGCACGTCGTGGCGTCCCCAAGGAATCGGGGCGTCATTGTGGACCACGGCAATAAACGAGCGCTTGGGATACACCGAGATCGCATGGGGTATGGCAAGGCAGTCAGTAAACGCTGTCGATGAGACGTTCTCGCGCAGATGCACGTTGGCGATAAATTCGGGCGTTACGAGCTCCTGAGCAGCCAAAAGCTCTCCCATTCGGTCGATGCAGCTTGTGGCGTCAACCGCGTCTATGTTGCGTATAAATAGCTCCGGCCACAGCAGGTGCCCCAAAAGGCCCTGAGCGTAGAGGCGCCGCCGCCGCTCTTGGATGGCACAAAGCCGGTCGCGGATCTTTCGCACGTTCTGTTTAGTGAGGATGGGCCCGATCAAGATCTTGGTGCTACCGCCACAAACCGGCACGTCGACCGTAGTGACCACCACATCGCTCTCGGGAGGATCGGCCAGGTAGCTATCACAGCTTCTCACGGCAACAACGCTGATGTCGTCTCCAAACTCGGCCTTAAGGTCGTCGACAAGCCTGCGCGCAAAGTCGTGATACTCCTCGATGATGACCGTGCAGGTGATGGCGCCGTCGGGTGCGGAAAACTTCTCAAAATAGGCGCCGATGTGAAAGGCGATAAACGCGATTTCGTTCTCGCCTACCTCGATATCCATGGCCGTCGAGAAGCGATGGGCGATATAGACCGCCATATCGTAGACCGGTGCGTACTCGCTTTTGATCTGCGCAGCGAGCGGGTTGGGGTAGCTTACGTGGTAGACGGCTCGTTGGTAGGCGTTAAACATATGCAGGACGAGCTGCAGGCGCATGGGCTCGTCGATAAAGCGCGGTAGGTTGTAGCGCTTGCCGCACTCGTCGAGAATCCCCAGAACCATGTCTACAAAATCGCGGTCAATGATGCTTGAGAGCTTCTCGCGGTTGAGCTCGTCAAAATCGCAACGTTCGACGGAAAGCGCCAAAAGCAGCAGGATTTGCTGAAAATCGGCGCGTGGGATGGCGCAACCAAACTCCTTCTCAAAGTAGGCGGCGATGCGCTGGGCGCAGCGTACGATCTGCTCGCGCTGCCCGAGTTGTGCCACTAGGCCGTCTGCATCGATGGGGCCGTCCACCTCGCTGAGCTCGTTGTTCGAGGTGAGCCTGATGATGATCACTAACAGGTGCACGAGCAGGTTGGAGAGCGCGTAGTCGTTGATAAATAAATCCGAGCGCTGGCAGATCGCGACCAAGCTCGAGAGGGTTGCCTGCACGTCAAAGTCGGGAAACATGTTTTCGAGCGTTTTGGTTGAGGTGAAATAGCCATAGGAGTTGTGGGTTGCTATGTGGCCGAGAAGCTTGCGCTTGTCGGCCTCTCGCCCCGTGAGTGTCATGCGGTAGTCGTGTGTCTCGACATTGAGGCCGAACTGCCGCACGAGTGCGCGCACCTGCGGCATCACGGAGCTCTGAAACGTGCTCTCGCTGATAAAGAGCTCATCGGCGATATCAAAGACGGAGAGTCCATCGCATGCGTTGACAAGGCGGGAGATAGTAAAGTCGCGCCTGGAGTCCGCGTTCGCGGGGAGGGTATTGACACCTTCGCAAGGACTAGCGGAAGCGCTGGCGGCAGCCGGCGCCGCCGTGGCAAGGCGATAGCCCTCTTTAGACGATTCGATATGTCGCGTACCGGTCTCGTTGACCTCTGCAACATAGTTGCGGATGCTTCGCTCACTCGCGCCCAAAAGGCCGGCAAGCATCGAGGAAGACACCCATGAGCTGCTGTTTTCGAGCACGTCGATCATGCGGTTGATGCGGTTCTGCTTGGCGCTCGCCATGGCTTTCCTCCAAGAGATGAACGGCAGACAGGGTGTACCGCCCCATGGTATCTCAGGTTAAGAAAGGGTGTCTTTTCCAATTTGCCGCCCAAGCGGAAAATCGCCCGGCTTGCCGCGCGGGCGGAAAATCTGCCGCCTTGCCGCCATGCGGCAAAAAGACGGTTGGTTTTTGGGGAGATGTATCCGTATGGTTAGGTTCATCGAGGCGACCGGAGTCGACACGGCGTCTTAAGGCTCGAATGCAAGACGTTCAATTATAGAAAGGAGCAATATCATGGTTGATGAAAATGAAACCATTAGGCTATTGCTCGCATGCGGTATTGGCGCATCGACTGGGTTTATGGCCGCAAATATGCGCAAAATCGCGAAGCAACGTGGTCTTGACGTGACCGTGAGCGCGGTCAGCAAGTCGGAGATTATGGACTATGCCGACAAGATTGATGCTCTGCTATTGGGGCCTCACTTTGCGGCTGAGGTTCCAGCAACGCAGAAACAACTTGAGCCATATGGCGTAAAGGTTATGTCAATCGATCCTGATTATTATGCCGCCCTCGATGGTGAGGGGATTCTCGAGGACGCATACGATCTTCTTGATATTGAGTTTGATGGCGAGTAGGGGGCGAGCCGATGTCGAATGTTATGACTAGGGTGCAAGGCGGAATTGAAAAGCATGTTGTGCCCGTGATTAACAAACTCACAGCAAACTACTGGTTTGGAATAGTCGCAAATGCGGTGCTGTACATCGTTCCCTTTACAATGGTCTCTGCGATTCCAAGCCTCTTCAATGTCGTGCGTAATTTCATTCCTGTACTTCCCGATCTGACTGCGCTTAATACGTATTCCTTCGGTTTGGTTGGAATGTTCATCGCATTTATTATTCCTCATAGCGTTTGCATCAAGGAGGACGATAAGGGCAGGGCTTTGATTGCCGGATTTACCGGAGTCGGTACCTTTATGCTGTGCATGAACCCTCAAGCCGTTGATGAGGGCGTGGCGTTTGAGATGTGGAAGTTCGGCTCGAGCGGAATGTTTGCCGCCATGGTCGTGGGTATCGTTGTTGGAGCAATCTATAAATTCGCAGCCCATCACAGCTTCTTTGGAGAAGATTCGGTTATTCCGGATTTTGTTAAGAATTGGTTTGACAGCATTATTCCGATCTTGCTGAGCCTCGCCATTGCCTATTTGCTTACGTTCCTTGCAAAAATCGATGTATTTACCGTAATCGCGCTTCTTCTTTCACCGGTTACTAACTTTGGGCAATCGCTTCCGGGCGTTGTGTTCATTGCACTTGTGATGGACGTGTTTTATTTCTTCGGCGTGTCTGGTTGGGCCTTTATTTCGGTCACTTTGCCTATCACGCAGGGCGGAATGGCTGAAAACATGGCGGCCGTGGCGGCGGGTGCAACGCCTACCAACATCAATGCCTATGGCCTTTCTCGTTATTACATGATTGGCGGAGAGCTTAATACGTTGCCGCTGGCATTCATGATGCTGTTCTCAAAGTCAAAGAAGAACCGTACGCTTGGCAAAGCGACATTTGTGCCATCGCTTTTCAACATTAATGAGCCTCTAGTATTCTCCACGATCGTAAATAATCCCTATCTGTTTATTCCTGTTATTCTCCAGGCAATCATTCTCCCCGCGAATGCGTATCTTTGGCTCCAGTTCGATTGGGCCAGCCTTCACACTCAGATGTTTGCCATGAACTTCTTGCCTAATGCTGTTTCGGCATATTTCCTTTCAAATGGCGATATTCGAAATGTTGTGCTTGTCGCTGTCAACCTTATTCTCGCTGCAATTATTTGGTATCCCTTCTTTAAGGTCTTTGATAAGCACGCTGCTGAGGAAGAGGAAAAGAGCGAGGCTGAGCTCAAGGCAAAAAGGGAAGCAAAGCGTGCCGCACGTGAAGCCAAGAAGGCTGCAAAACTTGAGGCGAGCGGCAACGTTGGTGGCGATACTGAGAACGCTATGACATCCGAGGGATTCTCGGTAAAGATGGGAGAATGATATGGGCAAGCCAATTGATGTCAATGCGGTGGCCATGGAAGTCATTATAAATGCCGGTGATGGGCGGGTTTGCATCGATCAGGCCATGGATTGTTTGGCGTCCTTGGATTTTGATGGGGCAGAAGAGCGACTTGCCGAGGCAGACTCAAAGGTCTTGGCCGCCCACAAGGCGCAAACGGCCACCATTCAAGCGCAGGCTGCTGGTGAGGAAGTTGAATACTCACTTTTGTTTACGCATGCGCAGGACACTCTGATGACAATCAGCGCCGAGCTGCATATGGCGAAAAAGATGATGCCGGTCGTTCGTGCTCTTGCGGCTCGTGTAGGCGAGTAGGTTGAATCTTCCAATTAGGCGCCATGCGGTGGGAGGTTCGCAAATTCGGGCCTCCCTTTTCTTTAGGAGTAGACAATGAACAATAGCTTTACCAACAGCGCGTTTCCTGATGGCTTTCTTTGGGGCGGTGCGACTGCTGCAAATCAGATTGAGGGTGCGTTTAATGAGGGCGGACGAGGCCTTGCGACATCTGATTTTGCGCCGTTTATTTCACGTGAGGCCAATCGCGGCTACGAGGGTCAGCCTCTTCCGCATAATGCTGTTACGTCCGAGATACTTGAACAAATGAAGGAGCATCCGGAGGATTACAATCTCCCCAAGCGTCGCGGCATTGATTTCTATCATCGATACAAGGAGCAGCTTGCCGAGATAGCGGAAATGGGCTTCAAAGTTTTCCGTATGTCCATTAGCTGGAGCCGCATTTTCCCGAACGGTGATGATGAGAATCCGAACGAGGAAGGCCTTGCATTTTACGATCGCGTCTTTGACGAGTGCCATAAATATGGCATGGAGCCAATGGTGACGCTTTGCCATTTTGATACGCCCCTGCATCTCGCGAAAGCATACGGTGGTTTTAAAAGCCGTCACACGGTTGACGCTTTCGAACGTTATGCGGCAACTTGCTTTGAGCGTTATAAGGGGAAAGTTAAGTATTGGCTGACGTTCAATGAGATTAACAACGTATTGACAAATCCATTTACATGCAGCGGCGTCATCTTGAACGAAAAGGATTCTGAAACGCCCGAAAATCCGTATCGAGGAAATTGGGAGATGAAATATCAGGTCTCCCACAATCAATTCGTGGCGAGCGCTAAGGCAGTCATTAAGTGCCACGAAATCGATCCGGATGCAAAGATCGGAAACATGCTTTGCCGTCTTGAAAACTACGCAGAGACGCCAAAGCCCGAAGACCAGCTTCAAGTTCTCTTTGAGGACCATTTCAACTGGTTCTACAGTGATGTTCAGGCTAAGGGCGAGTATCCGTATTATATGGATCGATTCTTTAAAGAAAACAATATCCATATTGAGATGGAGCCCGGTGACAAAGAGGTACTTAAGTCAGGAGTTGTTGATTTCGTAACAATTAGCTACTACATGACTTATATCATGCGATACAAGGGCGAACCGGTGCCTAAGCCTTCCGGCTCTCTGGTTACAGCGATTAGGAATCCATATCTAAAGGCCTCGGAATGGGGTTGGCCGATCGATCCTATTGGATTCCGAATTACGCTTAATCATATTTATGATCGCTACCATCTTCCGATTTTTATTTCCGAAAACGGTCTCGGCGCGGTCGACAAGTTGGATGAAAACGGATATGTCGAGGACGACTACCGTATTGATTACTTGAAGCGTCATGTTGAGCAACTTGCCGAAGCGCTAAAGGATGGCGTGGACGTTTTTGGCTATGCATGGTGGGGCCCCATCGATTTGGTCAGCTCCGGAACTTCCGAAGTGAGTAAGCGATATGGATTTGTTTCTGTCGACATTGATGACTTTGGAAATGGAAGTCTGAAGCTTGGCCGAAAGAAATCGTTCTTCTATTACAAGAAGCTCATCGCCAGTAACGGCGCCGACACCGCAACCGATAACATTGTGGTGGAGTAAGGAGCAGAGATGGTTTCCAAGACGACGGTCGTCAAGAACCCGAGCGGTATCCACGCGCGCCCTGCATCGCTGTTTGTGCAGGAGGCGAGCAAGTATGAGAGCTCTATCACCGTTGCCAAGATGGGCGGAGACGCCAAGGATGCTAAGTCCATCCTGATGGTCATGAGCATGGGGATGACCTGCGGTTGTGAGATCGAGATCGTGGCCGACGGCACTGACGAGGTGGCTGCTGTCGATGCTCTCGTGGCGCTTATCGAGAGCGGCTGCGGGGAGTAGACGGGTAAGAACCGCCTCGCGGCCTTCGGAGGCGCCGGGGACGGAGCGAAGCCGGGCCGGCCGGCGCTCGCCCGTTAGCAAATCCTCGGTAGCTGCTCTCCTACGAGCATGTCGAGGATACGGGTCGAGCCCCAGCCGGTGCGTACGCGCACGGCGGGACGGGCGCCCTCGGCAAGCGGCAGCACGCGGCCGATGATGGCGGCGTTCTCGCCGTAGCGGGCGGCGCGCATGGCGGCCAGTGCGGCATCGGCCTGCTCGGCCGGCACCACGGCGACCATCTTGCCCTCGTTTGCCACCTGCAGCACATCGTAGCCGAGCATCTCGCAGGCTGCCTGCACGTCGGGGCGCACGGGTACATCGTCCTCGTCGATTTCCATGGCAACACCGCTGGCCTGCGCAAACTCGTTGAGCGTCGAGGCCAGGCCACCGCGCGTGGGGTCGCGGAAGCAGCGTGTGTCGGGTGCTGCGGCAAGCACATCGGCAATCAGGTGGTTGAGCGGCGCGGCGTCGCTTTCGATGGTGCTCGAAAACGCCAGACCCTCGCGCTGACTCATGATGGCGATACCGTGGTCGCCGAGTGTACCCGACACCAGGATGACATCGCCAGGCTGGCAGTTGGCGCCGCTGAGCGCCACGCCCTCGGGCACCTCGCCCACGCCGGCGGTATTGATGTAGATGCCGTCGGCCCCGCCGCGCTCGACCACCTTGGTGTCGCCCGTGATGATGGACACGCCTGCCTCGCGTGCCGTTTCGGCCATCGTCTGCACAATCTGGTGGAGCTTGTCCATGGGGTAGCCCTCTTCGAGGATAAAACCGCACGATAGGTAGCGCACGTTGGCGCCCGAGGTCGCGACGTCGTTGACGGTTCCGCACACGGCGAGGCGGCCGATGTTGCCACCGGGGAAGAACTGCGGCGAGACCACAAAGCTATCGGTCGACATGGCGATACGCCCGCTCGCGGGCAGCGCGGCGACGCCGGCATCGTTGCCCGCGAGCAGCTCGGGCGACCCAAAGGCATCCAAAAAGACCTCATCGATGATGCGTTTCATCATCTGACCGCCAGAGCCGTGGCCCAACAGGACAGTGCTATCGGTGATGCTATGGGACATATCCAAAACTCCAATCGTGGGAGGTGTCAGCGCGCGGGGGCGTTCGGGCTAGTCGCGGTAGCGGTAGTACGCCGCGCAGCTGCCCTCGGAACTCACCATGCAGGGGCCGATGGGATGCTCGGGTGTACAAGCGCGGCCGAACAGAGGGCAGTCGCTCGGCGTAATGGCCCCGCGCAGCACGTCGCCGCAGCGGCACCCACGCGGCTCGACCGTCGTCTCAACGGGCACGTCAAAGCGAGTGCGGGCATCAAAGCGCGAGAACTCGGGGCGGATGGAAAGGCCCGAGTTGGCAATCGGCCCCAGCCCGCGCCACGTGGTGTCGCATGGCTCAAACACCTGCTCGACCAGCTGGCGCGCCACGGGGTTGCCGTCTGCGTTGACGCCACGGCGGTAGGCGTTGTCGATTGCGGGCTGCCCCTCAACAACCATCTGGACCAGCATGCAGATGCCCTGCAGAATATCGACCGGCTCAAATCCGGTGACTACGCCTGGGGTCTCGAACTCATCGACCAAAAAGTCAAAGGGGGCTAAGCCCGTGATGGTGGCGACGTGTCCCGGAAGGATAAAGCCGTCGATAGTGGTCTCGGGATCGTTGGCGATGGCGCGCAGCGCCGGCGGCGTGGTCTTGTGGGCGCAATAGACCGAGAAGTTCTGGAGTCCGCGTGCATCGGCCTCCAAAATGGCGGCGGCGATGGTGGGCGTCGTGGTCTCAAAGCCGACGCCCATAAAGATGACCGGGCGATCGGGGTTGTGTTCGGCGATATCGAGTGCATCGAGCGGGGAGTACACAATGCGAATATCGCGCCCCGCCGCCTTTTGCGCGGCGAGCGAGGTAGACGACCCGGGCACGCGCATCATGTCGCCAAAGGTGGTGATGATGGCGCCGTCCATCTTGGCGAGCGCGATTGCATGGTCGATATCGCGGTTGGCGGTAACACAGACGGGGCAACCCGGACCGCTCAGCAGTTTGAGCCCGGCAGGCATAATGGAGCGAAAGCCATAGCGACCGATGCTCACGGTGTGCGTGCCGCAGACTTCCATAAGGTTGATGGTGCGGTCGCCGACGAGTTCACGGATGCGCTCGATGAGCTCGCGAGCCAGCTTGGGATCGCGGAATGCCGAGAAGTCGATACCGGAGCGAGCCGGCTGTCCGGCCGCCACTAGTAAGCCTCGGCCGGGTTGGTGGCCAGCTGGTCTTCTTCGACCAGTTCGGTCATGGTGTTGACCAGGTCGAGCGTCTCCTGCGCCTCCTGCTCGTCGACAATCTGAATGCCAAAGCCGGCGTGCACGAGAATATAGTCGCCTACCTGTGCCGTCGGCACGAGGCGCAGCGAAACGGGGCGCTCGATGCCCATCATGTCGACGGTCGCCTTAAGGTCGTCGTCGCGTTTGACCACTTTACCGGGAACGGCAAGGCACATAATGTTCCCCTTTTATACGTTTTGCGCTGGATAGGCGCCTAATTACCCATCAGTTGATGGTAGCGCTCGCAGGAGTCACGAGCAAACGCGTTACACCTGTGAGACGGCGGCGCGCAGGCTGGCAAAACAGCCTATCGCGATGCTGTCTGCGCGAGGCGAGCGCGAGCGATGACGGCCTGACCGTAGGCGATACAGCCGTCGTTGACGGGCACGGAGCGGGGAATCAAGACAGTGAGACCCATGCTTTTGAGCTCGCGGGTGAGGAGCTGAAGCAAAAGTCGGTTCATGAACACGCCGCCCGAGAGCGCGACGGTGTCGAGGCCTTCACGGGCGCAGATTTCGCGTGCGATTCGTGCCGAGGAGCGCGCGATGGTGACGTGGAAGTCGAGCGCGAGCTTGCCGGCGGGCACGCCGGTCCTGATTCCCTCCAAAAGCGCCTCAAAAAGCGGTCTGGAGTTCAGAACATGGCAGTCGTCCGGACGGGATGATTCGGTTACGGAAAAGCTGACCATATTGCCGGTGGGGCAGGCACTTTCACTGCTGAACGCGCGCCAGGCGGCGGCTTCGAGTTCTATGGCGGGTTCGCCCTCGTAGGTTGCCTTGTCGCAGATGCCCAGAATTGCTGCCGCGGCATCAAAGAGACGTCCCATGCTGCTGGTACGCGGGCTGTTGATGCCGCGCTCGATCATGGTGGCTGTCACGCTACGCGTTTGCTCGTCGAGGCTGTCCAAAAGCTGAGCGGCGCCTGGGTGCTCGAGTAGGCCGAGTTCGCTGAGCAGGGCAAAGGCGTTGCGTCGAGCGTCGCGTACGGAGGCCGCCCCGCCGGGGAGCGCCCAGGTGAGCAAATGCGCGGTGCGCTCAAAGCCGTCAAGGCTGGCAACAAGAAACTCGCCGCCCCAAATGGTCCCATCGGTGCCGGCGCCGGTGCCGTCGAAGGCGATGCCAAGGACACGCGTGTCGGTTGTAAGCTGGCCCGCGGCGATGGCCTCGGCCATTACGCTCGCGATATGCGCATGATGGTGCTGCACTTCGACGAGCGGCAGATTGCATTTTCGCGCCTGCTCGCGCGCCCACTGGTCCGATAGATAGCTGGGGTGTAAATCGCAGGCCAAGGCGGCGGGCGCCAAGTCAAAGAGATCTTCCAAGCGCGTGCGCGCGGCGTTCCAGGCATCGAAGGTCCCGCCGTTTTCAACATCGCCGATATGCTGCGACACAAAACAGGTTGCCTCGCCGTTCGTCCCTTCGCGCGTGAGCGCAATCGTGGCCTTTTGTTGTGGCCCGCAGGCGAGCACGCAGGACGGAGCGCCGTCGAGCGCCGGCAACGGCAGCGGCTGGGGTGCATATCCGCGGGCACGGCGCACGGGCATAATGGCGCCGTTGACCACGCGCACCACGGAGTCGTCGTAGCGCGAGAGGATCGCGCGGTCGTTGCCGAGTAGCGCATCAGCAATGCCGGCGGCAACGAGGCGCTCCCAGGCAAGATCGTCATCGGTCTCGATGGGCTCTTCGCTCAGGTTTCCGCTGGTCATGACGAGCGCGTGCATACCGCGGGCTTCTGCCACGGCAAGCAGCAGATGCTGAAGCGGGGTGTAGGGGAGCATAACGCCAAGCTCGGGCAGGTCGTGCGCGACGGACGGTGCGAGTACGAGGGCGTCGGGAGAATCGCCGTCGCTCCCGCAAACAGCACGCCGGCGCAGCAGCACAATGGGGCGAATGCTGCCGGCCAGCAAGCCGCGCTCAACGTCGTTGACATGGCACAGGCGTTCAACGTCGGCAAGGTCGCGTACCATAACGGCAAGCGGCTTGTTGCTGCGGCGTTTGCGACGGCGCAGCTCGGCTACCGCCTGCTCGTTGGAGGCGTCGCATGCCAAGTGAAATCCGCCCAGACCCTTGATGGCGACGATGCCGCCGCTGGCCAGCAGCTCGACGCAGCGCTCGATGATAGCGTCGCTGGCCTCGCGTGTGGTGCCGACGGCCGGTGTCGCGGACGAATTCCCGCACGCATCGCCGTTCACAGCCTCGCGCCACGTAATATGCGGCCCGCAATCAAAGCAGGCATCGGGCTGCGCGTGAAAACGCCGGTCGAGTGGGTCGGCATACTCCGCGGCACACTCAGGACACATGGGAAAACAATTCATCGACGTGGCCGCTCGGTCATAAGGCAGCGACCGGATGATGGTAAAGCGCGGTCCGCAGTTAGTGCAGTTGATAAAGGGGTAGTGATAGCGTCGGTCGGCGGGATCGAACAACTCGCGCAGGCAATCGTCGCAGGTGGCGATATCGGGCGAGACGAGCGTCGTGTGCGCGGTCTGGTCCTGCGATGCCACAATGCGAAAGCCCTGCTCATCGGCAGCGCTCCAGCCGCCAGGCTCCAAATCCGCAATATCGACTCGCTCAACGCGGGCTGCCGCAGGCGCATGCGCAGAAAGCGCGGCAACAAAAGCATCGAGCGCATCGGCCGGAGCGTGCGCCTCGATATGCACGCCGTCGCCCGCGTTGAGCACCCATCCGCAAATGCCATGCGCCATGGCCTCGCGATACACAAACGGCCGCATGCCAACGCCCTGCACAATGCCCGTCACATGAATATGCACATGTCGCATGCGACACCCCTCATCAAAACCGACCAAATAGGGACAGGTGCGCTACAGCCCCAGGCTCTGCTTGGTGGCGGCGCACGTGAGCTCGCCGTGCTTAACGCCGCGCAGGCCCAGCAGGCGGTCGGCTAGTTCGTAGACGCGCTCGCCGCGACCCTTGAGCGCCAGAATCTCCAAGCAGTTGTGGTGATCCAGATGCACGTGCATGGTCGATACGATCTCGTCGGTGTAGTCGTGCTGCACTTCGTCCAGACGGCGCGTCAGGTCACCGGTATGGTGGTCGTAGATCATGGTGAGCGACCCGATAACATGCTCATCGGGCGTGCGCATCTGCTCCTTGGCGATCGAGGCGCGAATCAGGTCGCGCACGGCCTCGGAGCGGTTGGCCACGTCGCCGCGGCGCGCGATCTGTTCGTCAAAACGGCGCAGCAGGTCGTCCGGTGCGGTAACCGAAAAGCGGACTAGCTCGGAGCCGGAGCCACTACAGTGGCAGCCTGCGTCACCGTCCGCCCCGTGCGGATGCTCGTGCTCGTACCCGCAGCCGTGCTCGTGTTCGGCCACGTTACACCAGCTTCACGGAGCCGACGGAGTTGTGGTCGGCCTCGATGGCCTCTTCGTAGCCCTCGAGTGCGTCGTGGGCCTCGTGCAGCGCGGCCATGGCTGCCTCGAGCTTGGCGCCGATGCGCTCCATGTCAAAATTCTCGGTCGCATGCAGCAGCTGATGGCTCCACTCGTGAGCGAGCTCGATGGTGTCGTCGACCTGCTTGACGCTCATGGCAAGCTGGCTCATGTTCATTCCAACATCATGCATGGAAAATCTCCTTTTGTATGGGGCAGTTCAGTGGTTCAGATTTTACTACGCTCGCTCTATGCGCTGCTGCATAAGAAAACGGGTACGAGTCTGTGTGACTCGCACCCGTTCACTGGGGGCTGTTTGTAACTACCATACTATCCGTGGTCGCACGCGCCGCACCCGGCAGTCCGGCGAGCGGTGCAAAACCGCTCATGGACGGCGGGCAAGTAACAAGCGTATTACAGATGCTTCTCCAGCAGCGCCTGCAGCCTCGCCTTGGGCAGAGCGCCAACCGAGCGGTCAATCTCCTCGCCGTTCTTAAACACAATCAGCGTGGGGATGCTCATGACGCCATACTTCATGGCCAGGTCCTGGTTGTCGTCGACGTTGCATTTGGCAACGGCAAGCTTGCCCGCCAGCTCATCGGCTACCTCGTCCACGATGGGCGAGAGCGATCGGCAGGGCCCGCACCAGGGCGCCCAAAAATCGACCAGCACGGGCAGGCTGTCGTTAACGATGGAATCGAAGTTCTCGGGGGTAATCTGCTTAATGTCAGCCATGGTGACCTCCATAATACGACGCGGCTCGGCCGCGTAAAACTCAGTACGACCGTGCTTATACCCAGCCGCCCGCAAAGCAACCACTCGCGGGCAGCTCTTTTATATAATGGTGGGCACGCAAACGATTGGAGAGCGCATGTCCACGTCACAAAGCCAGAAAAAAGAAGCCATCGCCCAGGCGGCCGAGCAGGAGCTCACATCGCTTGCGGTCCGTGGCGTGCGCATCGTGGGCAACGCGTGCTCGCCGATCGTGCTGGTCAAAGGCGATTTGGACGAGGCCGAGCGTTCGGGCGGCGAGCTGGCTGCCGGTCCGGACGGTGCTGCGCTGCGCAAGGCGCTTGGGGCCATCGGCTACGCGCCCGAGGATTTTTGCGTGCTGGCAAGCGTCGCCGGCGTGGGTGACGGAGCGGTCGCGGTGGGCGAGACGCTGCCGTGCGAGCTGTTCCGTGAGGCGCTTGAGGCTTTGGACCCCGAGGCGGTGCTACTGCTCGACAACAACGCGGCTGACGCCATGCGCGAGACCTACGCCGATATGCTCGTGGCGATCGATGACTTCGACACCGCCATGCTCAAGCCCGGCTTGGTCGCTCATGTGCAGGGTCGCCGCGTGCTCGCGCTCGACGGTTTTGAGGCGGCACTCACCGACAAGGCCGCTAAGCAGCGCATGTGGGCCTACATCAAGCAGCTGACTCCGGCGGCCGCTCCGCTGTAGCGAGCCCGCGTCGACAAACGACCCCGAGCGGGCGAGCCGTACCCGCGGAACGCAAATCCGTCGCGCCCGCGCCCTTACATCACAGCGCGCAGCTCAAACCGATCGCCGTTAATGCGGAACTGGCAGTTGCCGTTCATGCGCTCCACGGCGAGTTTAATGCTCTTGGTGCCAAAGCCGTGACCGGCGTGCTGAGCCACGGGCATGCCGTCGACCATGTGCGGCGCCCGTCCAAATGTGTTGGAAACCGAAAGCAGCAGCTGCCCGTCCTCAAACCGCAGATCAAGATCGACAAAGCGCTTGCCCTCGGGGGCGGTGCTCGCCGCGTCAATGGCGTTTTCCAGGGCATTCGAAAGCACGCTGAACAGGTCGACATCGGCCACATGCACGCTCTGGGGCACGGCGGCGCGCAAGTCGGCGGAAATGCCGCGCTTGCTGATATCCGAGCCAAACGACGAAAGCGCGATGTTGACGGTCTCGTTGGCGCTGTAGCGGCGCACGGCGGTGCGGTCGTTGGCCTCGCATAGCGTATCGATGCGATCGAGCGCCTCGTCGGTGCGGCCTTCTTCGATCAAGACGGCCAGACCGCGCAAGAAGTGCCGCATGTCGTGGCGCAGAATCGACAGCTCGCGTCCGGACTGGCGCCATGCATCGAGTTCCTTCATGGCCGAGCTATCGCGTGTCTCGAGCATCCAGCGTTCACGCTCGGCAGCCTCTTTTTCTTCGTATTCACGCAGGTAGACGGCGAGGAACATAAGGTAGAACGCACAGAGCGCAAAGGCCAAAAACTCAACCGTCACCACCGAGCCCGAGTGGAACAGCGTGGTGTAGACGTTGGTGGCGTAGTCAAAGATGTAATAGACGAGCGGCAGGATGAGCAGAATCTCGAGCTCGGTAGGGCTTTTGACCGCCAGACGGGGTCCAATGTCACGGGCCCAATGCAGCAGGATCGCAAAGACGGCGACCGTGGTGATAATGCGCGCCACGTAGTACGCGATTTGCGAGTCAGTGGCGGCGAGCGCGGCGATGCCCATCCAGTTGCTAAACTGGCAGCTCAGGTAGGCACTGGTAACGCCCAGGATGGCGAGCAGCGGACTCAGGCGATAGCGTACGCACAGGTAGACGACAAGCGGCAGATGCACGACGAGTGGATAGGCCTGTCGGGCGAAAAGCTCGCCGCCGACGGCATTGGCGAGGCCGAATGCGCATCCGGTTACGGCGCCGACCCCCACCAGCTTCCACCGTATGCCGAAAACACCCGGACGATGCCGTGCAGATCGCTTCGCTCTGCTATAGTCTCCCAAATTCACGTTTTCTATTGGGATGGTGGTTAATATGGGCGACATACTCGAATCGTTCCTGCGCGTGGCGATGGTGGTGTTCATCGTCGGTCCGCTCACTGCATGGGTCGCCCGTCGCGGCGCGCGCGAGCGCAGTGAGGCGACGGACAGCCTCGATCGCTTCACGGTGCGCATGCCCGCTGCCATTCGCACGATCATCGCCTGCTGCGCCGTCGCGTTCGAACTGCTCATGCTGGGTGTCTACGTCTGGCAGGGCGTCTCGTTGGGCGAGTGGGACCACGAACTTGTGTGGTTCGGTCACGCCATGGCGCTCGCGGGCATGGCCATCTGGGCCCTGCTGAGCATCCCGCGCATCGACGTGGACGGTGAGCGAATTCTCTCGCGTAACGCCTTCGGCATCCGCAAGGAGACGACGTTTGGCAACATCACCCGTGCAACGCTTCACACGCAGATGATGAGGATCGACCTGTTCGAGGGCGACCGGAAGTTCTGCTCGATAAGCCTCGAGGGGGTGTGCTCGCTCAACCTCCTCGCCCGTCTGGAGGAAGAGGGCATCGAGGTCTCGGACGCTGTTGACGGCCCGATGACCAAGGCGGGTCTGTGTTGGTCTGCCATCAAGCCGTTGACGATTGTTTTCAACGGTATGGCGCTCGTCTTCTCGCTCGTGATCGCCTTCATGGCTGTTTTCACCGACGCCGGTGCTCGTCTGCTCCTGCTCGTCCCATGCCTCTTCCTGTTCATAGGGGGACTCCTGCCTCTGCTCATGCTCAGCATGCCCGCCAGTGGTATCTACGAGATCGGCAGACAGGAGCGCGAACTCGGTTTCTCCTTCGCCGAGGAGATGGCGAGCCGAGGTGCCACGGGCACCTCGCTTGTCGACGACGATTGGTTCATCGAGATCAGCAACGCCCGCGTCGTGGCGTTCCGCCGCGATTATCTCAAGAAGGTCACGGCGCACGAGGATAGCGAGAGCGGCGACCGTTGCACGGTGACCACGAAAGGCGGTCGCAAAATCAAGGTGTACGCAGCGGGCAGCACGCTCGAGGACCTGCGCTCGTGGTTCAAACAGGGTGCCAAGGCCAGAAGCACGCTCGACCGTGCAGAGGACGTGCTCGAGACGACGTCTGATTGGGTTGTCTGACCTGTATCGTCTTTTCGGACACGCATGCTAGAGGCCCAATCCTTTAGAATGCATTCATCGACGACCGAGAGGACGGTATGCTATGTCCAACCCAGCCGCCAAGTACACCGACGAGTTCAGGCGCGAGACCGCCGACTACATCATCTCGACGGGCAGGCCGATAACGGAATGCTGCGCAGAACTGGGCCTGAATTCCAAGACCGTGAACAAGTGGGTGCAGAGCCGCCGGCGCGAGCTTGCCGGCGGGCCCGACCCCAAGGCCGAGGACCGCGAGCTTCGCGAGGCGAAAAGGCGCATACGCGAGCTCGAGATGGAGAACGCCTTCTTGAAAAAAGCCGCGGCCTTCTTCGCCAAAAGCCAGGCGTAGCCGCATGCTACCGGATGATGTTGGCGGAGAAGGCCGAATTCCCGGTGAAAATGATGGCCCGCGTGCTCGGCGTGAGCCGATCGGGCTTCTACTCGTGGCTCTCCAACGGCTGCCCGCGAGAAGACTGGTCGGCCGAGCGCGAGGCGGTCCGGCGCGTGTGGCTGGAGTCGGACCGCAGGTTCGGCTTCCGGTTCGTGAAATGCTTCCTGCCCGGCGAGTTCTCCGGATTGACCCTGTACAGGGTGCGCAAGCTGATGCGCGAGCTGGGAATACGCGGCTGCACGCCCAACGCCAGGAAGCGCACCACCATCCCCGACCCGAAGGCCAGGCCCCGGCCCGACCTGGTGCGCCGCGACTTCACCAGTCCCGTTCCAACCTACAAGCTCGTGGGCGACATCACCTACCTGCGCACCGGCGAGGGATGGCTGTACCTGTCGACGGTCATCGACCTCAACACCCGCATGGTGGTGGGCTGGTCGCTCTCCGAGCGCATGACCGCCGACATCGTGGTTTCGGCGCTGGCGTCGGCCAAATCGCGCGGCTACGTGGCCGGCAACGCGATATTCCACGCCGACCGCGGCGCCCAGTACACCAGCAGGCTTCTGGCCGAATGGGCGCGCGACAACGACGTGCGGCTGTCCTGCAGCCGCACCGGCAACTGCCACGACAACGCGGTGGCCGAGTCGTTCCTCGCCACGCTGAAGAACGAGATGTACTACAGGCGCAGCTTCCCGACCAGGGATTCCGCCAAGCACGCGGTGGTCGAGTTCATCGAGGCGTACTACAACCGCCGAAGGCCCCACTCGACGATCGGCTACAAGGTGCCGGCCGAGGCCATGGCGGCCTTCTTCGAGAGAACCGAGCCCAAGCCCGAGGCCATGCCTATGGCCGCTTGATTTCTCGAGCATGCGTGTCCGAAATCTTGACACAGGTCAGAAGGCCTCGATGCCAGCGCTGCGCCGATATGGGGCAGCGGCCCCCCGTTGGCCGCCATGGCCCTGACTTCCGAGCGTATGCTGGCGCCGCTCGTCTTAAGACGTTGACCTCCATCCGGAGCCTGCGGTTCTCGCGCTCGGGCTCCAGGATCCGGTTCTACTCGGGCGTGCGGTTGTCGGCGGCGCGCGGCGAGCCGGTCTCGTTTATCGACTTGACCCGCCTCTCCACGGTGCTCTTGTCGAGGTCGCACTCGTCCATGGCCTCGCGCCTGGGCTTTCCGGCGTTGTGGAGATCGACTATCTTCCTCTTGAACTCGTCGGTGAAATGCCTCGGTCTGGGGCCGGTCGAGGCCGAGCCCCCGGTCCGGCTGGGGTAGCATGTCGCTGCGGACCATTGTCTTTCCTCTCGTTGAATATCTAGGTGCTGACGATTCTAGGCGATGGCCCTCTCTTGCTTCTTACACCTCGATTGTGCTCGCTACCCCCAGCGGGCCCGGATCGAGCGATTCGGGCCCGCTTTTGGGGCCTGCCGGAAACCCGGTGGTCAAAAAGGGCCAAATATGAGTACTGTTACCAGTTTGGTGGCAGCCAAATGGCCTCAAAAATCGGTGCCAGAGGCCAAAAGTGCATCGATTTTCGTTCTTCAGAGTCGCGATCGGGCTCCAAACAAGGCGATTTTGCTGCTCTGGACCGGAAAATCGATGCTACTAATTTGGTGACAGTACTCATATTTGGCCCTTTTTGACCACTGCCCCTTGGTCCAGGACAAAACGGGCTGCCCGAATCATGGGGCGGGTCCATTTTCGGCTGTCCTCAGCTTGCCAGTTCGAAAATGGACCTGCCGCATGATTGAATCTTTATTTCAACTTTACACCTAGGTTTACAGCTGTCTTGTCAGCTGTAAACCTAGGTGTCATACTAAAGCCCCAAGATTCGCCAAAAGAGAGGGGCCTTGATGGCACAGAGCGCGAACATGGATGCGTCGGAGCTTGCACGCGATATCGCGGCCGGCCTAGCATCGGCAACGACGGCAACGGAGCGCGCGGCACTGGTGCCCGCAGAGCTCGTCGAGGCCATTCAGCAACTTAAAACCCAACGTGACGCGGTGATCCTGGCACACTATTACGTGGCGCCCGAGGTCCAAGCCGTTGCCGATTACGTCGGCGACAGCTTCTACCTGGCAAAACTCGCCAAGAGCCTGCCGCAGCGGACCATCGTGCTGTGCGGCGTGGAGTTTATGGGCGAGAGTGCCAAGCTGCTCAACCCCACCAAGACCGTGCTGCTGCCCGAGCCGGGCGCGGACTGCCCCATGGCTCACATGGTCAAGCGCGAGACGGTCGACGCGGCGCGCACCGAGTACGGCGACGACCTGGCCGTGGTCTGCTACGTCAACTCCACGGTCGAGATCAAGAGCTGGAGCGACGTGTGCGTCACCAGCTCCAACGCCGTTAAGATCGTGTCCGAGCTGCCGCAGCAGCATATCCTGTTCATTCCCGACCAAAACCTGGGCCGTTTCGTAGCCGAGCAGGTGCCGCAAAAGCACGTCATCCTCAACAACGGCTACTGCCCGCGCCATCACATCATCACCGTCGAGCAGATCGTCGACGCGACGGAGGCCCACCCCGACGCGCTCGTGCTGGCGCATCCCGAGTGCAAGGCCGACGTCCTGGCCGAGGCCGACTACATCGGCTCCACCGCCGGCATTATCAAGTACGCCGAGGAGTCGGACGCGAGCGAGTTCATCATTGTGACGGTCCGCGGTGTGCTCTACGAGCTCGAGCGCCGCTGCCAGGGCACCGGCAAGAAGTTCTACTTCCCCGCGGTGCAGCCCACCTGCGTCAACATGGATCTCATCACGCTCGAAAAGCTCGTGCGCTGCCTGGAGACGGGTGAGGGCGAGGTGCAGATCGGCGTCTCGGACGAGGCGGCAGACCAGGCCAAGCTCACGCTCGACCGTATGCTCGAGTACGCAGCGCGCTAGAACAATGTGACGTGAGGGACAGTCCCGCATGTCACATTACAAGGGAGAGGATTCCTGTGGAAACCAAACAATACCCCGACATGGAGTGCGACGTCGTCATTGCCGGCTGTGGCGTGGCGGGCCTGTACGCGGCTCTCAACCTGCCGACGAGCACGCGCGTGATCATGCTCTCCAAGGGCGCTGTCGACGAGTGCGATTCGATGCTCGCGCAGGGCGGCATCTGCGTACTGCCCGAGGGCTCGGACTACGATGCCTTCTTTGAGGACACCATGCACGCCGGCCACTACGAGAATCGCCGCGAGAGCGTCGACATCATGATCCGTTCGAGCCGTTCGGTCATCAACGATCTGCTAGCGATGGGCGTGGATTTTGAGCGCAAGGCCGACGGCAGCCTCAACTTTACCCGCGAGGGCGCGCACAGCCGTCCGCGTATTGCCTTCCATGCCGACATTACGGGCAAGGAGATCACGACCAAGCTGCTCCAGGCCGTTCGCAAGCTGGATAACGTGCAGATTTTGGAGCACGTGGCCATGACCGACATCCTGACGGGCGAGCGTGACGGCGTCACGGTGTGTGTCGGTGTCGTCGCCGTTTCCGTGGACGAGGACAACTCGGTTCGTCCCGCCGACGAGCTGGCAAATGCCGCCGAGGGCGTGCATGCCGGCGAGCCGTTTAAGATTCATGCCCGCCGCACGCTGTGGGCGACAGGCGGTATCGGCGGCGTGTACGACCATTCGACTAACTACCCGCAGCTCACGGGCGATGCATGCTACATCGCTCAGGAGCATGGCATTAAGATGGAGCACCTGGACTACGTGCAGATTCACCCCACGGGGCTGTTCTCGCCGCAGCCGGGTCGCACCTTCCTGATCAGCGAGAGCTGCCGCGGCGAGGGCGCGATTTTGCTCAACGCCGCCGGCGAGCGCTTTACCGACGAGCTTCAGCCGCGCGATGTGGTCGCTGCCGCTATTCGCGAGCAGATGAAGCAGGACGGTACCGAGCACGAGTGGCTGAGTTTTGCCCCCGTCGAGCGCGATGTGGTGACCGGGCACTTTGCCAACATTCGCGCGCGCTGCCTGGAGGACGGCCGCGACATCTTGGACGAGCCCATCCCCGTTACGCCCACGCAGCACTACTTTATGGGTGGCGTATGGGTCGATAAGGACGGCCGCACCTCGATGCCCGAGCTCTACGCCGCGGGCGAGACGGCCTGCAACGGCGTTCACGGCAAGAATCGCCTGGCTTCCAACAGCCTGCTCGAGTCCCTGGTTTGGGGCCGCCGTGCCGCCTGGTGCATGCGCACCGGCGAGTCGCTCGCCGTGGAGCAGGCGGGCGAGCCCGCGCTTGACGGGCGTCATCGCGCCCTGGGCGCCGAGACCCTTGCAATCGATGATTTGGCCCGTGCGGCCGGCACGCAGGCCGTGGAGGAGTAGACCATGAATCCCATTACCATGAAGCTCGTCGTCGATGATCTGATTTTGCAGGCTCTGCGCGAGGACATCACGTTTGAGGACGTGAGTACGGCGAGCGTGTGCCCTACGGCGCGCCCCGCTACCGTTGAGCTCATCGCCAAGGCCGATGGCATCATCGCCGGCCTGGATGTGTTTGCTCGCACCTTTGAGCTGCTGGATTCGCAGAGCTCGGTGCTGTTTGATGTTGCCGACGGTGACGAGGTGCACGCCGGCGACCACGTGGGCCAGGTGCGCGGCGACGCGCGCGTGCTGCTTTCGGGCGAGCGCGTGGCGCTCAACTACCTGCAGCGCATGAGCGGTATCGCTACCTATACGCACAGAATGGCAGCGGCGCTCGAGGGTACCAAGACCGTGCTTGTCGACACACGCAAGACCACGCCGGGCATGCGCGTTTTCGAGAAGGCGGCGGTTGAGATCGGCGGCGGCAGCAACCATCGCTACAACCTGTCGACGGCCGTCATGCTCAAGGACAACCACATCGACGCCGCCGGTGGCGTGGCGCGCGCGATTGAGATGGCGCGCGCCCATGCATCGTTTACCACGACGGTCGAGATCGAGTGCGAGAACCTGGACATGGTGCGCGAGGCCGTGGAAGCCGGCGCCGACATCATCATGTTCGACAACATGACCCACGACGACATGGCCGCCGCTATCGAGCTTATCGCCGGTCGCGCCAAGACTGAGTGTTCGGGCAATGTGGACGCCAGCAATATTCGCGCCCTGGCCGATCTGGGCGTCGACTTTATTAGCTCGGGCGCGCTGACACACTCCGCCCCGATCCTCGACCTCTCGCTTAAGCACCTGCGTCTGCTGGACGGTAAATAATGAACGCCCGCGAGCGCCGTCGTGCCATCATGGGCGTGCTCGAGGGAGCCAGGGAGCCCGTTTCGGGCAGCGCACTTGCCCGCGAGGTTGGCGTGAGCCGCCAGGTCGTGGTTCAGGATATTGCCCTGTTGCGCGCCGATGGGCACGATGTCGTGGCAACCAACCGCGGCTACGTGCTGCAGGAGGCCCCCAGCAGCCCCGCCGTGCCCACGCGCTTGGTCAAGGTTCGCCACAGCGTGGAGCAGGCAGGCGATGAGCTCACGAGTATCGTCGACGCCGGCGGCGCCGTGCTCAACGTGATCGTCAATCACCGCGTGTACGGTAAGATCACGGCCGACCTGGACATTCGCAATCGTCGCGATGTTGAGCGCTACCTGCACGATATCGAGAGCGGCAAGAGCTTTCCACTACTAACGGTGACGAGCGGCTATCACTTCCACCGCATTGCGGCAGAGGATGAGCAAACCCTCGACGAGATCGAGGCCATACTCAAGGAGAAGGGCTACCTTGCCGATTTAATGCCCTACGAGGATGATTTGTCCTAACCCGATACTGTCTTTATAAGTTGCGGTGAAATAGTTCCTACAATCGGCACCTAAGCAATGAGCCAGGAACTATTCCACCGCAACTGCCAAGGTAGCCCCGTCCCCAATTAGCTGCCTGTACAAACAAAAGGAGGCCTCCGCGGCGATGCGGAAGCCTCCTTTTTGTGCACGGTGTACTTTTGAGTGTGCAAGTGCGGGAGTTGTTACTCCTCGACGATCTCGGTGATCGCGCCAGCGGGGCAAGCGTCCTGGCAAGCGCCACAGGCGACGCAGGAGTCCTCGTCAGCGACGGTGGCGACGTCCTGGAGCTCCAGAACGCCAGCGGGGCAGGAGTCGACGCAAACGCCACAAGCGATGCACTCGTCGGCATCAATTACGGGATGAGCCATGGTAGTTTCCTCTCTGTTGACCGACGCTACAGGCGATGCGCGTCGGTTTGATTCGGGCAAAAACATACCACGGGAGCGACCGTTTGCAATACCCTCTGACCGGCATCTTCATACCGTTCGCCGAGTATGCCACGGCTTACTAAAAAACATGCAGGTGAGGCCGTTGAGCTGCGCAAATGTTAGCTACAGGTGACTTGAAATATAGGGCGATTGAGCGTGTTTGCGGAAACCGCATCCCGTAATCCACGTCCAAAACGGGACACGGTTTCCGGTTGGACCGCCCGGCGGAAACTGCGTCCCGGAATTTACGCTCAGACTGGGTCGCGCTTCCCCCGGGGTCGCTCCAAGGCCCCCTGTACGGCTTCAGGCTCACACCTCAGTCAACTCTACATAGATCTCAATAGATCTGCCGAGAACTCAAACAGTGCATCTACCTGCACATTTGAGAACCTAAACTCTCAGAGATAAGAAATCTTATATGAATTGACTTAGATTTTGTATATTCCAGCCCATAAGGGGATACACTACATCCTGAAAGACAAGCCGAAGCGCCGCGCGACAGACCGTCGAGGCGACGCGAACGCAAAAGAGAGAGGGAATTTCTAATGAGTAAGATTCTTGGTATCGACCTTGGTACTACTAACTCCGCCATGGCCGTTCTCGAGGGCGGTTCTCCGACCATTATCGTGAACGCCGAGGGCGACCGCACCACCCCGTCCGTCGTGGGCTTCCGTGCCGACGGCGACCGCGTTGTGGGTAAGGCCGCTAAGAACCAGGCTGTCACCAACCCCAAGAACACCGTGTTCTCCATCAAGCGCTTCATGGGCCGCAAGTACTCCGAGTGCACCTCCGAGATCAAGACCGTGCCGTATGAGGTCAAGGAGGGCCAGGGCGGCCGTGCCGTCGTCGACATCGAGGGCAAGGATTACACCGCCGAGCAGGTGAGCGCCATGACGCTCGCAAAGATGAAGGCCGACGCCGAGAAGTATCTGGGCGAGACCGTCACCGACGCCGTCATCACCGTCCCGGCCTACTTCAACGACGCCCAGCGTCAGGCCACCAAGGACGCCGGTAAGATCGCCGGCCTCAACGTCAAGCGTATCGTCAACGAGCCGACTGCTGCTGCTCTTGCCTATGGCCTGGACAAGCAGGGCACCGACCAGCGCATCCTGGTCTTCGACCTGGGCGGCGGCACCTTCGACGTCTCCATCCTCGACCTCGCCGACGGCGTGTTTGAGGTTCTGTCCACCTCGGGCGACAACCACCTGGGCGGCGACGACTGGGATCAGCGCGTCATCGATTGGATGGCCGATAAGTTCCAGCAGGAGAACGGTGTCGACCTGCGTCAGGACCCCATGGCCCTGCAGCGTCTGAAGGAGGCCGCCGAGAACGCCAAGAAGGAGCTCTCCGCCGCCCAGCAGACCACCATCAACCTGCCGTTCATTACCATGAACCAGTCCGGCCCGCTGCACCTCAACTACACGCTGACCCGCGCCGAGTTCGAGAAGATCACCCGCGACCTGCTCGAGCGCTGCAAGCAGCCTGTCACCAACGCCCTGCGCGATGCTAAGCTCAAGCTCTCCGATCTGACCGAGGTCATCCTCGTCGGCGGCTCTACCCGTATGCCCGCCGTCCAGGAGCTCGTCAAGACCATGACCGGCAAGCAGCCCAACATGTCCGTGAACCCCGACGAGGTCGTTGCCGACGGCGCTGCCGTCCAGGGCGGCGTGCTCACCGGCGACGTCGAGGGCATCCTGCTGCTCGACGTTACCCCGCTGTCGCTGGGCGTCGAGACCATGGGCGGCATCATGACCAAGATGATCGACCGCAACACCACGATCCCGACCTCCAAGACCGAGGTCTACTCCACCGCTGCCGACAACCAGACCAGCGTCGAGATCAACGTGCTCCAGGGCGAGCGCGAGCTTGCCCGCGATAACAAGTCGCTCGGTAAGTTCCAGCTGACCGGTATCCCGGCTGCCCGCCGCGGCGTGCCGCAGATCGAGGTCACCTTCGACATCGACGCCAACGGCATCGTCAAGGTCTCCGCTAAGGACAAGGGCACCGGCAAGGAGCAGCAGATCACCATTTCCGGTTCCACCGCTCTGTCCGACGACGAAGTCGATCGTATGGTCAAGGACGCCGAGGCTCATGCCGAGGAGGACAAGAAGCAGAAGGAAGAGGTCGAGGTCCGCAACCAGACCGACAGCCTGTGCTACTCCACCGAGCAGACCCTCAACGAGCTGGGCGACAAGGTTTCCGCCGACGTGAAGTCCAAGGCCGAGGCCGCTATCGCCGACGCCAAGAAGGCGCTCGAGGGCTCTGACGTCGAGGCTATCAAGGCTGCCGGCGAGTCCCTGCAGTCCGTGGCCTACGAGCTGGCCCAGGTTGTCTACGCCGACGCTCAGCAGCAGACCGACGGTGCCGCTGGCGCCCAGCCTGCCGACGATGACGTTGTCGACGCCGACTACGAGGTTGTGGACGACGAGGACAAATAATCATGTCCGCCCGTAAAGCTCGCACGGAGGCGGCCGCCG
Organism: uncultured Collinsella sp.; assembly: GCA_905205405.1. GTDB lineage: Bacteria > Actinomycetota > Coriobacteriia > Coriobacteriales > Coriobacteriaceae > Collinsella. Next base: position 26,136 of record CAJLDK010000007.1, read on the forward strand.
CTGGCGCCGCCCCCGTTGACTCTGAGGAGAAGGACGTGAAGATTCCCGTAGAGGCCGTTGACGATACCGAGGCCAACGAGGCCCCGGCCGCCGAGGCTGCCGAGAACCAGGTAGAGGATTCCAACAAGGAGGCGACGATGACCGAGGACGAGATGGTGGAAGCCGCTATCCGCGCCGGTGAGGAAGCCGCCGACAACGACTTTAAGCTCAAGTTCGAGCAGGCTCAGAAAGAGCTTGCCGACGTGCGCAATGAGCTCGATGCTGCGGCAGAGGCTCAGAAGGCCGCCGAGGACAAGGCAAAGGACGCCACCGAGCGTACCGCCCGTCTGCAGGCCGACTGGGAGAACTTCCGTCGTCGCACCGCCAATGAGCGTATCGCCGAGCGCGAGCGCGCGACCGAGAAGCTTGTCACCGCGCTGTTGCCGGTGATTGACGATATCGAGCGCGCGATTGACCATGCCCGCAGCCAAGAGCTTTCCGACGACTTTAAGCAGTTCGTCGATGGCGTCGATGCGGTGCATGCCAAGCTGCTTGATGTGTTTGCGCACGAGGGCGTTGAGCCCATCGACCCCAAGGGCGAGGCGTTCGATCCGCTCGAGCACCAGGCTGTGGGTCGCGTCGAGGACGCATCGCAGTACGACGAGACCGTCAACGACGTGTACCAGAAGGGCTACCGCATGGCGGATCGCATCCTGCGTTCCGCGATGGTGACGGTGACCTACGGTGGCGAGAAGCGCCCCGCACCGGAGCCCGAAGCGGCGCCCGAGGATGCTGCGGCCGATACGGCCGAGAGCACCGAGGAGTAATTGAGAAGGGCCCCGGGGCAACACCCGGGGCCCTTTCTGGCCTAGTGCCATATGAAAGCATGAGCCGCCGCCCGCTGGGCGGCGGATGAAACAGGAGAGGAGCTACGATGGCTGCAGGCAAAACCTTCTATGACATCCTGGGCGTATCCAAGAGCGCCTCCGACAAAGAGATCAAGAGCGCGTTTCGCAAGCTCGCGCAAAAATATCACCCCGATGCCGGCGGCGACGAGGCCAAGTTTAAGGAGATCAGCGAGGCCTACGAGACGCTTTCGGACGAGAAGAAGCGCAAAGAGTACGACCAGATGCTCATGTTTGGCGGCATGCCGGGCGCAGGCGGCGCGTATGGCGGCGGCTACGGTGCCGGCGCGGGCGCCAGCGGCTGGGGCGACATCTTCGACAGCATCTTTAGCGGCAACGGCGCCTGGGGCAGCGATTGGGGCTCGGGCTTTGCCGGGGCCGCGGGCGCTGCCGGTGCGGGCGCGGGCCGCAACCGCGCGCGCAAGGGCGGCGACCTGTCGCTGACTGTCGACGTAACTGCCGAGGACGCGTTCCGCGGTGTGACGCACAAGGTCACCTATCGCATTCCCTCGACAGGCGAGCAGCAGACCATCACGGTCTCGGTGCCCGCGGGCGCGGTCGACGGCGGCAAGCTGCGCTACAAGCGTCGCGGCGAGTATGGCGTTGCGGGTGGCGAGCGCGGCGACCTGGTCGTGACCACGCATGTGGAGGAGCATCCGCTGTTTAAGCGTAAAGGTGCCGACGTGACCATGGAGGTACCGGTCTCGGTCTACGAGGCGGCGCTCGGCTGCACGGTGGACGTGCCGACGCCCGGCGGTGCGACGGTTCGTCTGAAGGTGCCCGCGGGTACCCAGACGGGCAAGAAGTTCCGCTTTAAGGAAATGGGGGCGCCCGACGTTAAGCACCGTGGCCGTACGGGCGCGCTGCTCGTCGAGATCAAGGTGCAGGTCCCCACGAACCTATCCGATGACGAGCGCGATGCCATGACCAAGCTGCGCGAGGTCGACACGCGCGATTATCGCGAGAAGGTCAACCGTTACAAGGCGACGTACTAGGGCGGTCGTGGCGCACACCCGCGCCCGCGGGCTTATGATGGACGATAACGAGACGGAAAGGGGTCAGGTAGCATGGCCGAGGACAATAGGAATAAACCGCTGTACATGATCAGCGTGGCGGCCGAGTTGACCGGCATGCATCCGCAGACTCTGCGCGTCTACGAGTCCAAGGGCCTGGTGAACCCCCAGCGCTCGGGCGGCAACACGCGTCTGTATTCGCGTGCCGATATCGAGCGCCTGGAGCTCATCAACCAGCTGACTGACGAGGGCATCAACCTTGCCGGCGTGGTGCGCATCCTCGATATGAAGGAGCGTGCCGAGGAGCGCGAGCGCGAGAACGAAAAACTCCGCGCACGCGTGCGCCAGCTCGAGGACGAGCTGCACGAGTACAAGATGCAGAAGAAGATCACCGCCCTGGCCCCGCGCGACGGCTCGGTCAACCCCGAGCAAGTCATGCGCAAGCTGCTAGGTACGGGTAGCGACCTATAGCTCCGCCGACGCTGTCGGGCACTCATTGGGGACAGACTTAAATGAGTGCCCGCAGAATGAGAGTGGATAATCTCCCGTTTTTGGCCTGTTTGCAGGCTCAAAGTGGGAGATTATCCACTCTCGTCATTTCGGCGTCTAAGTCTGCCCCCGGCATCCAACTCGTTCTTTGCTTTACTGAGATAAAGTGAACGTGCAGATTCGTAACCCACTCGCAACCGTTCTATGGCACGATATTGAACGAATGTATGCTATGCGCCCAAATCGTTTTGGGCAGAGTGGGAGACAGTATGGTCAAGCTGTACGAGGACGGCATCTACCTGCGCGGCGGCAGCGAGGTTGTGCCTGCGGCCGAGGCTGCCGAGCGCGGTATTACGCAGACGCCCGAGGATGCCAAGCGCGGCACCATCGCGTATTCGATCCTCCAGGCACACAATACGTCCGGAGATCCCGAGGCACTCAAGATTCGCTTCGACGCCATGGCGAGCCACGACATCACCTTTGTCGGCATCATCCAGACGGCGCGCGCCTCGGGCATGGAGCAGTTCCCGCTGCCTTACGTGCTCACCAACTGCCATAATTCGCTGTGCGCCGTGGGCGGCACCATCAACGAGGACGACCACGTCTTTGGCCTCTCGGCCGCCAAGAAGTACGGTGGCATCTTCGTTCCGCCGCATATCGCCGTTATCCACTCCTTTATGCGTGAGAACTTCGCGGGCTGCGGCAAGATGATCCTGGGTTCCGACTCGCACACCCGCTACGGCGCTCTGGGCACTATGGCCGTGGGCGAGGGCGGCGGCGAGCTGGCAAAGCAACTGCTGCGCGACACCTACGACGTCGCCTATCCCGGCGTCGTCGCCATCTACCTCACGGGAGCCCCGCGCCCCGGCGTCGGCCCGCACGATGTGGCGCTCGCCATCATCCGCGCTGTCTTTGCCAAGGGCTACGTCAAGAACAAGGTCATGGAGTTTGTGGGCCCCGGCATCGCGAGCATGACGACCGACTACCGCAACGGCGTCGACGTCATGACCACCGAGACCACCTGTCTGTCGAGCATCTGGGCCACCGACGAGGACACGCACGCATTCCTGGCCATGCACGGCCGCGGCGACGACTACCGTGAGCTCAAGCCTGCCGATGTTGCCTACTACGACGGCTGCGTCGAGGTCGATCTGTCGAGCATCAAGCCCATGATTGCGCTGCCGTTCCATCCTTCCAACGGCTTTGAGATTGACGAGCTCAACGAGAACCTCGAGGACATCCTTCACGAGGTGGAGCTCGAGGCCGCTAAGATCGGCGAGGGCAAGACGCACTTTAGCCTGCTCGACAAGATCGTCGACGGCAAGCTGCACGTGCAGCAGGGCGTTATCGCCGGCTGCTCGGGCGGCAACTACGACTCCGTGGTCCAGGCTGCCCGCGTGCTCAAGGGCGCCAACACCGGCTGCGGCGAGTTCTCGCTGTCGGTCTATCCCACGAGCCAGCCCGTGGCACTCGAGCTTACACGCCGCGGCTATATCTACGACCTTATGGAGGCCGGCGCGATCGTGCGCACGGCATTCTGCGGCCCGTGCTTCGGTGCCGGCGACACGCCCGCCAACAACGGCCTGTCGATCCGCCACACCACGCGCAACTTCCCCAACCGCGAGGGTTCCAAGCCGGGCAACGGCCAGCTGAGCGCCGTGGCTCTGATGGACGCCCGCTCCATTGCGGCGACGGCCGCCAACGGCGGCGTGCTCACCCCGGCGACCGACCTGCCCGAGGGCACTTGGGACGAGGCTTGCGAGTACACCTTTGACGACGCGCCGTACAAGAAGCGCGTGTACTGGGGCTTTGGCAAGGCGGAGCCTGCCGACGAGCTGGTCGAAGGCCCCAACATCAAGCCGTGGCCCGCGATGGAGCCGCTCGGCGACGACATCCTGCTCAAGGTTTGCTCCAAGATCATGGACCCGGTCACCACGACCGACGAGCTCATTCCCTCGGGCGAGACGAGCTCCTTCCGCTCCAACCCGCTGGGCCTGGCTGAGTTTACGCTGAGCCGCCGCGACCCGGCCTACGTGGGTCGCTCCAAGGAGGTCGACGCTGTGGAGAAGCGTCGCGTTGCCGGCGAGTCCGCGGGCGACCTGGCGGCGTTCGATGCCGAGCTTGCCGGTGTGTTTGAGGCGCTGGCCGGCGCGGGTGTCGCGGCCGATGCCAAGGCGACCGAGTTCGGTTCCATGATTTACGCCAAGAAGCCTGGCGACGGCAGCGCCCGCGAGCAGGCCGCGAGCTGCCAGCGCGTAATTGGCGGCCTGGCCAACATCGTCCACGAGTACGCCACCAAGCGCTATCGCTCCAACGTGATGAACTGGGGCATGGTGCCCTTCCAGATGGAGGCCGAGCCCAACTTTGAGGTGGGCGATTACGTCTTTGTGCCGGGTATCCGTGCCGCGCTCGATGGCGACCTGAAGGACATCGCCGCCTACGTGGTGCGCGCCGATGGTGCGGTCGAGCAGATTGAGCTCTACATTGCCGATATGACGGCAGAGGAGCGTGCCATCGTCAAGGCCGGCTGCCTGATCAACTACAACAAGTTCAAGGCCGCTGCCGAGTAGCGCACTTAATTGTCCGCCCGGGGCTTACCCTTTCCCGCCCGCTCACGCGCTTCGCGAGGGCCGCGTTCGGGAAAGGGTAAGCCCCGGGCTACATTTCTGCGTTCTCGTTGGGTCTTGAGGGACGCTAATAAATAGACTTGCTTGATGCCGCCTCTGTTATCGGGGCGGCTTCTTTTTGTTGAAAACCACCACAAAGGGGGCAGGCACCTTTGTGGTGGTGGGGACGAGCTCGATGCTGTTGTGATCGTTGAGCGGCATGTTAATGGGCGGCTCTACAGAATTTCATCTGGGCTGGCGGGTTTGGTTGTTTTGGGGATGCCGAGTTTGGATGACGCGAAATCGTCAACATTGTCCTTAATTCCGTCTTTGGTGTAGACAGTGACCATATAGGTGCTGTGTCCGAATTCGCCCTTGTCGCGTGTTGCCCAGGCATCCCAGTAGGCGGCCCCGTTTCGCCCTTTGATTTTTCCGACACGGCGGAGTTCTGTTCGCTTTAATTTCTGGTTGCTATAGATGGTTCGACCGGCCTCCTCGGTGAGCCCGCACTGTCCAAGCATCTTGTCGAGGACTTGGTTCATGTGGCGCTCATCGGTGTTTGGTGCGTAGTCGTAGGCGAGGGTGATGAAGTCGAGTGGCTGGTCGTCGATTAGATAGTTTAGCGTCTGAGGTCCAAGGCAGAAATAGGGGGAGCATCCGTCGATCTGACCGAGCAGTGGCAACTTTGACTGCCAACTTCCGGTGGGAATTCCATCTTCGTAAAACACGCCGCGACAGATAAAGGAGAGCGAGGTGGCACGCGAGCCGGCGTCGACCATTCCGCATAAATCGAAGGGCGAGGTGATACCAAGGGAAAAGGGCGTGATGACGATAAGGAAGAGCATCACGATGGGTATGGCGAGAATGGCGATGACGTTGCGACCGGTGGAATGAGGCGGCTTCATATGCGCTCCTCGAGACAAAGATCTGTTGAGGATAGGCAGAAATGGATATGTTCAGAGAGCAATTCAAGTTTAATCTCATTGCGCGAGATGGTCGACCGTTAGCGTCGAAAACCACCACAAAGGTGCCTGTCCCCTTTGTGTTGGTGAGGAGCGCGCGGCTTCTTTTGGTAATAGTGTTAGCTGGCGGTATCATTAGTGCAGGTGGCGAAGGTTTGCATTGTGGGGTGTTTTGCCGTGAGCCGTTCTGCCCGTATTGGATTGATTGTCTTGGCGCTTGCGATCGCTGTGGTTGGCGCGGGCGCTGTCGGTATGGCATTTCTACCTGCTGCGGTGACGGAGCCGGTGGTCAAGCCTGTGACTCAATCTGTCGAACTTCTGACCGGCGACGACAAGCCCGAGACCATTACCGTTGATTTTGATGAGCAGCCGGCTGTGCTGGGTATTAGCAATTATCCGCGTATTCAGCTTGGGGCCATGCGCTATACCACGGATACAAGCCTGATCGATAGGGCGTCCGAGCTACTCAAGGGCAAAACATTTAAGCGTTGGTACGGATATGCGTCCTATCGGGCAAAAGCGAACGACATGGTTGGCGGATGCCACTCGTCCATCGAGCTGGACACTGCAAACGGCGCAAAGTTATGTGATGTCTCGTACGATCCGGGCTACGAGGGCAATGAGGGTCCGGGCATCTACATCATGGACGGCGATGTCGCCTATGTCATGGAGGGCGACGAGACCGAGCTCAACGATTTTATGGGTCAGTGTATCCAAGATGCCTATAAACAGACCTGCTTGCCTGACCCGCAGACTGCACGCGATAGTGGGTCTGCCCGTACATGGCTGTTCGAGGATGAGATGCCCTGGACCGTCGAATCGGGAAGTACGGGTTCGGCGAAGGAGTAGAAACCGCGACCACCACAAAGGTGCCTGTCCTCTTTGTGGTGGTTTTCGGTCTGTCTCGATCTGTAACATCTTGGCCGCTAAAAGTGGGCCTGGTGTTACAGATTTAGATTTTTGATCCGGGTGTTTTCTGTTCGTCTCGATTTGTAACAGATAGAGCTCTATTTGCTGACTAGATGTTACAGATTTAGATAAACGGGTGCGCTGGTCATTTCATCTCGATCTGTAACATCTAGAGCCATAAACAGCCGCTAGATGTTACAGATTGAGATAGTAAGGGGACGAGGCCGTAGCGGGTGAGCGCACCTGCTCCCTATCCATCAATCACTCAGAAAATCTTATATATAGAGACTTAGATTTGTGTATAAGATCGCGCAAAGCTGGCAACAATACTTCTCGAACAACGTGAAGCCGCCCCGTAGGGCGGCCGCCCCAAGAGAGGTGATTCCATGAGAATCGATAAGCTAGCAATGACGTCGCGCGAGGCGTTGCAGACCGCCATGAGCACGGCTGCCGACGCACAGGCCGGCGCGGTGGAGCCGATTCACCTGTTGTCTGCCCTGCTCGGTGCCGGCGAGCGCAATATCTCCGTGATCATCGAACGCATCGGTGCCGACCCAGCCCAGCTCGCACGCTCCACGCAGGATACCATCGACCACGCGCCCAAGGTTTCGGGCGAGGGTCAGCAGATGGGCCTGTCCAACGAGCTCGTCCGCGTTATCGAAAAGGCCGAGAAGAAGGCCACCAAGATGGGCGACAGCTTTGTGGTGACCGAGCATCTGCTGATGGCACTTGCCGAGGACAAGGGTGAGGCGGGTCGCGTGCTGCGTGACGCCGGCGTCACCAAGGAGCGCATCGAGCAAGTCTACGAGGAACTGCGCGGCGATGACCGCGTGACGTCTGCCGAGGACAAGACGCAGTTTGAGGCGCTGGAGCAGTACGGACGCAACATCTGCGACCTGGCCCGCGCCGGCAAGCTCGACCCGGTCATTGGCCGTACCGACGAGATTCGCCGTACCATCCAGGTTCTGTCCCGCCGCACCAAGAACAACCCCGTGCTCATCGGTGAGCCGGGCGTGGGCAAGACGGCCATCGTCGAGGGCATCGCCCAGCGTATCGTTGCCGGCGACGTGCCGAGCACCCTGCGCGACCGCGACCTCATCGAGCTCGACATGAGCGCGCTGGTCGCTGGCGCCAAGTACCGTGGTGAGTTCGAGGACCGCTTGAAGGCTGTACTCAAGGAAGTCCAAAAGGCGCAAGGCAAGGTCATCCTGTTCATCGATGAGCTCCACACCATCGTGGGTGCGGGTGCCACCGAGGGTTCCATGGACGCCGGCAACATCCTCAAGCCGGCGCTTGCCCGTGGCGACTTGCACGCGATCGGCGCGACTACGCTTGACGAATACCGCAAGTACATCGAGAAGGACGCGGCGCTCGCCCGTCGTTTCCAGACCGTGATGGTTTCCGAGCCTACCGTCGAGGACACCATTTCGATTCTGCGTGGCCTTAAGGAGAAGTACGAGATATTCCACGGCGTGCATATCACCGATAGCGCGCTCGTGGCTGCCGCCGACCTCTCCGATCGCTACATCGCTGATCGTTTCCTGCCCGACAAGGCAATCGACCTGGTCGATGAGGCCGCAAGCCGCCTGCGCATGGAGCTCGACAGCATGCCGGTCGAGATTGACGCCACCACACGCCAGCTCACCCAGTTGCAGATTGAGGAGCAGGCGCTCATGAAGGAGACCGACGATGCCTCCAAGGAGCGTCTGGACGCCCTGCGCCAGGAGATTGCCGAGGTCCAGGAAAAACTCAACGTGCAAAAGGCCGGCTGGCTCAACCAAAAGAACGCCATCGATCACGTTCAGGAGCTCAAAGGCCAGCTCGATGAGGCCAAGAGCGAAGAGGAGCGCGCGACGCGCAACGGCGATCTGGGCCGCGCGTCCGAGCTGCGCTACTCCGTGATTCCGGGTCTGCAGCAGCAGATTCAGGATTCCGAGGCTGCGCTCGAGGCACAAAAGCAGCAGGATGGCGAGGGCCTGAACGAGCAGGTGACCTCCGACGAGATTGCCGAGGTCGTGAGTGCCTGGACCGGCGTGCCCGTGTCCAAGATGATGCAGGGCGAGCTCGACAAGCTCAAGGGCCTGGAGGGCGAGCTGCATAAGCGCGTCATCGGTCAGGACGAGGCCGTGTCCGCTGTGGCCGCGGCCGTGCGCCGTAGCCGTGCGGGCCTCTCCGATCCGGACAAGCCCATCGGCAGCTTCTTCTTCCTGGGCCCCACCGGCGTGGGCAAGACCGAGCTCGCCAAGGCGCTGGCCGAGTGCCTGTTCGATGACGAGCGCGCGCTCGTGCGTATCGACATGTCCGAGTACATGGAGAAGTTCAGCGTCCAGCGTCTGATCGGTGCGCCTCCGGGATACGTAGGCTACGACGAGGGCGGCCAGCTCACCGAGGCCGTGCGCCGTCGTCCGTACTCCGTGATCTTGCTCGACGAGATGGAGAAAGCTCACCCGGATGTCTTTAACGTGCTGCTGCAGGTGCTCGACGATGGCCGTCTAACCGATGGCCAGGGTCGCCAAGTGTCCTTCAAGAACACGATTATCATCATGACGAGCAACGTGGGCTCTAAGGCCATCGCCGATCTTTCGGGCAAGGACGAGGAAGAGATGCGCCACCAGGTCGATGCGGCCATGGCTCAGACCTTCCGCCCCGAGTTCCTCAACCGCATCGACGATATCGTGGTGTTCCATCCGCTCGGCATGGCGCAAATCGAGAAGATCGTCGACATCCAGCTCGCCGACGTCCGCGCGCGTCTGGCCAAGGAGCGCATGACGCTTGCCATCACCCCGGCGGCCAAGCAGATGCTCGCCGTGGGTGGCCTGGACCCCGTGTTCGGTGCCCGTCCGCTCAAGCGCCTGGTCCAGCGCGAGGTCGTGGACGCCATCGCCGCCGCCATCATCGACGGTACGGTGCGCGAGGGCGATCAGGTGACGGTCGATGTCGACAAGGACGGCGGCTTTACCGTCGTGTGCGACAACACGCCGTCTGCTACCTACGAGGTCCCCGACGCCGAGTAGATTTGTGGGACATGCCTTAAAATCTGCCAGCCGTCTCTAAACGCCAAGGGCGGCGGATCCAATGGGGTCCGCCGCCCTTTTTCGTGCGACAATCGATAATGTTGAACACGATTGCATGACAAGGAGATATGCAGATGATAGACAAGAACAAGACAAGCGCGCCGGCGACCGATGCCGCACCCACCGCACCCAAGCCTGCGCCTAAGCCGGCACCCAAGCCGCGCGATCCCTACATCCGCGCCGAGAACGAGGACGACGACGGCTACGATCCCTACAGCGATCGCCGCCCCGAGCGCGAGCCGATGTTCGAAGCCGACCCCTGGCGTTAAGTAGCTAATTTGGGTGTCATGGTCCGCTAGTCCTGGGCCTTGATGCTCGGCAATAGTAAAACTTGCTTATCCATTAATCAAGATACGCATAATCTTGCTCTCCTGCTAATCAAGAATCGTTATAATCTTGATTAGCAGGAGAGCAAGATTGGAGAATTATGGCATTCAACGACTTGGTGGCTCAAAAAATAAAGGACTTTGAGCAACAGGGGATTCCGCAGGTCTTTGAGCGCGACCTTGATCTGGGCAACCCGCAGGAGCCAAAGCGCGACAACATCGTATATGTGATTGTGGGCGCCCGTCGTTGTGGAAAGACGTATCGCCTGTATCAGGAGATGCGGCGGCTTCAGGGCCAAGGCGTCGAGCTTGACCGGATGCTATATTTCAATTTTGAGGATGAGCGCTTGCGTCCGTATGAGCCATCGCTACTAGCGGACGTGCTCGATACATTCTATGCACTATATCCTGCTGCTCGAGGCGAGGGCGCCTACCTTTTCTTTGACGAGATCCAGGAAATACCCGAATGGGGTGCGTTTCTGCGACGCGTGGTCGATACGGAGAAGGCGACCGTTTACGTGACGGGATCTTCTTCTAAGATGCTGTCCTCAGAACTTAAGAGCGAGTTCAGGGGCCGTTCTCTTGTGCGAGAGCTTTTTCCGTTGAGTTTTTCGGAATACGTCCGATATAAGACGGGGGGCGTTCCTGAGTCGAACGCGCCCTTCTCCTCAAGCGCTGCAGCGTTGCTCCGACACCATCTGGTCGGATATCTCGAGCGAGGGGGATTCATCGCGACACTTGAGCAGACGCCCGCAGACGCGATTCAGCTGCTACAGGAATATGCGTCGCGAACGGTCGCCATGGACGTCGTTGAACGTTACGACGTCAAGAACCCCCGTTTGGCCTCGCTGTTTCTGGCGCGGTGCATGGCATCTTCGGGACGAGAGCTGTCAGTGAACAAAGTGTACAACGAGTTCAAGAGCAGACAGATATCCGTCAGTCGAAATACGCTCAGCGACTTACTTGAGTATTACGAGGACGCCTACCTGCTGTTTTCGGTGCCGGAGTTCACGCGTTCGCTTGCAAATAATACGCGGTCTGCGTCTAAGGTCTACGCCGTCGATCCTGCGATGTTCGGAGCGTTCTCCCCCGCATCGGCATTGGATCATGGTCAGAGGCTCGAGACCGCGGTGTTCAATGCGCTCAGAAGAAGGACCCCCGCCGTGCGGCCCGGTTCGGTTTGCCGCCTGCTGATTAAAGATAAGAATAAAAGCCATGAGGTGGACTTTGTGGCTGGGGATGCACTGCTCATGCAGGCTTACGGCCTGATTCAGGTAAGTGTGGATATGACAAGCGAGAAAACGCGCGAGCGCGAAATTGCCGCGCTCGATGCCGCGATGGCCCAGTTTGATCTTGGCGAGTCGGTAATCGTTACCATGGATGAGCAGGCCGATATTCCATGCAAACACGGCGTGGTACATGCTGTGCCCGCATGGAAGTGGCTCCTTTCCTAATCGTCTATGGATTTGCGAGGCCAGGACTCAGGTGTCATGGTCCGCTAGTCCTGGGCCTTGATGCTCGGCAGGAGAATCTGGGCGAGGTAGTCGGTCTCGAGTTTGGTCGCGGCGTCTGCCTTGCCGTCTTTGCCGACCAGTACGTTCTTGATCTGGCTATAGGTGTAGCGGTTACCGGTCGTGAGCTCGACAAGCTCAATGGCCGTGTCCATGGGGTAGGTTGACACGGGATTCTGCGTCCGTCCGTTGATGGTCTGGGGCACCACGTACGGATAGACGGGGCCGCTGGCGTAGACGGTATAACCGTTGCCTAGATTGGCCGCACCCAAAACCGTATCGCCCTCATCGGGCGTAAAGCTCTCGCCCTCGCGCACCGCGACGAGCGTCACAATCGGCGTATCGCTGTCGCCGGCAAGATAGATGCATAGCGTGCTGCCATTTTGCCAAGTCTCGACCTTGCCGTACCATTCGACGGGGATATCGAGCTGGTAGAGGTCGGTTGCCTTGTGACGGGCGTCGGCATCACGGGCTGCCTGTGCCTTTTGCGCGCTCACGGCATTGACGGCGGCGTCGCGCCGCGCGGTTGCCGCCTGCTGGAGCACCTTGGCGGTGGCGGCGGAGCTCGCGCCGCCTTCCTCGGCATACTTGGCGGCGGCGTCGATCTGGTCGTTGGTTACCGTGTCGGCCGAAGGCACCTTGAGTTTAAAGGCAGCCTGGGCACTTAAATCCTGTCCATCGCTCTTAACGGTGACCTGCGTCTTGGTGGTCGGGACGGTATAGATGGTGCCGTCGGCCGCGATGGGGGAGGCAGCGATGGAGAGCGTGTAATCGCCGGGCAGCAGTTTGATGCCGCGGCCGTGCTCGTCAACGTAGAGCGTTTCGCTCACAGAAGAGCCGTCGGAGTCCTGGCCACTCACCTGCACGGGGATCTTTGAGCCGGTGGAGCAGTCGAGTCCCGCGGCATGTACGCCAATTTGCACCGACATCATGGTATGGGCGTTTGCGGCAACTACGGCGGCCTGCTCTTGCTGGTATCCGTTCCAAGCCGCATAGCCCGCGCCGCCGGCGACGAGCGCGACGGCCACGACACCGGCGACCATCAGATTGCGGCGCTTGGGCGACATCTTACGATGACGAACCTCGGCTTCGTGTGCCGAGGGAGCGGACGGCAGGGGAATATCTCCCATGGCGATGGTCTCGTCGACGACTGGCGCAGAGCCCAAGCCGGGGAGCTCGCGGGTGAGCGATTCGTCGACGGGCAAGTCGCCAAGCAGGGAGGTCTCATCTCCCGCGTTGGGTTCCGGTTGGCCATTGCCCTCGTCATCGCCTTTTTCGACATCGGCTTCATCGCGAGCATCCTCGACGTCGTCGCCCGTATCCGGTATGCCATCGCCCGCCGCGTCCTGCATGTCGGCGATTGTCTCGTCAAACGCAACTTCGTCCAGCGAAAACCGGTCTAGGCTCTCCAAGGCCTCGGCGCACGCCGCTGCATCTTGGGCCGCGTCCTCTTGGCCCCTCGTCTCATTTTCCATATATCCCCCAAGCTCAATATCGGGACAACAATGTACCCAAAATTAAGGTCACATAGAGCTGGCGTGCAGTCGGAAATTCGATTTTATCTGCGCGATACATTGTGAATATGTGCATGAATGCACGCGCGACAGCAAAAAGCCCCCGGAAAGCAAACGAATTGCTTTCCGGGGGCTGCGCATAACGCGAGATTACGGAGCCAAAGAGACGCGCCTACATCCAAATGCGGACGGCAGCGAGCGCGTTACTCGGCGTGTGCGTAATCCACCTTGGCGCGGCGAGCGGTAGCCTTCTCCCAATCGCTGGTGCCCTCAAAGACATCCTGCTTGTAGGGATTGCGGCCGAGCTTCTTGGCGCGGTAGGCGATGTAGATGATCGCGGCGATGTTGGCGACCAGTGCGGCGATCGAGACCGCAGTAGCGGCGCTGGGGTCGAGCGTGGAGTGGGTCACAAAGATGGACTCCTCCTGGAAGTACGGGAACACCTGGGCAAACATGCACCAAATGGCCAGCGTAAAGGCGCGGTTCTGGATCCAACCGCCCTTGTTCCAGATAAAGGCGGCGACGGTGGGCGCCAGCAGCAGCGCAAAGCCGCAGAACCAGGAGTGGGCGGGCAGGCAGTTGTAGGTGTAGCAGAAGTTCCAGATATCGTAGGCGATGATGTAGACCCAGGTCATGTCGGGCCACAGCATGTCGGTCTTGTCCTCGGAGGCGTAGACGCTCCACCAACCGGTCATGCAGAAGATGTTGATGATACCGGCGATGCCGTTGAACACGTTGTTCCAGCCGGCAAGCTGCGTAGCACCTTCGGAGGTGACCCAAGTGGACTGGCCCAGGACAAAGAAGTGATAGGCGCTCTCAAAGTCGGACACGACGGCGATCATGATGTTGATGGCGACGATCACAAACGGCCACGCGCGGAACCAGTGCGCCTTGCCGATCTTGCCCCACTGATACTTAATGGCGATGAAGCCCCAGCAACCGGCCAACGCCGCGTAGACCTTGGCGTAGTGGAACCAGCTGTTCTGGTACACATGGGTGGGGTTGGTGAGCGCCCACTCGGCGCCCTGCGAAACGCCGATGGCGATAGCGACGCAGTAGATGGTCATGGCCAGCGGAGCCACGCCAAAGATGATTGCCGCGCCCAGCTTGGTGCGGCGGCCGATCTCGTTGAGCACGATCAGGCCAATAAAGACCATGGCCCAGCCGGCCCAGTGGATAAGGGTATCGCTACCCCAAACATCGAACAGCATGCTGCTCTCCTTTCACACGCCCGCGGCCCCTCTTCTGATCGCGGGCAGTTTGGCCAAATGTCGTCAGTTCTGGGGCTTGCGCTCCGGATACTTGGCGGTATAGCCCTCGATGTGGAGTGTCGAGGCGATGATTTCCTTGACCGTCTCGTCGGGCACATCGGGGTGCGTGCGGATATACATCAACAACCCCATAATGAGGGTGTAGAACGTCTCGTAGACATGGTCGATGCGTAGCTCATGATGGGCGACAAAATCCACCACGGTGGTATCGCAGATATACTGCGCCACGCGCTGGACCACGTTGTGCAAAAAGCCGCCGTAGAGCGCGCCGCTGCTCGAGGTGAGCGTGCTCGGCAACTCGTGGCCGCTCACGACCAGGCGCTTAAAGAGCGGAGCAACGGTGTCGAGTGCGCCTTCGATGTCGCCAACCGTGCGGCTGGCGTTCCACTGCTCGAGCTCGGCGATAAAGCCGTCGATTGCCTCGTCCATAACGGCGGTGACGGCGGCATCCATATCGGCAAAGTAGTGGTAGAACAGCGAACGCGTGCAGCCAGCCCGCTTGGTCACGGCCGATACCGAAAGATGGGACACACCAAGCTCGGCGCTCACGGCGCGCACGGCATCGAGGATCTCGCGACGGCGTTCGTCGCCCGTCAAGCGCTTTGCCGCGCTGTCGGGCGCGGGGACGGCGTCGGCCACAGAGGTATCTGCTGTGTTGTTGCCCATGTTTTGCCGCCTTTCATCCTCTTTTGCCTGACCGTTCGCCTAACAGTCTTGAATATTGTTGACGGTTCGTCAATACTATTTTTGACACAATGTCAACAATGGTGGGTGAACGGCATGGGGGCATGCCCGGCCTGCAAAAAAAGAGGGGTGCCGCGGCCTCGCCGGGCTGTGGCAAGAGAAGGGACAACCATGATTCTCAACGGACCGGGAATTAGCTACACCGAGCCTGACATCGGTTCGGAGTTCGTGCCGCCGCTGCCGGAGCATCCGCGCGAGGCAATCGTCAAGCTGTGCGAGCACTGCACCAACCGCCTGCTGCATCGCGACGAGCTGCTGGGCTACGAGTACTGGTCGTTTGCCGAGGCCGCAACCGACGAGCAGGCCGAAGTGCTCTGCAAGATGAAGATGCGCCGTCCCTATACGCTGCCCGAGATGGTCAAGCTCACCGGCATGCCCGAGGCCGATATCGAGAAGATGCTCGACGATATGAGCTACACGGGTCTGCTCGAGTACAACTGGGAAAACCCCGAGCGCGCCAAGCAGTGGGTGCTGCCCATGCTGGTGCCGGGTTCTGCCGAGTTCCTCAACATGCGCGTGAGCCAGCTCGAGGAACACCCGGTCTACGCCAAGTTCTTTGAGCAGGCATCCAAGGGCCCGCTGTCCCGCGCCACGCCGATGGTGCCGCCCGGGGGCGCCGGTATCGGCATGCACGTCATTCCGGTCGAGAAGGCTATCGACGCCGCGAGCACCTCGGTGCCGATCGAGCATATCGAGCATTGGCTCGACAAATACGATGGCAAATATGCCGCCAGCACCTGCAGCTGCCGCGCGAGCCGCCGCGTGATGGGCGAAGGCTGCGCCGACGATCCGGCCGACTGGTGCATCGCTGTGGGCGATATGGCCGACTACGTGGTCGAGACCGACCGTGGCCATTACGTGACCCGCGACGAGGTTTACGACATCCTGCGCCAGGCCGAGGACAACGGCTTTGTGCACCAGATCACCAACATCGACGGCGAGAACAAGATCTTCGCCATCTGTAACTGCAACGTTAACGTGTGCTACGCCCTGCGCACCTCGCAGCTGTTCAACACGCCCAACCTGTCGCGCTCGGCCTATGTCGCCAAGGTCGAGAAGGACAAGTGCGTGGCCTGCGGTCGCTGCGTTGAGGTGTGTCCGGCCGGCGCCGCCAAGCTGGGCCAGAAGCTCTGCAGCAAAAAGGCGGGCGGACAGGTGCCCGAGTATCCGCGCCAGGAGCTGCCCGATGCCACCAAGTGGGACCACACCAAGTGGTCGCCCAACTACCGCAACGACAACCGCATCGAGACGCATGAGTCCGGCACCGCTCCCTGCAAGACGGCCTGCCCCGCGCACGTTGCCGTTCAGGGCTATTTGAAGCTCGCGGCTCAGGGTCGCTATGACGAGGCGCTGGCGCTCATCAAGCGCGAGAACCCGCTGCCCGCTATCTGCGGCCGTGTGTGCAACCGCCGCTGTGAGGATGCCTGCACCCGCGGTCGTGTGGACGCCGCCGTGGCTATCGACGAGGTCAAGAAGTTCATCGCCCAGCGCGATCTGGATGCCGCGACCCGCTATGTCCCACCTGTGGTGACCCCGACGCGTGCCGGCGGCTTCGACCAGAAGATCGCCATCATCGGTGCCGGTCCGGCCGGCCTGTCTTGCGCTTTCTACCTGGCCGAGAAGGGTTACAAGCCCGTCGTGTTCGAGAAAAACGAGCGCCCGGGCGGTATGCTTACCTACGGCATTCCCAGCTTTAAGCTGCAGAAAGACGTTATCGAGGCCGAGGTCGAGGTCATTCGCCTGATGGGTGCCGAGTTCCGTTATGGCGTGGAGGTCGGTCGCGACGTGACGCTCGACGAGCTGCGCGCGCAGGGCTTTAAGGCCTTCTACGTGGCTATTGGCTGCCAGGGCGGTCGCCTTGCCGGTATTCCGGGCGAGGACGCCGAGGATGTGACCGTGGCCGTCGACTTCTTGCGCGAGGTCAACAGCGGCAAGATCGACGCGCTGCCCGGCCGCACCATCGTGGTGGGCGGCGGCAACGTGGCCATCGACGTCGCGCGCAACGCCTGCCGTCTGGGCTCCGAGCATGTTGAGATGTTCTGCCTGGAGAGCGAGGCACAGATGCCCGCCAGCGAGGAAGAGCGTCGCGAGGCCATCGAGGACGGCGCGCACATCAGCTGCGGTTGGGGCCCCAAGGAGGTTCACCTGGACGAGGCCGGTCGCGTATGTGGCATCACCTTTAAGCGCTGCACGCGCGTCTTTGACGACGAGGGCCGTTTTGCGCCCGAGTACGACGAGAACGACCTGCGTCGTGTTGACGCCGATCGTGTCGTCATGTCGATTGGCCAGTCCATTGTGTGGGGCGACCTGCTGGCTGGCTCCAAGGTGGAGCTCGGCCGCGGCCAGGGTGCCCTTGCCGATCCGCAGACCTATCAGACCGCTGAGCCCGACATCTTTGTGGGCGGCGACGTCTACACTGGCCCCAGCTTTGCCATCGATGCCATTGCCGCCGGTCACGAGGCCGCGGTGTCCATCCATCGCTTTGTGCAGCCGGGCTCTACGCTCACCATCGGCCGCAACCAGCGTCGCTACACTGCGCTCGACCGCGACGATGTCGTGATCGAGAGCTACGACAACGCGAGCCGCGAGGTTGCCCATGTGGACCGCGAGCGCGAGAAGGCCGCGCCGTTTAGCGAGTACGTCGAGACCTTTACCGAAGAGCAGGTGCGCGCCGAGACCGCCCGTTGCCTGGGCTGCGGCGCCTCGATCGTCGACCCCAACAAGTGTATCGGCTGCGGCCTGTGCACCACCAAGTGCGCGTTCGATGCCATCCATCTGGATCGCGATCGCCCCGAGTGCTCCACGATGGTCAAATACGAGCAAAAGCTCCCCAGCCTGGGCAAGTACGCTTTGAAGCGTGCGATCAAAATCAAATTTGGGAAGAAATAAAAAACGCAACAAACAAGAGAACGGCGCAGAGAACGGTTGGACAGCGAGCGAGTCCCAGGCGTGGCGAGGTGCCTTGAAAGAGGAGGGCATAGGGCTTTTGCCCATGCCCGACGATTGAAAGGCAGATCGTCCGTCTGGGGCTCGCGCAGCGTCAAGTCGACCGCCGTTCGTTAGAACGGCGGAAGAAAAAGTGCATGAATTAGGAATCGTCTATCACATCATTCGCGATGTCGAGAATGTGGCGCGCGCCAATGGCGTGAGTCGCGTTTCGAACGTGACGCTGCTCCTGGGCGAGGTCTCGGGCGTCGTTCCCGATCTGCTGCTTGATGCTTGGCGCTGGGCGGCAGATAAAAAGCCTATCACGCAGGGCGCGGAGCTTATTGTGGAGCCTGTCGAGGCCGTGACGCATTGCGAGGCGTGCGGCTGCGACTACGCGACGGTCGAGCACGGCAAGACCTGCCCCCATTGCGGTAGCGGCGAGACCTATCTGCTGCAGGGCCAGGAGGTCATGATCAAGCAGATCGAGACCCCCGACGAGGACCCGACAGACGCTGCCCCCGACGGCCTATCCGATGCCGTCGACGCCGCCAACCCCCTCCACATCGCCTAACTTAGTCGTTGGGGACGTTCTTAAACGACTAGTCGAAAAAGAACGTCCCCAATGACTAGCCATTTAAGAACGTCCCCAATAACTACTTTGCTAGAGCATATCGCTCGCCATTAGTCAAGGCATAGCTGTTTAAACGAAATAGCCTCAGTCTCAGCACGTTTGCATCTGTTTAAAAGCGGTAATAATGACAGCATGCGCATATCCGTCGTGTAAGTATTGGTTGGGTATCAGTTATCAGCGGCAGATCAGCCAATGATGCTGGAATGTAATCAACTTGTAACAAATTAAGACGTTTAAACAAATAATGCTACCTTTTGCAGTTTTTCAAACAATTCTGCTGTATTTGCAGCTATACTCCATAACTGTCGTGTAGGAATTACGTAGACAAAAAGGAGGTTATGTGATGGTAAGTATTGTTCTTGCTAGCCATGGTGACTTGGCGGCTGGAATCAAGCAGACGGGCTCGATGGTCTTTGGCGATCAGCCGTCTGTAGCCGTGGTCTCGCTCGAGCCGAGCATGGGCCCCGACGA
Source organism: uncultured Collinsella sp. (assembly GCA_905205405.1). Taxonomy (GTDB): domain Bacteria; phylum Actinomycetota; class Coriobacteriia; order Coriobacteriales; family Coriobacteriaceae; genus Collinsella. The sequence goes on from CAJLDK010000007.1 coordinate 45,469, forward strand.
CTTCCGAGCCAAGGTCGAGGAGGCAATCGCTTCCTTCGAGGACCAGGAGCAGGTGCTCTTCCTCGTTGATCTGTGGGGCGGCACGCCGTTCAACCAGATCAGCGGGCTCATCGAGGGCCACGATTCCTGGGCTATCGTCACCGGTGTCAACCTGCCTATGCTCATCGAGGCATATTCGCAGCGCTTTGACGCAAAGAACACTGCACATGCGATCGCAAAACATCTCGTGACTGAGGCTAAGGCCGGCGTGCGCGTCAAGCCCGAGTCTCTGGAGCCCGAGGAGAAGAAGCCGGCTGCGGCCGCCGCTGCTCCTGCGGGTGCCATTCCTCCGGGAACGGTGATCGGCGACGGGCACATCAAGATCGCCCACGTCCGTATCGACACGCGCCTGCTGCATGGTCAGGTGGCCACCACGTGGACCAAGCAGATCAACCCCAACCGCATCATCGTGGTCTCCGACGGCGTTGCTCACGACGAGCTCCGCAAGACCATGATCGAGCAGGCTGCCCCTCCGGGAGTCCACGCCAACGTCGTGCCTATCAAGAAGATGGCCGAGGTCGTCAAGGACACGCGCTTTGGCGACACCAAGGCGATGCTGCTGTTCGAGAACCCGCAGGATCTGCTCAGGGCCATCGAGGCCGGCGTCGACATCAAGGAAGCCAACATCGGTTCCATGGCCCACTCCAAGGGCAAGGTCGTCGTCACTAACGCTGTCGCTATGGGCGATGACGATGTCAAGACCATCGAGGCTCTCAAGGCCAAGGGCGTCAAGTTCGAGGTCCGCAAGGTTCCTTCGGATTCCTCCGAGGATCTCGACGCCATGTTGAAGAAAGCTAAGGCCGAACTGGCCGCTCAAGCATAGTAAAGGAGGGTCCGATACATGTCTGCAATCACTATTCTGCTTGTTGCGATTGTCGCGTTGCTTGCCGGTATGGAAGGCATTCTGGATGAGTTCCAGTTCCATCAGCCGCTCGTGGCATGCACGCTTATCGGTCTCGTAACCGGTCACCTTCAGGAGGGCATCCTCCTGGGCGGTTCGCTCCAGATGATGGCCCTTGGCTGGGCTAACGTCGGCGCCGCCGTCGCGCCTGACGCCGCTCTGGCCTCGGTCGCTTCTTCGATCATCATGGTGCTCGCCCTCAACGGCGGCGCCACCGATTCGGCCAAGGCCGTTACCGCCGCCATCGCCGTCGCCGTCCCGCTGTCGGTCGCTGGTCTGTTCCTGACCATGATCTGCCGTACCCTGGCTACCGCTATGGTTCACGCCATGGACGCCTGCGCCGAGAAGGGCGACTTCGCCGGCATCGAGCGTTGGCAGTACGCCGGCATCCTCATGCAGGGTGTTCGTATCGCCATCCCGGCAGTACTTCTGTGCATCATCCCGGCCGAGGCCGTTACCAACGCGCTTAACGCTATGCCCGATTGGCTGTCCGGCGGCATGGCTGTCGGCGGCGGCATGGTCGCTTCCGTCGGTTACGCCATGGTCATCAACATGATGGCCACCAAGGAGACCTGGCCGTTCTTCATCCTCGGCTTTGTCCTTGCTGCCATCCCTCAGCTCACGCTGATCGCCCTTGGCCTCATCGGCATCTCCCTTGCCCTCATCTACCTTGGCCTTAAGGATCTGGCCAAGCAGGGTGGCGGCATGGGCGGTGGCTCCGGTGACCCGCTCGGCGACATTCTGAACGATTACGAGTAGGAGGGGAGTGATACATATGGCAGAGAACAAGATTCAGCTCACCAAGGCTGACCGTAAGAAGGTTTGCTTCCGTCATCAGTTCCTTCAGGGCTCGTGGAACTACGAGCGTATGCAGAACGGCGGCTGGTGCTTCGCAATGATCCCTGCGATCAAGAAGCTCTACACCAGCAAGGATGACCAGATTGCCGCTCTTAAGCGCCACCTGGAGTTCTATAACACCCACCCCTATGTTTCCGCCCCCGTCATTGGCGTTACCCTCGCCCTCGAGGAGGAGCGCGCCAACGGTGCTCCGATTGACGACGTCGCCATTCAGGGCGTCAAGGTCGGTATGATGGGCCCGCTCGCCGGCGTCGGCGACCCCGCCTTCTGGTTCACCCTTCGCCCGATTCTGGGTGCACTGGGCGCTTCCCTGGCCCTGTCCGGCAGCATCGCCGGTCCGCTGCTGTTCTTCTTCGCGTGGAACATCATCCGTTACGCCTTCCTGTGGTACACGCAGGAGTTTGGCTACAAGGTCGGCTCCTCCATCGCCAAGGACCTCTCCGGCGGTCTGATGGGCAAGGTCACCGAGGGTGCTTCCATCCTGGGTATGTTCATCATCGGCGCCCTGGTCGAGCGCTGGGTGTCCATCTCCTTCACCCCGGTCGTCTCCAAGGTCACGCAGTCCGCTGGCGCCTATATCGACTGGGCCAACCTGCCCGCCGGTTCTGAGGGCATCAAGCAGGCATTGACGATGTACAGCTCTGTCGGTGCCAACGCACTCGACCCGGTGAAGGTCACCACGCTTCAGGCCAACCTCGATCAGCTCATCCCCGGCCTTGCCGCCGTGTGCCTGACCCTTCTGGTCTGCAAGCTCCTCAAGAAGAAGGTCAGCCCGATCGTCATCATCCTGGCTCTCTTCGCCGTCGGCATCATCGGTCGCGTCTGCGGCTTCATGTAAGCACGCTTCGGCTTAAGACCGAGAGTTGCTAGGCAAGGGCTTTTGAGCCATTGAAACGGACCGCACCCGGTGGGTACACTGGATGCGGTCCGATTGTTTTTATTGGAGGGCGAGGCGCGTATGGCGCAATCTCAGAACAGCACGGTCGATCTGGCAACGCCGGCAACCTGCCTGATGGGGCTTACCAGTCACGGTAACGTGATGGTGGGCAATAAGGCGTTTGAGTACTATAACGAGCGTAATCCCGAGGATTATATCCAAATCCCGTGGGACGAGGTCGACTATATTGCCGCCGAGGTTTTGCGCGGCACCAAGAAGATTACGCGTTTTGCCATCTTTACCAAAGAGAATGGCCACTTTACGTTTTCGACGCGCAATGACAAGGAAACGCTTCGCGCGGTGCGTAAGTACATTGACGAGGACAAGCTCGTTCGTTCGCCCGACTTTATCGATGTGACGGCCAAGGGCGCCAAGAGCATCCCCTCCGTTATCAAAAACCTTTTCCACAAAGGCAAGTAGTCATTAAAGAGCGCCCCCTCAAAGTGGGGCGCAGTCTCCCATGTGGCTCGATCGGGAAAGTGCATCCCAGTTCGAGCGTCGATTCCGGGATGTAGTTTCCGGAACGGGGTCGTTTGGGAAACCGTGTCCCGTTTCGAGCCGAAATTCTGGGTCACAGTTTCCCAGCGAGGTCTCATGGGGAAAGTCTGACCCAGAATTTGCCTGGATAGTGGGACGCACTTTCCGGAGGGCTGTTCCACCGCAACTTCGAAGAGTGGGTATACGCTGCATTACAGCGGCGTAAATCTGCTACACTAATACAACATGCCTCCGTAGCTCAGGGGATAGAGCACCGCTCTCCTAAAGCGGGTGTCGACGGTTCGAATCCGCCCGGGGGCACCAGAAAAATCGCAGGTCAGGAGTTAATTTTGCTTCTGACCTGTTCTGGTTTTAGGGTTAAGAACTGCTTTTGTTTGTAAATCTGGTAAGTAAATAATTTAACTTACCGAGTTTTCCACTGAAAACAGGAAATCACCATTTTGGGGATAAAAAGTTTTCAACAGCCGTTAGTCGGTTCCATTTTGGTGAAGCGCTTCCTCAATTTGGGTAAAAAATTTCACCATTTTGATGATTCGGCTGCTTTGAGTTTTTGATAAAAACGCCTGTTCAGAAGCTTGCGCTATACCCATTTTGGTGAAACCAATTAATAGAGAAATATACTATAAAAATATAGGGACGGCGATGCCGTCCTCTTCGCTCGCGAAGCTCGCTGCGCGGCCACGTACCGTGTCCTTGCCGCCGGCTAAGCCGTCGATAAAGAATAGGGACAGCGATGCTGTCCCCCTTCGCTCGCGAAGCTCGCTGCGCGGTCACGCGCCGTGACCTTGCCGCCGGCTGTGCCGTCGATTGATTCGCTCACTGCGTTCGCTGATTGATTGATGGACTAATCCGTTTTCTCAGTCACACCAGTCATGAGTGCAGCGATTGTCATGTCGAATCCGTTAGCAATTTTACAGAGGTTAGAAAGACTGACATTTCTTCGTCCGACCTCTATCGAGGCGTAGTAAGACCTGTCCATGCCGATGCGATTCGCAAATTGTACTTGAGAGTAACCAGACTTTGATCTTAATTCTTTGCAGCGTAGACCAAAGGATCGTTGTAGCGGCGAGATATCCATGACAAAAAGAGTCATGGATTGTTGTATAAAAGCCAACGGACCATATACAACAATCCCTGTTAAGGCGCATAATTATCTCTATTGGAAAGCACCCTGATGCCCAGTCGGATAGGGCACGGAAAAGGAATGGAATAGCAATGACTCAGGGAAAGCATTTCGCTGCCGGCGGCGATCACTTCGCCACACTGCCAAACAAAAAGATTCACGCCCCGAAGGGGATCGCGCGTCTGACCGTCACCGCGGCGACCATGGCCGCCATGACCGGATCGAGCCTCATCTCACCGTTCACGGCATTCGCCCAGACCGGTGACGGGGGCACGCAGCACCCCGCCGTGATGTCGCCGATTGCCGCCCACGCCGGCGCGGCATCCGGTGTCGGCGCGAAATCCGCCGCACAGACCATCGCGGACCTGCAGAAGGCAGTCGACGAGGCGAAGGCGAAGGAGGACGCCGCCAAGGCATCCTACGATGAGGCCGCCGGTCCCTACAACGAGGCGGCTTCCGCCCGCGACCAGGCCAAGGCATCCTACGATTCGGCAGTCAGCGCCGGCACGGCAGCCGACCGAGCGGCAATGGACGAGTACGCCCGTCAGGTCGCGGAGGGCAAGGACGCCGCCGATGCCGCCGGCAAGGACCTCGAGCAGGCGAAGGCGGGTCTCGCAGACGCCAAGGCGGATGCATCCGAGAAGGACGAAGCGTACCAGTCCGCCCTCAAGGCGGCCCAGGACGCCAAGGATGCCCTCGATAAAGCCAAGGCCGATGCCGTAAGCGCCACCCCGGAGGCTATCCGTGCCGCCGAGCAGGCGGTACGCGACGCCCAGGATGCCGTGAGCAGGGCACAGGCCGAACTCGACAACGCCAACGCGACGCTTGCCGATGCCCAGTCCAAGCTGGTTGCGGCCCAGTCTGCAAAGGATTCCGCCGATTCCGTCCTCGCCGCAGCCCAGCAGAACAAGGACGTGGCGGATGCGAAGGCCGCAGCCGCCAGCGCCGCCTACGAGAAGGCGAAAGCAGACCTCGCCGCAGCGGAGGCAGGCGCCAGCGGTCCGGAGTACGATGCGGCGAAACAGAAGGTCGCGGACGCGGAGGCAGCCCTCGCTGTCGCACGAGCGGCACAGTCCCAGTGCGAGTCCGAGCTCGAGCAGGCACAGTCCGCTGCGGCAACGGCACAAGCCGATCTGAATGATGCCCAGACGGCTCTCTCCGTAAAGCAGCAGGCCGCGGCCGATGCCGAATCCGGTGTGAACGCCGCCCAGTCCGCTCTCGATGCCGCGAACGCCGACCTCGATGCGGCCAAGCAGGCGAATGCCGACGCCGTCGCCAAGCTGGACGCCGCGAAGCAGGCTGTCAAGGACGCCGAGTCCGCCAAGGCAGCCGCCGACGTAGAGCTCGCGAACGCCAAGGCCGCAAAGGATACCGCAGACGCCGCCGTGACCGCCGCGCAGCAGAAGGTCGACGAGGCACAGGCGAAACTCGATTCCGCCGACGCGCAGCTCAAGCAGGGAGCCATCGGCTTCTTCCGTGCCATGGGTGCCGATGACGCAGTCAACATCATCCTGAACGCCAAATATGCCGGAAAGACCGAAGTCGGCAACTCCAAGGATGCCACGTCCCTTGATAACATGCTCAATGCGATCAGGTGGATGAAGTCCGTCAACGACTACCGCAAGTCGGTCGGCCTGTCCGAGCTCCATGTCACCTACAAGCTCATCGCCGGTGCCATTGCGGATGCCAACTACAGCGACACCGTGCTCGATCATGCCCGTCAATATGATTTTGCCGAAAACCTGGCATGGAATTACGGAATCGATCCGAGTGGGCAGTGGATCGAGCAGGAGAAGGGCTTTTTCGACAAGGCAACGGAGGCCCTTTATGGAGTCACCGGTCTTGTCGGCAAGGATGCCTATGATTTCTATGCAAAGAACGGCGTCGCAATCAACCATTGGATTGCAGACAACTGCCGCTGGGAGAACGGCAGCAGCGGCACCGTCGGCCATTACATGAACATCATCAATCCCGAACTCGCCGTTATGGGAATGGCAACCTGCACCAAGGGCACCATGTCCGGGCTTCAGACGCAGTGCTACACCGCAGAGATCTCCGGCTGGTCCGGCTCCGGTTGGAACATGAACCCCATGTCCGTCGACGAGTACGAGCAGAAGCTGACCTCCTATATCAACGGCCTCAAGAACGCCAAGAGCGCACTCGACGCAGCCAAGACCAATCTCGCATCCAAGAAGCAGGCAGCCGCCGGCGCCGCCGCAACCGTCCAGCAGAAGCAGGTCGCAGCGGATTCCGCACAGGCAGGTGTCGATGCCGCGAAGCAGGACGTCACCGATGCCCAGCGTGCCGTCGATGCCGCAAAGGCTGATCTCGCATCCAAGCAGCAGGGCGTCACGGATGCCCAGACCGAGCTTGATGCGGCGAAATCGGACCTCGATGCCGCCAACGCGGCAGTCGATACGGCAAAGACGACCGTCCAGCAGAAGCAGGTCGCCTTTGATGCCGCCAATGCGGTCGTAACGGGCGCACAGATCAAGCTGGACTCCGCCAAGGCGGACACCGAGGCCAAGCAGCAGGACGTCACGGTTGCGAACGCCGATCTCGCGAAGTTCTTCCAGGACGTCGCCGACGCCAAGAAGGCGCTCGATACAGCAAAGAGCGCCCACGACGCGGCGGCAGCCGATCAGGTCGAGAAGGCGACCGTCCTCGCCGCCGCCGAGCAAAAGGCGGACGCCACCGCACGCGCCCTCGCGGATGCCCAGCGTGCCGTCGATGCCGCAAAGGCCGACACCGGCGTTGCCGCCGAGAGGCTTACCGGCTCCCAGACCGATCTCGAGGACGCACAGTCGAACCTCGACATCCTCACCGGCCTTGCCGCGAAGCTCGCAGAGGCACAGCAGCGCGAGCAGGATGCAGCAAAGGCCGTCAATGACACCAAGGCCGCCCTCGATGCCGCGAAGGCGGATACCGCCGCCGCCGAGTCCCTGGTCTCCGCCGCCGAGCAGGTAAAGGCGCAGGCAGACGCCAAGCTGTCGAAGCTGAACTCCATCGATGCCGGCGCGGCGATCGCTTCCGGCCATGATGTGAACGCGGATGACGCCCTCAACGCGCTTTTCGCCGCAGCAGTCGAGGCACGTGCCAAGGTCGCGCCCGCCAAGGCCATCCTGGACGAGAAGCAGGCCGCGGTGGACGGGCTCCAACCCGGCTATGATGCGGCACTCGCTGCCTACGAGCAGGCGAAGTCCGACCGCATCGCGGCAGAGCAGGAGCTTTCCGCCGAGATCGCCCGTCAGGAGGCAGAGGAGGTCGCAAAGCAGCAGGCGGCATACACCCCGAAGCACCTCGCCGGCACGGATACCGCCCAGCCCGGCAGCCTCGCCCAGACCGGCGACCGCGCGGGACTCATCGGCGAGACGCTCGTCATCGGCGGTACCGTCCTCGTGGCAGCCGGCGTCTTCCTCGATCAAAAGAAGCGCCGCGAGCAGATGCAAAAGCGAGCCGGGCGTTGGATATCGGCTAGTGTCCAACGCCCGGTTTCACGGACGGGGAGATCGGTGTGAGAACAAAGGCTATTATCGTTGCGCTTCTGGTGTGCCTTTCGGCACCTCAACTTGGATGTGCCAGCATTGCAAAGCAAGGAAGCGGCTCTGCGGAAAGGGCCGCCACAGCGGTAAAGAATAAAGACAAAAAGAAGCCAAGCGAAGAAAAGGCGACGCAAACCTCTGGAACCAAGTCCGAGGAGAAGAAAGAATCCGACGACAAGGACCAGAAGTCCGATGACTCCAAGAAGGAGGATAACAAGTCCTCCGACTCGTCGAAGTCGGACAGCAAGGGAGATTCCTCCCAGTCCAAGCAGAGTTCCGGCAGCTCTCAAGGTTCAAGCGGCAACAATTCCTCTTCCAACGGCGGTAGCCAGAAGAAATGGGTTGCCGAGCAGGGCCACTGGGAGACCGACTACAGCCAGGTCTGGGTACCGAACGTGGTATACACGCGTCATCCTCGTTTCTGGGTCAATCATGGTGGTACTATGGTAGGGCCCTTCGATTCATCCGATGCAGCCTACGCTTGGATTATTAACGATGGCGAAAACGGCGGTATCGGTGGATCCGTTGTAGATGATTCGTATACCACCTCTGAGGACCAAGGACATTATGAACAGCAGGCTACGGGACAACATTGGGTTGTCGACGTCGCCGGTCACTGGGAGTAATGTACATCGTTCCTCTCCTCTTACATTTGGTAAATATTTATTTATTTGTGGGCGGCCGGTTCGGCCGCCTTTTTTAGACGACAAGTCTGGGAGCAAACGATAGGAAAGCAATCAAACGAGAGGCCGTTCCAAAAGAATTCGGCGGTGCCGGATGCTTCGGGCAAAACCTTCCGCAAATCGGTAAGGTCTTCCATCGACTTGCTCCAGCCCTCGCCCGGAGTCCGCTACAGCGAATTTCTAACACTCAGCATCCTTCGCGTTAAAAATTCGCTTCCGCTCACGGTCTCCGCTGACACTACGACACCGCGAAGCCTTTCGCTCGAAACGAGGCCTCTCATTTCGTGTCTACGCTACGCTTCGCCCAATCGCCGTCCCGGTGATTGCAAGATTGGTGTTGGGCTAGATAAATGGGGCCATACTCGCCCCTTTATCTGCCAACACATCTTGTTTAACACCTCACACGGCGATAAAGTTAGAAATGAAGTTCGCCTTCATTTCTCTAAGGGAAGCGACGGCGTCACTTCAAAAATCGGCGCGACGTCAGTCGCTCCTAAAAAGGAAAGCAATCTCATATCGGTTTTGAATCGGTGGCCTCACCGATTCGCTCTGCTTTCCTGGGGGCATGAATGATGAGTTGCAAACGTCCGCACACCGTTAAGGCGACACTCACTTCTGAAGAATACGAAACGCTTTCCGCTTTGGCAGAAAAGGCGGGCATGACGAAAGCCGAATTCATTCGCTATGCACTGATTCATTGGAATGAATCGTTCGATGATCTAGTCATTTCCAAAAATAAGAACGGTGGCCGTAGCAAAAAGCTGCAAACCGTTTCAGAGGATTCGAACGAAAAGCGCTCGGAGGTTATTTACGTCAAAGTCACCGATGGCGAGCACGAGGCGATTCGCAAGCAGGCGGATGCGCTCGGCACGACCGTCAGTGCGTATGCCCGCCGCGTGATGCTGGCCGGGAAAATCGAGATGATCGATTTCGATATGAGCCAGGTCGCAAAAATCTATCACGAGCTGTATCGAGAGGGGACGAACCTCAACCAGCTGATGTATTTTGTGAATGCGCAAGGTCTTCCGGCCTACAACGAGAAGGCGGTTTTCCGAACGCTTGAAAAGGTTTACCAAAATGCCCGTAAAGTCACTCTCTTCATCGAAGAGCTCGAACAGCGCTATTTCACCGATGGCGGTGAGCTCGATGACCGTCGTTAAGCAGAAAGGTGTTTCGTCCGAGCGCTACGCGAAGCACCTGCGCAAGTACATTAACGGAAAGAATGCTTTGGCCCGCGGCGGCTGGAACCTCGCGAACGGAAAGCACTGGTTTTCCGAAATGGCTATGACGCGGAAGATGTTCCATCACGACAGGCCCGCGCGTGCCGGCGCGAAGAACATAACGATGCTTCATCAGATTCTCGCGTTTCTGCCCGAGGAGTGCGGCTGCAACGGAGGCAAGATGACCCCCGATGCGTGTATGGCCTACGCGGAGCAATGGCTTGCGAAACACTACCCGCATCAACAAGTGATTGTCGCGTTGCATGAGGAAAGCGATAAGGCGGGAAAACGCTACGCGGTTCATATGGCGATTAACCGCACGGATCTTTTGACGGGTAAGCGTTGCGAGACGGGCGGGCGTCGCGGAAAGTACGAACGCGCTGCGTGGGTTCGTGAAATGGACGAGGCCTGGAATCTCGCTCAGCTCGAAAAGGGAAAGAAGAACTCGAAGATTCGAGACCGACAGCCGCGCGACACTGAAAAGAAAATCGTTGAGCGGGGAGAGTGCAGTTATAAAAACAATCTGCGCGAGTTGATCCATCTTGCAATCAACGAAGGTCATCCGAAGAATATGGAGCAGTTTAAAAAGTTACTTGCCTCATGGGGCGTAGACATTTTCATCAAGAACAATCGAGTCTATGCGACAGATCTCGATATCAAGGAGGCCGGCAACCCGAAGTGCACTTTCAACCTGACTCGTCTTGACGGGAGGTTTGCGGTCAAGCAACTTGAGGCGGCCTTCAAAAATAACGTGCTGGAGGCCGAGCGAGCCCTTCCTTATGAGAGGCGTTGCGAGATTTACATTCAACGGCTTAAGAAGGCGTATTCGGCGTGGGTCGAGCAGGCAAAGGCGAGCAAGGGCGTCGCCTACAATCTCTTTCCTAAGTTCATCGCACCGAAGTGCGATGAAGATCTGCTCGAGGATCCGGCGGTTCGTGATGAGCTTCTTGCCCGGCGCGGTTACGCAAGGGAGATTCGCAACCGTTACGCCGGCGCCGTTCCCGATGCTGGCGATGACCGCGTTCGCGCCGCAGGACGAGCCCATGGTGGCAACGGCGACATCTCGCCGCAGGTCGATCGTGCGGTCGACCGAGGCGATTACGATCGCGGCGACGCGCCTCGCTAGTTTTGGAAAGCCTATCGTCGGTGCCCTAGCGCGCTGCCATCCAGTGCCGATTCTGCCATACTCGCAATTCGGTGAGGATGAGGAGCGTGAATTGATCGGCGGGGGTCAGCCGCTCTGATAGAATCGTCCTTGCTGGCGGCAGCCCTCGTGCCGGGCAGAGCCCTCCATTCGATGGGAGGTGATGCCCATGACCGATTTCACCGAGCTCGTGAAGCTCCTGACCGCTATGGTCTCGCTCCTCACGGCCCTTGTCGGCCTTTCCAAGGCACTCAAGCAGGGCTCGAAGCCCAAAAAGAAAGGCCACCGTCGCTAAGACGATGACCCAACTTCATTAAGCAACGGCTCTGCCCAGCTCTCTACAACTTGGGCTGCCGTCGGCACCATTTTACCCTCCTGACGAGGAATTCGTCCATATTTCAAAAATCAAATCCTGTTCGCGCGTGGGCGCGTGGGCGTAAACTTTTAGTTGGGCAAACCCGACAGATTGGAGCTTGAAACATGAGGGATATGCACCTCATGTCGCTCATAAAACGTCTCCTGACCTCGAAGGAGAACGTTTTTTAGCGACAGAAGGAGACATAAATATGATCTGGTTTACCAGCGACACCCACTTCGGGCATGAGAACGTGCTGAAGTTCACCGACCGCCCGTGGGAGACGATTTGGCAGATGAACGACGCCATCGTCGACAACATCAATGGCAAGGTTGCCGTGGACGACGAGCTCTACATCCTGGGGGATTTCTCATTCAAGATGACCGCCCAGGACGCCTACGGGCTGCGCAAGCGGATTGCCTGCAGGCGCATCCACCTCGTCCCGGGAAACCACGACAAGGACTGGACCCAGCCGGCGGTCGCGGCCGCCTTCACCGTGGAGCCGCCGATCTGCGTGCTCAAGATCGACGGGCAGAAGATCGTCCTGAGCCATTACCCCATGGCCGACTGGCAGGGCATGAACCATGGATCGTGGCACCTCCACGGGCACATCCACAGCAGCGGCGGCGCGTACAACGAGTTCAACCGCAAGCAGGGCCTTCTGCGCTACGACGTCGGTTGCGATGCCAACGGGCACTCCCCGGTGAGCCTCGACGAGCTGAGGAAATGGTTCGCCGGAGTCGACGAGCCGTGCGGCCGGGTGAAATGGCCGTGGTGGGTCAACGAGACCGGCGACAGGCAGGTCGAGCGCGAGCTGGCGGCGTACAAGAGGGAAGAGGCGATTCGATGACAGTCTATGTGACGGGCGACATCCACGGTGGGCTCGACATGCAAAAGCTCCGCGACTGGGAGCTTGGCGACAGTCTTACCGGCGACGACTATCTCATCGTCGCCGGCGACTTTGGCTTTCCGTGGGATTTCTCTGCCGAGGAATGCGCCGATATCACCTGGCTGGAGTCGCGCCCCTACACGGTACTGTTCGTCGACGGCAACCACGAGCGCTTCGATCACTGGGCGGAGCGCCCCATGGAGTTATGGCATGGCGGGCTGACGCAGCGCCTGTCGGACACCTCGCCCATTCGGCGCCTGACGCGCGGCGAGGTCTTCGAGCTCGACGGATCGACGGTCTTCACCATGGGCGGTGCCACGAGCGTGGACAGGGAATACCGCGTGCCGTATTCCAGCTGGTGGCCTCAGGAGCTCCCGGACGAGCGCGATTTCGATACCGCGCGGACAAAGCTCGACGAGGTCGGCTGGAAGGTCGACTGCGTCATCACCCATACCTGCCCGACGCGCATGCTCTCGCCGACGCTCTACCCGGACCCAGGCTGGGAACGCCCTGATGTGGACCGGCTGACCGAATTCCTCGACGAGCTTGAGGACCGCCTGGACTATAAACATTGGTATTACGGCCATTTTCACCGAGACGGCAACCCGGACGAACGGCACACGGCGCTGTATGACCGGATCGTGAGGCTCGGGGACAAACTCCTGCCGTGGGGCGCGTACTGATGGCTGTCTATGTGACAGGAGACGTGCACGGCAGGGCCGAGTACGGGGCCAGCAGGTTCGCCTTCAGGTCTTGGCCGTTGGGCCGGACCCTGACGCGCGATGACGCGGTGATCGTGGCCGGCGACTTCGGCTTTGTCTGGGACGGCTCGAATGCTGAGAGGTATTGGCTCGACTGGTTCGAGTCGAAGCCCTGGACCACGTGTTTCGTAGACGGCAACCATGAGAACCACCACGCCCTGGCTGGGCTGCCGGTGCGGGAGTGGAACGGCGGGCTCGTCCATGAGGCGCGACCGCACGTGCTGCACCTGATGCGTGGAGAGGTGTTCGATATCGACGGGCTCACGGTCCTTGCCATGGGCGGTGCCGCGAGCAACGACAGGCAGTATCGCAGGGAGGGGAGGAGCTGGTGGCCCGAGGAGATGCCGAGCGAGGAAGAGACGGAACACTGCCGCTCCTCGCTCGACCGCGTGGGCTGGAAGGTCGACTGTGTTGTGACTCACGAGGCGCCTGCCGCCATTGCTGAGGGGCTGTGTCGCGAGCGTGGGCGCGAGTATCGAGGCGACCGGCTGCAACGATTCCTTAGCGAGCTCGACGGACGGCTCGGCTACCGCGTCTGGTTCTTCGGTCACTACCACGGTGACAAATGGTGCGACGCCAAGCATCGCCTTATCTACCAAGGCATCGTGCCGATCGAAGATGCTGCGCCCGGTTCTAGGAACCTTCTAGAAGCGCTCTAGAAGGTTTCTAGAAATCAGCAGCCCGACAGGAGAAGCACGGGGCTACTCGCCCTTCATCTGGGTCATGACCTCGACCTTGGCCTCGGCCACAGCTGCCCGCTGCTCGGCTACAGCAAGGCGGTCCTTGAGGGCGGCGACCTCGGCCGTCAGGTCGCGCTGGGCCAGGAGCGCATCGCTCAGCTCGGCTTGGGCTTTCAACGCGGCGTCACGCTCGACGCGCAGACGCTCGATCTCATCGGACATGGCCTCAGCCTCGGCGTGGAGCTGGACGACCTGCCTGCTGAGCTCCCTGGCATCGGCGAGGTATCTGACGCTCGCGGCATGGAGCTCATTGTTCTCGAGCTCGATGCTCGCGGTGTCGAGCTCGAACTTCTCCTCGATAAAGGCGACCCGCTCATTGCCGTCGGCCTCAAGTCTTTCGTTCCGGTCTCTCGCCTCGACGAGCTTGCGGTTGAATTCGTCGAGCTGGGCCCTGAGTAACGCGTTCTCGGTTCTGAGGTCGCCCGTCTCGCGCAGCAGCTTCTCCCGCCACGTCGCCTCGATTCGCTCGGCGGCCTCATCGAGGACGGACTTCACGCCGTAGATCTCCCTGATTTTCTTCTCGTCTGCCATGGTGCGGCACTCCAATCAACAACGGGCATGGCTCCGCCATGCCATATGGCTGGGAACAATGCACGGCCGCTGTTGATTTGTGTTCGCCCTGCAATCGGTGAGTTCTAAAAGGCGTCTCAAGTCATGCATTCACGCAGGTTTTCGGTTGGAGAAATACCGCACGTTTTCATGGTATCACGCGCCTTAAAGACCATGAATGGACGGCCATATCGATTCGTTGGAAATGGCACCTACGACGTGTTGGTGGCGGGAGAGTGATGGCGTTAAAGATGTCGAGAATGATTATGGGATTGTTTTAGATGCGGGCATGAAAAAGGGTCGAATCGAAGTGTCTGGCCGGACGCCAATTGTCCGGGAACTGTTTCGGTTCGACCCTGTTTCATTTTACATCCGCGGCATGTTTTTGTAGACGCCTGGCGATTACCGACCTTCACGACCTCGATGACGGTTTCCCCGTCCTCGATTCTTGCCAGATTGCGGTGGACATCGCTGCGCGAACGGCCGGATATCATTTGAGCCAGAATCCTCTTCTATTGAAGCGGATTCTGGCTCAGTGGTTTTTAACTCGGTTGTTTGACAGAAGCCCACGTCGATAGTCGGTCTGTGGACTTAAGATTTCGGGGGCTCCCAAGCGTTTTCGATCGCGGCGCGGTAGATTGCAGCGTAATTAAGCATCCAGCTGCCATCACCCGCTTTTTGAATAAACCCCTTATTCTTCAAAGAGGTATAGGCCCGGGAGATCGTGTTCTTACTTAGGTGGTAGCGCTCCTCAATCCATTTGCTTTTTGCGTAAAAGCCCATGGCTCGTTTGTTTTTGGAAGGATTTCCAAGCTTCCATACGAGGCCGAGGATGAGGCGCTCGGCAGCGACAGTGGTGGCACAACACGCCCAGTCGGGCACCGAAATATAATTCGCGTTATCCATTTTCCTTCTAATCTCTCGTTGCTCAGTAACATCATCGGAAAATTTGTCGGAAATCGACGGTAGCTCGCTCATGTTTACCACCTAGTCAAGGTGGGCGGTCCGACCTTCAAGCTGCTTGAAAAGCTCATAAAACGAGCTTTCAAACATGTAATTCGAGCGATGGATTTGGATGAGCTTGCCGGACTCGCGCATGAATTTGCGTGCGGTGTTTTCGCTCCAGCCAGTGAGTTCGCGGATATCGTTAACGCGGAGCAACCGATCGCACTGAGCGGCACCAGTGGGGAAAGTCGGTGTGGACGCCTGAGTGCTAATCTTTGGAGTAGCCATGATGAGCTATCCTTTCAATGAGGGCCCTCCCTGTGCTTGTAAGACTTACCAGGTTCATAAGCACTTGGGGGGCCGGTTTCTATGACTACATGCGTAGCCATCTGACAGCTTTAGCATGTATTAAAACTCATTAGTTGTCAATCAAATATAGCATCTACCTGCGGAAATAGTATTATAGTACCGTAATATTATGAATAAAACGATGAATGAAAAACATGCTATTTCTCGCTTCTCTGTATATAGGCGTTGATGAAGTCTTCGTAGCCTTTAACTGCTTTTATTTCTGATTGTTGAACGAGGCTTGTATACGTTTTGAGCGTGATATTGGGGTCCGCGTGGCCAAGAATACCTTGCACGCTTCTAACGTCCGATCCGTTCGCCAGCATAAAAGTGCTTACGCAATGCCTGAGCTGATGCGGGCAGATGCCCTTATATAGTTTTCCGCCAGTCGAATTATTCGGCTCATAGATTCCAAGATTGCAGCTAACTGCGAAATCGCGAAACCAATGGTTGAAGATGTAGTTCTTCATGTGACAGACAGTAGGGACCCCTTGCTCGACAGCAATATCGCTAATGATGGGAGTGCTGCCAGTCTGGGACGGCCCCAGAGAGGCCAGGAGCTCTTTTTGTATGGCTGACCATGATTGAAGACGTTCGGCCAGGGTTTCTCCAACGGGGATTTTGCGTTGGCTTTCTTGTGACTTGGGTGCCCTCAGTTCATGATCGTTGGTGTACTGCCTGTCAATTTTCAAGGTTTTATTGGCAGGGTCCCAATCGCGCCATTCGAGGCCCAGCATCTCGCCTTTTCGCATACCCGTATACACTAGTACTAGCGTACCAACAGCTTCGGCGGTGAGCTCAATGTGTTGAAGATGTGTGCATAGGGTAGCTACTTGCTCGATTGTCAGTGATTCTCTTTTGTTGCGTGGTCTGCGAACATGAACGGTAGCGCAGGGGTTTCGGTCAATTATTCTCTTTGCGACTGCATTCGACAGAATCTGGCGCAGTTTCGCATTGATTCGTACAAGCTCAGATGGTTTGTATTTTCCCGTACGACGAGCTTCGGCATATGTTTCTTCGATTAGATCGGGAGTTAGCCCCTCAATTGTCTGAAACGCACCGAATAGGTCTTCGATATGCCTGCAATCGTACGCTTCTCTTTCATAGCTCGTTGGCGCAAGCTCGGTGTCCCTATTTTCATGAAAGGCCCAGCAGTAGGACGCAAGCAAAGTGGGCTTTTTAGTTTTAGTGATCGTGCCAGATGAGTTGATTTCAGCCAGCTTGGCCTGCATTGCAGCCTTAGCTTCTGTTTTAGTCTTGCAACGAACCGTATAAGTTGGGGATCGTTTGTAACGCCCTGTCTTAGGGTCCTTGACCCCAAGGGAAAAATAATAGCGATAGGTGTTAGGTGATCTCTTGTCTTTCCAACACGTGCCTCTTCCGCTAATTAGTGGCTGTTCTGACATCTTTGCACTCCGTTTCTTTGAATAGTTTTCAACAATTCATTGAGTGCAGTTTAGCTAAAGCTGTTAGTAATATGTTTGTAAAAGCGTAGGCGCAGCTACCGGAGGTAAAAGACACAAACTGCTATGTTTATCTGCGGTTATATGGTGTTCAATGATGCTTGATGAATAGTAGGGGGTAGCATTAAATCATATCTCCTAAAGCGGGTGTCGACGGTTCGAATCCGCCCGGGGGCACCAGAGATTTGCCGAGCCCGGTACCACTACGGTGCCGGGCTCTTCTGGTCTAAAGGCCGGATTCGGACCGTCGACACCCGCGTCACTTATTTCCCCGCGGGGGGAGTTTTCGAATCCGCCCGGGGGCACCAGAGATTTGCCGAGCCCGGTACCACTACGGTGCCGGGCTCTTCTGGTCTAAAGGCCGGATTCGGACCGTCGACACCCGCGTCACTTATTTCCCCGCGGGGGGAGTTTTCGAATCCGCCCGGGGGCACCAGAGGAATATCGAGCCCGGTACCGCTACGGTGCCGGGCTCTTCTGGTTCATGCCATGTCAAAAATGAAGCGCCCGCTTGCTGGGGGAGCAAGCGGGCGCCTGTGAGCGAATATGTTTGCGGCGAGAGCCGTAATGAACGGTTGGGTTGCGACTAGTTGGTCGTACCGGAATCGTCGCCCGTGCTCGTGCCTGAACCCGAACCCGAGCCAGAAAGTGCAACCGTCAGCGTAATCGTGCTGTCGGTGGACTGCTTGCCGGTGGGGGAGACGCCCGTGACGGTGGTGTTTTCGTTGCCACTCACGGGGTTGCCGTTCTGATCGCAGAACGCGATGTTGTAGAAGCCGGCGTTGTTGAGCGCGGTGACGGCGGCGGAAATGCTCTTGCCGTACAGGTTGCCCGGGACGGTGGCCTTGCCGGACTTCTTGGCAATGACGACGGTAATCGTGGCGCCGGGCTTCTGCTTGCCACTGGGGTTCCAGCTAATGACGGTGCCCTCGGTGACGGAGTCGTTCTCCTGGTAGCTGACGTCGACGCCAAAGCCTGCCATATCGAGGGCGTTGCGCGCCTGGGCCTCGGTCATGTCGGTCAGGTCGGGGACGGACGTGGTATCCGGGCCGCTCGAGACCTTGTACGAGATGGTCGTGCCCTTCTCGACTTCCTTACCGGCTTCGGTGCCCTGCTCAAAGACCTGGCCCTCATCGGCCTCGTTGGCCTCCTCGGAGGCGTTGCCCTTCAGGCCAACGCTTGCCAGCGCGGCTTCTGCCTGGTCCTTGGTCAGGCCGACCAGCCGGGGAACCTCGACCTTCTCGGAGGGCTTGGGGCCCTTGGAGATTACCAGGTTCACCTTGGTGCCCTTGGCCTTCTTGGTGTTGCCGTTGGGCGTCTGCTCGGCGACCTTGCCCTCGTCGACATCGTCGTTGTAGCTTTGGTCGATGGTGCCGACCTCGAGGCCGGCTTCCTTGATCTGCTCGACGGCAGTCTGCTGGTCCTTGCCTAGCACATCGGGCACGGTGACCTGCTCGCCGCCAAAGAGTCCTGTGGCAAAGGCCACCACGATACCGATGACGGCAACGGCTGCCACCACGGCGGCGATGATCTTGTTCTTGTTGGATTTGGGCTTTTCGACCTCGTAGGAGCCGGTGGAGCCCGAAACCGAGCTACGGGCGGTATTCTGGCCGCTCACGCCCGAGACGGGACGCACCATGGCGCGCGTCTGATCGGAAAGCTCGCGAGTCTTGGTGGCGCCCAGCTCACCGGGGGCACCGATGATGCGCGTGGGCTCCGAGATGTTGACGGCACGGCCCGACAGGTAGCTGTTGAGCACCTGACGCAGCTCGTCGGCGGTCTGGAAGCGGTTTGCCGGGTCCTTCTCCATGCACTTGAGGATGATGCGCTCAAGGTCGGCGTCGACACCGGAGTTGATCTGGCTCGGCGGAATAGGCAGCTCGTTGACCTGCTTGAGTGCGACCGAGATAGCGTCGTCACCGTCAAAGGGAACGCGGCCGGTGGCGCACTCGTACATCACGACGCCCAGCGAGTAGATATCCGAGGTGGGGCCGAGGTCCTGACCACGGGTCTGCTCGGGGCTGACGTAGTGGGCGGTTCCCAGCACGTTGTTGTCTTGCGTGAGGTGGCTGTTCTTGGCGCGCGCGATGCCAAAGTCCATCACCTTGATGTTGCCGTCTGGCAGCACCATGATGTTCTGCGGCTTAATGTCGCGGTGGATGATCTCGTGCTTGTGGGCGACCGAAAGCGCGGAGCTGATCTGCGAGCCGATTTGGGCGACCTTCTTGGGGTCGAGGGCGCCGTGGCTCTTGATGCCGCTCTTAAGGTCAGTGCCGCGCAGGTACTCCATGACGATGTAATAGGTGTCGCCGTCCTTGCCCCAATCGTAGACGCCCACGATATAGGGGGAGGAGAGACCGGCTGCTGCCTGGGCCTCCTGCTTAAAGCGTGCGGCGAAGGTTGCGTCGCCAGCATACTGTGGCAGCATGATTTTGACGGCTACCGTGCGGTCGAGGACCTGGTCCTGTGCACGGTAGACGGTCGCCATGCCGCCTGTTCCCACCTTATCCTTGAGGAGGTATCTTCCCCCGAGGACCCTCTGTTCCATTCCTGCTCCTAACATAACTATTCGCTCAACGATGTGTGTAGTACCTACGATGTGGCCGCTGGGGCCGTGTGGCGCGTTGCCGCTAACTCTTCGGCCGCGGCGCGCCTCGGGTGTCCGATTCGATCATGGGCATCACGCTCCCTGTGCGGCAAGCGCCGCGGTCAGGACGATGCCGGCAATCTTGGCCGCCTTGACGTCGTGTTTGTCGTAATCCTCCAAGGCCACCGAGATGGCGACCGTGGGTGAATCGTAAGGTGCAAAGCCAACGAACATCGAGTTGACGTTGGTGCCGCCGGTCTCGGCCGAGCCGGTCTTGCCGGCGACCTTGACGCCGGGGACCTGGGCATCGGTGCCGGTACCGGACTGGACGACGGCGAGCATGGTCTGCTTGACCTGGTCGGCCGTGGCGGAGCTGACGGCCTGACCCAGCGAGCGGGACTGCGTGGTCTTGACCACAGTTCCGTCCGGGGCGAGTACCTGGGCTACAAAGTACGGGTCCATGACCACGCCACTGTTAGCGATGGCGGCGGCAATCACGGCGTTTTGCATGACGGTGGTCTGCGGGCCGGGCGTGTGGTCCATGCCGACAGGCTGGCCGGCGCCGGCCCAAGCGGTCTCCCACTCGGTCATGAGCGACGGGTCGGCCATGATGGAGGCCGCGGAGGTCAGGTCCTGGCCGAGCTTTTGGCCGTAGCCAAAGGCGTTGGCAAACTGCACGAGCGTGTTTGCGCCAACTTCGTTTGCCACTTGGCCAAAGACGACGTTGGAAGACACGGCAAAGGCCTGCTGCAGGCTGATGGTGCCGTAGCTCTCGTTGGCATAGTTGGTGACCGGCGCGTTGCCGATGTCCATGGAGCCGGGCGCCTGGTAGGTGCTGGTAAGGCTGGCGGTGCCGGTCTCGAGTGCCGCGGAAAGCGTAACGACCTTAAACGTGGAGCCCGGCGTGTACAGCGCGTCCATGGCGCGATTGTACATAGAGCCGTCCTCGCCGCCGCCCGCCTGCAGCAGGGCGTCGATGTTGGTGTTGTCGTAGGTGGGCGAGCTGGCACATGCGAGCACCGCGCCGGTACGCGGGTCGATGACCACTACAGCGCCCTTAAAGCCCTTGAGTGCCTGCTCGGCCGCCGTCTGGATGCGCGAGTCGATGGTGAGCTTGGCGGTGTTGCCCGGCTGGGTCTGGCCCGCGAGCGACGCGATGGCGTTGTTCCAGCTGGAGTAGTCCTTAGAACCGGTGAGCGTGTCGTTCATGACACTCTCGATGGCGGTGGTGCCATACTGCTGGCTCACGTAGCCAACCACGTGCGCTGCCAGGTTGCCGTTGGGGTAGGAGCGTACGTAGGTGCCGTCCTCCTGCTGCAGCGACTCGGCCAGCGTCACGCCGTCGGACGTGATGATGGAACCGCGCTGGATGTACTTGGAGCGGGCGATAGTGTGGTTGTTGGTCGGCATATCCTGATAGTCCTTGGCCTTGATGACCTGGACATAGGTGAGGTTGCCGATAAGGATGGCGAACAGCGCCGTAAAGGCGAGCACCGCACGGGTTAGACGGTTGGCGAGCGCAACGCGGCCGAGCACACCGGATTCAGGCGTGTCGAGCAGGCGACGGCGCATGCGCGAGCCGACGGAATGGCTGCCGCTGCCGTAGGAAGACGAGGTGGCAAAGCGCGTGCCCGTCGGGGCGGCGGCAGATGCGACCTGATCATCGGTGATGGCAGCCATGGTGCCGGTGCCGGTAAGCTCGGCCTCGCGTCCGGTCGCCTCGTCACCGGCGCGCAGCAGGAGCGCGACGATGATAAAGCTCGCCAGCAGCGAGGAACCGCCCTGGCTCATAAAGGGCAGGGTGACGCCGGTCAGCGGGATCAGGCGGGTAACGCCGCCCACGATCAAAAAGGCCTGGAAGCTGATGGCGGCCGTAAGGCCCGTGGCGCTAAAGGCGGCGAGGTCGGATTTAGCGCGGGCAGCCGTGGTGAGGCCACGCACGGCAAAGAGCATAAACAGGATGAGCACGGCGCCGCCGCCCAAAAGGCCCATCTCCTCGCCGATGGCAGAGAAGATAAAGTCGGACTCGACGACAGGGATGTTGTTGGCCATGCCGTTGCCGATACCAACACCGACCAGACCGCCATCGGCAAGCGAGAAGAGCGACTGAACGATCTGGTAGCCCTGGCCCTGGGCGTCCTTAAACGGATCGACCCAAACTTGGAAGCGCACCTGAACGTGCGACAGGAACTTGTAGGCGCCCACGGCGCCGACGGCCAAGAGCGCAAGGCCGATAACGACATACGAGAATCGACCCGTGGCAACGTAGAGCATCAGCAAGAAGATGGTGTAGAACAGCACGGCCGAACCCAGGTCGCGTTCGAAGACGACAACGAGTAGGCACACGCCCCACACGGCAAACAGCGGCAGCAGCAGTCGCAGGCGAGGGATCTTAAAGCCTAGGATCTTGCGGTTGGAGATGGAGAGCAGCTCGCGGTTCTCGGCCAGGTACCCGGCCAGGAACAGCACGATAAAGACCTTGGCGAACTCGCCGGGCTGGATGGTAAAGCCCGCGATGCGAATCCACAGCTTGGAGCCCGAGATCGTGGTGCCGATAAAGATAGGCAGCATCAGCAGAATGATGCCGATAATGCCAAAGGTGTACTTGTAGCGCATGACTACGTCGAGGTTCTTAACCAACGCGAGCGTTCCCACCATGAGCGCCACCGAGACAAACAGGATGATGAGCTGTGAGATGGCGAGAGCGGGGGCGAGACGCGTCACGAACGTGATGCCGATGCCCGAAAGCACAAAGACAATGGGCAGGATAGCGGGGTCGGCCCCGGGCGCCAAGATGCGCACGGCAATGTGGGCCGCGGCGAAGGCGGCAAAGAGGCCGATCGGTACGGCGAGCGTCTCAAAGGAGATAACGGCGCCCGCGGTGAGGACGTACATCGCATACAGCAAGATGACGGGGAACGCCGAGGCGATGAGCAAGAGCAGTTCGGTGTTGCGGCGACTCATAAGCGGCACTCCCTTTCTAATTCTTATCGGAGGCTTCGGCCTCGGCGGACTGTTCGGCGGTTTTCTCGGAATCTGATTCGGAGGTCGATCCCTGGTCGGTGTTGTCGCGAATCGTTTGCGCGTCGATCACCTGGCGGGTCTGCTCCTCGTCGATCTGGTGGCGGTACTTGGATATCGTGTCCTGCGCATCGTCGACACTTGTTTGCGGAATGCCCGCCTTGAGGCGGTTTTGCGTGTCTTCGGGCAGGTCGGACAGCTTGATACTGGTTTCGCTTTCGAGCCAGTGGAGCTTGAGTCCGAGCGGCTTGCCGGGCAGGCCGCGCCAGACGGCGACATTGCCCTGGTAGGTACCCAGGTAGTACGAGCCGGTGACACCCGTGTAGGCCCAGATGGCAGCCGCCAGCACCAAGACGAGACCTAAGACGACGCCGATGGTGACGTTGCGGCGACGCACGCGTTGCGCCTCGCGCATAACGCCATCGTCAACCAGGTCAACGACTACTACGGTCACGTTGTCGTGGCCGCCGGCGGCAAGCGCCGCGTCCACTAGGTTGTCGACGCAGATTTGCGCGGTTGAGGACTGCGTGGCGATGTTCTCGATATCGCTATCGGGAATCATGCTCGAAAGGCCGTCGGAGCACAGGATCAGGCGGTCGCCTTCCTCGATATGCAGAGTGAAGTGGTCGGCATACATGGCGGGGTCCGAGCCCAGCGCACGGGTGATGACCGAGCGGTTTGGGTGGACGCGAGCCTCGTCTGCCGTAATCTCACCGGCGTCCACGAGCTCCTCCACGTAGGAGTGGTCGCGGGTCACGCGGATGAGCGTGCCCTCGTGGAGCAGGTAGGCGCGAGAGTCACCCACGTGGGCGATGGCGAGCGTGTCGTTTTCGATATAGGCGCAAGTGGCTGTGCAGCCCATGCCGGGCTTGCCCAGGCCGTTCAGGGCCGCCTCGATTACGGCGGCGTTGGCTGCCTCGACGGCTGCGGCCAGGCGTGCTGCGTCGGCGGACTGCGGGGCCGTCTTGGCAATAGTCTCGACGGCAATGGAAGAGGCTACCTCGCCGGCGGCGTGACCGCCCATGCCGTCGCATACGCAAAAGAGCGGCGACTGCACCAGGTAGGAATCCTCATTGTGCGGGCGTACGCAGCCAACGTCAGAGCGGGCGCCCCACATGAGTTGCGTGGTGGTGCCGGCATCATAGGTCGAGTCGGTCTCGATGCGCTCCTCGGTCAGGGGCTCAAAGCTCATGGTCGAGCCGGGGTCTTTGAGCTTGGCCTCAACGGCGGCAACGTCGATCTCGGCTGTGTCACCGGGAGAGACGGTGTCGGTCTCGGCGTTTGATTCGGAATCGCCGGTGTCCGGGGAGCCGGGCTCTGCGGACGCGCAGGCGATCGACTCGTCGTCTTGCGGGCTGACGTCTATAGGCTCGGGCGTCGCAAAGTGCGACGGCGCGGGTGTGCTTTGCGACTGGGCGGCGGGCTCGGCCACGGCATCGGACTCGCTTGCGGGCGCAGGCTGCGGGGCCTTGGGTGCAGGGCCGTCCTCGGGGGATGGCCCCGCCTCGGGCGCCGGCGTAGACGCGGGCGCAACCTCGGATGCCGGGGCTATGGGAAACGCCGGCGCGGCGGGTTCGGGTGCCGCAAACACCGCAGCGCTCTCGTTGATTGCCGCGGCGACGGGCTCTGCAAAGTGAGCCGGCGCCGGGGTTGCTTCGGGCGCTGTGGGCTGTTCCGCAGCATGTGCGCCGATGGGCGCCGCTACGGCATCCTCTTCGCCCTCGTTATCGGCGAGATCCGAAATATCATGCGTTACATGCGAAAGAGGCAGGGAGAACACGGTGTCCTCGGGCTCCACGGGTGTGGAGTCCGCCGGAGCGGCGTGGGCCGGTGCAGCTACGGCGGCAGCCGGTGCCTCGGTCATGGTTGCGGACTTGTTCTCCTCGTCGATCATCGACGGTTCACCTTCATGACCACGTCGCCAATCTGGACTTCGTCGCCCTCGCGCAGCGTTGCGGGCTCCACAAGCTGGCGGCCGTTGACGAGCGTGCCGTTAAGCGAGTTGAGGTCCTCGATGATGAGCGCCGGGCCCTGCAGCGAAAAGCGCGCATGCGAGGCCGAGACGAACGGTTCGTTGATGCAGATGTCCGAAGATGGCGAGCGACCGACGATGACGGGGCCGAGCATGTCTACGTGGATGCCGCGGATACCGCGCGGACCCTTGTCCACATCGATCGTCCAGATAGCCGAGTCGCGACGCTGCCCGCGCACAAGTCCCACGCCGGTCTTCATGACGGCGAACAGGAAGATATAGAGCAGGGCGACCAGGACGATGCGGCCTGCAAAAAGGACGATATCGATGTTCATAAGAGACTATCCCCTAAATTCAAAGGTGCTCAGGCCAAACGTCAGCAGATCGCCGTTGCGCAGCGGGCAGCGCGTAATGCGGCGGTTGTTGACGAGCGTGCCGTTGGTGGAATTGAGGTCCTCGATCGACCAATCCGAGCCCGTAAAGGTGAGCTGGGCGTGGCGGCGCGACACGTTGGGGTCGCGCAGGGCAATATCGGAAACTGAGCGCTCGCGACCGATAGTCACCTGTGCGGAGGTGATGCTATGGCTCTCGCCGCTCACGACGTCGACGAGCTGGGCGAGCGGGCGCTGTGGGGCGCGAGTGCTCGCCATGTTGGAGGCGATGCCGGCTGCGGCGCCTAGGCCCACGGCGGCACCGGTCGCGGCGGCTCCGCCCATGCCGGCAAGCGCGTCGCGCGAGACGGTCTGCGGCACCGGGATAGGAGCGGCGGGGTCGGGGACGCTAGGCGCGAAGGGATCTGCTACGGCAAGCGGGTCAGGAGCGGCGGCGCGAGGCGTCGGCTGCTGCTGGGGCATGGCGGCGGGGCGCTGCGGCTGCGGGGCAGCAAACTGCTGCTGGCCGGCGCGCGGGGCGCTGGCGGCACGGCTTGCCGCGGAGTTGTTTTGGCCCAGACCGTTTTGATAGGCGCGCTCTTCTTCGTACAGGCGGCCGAGCGTGGGGGCATCGACGTTCTCGGCAAAGACCGAGAACTTGCCGGCGCGCAGCTGCGGATCGATCATAAAGCGCACGAGGGGCTCGCCGACAAAGACATAACGGCGCTTTTCGGCCTGCGCCTTCACAAACTCGCGGACCTCGCGCGAAAGCTCGGGGTAGAACGGGGCGAGCATGGGATCGTCGTCGGCGGCGATCAGGATGGTATAGAGTGCCGGCGCCGTGTTGACGCCATTGATCACCAGAGTCTGATCCTCCATGTCGCGAGCGGCCTGCTTGGCAAGCTTCTTAAAGGAGAACGGGGCACGGGTGGCACCGAAGATGCCGGCCACGTGGTCCTCGAAGATGTTCAGGAAGTTCACGAAAGATCACTCTCCGTATAGGTTCTTTGGTATCCGAGCAAATATAGGCATATCCCAACGATTATAGAGGATAGGGTTCCCGCAACTGCCGCCTTGGCGGCGACCGCGGCTGCAAGGCTGGCAATTTCCATATGGTGTGCAAGACAGGATGCCGCTGCGCAGCCGATGCCGGTGACAGCGATGGCGGCGATGGCGGCAAGGTTTGAGCCCTGATCGGCACGCTTGGCATGGGCATTGAGCAGCGCAGATGACGCCGCGGCAGTTGTCGCGACCAGCGCAAAGGCAGCCCAAAGGAGCGGGTCTTCCAGCGCTGCGGCAACGTTGCCGAGCCCCAGCACGCCTCCGGCTGAAAGCGCGACCGTGGCCAGACGGGCAAAAAGCGCGCCCATGCCCGTTGCCGCGGCGGCGCTTGCTGGGCCGAGCCAAAATGACGCGACGCCGGCGGCGACCCCAGCTGCCAGGAAGGTATTGCCGGTCAGACAGCCAAGCGCAAGCGCGCAGGTGAGTGCGGCGCTCGCGGCAGCCTCGGTGCGACCCCAGGCGATCCACCAACCGGACATGGCAGCGGCAAAGATCACCGCGACGGGCAACATCGACAGGATGCCCTGCGCCTGCATGGTGGCGTTGGCCATGAGCACCAAAAAGCCCACAGCCGAGATGGCCGAGCCAATCTGGGGGGCCAGGCCAGCCGCCGCTCCGATCGCGATGGCCGCAATGACCAGGCCGGGAAGCGCCGCGACCCCGGCCGTTTGCATCAGCAAAAAGCTAAAGGCGCCGCACGTTAGCGCCGAGATAGCGTGCATGGTGTAGTCGCGCGCATGGCTCCAGCGCGTGCCCGCCCAGCCGAGCGCGGGGTCGACCTCGATGGCGTCGTCCTCGTAGTACGACGGCTCGATATCGTCGAGCTCCTGCTCGTCATCCGAAAGCTCGCCAACCATTTGCTCCAGACTGCGACGGCCCTCGCGCACGCTGCCCAGACCGGCAAGGAGTTGGTCGCAAAATGCCTCGATGCTGTTGGGGCGGTCCTGCGGCATGGGGGAGAGCGCGCTCATGAGCGCGGCCTCGGCTCCCGGGGGAAAGTGTGGTATCAGCTCGCTGGGATAGGTGGCGCCGCCGATGATACGGCCGAGCGAGTCGGCGGGCGTGGCCGCCATAAAGGGAGCGCTGCCGCACAGGCCCTCGTAGATCACACAGGCGAGGGCAAAGACATCAACGCGTTCGTCGACCGTGCCGGTCTCGATATCGAGCTGCTCGGGCGGCATGTAGCCGATGGTGCCGCCGCGCGAGCCGCCAAAGCCACCGGCGGACGACAGTCGCGCCATGCCAAAGTCGGTGAGCTTTACATTGCCCGAGTGGTCGATGAGCACGTTGGCGGGCTTAATGTCCAGGTGGAGTACGCCATTACTGTGGGCGAAGGTGAGCGCCTGGCCCAGGGCATCGGCAATGGCCGCGGCCTCGTCAAAGGTAAGTGAGTGGCCGTCCGCGCGGTGCAAAAACTCGGCCAGCGACATGCCATCGACATATTCCATAACCAGGTAGGCATAGGCTGTGTCGTGCGTAAAGTCGATGACCTGCACGATGTTGGGATGTTGAAGCATGGCGGCAGTGTGCGCCTCGCGCAGGACATCCATGATGTCGCTAGCGGGCATGCCGGCACCGTTGATAAGGGGGATGCGTTTAATGGCGACGCGGCGGCGCAGGTGCGTGTCGCGGCAGATCTCGATGGAGCCAAAACCGCCGGTCGCAAGCGTCTCGAGCGGCTGGTACCGCTTGAGCAGCTCGCGAGAGCTGGTGCCCTCCAAAGGAACGTCCGGCGAGAACCGGGCGGTATGTTGCGAGAAAAGCGGCATGGCCAACCCTCGTGCGTTTAAAGTTCGTTTGCGAGCGGCGGGCGCGGGGCCGAGCCGTTCGCGGTGGCATAAATGCTGCTAGTGTAGCACGCTCGGGCAGATGGCGAGGAAACGGGGATGAGGTGGTCCGATCGATTCGGGCCGTTTCGGCTCGTTCGGAAAGCGCACCCCAGTTTTCAGCCAAATAATGGGATGCGCCTTCCAAATGGGGTGGGCTGCGGAAACTGCATCCCAGAATATTGCCCTGGAACGGGATGCGCTTTCCGAACCGGCGTCTAAAAGGAAACCGCATCCCGCTTTGATGTGGGGACTGCGAACAAAAGCCGGACCGTGATCTGGCGCGGATTGGAGTTCGCCTGAATCATTGATGCTGGCTGGTGTGAGAACAGAGATAAACGAGCGGCTCGAGCGATATAATGACACGCTATGGAGGCCATATGCTTTTTTCCCGCCGTTCTGCTACGTCTGCCTGCGCCATTGCGCTTGTCGTAATGGCGGTCACCCCTTATCACCGGTTTTCATCTTCAATCGGCCTAGCGTCAGGTGCAATGACCTGGCTCGTTATCCTGGGCGCATGCCTCGCGGCGTTTGTTCATGGTGCTGCGCTATGCAAGGGGGGAATGAGAAGGCCGAGGCATCTCGGTGCCATCGGTGTTTTCCTTGGTGTTATTGCAACGGTTCCCGAATGGGCCGACCTGGCTTTCTATGCTCGCGGAGACTCTATTCCAATCGTGTTTGCACCGATTTGGTTGTTACATGGCGTTTCGTGTGTCTCGTGCTTTGTTGGGTCGCTGCTTCTCTCATATGTTATTTGGGGCACGGCGGACTCTCCTTTGACGCAGAGGTCGACACGGACTGACGAAAGGGAAACTCGTCACCCGCAGGACGCGATTTTTACAGAAACAATAGCCGTCATGTCTTGCCTGCTGTTTTGCTGTCGAGTTTCATGGAGAGTCGTTCCCGAGCCATGGGGGATGCCCCCTGTAACGGCCGCGTCAATTGGCCTTGCGCTTTTAATTCCGTTGGTCTATCTCGCATTGACTGTGGCCCCGCCGTTTTGCCGCCCTCGTGCCTTTGGCCATGGGCGGCGCGACGTGTTTGCCTGTTCTGTGCTCGTAGCAGTTCCTATTGGTCTTATTCCGGCTGTTGAGGCGGCATACTTCGCAAGCGATGCCGTGGTCATTGCATTGCTGGCGATGGGGTCCGTTATCGCTGCTGCCTTCGTATGCATGTTGCTAAGGGGGAAACGGGACAACAATTCGGATATCGCCTGTGCGTCCGACACATTCGATGCGGGGGTGTTTTCCCCTGCCCTGTCGCCTAGAGAAGAGCAGTTTGTTCGACTGCTGCTCAAAGGGAAAACGCCGGCGGAAATTGCCAAGGAGACGGATACGAAGCCATCGACGGTGAGAACAACGCTTCACCGAGCATACGGGAAGGCGTCGGTTGCGGGCTCACGCGAGCTCGTGGCGCTGTTTGCGGGTGAGGGCGATACTGTAGGGCATGAGCTACCGCAGCGGCATGCTGACGATATAGTGGCATCAGCTCGAACGCGCCGGCTGTTTCGATACCTGCTCACATTATTCTTTATCCTCCTTGCGGCGGGGCCCTTGGTAATGGCGGATAGCGATTGGGGGTCCGGTGTTTCGCGGGCTGTCGCCTTTTCCCTCTTAAGCTACGCATTGGGTCTCGGACTGCTTCTGTCGCTACGCTACGCGGGTGGAAAAGCGAATCGTGGCGCTGCGCTGGATAGAGCGGGTGAAGCGATTTGGCTCGGAAGCCCGTACGTATGGGCGGTGCTATCTGCTGTGGAATGGTCTTTTATCTATATCGCGGCATTGATGTGCATACGCGTTCCGTTGATGGCTGTGCCGGTCCTGTTTTGCGGCGTGGCGTCTACGGCTTCGCTCGCTGTTGGGCTGCGTCCGTTTAAGGTGCATGCCCATGCTCGGGCTATCGTGCCGTTGGTGTCAATGGGCATGGTTGCCTTAATCTATGCGGTCGCTAGGGGGCGAATCCATGGACTTGCGGTGCTGACGGGGGTGCTGCTCACATATATAGTGATGCGAAGCTGTCCGCAGCGCAAAATGCTTGGGATATGGATGCTTTGCTTCGGGGCGACGGCTCCTGTTTGGGCTGTCTTGCTCAATATGGTGCAGGATCTGACGGTTTTCGAGCCGTTGTTCCTCGCGTCGTTGTTGGGGCAAAGTTCGGCTGTCAATGTCGTCGTGGCAACGGTGATTGTTTGCTGGTCTGTGCCCATGTTCGTTACGCACATCGCGCTCGCCCGCTCGGTTGAGGACGAGAAGGCCGTCTTGGAGTACCGGGCGAACGGGTCCACCGAAACGGCCCGCGTGCGCCAGCTGGCCCTGCTTACGTCGCGCTCCCTTTCTGATGTTCAGTCGCAAATTTTGCTGATGACGGCAGAGGGGGCAACGACAAAGGCCATTGCGGAGGATGTCGGTTACGCTGCATCTACGGTGCAAGCGCTGCGGTCTGCATCTTACCGCCAGTTGAAGATCAAGAATAAGGCGGAGCTAATTTTATTGTTATCGCAGGTAAATAACGTGTAAACGCCTGAGCAATCAACTCAATAGCGGGTGTTTACAGACATCTTTCTCTATTCATGCGAAGGTTGCCGTGCGTCGACGCATTGTTAACCGCTTTTGATTGGAGAAGGCCATGATTAAGCCAAGGAGCGCTATTGCTCGAATCGGAGTCGGCTTGGTGATTGCAGCTGGTCTGTCCCTAGGGGTTCCCGCTGCATCGTTTGCACAAGAGGAGTTTGACACCTCTCAGGTTTCCAGCATTACTCAAAACGCCGATACGGGAATTACGACCTGTACGAACAATGCCGATAAGGCATTTAGTTTTCAATGTGCCGGGACGAGTGCAACTGGCTACCGTCAAAAGGATGATTCCTCATCGCTCTATCTGGATATCCAGGGCCATACGGGAAATCCGCTTCGGTTATATACAGACGGTGCGTATAACACAAGCGGTAGCGGCAGCATGAATTGTACTCAGGGAACGTATCGTTCGAATCACAAGGGACAGTGGGAAATGTATAACCTCGTCCGTGAGAACGGGCGATCTGCGGCGCGACTGACTGCATGGGCGGAGTCTGGCTACGGCACTGTTATTGGCGTATGGAGCCCCGACTGCGTCGGGCATTTCCACAAGCTTCCCGCATAGTTGTTTGAAATGGCTCCCTTCCGGCTTTCTGGGTCGGAAGGGGGAGGAGGACGTATGAACCAAAAGCTCGCAAGATACGAACTGTCGAAAACGATTAGACGTCCAGCTTTTATCCTTGCTCTCTTGATTGCGGTCGCAGTTGCAATAGCTGCCGCGCTGGAGCCGTGGGCAAATTTGGAAAAAGAGCGCCACAACCTTCTTTCTTTTGGTTACGGCGTTGGCGTGCAAGCCGAAAATTATCTCGGTCAAACACGTGAAAGCAGCTTCGGTAACTGGATTGTTGTGAGCGCGAACGCGCCACTGTCTGCGTCGGTGTTTTTCTATGCACTGCCCCTGCTTGCAATGTTGGCTGGATCTTGGTCGTGTCTCTTTGAGCGTTTGAGTGGTTATGACATGCAGATATGCACGCGCGTTTCCAGAAAGGCGTACGTGAACGTAAAGATGCTGTCTGCTTTCCTCTCCGCGTTTACAGTGACTGCCATTCCTCTGCTCGTCAATTTCCTGATCGTCTCGATGCTTTTTCCTGCGTATCTTCCTCGGGTCGATGAGTCGACTTACGTAGGACTTTACCTGCATAGCTACTTCTCCGGTCTATTTTATTCGCATCCTTTGTCATATGTGCTCGCATACACGCTGTTCGATGCTGTCACGCTCGGGACTTTATCCATGGCTGTAACTGGCTTCTCAATTTTGTTTCGTAGCAGAATCAAAGCGATAATTGTCCCGTATCTGCTAATGGTTGCGTGGCATTTTGCAAATGGCTGGATCTTCGGCGTAATGGCTTGTGTGGGGTTTAACTGCAATATCCTCAACAGCATCAGGTCGGAATCGCTGAATAACTGGCCAGACATTCGAGCCGGTTTTGCGGAAATCATATTATTGACCCTTGCTTCGTTGGCTTTTTCTGGGGCGTGGAAAAGACGCGAGGTGGTCTGATGCTGTTTAGGCTGGTCGCCGCGGACCTGAGGACCGTTTTGAAGAAGAACATCATAACTTTTATTGCGATTGCGGCAGTGACCGTTGCGAACTTGGTGTACGCCTACGGCTTGTCTTCTGTGTATGGGGTTCGGACGAATGCCTTGGGGTTTGCTGATAATCTCGCGCTCGTGTTTGCCGGATCCGCTCCGTTTGAGCCTAGGCCCGGGCTCATGTTTGTGCCTCCGTTAGGATGGCTATTTGTCATTCTGCTTATTCTCTATACAACACTCGATTATCCGACCGAATCGTTGCACGGGTTTGGTTTGCAAGCGCTTGTTCGATGCCGGTCAAGAACCCTTTGGTGGGTCTCGCGTTTTATCTTGGTGGCGGCGGTAACGGCATTTTCGCTGCTCGTGGTGGTTTGCTCTGTTGTGATTTGGAGCTTGATGGTGAGCGCCTCGTTCAGCGCGGTCATTCATGGTGAGTCGCTTCAGCTGGCTAATTTGGCGCCGTGGTTTCTCAAAGCTGGCGAGGCGGATGCGCTGCCGTTTTTCACAGGTCTCTTTTTTGCTTTCGAGGCGCTTGCGTTTGCGCAGGCAGTGATTGGCTTTGTACTTGGGCCGTCGGTCTCGTTTGTGGTTTTAATGAGCTACCTGATCTGCTCGGCATATGCACGGCATTGGGCGCTATTGGGTAACGCCTTGATGCTGTTGCGCTGGGGCGGAATTGTCAAAGATGGAATCGCGGCGGGCTCGAGTGGCTTGTTTTCAATTGTGATTATGTCGTTATGCCTATCGTTGGGTGGACTGTGGTTTCGAAGGGCCGACCTTATAGAAAAGGGGGACAAGATATGAGCGTGATCGTTAGGGACGTATCGAAGCGCATAGGCAAAAACGATGTTCTGCGCAACGTGTCCATCGAGGTTGACCCTGGGACTGTGGTCGGTCTTCAGGGGATAAACGGTTCGGGTAAGACCATGCTTATGCGAGCGGTCTGCGGATTGATCAAGCCTACCGAAGGCGAAATCTCTATCGATGGCCAAAGGCTTGGGGCGGACATCTCTTTCCCGCCGAGTCTGGGGATGTTGATCGAGGCGCCTTCCTTTTTGGGCTATCTGTCTGGTTACGACAATCTGGAGCTCATTGCTCAGATCAAGGGCGTTGCAACCCGCGAGGACATTCGCTCTGCCCTGCGGCTCGTGGGGCTCGATGCAGACGAAAAAAAGAAGTTCCGAGCATACTCGCTTGGGATGAAGCAGCGTCTGGGGATAGCTGCGGCAATTATGGAAAAGCCGAAGCTGCTTGTTCTCGATGAGCCAACAAATGCCCTCGACGAAGCGGGCGTGGAAATGCTCAAGCGCGTTGTGGCGATGGCGGCATCAACGGGTCGCGAGGTTATTCTGTCCAGCCATGACGGAGAGGTGCTCGAGGAGCTGGCCGATCGGGTTTACTGCATGCGCGACGGTGCCGTTGTGAAAGTTCGGGAAAGGTCGTGAGCGCGATGAAGAAGACCCTGTGGACAAGAAGGTCGGCGCTTGCGCTTTTCGGCTGTGCTGTTACTGGCCTTGCGGGCATGAGGGTGAGCGTCGTTAACGGGAACCGGACGGTCATTCCTGAGAAATATTACGCGGAGGGCGAATGGCTCTCGATGGATGGAGCGTTTCTGGGGTCGAAGGATGTGGTGACTGATGGGTATTCGTTTTGCATAGACGGGGCAGAGTTGCTCACGCCGCGCGAGTATCTCAAACGAGCACATGACGATTATTCAAAATATGGCACCGTGGATACGAAAACGAGACTGAAGGATGCCGACATCACGTGCGTTATCGCCGTAAAGATGCGTGTCAGAAATAGGGATAATATCGACGGTGGAATCAAAGCGTATGTTTGGCATCTGGTTCCGGAGTCTGCGCCAAACTATGATTTTGTAGTCAATACCGATCTGATAACGCAAGCCATGCCGGTCCTTGGCGGCTCTGCTGCGTTTGCCGTGGAGGTTGGGGCAGAAAACGAGTTGCTCGTCCCATTTATGATGCAGAACACCAACGACTATTTCGAAGGTTACGAGACCGTCCGTTTTGAGAAAGCATTTCCCGGGACTTACACGATGAAGATGACCGATCTGCCGGAGCGGAGGCTCTTAAGGTTTGAAGTGAAATAGCTCGAGAGCAAGGCAAAACGGGTCCATTGGCGGTACGCGCGCCCGATTCCAGGCGCCCCGGCCCGGAATCGGGCGCGGGACGAGGCGCCTTCGGTGTCGGCCGGCCTACCGCTTCTTCTTGCTCTTCTTCTGCTTGCGCTGCTTGCCCTTGGTCTCCTGGGGCTTGTCGCCCTGTTTTGCTTCGGCAGCGGCCTTTTCTGCCTTCATCTTCTTGCGTTTGGTCTCGATGCGGAGTTTTTTGTTGATGCGCGCCTTAAGGAAGGGACCGAACTGCTCGGCATCGCCGCGGACAAAGGTGTCCTTAGGGATCGTCACGCCCTGGTCGGCGAACATGGCCACAAAGATGCGCTCGCCGTCGAGCACGTGGTCGAGCTTTTCAAACGGGAAGAACTGCGACTTGCCGCTCGTGCCCCAAACCATCAGGCCGTCCTCGTTGGCGGCGACGCGGCGATAGCGGCCACCCATGGACTCGTCGGCCTCAACGGCGTCGATAAAGTCGCGGGCGAGGGTGTGGTGCAGGTTTTTGCTCCACCAGGCCAAAAAGGCGCCGAATACGATCAAGACGACGCCAAACTTGATCCAGTTGCCGCCGGCCACCAGCATGCCGATGCCGATGAGCGCGGCAATTGCCGCGGCGACATACAGCGAGCCGCGACGCCTGGGCGAGGCGACCAGGCGGGCGAAGTCGGTGACGAGGTCGTTTTCGTATTGGTACTCGTTGAGGTACAGGATGCCGTCGTCGGCTGCGGCCTGCTCCTCGAGCGCGACCTCGACCTGGTCGGCTGCTTCGGAGGGAACGAGGTTGCTCTCTGCGTCTGCCATGCTCTTTGGACTCCTATCGCGGCGGGCTCGCCGTACGGGTTATTATGGAATGCAGTATGCCGTGCGACCGCATGGCCGCCGCGGCAACAAGACTCAGTATACCCGGGGGAGCACCCATGGAATCGTTGTACCGAAAGTATCGCCCGCTCACCTTTGACTCCGTGGTGGGCCAGCAGCATATCGTCTCGACGCTCGAGCACGCCATCACCGAGGGGCGCCTGTCCCACGCCTACCTGTTCTGCGGACCGCGCGGCACGGGCAAGACCACCATGGCGCGCATTCTGGCCAAGGCGCTGCTGTGCCGCAATGCCGAGGCGGCGCGCGCCGAGGGTGCAAGCGGCTGCATGCCCGACGGCACTTGCGAGGAGTGCGAGCTCATTGCCGAGGGTAACCACCCCGATGTCTACGAGCTCGATGCCGCCTCCCGCACGGGCGTGGACAATGTGCGCGAGGAAATCATCAACTCCGTCAACTTTGCCCCGGTACGCGGCAAGTACAAGATCTATATCATCGACGAGGTCCACATGCTCACGACGGCGGCGTTCAACGCGCTGCTCAAGACGCTCGAGGAGCCGCCGGCGCACGTGATCTTTGTGCTGTGCACCACCGACCCGCAAAAGATTCTGGAGACCATCCTCTCGCGCTGCCAGCGCTTCGATTTCCACCGCATCGGCAACGAGGATATCGAGCGTCGCCTGGCATACGTGTGCGAGCAGGAGGGATTCGATTACGACGACGAGGCGCTGGCCATCGTGGCGCGCCATGCAAAGGGCGGCATGCGCGACGCGTTGTCCACGCTGGAACAGCTGAGCGTTTTTGGCAACGGCGCTGTGCATGCGGACGATGCCCGCTCGCTTTTGGGCGAGGTTTCGGACCAGATTCTGGGCGAGTTTTCCCGCGCCATTGCCGATCGTGATGTTGCCGAGCTCTATGGACTGATCCGTGCGCAGGTCGAGGAAGGAAACGACCTGCTGGAGCTGACGCGCGACCTGGTAGCGCATGTGCGTGACGTGTACGTTGCCTGCGTTGCCGGTGCCCGTGCCGAGCTGTTTGAGGGCGGCTCCGAGCAGGCCGAGGCGCTTGCTGCCGAGGCCGCTGCCTTTGGCGAGCATCCTGCCGACCGCCTGGCCCGCGTGCTGACGGTGCTCGACGATGCCGCACTGGAGATGAGGGGCGCGAGCGACGTGCGCCTGGTGCTCGAGATTGCCTGTACGCGTCTGGCACGTCCCGAGGCTGATTTAACGATTGAGGCATTGGCCGAGCGCGTGGCACGCCTGGAGGCCATGGTTGCCAATGCCGCGGTGCCGGCGAGCGTGGCTGCTGCTCAGGCCGCCGCGCCTGCAGCATCCGTACCCGCTGCTGCCCAACAGCCGACGCTAATTTCGGGCGCTCGTGCTGCCGCTCCGGCGGCATCCGCTGCCCCCGCTGCTACGTCCGCGCGCCAGGGCGGTATGCCTTGGGACCGTGGTGCTGCTGTTCCGGCTGCCCAGCCTGCGTCCCGTTCTGCGTCCGTGTCAGCTTCCAAGCCTGCAGCGCCTGCACCTCAGCCTGCGCCGACTCCGACGCCTCAGCCCGTTGCGGCTCCCGCGCCTGCCACCGCTCCGGCACCTAAGCCCCAGTCCAACAATGCCGCCCAGGTTGCCGCCGCCGGTACTGCCGAGACGCCCGCGGTCGAGGATGCCGGAGAGCTGCAGCGCAAATGGGCCGAGGTTGTCGAGCGTGTCAAGGCGCGTCAGGCTTCCTACGCGGGGCTTTTGCTCAATGCCCGCGCCACGGCTGACGACGGCTCCAGGCTCACGGTCTCGTTCCCCGCGGGCTCGACCTTTGCCATCAAGATGCTTGGACGCGCCGACACGCAGTCGGTGGTCCTGCCGACAGTCAGTGCGGTCTTCGGTCGTCGTACCGTCGACTATGTCCTGGATGGGGGTGGCACGCCGGCTCCTCAACATGAGGAGCATTCTCCATCTGCACGGGCTGCGGTATCTGCGGACCCGCAACCCGTGTCCTCGGCGGCCCCTGCATCCTCGAGCGCCAGCGCGACGCAGCCAAAAGCAGCACCGATAGCGGCGCCGACCCCGTCGGCGCCTAAGCCCGTCATGGCCAAACCGGCTGCTCCGACACCCGCGCCCAAGCCTGCCTCGCCCGCGCCCAAGTCGTCTGACCTGGGCAAAGCCCCCTGGCTGCGCTCCGACAACCCCGCCGGCGCTCCTGCCACGGGCAAGCTCCCGACCGAGCCCGCGCCCCGAGCGCCCGAGCGCGCGTCCGCTCCCAAGGCTCAGCCCGCCGCGCCGTCTGCGCCATGGGAATCCGAGCAGGTTCCCTACGACGATGCCATGGTTGGCGGTTTTGTTGCCGATGCTGGTGGGGACGATCTGCCTCCGTTCGACGTGCCGGGTGCGGCGTCCGCGCCCAAGTCCGCTGCAACTGCCCCCAAAGAGGAGGACGCTCCTGCAGCTCCCTGGGAGTCCAACTCCGGTGCGGGCGGCCCCTTCGGCCATCAGGGTGCAGCCCCGAGCATCCCGCAGACCGAGGACGAGGCCAAAGCCCTCATCCGCAGCGTCTTCGGCCAGTCCACCATCTTCAAGCCGGTGGAGTAGCTGCGCAGGCGGGTATACTGCTCAAGAAGAGAACCCCTTGCCCGGGCGCATCTGTATTTCGGACATGTGCAACGTGGTGCCGCGTATATCGCATTCGAGCAGACAGGCGCGTGACGGTCGGCCTAGGATGCTGAGGTCGATACGATACGTCGCATGGCTGTCCGTGTACTCGACTTGCTCGGCGTTGACGGTTGCTCCGATTGTAAATAAAGAGCCCAGTTCGGCATCGACAATCTTGGAGTCCTTTATCTTGACCTTGAACTCTTGGTAGAGGGACGGGCTGTTGTAGTAAATGGTTCGGGTTCCGTCGGTGCATTCATCGGTCGTCTCCCATTTGACGACGGGCTGGTCCGAGCTGGCTATCAGCAGTTCTGCTCCAAAAGCTATGGCATGGGTGATGATAACCAGTAATACCCAGACGACAAAGAGATAGAGAACCACATATGCAACGGGGTGTTTTGAGCGGATGTTTTGGAGTACGGCTGGGACATTCACGAGGGCACCTCCAAATCGTCATCTATGACAATCAAATTATACCCAGCCGCCATGCGTGCCGCCTCGAGCAGCGGCTCGGCATTTTGCCATGTAGCCTTGTAGCCCTACGCATAAACTGCCTGGTTCCAGCTCTGCTAGATGTAGCTTGAGATAATTATGCAACCTTGCATAATTCGACCTTGCATAATCTTGGGCGTGCGTCACGCTCAAGGACATGTATATCGACTGAGGTAGCGTGTCCGCCCCGCTTGCTTGCCCCGCGCCGTGGTACGATTTTTGAGTTTGAAAGTCCCGTCGCGCTCCGGCTGCCCTTGCAGCTTGTCGCGCGGCCGCACGTAAAGGAGCCATCATGGCCGGTATGAACATGCAGCAAATGATGAAGCAGGCTCGCAAGATGCAGGAGCAGCTTGCCGCCGCGCAGGAAAACCTTAAGTCCCAGACCGTCGACGCCTCTGCCGGCGGCGGCATGGTCAAGGTGACCGTTAACGGCGAGATGGAGCTCGTCAACCTCACCATCGACCCCGATGCCCTCGATCCCGAGGACGTCGATATGCTGCAGGACATGATCATGGCTGCCGTCAACGAGGCCGTCCGCGGTGTCAACGAGCTCGCCAACAAGCAGATGGGCGCCATCACCGGCGGCCTCAACATCCCGGGCATGCCGTTCTAAGACACGCATATATATGAGTGCCAACCATAGTCTGCAAAAATTGCTCGATGAGCTGGGCCGTCTGCCGGGCATTGGTCCCAAGTCGGCCCAGCGCATCGCCTATTACCTGCTCGAGGCCGATGCCGAGGAGGCGCGCCGCCTGGCCGAGGCTATCCTGGAGGTTAAGCAGGAGGTTCACTTTTGCAGCCGCTGCTTTAACTACGCCACGGCCGACGAGTGCTCCATCTGCCAGGATTCGATGCGCGATACCAC
The DNA here is from genome assembly GCA_905205405.1 of uncultured Collinsella sp. Classification (GTDB taxonomy): domain Bacteria; phylum Actinomycetota; class Coriobacteriia; order Coriobacteriales; family Coriobacteriaceae; genus Collinsella. The sequence goes on from CAJLDK010000007.1 coordinate 84,355, forward strand.
TCGCATTTGCGTGGTGGGCGAGCCGCGCGATGTCCAGGCGATTGAGCGCACGGGCAGCTACCACGGTCTCTACCACGTATTGGGCGGCGTGATCAGTCCCATGGACAAGATTGGTCCCGAGCAGTTGCACATTCGTGAGCTGCTGGCACGCTTGGGCCACGAGGACATCCACGAGGTCATCATCGCCACCAACCCCAATATCGAGGGCGAGACCACGGCGAGCTACCTGGCCCGCACTATCAAGCCGCTGGGCGTTGAGGTATCGCGTCTGGCGAGCGGCCTTCCCGTGGGCGGCGACCTGGAGTATGCCGACGAGCTTACGCTTGGGCGCGCCATCGAGGCCCGTCGCACGATTTAGGTGGCGAGCCTGCTCCTGCCGTATGTCTTCATCGCGACGCACGGGGTAGTCATAATTCCCCGTGCGACTGTAAGTTTGTTGTGCAACAAAGATGCTTTGTATCCGCTTATCGCATGGATGCTTCCACTCGCATCCTTAATTTGCCCATTCGTTGCGCAACCTTTTGGGTTCGCTGATACACTCAAATATGGATTCGAATGAATGCGCCGCTCCCGAGCGGCGTGTTTTTGTTGGAGGAGAACGCATGCGGCCCGGTGGCACTCAGACAAAGCGCGGCGCCGCGGTGCGCATGCGACGCCGACTGGGCTTGGCGCCGCGGGCGTACGCACTGCTGTCTTGCTCGCTGGTGCTGGTCATAGCTGGCGTTTCTGCCTATGGCATGACCGTGCCGTCCATGATGCAGGCACATGCCGCACGCGAACCGCGCGTGGGGCATGAGGTCAAAAGTGACCTGGGGACCACGACTGGATATGCTTGGGCAAGTGTGGTCGCGCATATTGTGTTTGGCACCGGCGACGCGGACGGCGCCGAGGCCCCGGACAACGAAGTCACGCTTGCCAATGGCAAAACCATCGTGCTCACCAACACCAAGATCATCGATCGGTTGTCCAACAATAGCGTGGCGGCAACGGTGAATAAGGTCGAGCAGCAGAAGGAGCAGGACGCCCAGCAGTCCGGAAAGCCCGGTAGCTCGGATACTTCTGGCTCCGGCTCGGATTCGTCGAGTTCGGGCGGTGGCTCTGGGTCGGGTTCCTCTGCCGGAGGGTCTGGAAACGGCGGCTCGACGGGCGGCAACACTGACAACGATGCAAACTCCGGTGGCCTTTCCGCTGCTGAGGAAGAGAGCATTCACAGCTGGCTTGTGACCAAGTACAACATGCTCGACGGCTATGTTTCTCGTGCCAATGACGTGGTCTCGACCTATAACTCTACGGGAGATCCCAGGCCGTGCGACAGCCTGGTCGGGGAGATGTTTGTCATTCGAGCCGAGTTCGGTCGTCAGACATTCTCGCCCCGGTCAAAGTGGTATCAGCAGTATGCCAATCTGTGGGGCTGTTACACCAACCTATGTCAATGGGTCGGCCATTACGGCGATGATGACGTCGCGCTCGGTAACTTCAACAATAACGTGGCGGCGCTTGCCCTATGATGACCGATCTTGCATCCACCACACCACAATCGCTCGGTCGCGATCCCATGGTCGGCCTGCGCCTGGCGCGTGTCGACGGGTTTGAGCCGGCCATTGCGCTCGGTCAGGACGAACTGCCTGCCTATCTGCGTCGTTTTACGATACTGTTTGCCGACGATGCCACCATGCGCCGTGGCGGTATCGGCCGCGTGACGCGTGCCGTCAACGCCCAAGGCGAGGCCGTGGCACTCAAGCAGCTCATCTTGCCAACGTGCGATGAGTTTGACGATGCCGCCGCCCATGAGGCGCTGGTCGCCAAGTTCAAAGCGGCGTTTCGCGAGGAATACGAATGCCATCGCGCCCTTTCGGGCCTTAAGGGCTTTCCCCGCCTCTATGGCTGGGGCGAGGTCGACGGTGTGCCTGCAATTGTCATGGAATGGGTCGAGGGCGAGACGCTCGCCCGCTTGCGCTCGCGCTTTGCCGTGGACGATGCCGGCCGCCTATCGCCGCTTGTGGCGGCGCGTCTGGGTCGCGACCTGTTCGATCTGCTCTGCCGTATGAGCCTGGTGGGCGAGGGCTTTGCCCACCGCGATATCTCGCCCGCTAATATTATGGTGCGTACGGCGCGTCTACCGCTTGACCGGCAGCTTGCCGAGGGCACCTTTGACCTGTGCCTGATCGACTTTGGCTCGTCGCTGGCGCTTGAGCCTGCGTCGGCCGTGGCCGGTACCGGCGGCAAGGCGTCGTTTACGGAGCGCTATGCCACGCTGCGTCGCGCGACGGTTGCCTATGCCCCGCCCGAGATGCTCACCGACGATATTCCCGACCTGCGCGCTTTGCGTATGTCGCCGGCGATCGACGTCTATGCCGCAGCAAGCACGGTTTACGAGCTCATTGCCGGCGCCGCGCCATACGAAGCCGCGCCGAGCACTTCGGGCACCTCGGGTTCGCGCAAAAAGACGCGCGACATCGCCAGCCCCTACCGTCTCAAGATGGACACGCTGCCCGACTATCCCATTGGTGCCCATGCGCCCGGTTGCGATTTGACTCAGCTGCTTCGTCGTGAGCCCGATGTGGCGCTCGCTGCGGCCGAGCAGGCCCAGCAGCTGGGGCTTGAGCCGGATTCCGAGGAGCTACGCGATGCGCTGGCGTTTGTCGATGCCCAGCTGTTCGACGTGGTGATGGCCTGTCTGTCCAGCCATCAAAAAGATCGTCCCGAGCCGGCGGCGGTCGAGGCGGCGCTCTCGGCGTTTTGTGACCACTATGCGCAAAATGTCGGTCGTTCGCTCCGCGGCGAGCCGCTCACGCCGTGCCCCATGGATGCGTCTGGCCGCGCGGTTCGTCGCGCGCTGATGGTCGGCGCGACGGTCGTCTGTGGCGTGGTTTGGGCTGTGGTCGTGGTTTCGGCCGCGCTGCTGGCGTCGGGCGCTCGCGTGACGGCGACTTTGGGATCGCTCGTGTGGTCTGGGTCGCTACCGGGTATTATTGCCGCACTGGCGTTGGCGCTGCCAGGCATAGCCGGCGTTGCCGCGGGGGCACTTGCGCGCGATCGGCGCTCGGGCTTCCTGCAGGGTGTGCTTGCGCTTTCTGCCTGCGAGGTTCCGGTGCTGGTTGTGGCTGCATGTAGCGTATTTTCCCAACGCGCCGTGATGGGCGGCCTTGTTGCCGCTCTGGTTGCAACCTATACGCTTACGTGGTTTTTGCTTGCGATGGGCTTTGCCTTTGAACTTCCCGTTTCGGCACCGCGACGCACAAAAGCCCAGATGGCGACTCCGCTTGCCGGTGGAGCCGCAGCTGTCCGTACTTTTGGCGGACCTGTCGAAGTATCGTCCGATTCTATTTCTACGACCAAGGAGGCCTAGGTCATGGCATCTCAAGTTGAGCTCACCCCATGCGGGGCCATGTTTGACATCTTTAAGCGCGCAGCGCATCTGAGCCATATCGAGCTGTGCGGCTTGGTGCTTTCGTCCCGTCCGCTCGCCGACGGCCGCAGCCCGCAGAGCCGAGCCGCCGATCGCTCTTGGGTTTCCCGCTTTATCGTTCGCGCGCCGGTCGGCACGCTTCAGCAGCGCTACTTTGCCGAATACGGTACCTCGGCTGCGCGTATTATGTCGCAACTGGCCCTGCGCCAGCGCAATCCCATGGACTCCACGGCTGTAATCAATATGGTGTGCGGTCCTGCAGGTGAACCGATGGTACGCGCGCTCGAAGAGTGCCACCAGGACACGAATCTCTATCGCAACGCGCTCGATCGCCTGTCCCAGGCGGCGGAACTCATGCCCGCCGAGCGCGCCGAGGTCGTGCTGGTGCTGTTTGTCGCCGTCGGTTGTTCGGCGGATGTGCGGTCCTCGGTGAACTATGCCATCGACTACGCGAACGCGACCTGCGGCGGAGGCACATCCACGCCGCGTTCGCTTGGCATGTCGCTGACTGCGGGCGAACGCGAACCCGCCCCGGCGCACCCTTTGGGCTTGCTGCGCGTGCAAAACAGTTTTGTCGTGAGCGCCCCGCGCTGGATTCAGCCGAGTGAGCAGGGTGTTGAGATTGGCGCGCTGGCCACTGGTGAGGGCGATATTACCGACGTCGGCGACGATGTCTCGGCCCGCCATGCCCATATCTGGTGCGATGCTCAAAATATCTGGCACGTCGAGGACTTGTCGTCCACCAACGGAACCGTGGTGGTAAACGGGGCCACGCGCGTTTGCATTCAGGTCGAGCCCGGCCGTTCCGCCCAGCTCAATCCCGGCGACGAGCTCAAGCTCGGCGAATCCACTACCTATGCCATCCTCTTCGGTGCCCTCTAGCCGGCAGTTAAGGACGTTCCTTTTCTGCCGGCACTTGGGGACACTCCTCGGCGCGCCAGAGCCGGTCGCCTGGGGATGGAGAGGCCATTTTGGCCCTTGGCGGTCAGTCGGGGCGAAACTAGAAGATCTTTCCGATTCGCGGCTGTTCATGCTTGTAGAGCATCTAAAACAATAGGATGTTATTCTGGAATATGCCGGGTGCGTGAACTTGCCTGTCTTAGCCTTAATAAGGTATAGGGGAGTTTGGCTCAGGGGTTCCGTGTTGTTCTTCAGCGCAGTATTGTGGGACAGATTTGCTGAGATTGGCGCCTTACACCGCAGAGCGCACGGAAGGCTCTCGATTTGTGTTCTGGCCCCAGAATACAGGGCCTGATACTTACCAACTGTGGCATGGATGTAACATCTGTAGAAATCAACCCTTTTGTTGTCGACCTTTGTAAGAAAAACACTGCCATCAACTCTTTGGATGACGAAACTAGGGTGCTTGAGGGGAGCCTTTACTCCCCTCTGAGAGATGACTCATGTTTTTCGCTTGTCGTTGTGAATCCTCCGTTACTGCCGATTCCGGATGAGATTCCTTATCCCTTCGTTTGAGATGGAGGACAATCGGGTCTGGATAAAACACTTCGTATTCTTAAGGGTGGCGATACGCATTTAGAGAAAAACGGTAAATACTGCTAATAGGGGTGACGACGATGGTGCGGGGGCGACCCGCGATGCTCTCATCAATACGTCGGATACTTGGGAAATCAGGTCTAGATGCATGTATGATGATGCTGTGTGGCTATTCAATTAATCCGCGTTCCGAATGGGTGCAGGGTATAGCTGCGACATCGTATGCTTTTGACCCGGCGCGATACTCAGATATTTCTGAGGCGGTTGACGAAGTTTATACGCACTATGCCGCGCAAGGCGTTTCGGAAGTTTGCACATCTACGTTACGGGCTTAGGTTTCTTCAAGCGAGCAGGCCGGTTGCGTTATTTCGAGCGATTTTTCTAGTCTAGACGACAAAAGGCAAAGGATTTGATGGGTATAAAACGCGGACGTTTGTGGGCGGATGCTCAAATCTATTGTGGCAATCGGGCGGTTGAAAAAGATATTTCAACCGCCCGATTGCCAGGTTCGTCGGAGGAGATGTCCGATTCCGACTCTCTTGTAGGAAGAGCTTGAGATCGTATTGGCCCAAGGCAATCTTAAAGCAGTCTCATTGGCAAATCTTCGCTCCTGTTGTGTTGAGGTGTAAGGTATCAGTGATTGATGTTTTGTGGCGGGTAGATTGGGGCCTTCCTTGATTCGATGCGTTCTCTCGAGGTTCATCAGAGCAAAAGGGGCTTTCGTCTTCATTGCTATCACGGTGATTGGAACCGCTCTCTCCTATGCCATGCCATACGTGAACGGGAAATTCTTAGATTTTCTTCTCGGTAACCGCAGCGAAAGAGACGCCGTACTCTTCGCGCTCCTGGTTGCGTCAATAGGAGTTTTCTCCACCCTCTTTACTTATTTTGCAGGAACACTTTCCATTCGCATAACCACGAGACTTTCCTTTGATCTTCTCAGGGAGGCCGTCTTGCGTTTTGAAAGAGACGATTACTTGGTGAGTCGGACCATCGATCCAGCCTATACAACGCAACGGATTATTTCCGACTCTAGCGTGGTCTCATCCTTCGTTTTGGCGAATTTTATCAGTGCGCCGCTGTCCATTGTAGCCATTCCCATCGTATTGCTTATCATATGGTCAATTGATTCAACTCTCGCGGTGTTTTCCATCATTCTCCTCATCGTGTATTTCTGTGTAATTACTGGGTTGAGGAAACTTTTGTATAGGGTCACGTATGAGAAGAAAGAGGCGGACAGCGCCTTTTACGCCGCAATTGCATCGCAGCTTAATCAGATTCTCAACATTCAACTGACATCTTCGTACGGCAAGAGCGAACAAGCGCTCGACGCTGGGTTTAAGAGCTATTTTCCCAAAGTTTTGCGCTCCGGAAAGCTATCATATTCTCTGACATCGCTCGATGGTCTTTTCGCAGCGTTGTTTCAAGCGGTGATACTTGTTGTTTCCGGAGTACGAATCATTAACGGAACTATGTCAATAGGCGAGTACACTATCATCGGTACATACTTCGCGGTTCTCTTTAAGACTTTGAAAAGTATGATGTCATTGTTCAAATCCTATCAAGATGCCAAAGCATCATGGGATAGGACGGCTATCGCGACGAGAGAAAAGGAGAGATCGGGGTGGAATCGGACCGATTTAGCTAAACTCGATGAAATAAATGACATTTCGGTATCTGATTTGGAATTCTCGGTTGCCCTTCCAGACGGATCTGTCCGAGAGGTCCTCGGCGGGTTTTCTTTCAAGTTTTCCGGTCCTGGTACATATTGCATAGTTGGGGAAAACGGAAGAGGCAAGACGTCACTTCTTTACTTGATGCTCGGGCTATACTCATCGAAAGGCAAAGTAAAATACAACGGCGTGCCAATCGAAGAATGCGACTTGGATTACATACGTGCGAGAGAGATATCGTGCTGCCCACAGTCGTGCTTCGCGCCGGACGAAACGGTGAAAGAGCTGTTAGAGTATTTCGACACGCCCTTTTCTTCCTATCACCGGGGTGTAGATGGCCTACTTTCGCTGGAAAACAGCGTGAAGGAGTTGCTCGGGAAACGTTGCTCCGCGCTTTCGGGCGGTGAGCTGCGCCGAGTGTACTTATGGTCGGCGATTTCACGCAAGTCGTCAGTTTTGGTACTCGACGAGCCCACGACTGGGTTAGACGCTGTAAGCCGCGCCGAGCTTGCGGCCTATGTTAAGCGCAACAAGCAAAGCCAGCTGATCATCATTGTCTCTCACGATGACGAGATGGTCGGCGCGGTAGAAGGGGTAGTGGATTTAGGCAGCATGTACCGGGGTAAATGCTGACAAGTGTAGTGCTACCCAACTGACAGAGATAACAAAAAAGCGATGCAGATGCACGTAGCATTCAGTCGGTTCGGACTCGGTGCCTTCACGCCATCGCAACGCTTTCAGATATAGTTCTCATTCTCTTACTAAAGGAAACTTTAGTCTACGTTGTCTTGTCGAGACAGAGGTGAAGCGAAGTGTTGTCGCGACGTATCTTATTCCAGGTGGCTCAGTATCATCGTGAGAATCACACCAAAGTGTACTTACAATTCTCGTGTCCCACGGACAACATGAGCTGAGCATTGAGGTTCCACCCTTTGCTGCAACTACACGGGGTTGGACGGCAATGAATATGCCGGGCCGCATGCCACGCGCAGCGGGGGTCCATGTCCCAGTATGTTGCCTACAGCAGCCTCGATGTCCACGCACACATCATCTCTGCCTTCGCGTTCAATCCATTTGCCGGAGAGTGCGAGGGTTGCCAGGCCGTAGAATTCGAGCCGAAAAATGAAATGCGGTATCAGCGCATAGGATTAAACTGACGATTGCTTTGCACTGAGAATACGCTTGGAAAGCCGCTATGGGTGGCGGCCCGGGTTAAATAGAGAAGCCCGTCCGATCACTTTCATGTGGCGAACGGTCGGGCTTCTTATTCCACTTGCCAATGCTCGGCTCATATTGGAAGAAAGCTACGCTAATGTTTGCGTGACACTCCTATTTTCTCCGAAGAAAGAGTCGGATAATGAAGAATAGAATTAAAAAAGGTGCCAGATATAACGCAAGTATAAAGGCTAATCCAACGAGACCTTGCAATAATGGCATAACTCCTCCCAGACACGAGATTTTGGTATTTGTTCCCATCTTATTCTGAATTGGACCAAATAGTCCCTAGCCACAAAACTACTCGTCAACTGGATCGCACCAATCTGCTGGCAAAACACAGCTTGATTCTTTATCGACATAGCACCAATCCGCAACAGGGCACTCGGCGATGTCGTAAAAATTGCATATATCAACTCCAAGACAACAAGGCTCAACGGGAGGATGTTCATTTGAACCAACAGGATGGATATGCTTCATAACAGCTCCTCACCTTAATCCAATTAGAGACTACGTTTGATCAATGCCACAGTGATCTACAACGCAGATGCTGCCGCCATCCATGTCATAGTCGCAGTAATCGTATGCACCACAGCCATCTGCTTTATCATAAACAGTACAGATGTCAGTAATGCCCAAGAGGCAGTCAAAAGACATCGGCTTCACGCCTGCCTCGTCGCCACTTCCTGGATTAATCGGATGAATATGCTTCACGACTACCTCCCTTTGAGTGCAGAAAAACCTCAATATTGTGTATAACAAACCAAGATGTCTAGTTCACCATATTTCTAGAATGGTTTCGGCGAACGTAGCAATAAGCTTCGCAGACGGTAATCAGAAGAACGAACACCTCCACAATGGTGACAGCAATGCGCTGAACCGCTTATTCCGATACAGTAGCTTCTCGTTGATTTTTCTCCTGCGAAGATGAGTGGCGGGAAATAAGGTCAAAAGCCATCTCGTAGCACATCTTTCTATATTCACATGATGCAGGGTGTAGACTCTTGGGCAAGTAGCCGTGCTCGTCTGCAGCCTCCCAGCTACAGCCCCCACCACAGAAAGACCGAGCCCAACAGTCCGTACAGTCAATTCTTTTTTCGACACCCTGACTCCAGTTTTCAATATACCTAGTTTCGTCAATTCCGGTGACGATGTTGCCCATTTTGAATCGCATCATCCCGACAAACCTGTGACAGGGGTATACGTCCCCTTCGGGAGTCACGGAAATAAAACGCCTGCCAGCCCCGCATCCGACAAAGGCGATCCTGTTGCTCATAATCAAATCAACTGCAGTTTTCAATGTTCTAAACAAGGGCTTTTCCCCTTGATCAATCTGTTTGAGATATTGATCCGCCAAATCTATTAGGCCCGCCCTGATTTTGTTTAATGAGTGTTCGTCGAGTTTGATATTCTCATCGAATGAGCTCACGGGCGAGAAGTAAATCCTTCTGAAGCCCATCTCTTTAAACTGAAGATAGTCTTCAACAAGGTTACAGTTATTATTTGTTAAGGTCGCTCTTGCGCCGAAGGGGAACGACTCGGAAAAACGACGAACGTTTTTGTCGATATCGGAGAAAGAGCCGCCTCCCGTCTTGTACGGGCGCGATGCATCGTGCTTGCATCCTGTACCATCGAGACTAATCAGAACAGAAAACCCGTGCTCCTTGAAAGAATTCACAGCAGTGTCATTCAAAAGCGTTCCGTTGGTCGTAATAGAATAGGTAAAGTTTCTATTGGGGTATATTCTTTTTGAATAGTCGACCGTTTTCCATATCAGCGGCTCGTTAATCATGGGTTCCCCACCAAAAAAGACGATCGCAAGCGTTTCGTTTTCCGATGAACTTGCGACGAGGTAGTCGACCGCCTTGAAGGCTATCTCGTCTGTCATCAGCAGAGGAGACGTTCCATAATCTCCTTTACCGGCAAAACAGTAACTACAACCAAGGTTGCATGCATGTGAAACGTGGAGTTCGATGGATCTAAGTTTTCGAGGCGTGTCTTTTGTTAAGAAAGTCCGCTCAGACAATCGTTGATACTCATCAATGTCGTCTTCAAGTTCTGCTATGGTCGTTTGGTCGTAGCCTTTCGCAGCAAGTGACTTTGTTAGCAACTTCGAGTTGACCGTTCTTCCCGATGCTTCAAATATGCGAAGCGCATCTTCTGATGCTTGGTCAACCTGAAAGCAATTGCGAGTGACCTCATCGAAGCAGTAACGACGATCACTTACTGAGAAAAAATGCATACGTTCCTCAATTTCATGCTGGACTGGCACTAACCTTGTTTATTGTTACGCAGCTATAAAAAACCACCAGCGGGGATTCGGTGTGCGGCCCAATCGGACTCCCAAAAGGTTCTATTTGAGACTGGCAAGCTTTGTGTTGTTGGCACTTCGACAGCGCTCTTTATTCCAACATGGAGCCTCGCAGTTTGAGTCGACTTGCCTCTGGAAGGTCCGATCTCAACTTGATTTAGGATGAAAACAGATTACAGGCGCGCTCCTCTAGAAAGAAAGGAAACCAATCGCCGCCTTTCACCAGGAAAGTTTTTATAGCCCACCTCGAGCAAAATGAAAGATGCGAGAGCGATTGGGGAACAACGCGAATCTCCCCTTTTGGGTGGGAGCGAGCCTTCAGCCACCGGCGAACGACTCGCCCTGGTCAGAATCTGGAAGTGGTGCCGGGCCGCTTGGGCCTCCCCGGTGACTTCGTGGGGCTTACCTGCCTGACGTCGAGGAGTACATCCGCAAGATTCGTTCCCTATGCCGTTTGCTCTCACGCCCGCCTTGGTTCCAAGTCGGGCGAGCACGAGGTCGCGCCGGCGCATCCGCTGGGACTGCTGCGCGTGCAAAACGGCTACGCGGTGAGCGTCCCGCGCTGGATTCAGCCGAGTGAGGAAGGCGTCGAGATCGGGGCGCTGGCAACGGGGGAGGGCGGCATCACCGATGTGGGCGATGACGTTTCGGCTCGCCATGCCCACGTGTGGTGCGATGACCAAAATGTCTGGTACGTTGAGGACCTGTCGTCCACCAACGGAACCGTGGTGGTAAACGACGCGACGAACGTCTGCACCCAGGTCGAGCCCGGCCGCTCCGCCCAGCTCAACCCCGGTGACGAGCTCAAGCTCGGAGAATCCACAACCTACGCCATCCTCCTCGGCGCCCTCTGACTCATCTCCTAAATAAGTTGCGGTGAAATAGGGGCTGTTTAAGGCTACGGCCGGCAAAAACAGTTCCTATTTCACCGCAGCTGCCATTTGGTCCCTCGGTGACGGAAGGATCAATTTTGCCCTTGATGGTCACCCAAGGTAAACCTTTACCGCCCGCCTATATTTGCCGAAATTACACTTGACGGCGGGGTACAATAAACCCGCATGCGGATTTCCGTTGCGGGCGCTTCCCATCGCCGGGGCGTGCCCGGGAGCATCCGGCATGCGGCCTTTGCGGCGCTCGGTCATGTGCAAGACGGGTAGCTGGGCTTGTGGAGCGCGTGCAGCCCTCCTCGCCTCGGCATGCCTTCTCTCCACGCCATGTACCTGCTGCTGAGCCTGCCTGCCAGATGATTGGAAGCAACAGCGAAAATCCCATCACGCCAACATCCCGGCGATCGCCGGGGCCTGTATACCTATATGAGAGGAGAGGGGTATATGGCGCGTAAGTTTAAGTCTATGGACGGCAACGAGGCGGCCGCATATGTTTCGTATGCGTACACCGAGGTAGCGGGAATCTATCCCATTACGCCGTCCAGCCCGATGGCCGACCATGTCGACCAGTGGGCGGCCCAGGGTCGCAAGAATATCTTCGGCACCCCGGTCAAGGTCGTCGAGATGGAGTCCGAGGCAGGTGCAGCCGGTACCGTTCACGGTTCGCTGGGCGCCGGTGCTCTGACCACCACCTACACGGCTTCTCAGGGTCTGCTCCTGATGATCCCGAACATGTACAAGATCGCGGGCGAGCAGCTCCCGGGCGTCTTCCACGTCTCCGCGCGTTGCGTCGCTTCCCACGCCCTGAACATCTTTGGCGATCACTCCGACGTCATGGCCTGCCGCCAGACCGGTTTCGCCATGCTCGCCGAGGGCAACGTCCAGGAGGTCATGGACCTCTCGCCGGTGGCTCACCTTGCCGCCATCGAGGGTAAGACCCCGTTCCTTAACTTCTTCGACGGCTTCCGCACCAGCCACGAGATCCAGAAGGTCGCCATGTGGGACTACAAGGATCTGGCCGAGATGTGCGACATGGACGCCGTCCAGGCTTTCCGCGACCACGCGCTCAACCCTGAGCACCCGCACACCCGCGGCAGCCACGAGAACGGCGATATCTTCTTCCAGAACCGTGAGGCCTGCAACAAGGTCTACGACGAGCTTCCCGCCGTCGTCGAGGGCTACATGAAGAAGATCAACGAGAAGCTCGGCACCGATTACGGCCTGTTCAACTACTACGGCGCTCCCGATGCTGATCGCGTCGTCGTGTGCATGGGCTCCTTCTGCGACGTGCTCGAGGAAGTCATCGACTACCTCAACGCTCATGGCGAGAAGGTCGGCCTGGTCAAGGTTCGCCTGTTCCGTCCGTTCTCCATCAAGCACTTTGTCGACGTTCTCCCCGAGACCGTCAAAAAGATTGCCGTCATGGACCGCACCAAGGAGCCGGGTTCCATCGGCGAGCCGCTCTACCAGGACGTCGTCTCCGCTCTCTACGAGGCCGGCAAGACGGGTATCAAGGTCGTCGGCGGCCGTTACGGCCTGGGCAGCAAGGACACGCCTCCCGCGTCCGCGTTCGCTGTCTTCGAGGAGCTCAAGAAGGACGAGCCCAAGCGCGAGTTCACCATCGGCATCGTCGATGACGTGACCAACCTGAGCCTGCCCGAGGCCGAGGATGCGCCCAACACCGCAGCCCCCGGCACCATCGAGTGCAAGTTCTGGGGTCTGGGTGGCGACGGTACCGTCGGCGCCAACAAGAACTCGATCAAGATCATCGGCGACCACACCGACAAGTACGTTCAGGCCTACTTCCAGTATGACTCCAAGAAGACCGGCGGCGTCACCGTCTCGCACCTGCGCTTTGGTGATTCCCCGATCCGCTCGCCGTACTACGTGACCAAGGCCGACTTTGTCGCTTGCCACAACCCCAGCTATATCGTCAAGGGCTTCAAGATGGTCCGCGACGTCAAGCCGGGCGGTACCTTCCTGGTCAACTGCCAGTGGAGCGACGAGGAGTTCGCCGAGCACATGCCCGCTGTGGCCAAGCGCTACATCGCGAACAACAACGTCAACGTCTACCTGATTGACGCTATCGACCTGGCCGCCAAGGTCGGCATGGGCAAGCGCACCAACACGGTGCTCCAGTCCGCCTTCTTCGCGCTGGCCAAGGTCCTGCCCGCCGAGGACGCCCTGCAGTACATGAAGGACGCGGCTACCAAGTCCTACATGAAGAAGGGCCAGGCTATCGTCGACGCCAACCACAAGGCCATCGATGCCGGCGCTACCGCCTTCCGTAAGTTCGAGGTTCCGGCCGACTGGGCTACCGCCGAGGATGCCGCTCCCGTCGAGCTCTCCGAGGAGACCAAGTCCGCTATCGCCCAGCAGGTCAAGAACCTGCTCGAGCCCATCGATCGCATGGACGGCGACAGCCTGCCTGTTTCCGCCTTCGTCGATTGCGCCGACGGCCAGTTTGAGCTGGGCGCCTCCGCATACGAGAAGCGCGGCGTCGCCGTGGTCGTTCCCCACTGGGACGAGACCAAGTGCATCCAGTGCAACCAGTGCGCCTACGTGTGCCCGCATGCCACCATCCGTCCGTTTGCGATGACCGAGGACGAGGCTGCCGCCGCGCCCGAGGCTACCCGCACGCTCGACGCCATGGGCCCCAAGGCCAAGGGCATGAAGTTCACCATGGCTGTGTCCCCGCTCGACTGCATGGGTTGCACCAACTGCGTCAAGGTTTGCCCCAAGGGCGCCCTCGAGATGGTTCCCACCGAGCAGGAGATGGACCAGCAGCCCGTTTGGGACTACATGGTCGAGAACGTCTCCGAGAAGAAGGAGCTCATCGCGGCCAACGTCAAGGGCAGCCAGTTTAAGCAGCCCTACCTGGAGTTCTCCGGCTCCTGCGCCGGCTGCGCCGAGACCGCCTATGCACGTCTGGTGACCCAGGTCGCCGGCGACCGCATGTTCATTTCCAACGCCACCGGCTGCTCCTCCATTTGGGGCAACCCCGCTGCCACCGCTCCTTACTGCAAGGACAAGGACGGTCACGGCCCGGCGTGGAACAACTCCCTGTTCGAGGACAATGCCGAGCACGGCCTGGGCATGGCCGTTGGCTATGAGGCCGTTCAGCACAAGCTGATCGCCGCTACCCAGGACATCATCGCTGCCGATGGTCCGTCCGATGAGCTCAAGGCCGCCGGCCAGGCTTGGATCGACTCCGTCAACGACGCCGAGGCCTCCAAGACCGCTGCCGCTGCCTACGTTGCCGAGCTCGAGAAGTGCGGCTGCGACGCTTCCAAGGCGATCCTCGCCGACAAGGCTTACCTCACCAAGAAGTCCTTCTGGATCTTCGGCGGCGACGGCTGGGCCTACGACATCGGCTTCGGTGGCCTGGACCACGTCCTGGCTTCCGGCCACAACGTCAACGTCTTCGTCTTCGACACCGAGGTTTACTCCAACACCGGTGGTCAGGCCTCCAAGGCCTCGAACTTGGGCCAGGTCGCTCAGTTCGCCGCCGCCGGTAAGGTGACCAAGAAGAAGTCTCTGGCCGAGATTGCCATGAGCTACGGCTACGTCTACGTGGCACAGGTTGCCATGGGCGCCAACCCGGCTCAGACCCTCAAGGCCATCCACGAGGCCGAGGCCTACGACGGCCCGTCCCTCATCATCGGCTACAGCCCCTGCGAGATGCACTCCATCAAGAAGGGCGGCATGCAGAACTGCCAGGCCGAGATGAAGAAGGCTGTCGAGTGCGGTTACTGGAACCTCTTCCGCTTCAACCCCGAGGCTGCTGCCGGCAAGAAGTTCTCACTCGATTCCAAGGAGCCCGCGGGCGGTTATCAGGAGTTCCTGATGAACGAGGCCCGTTACGCTTCGCTGACGCGTTCCTTCCCCGAGCGCGCCGAGGAGCTCTTCAAGGAGAACGAGCAGGCCGCTATGGACCGCTACGCTCACCTGTTGAAGCTCAAGACGGTGTACAACGAGGCCTAGGTCTCCCACCGCAGGATCTGAGGGCTAACCTTCGCGGACGTCCTCGGACATGAAAGAACCCCCGCTGCGCACTGAACTGCGCCCCAATTCTTGGACGGGCTAATAAGCGGCCTACGCCGCACAT
>CAJLDK010000008.1:0-93821 GCA_905205405.1 uncultured Collinsella sp.
CCGCGGCGGGCTCGTCGGCGTCTATCCCGCGCCTGGACGAGACGAGGACCGAGTCGGCGCACAGCTGCGCGGCCCGGGCCTCGTAGAAGACGTGGGGGCGGCGCTTGCAGCCGATTGCGCGGTACCGGCCGCAGCCGTTGCAGCATCGCGGCCACGCCGCCAGGCGCGGGCAGGCCGCCGACAGGTCGGCGGAGGCGTCCACGCGCTCGCCGCGCCTGGCCTTCGGCGCCGTCACGAACCTGTGAGACGCCACCTCGGCGCTCACCGTCGAGGGCGACCTGCCCAGCTCCCTCGCGATCTCCCTGCACGACGCCCTGCGCTCCAGCATCCTCTGGACCGTGTCCCGCTCGTGCCTCGTGAGCCTTCCGTAGGCCCTCGGGACCGCCCTTGCGGAGCCGCTCTTCTTCTTTCCGGACATGCCGTCCTCCGATCTCCCGGGGCCGGCCGATCCGGCCCTCAGGGTATCGGGTTCCCACATTTATCCGCACATGTACGGATGAATGTGGGAGGTGTTCGGATAAAGTTGATAATCAAGGCGAGTGTCGCAAAGAGTGCGGGAATTCCCCGCACTCTTTGCCCCTTCGACAAAGTGGGGTATACTGTCCGCAGTGTGAAAAGCCTTCGTGCTTTTAGCGGCTGCGGGTACCTGTACCTACAGCCGCATTTTTCGTTTTGGAGGCTCGACTATGAAGGAGCGCCCGCTCATCCCGGCAGAACAACAGGTCGCCCACCTCGCAGAGCGGGGCGTCCGCTTCGACATAATGAGCCCCGAGGATGCGGTTGCGTTCCTCCGCGACAAAAACTTCTTTTTCAAGGTCAAGGCGTTTGCGAAGTGCTTCTCAACGTATCGTAGCTCCGCGTCAGAGGGCTACGGACGCTACGTCAACCTAGACTTCGCCTACCTCGCCGAGCTCACCAGACTCGACCACCACCTCCGCGAGCACATCCTCTCGATGACGCTTGACATCGAGCACTACATGAAGGTCCATCTAAACCGGACGATGATGGACGACGGCGCCGACGGGAAGGAGATCCTCGACCTCCTCTTCGCCCACGAGAGGGTGCGTAAGGAGAGGATGCTGGAGGAGCGGTTCGATCCAAGCGGGTCAGAAACAGCCGTCGAGAAGATGAAAGCCATCGCCGACCGGCTAGATGGAGTGGGCGGCAGCGAGCGAGCGACGCTCTTCCTCGAGATGCTCCACATCGCCGAGGACCAGACTTTGGGGATAGACCCGGAGCACCTTGAGCGCAGCGTCTCGTACCTCGGAGACTCGAACTACACCCGGAACCTCGCGAATAAGTATGGCAGACGCGAGGACATGTACGTCTGGAACTACCTGGAACTCGTCTCCTTCGGGGGAATCATCGCGCTTTACAAGTTCTACTTCTACGACCTCAGGAGGGAACGCAGCCAGGAGGCCGAATCCGTCAAGCAGCTCCTGTTCCCCGTGAAGGCCCTGCGCAACGCGGCCGCTCATAACGGCAACGTTCTGAACACGATCGGGCAGCGCCTACAGAAGCCCGTCGGCTCCATCGCGACGGCCGCGCGGGAGGAGCTCAGAATCGACCAGGAGCTCGTCGCCCTTACAAAGCGCTTCCCCGTCATCCACGACTTCACCGCACTCGTACTCTGCTTCGATAGAATCGTCAGCGATGCGGACGCGAGGTCGGAAAAGGCAGCAGGCCTGCGCACCCTGCGCGAGCGCTTCCTTGAGCACGCCGACTACTTCGAAAAGCAGATCGAGCTTGACCGAGGAATCAGGATGCTGGGGGAAGTCATGCGCTCGGGAGCCGATGCCATCTCCTCGAGCTCCCTATAGCTCTTCAGTCCCCTAATAGCCCCTTGCCACTTGGGCCCCGCTCGGACAGAGTGGGTTCGAGTAGGTTCGAGCAACTCAGCAGCAATCCGACTACCCGCTGCATGAAAACCGCAGCTCAGACGCATGACATGCCGTCCCATGAAGCAGCGGGTTCGGGTAAGAGTACGTCCGAGTGGTCAGAGTAGGGCCCGACTTCCCCCTCTTGGCGACGTGCAAAATCGCGAATATTCAGCATCTCTCGATAGCCCCGCGGTGCCTCAGAGAGCCATAAAAGCAAAAACGGCCCCCGTTTTAGCGTCAATTAGAGCCAAAACGGGGGCCGTTCCGTGCTTCAACCAGCTGGTAAAAGCCTTTACCGTGCTGAATATTCGCGATTTTGCACGTCGCCGCAGGGGGTACCCTTGCTTACGGCAGGATATGGAAGCCCAGAGCGGCGATATCCTTGGCAAATCCGCGCACGGTATCGAGCGAGACCTCGTACGGGTCACGTCCGATGTTCTTACGCTTGGCCAGGATGCTGTTGGGCACCGTGATGATCTGGCAACCGCATCCTTCCGCCTGGTAAATATTGATAAGCTCACGCGTGGACGCCCACAGGACCTCGCAGTTGGGCTTGGCGGCGGCCTTCTTCACCGACTCCGTCATAAACGGAATGGGATCGACGCCGGTGTCAGCGATACGGCCGGCAAAGAGCGAGATGATGGACGGCGTCTCGGCGTCAACGGCCTCGACCATCTCGTCAACCTGCGTAGGCGTAAAGATGGTGGTGACGTTGACCTTGATGCCATCGGCCGAAAGCTTGCGCACCAGCTCGGCGGTGGACTCGCCCTTGGTAGTCACGCACGGAATCTTGACGTAGACGTTCTCGGCCCAGGTAGCGATCTCGCGGGCCTCGACCTCCATGGTCTCGACGTCGTCGGCAAAGACCTCAAACGAGACGGACACATCGGTGATGTGGGCCAGGACCTCCTTGGCAAACGCGCGGTAATCCGTCACGCCGCCCTTCTTCATAAGGGACGGGTTGGTCGTGAAACCCTGAACGTTGCCGTTCTCGTACATGTCGAGCATGCCCTCGAGGTTTGCACCGTCAGCGAACACCTTGATTGCCATCTGCCTGATTCCTTTCGCTTGCACATGGGCGTTAAACTGCTAAACACTTTACCTACGTTTATCAAGGCGTGAGCTGCGGTTTTTTATCTTCTCGGCGAACGGCATAAACGCTTTAGCGTTTTTGAGCACACCCTCCAGCGGCAAAACGATTTTGCAGGGCGAGCCGATTTGAGCCGCCCGCCGCGGGTGAACGGTAATTGGACGGTTCCCGCTAGATCAACCCAAAGTGGCGCATGGCGGTGACGGTACCGTCGTGTGCGACGTCGTCGGTCACGTAGTTGGCGACCGCCTTGACCTCGGGCATGGCGTTGCCCATGGCAACAGCCGTCTCGACGGCGGCGAGCATGCCCAGGTCGTTGCCCGAATCGCCGAAGCCAAAAGTGCGCGCATTTCCCTCGCGGCCCAGATACGCCAGCGCTCGCGCCACGCCCACGCCCTTGTCGATGCCCTTGGGGCTCAGCTCGCGGTTTGCTTGCTGGGCTCGCTTGGAAGCTCGGCGGTAAACGCGTCTCCCAGTCAATCCGGCACCGCCGAGGCAAACCCCACACGCGCCCGCCAACGCAAAGGTCCGGCGGGACGCACCTAGCATCCCGCCGGACCGTCACTCGTCCAGGAGGCCACCGCGACGAACCTCTAGATCTTCGCAAGCTCCTCGGAGATGACGCGGCAGACGTCCTCAGCCTGAGGCATCACGCCGTACATCTCGAAGAAGCCGTGGTCGCAGCCGCGATAGCGAATCGCGGTGACATCAACGCCCGCATCCTGCAGCCTCTTCGCGAACAGCTCATCCTGATAGCGCAGGTAGTCATACTCGGAAGAGATGATGACCGTGCGGGGGAACGCGCTCACGTCCTCCGCGAACAGGGCAGACACCCTCGGGTCGAGCATCTCCTCCGCATTGCCGTTGGTGTACATCAGCGGCAGGTCATCATTGGCATTGCGAATGCGATCCACCCTGCTCAAAGCCTCGATCCTCTGGTCGTTCACAATCTCATAGAGGTCATAGGACCATTCCTCCGGAACGGGGCCGCCGTCGACGAGCGGATACAGCTCGGCCACGAGCTTGATCCTGTCCGCATGGGACCCGTCGAGGACGACGGCGTTGGTCAGGCTTCCGCCCGCGGAGTCGCCAGCCACGGCGACCCGCGTCGCGTCGACACCCAGCTCATCCGCATGCTCGACAAGCCAGTCGAGCGTCTTCACGCAGTCCTCGACACCACCGGGGAACATCGTCTCGGGAGACAAGCGGTACTCCGGGTAGATCGCGACGCAGCCCGTTCGCTCCGCGATGTCGCGCAGGCAGTTCTCGTACTGGCCAATGTTGCCCACCATGAAGCCGCCGCCGTGGATGAACACGAGCGCGGCGGAGCCGCACCCGTGGCCCTCGGGCGTGAAGACGTGCAGGGGAATGCCCCTGTCGCCAAAGTTCATGACGACGGTCTTCTTGGCGACGTTCGAGCCCCTCACGACATGGGTCTCCTTGTTGGGAGCGGAGCGCCACGCGATCACGTCCACCGGCCCCGCCGGCGCCGGGCCGGCGGCGAGCTTCGCATGGGCGCGCGCGTAGACGCGCGGATCGAGCACGCGCTCGCGCTCGTCTCCCGGCACGGGCTTCAGCAGGAGCTTCAGCCCGTTGGGCTCCACGACCTCCCTAGATCCACGCTCAAGCACTTCAAGCTCGGAAGTGGGGTACTTCCTCTCCTCGGTGCCCATGGCTAGCCGATCTTCAGCTCGTCAAGCTTGGCGTCAAGCTTGGCCATCTCATCGGCGGAAAGCTCCCACTCGAACGTCTCGCAGTTCTGAATCGCGTGGGCGTCCGTGCGCACGCCAACGAGCGCGGTGCCCACGTACTCCTTCTGGGTGCTCCAGTTCACGGCGACCTGTGCCACGGGCTTGTCATGAGCCTCGGCGATCTCGTCCATGACCTTGAGCAGCTCCTGGACGCGCGAGAACTTGGGCTCCTGGAAGTAGTCGTAGAAGCCGCCACGAACATCGCCCTCCTCGAACTTCGGCAGCTCGCGGAACTTGCCCGACAGGATGCCCGCGCCAAGGGAGCCATAGGTGAAGGAGTCGATGCCACGCTCGTAGCCCCACTTGATAAGGTCCTCGGAGGAGCGGTCGACCATGGAGTAGGGCGGCTGCTGGACGTCGACCTGAGCGACCTTCTCGCACTCCTCGATCATCTCGGTCGTGAAGTTGGAGACGCCGATGTGGCGAATCTTGCCTTGCTCCTTGAGGAGCTGGAGGGCGCACATCGTCTCGGAGAACGGGGTCTTGGCGTCGGGCCAGTGCACGAAGTAGAAGTCGATGTAGTCGGTGCGGAGATTGCGCAGCGAGCTCTCGACCTCCCTCATGATGTTCTTGAACGAAGAGTCGCGGTCATAGCCGGCGGCGCTGGTGATCAGGCCAACCTTGGTCGAGAGCAGGTAGCTCTCTCGGTCGACGCCCCTGAGCGCGTTGCCGACGACCTTCTCGGACGCGCCGTTGCCATAGCACGGCGCGGTGTCAATGAGGTTGACGCCGTGATCGAGCATGGTGCGGATGGCGGACATGCTGGCGGCGTCATCGTTCTCACCAAAGGAGTCGCCGCCGATCGCCCAGGTGCCCACGGCGAGCTGGGAGACGTCAACGTCGGAGTTCTTGAGGTGCGTGTAGCGCATATTCTCTCCTTCTAATGGGGCGGCACGCGTCGAATGTCCTCGATCGCGTGCCGCCAGGAATTGCCTTGAACAGGCTTCGGATGATCCGGAAACCGCCTTACACGATGCCCACGAGGCCGAGGACGAGCGCCAGAACCATGATGCCGACCAGGATGATGTTGACGTTCACGTTCTTCTTGCGCAGGAGCCAGAGGACGACGAGCGTAAGTCCCAGAGGCACGATGCCCTTGAAGATCGAGTCGAGGTAGGTCTGGATCATGACGGGGTCGGAGTCCTGAACCGGAATGGACAGGATCGTGTTGAATTGGACGTTCGCCGCGGTCATGGCGCCGATCATCACCAGGCCGATCGTGGAGGTCGCCTTGGTGATGAGCTTCATGAGACCCCCCTCGTACATCTCGGAGATGAAGTTGGTGCCCATGCTGAAGCCGAGGTAGGTCATGAAGTATCGGCAGAGGATCGACGGGATGTTGTAGATCAGCAGGAACATGATCGCGCCGAGGGGCGAGCCGCTCATGGCGAGGTTAATGCCGATGCCGGCGGCGATAACACGCAGGACGCCCCAGAAGATTGCGTCGCCGATGCCGGACATCGGGCCCATCAGGGAGACCTTGATACCGTCGATGGACTCGGTGTCGAAGTCTTCGTGCTGCGAGTTCTCCCTCTCCATGGAGGCGACGAGGCCCATGGCGAACGTGCCGACGTTCTGGGTAATGTTGTACCAAGTCGTGTGACGCTTCATGGCGTCGGCACGAGCCTCGGGGTCATCGGCATAGTAGCGGTTAAGCGCGGGCTGGACGGAGTACAGCCAGCCGTCGGCGCCAGCCTTGACGGAACCGCCGGCGCAGGAAGCGAACACGGAGAAGGAGCGCAGGAAAATGCTGTTGAGCATCTTCTTGTCTTCAGGGCTCACATTCTTGGTCAGGTTGCTCATGCGAAGAAATCCTCCTCGTCGCTGGTTACAGAGTCGCCGGAAACGGCCTGGGTGGCCACTCCCTTCTTGGTGAGATCGAAGATCTCCTTGTCGCGGAGGGCGGAGGCAACCGCGATGATGACACCGAGAACTGCGATGGCGATCATCGGGAGGCCGAGGTACTGATAGAGCGTAAAGCCCAAGAAGAAGTAGATGCTGAGCTCGGTGCTCCACAGCATCTGGAGCAGGAGCGCCATACCAACGGCGGGCAGGAGGGCACCCACGGCGTTGAGGCCGCTCATGACATTGGCCGGAATCTGGTTGACAATGGCGGCAACGGGCTCGGCGCCAAGGTAAACGCCGAGGAAGGCGATGAGGCCAAAGGCGGCGTACTTAACGAACCAGAGAACGAAGTGCTGAAGCGCGAGGCCCTTCTCGTTGCCCTCGGCGGCCATCTTGTCAAAGGTGGCTGCGAAGAACGCGAGGAACACGTTGTTCATGAAGATCGAGAGAAATGCGGTGACGACGCCCACGGGAACGGCCAGTGTGATGGCGGCACCCTGGTCGATACCAGCGCCAACGGTGAAGGCGACGGCGAGGGCGGTCGCGGTAACAGGCTCGGCGGAGATAGCGCCACCAATGTTAACCGCGCCCATGAAGATCGCCTCGAGAGAGGCACCGATGATGGCACCGGTCTTGACGTCGCCCATCAGGAGGCCCGCAACGAGACCTACCACGAGAGGACGCTCGATCATGCACTGACCGAGAACCCAGTTGCCGCCGTAGCAAATCAGCACGGTCAACCAGGCCATTATTGCCAACCCAACCATTTGACTTCCTTTCTTTCATTTCATTTGGCCGCCTGGCCAAATCCCCTTATTTCCCCGCCGCCTCGATCAGACTCTTGAGAGGAGTCTTGGGATTGGACGGGATAAGCTGATGGAAAACCGGAATACCCTGCTCGCAAAGCTCCTTCGCGGCCTCGAGCTCATCCGGGTTGAGCATGATCGTGGAGTTGAGGGCGACCTTGCTATCCGGATCGGACTTGTCGAAGCGGCCGACGTTGGCAACGTTCACGCCCTCAATCTTGCCCGGCGCGCCCTTAACGAGCTCAAGCACGTCACGCACGCAGTTGGTGAGCGCGAAGATGCGCATGGAGTCCGCGCGCGGATCGTTCGCGATGCGGCAGGCATCCGGAACGTCCTTGACGAGGAGTTTCTGGCCCGCCGGCGTACCCATGGAAAGCGTCATGCGAAGGGCGTCGCTCTCCACGGCGTGCTTGTTGGCGACGATGATCCTGGTGGTGTTGAGCTCCTTGGTCCACACCAGGGCGACCTGTCCGTGAATCAGACGGTCATCGACTCGAACCTGAACAATCATTGCTTCCTCTCTCTACTTGTTAGTACTCTCTAATCAAAGAAGTCTCCCTCGGACTCCTCGTTGTCCGCGGCCTTGCTCGGAGGCTCGACGACCTGCATCGTCGCCCTCGCCAGTTCGACGCTCTGCTTGATCGAATCTGCCGTGACCGGCTCGGCGCCGAGGAGCGTCTCGATCACGAGGCCGAGGTTCATACCGGTGACGTGGACGATCCCGCGCTTCTCCGGCTCCATAAGGACGACCTTCTGGAAGACGGAACCACCGTAGATGTCGGTGAAGATGATGGCCTCGTCCTCAGGGCCCACCGAGTCAATAAAGGCCTGGATGCGAGGGATGAAATCGGAGTCGTCCACGTAGCAGTCAACTGCCTCCACCATGTCCGCCATGCCGGTCAGGATTCCGATCGAGCTCCTGATTCCGCTTGCGAGGTGGCCGTGCGACGCGACAAGAACTTTCTTCATCGAGTCTCTCCTAGAGCGAATAGTGGTTGGGGTTCAGAAGCTGGATCTTGCTGACGACGAACGCGCGCATGTCGGGGGCGGCGTCCATCAGGAGGCCTATGCCGTTGCCGTCGTTCTTACCGGAGTTGATGTCCTTCTCGAAGGCGCGGTACATGGAACGGAAGTACTCCGTGGCGATGTTGAACTTACTCATGCCGAGGTTCACGGCCTCCTGGAGCTGCTCGTCGGGGATGTCGGAGCATCCGTGCATGACGAGGGGGACGCTGACGGCCTCCCTGCAGGCCTTGATGCGCTCCATGTCGAGGTTCGGGACCTTGACATAGGGGCCGTGGGCATTGCCGACGGCGATGGCGAGCGAGCCGCAACCGGTGCCCTCGACAAACTCCTCGGCGAGGTTCGGGTCGGTGTAGTGGTCGCTGTTCACGAAGTCGTTGGCGTCAGAGCCGTTGCCGACATGGCCGAGCTCGGCCTCGATGTCGACGTCGAAGATCTTGGCGACCTGGACGACGTCCTTCGTGAGCTGGAAGTTCTCCTCATAGGAAAGTGAGGAGCCGTCGACCATGACGGATGGGAAGCCGGCCTTGACGCCCTTGACGGCGATCTCGTAACCAGCGGAGTGATCCTGGTGGACGGCGACGGGCACGCTCGCGCGCTCGGCGTAATAGCGGGCGGCGAAGGCGATGATGTCGAGGGCGCAGTGGTCCTCGAAGCCAGGCCAGTACTGGATGATGATGGGCATGTGCTCATCCTCGGCGGCCTGGATCGCATAACGGATGGTCTCCGTATTGATGACGTTAATCGCGGGCACGCCATAGTGGTGCTCGGTCGCATGTTGAAGAAGCTCGTTGACCTTGATGAGTGACATCTTTGTCTTCCTTTCACCTGAATAATCATTGGATCGGACAGTTCTCAGCTCGTCAGCTGGTTGAACACGAAGCGAAGCGCGAGGCAGGCAGGCGCTTGCGAGGCGCGGTGGAGCCTATGCGGCCGCCTGGCCCTCAGGCTGCGGCGCCGCGCTTCGACGCCATAGCACGTACGCCACAAGAGCAGCGACTGCAGCAATCGTTGAAGCGAGGGCGAAGGCCAGGAAACCCGCGTGCGTGCCGAGCGCATCGCACGCCCAACCGCCAAACAGGTTCGCAACCACGACGGACAGACCGCTCTGGACCATCGCGAAGGCGCTCTGACCTCGAGCGCGACAATCCTCGTAAGTGTGGTTGGCAATGTAGGTAACGCAGGAGTAGTAGACGGTCATGTAACTCACGCTCTGCAGCAGCTGGCCGCAGACCATGACCGGGACGATGCCGGTGCCCACAAGCACGAGCCTGAGCGCCGCCATGAAGCAGGAAAAGATCAGGAGGTTCATCTCGCCGAAGCGCCTGACCAGCTTGGAGGAAACGAGCAGGATGGGGATCTCGCTCGCAGCGGAGACCGCACTCAGGACGCCCACGAGGTTCTGACCCTCGCCAAGCTCGACCGCGTAGCGGCCCAAGAACGCCCCGATGAAGCCAATCGCGGCCGAACTGATGAAGGCGAAGACCAAGACGAAGGCGATCTCATTGCTGGTGAACAGCGAGAGGAGGCCCTTTCCGTGGGAGACCTTGGGATCGTCCGCGGCATTGGCGCGAATTCCCGCCTCGGGGAGGCGCCACATGTGAGCCGCGAAGACCACCAGCGCGGCGGAGACCACCGTGAACTGGATTTGAGGAGCCATGTCGAGCAGCCGACCGACGATCAGGACGACGATGGCATAGCCGATAGTGCCACCCATGCGAATGCGAGAAAAGTCCAGGCCAGAGCGATCCGCGAGCTCGATGACGAGGGAGTCGCTCAGGGGCAGGAGCCCCGAGAAAAACGCCGAGAATGCAAAGGTTACGAGAAGGACCGGGACGAACGTCGACGCCAGGTAATACAGCGGAGCGAGTACCGCCGCCGCAAGGCAGAGGGCCACGATGACCGCGCGGCGGCGCCCGAGCTTGTCGGCGATCGTCGACCAGAGCGGCTGGATGGCGAGCGCACACACCGGGGTCGCCGCGAGGAGAATGCCGGTCTGGGCCGCGCTGAGGCCGAGGCTCGTGTAGTGAGCGGAGAGAAACGGCGAGTACACGCCCGCGCAGACCCAGTAGAGTACGTTCGCGAAGAACAGCGAAGTCATGCTTGCGTTTGTCTTGGCGTTGTGCATCGTGCTTCTCCCTTCTTGCTCGCCGGGTGCCTGTCTGGGCTTCGAAGTGATTCACCATCTAGCGTGAAACGGAGTTGCGAGGCGTTGAAACAATGTTCTGTTGTTTCATCGTTTTCGTGCCGTTGTTTTACGGCTCATAAGATAGCAGCTCAAGCTGAGATTGCGCCGAGGAAGTACCGATTTACCGTGAACGGTAGGAAATCAGCGGTGAAACGCTATTTCACCGCTGATGAAACATTTTGCTTATTTTTCACCTCTCTTGACCTAAGATACAAAGCAAGCTAGGACCAAGGAGTAACCATGGATAAGACAGGGGATGTGCTCAGCCACATCTGCGCGGTCATGAGCAGCCTATCCCCCTCGGAGAAGGCAATCGCAACGTATGTGCTCGACCACCCGTCGGATGTCGCAACGATGACCGTCCGCGAACTCGCCGCAGAAACCGGTACGTCACCGGCGTCTGTTTCGAGATTCGCAAGGACGCTTGACTACCGAACCTATTCGGACATGCGTCTGGCGCTCGGCATATCCATCAGCAGGGCATCCGGCGAAGAAAAGGCCACGGACGGCAGGATTACTCTGGACGACGTCGAGGGCTCCATCAAGTACGTCCTGTCTCACAAGGTCAAGGAGCTCTCCCAAACCGCCTCGCTCATTGACTCCGATGACTTTTCGGCAGTCGTCAATCTGCTCCACAACGCCAACCTCGTCCTGATCGCGGGCGTCGGCAACTCGATTAACATGGGCGTAAACGCGGCGTTCAAGCTCTCGCAGGTTGGAGTCAGAGCGTTTTGCCCCAGTACCACCGAAGCCATGGTCTCCGTCGCAACCAGCCTCAAGGAGAATGACGTTCTGCTCGTCATTTCGACGTCCGGATACTCGAAGCGCCTCGTCAACATACTCGACTCTGCCGAGGATTCGAACACCCCCATCATCATGATCACAGACAACCCGGATACGCCGCTCGCGAAGCGTGCCACGCATATCATCCGAGCCATCTCGCGAGATCAGGCCATCACCGGAACCGAGATCGCCTTCTCGCACAGCTCGATCAACTTCGTCATCGAGCTGCTGTTCCTCTTCCTGACCTCTTGCTGGGATGACCCGGTAGAGTTTAACAGGATCATCTCGAAGAATCTCATGGGAGACAAGCAATACAGCTAGGACGACGCACGCCGGCGCACCGATGCCCAGACCGAAACGGGAGGACCCCTTGATAAAGCTCATCCTCGCAGACATGGATGGGACCCTGTTGCCGTTTGGCTCAAGGGTCGTATCGGAGCGCACGCACAGCGCGATTCTTTCGGCGCTCGATGCGGGCATCGCGTTCGGCCCCGCAAGCGGGCGCGACTACGCCGACCTGGCCGATGCCTTTGACGGCGACGCGCGCTGTTTCTCGACCGGCATCATGGCCAACGGAAAGAAGGTCTTCTCCAGCGGCGAACTCGTGTTCAAAAAGACGCTCTCGACGGAGGCCCTCGTCAAGCTCGATAGCGCTGTACGCCCCTACGCGGGGACGTCACTCTGGCTAGTCGCCGATGTCGATGAGACAGGCAAGCGCTGCGAGCAGTTCCTCTGCGCCGTCGAGCCTGGCGACGAATTCGCCCTGGAAGTCGTTAAGGACTCCGGAAGAGACATGGCGCTCGGAGACGTGCCCACGAACCGTGACGTCATAACCGCCGGCATCTTCGTCAACGTCAGCTCCGCCCCGACGGAAGTCGTTCGGAGTCGATGCAAGGAAGCCTGCCCAGAACTTGATTTCCCCTCGCCCGTCCCATTCTTCCTCGATGTTGTTCCGGCTGGCTGGAGCAAGGTAAACGGACTCGACGCGCTTCTCGGCAGCCTTGGGGTCACGCTGGACGAGGTCGCTTTTATCGGAGACTCGGAAAACGACGTGACGCTCCTCGAAAAGGTGCCGAACTCCTACGCAGTCGCGGGCGCGATGCCAGAGGCGAAGGCCGCGGCCCATCACCTGATCGGGAACGCAGCCGAGGACTCCGTCGCGAAGCTCATCGAACAGATTGTCCAGCAGCGAGGCTAGGGTTCCGCCAGCGTGGCATGCGCCGCGTGCCTCGTCATCCGTTCGTGGCGCGCTACCTCGTGACGATCCAGAGCGTGGCCATCGTCGCGACGCCGATGCCTACGATGAGCGCGGCCCACAGGACGCGGACCACGGGGTTCATGTCGCCCGTCACCACCATGTCGTTCGCGTGCCAGAACCAGCTCTCGTTTCCCTTGCGCATGATGCACTCCCTTAGCCTCGATTACGCCATCTATGGCCGAGCAATCGCAGGTCACGTGCCATAGAT
Source organism: uncultured Collinsella sp. (assembly GCA_905205405.1). Classification (GTDB taxonomy): domain Bacteria; phylum Actinomycetota; class Coriobacteriia; order Coriobacteriales; family Coriobacteriaceae; genus Collinsella. The sequence goes on from CAJLDK010000008.1 coordinate 12,833, forward strand.
TTGCCCTACGCCCAGCTTTCAGTTCTGTAAGGCGGCGGGAGCCTGTGCGAGGCCCCGAGTCCTGAGGCCGTTGCAATGAAAATGGGAATCAAGGGGCACGCATCAATCATATGGGTTCCTTTCGAGGGCGATGGCAAACGAAGCATCCATCATATAATGGAGCGACGCAACCAGAGAGGTCACCCATGGAATTTTATGCAAGCTGCCCCGAGGGCTTTGAATCCGCACTCGCCGACGAGCTCAAGTGGCTCGGGCTTTCGCATGTCCGCCGCCTGAAGGGCCGCGCTACGTTTGAGGGCGAGCTCGAAGAAGGCTACCGCGCTTGTCTGTGGTCGCGCCTGGCCAGCCGCGTGTTTGTGGTGCTTGGGCGCTTTGAGGCGCAGGATGCCGATGCGTTGTACGACGGCGTTTACGACATCGCCTGGGAGAGCATCGTCCGCCCCGGCGCCACCATCGCCATCACCGCCCGCGGCGTGACCGAGCAGCTGCGCAACACACGCTTCTCGGCCCTGCGCGCCAAGGACGCGCTATGCGACCGTCTGGCCGAGACCACGGGCCGTCGCGCCGATGTCGACGCCGCCGATCCCGACGTTCACCTGCTGCTTTCGCTGCGTCAGCGCCGCGCGAGCATCAGCCTGGACCTTTCGGGCGACCCGCTGTTCAAGCGCCTGCCGTCCGCCGCGACCCGCGCCGGCGAGGGCACACACGTGCTGCGCCCCGACTACGCCGCCCTGGTGCTGGCGCAGGTCGGCTGGACTGCACTGTGCGAGCGCGAGCTAACGGCCGACGATTACGAGAACGAAGCCCTGCCCACGCTGGTCGACGCCTCGTGCGCCGGCGGCGGCCTGCTGCTAGAGGCCGTGAATATCCTAACCGACCGCGCTCCGGGCGCCGCCCGCGAGCACTGGGGCTTTGAGGGCTGGCAGCTGCACGACGCCGCCCTGTGGGAGCAGCTGCTCGCCGAGGCACGCGAGCGCGAGGCGGCAGCGCGCGAGCGCCAGGTGCGCATCGTGGCCGTGGACATCGACCCCGCCGCCCGCAAGACCGCTGAGCGCATGGTTAAGTGTGCCGGCTACAAGCGCTTTGTCGATTTTTGCGCCGCCAAGTCCGCCACCGTACTGGACCACGCGGGCGCTGCCGCCGGCGCCGCCGTGGTCGCAGACACCACCGAAACTCCGCTTTCGCTCATGCACGACGCCATGACGCTGGTCGGCGAGCTGCGCCGCGCGCCCGAGCTTGCCTCGGCGCCGGTCGCCGCGCTCACCCGCGATGGCCTTATGGCCCGCGCGCTCCATGCCGAGCCCGCGCGCTCCATTGCCGTCATGCCCAACAACGAAGAGGCGACTATTGAGGTTTGGCCCTCGCTCGATCATGTCGCCGCGACATTTGAGGCTGCGACCAGCGCGGATACCGAGGGTGAGGCCGCGGATGTCGATTATGAGGCCGCCAACACCCCCATGCCCGAGCCCGCTGCCACGCTCGACCTGGGCGACGGCAAGCCGCTGCCCGTGCTCATCCCCGAGTCCGAGCAGTTCGCCAACCGCCTGCGCAAGAACGCACGCCTGCGCCGCAAGTGGGCCAAGCGCGAGGGCGTGAGCTGCTACCGCGTCTACGATGCCGACCTGCCCGACTACTCCGCCGCTATCGACCTGTACGAGGGTTGCCCACAGACTCCAGGCCGCTGGCTCGTCATCGCCGAATACGCGGCGCCCAAGACCATCGACCCGGCGCTGGCCCAGGCCCGTATGCTCGACATCTTGGCCATCGCGCCGCGCATCCTGGATGTCCCAGCCGAGCATGTGCATGCCAAGGCCCGCATGCGTTCGCGCGGCGGCTCGCAGTACGGCAAGCAAGACGCCGGTAAGGGCGGCTCGGGCGAGCGTGCCAACATCGCGCGCCGTCGCCTGCCGCTCATCGAGGAGGGCGGGCTCACCTTTGCCGTCAACTTTGACGACTATCTGGATGTGGGCATCTTCTTGGATCACCGCGTCACCCGCAACCTAGTGCGTGAGCACGCCAAACAGGCGCGTCGCTTCCTCAACCTGTTTGCCTACACCGGCACCGCCACCTGCTACGCAGCCGACGGCGGCGTCGAGGAAACCGTGACGGTTGACCTCTCGAACACCTATCTGGACTGGGCCGAGCGCAATATGCGTCAGAACGGCTTTGTGGGCCCGCAGCATCACTTTGTGCGCGACGACGTGCTCGCCTGGATTCGCGACCAGCGTCAGACGCGCAACCGCTGGGACCTGATCTTTGTCGACCCGCCCACGTTCTCGAACTCGTCCAAGATGGGCCGCCGCACCTGGGATGTTCAGCGCGACCATGTTGAGCTTTTGGCCGGTGTATCGCGCCTGCTCGCGCAGGGCGGCCATGCCATCTTTAGCTGCAACCTGCGCGGCTTCCGCCCCGAAACGCGCAAGCTCGCGCGCGCGGGCGTCGTGCTGGAGGACATTACGGCGCAGACCATCCCCGAGGACTTCGCGCGCAACCAGAAGGTGCACCACTGCTACATCATGCGCCGCCTGCCCATCGAGGACGCCATGGCCGAGGTCGGCTTTAGCGCCGAGGAAATTGCTGAGCGCGTCGAGGAACTGCGCAACCCCGGAGCCCGCAAGCCTCGCGCAACGGCGCCCGCGCACGCGCAGGCCGGCGTCCGAGGACCGCACGGCGACGACAAGTCTGCCGGTGCAGGCAAGCCCAAAAAGAAGAAGTTCTACGCCAGCAAGCCCAAGGGCAAGTAATAAAGTTGCGGTGGAATACGGACTGTTTTGCCTGGAATTAGGCAAATTTAGACCGTATTTCACCGCAACTCATATTGGGATGGTGGTTGGCGATCTAGCCTTGGGTGACCAGTCGGTAACCGATGCCCACGTGCGTTTGGATATAGCGCGGATGCGCGGGGTCGGACTCGATCTTCTTGCGCAGCGTGCCCATAAAGACACGCAGGCTCGCCAGGTCGCTCTTAGTTGCCGTGCCCCAAATCTCGTGCAGGATAAACTGGTGCGTCAGCACCTTGTCGGCGTTATGCGCCAGCAGGCACAGGAGCTTGTACTCGATCGGCGTCAGATGCAGTTCCTCGCCATCCATCGTGGCGATGCCGGCATCAAAATCGATATGCAACTCGCCGGTATCGAACGAGCCCTCGGAGACAACACCGCCCGCCTGCGCATACGAAAGGCGCCTGAGCGTGGTGCGAATGCGCGCGAGCAGCTCCTCGACCGAAAACGGCTTAGTCAGGTAGTCATCGGCGCCGGCATCGAGCGCTCGGATCTTGTCCGCATCCTCGCTGCGTGCCGAGACAACGATGATCGGCATGCCCGACCATGCGCGCACCGACTCCACCACCTTGACGCCGTCCATATCGGGCAGGCCCAGATCGAGCAGCACAATGCTCGGCGCCTGCGACGAAGCGGCGGCGATGGCGGCGTGGGCGGTCTCCACAGCCATATGGCGCAAACCGTGCGCCTCGAGCGCGGCGACGATAAGGTTGCGGACGGCGGGATCGTCCTCAACGACCAAGATGAGCGGTTTCACGGCAGAGTTCGGCACAGCGCTACTCCTTATCAAACGAAACGTCGGCGGCGGGAAGCTCAATCGTAAAGACCGAACCGTGCGGGTCCGCCGCGGTAACCTCTATGCTACCGCCATGTGCCAGCGCAATGGAGCGGCAGAGCGAAAGCCCCAAGCCCACACTGCGGCAGCTGTCGGCCAGGCCATGGTTGGCGGTGTAGAACGACTCAAAGATTCGCTCGCGGTCCTCGGGCGCAATGCCCCGGCCGTCATCGGCCACCGAGCACGCCACGTATCCATCATGGACGCCAATCGAGATCACGATATGCGAGCCCGCAGGCGTATAGGCGATGGCGTTGTTCACCAGATTGACCACCAGCTGCACCATCAGGCGCGCGTCGACGTTGACAAGCGCCGGCTCATCGCACGCCACCACCTTAAGGTCATGCTCGCGCACGGCCGGGTTCACGTGGCGCAGCGCCTCCTCGACGATATCGTCCATGAGCTCGAGCGTGGTCGACAGGTGCATGCCGCCGCCCTCGAGCTTGGTGATGGCGAGCAGATTCTCGACGGTGGCGTTGAGCCATTGCGCGTCCGAGCGAATGGATAGGAGCATGCCGCGGCGTGTCTGGTCGTCGAGCACGGCCGTGCCGGTCGAGCCCTGGTCGAGCAACACGTCGGCATTACCCGAAATACTGGTAAGCGGCGTGCGCAGATCGTGCGAGATGGAGCGCAGCAAGTTGGCACGCAGCTGCTCGTTTTTAGCGAGCACCGCCGCCTCTTCGCGGGCCTCCATGGCGCGGGCGCGATCGAGCGCCAGCTCGCCTTCGCTCACGATGGCATCGGCAAGCGTCCGCTCCTCGGGCGTCAGCGCATCGGGCTCGGCGACAATGGCGAACACCCCCACCACCGAGGCAGGATCGCCTGCGCGCACCATGGTATCGCCCGAGCGCACGGTCAGGTATATGCCGTAGAACGCCGAGGCGCCATAGGTGGCATCGAGCGGCGTTCCCACATAGGCGGACGCCGAGAGCCGCGGCGGCATCTGCGGCGCTAGCTGGTGTACCGGCGCGGCATCGCCCACGGCCGTGTACGTCGTGCGCGGCAGCAGGTCATCGTTATCGGCATCGGCGCTATACCACACGACCGGACAGTCCGAAAGACGCGCCAGCTGCGTTGCCATAGCGTGCACAATCTGTTGCTGATCGCCACACCGCTGCAGCATGCGGTTGGTCTCGAGCACCATCTGCGTGCGACGGTCGCTGGCGGCGGCCTGCGCCAAGGCGCGGCGCAGGGCCAGCGCGATCGAGCTCGATACGAGCGAGACCGCAAACATGATAAAGAACATGCCGGGATAGACGCGGTCGATAAACGACAGCGCGTAGCGCGGGTCGACAAACAAGAAGTTGTAGAGCGCCACGGCGGCAGCCGAGCTCAGCAGGCAGTACAGGCGGCTCCAGGTAAAGAAAGCGCACAGCTGCACGGCAAACACATAGACGATCATGATGCTCGGCGCGAGCCCCGGATGGTCGAGCAGCGCGCCCACAATCGTCGCCGCGGCTAGCAGCCCCGCCGATACGCAGGCGTCATACAGAGGACTGCGACGCGTCAGCGTTGTACGCCGCCACCAAAAGTTCTCGGCAATATCGCCGTCCGCACGGACGTCCATCAGCGCCCCGCCCCTCTCTCAAAAACAAAAACCACCACAAAGGGGACTGGCACCTTTGCGGTGGTGGCCTCCTTGTGGTGGTTTCAAGTGTATAGCCTTTGCAGCCTGCGGTCGCTAGACAAACAGCAGACGTCGACTACGGACGCTCGTCGGGAGCCAGGCGCTGCATCTTGCTCACGGCCTTAAACTTGGTGAACAGCGGCACGTACTCAAAGCTCACGTTGGAGTTCTCCAGGCCGTACCAGCGCGCAGGCGTGCCGGCGGCGCGGCGGATGATGTACTTGAGCGTGATGGCCGTACGCTCGCTGGGCTCCACGTCGCTTTCGGGCGCCAGCAGCTTGCGGATCATGACGAACTTAAACGTACCGATGTTGCCCGGGTCCTTGTAGACCGAGTAGTCATGCGTCTGCGCCGGCAGCTCGCCGCTGGCAGCCAGATCCTGAACAACCTGACGCAGGTAAGCATTGACGCGCTGGTTGATCTTGTAGCCCAGATACAGATGCACGCGGAACACGTAGTCGGTGCCGAACGTCTCGACCGAGTAGGCAAAGGTATGCGGCTCCTCCATGGTCTCGACATTCACGAACCACCAGGCACGAGCGCGCTTGGGGTGCTTATCCAAAATCGAGTAGACGATATCGCGGTCGATATAGTCGGTGTTGGTGTCCTTGGTCAGGTACACGATGTTGTCGCTCATGAGCTCGTAGCGATCGTCGTCGCGCAGGCGTTTGAGCTGCGGCAGATAGCTGCGCAGCGGCAGCAGCGTAAACTGACGTTGCTCGACCGCCGTGCCGTTGTACCAGCACACCATAATGCCCATGATGAGTGCAGCCATAAGGATGGTGAAGTAGCCGCCGTGGAAGAACTTGGTGAGCGAGCTCACAAAGAAGAAACCCTCGAGCAAAAGAAAGAAGGCAGCAAAGATCCACGGCGCGACCTTGAGATTGCGCTCCACGTGCAGATAGAAGAAGAGCAGCAGCGTGGTGCACATCATAGTCAGCGTAATGGCAAGGCCGTAGGCGGCTTCCATATGAGCCGAGTTCTGGAACAGCAGCACCACGATGACGCAGCCGACAAGCATGACGTTGTTGACCATGGGGATGTAGAGCTGGCCCTTGGTCTCGGCAGGATAGAAGACCTGCATATGCGGCATGAGGTCCAGGCGGCTGGCCTCGGACACCAGCGAGAATGCGCCGGTGATGAGCGCCTGCGAGGCGATGATGGCCGCGACGGTGGAAAGGCCGACGGCAAAGGGGCGCAGACCCGGGGCGAGCATCTGGTAGAAGGGGTTGAGGTCGGCGATACCCATGAGCTCCGGGTTGCCGGCGTTGTTGATAAGCCACGCGCCCTGGCCCATGTAGGACAGCAGCAGGCAGCACTTAACGAACGGCCAGGTGGCATAGATATTGCCGCGGCCCACATGGCCCATGTCGGAATAGAGCGCCTCGGCACCGGTGGTAGCGAGGAAGCAGCTGCCCAAAATCATGATGCCCGCATGGTTGTTGGGGCTCAGCAGAAAAGCGATGCCACGCAACGGGTTGAGGCACAGCAGCACCGCGGGATACTGGCAGACAAAGAACAGGCCCGTGCCGCCCAGGAACAAAAACCACAGCGTCATGATGGGACCGAAGGCGTGACCGATCTTGGCCGTGCCGATGCGCTGCACCAAGAAGAGCGCGATGATGATGGCAAGCGTGATGGCGACGACACGACCCTGGTCGTCACCGAGCACGGCATGGACCGCCGGGATGGTGCGCAGGCCCTCGATGGCCGTGGTGACGGTAACGGCAGGCGTCAGGATGCCGTCGGCGAGGAGCGCCGCGCCGCCCAGCATGGCGGGGATGATGAGCCACTTGCCGCAGCGCTTGACCAGGCTGTACAGGGCAAAGATGCCGCCCTCGCCGTGGTTGTCGGCGCGCAGCGAGATCAGCACGTACTTGACGGTCGTCAGCAGCGTGACCGTCCACACGACAAGGGAGAGCGCGCCGAGCACGAACTCCTGCGTGACGCTTCCGATGCCGCCGTTGCCGGCAACGAGCGCCTTGGTTACATACATGGGGCTGGTGCCGATATCGCCATACACCACGCCCAGCGTGACGAGCATCGCCGAGATGCTCACAGGAATCGCAGCGTGCGAGGCTACTTCCTTTGCCTTTTGTTCCATAAGCCGGTTTCCTCCCAATTTTAACGTTCGACGGGATTATATGTAATCAGCCCATATTTTAATGGCACCGTTTTCCCAGCTAGATAAACATTTATGCGGCCTTTAGGCCACCGCGGCGATATGGAATGTGACAAAGGGACGCCCCCTTTGTCACATTCGTCATTTTCCGAGCCAGTTTTTGAACCACCACTCCATAGAGCGGCTCATCTCGGCCATAAAGGGGCTCGTGTGCTTACGGGTGTAGATGTCGATGACACGCTCGCCCACCTCGCGGGCGTGCGGGCGAAACATCGCATCCATCTCGGCCACCTGCGCATCCATCGTCGCGGCGTCGGCGCGACAATAACGCTCCTCGTGCACCAGGTTCACCACGGGATGCGCGATTGCCGGGCGCTCCTTACGGGGCGTGCCGATGATGAGCATCGACAGCGGCATGGTATAGGCAGGCAAGTCCAGCAGTGCGGCAACTTCCTCGGCGTTCTCGACGATATCACCGATGTAGCAGCTCCCCAGCCCCAGGGCCTCGGCGGCAACCACGGCGTTTTGAGCGGCGATCACGGCATCCTGCGCCGCGATGGCAAAGTCGCCCAGACCCGGTGCACGACGGGGCGACTTGCCCGTGCGCTCGACAAACTCAGGCTCAAAGCAGCCCACGTGCTCAAACAGATCGATCCACTTGGCATAATCGACCACAAATATTAGTGCCCAGGGCGCCTTGGCGATCATGGGCTGGTGGTCGCACAGGTCAGCCAGACGGTCCAGCGTAGCCTGCTCGCGAATGCTCACGATGGAATACATCATCATGGCGCCCGCCGACGGCGCGCGACTCGCCGCATGCAAAACCGCCGCCCGCTGCTCGTCGGTCACCGCCACGGGACGGTCGCTGTCATCGCGCGCAAAAGCGCGCGTGGACGAACGGTGCTCCAAAATGTCCAGTACCGCGTTGCCCGTAGTCTCGACCGGATAGCCGCCCGCGTCCATGCCGGCACCCACGTCGCCCGCACTCGTCATACAAACCCGCTCGTTCATCGCCTCATCCTCGCCATTTCTTTAAGAAGCTTTTACGTTTCCGTGTAATTCCCGTCCATTATCGCGCAGGTCGCCACTACATTGCGCCACACCGCCACACGTGCGCGTTAATATGGCTGGTTGTTGTGCGCAGCCACCAATTGCAGCGCATATCTTGGTAACAATCGGGTAAACCCCCGCTTTCGTAGGTTTTAAGTTTGTGAGGAGTCTCAGCATGTTCGCTGCCGCCATCTCGCTCGTCGGTCTTGCGGCGACCGTCTACCTTGTCTTGCGCGAGGCCAAGGCCATTCGCGCACAGTCGGGCACCGTCGCCAAAGGCGCCATCGCCTGGAGTGTCGCCTTCGGCCTGTTCCAGCTCTTTTTGACCATTTGGGGCGCCATTGGCCTCGTCGCCCAAAACGAGCCGCTCGCCTTTGTGATGCTCATCCTGACCAACGCCATCCTTACCGGATGCGCCTGGGCCAGCATTGCCCGCGACCGCATCGCCCCGCGCGTCTTTGCGTTCGCCGGGTCCGATGCCCCCGTCCCCACCGGCAAGCTCGCCCGCCTGCGCGGAGCCTTTGTGGGCAAACCGCTCGTCGCCGCCGTCTTGTGCCTGCTGCTCGCCGGCGTCTTTGCGCTGCTGGGCATGGAGGTCTCGTCCAACCACGACTTTACCTGGGTCTACCCCCTGTGCATTCTGCTCGAATGGGCCATCATCACCGTGCTCATGACCGGCTTGTTCTTCCTATTCCAGCGCCACGGCGCAGCTCCCGCGGTCCTGGCCTTTGCCCTCTTTGTCCTGGGCATTGCCGAGTTCTTCGTCATCACGTTTAAATCCATGCCCATCCAGCCGGGCGACCTTTCGGCCATCTCCACCGCCGCCGCGGTCGCCGGCAACGGCTACACCTTCTCGATCTCGCTGTTCTGCGTGCTGTCCATGGGCTTTACCGCCATCGCCATGCTGCTGTGCGAGTACGCCGGCCTGGTGGCACCGCACCGTCAGAAGGGCGCCGCTAACGCCAAGCGCATGCTGCTCACCAACCTGCTCGTGGCGGTGCTGTGCCTGGGCGGCGTGACCGCGCATGTCACGCTCATCGACTACTACAACACCCTCGGCATCACCGTCTACACCTGGCGCCCGCTCGAGAGCTACTGGCGCGAGGGCTACCTGCCTGCCTTTATTAGTGCGGCACAGTCCATCAAGCCGCCCAAACCCGCCGACTACTCCGTCGACGATGCCAAGGCCACGCTCAAAAAGTACGCCAAGGCCTACGACAAGTCCGACGCGGCCAAGAGCGACGAGCGCGCCGCCGCAAAGGAGCAGTTCGACAGCGAGAAGCCCACGGTCATCGCCATCATGAACGAGACCTTCTCGGACCTGTCCATCTACCAGAACATGCGCGCCGGCTACGAGGGCCCGCAGTACTTTAAGAACCTTTCCAACTGTCTCAGCCGCGGCAAGCTCTATGTGAGCGCCTACGGCGGCGGCACGGCCAATACCGAGTTTGAGTTTATGACCGGCAACTCCATGGCCAACCTGGGTTCGGGCGTGTACCCCTACACCATCTACAACATGGAGACGACCGGGAACCTGGCAGAGCAGTTCAAATCGCTCGGCTATTCCACCACGGCCATGCACCCCAACCACGCCACCAACTGGAACCGCGAGAACGTCTATAAGGACTTTGGCTTTGACCAGTTCCTGTCCATCAACGATTTCCAAGGCGCCGATACCCTGCGCGGCATGGTGACCGACCAGGCGACCTACGACAAGATTCTTGAGCTGCTCGACCAGAACGCCGATCCGCAGTTTATCTTCGACGTGACCATGCAGAACCACTCGGGCTACGACACGGGCCTGCTGCCGGTCGACAAGCAGATGCACCTGAACATCGACACGACCGACCTGGACGCCAAGACCGTCGAGGACGGCACGCTCTCCGATGTCGACGAGTATGTCTCGTGCATCGAGCAGTCCGACCAGGCGCTGCGCTACTTCCTTAACGCCTTAAGCAAGCTCGACCGCAAGGTGGTCGTGGTGTTCTGGGGCGACCATCAGCCGTTCTTCCCGTCCAAGTTCAATGACAAGTGGTTTACCAACGAGGACGACGCCACGCACCAGGAGCGTCTGTGGCAGACCGACTACATCATCTGGGCCAACTACGACGTTGCCGGCTGCGACCAGACAAGCGAGGTCGACGACTTGTCCACCAACTACCTGTCCACGCAGCTCATGCAGCTGATCGGCGCACCGCTGACCGACTACCAGAAGGCGCACATGACGCTGCGCGAGTCGCTGCCCGCCATCAACTCGGTGGGCTACGAGGACGCCAGCCTGCGCTGGGCGCTCTCCTCCAACGTCACCGGTGACGACGCCGCTGCCGCAGCCGCCACCAAGGCACGCGAGGATTACGCCAAGATGCAGTATTACGAAATGTTCCGCGACGGCAAGAACGTCTACACCGAGCACTTCCAGACCGAGGCCAACGAGACCGACCCCAACCTGGCGCCGGGTACGACCAAGATCAAATAGCGACACGTCTTAACTGGTTCGTCTGCCCGGCGGCGCGGAACGTAAGGTTCCCTGCTCGGACAGTCCTGCTCGCACGGAGAGCACATTAAGTGCTCTCCGGCTCGTGCGGAACTCTCGATGAACCTTACATTCCGCGTCGCCGGGCAGACGCCTCGGTGTTGAAGCGCGGCTTGTCATGAAAGCATCCGCAACATATATAAGTTGAAGGCCACATTAAGTGGCCTTCTTTGTATTCGGAAAGTGTATCCCGGAATCTGCCTTCGGAATGGGACGCAGTTTCCACTTGAGGGCCTGTCGGGAAAGCGCATCCCACTTCAAGAGTAAATTCCGGGTCGCACTTTCCGCTAAGGCTCTCAAGCGGAAAGTGCATCCCATTCCAAGCCTTAATTCCGGGACGTAGTTTCCGGACAAGACATCAAACGGAAAGTGGGGACCACTCTGAGCGTCGATTCTGGGACACACTTTCCGAAACGCCGCGCATCCGGAAAGCCCGTCCCACTCCGAATACATCCAGGCATGAAATCATCAGCTTATTAGGCCTTCTATCAATAAAGAGACACCCTCCTGGGCGGCGGGCGTTGCGTTTAGAAGATGGACCTAGCGCTTATCCCTCCGGGACAAAAGTAGCGCGGCTATAAAAGCGATGCTGGCAAGAGTTAGCAAAACTAAAAGCAACGTGAGCGTGTTGTCGCCCGTTGCCGCCAGACCAAGCAAGCCGGGCTTCTTGCTGTCAGCAGACTGCACGGGAATCTTCTCGCCATCGTCCTCGGCGGTAATCTCCCAGCGAATGGTCTTGTTTGCGTCGGCAACCTCGTTGCCCACCGATGTCGGAACGTTTAGCTGCAAATTAAGCACCGTGCTGCCATCGCTCGTAAACGTGGCGATTTGCGTGGGATAAGCGAACGCGCTGCCCGGTGTTCCTGTCTGGAGCCAACCTGCAGAGCCATCGCCCGCCGACGCCGTTAGGGTAATGGGCGACAGCAGGCGTGCCGTCTCGTGATCGACAACGGCACGCACAAACACGCGCACCTGGGACTTTACGCCCGTGGCACGAATCTCTATCTGCTGATCACGCACATCGCCAGGCATCAGATCTTTAAAGGCCAAAAACAGATCGGGCTCCCCCGAGGAGTCCGTCGCCCCCGAGACCGTCAGCTGACGCGCATTTCCGTCATAGGCAATCGCGGGAGTATCGGCAAACGCACGGGCGGGAACAGCGAGCGCGACCACGCAGAAAATGGCCGCGACCATGCAACGCAAGGAGCGCGCAACACCTTTACGAATCGGGAACGCCATACTTACGCACCTCCATGCGGCGGCACCAGCACGTCATTCTCGACCGAGCAACCCCATGCGTCGTGCACGGCCTCATCGGGCGTCGCCTGGACCGCCTGAGTGGAGATATCCACGACAAGATTGCGACCTTCGGTTGCCTTGAGCTCGGTAACCCTATTAATGAGCACGCCGGTTTCCGCGCCGGGAGCGACGGGCGACGTCCAGTAATAGAACCCGTCGCTCGCCTTAACCCAGTTATAAGCCGAGTTCGCGCCCGAGGCATCAGCCACGCTCCACGCAATCTCGTAATCCGCCTCACCCTTCGGCTCCTCCTTCGGCTCATCCCACAGGCGTGCGCCATCCTGGTCCTGCCAGTAGATATCCACTGCAGCACGAATATAGGCGGGCGCGGTACCCGTGTTCTTCGCCTTGACATCGCTTTTCACTTTGCCGTTGAGCGTTTCCTGAACCGATGGCGTCACCGACCCGATGCCGAACTGGTTGACCAGCACGCCCGTAACCGAAAGCCAGGCCAACGTGCCTGCCGTACCGGCCAGGAGGATAACCCCCACCAGCAAGGCGATGATGCGCTTGCGCTTGGACATGCTAATCCTCCTTCTTTGCTACGTTGCCGTTGCTCCAAACGTTATGGGCACGATTGCTGCCGTCGATCCATTTGTCGTTCACACGCGTGTTCGTGCAGGTGAACGTGGCATCGTTCGCGCTCGATGCAGCGGAGATAGTCGCCTGCGCCTTATCGCCCGGCTGCTTGCCAGGGACGCCGATTTGGTTGCTGTAGCGCCATGCCCACGCTGAGTCCTCCTCGACGGTGTAGATACCCGCCGGGACCGCAAGCTCGATAGCGCCGGAGTACCAGGCGGAACCGTCCTTCAGCTGCGCATCCGATGACACCGTTACCTCAACCGTGCGCTCCTCCAAGGCGTTGCCGTCCATGCCGGCCCGGGAAACCTTGAAGCGGAACGTCTTGCCCTTCGCCCAGCTATCCTGGGTTTGCTTGACGATCTTGAGCGTATGCGTAGCGGCGAAATCGAACACCGCATTGCCATCGCTCTGAGTGCCGTCGCCCGTGAGCTTGTAGTCCAAACGATTCGTCAGCTCAAACGAGCCCTCGCCTGAACCCGAACTGTAAAGCGAGACATACTTCCCGTTGACAGGCGCAGGAGTCTGGCCAGGAAGACCATAGCCCACGCGGTCAACGTGCACCGTCAGTTGCGTGCCCATGAAGGGCTTTGCAAAGCAAGCCTTGAACGGCGCCTTATCGCTCTTGTCATCTATCGTGTTCGCGGCATTGGGATCAAGCAACCACTTGAGCTGCCCGGTCACATTCTTAGGGCTCGCATCGTCCGATGTGTCGTTAGCGACGACCTTATACGTCACCGGATACAAATCCATGTTGGCTGTAACCGGTTTACCCTTGAAGTCGCTCCACGCCACAGCTTTGTCGCCATTAACCCACTGCCACTCCAAGAACAACTCCTTCAAGCTGCTATCCGCTCGCTCGCCCAGGAATGCGACGATTGCGGAGTAGGCTTCGGGATCGTAGGCCACTTCCTTTGGCTCCATGACGGGTTCACCCTTGTCGTCATAGACCGGGTTGCCGTTCTCGTCCATCTTGGGCACCTTAACTGTCTGAACAAAGCCGGCATTGCCATCCTGGCCACGCAGAACACTCGTATCGTTCGGGTCTACCGTAGCGGTGTAGATGACGTTGTCTTCGGTGTCGTGATAGCGCACTTTAAGCGGCGTCTTCTTGTACACCGCAGTGTAGGTCACGCTCTCAAAGGGCTCGCTGCCCTCGAGGGGATACTTCTCATCGTCAGTCATCAGGGTGTACTGCCCGTCATTGACATAATCGCGCGACCAGCCGACAAAGTCGTACTTGGTGCCGTCAGTGCCCTCAACCTCCTCGGCGGCCTTGACCTCAAGAGAAATCTGGTCGCCGGAATCAGTGCGGCCGAGGCTACGGACAAGATCGGGATTCGCAAGTTTAGAGTCAATGTTCGATTGAACGGTAACCAGGTTGGGACGGTAGACCGGGTACAGCTCCATGGGGGCCTTGACCACGGTAGAAGCACTCACCATACGGATGCCCTCTGACCAAGCGACATAGCCCTTGCCAGGCGCCGGCTCGGCTTCCGTCCAGCCCACGAAGACGTTGAACTTGCCTGTATCCGCATCGATAGTGCTGACGTCATAAGTAGGCTTCGGGATGCCGCCATTAAGGTTGCCGAGCATATCGTCTTGCTGAGCAACTTTGCCGTCCACATCCGTGGCATTGAGGTGGTACACAACCGCCAACGGCGAATAGTACGCCACGAATGTATAGGCTCCGCCAGGTTCCACCGGATAAGAGCAAGTACCATGCTCCACATCGTAGGGAAGCGTCTTGATCTCGCCGTTCGGAAGCTCGATCTCAACCTTCTGCAACTTATACAGCTCACCGCCTGCTTTATAAACCGGAGTCGTGACGTCAGGGGTCACCGTTGCCGTAGCAGGGTCGGTGCCCGCGTTGATAACGGGATCGATGTCGTACCTAGGCACATCGACCTTGTCCGTGCCCTTGAAACCGGCGCGATACAGGTTGGTGGTGTACCTAACATCGTACTTCGCGTACACCGGATAGGCATCCTGCCACTGGGTGACCTTAAAATCTGGTTTCACCAGATACGGTTCGGCCTTATCCGGGTCAGAAGTAGTGAAGGAATCACCCTTGACATCGTAGATATAATTCCAGACGGGAGAACCCATCTGGACCTCGGCGGTCGAAATCCAGCCCAGGAACTTATAACCCGGCACCGCCATCTCCGCATCGGTCGGAGAAGACTCAAGGGTCAAGGGGCTTTCATAAGAACCAGTTAGCCCGTCCTGCGGCTTTCCTTTTGCCTCAACCGAGGTGTTCACATGCGGGTAGTAATACGTGAACGTCGGATCCGCCCCGTTCACCTTGGTCTGCAGCAAGTTACTCTCATAGCGCCGCGTGGCAGTCCTCACGACATTATCGCCCTTGTTGTAGAAATTAACGTCCGTGGTAATCATCGCGCGAACGTAGTACTTCTTATCTGTACGCACCATGCTCTCGATGGGATTTTTCACATATGTCCAATATTCACCATCGCGCTCAAGCGTCCAGAAATTCAGGCGATAGCGATCATTCACCGGTTTGACCGTTACGTTCAGCGAAGCCGAAGTCCAAGTATCGCTTAGCGTTGCAGCGCCTGGAAAATCGGTATCGGCATAGAGGTTTTTTAGAGTATCGGCTCCCGTATCGTTTTTAACGTTGTGCGAGTACGCGTTAAGGGGACTCACGACAAGGGTTTCCTTCGTGAAGCGCGTGCCACACGTTTCATAACTATCCTTTATACCGTGGTCAACATGCTCCGGGCCCCAGTGGACGACGTTTTCACGCACGAAGGTACTACCGACGTTTTCCTCAAAGGGCGTTTGATAGCGATTCCAAACGGAACAAAGTAGCTTGCTGTCCGTAAACTCATGGTTGGTATAAGCCCGAACGTAATAATCCACGCGGTACTCAAAGCGGGCGATGTAGGTATGCGGCGCGGTTAAATCGACATCGGCGGGGAGCGTATAGCTGGGATCGCGGCTTACGCGCACCTCGAGCGGGGCATCCTCGGTTCCCTTGTTTTCATACCAACCCAGGAAACGATAGCCGTCGGGCAGCTGGCCCTCCTCGGATATAGCTTTACCGGATACGTCGAGCACCTGTACGGTATACGCGCTTGTGCCATCTTCTGCAGTCTCAACCTTAACGTCAGTTTTGCCCACACCGTCGCGCCGAGTCTGATCGTCGGTTGCATCCTGCTCATTGCCCTCAAACACCGTCATGATGTTCGACACATAGTCGGTGTACACCGGATAAAAATCGGTAGGACCAAGCACAGTGATCTCGGTACCGGCAGGATAGAACGCGCCGGCATTTTTTAGCTCGGCGAGCTGGGTCGAGGTAATGGCTGCATAGCCACCGTTCATCTGAGCCTCTTCGCTCGGCTTCGTTGTCCAACCGATAAAGGTGGCGCTGGAAGACAGCGTGCCACGATCGGTAGGAGCGGCGGGGTTGAGCTTCGCGCCGTAGCGATACCAATCGCCCGATTTGTCGTGTGCAGTGCCGCTCTGGCAATCGAGCGTTTCGCCCTGGACGTTATAGAACAGCACCTGCGCCTCGTACGAAGCGATAAACAGGTCATTGCCCTTAAACCCGTCGACTCCCTTGGCATTATCGGCGGTATAGGTCGACGTATGCTCGTGTGCCTCGCTCTTCTGGACCTGCTTGCCGGCAGCCACAGCATCGGCATCGGTCTTGCCGTCAAACCAGCTGTTGTCTTGTCCAATTCGATTCACACGCACATCGGGCTCACGGAACCAGCCCATGAAGCGATAACCGCCGTTGGCATCGGTCAAGCCCTTGGGCTTTGCGGAGGTATCCTGCCTAAACGTCACCGATGTATCGCCCTGGGCCAAGCCCTGAGCCGTTCCCGCCAGCACGGCGCTCACGGCAAAGGCATACGGGTCCGAGGTCGCCTGATCAATACCAAGTTTGGTTGCCTCGATGGTCGCGGTACCCGCACCGGGAAAATCGATCGTCGCCTTAACGCTCTGGCCATGCACGGGAATCTTCAGCTTGTAATCCATCGCCCACTCATTGGTGTGCTGGCCACCCAGGGCATCGTCGTTGTCGGTCGAGCGCATGGTGCCGGCACAAAAATCGTAGTCGTGCTCCTCCCACAGCTCACGCGTGGTGTAGCGCTCGTCGTCCCATGGACCATAGCTGTCGCCCTTGGTGGTACCGTCGCCGCCAAAAGAGGGGATCTTTTTCTTAGCCGCGGTACCCTGGCTGCTGCCTTTTAGGCTCACGCTCGGCTTAAAGTAGCACTCGGTGACCGTGGCATCATCCTTGTTGGCACGCGCGGCAATACCGCCCA
The DNA here is from genome assembly GCA_905205405.1 of uncultured Collinsella sp. GTDB lineage: Bacteria > Actinomycetota > Coriobacteriia > Coriobacteriales > Coriobacteriaceae > Collinsella. The sequence goes on from CAJLDK010000008.1 coordinate 29,956, forward strand.
GGTTCACATCGTTTTGAATGATGGGGATCACGGCGATGGGATTGTACTGACGCGAGCTCAAGTCACCCGCAAAATGGCTTCGAACGAGCTCGTTGCCCTTTTCGGTTAGAATACGACCCGCCAAGCCACCCGTCCACGCACGCGTCACGGCGACGACGCCCACATATGACGCGGCATAGCTGTAGCACTGCGCCGTCGAGAAGCAGTCGATAATCTTGGCCTCGCCCGCCATGCAGCCCACAAAACCCGAGGCGTACACGTTGTTGCCGCCCAGGGCGCCAATGGCCACGTCGTACTTATTGGTGACGTCGGTCATGCCAATCGAGCCATCGTCTTTGCGCGTAGGCGTAACGCGGCAGTACTCAATCGTCGAATTTGTAACGTAGCCGGCAAACGCCGCCATATACAGACCCTCACCGCCGAGCGCCTGCACGCCCGAGGTCGCGTTGTTAACGGCGCGGCCACCACGTACCTCGCAGTTATAGAGGGTACAGCCGTCGAGCTCGCCGGCGATGAGACCGCCCTCAAAGCCTGCGTTGGTAATGAGGTTGAGAGCATTGTTGGCGCAGGTCACGTGCAGCGTGCTCTCCATGACCATAACGTTTTCGAAACGCGTTTTGACGGCCTTGCCCACGATAATGCCACCGCGGAAGTCCGCCCACACGTTGGCGTCCTTGACCAGGAAGTTTTTGATGGTGGCGCCGTTGGTCTCGGCAAAAAATCCCGTATCGCGCTCGGGGTCAAAAGCGTCTTTATCGTAGTTCAGGCCCTCAACGGCGTGGTTTTGACCATCGAACACGCCCTTAAACGGATGCTCCTTGTTGCCAAACGACAGATGCTTAACGGTGTCTGCAACGATGGTTTTCATGTCGTCGCTGTCGAGCTCAATGTCGTTATCGAGATAAACGTGCCAGCCGGACGTATCGCGCTCGCGCGACAGCGCCACACACGACAAAAAGTCAGCCTCGTTTTTGATGTGGAATTCGATTTTGGCCTCGGGCACATCCTCGGCATGCACCACCGTTGGCAGCGCCATAACGCAGCAAAGGGCAATCGCTGCGACGGCAACCAGCCTGCTAAGCATACCCCGGTTCATATTCTTGATCTTCATAGGCTAGTTCGCCTCCGGCCAACCCACAACGTCAAGTACGTCGAGGGCGGTATCGCTTGTCTGCTGGTTTTTGGCCTGCACGGCCTGAACATCGATATCGAGCTTGAATGAGCCGCCGCGCGCGGCATCGTGGTAGTCGCCCACAAATCGCAGCGAGTCCATAAGGCTTTCCGTCATGGCGCCGGGGTCGAGCATGCCGCCACGCCCGGCCAATCCACGGTAGTAGTACCACCCATCGCCGCCGTCGATCCACGGGGACCCCTCGTCCGCGTTCACATGAAACGCAACGCTGCCCGAGGCATCCGCACTCGAACCGTCGGGTGCCACTGACGTCATGCGTAGACGAGCGCGAACGTACTCAGGCTGCGCGCCGGCGTTCTCCACGCGTACAATGCGGCTGATGTCAGAGCCCCCGGCCTTGGTGTCGGGATAGTCCCCGCGCTCGTTGGCCTCAAACGGAATCTCCTCGCCCCGCTCGTTGAGGGTGTATTCGCAGACTCGTACCTTCACGCTGCCAAACGATAGGACGTTGTTCGCCGGAACCATATCAACGGTAAAAGCCAGCGTGCCACACATGCACGCCAGGGCCAACAGCGCAATCGCGGCAAGCGCCAAGGTGCGTTTCTGATTGTCGGAAAGATTGTTGAGCATTACGTTCGCCAATCGTCGATAAAAAGGGGGACCGAGATCCCAGCCCGAATATAGGGGTGGGGGCGGGCCGGGATCTCAGTGGGGGGATTAAGCCTGAGCCTGAGTCTTAGCCCATTCCTTGGCCTGCTTAAGGGCATTCTGCGCGTCAGCATTTTCACCCTGCTCGGTGCCATTCTGGCCCGCGCCAAAGATGTAGGCAAAGACCGTCATCGTGGGAGCCTGTTTCGGGTCAGTAGTAGTCTCGACAACATCGGTGTTGTTCATGGCAGAGGGAATCGTCACGGCAGTGAAAAGCTCATCGGTATAAACGTCCTGCTCTGCTTTGTTGGCTTCGAGCTTTGCAGGCAGGTTCTCTGCGGCAGAGTTCTTGGAGTACATAAACAGACCGCTCACGTACTGGTTGCCAGAGTTGTCAGATTGGTTGGTCTTGACTTGACCCTCAACGGGCTTCCAATTCGTATTTTTGAGCGTAAAGTACGGGGTCTTTTCAAGGCTGGTGCCAGGCTTGACGATGGCATTCTTTACGTAAATGAATACGTATGCATCATCAGAGCCAGCCTTGATGCCGACATTGGGGTTCTTGGCCACAGTGGCGCCAGGAACCATCTTGGAGTTGGCAACCCACTGGGTCTCGAACAGGTAGGCCTTTTCAGTGTTCGGATTATCGGGGTCCGGTTTCTCGGGATCGGTCGGATCAGGCTTGTTTTCCGGGTGGCCAAAGCTACCCACCGTGAACACGTTGTCAATGTGCTCCTGCGCCGTCAGCCATGCATAGGCACCCACACCGGCGGCCATCACCAACAGCAGCAGGGCGGCAATGATGCCGTAGCGCTTTTTCTTCTTGTTTTCCATCGTTCTCTTCCTTTCGAAAATCGACTTCCCCGGCAACGGCCCTTGCCGTTGCCGACACCTCTCCCCTGCCGCTATGAACGCCGCTCCCTCGCATGCGCGCGGGCATGCTTGCCCGCAGGCTCGTCGGGAACCACCCGATCGAGCACTATCGACGCCGCGACCAGCAGCGCCAGAACGGCCACCACAACAAGCAAACCGGGCATCGTCGTGCAATATGCGTTAACGAAGCCCAGGTAAGGGACACAAAAAGAGACAGTGCCGATCACGCGTGAAAAAGGCGTCTGCTCGGCATCGTGCATGATGGTTCCATCTGCATTTTTGTTTGCGATTCCCTGCGTGCCGATCGTCTGCGCGGCAGGGTCGATCTCGTACACCTGGTGCGTCACCACGGCGCCGTCCGATCGGTAAAAGGTTGCATTGTCGCCCACGGTAATATCCGTTGGCTCAACCTGGCGGACAAACACCATGGAGCCAACGGGAAGATCGGGTTCCATAGAGCCCGAAAGCACAGCAAAGGGCATGTATCCAAATGCGCGAGGCACAAAAGAAACAACGGCAAGGGCTATGACAAGCGCGAACGCCAAGCTACTCAAAAGTGCAATAAATCGTTTGAGTCTACGCGCAGCCAAAGTGATAATTCATCCCCCTTGAGGACCTATTCGACCCATCCAAAGGTCAGCAAGTTTCAACAGGAACCGCAAGGCGCTTGAAAAGTGAGTCCGAAATAAGCCAATTTGGAATCTTTTCGTAATAAAAACATAGCGATGTGCTACACATTTTTCAATGTTTTGTCGCTAAATGCTACCTATTTTGGCGTAAGTGGTCATTTATCACCAAATTAGTCTGTTTTATCCAATATCTGTGACTAACCCCCTACGCAACTTCCCCATAGAGGGATCATTTTTTTGCGAAACTAAAATAATGGTACCCCCCCCCCACATTAAAACAAACTGCTGGAAGCGCCATTTATTTCCGACCCCTTTTACTAGAGTTTTATGACAACCTCATGTAGTTCGCAGCCCATAACCCTCTGAAAACCGTGTCCCAGAATTCCCGTCCGGAGTGGGATGCGGCTTCCGCTTGTCGCCCCGTTGGGAAGCCGTATCCCGCTTCGATCACAAATTCCGGGTCGCACTTTCCGCCAAGACCCTCAACCGGAAACTACATCCCATTTCTCGACCGAATGCTGGGATGTAGTTTCCACAGAGCCCTTCACCGGGAAACCGCATCCCATTCCAAAGGCAAATTCCGGGACGCAGCTTCCGCAACTCCATCCATCCGGAAATCCCATCCCACTCCGCACACATCCGGGCATAGAGCAATCAGCTTATTAGGCCTTCCATCAATAAAGGGGCGCCCTCGTGTCACGAAAAAAGCCTCGAGAACTTCGAGGCTTTCACATTTGTATTGTTTTGCACGAAGGACCGCGAACGGCGAAGCTACTCTCCCAGCACGGCCTTCTTGGCGGCTGCAGCCATGTTGTCCAGGTCTTCCTTGGTGGGATGGTCCTTCGCGGCAACCCAGTTGTCGAGCAGCATCTTAAATCGGGCGTTTTCGGGATCTTGCTCGAGCATGGCCTCGTAGCGCTGCTTGACCGCGGGGCCCATCTTGCCCTGGCACATCGCCCAGCCCGCAAGCTCGGCATCCCCAGCCAAATTGGAAGTTACGCGGTCGATAATCTGCTGGTAATAGCTCTGGTCGGCCCCAAAGCCGCAGGTGCCAAACAGAAAGACGCGCTTGCCGTGCAAGGCGGAGAGAAACGCCGCGACCGAAGGCGTGCACGCGCCCTTGTCGCACCAAAAACCGACGAGCACTGTGTCGGCCGTGCAGGCGCCCTGCGCCTCGAGCGCAACCTGATCTGCATCCGCATCGTCGCTCAACGCCGCGGCATGGACAAACTCAACACCCGCAGCCTGCAGAGCGCGCTTGATCGCGCCCGAAACCATCCTGGTATTACCGCTCTTGCTGTTAACCACCAAAGAGCACGTCATAGTCACGTTGCCTCGTTTCCCCCAAAACTAAAGCCACTAATGCAATTTATTAGATGAATATCTTAGTACTAACGTGACAGATGTAAACCACCGTCTGTCGATTGGCGACGCAGACGACATCTTTGGACAGATTTCGAACAGTATGTACTTCGGATTGAAACCGCCACAGAACGTTTCACGAATGGCCGAAAAACTGTTTCACAAAACGCCGTCAAATTGTTTCACATAATATCGTCAATTTGTTTCACGGAATACCATCAAATTGTGTCATGGTTTTTCATCAAAATGTTTTACGCGCTGGTAAGATGCTATAAAACAAAATGTTTCTTTGAATGGCGGGAAGTACGATGACTAGGTATATGAGTAGATGTATCGATCGCTCAATCGAACGCGATCTTGGCATTTTTGGTGCCGTGCTCATTCAGGGACCGAAGTGGTGCGGAAAGACGACTACGGCCCAGCGATTCGCTGAATCATCGTTGTCTCTCTCCGACCCTGCCGGAGACTTTGCCGCACTGCAGCTTGCCAGGATCGACCCAGCTCAAGCAATAGTCGGCGCAACGCCGAGACTCATCGATGAGTGGCAGGAAGAGCCAAAACTGTGGGACGCAATACGTTTCGAATGCGATCGTCGGACCGGTGAGCCAGGGCAGTTTTTGCTTACGGGGTCAGCAACACCAAACGACGCCGACCAACCGATGCACAGCGGCATCGGGCGCATATCACGTTTGCGCATGGAAACAATGACTCTGGCCGAACTCGGGGTTTCCTCAGGGGCGGTCTCGCTCGAAACGCTGCTTAACGGATGCCCCATCAAAGCGGCACTTGGATCCATCAACGGCATCGCCGATATCGCCGATTTGCTATGCCGTGGTGGTTGGCCTCAGGCGGTTGGCAAGACGACTGCCGATGCAATGCGTATATCCGCTGCCTACATCGACGGTGTCTGCGAATCGGATGTTTCGAGGGTTGACGGCGTGAAGCGTGACCCAGAGAAAGTCAGGGCTCTTCTGTCTTCGCTTGCGCGCAACGAATCCACTCTTGCCGGCGAAAAGTCTCTTGAGAAAGACCTCGGCGGTGAGGTATCGAGAAGTACGCTGCGGCGCTATACGGATGCCTTGCGCAGAATACACATCATCGATGATATCCCGGCTTGGCATCCGGCGCTCAGGTCTCCGGTAAAGCTGCGGCAAAGTGCAAAAAGGCACCTCGCCGACCCTTCGCTTGCCGTCGCACTGCTCGGAGCAAATCCGGAGTCATTGGCATCCGACCCGAAGACGCTGGGGCTGCTCTTCGAATCCCTCGTCCTGCACGACCTTAAGGTCTATGCAGCCGCAAATGACTCATCGGTGTCCCACTACCATGACGCCGACGATCTCGAGGTCGATGCCGTTATACACAGGCGCGATGGAACTTGGATTGCCGTGGAAATTAAACTCGGAAGTCCGCAGATCCCCGAGGCATCTGCAAACCTGCTTCGACTCGAGCGCAAACTTGTCGAGCGTGGCGAGAGACCACCCGCGGCCAAGCTCATCGTCATCGGGTTCGGCATGCCAGCCCATACAACGCCCGAGGGCATTATCGTTGCCCCCGTTGACACACTCGCGCCCTAGCGCTGCGTTACATGCCCCACGGGCTTGCTTACTGGGCGAACTGGCTGCGGTAGAGCTCGGCGTAGAAGCCGTCTGCCGCCAGCAGCTCGTCGTGTGTACCCCGCTCGATAATCTGGCCGTCGCGCATGACCAGGATGCAGTCGGCGTTGCGGATCGTCGACAGGCGGTGCGCCACCACAAAGCTTGTGCGACCGGCCATGAGCTCGTCGAATGCCGCCTGCACCTGCAGCTCGGTGCGCGTGTCGATACTCGAGGTCGCCTCGTCCAGCAGCAAAATCGCCGGGTCGGTGAGCATGACACGTGCGATGCACAGCAGCTGCTTTTGGCCCTGGCTAAACGTACCGCCGTCCTCGCCGATGACCGTATCGTAGCCGCCTGGCAGCTGCACGATAAACTTGTGCGCATGCGCGCGCTTGGCAGCCTCGATAACCTGTTCGCGTGTGGCATCCGGGCAACCGTAAGCGATGTTTTCCGCCACGGTGCCCTCAAACAGCCAAGTGTCCTGCAGCACCATGCCAAAGGCACGGCGCAGGCTTGCGCGCGTGTAGTCACGCGAGGAACGGCCATCGACCGCAATGCGACCGGCGTCGATGTCGTAAAAGCGCGGCAACAGGTTGATGAGCGTCGTCTTGCCACAGCCCGTGGGGCCGACCAGGGCAAAGCGCATGCCGGGCTTGGCATCGATGCAGATATCCTGCAGCAGCTTGCGGTCGGGCGCGTAGCTAAAGTCCACGTGCTCAAAGGCGACCTCGCCCTGCGGCGCGGCAAGCTCTACGGCGTCCGACGCATCGGGCTCTTGCTCACGGGCGTCGAGCAGCGCAAACATGCGGCGCGCCGAGGCGTACGCGGTCTGGATCTGCGTGATGACGTTGGTGACCTCGTTGAACGGCTTGGTGTACTGGTTGGCATAGGACAGGAAAATCTGCACGCCGCCCACCGTAAGCGCCGCTGGCACGCCCGTGATCACGCCCACGCAGCCGATCACAGCGACCACGGCATAGATGATGTTATTGATAAAGCGCGTGCCGGGGTTGGAGAGCGAACCCATAAACTGCGCGCGTTCACCTGCTGTATAGAGCTCGGCGTTAAGGGCATCGAAGCGCTGCTGAGCGTGCGGGCCGTAGGCGAAGGCGTCCACCAGCTTTTGCTCACCCACATACTCCTCGATATGACCGCCGAGCTGCCCTTGAATACGCTGCTGAGCCGTAAAGCTTTTGTTGGAGAGCTTGGCGATGGCGCCAGCTGCAAAGATGGAAAGCGGCGTGACGAGCACCACCACGAGTGTCATGGTCAGGTTAATGGAGAGCATAAACGCAAGCGTGCCCACGATGGTGATGACGCCGGTAAAGAGCTGGGTAAAGCCCTGCAGCAGACCATCGCCCACCTGGTCGACGTCGTTGACTACGCGGCTCATAAGGTCGCCGTGGGCATGGCTGTCGATAAAGCTGAGCGGCATACGGCTGAGCTTGTCGCTCGCCTCCACGCGCATGTCGCGCACTGTCTCGTAGGACAGGCGGTTGACGCAGTAGCCCTGCAGCCACTGGAAGGCCGCCGCGCCCACCACGACAATCGCGAGCTTGGTGACGAGCGGCAGCAGTGCATCGAAATTCACCTGGCCCGCGGCAACGATCAGGTCGATGCCCTCACCGATAAGGATAGGCGTGTAGAGCTGCAGAATCACCGAGATGGCGGCGCTCACAAACGACGCCGTAAACGAAATACGGTGCGGACGGACGTAACCCATCAGGCGGCGGGTCACCGCGCCCACGGGATAGCGCTCAGGGTCGCCGGGCTGGCGCGGACCGTCGCCCAGGTCGTTGAGGTTATCGTTACCGGACACATTGGCCGCCATCGTGGCGACCGAACCGGAGGAAGTGTACGGGTTCATTTAGCAGCCCTCCTTTGCGCAAACAGATGCAGGGGCGGTCTGGGCGGACGCGGGCAACGCGCTCCCTTGCTGGCCCTCGAGCTCTTCGCGGCGCAGCTGCGACTGGCAAATCTCGCGATAGAGCTGGCAGGTCGCGTACAGCTCATCGTGCGTGCCCAGGCCCGCGACCGAACCGTGATCGAGCACGCAGATCATGTCGGCGTCGCGCACGGTCGAAACGCGCTGGCTCACGATGACGGTCGTCAGCGGCAGCCCGCCCTCGGCGGCACCGCGCACGCTGCGCTCGCGGATGGCGTGGCGAAGCGCCGCGTCGGTCTTAAAGTCGAGCGCCGAGGCAGAATCGTCCATGATCAGAACCTGCGGCGAGCCCACTAAGGCGCGCGCGATAGTCAGGCGCTGGCGCTGACCGCCGCTAAAGTTCTTGCCGCCCGCCTCGACCGGGGCATCCAGGGCTTGGGGCTTGTTGCGCACGAACTCGCTCGCCTGCGCCATGTCGAGCGCCGCCCAGAGCTCCTCGTCGGTCGCCGACTCGTCACGCCAGGTCAGGTTGCTGCGGATGGTGCCGCTCACCAGCGACGTTCGCTGCGGAACGGTCGCGACCACATGGCGCAGCTGATCGAGCGGCCAGGTGCGCACATCGGCGCCCATCACGCTCACACTGCCGGCGCCCGCATCGTACAGGCGCGGGATAAGCGAGACGAGCGTGGACTTGCCGCTGCCCGTACCGCCAATAATGCCAAGCGTCTTGCCCAGCGGGAGCTCCAGGGTCACATCGTTGACGGCGTTGGCAGCGCCAGCGCCAAAGGAGAAGCTCGCATGACTCAAGCTCAACGCGGGAACCGGAACAGCGTTGCCCATCGCGCTCGGCTCGGGCAGTGCGACCGGCTGGTTGCCCTCATCGGTAATGCTCGGCACGCAATTGAGCACCTCGTTGATACGCGACGCGCTGGCGCTCGACTTGGTAAAGACCACGACCAGGTTGGCGACATACACGATGGAGGTGAGGGTCTGCGTCATGTAGTTGACGAACGCCATGACCTGACCCTGCGTGAGCTCGCCCACGTTGACCTGGATGCCGCCGACCCACAGGATGGCGCACACGCCCAGGTTCATCACAAGAAACGTGACGGGGTTGAGAATCGACGAGAGCTTGCCCACCGCGATGGCAGTATTGGCCTGGTCATCGGCGGCTTGGGCAAAGCGCTCACGCTCGTGATCTTCACGCACAAACGCACGGACCACGCGAGCGCCCGAAAGGCCTTCGCGGCAGATAAGCGCGATGCGGTCGAGCTTTGCCTGCAGCTGCTTGTAGTACGGAATACAGCGCGCCATGACAACCCAGAACACCAGGCCAATGGCGGGCGTGCAAATCAAGAAAATCACGCCCAGCTTAAGGTCGATGGCAAGGGCCGCAACCATGGAACCCACGGCCAAGAAGGGCCAGCGGATGAGCATGCGCACGCCCAGCGCCACGGCAAGCTGCACCTGGTTGACGTCGTTGGTGATGCGGGTGATAAGCGACGGCGTGCCAAAGCGATCAAGCTCGGCGTAGCTCAGCTTGTTGATGTGCTCGTAGAGCGCGCCGCGAATGTCGGTGCCCATGCCCTGCGAGGTCAGCGCCGCCATCTTTTGGCAGACGAGCGTAAACGAGATGCCGATCACAGCCATGGCGCCAAGTACCATACCGTAGTGGACGACGGCGTTCACGTCGTGTGCGCCGATACCCTTATCAATCATCTGGGCAATCACCAGCGGCGTCAGCAAGTCAAAGATCACTTCAATCAACTTGCACGCCGGGCCAATCACCATATACCGGCGAAACTTGCCACCAAAACGCCTGAGCAGCTCAATCATAAAAAGGCGCTCCCTATCATCATTCACACTCAATTCGAATCATGATAGTACCGCCACCCCAAAAGAAGCGTAAACAACTCGTCATTTCTAATGGGATTCGGTTTCCAAAGAAGCGGAAAGGCACGCGCACGCCCAGCCAGTGTCGGGTCGACCGCTTGGTATACTTACAGTAGTGCTACCAGCCGAGTCGCCAACCCTTGAAATGAGGTGCCGAGATGAACGACATTCTCGCAAGAAGAGCAAGACGAGCAACCTTGGGCATCGCCCTTTCCGCGGCACTTGTCGCGGGAATCGCTCCCGTAACGGCGATCGCGGCGGAAACCAGCTCCCCCACCGGCGCAGTTGCCCCGCAGACGGAAGATGCGGCCGCCGCAAAAGAAAAAGCGTATGCAGCCATGCAGGAAGCGCTCAAAAACCTCGAGGCCGCAAAAGACGCCGCAAGTCCCGAGAAACTTGCGGTAATCGATGATGACATTGCCGCTTTTCAAGAGATCTACGACATGGTGGTGACGGAAGCCGCCAAATGGAGGAAACCCCTTCCCGCCATGCAAGCGAACGTCGATGCAGCCCAAGCCAAATACGATGAGGCCCACAACCGGACAAGCGGCCTTCAGGCAGAATTAAATAAGGCAATCGACGACGGAGCTTCTAACGAAACTATTAAGCAGTTGCGAAGTGAGATCATGTCGGCAGAAAGGCGAGAAAAATCTTGTGAAGATGATCTTCACCACTGCCAACGCCGGCTCGAAAGCCAGGAAAGACAGGTTCAGCGTTTCGAAAGTGAGGCGGAGAAAGCCAAAGCCCACATCGATGAGGATGTAGCCAAGCGAGATACGCTCCTCGACGATTTGGAAAAGGCGCAAGCGGCCTATGACGACGCCTGCAAAGCATACGAAGAGGCAAAGGCCGCGGCAGACAAGGCCACCTCGCCCGAGATAACGAAACCGACCGAGACGACGCCTCCCTCCAACTCGGCGCAACCCGCCGAACCGGCACCGCCCGTTAGCTCACCTGCAACCGGCAAAGACACCCTACCAAGCTCCACCAAGCAGGCGAACTCGAGCAGCGGCAAGCAAGCAAATACGACCGCCGGCAAGCTCGCAAACACGGGCGACACAGCACCGAGCGCAATCGCACTCGCAGGAATCGCCGCCGCAGGCCTCGGAATAACCGCCACAGCCACACGTCGCATCAAGAACTCAAAATAGCTGCCAGCGGTTATTGTCTTCGCCAATCCACAAGCCCAGAGACAAAAAGAGGCCCGTTTCCCCAACCCAGAGAAACGGGCCTCTTTACTTGAAAAAACAGATGGCAATGCCGCCGTCTCTTGTACCACGCAGCCATCAATGCCCAGACAACACTAGCAAGCCGCGTTCCTTAAGGGATAGATTTAATGGCTGTTAATCAAGGGGTATACGCGCACGCCCGATCAATGGCGGGCAAACCGCCTGATATACTTACATTAGTGCTACCAAGTTAGTCGCCGACCCTTGAAATGAGGTGCCGAGATGAACGACATTCTCGCAAGAAGAGCAAGACGAGCAACCTTGGGCATCGCCCTTTCCGCGGCACTTGTCGCGGGAATCGCTCCCGTAACGGCGATCGCGGCGGAAACCAGCTCCCCCACCGGCGCAGTTGCCCCGCAGACGGAAGATGCGGCCGCCGCAAAAGAAAAAGCGTATGCAGCCATGCAGGAAGCGCTCAAAAACCTCGAGGCCGCGAAAGACGCCGCAAGTCGCGAGAAAATTGCGGAAATCGATACTAAAATTGCCATTTTTCAAGAGAACTACGACACTAATTTGGCGCAAGCCGCCATATATAAGGAATCCCTTCCTACCATGCAAGCGAACGTCGATGCAGCTCAAGCCGAATGCGATAAGGCCCACAACCGGACAAGAGCCCTTGAGGCAGAATTAAATAAAATCGACTACACGACTCCTGCCGAAACTATTCGGCAGTTGCAAGAGGCGATCACAGAGGCAATAATGCAAGAAAATTCCTGTGAAGATAAGCTTGAGCACTGCCGAATGCGCCTCGAAAGTCATAAAAGCCTGATTTATTTCTTTGAAAGCGAAGTGGAGTTTAATAAAACCCATCTCGACGGAGAAACAGCCAAGCGGAATGCGCTCCTCGACGATTTGAAAAGAGCGCAAATAGCCTATGACGATGCCTGCAAGGCATACGAAGAGGCAAAGGCCGCGGCGGACAAGGCCGCCTCGCCCGAGATAACGAAACCCGCCGAGACGACAAAACCCTCCAGCTCAGCGCAACCGGCCGAAACGGCACAGCCCACCGGCTCGCCCGCGACCGGCAAAGACGCTCCATCGAGCTCCACCAAGCAAGCAAATACGACCACCGGCAAGCTCGCGAACACGGGCGACACAGCGCCGAGCGCAATCGCACTCGCAGCAATCGCCGCCGCAGGGTTCGGAATAGCCACCGCGGGTGTACGCCGCATCAAGAACTCAAAGTAGCTGCCAGCGGTTATTGTCTTCGCCAATCCACAAGCCCAGAGACAAAAAGAGGTCCGTTTCCCCACCTAGGGAAACGGACCTCTTTAACTGCAAAAATTCAAACAACAGCACCGCCGCCTCTTAAACTACGTAGCCATCAATGCCCAGACAACGCCAGCGAGCAGCAAAAGGCACGGGATTAAATTATTCAGATAAATGTGACCCTTCAGGCGGTTTTGGTCGGCTACCCGCGAGTGCCGGCAGGGCGCTTGGTAGTTGAGCGATCCCGCAGGCGAAGCCGAGGACCAGCGAGACACCAAGCGCCCTGCCGGCACTCGCGGGTAGCCGCGGCACCAAAAAGCGCCTGCGCACTCGATGGATTCGGATGCCCGACAGAGGCTCCTTATGGCTGCTTCCTTCCGGACCTGACCAGATTCGGAACATGTCGTCATCCGAACCCATCGAACGCGCTAGGCGCTCGGTATATCTTACCTGCTCCCGCCCGCCAGAGCAAGGTAGCTAATTTGGGACGGGGCTTTTTGACTACTTTTTGACTGGTGGGGCATCAGGGTGGCGAAAGTAGTCAAGGAAGCCCCGTACTAAATAGACTGATCTGGTGCTGTGCCACGAAAAGGGCCTATCTACTACGTTTTGGTCACAGGGGTCGACCATAGCCGACTTTTTCGAAAATCGGCAAGCTTTCTACCTGCGGTTTTGTTTTTGCAAATTCCGGGATGGTCGAAGGTGGCCGGTTTAACGTAGTAGATGGCCGCATTTCGTGGCAAACGGTCCGACCCAAGACCCAAGGCAGCCAACCTCGAATGGCCATTCTCGAAGTTGCGGTGGAATACGGACTGAATTGGCCCCTTAAAGGCAAAAACACTCCGTATTCCACCGCAACTTATAGGGAGATAGGCCTTAGAGGCGGGCGAGGTCGTAGGATCGAGCGGCTGCTTCGCCGGCGCAGATGAGGTTGGTTGCGGCTTCTTGCGGATCGAGTGCCCGCTCCAGGTCCATGGGCTTGCGACAGATCGGAAGCACCAAGTCGACGCCCTGCCCATACACCGCATCCAGGCTGTCGGCACGACCGCCCACGACGGCGACCACCGGTTTGCCATATCGCTTCGCACGACAAGCCACACCCACCGGCGCCTTGCCGGCGGCGGATTGCTCGTCCATATTGCCCTCGCCCGTTATGACCAGGTCGACATCGCGCACGCGCTCGTCAAACCCAATCAGATCGAGCACCGTCTCCACGCCCGAACGCAGCTCCGCGCCGAGCGCCAGCAGCGCGGCACCCAGGCCGCCGGCGGCACCGGCGCCGGGCACACCGAGCACCGAGCCAAATGTCCGTGCACCCTCGGGCACACGCAACAGCTCCTGGGCTCGCGCCTCGGCAATTGCCGCATCAAGCAGGCGGCCGTAGCCGACCATCCAGCTGTCGCACCTGTTCAGCGCCTCGGCATCATCCGCCGGCAGACCCTTCTGTCCGCCGAACACCGCAAGCGCGCCGCGACGCCCTACGAGCGGATTCTCGACATCCGAAAGCACAACGATACGAGCGCCATCCAAAGCCTGCAGCGCTGGCGCCAAATCAACGCTCGCCACCTGCTCAAGGCCGGCAAGACCGGGGGCGACATCGCAGCCCCGATCATCGACCACACGCGCGCCCAGCGTCTGCAGCATGCCGGCGCCGCCGTCGTTGGTGGCGCTGCCGCCCAAGCCAATATAGATAGTCTTTGCACCCGCGCGAACCGCATGAAGTATCAGTTCGCCCACGCCATAGGTCGAAGCCGCAAGCGCCGACGACTCCGTGCAAGGCGAGTACCCGATGCCGGCCGCCTCGGCCATCTCGATGACCGCGGACTCGCGCTCGACATCAACCAGCATCCGGGCAGGCACACGCTCGCCAAAGGGGCCTGCCACCTCGCAGGTCACAATCTCACCGCCGCACGCGGCAACGGCATCGAGCGTTCCCTCACCACCATCTGCCAGCGGCAACGTGGCCACCTGGGCATCGGACCACACACGGCGCACGCCTTCGGCAACCGCCGCCTCCGCCTGCGCGCTCGAAACGCTACCCTTAAAGGAGTCGATCGCCAACAGCACACGGCGGGACCGGCGGCACGCGGCACCAAAATCGACCACCTCAACGGTGATTTCTTCGGCACACGCAAGCGCCTCGGCATGGGCGGCATGTGCCTCAAGATCGGCCCCGCAACCGCAGCCAGTACCATCGGTGCCACGCAACCCACTAAAATAGCCGCTCAACACCTCACGACACTCGTCTGCCAGCACGCCAGCCGTCACGTTAAACCGATGATTCAGGCGCGAATCGGCATTGAGGTCGTATAGCGACCCCAGAGCGCCCGCCTTAGCATCGGCCGCGCCGTACACGCAGCGCCCCACGCGCGCATTAACCATAAGCCCCGCGCACATGCAGCAGGGCTCGAGCGTCACGTAGACCGTACAATCGGAAAGGCGCCAACGTCCAAGCGACTGAGCGGCGGCGCATAGGGCCGCAAACTCGGCATGCGCCGAAGGATCCTGGTCGAGCTCGCGACGATTATGCGCCCTCGCGACGATCTCGCCGTCGCGCACCACTACGGCTCCGATGGGCACCTCGCCCACCGCCGCGGCGGCTCGCGCCTCCGCCAGCGCCTCGCGCATGAACTTCTCGTCGATTTCGGTGATCGTCATCGTTCGCCTTCCCTGTTGCAAATTCAAAACGATGCTATCATTACGACTCACGGAGAGATGGCAGAGCGGTTGAATGCGGCGGTCTTGAAAACCGTTGAGCGCGAGAGCGTTCCGGGGGTTCGAATCCCCCTCTCTCCGCCACTTCTAGTGATGCACCGGCGTCATGGTTCGCTCGAACAGCGCATCGACCACGTCGGCCATCTCAGGTCGACGCTCGAGGTCGTGACCCGACTCCCACCATATCGTGAAAAGTCGAATAATACCGCCGGCGACAAACTCAGACGTCGTCTCGAGTGACACGGGGGCCAGGGCATCCTCGGCAAGCACGTTCATCACACGCTCGCGGATGGAACGGGCGATGCGGTCGCAAATAACGTTGGTCAGCATGCCCGACATGCTGCTTGCCAAAATGTTATCCATGAGCTGCTCGTGCGCCAGAATCAAATCCATGGCATCGTCCAAAATCGCGTGTCGAAGCGCACGCACGTCCTCGGCAGACACTGCGCCGGCCTCATCGGGCTGTTTTTGCGGCAAGCCCGACATGAGCTCATCGATATAAAAGGCGAAGTAATCGTTTTTATCGCGAAAGTGCTTATAGAACGTCGTGCGGCGAATCATGGCACGATCGCACAGCATGGCGACCGTCAAATCCTCAAACCGATGTTCTTCCAAAAGCTCGGTAAAGGCATCGAACAGGGCACGATAGGTTTTCTTGATGCGAAGGTCCATCCGTATCGCCATCCTCAAGGCGTAGACAGCATTCCTTAATCTGTCGCATATCTTACACCTGTACCTCGCGCGCTTTGCCCCGGTGCCAACCCCGCCGAAAACATAACGCTTACCGGAAAGTTCGGCACGGCAAAACGTTGCGGGTATACTAGTAACGTTATACCAACGGCAGCTGGCGCATGCCGCCGCGGCCATTCGAAACGGAGACATCATGATTACCGTCATCATCGGCATCGTTGTTGTCATTGTGATTGTCTGCGCCATCGCCGGCATCTACAACAACATGGTCACCAAACGCAACCGCATCGATAACGCCTGGCAGAACATCGATACGCAGCTGCAGCGCCGCAACGACCTGATCCCCAACCTGGTCGAGACCGTCAAGGGCTACGCCAAGCACGAGCAAGAGACGCTCTCCGCCGTGATCAGTGCGCGTAACACCGCCGTCAAGGCCACCACGCCCGAGGCCAAGATGGAAGCCGACAACGTGCTGACCGGTGCGCTACGCCAGCTCTTCGCCGTAGCCGAGGCCTATCCCGACCTTAAGGCAAACACCAACTTTACGCAGCTGCAGGCGTCGCTCGAGGATACCGAGAACAAGATTAGCTATGCACGCCAGAGCTACAACGACTGCGTGCTCAGCTACAACAACGCCATTCAGACGTTCCCGGCTGTCATCTTTGCCGGCATCTTCCAGTTTAAGGAGCGCCAGGGCTTCGAGGCCGCCGAAGCAGCCCGCCAGGCCCCGACCGTCAAGTTCTAGTAGTTTGGCAGCGCATCCTTAATCGGCCAAATGCATAAACCGCCCCGTCGAATGCATACTTCGACGGGGCGGTTTCCTTTTTCGCGAAGCTCCCCCTCTAAGCGCCGTGCATTTTTAGGAGTATTCAACATAACCAAGGGCTTCGGGCGCCGCGATAAATGCCAAAGAGCGCAAATATCCCTGCAAATCAAACGCTGTCAGCCCATAACCCCGCCCATCATTCGTAGAAAACATCGAGAAATCCCGATTTTTTGCCCGAGGTCGGTATGCAGGGGCCTTCGATTGCAGAATACTCGCAAAAATGCACGTCGCCATCACCCCCACATGGCGCGAACCAAAACAAAAGCGCGGCCTAAAAGGCCGCGCGCCATCTTTCATTCAGATCTATATTGCCCGTAACGGCAGCGCCGAGGTAACGCAGGCCCGAGGGCAACCTTCCTTTCCGGCGCACTCCGCAGGACGAAAGAACCTCCGCCGCACGAAGTGCGCTGCGGAGGTTCTTGCATGTCCGAGGACGCGCCGGAAAGGAAGGTTGCCCTCGGGCCGAACAGCTATGGCAGCTTACGCGACGGTGTAAACCCAGTCGTGCTTATCCTCGACAGCACCAGATTGGATGCCGGTCAGGGTCTCGCGGAGCTTCTTCATCACGGGGCCAATCTCGGTGTAGCCAGCCGGGAAGGTCACGGTCTCATCGGCACCATAGACCTTGTTGTCGATCTCGCCCACCGGGGAAATGACGGCAGCGGTGCCGCACAGGCCGCACTCCACAAAGGTGCCGGCCTTGACCTCGGCCCACTCGACGGGGCGCTGGTCGACGGTTATGCCCAGGTCCTGAGCAACCTGAACGAGCGAACGACGGGTGATGGAGGGCAAGATGGAGTCGGTGTGCGACTGCGGAACGACGAGCGTGCCGTCCTCCTTCACGAACAGAACGTTCGCGCCGCCGGTCTCCTCGACATAGGTGCGGGACTCAGAGTCGAGATACAGGTTCTCGGCATAGCCCTCGCGATGGGCCTCCATCGTGGGCTTGAGGGACATGGCGTAGTTCAGGCCAGCCTTGATGTTGCCGGTGCCGTGCGGTGCGGCGCGGTCGTACTCGGAAACGCGCAGCTTGACGGGCTTGAGGCCACCCTTAAAGTACGGACCGACCGGGGTCACGAGAATGCGGAACGTGTACTCAGGAGCGGGAGCCACGCCGATCACGTCACCAGAGCCGATCATAAACGGACGCACGTACAGGGTTGCACCGGAGCCGAAGGGCGGAACCCAGGCGGCGTTGGCAGAAACGACCTGCTTGACGGCCTCGACAAACTTGTCCTTGGGGAACGGGGGCATCTCGAGGCGCTGGGCAGAGTTATACATACGCTCAGCGTTCATGTCGGGACGGAAGCAGACGATGCTGCCGTCCTCGGCGGTGTAGGCCTTCAGGCCCTCAAAGACCTCCTGGCAGTAATGGAAGATGCCGCCGCACTCGGAAACATGCAGGGTGTGGTCGGTGGTCAGGCCGCCCTCGTCCCACTCGCCATCCTTCCAATGAGCCTCGTAGCTGTAATCGGTTTTCATGTAGCCAAAGCCGAGGCTACCCCAATCGATATCCTTCTTCTCGACAGTCATATGTCGCTCCTTACATACACAGTTGCATACTCGCGAACCCGCACGCAAAGACCGAAGCCGACCGCGTCGCAACGTCGCACGCCCGGAGCGTAGAGCCGGACGGGACACGCGAACGGCATCAAAGCCGATGGCACGTCGATTCGCATGCACGAGATTGTACTCCCCGTACGCGTCTGATAAAACGCTTTTCTTTAACTAAGTAAAGTATTTTCATTTGACCGAAGCAGAAAGGCCCGCCACCGTAAAGGGTGACGGGCCTCAACGGCACGGTTTGCGCGCTGGCTCGAGCTACGCGTTCTTTTTGCCCAGCTTAGCCTTAACCAGACCGACCACGGTCGGGATGATCGACACGGCGACGATGCCGATAATCAGCAGCTCAAAGTGCTCCTGCACAAAGGGAATGCCGCCAAAGAAGTAGCCCAACAGCGTAAAGACCGTCGACCAGGTAATGCCGCCCAGCACGTTAAAGATGACAAAGTTGCGCCAGTGCATGCCGCCCATGCCGGCGATGAAAGGCACAAAGGTGCGGATAAACGGGAAGAAGCGACCCAGGAAGATGGCCAGGTGGCCCCACTTGTCCAGGAAGTCCTCGGACTTTTTGATTCGCTCGGGCGTCATGGCCTTCACCTTGCCCGAGGCGATGATCTTTTGGCCAAAGAAATGACCGATCATAAAGTTGCACTGATCGCCCAAGATGGCAGCCGTCCATGCGACGGCCAGCAGAGCCACGATGTTAAAGCCGCCGTTGTGGGCAAAGAAACCCGAGGCAAACAGCAGCGAGTCGCCGGGAAGGAACGGGAAGAACACCACGCCCGTCTCGATAAAGATGATCAGGAACACGCAGCCGTAGGCCATAAGCGGGCCGGCGGCGATCCAGCTGGCAATCGCGGTGCGCGGGTCTTTGAGCAGCTCGGCGATAAAATTGATGAAACCCATGAAGTAAAACCTCTCAGTTGTGGGCGCGGATACGTCCAAGTTGACCAGTATACGGTTGCGGCGCCCCCTCGTGCGCAACCCCACAAAAGCATGACCCCATTACCAGCAAGTTTGCATAACTGACACCTGTTGCGCAATGCCGCCAAGATTGTCCTTCCTAATCCCTAGCGAATCGCTATACTTTATTGAATCGCATTGCCATGGCGCTAAGGGAGGGCGGCCGGTGAGCTTTATCAATACCATTCGCGAGGACATCAAGACCGTCCAAGCGCAGGATCCCGCCGCGCAAAACGGTCTAGTCATCTTCCTTTCCTATCCTGGCCTGCACGCCAAGTGGAACCACGTGCCCGAGCACTGGCTCTGGGAGCACGGTCATCGCTCGCTCGCCCGCGTGCTCTCGCAAATCACCCGCCACATCACCGGCGTCGAGATTCATCCCGCCGCACAGATCGGCAAGCACTTCTTTATCGACCATGCCATGGGCGTCGTCATCGGCGAGACCACCATCGTGGGCGACAACTGCGTGCTCTACCAGGGCGTCACGCTCGGCGGTACCGGCAACGAGACCGGCAAACGCCACCCCACCCTGGGCAACAACGTCACCGTGGGCACAGGCGCCAAGGTGCTCGGCAACATCCGCATCGGCAACAACGTCAAAATCGGCGGCAACTCGGTTGTCGTCAAGGACGTGCCCGACAACTGCACCGTCGTGGGCGTGCCAGGACGCATCATCAAGCGCAACGGCTGCCGTGTGTTCGAGGAGAGTTTCGACGCCAAGCAGCATCGCGAGTACATGCCCGATGACGCCGCCGAGCAGAGTGCCCTCAACCGCCAGGGCATCACCGAGAATGCCCGCCGCGTCAAAGAACTCGAGCGAGAGGTGGCCGAGCTCAAGGCCCTCGTCGCCAAGCTCATGGACGAACGTTAGGAACGCAAGCGGCACAAAACAATATCGGCACCGACGCAAAAGGCGCGCCAGGGAATCAATCCCCGGCGCGCCATTCCTTTTGATGTGACATGCGGGACTGTCCCTTTGTCACATTATGCGAACTGACTCAGATAGAGGTCGGCGTAAGCACCCTCGGCAGCCAGCAGTTCCTTATGCGTGCCTTGCTCGATAATGTTGCCGTGATCCATGACCAAGATCAGGTCGGCGTCCACGATCGTCGACAGGCGATGCGCGATCACAAAGCTCGTGCGCCCGCGCATGAGCGCGTCCATGGCGCGGCCGATAGCAAGCTCGGTGCGCGTGTCCACACTTGAGGTCGCCTCGTCCAGGATGAGAATCGCCGGGTTGTTGAGCAGCACGCGTGCGATGGTCAGCAGCTGACGCTGGCCCTGGCTGATGCTTTCGGCATCGTTGGCTACGCGCGTGTCGTAGCCCTGAGGCATGGTGCGCACAAAGAAGTCGACCTGGGCGGCGCGAGCGGCCGCAACAATCTCCTCGCGCGTTGCCTCGGGGCAGCCGTAGGCGATGTTCTCGGCAATCGTGCCGTCGAACAGCCAGGCGTCCTGTAGCACCATGCCAAACTGCTGTCGCAGCTCGCCGCGATCCATGCGGCTCGTATCCACGCCGTCGAGCGTAATACGCCCGCCGTCAATCTCGTAGAAGCGCATGAGCAGGTTGATGAGCGTCGTCTTGCCTGCGCCCGTGGTTCCCACCACGGCAATCTTCTGGCCCGGCTCGGCGGTAAACGACACGTCGCGCATGAGCGGCTTGTCGGGCGCATAGCCAAAGCGCACGTGCTCAAAAGCGACGCGGCCCTCAATGCGACCCGGCAGCTTGGCGGCCTCGTCCGGCAGCGGATCGGCCTCTATCTCGGGCTCATCAAGCAGGTCGAAAACGCGCTCCGCACTCGCCAGCGCGCTCTGCAGCGAGTTAAAAGTGAACGACAGCTGCGTCATGGGTTCGGACGCCTCGTAGATAAACTGGAAGAACGCCTGGAACACGCCGACGGTCATGTGACCGGCGACCAGCATGCTGCAGCCCACGAGCGCAATCACAATCTGCGCCAGGCGACCAATAAAGCGAACCGCGGGTCCGACGGCGTTGATCATAAAGTCGGCCTTGGTGCTCACGCGCGCCAGCTCGCCCGAGGCCTCGTGCACCTCGGCAGAGCTCTGGTGCTCGCGGTTGAATGCGCGAATCACCAAACGGCCCGAATAGCCTTCCTCGACCGCGCTCGTGATTTTGGACACCCACTCCTGACGCTCGCCCGTCACATCATGCGTACGGCGCGAAACCACCTTGGTCACCAGCAGCGACAACGCCGTAAAGAACAAAAAGACTAGCGTAAGCGGCACGCTAAACACGAACATCACGCCCACGGCGCCCACCACGGTGCCGATCGACACAAGCAGCTGCAGCAATCCGCGCTGCATGCTCTCGGACATCTTGTCCAAGTCGTTGGTCGCACGGCTGACGACCTCACCGGGACGATGCGCGTCAAAGAAGGCAAGCGGCAGACGGTTGAGCTTTTGTGCGATGCGGTTGCGTAGACGCAGGTTGAGGCGTTCGGCCACGCTCGACATCAAAAAGCTCTGGAGCGCATAGAACGAGGCAGCGGCAGTCCAGATCATAAAGTAGACGAAGATGGTCTTGCCGCAGTTCTCCCAGGTGATGTTGAAGGTGGTTCCGTTGGCAAACGCCACCTGAATGTGGCCCCACAGCTCATCGATCACGCGGGCGCTATATGCCGGTGCAGCGGTGTTAAAGATAACATAGAACACAATGCTCGCAAACACGATGTAGAAGCGCCAATGGTCGCCGACGGCCTCGCTCCACAGGCGGCGCACCGTCGCCCAGGTATCCCGGGGCGTCTCGCCCTCTTCTTCGTCGTCCACGTCGCGCATACGCTCTGCCTCGGCGCGGGCACGCTCGTCCTCGGCACGCTCGTTTTCCTCGTAGAGCGCTTGGCGGCGAGCCTCGCGCTCGACTGCAGCCTTGGCGGCGTCATCCAGCTCGGTCGACGTGACAGCCGTTTCCTCGACCAGCCCCGCGGCAACGGCGTCATCAACGCCGCCCTGCTTCTCGAGCTCCTCGGTCATGCTACTCACCTCCCTTCATCTGCGATTCCGCGATGGCGCGGTACACCTCGCAGGTTTCCATAAGCTCGCCATGCGTGCCCAGGCCCACGACCTCGCCATCCTTGAGCACGACAATCTGGTCGGCGTGCAGAATCGTCGAGATGCGCTGCGCGATGATGAGCACCGCGGCGTCGCGCGTCTCGTCCTGCAGCGCATGGCGCAGGGCCGCATCGGTCTTAAAGTCCAGGGCCGAAAAACTATCGTCGAAGATATATAGATCGGCATGCTTCATGAGCGCACGGGCGATGGCCAGACGTTGGCGCTGGCCGCCCGAAAAGTTCGTACCGCCCTGCACCACCGGGGTATCGAGCCCCTGCGGCTGATCGAGCACAAAGGTGCTCTGGGCAACCTGCAGCGCATGAAGCATGTCCGCCTCGGTCGCGTCTTCGTTGCCAAAGCGCAGGTTGCTTGCCACGGTGCCCGAGAACAGCCACGCCTTCTGCGGCACGTAGGCGATGCGCCCGCGAATCTCACCTTGCGAAAGCTCGCGCAAATCGACGCCGCTCAAGCGAATGGCACCCTTCGTGGCATCGTGGAAGCGCAACAGAAGCTTTGCCACCGTTGACTTGCCCGAGCCCGTCGAGCCCACAATCGCTGTCGTCTGACCGCGACGACAGGTAAAGTTCAGATCGCACAGCGTGTCCTCGTCGGCGTCGTCAAAGCGAAACGACATATGATCGAACACGGCAACCGCATCAGCCCCGTCCTTTGAGTCGGACGCGGCCGCATCAAGCGTACGCTGGCCATCGACGATGCTCGGCTCAATCTCCAGCACTTGCTGTGCACGGCTTAGACATGCCGCGGCGCGTGGCAGCGTTAGCACCACCATCTGCGCCATCATCACAAAGAACAGGATCAGAAGCGCGTACTCCAGCACCGCCGAGATGCTCGCGATCTGCATGGCGTGGGCGCCCACGCGGTTGCCGCCAACCCACAGCACCGCTACCTCGGCGATGTTCATCAAAAAGAAGCTTGAGCTGTCGAGGCCCACAAACAGGTGGTTGACCTTGATGGCATTGGCCGCGTAATCGCTAAACACCTCGTCCAGGCGCCGCTCCTCGTGACGCTCCTTGTTAAACGCACGGATGACGCGCACGCCCACGATGTTTTCGCGCAGCACCACGTTCATGCGGTCGATAAAGCTCTGCAAGCGCATAAAGATCGGAGCCGCGTTGGCAACCGTAAAGACCGCCGCCACCAGCACAATCGCAACCACGACGCCCAGCAGCGTGCCCATGGCGGGATCGATAAACCAGGCGAAGATGATGCCCGCCACGGCCAAAAACGGCACCGGCAGCACCAGTTGAATCGTCTGCAGAATCGCCTGCTGGATCACGTTGATGTCGTTGAGCGAGCGCGTGATCATCGATCCGGTGCCAAAGCGCTCAAAGTCGCTGGCCGCGAGCTCGAGCGACTTGTCGTACACGGCATTGCGGATATCGCAGGCCACGTTGGCGGCCAAGCGCGCCGAAAGATAGCAGCCCAGCACCGCGCCGCCGCTGGCCATGCCGGTCGCGATAAGCATGTAGAGGCCATTGCGCAAAATGTAGTCGACATCACCCGTGGTGATACCGGTGTTGACCATGTTCGCCAGCATCGTGGGAACCAACAGCGTGCCGACGTTATCAACCAGCAGCACCAGCAGCGTCACTGCGATAAGCCCTCGATAGGGCTTCAGAAACCTCATTAACAGTCGCACGACTCCCCCTCACCTTGATTCTCGGCTTGGCTCTCGGCAGCGATATGCTGCTTAAATGCCTCGCACTCCTCACTGAGCACCTGAGAGAATTTTCCGATCAAGCGCATAATCTCGCGCTGCTCACACGGCTCAAGCGCGCCAAAGGCTCGCTGCTCGGCCTTGAGTGCCGGCAGCGCATAACGCTCGGCAAATCGCCTGCCCTCTTCGGTCAGGCTCACAACCTTGTTCTTACGACTGCCTTCGGCAAACTCCAACGTTGCGAAGCCCCGCGCCGTCAAGGTTTTAATGGCCGAGTTGATGGTCTGCTTGCTGTAGAACCATTCGCTTGTCAGACGGCTTGCGGCAATACTGCCGCCCGCCGTGCTGGTATCGACGAGCATCCAGTAAGCGCAGTCCGAAAGGCCGCAGGCGCGCGAGAACTCCGAATAGATATGGTCGAGTCCATTGAGCAACCGGTCGAAGTCGACCAGCGTAACCGCACTATTCATCTATCCCACCATTCGATTGTCCGATTTTTGACCAATTTTATATCTCTAGATTAGTCCGAGTTTTGACTATCGTCAACAGGCTCTCCGCAAACGCGTGCACTTTTATGGCCTATCGGCAGAAAAAGACCGCCGGCGCGGGGGCGGCGCCAGCGGTCACGTGAAAATCGGGTTTTATTGCCTGTTAGGCAGCGACGGCCTCGTAGACCGTAGCGCCCGCAAAGCTGTCATGCAGGCTCTTGCCGCAAATCCAAGGCAGCTCAACAACCTCGCAGACCGTATTGACCAGCTCGGAGCAGTCAGTAAAGTGGCCCTTGTCGTTGAGGGCCTCGCAATCCTGAACACGCCAATAGCCATCGGTGTGCGTGATGTAGTACTCGTGATCGTCAATCGTCACAAAAGCGCGCGTCTTGGAACGCAGCAGCTTCAGAAATCCTTCGAAGTCGGTCTCGACGACATCTCCAGCCTGGAACATGATAGTTACCTCCTGGCCCGGCGCCACCACGGCGCATTGATAAACGTTGGTACTCCTTTAGTAAAACCTTTATCAGAGGTTATACGTTCGTCATTTAGGCAAGTGGTAAAAAACCGCAGGGTAGACGGGATAAAACGTTTAACCATCCCATTTGTTTGTCACATTCTGAAGGTACTTTTATGCAAACCTACTTTCCCAATTGGAATCTATCCTTTTGGCCGGGCAATTGACCGTCTATCGTTTGAGCCCGACGGGTATGAACGGGGCATCTGCAACGCCACTACAAGGAGGCACCATGGAGACTATCGAAGCGCTCATTCACCGCCGCAGCTGCCGCAAATACAGCGATCGTCCCGTCGAGGCCGAAAAGCTTGCACGTATTATCGAAGCCGGCCAATATGCACCGAGCGGCATGGGCCGCCAGCCGGTGACGTTTGTCGCCGTCACCGATCCCGCGACCGTCGAGCGTCTCTCGCAGCTTAACGCCCAAGTCATGGGTAGCAACGGCGACCCCTTCTACGGAGCCAAAACGGTTGTGGTGGTACTGGTCGACCGCAACGTGCCCACGCATCTGGAAGACGGCTCGCTCGCCATGGGCAACTTGCTCAACGCCGCCTATGCACTGGGTGTCGATTCATGCTGGATTCACCGCGCGCATGAGGTCTTTGACTCGCCCGAGGGCCTGGAGCTGCTGGCCAGCTGGAGCCTGCCCGCCGACGGCAGCCTGCGCGGTGTCGGTCACTGCATTCTGGGCTATGCCGAGGACACGCTACCCGAGCCCAACCCCCGCCGCGACAACGTCGTCTACGTAAGGTAACCCAAGAGCGTCATAGGGGTAGCTAATTTGGGACGAGGCTATTTTAGCCACCCCACTCGCAACTTATCTTGCCGATGGAGTTGTCGTCGTTTCGTTCGTGTGGGTCGTTTCGGCGCCGTCGCCCTGTTCGCCCTCGTCCTTTTGCGCATCGGCGATGGTGGAGGCTGCCGCAACGATACCGCGCTGGGGCGCGACGCCCGTCTGGGTCCGAGCGCCCTCGACTATTTCTGTGCCTGCATGCGCGAGCTCGGGCGATTTAAACATCGCGTCCAAGTTGGCACCGTCGCCGGCGTAGCCAAGCGCAGCGAGTGCGATGACGATCACTGCAACGACGACCGCGATCGGAACATAACGATGCCAACCAGCCGGATTGAGTCCGCTGCGACGAGCCGCCCCGCGGCTGATGTAGCCGAGCGTGCCGTCGTGCTTGAGCTTTGAGCCCACCACGCGTTTGCGGTCCCACAGCGAGGACTCTGCCTGCATTGCCAAGCGGGCACCTGTCGAAGGATAGCCGTATTTAGTGCGCTTGAACGAGCCGTCAAACCCCGAGGCGTGTTTGCCCCACGTCACCGATGTTGTGCGTCGGTTAACCGGCGCGGCGCTCCGCCTTCTGCGGCTCGGTTTTGTAGTCTCAGCCATACGCCCCCGCACGCCGTAACCAAATCGAAACAATAACGCTTTGGACTGTAGCACACGCGTCGCGCGCGGTCACGGGCGCCTCGCTCAACGGTCATCGTCCTTCAGTAAGCGCCACAGCGTTGTTCGGCTTATGCCCAGCACCTCCGCCGCACGGGTTCGGTTGCCGTGGAGATGATCTACAACCAGATGCGCGATATCTCGCTCGGTATCGGCCAGCGGTCGCAGGATATACAGGTCGCTTTCGAGTGTCGGGGCGCCAAAGGTTGCGGTCTTAATCACGTCCTCTTGGGCTAGCACTTCCTCCGCCACAGCGCGATCCACCGTGCCCGCCCCCACCAATATATACAGTCGTTCCGAGACCTCGCGGAGCTGCAGATAATTGCGCGGCCAGCGGTAAGCATCGAGCGCCTTCGTCGCCGCGGCAGACAGCGTGGGCGCTGCCGTCCCAAATGCACCAGCGAGATATTCCAAATAGCGCGCAATCTTTTGCGACGTGGCTCCCTGCTCGACGATTGCCGGCGCCACGCTCACCGCACAGGCGAAGCGCTCGGTCACAAAGGCGGCTTGATCACTTTCGCTGCCGCCCGGCATGTCATTCGCCGTCAGCACCACATGGCAGCGCGTCGCCAACGCGGTGTCGGCCATCGTGGAAACGAGCTCGCGGAGACGCTGGGGGCCAACCGTGTTCCAGCCCTCAATGCAAAGTGTCAGCCCCGTTTGGAACAACGGCGATTCGGCGCTTTTGAGCAGATGGCGCCAGCCGCGATCCGTTAGCTCATCGAGCGCAACGGCAACAAAGGGCTGATCGACAAAAGGACCGTCCAGATAGAGGCGCATGGCAATCTCGACCTGACCCGTTCCCAGCTCGCCCTCGAGCATAAGGGGCACACCGCGCGCGTAGCTCTCGGCGACCGGCGCAGCCACCGAGGCAGGCCCCTCAACG
This sequence comes from uncultured Collinsella sp., assembly GCA_905205405.1. Classification (GTDB taxonomy): domain Bacteria; phylum Actinomycetota; class Coriobacteriia; order Coriobacteriales; family Coriobacteriaceae; genus Collinsella. Next base: position 57,256 of record CAJLDK010000008.1, read on the forward strand.
ATGCCGTACGCGCTCGATTCGTAGCGGGCCTCAACTTCGTCGGCGTTGAGCCACTCGATGCCCGCGTGCGCCGCGGCGCCGCGCACCTCGCGGACCACGACGACCCAAAGGCCCCCGCCCTCTTTGTCGACGGAGCGAACGGTCAGGCTCAGGCGCGTACCCGCACGCCCCATAACCAGACGCGCGCCGTCTCCTATACGGTCGAGGCGCTCAGCGACAAAAGCCGCCACATCCCGCTCAAGCGCCGCGTCATTCATGGTCGAAATCGCGACGTCCCCACGCGCATCGATTGCCAATGCCGAGGCCCCGGCAGCAGCCAGGGCCTCGGTCAAGATGTTCAGCTTGGCATCGCTATCCATGATTTGCCCCTGTCCGCGGCGACGTGCAACCGCCGACGGTCGCACGACCGAGTGTTTCAAAATTGAACGATATTGCTCACCAAACACTATAGGGCAGAAAGCGCCGTCCTGCGAGTATAGGTGTTGCCCCGCATCGCCATCCTGGCGGGGCGATAAGAGCTCTTCGGGACTTATAAACCTGCGGACAAGCCATACCCGCAAGAGCTCCTATCGCTCCACCGCAGGCTTGCGCTCACCAGCAACCAGCAACCAGCACGCGAATAAGCTACTTCTCTACCAGATTCCCAGCACGTGCTGCATTCCCAAACTCATGCACGCAATGCCAATCCAGCAGCAAAAGCCCAGCGCGATGGGCTTGCCGCCCTTTTTGACCAGCTCGACGATATCGGTATTAAAGCCAATAGCCGCCATGGCCATCACGATAAAGAACTTCGACAGCTCCTTGATGGGCGCCGTGATGGACACGGGAAGCTGAAGCACCGTGGTGATTACGCTCGCCAGCACAAAGAACAGCACAAACATGGGAAACGCGCGTTTAAGCGAGAACGTGCTTTTGGCGTCGCCGCCGGCCTTGCGCGCCAGATGCATCTGCCAGCATGCGAGGACCAACGTGATGGGAATAATGGCCAGCGTCCTGGTGAGCTTGACCACCGTGGCGCTCTCGAGCACATTGGCGCCGGGATGCATGCTGTCCCAAGCGCTCGCCGCAGCCGTTACGGACGAGGTGTCGTTGATGGCGGTGCCGGCAAACAGGCCAAAGCCCTCGTTGGTCAGCCCGAGCATACCGCCGAGCGTCGGAAACACGAGCGCCGCGATAACGTTAAACAGGAAGATGACCGAAATAGCCTGGGCAATCTCGCGATCGTCGGCATCGATGACGGGTGCGGTCGCGGCGATGGCAGAACCGCCGCAAATCGACGAACCCACACCCACAAGCGTCGCGATCTTGCTCGGCACGTTCATGACGTGGCAGAGCACAAAGGCAATGACAAGCGAAGTCGAGATTGTCGCCACGATAATCGGCAGCGACTGGGCGCCCTTGGACAGGATCTGCGAGAGGTTCATGCCAAAGCCAAGCAGGATAACCGCGTACTGCAAGACTTTTTTAGATGTATAGGTGACACCGGCGGCGAGCTGTTCGCGGCGATTCTTGGGAAAGACGAGCGCCAGGACCATGCCAAAGAGGATGGCAAATACCGGCCCGCCGACCACCTCAATTTGTTTGCCGAGCAGCGTCGCGGGGATAGCGATGATCAGGCAGAACAAGACACCCTTCCAGCGCTCGCGTACGATATTCGCCAGTTGCATATGGGATTCCTTCTTTCTCTTTCACGTTTGCGACGGCTTATGATACGGCAACATTGAGCGCAGCCTTGCGTAAACAAAGACTAAGATGCCGCAATAGTTCTTGGGCAACAGCCGAATTACCCACCGCGGAAAGCTGATTCGCGGCATAATTAACAACTGACATATGAGTTTGATAGAACAGTTGCGAGGCGCTATGGAAGAATCGATGCACGTCGGCGAGCAGGAAACGAGCCTACAGGACCAGTCCTACCACACCATTCGACGCAAAATCGTCTACCTGGACTACAAGCCGGGCGAAAAGCTGGGCGTCAAGCAACTTTGCGACGACCTGGATATGGGGCGCACGCCCGTGCGCGAGGCTTTGGTTCGCTTGGCGCAGGAAGGCCTGGTGCGCACCGTGCCCCAGAGCGGCACCTACGTCTCACCCATCAACCTCACCCTTGCCGAGAGTGCCTGTTACATCCGCGAGCATCTGGAAAAGCAGGTGATTGTGGAGTGCTGTGCGCGCGCCACGTCGGCCGGCATCGAGCAGCTCGACCGCGCCATCGTGCTGCAGGAAAAGGCCATGGCCGAAGAGGATCGCATCGGCTTCTTTTTGAGCGACAACCTCATGCATCACATGATTTTTAGCATCGCATGTCGCAGCACCGTGTGGTCGTGGCTCGAAGAGACCAATGCCGACCTGGAGCGCTTCCGCTGGCTGCGCGCCGCCACGCAGGTTCTCGACAATCAGGACATCGTGAACGAGCACAAGCAGATTCGCCGCGCTATCGCCGGTCGCGACCCCATCGAAGCGAGCTTTTTGGTCAGCAAGCACCTGCACATGATGTTCCGCAACCAAACCGAGGTTCTGGACCAGTTCCCCGAGTACTTCGAGACCAGCAAGCTCCGCTAACCTGCCAAAACCACCACAAAGGGGACAGGCACCTTTGTGGTGGTTTCTCCGTACAAAAAGGCCCGACTCTGTCATGATGACGCGGAGCCGGGCCTTGGTCGTTAGAACGGCGGAACCAACTACTCGACTGTGACACTCTTTGCCAGGTTACGGGGCTGGTCGACGTCGCAGCCGCGCAGGATGGCCACCTCGCGGGCAAGCAACTGCAGCGGGACGCTCGCCGTGATGGGGCTGAACACGTCGCGGACGGCCGGCACACGAATGATGCAGTCGGCAATCTTGTTGATTTCCTCGTCACCCTCGGTGGCAACGACGATAACCTTGGCGCCGCGCGCCTTGCACTCCATGAGGTTCGACACGGTCTTGTCGTAGGTGGCACTCTTGGTGGCCACAGCGATGACAGGGAAGCCCGGGTCGATCAGGGCAATGGGGCCGTGCTTCATCTCGCCGGCGGCGTAGGCCTCGGCATGCAGGTAGCTGACCTCCTTGAGCTTGAGCGCGCCCTCGTAGGAAATAGCGGCACCCATGCCGCGGCCCACGAACAGCGCCGACTGCGCGTCCTTGCACAGCAGGGCGGCCTCATGAACGGCCTCGGTCTGGGTATCCAAAATCCACTGGATCTGCTCGGCCGTATCGGAAAGCTCGCGGAACAGCATGCGCGCCTGCTTGGTGGTCAGACGGTACTTAACCTGCGCCAGCAGCAAAGCCAGCAGCGTAAGGCTCACGACCTGGCCGATGAAGCTCTTGGTCGAGGCGACCGCGATCTCCTTGTTGGCCTTGGTGTAGATGACGCCGTCGCTCTCACGCGCCACCGGGCTGCCCACCACGTTGGTGATGCCGAAGACCTTGGCGCCCTTGATGCGCGCGTCGCGAATGGCGGCAAGGGTGTCGGCCGTCTCGCCCGACTGGGACACAGCCACGACAAGCGTCGTCGGCGTGATGATGGGATTGCGATAGCGGAACTCGCTGGCCGCCTCAACCTCGGTGGGGATGCGAGCCCAGCCCTCAATAAGGTTCTTGGCGATGAGGCCAGCGTGATAGCTAGTGCCGCAAGCGATCACGTAGACGCGGTCGATGTCGTTGAGTTCCTCGAGGGACAGGCCCAGCTCGTCGATATCGAGCTCGCCGGCGGGGGTCATACGGCCCACCAGCGTATCGCGCACGACGCGCGGCTGCTCGTGGATTTCCTTGAGCATAAAGTCGGGATAACCGCCCTTTTCTGCCATGTCCAGGTCCCAGTCGATGTGGGTGACCTTGGGCTCGATGACGTTGCCGGCCTCGTCGGTGTACTCGACGCCCGCGGGCGTGAGCTTGGCAAACTGTCCGTCCTCGAGCACCACGACATCGCGAGTGGCATCGATAAGCGCGATCACGTCGGAGGCAACGTAGGAGCCGGTCTCGCCCACGCCGACCACAATCGGGGAGTCCTTGCGCGCCACGGCGATCACGCCGGGCTCGTCAGCGCACACGGCGGCCAGACCATAGGCACCGACCACGTGGGTGCAAGCCTCGCGCACGGAGGCCATCAGGTCGTGCGTCTCGGCATAAGCCTCTTCGATCAGATGCGCGAAGACCTCGGTATCGGTCTCGCTCTTAAAGTGGTGGCCGCGGCCCTCCAGCTCTTCGCGCAGCTCGGCGAAGTTCTCGATGATGCCGTTGTGGACGATGGCGATACGACCGTCGCAGCTGGTGTGGGGATGGGCGTTAACGACGGAGGGCTTGCCGTGGGTGGCCCAACGGGTGTGGCCGATACCGCAGGTAGCGTCGCTGTCGATGTTGGAAAGCTCGCTCTCCAGGCCCGCGACCTTGCCCACGCGGCGGATGACGTCGAGGTGCGCCGCGGCGCCCTCGCCCACCTCGAGCGCAACACCCGAGGAGTCATAGCCGCGATACTCCATGCGCTTGAGGCCCGTGACCAGGATGTTCTTTGCAATATCAGAGCCGGTGTAGCCGACGATTCCGCACATAGGATAAATCCCTTCGTTCGCGTGACTGCAAGACGTCCACGCACAGGGGGCGCTGAGACGTATAACGTTCGAGTATTGTACTCACGCAAGCGCAAGCTGATATACCAGAAGTGGTATCTCAACTTAGATACCACCCGATGCACACATGCCCAGCCGGTCCAAACCACCACGAAGGGGACAGGCACCTTTGTGGTGGTTTGGGCTCCAGCGTTTGCCCAGATAAAACCTACCAAAATAAACCTGTCCCTAATTGGCAGGTTTTGGCACCCTAGGGGCGGGCGATGCTACAATCTGGCTTGTACTTGAAACGCATCAAAGGGGCCGCTATGGCAAAGGTAAAAATCAGCGATGTCGCGCGCGAGGCGGGAGTCTCGCTGGGCACGGTTTCCAACGCGCTCAACCATCCCGAAAAGCTGCGCCCCGAGACCCTCAAACTTATCAACGAAACCATCAATCGACTGGGCTACCTGCCCAACCAAAGCGCCCGTCAGCTCGCAGGCGGCGCCACCAAGTCCTTTGGCCTAGTCCTCCCCCGCCTCGACCACGGCTTCTCGCTCCAAATTGCCAGCGGCGCCCACAACGAGGCCCGCAAGCACGGCTACGATTTACTCATCGCCAATGCCGATAACGACGATATTCTCGAGGATCATTACCTGCGCTATTTTATGGGCACGCAGATGTCCGGCGTCATGGTTCAGCCCATGGCGTCTCCCGACTGGCACCCCGCCATGACCAAGATGCCCGTGCCGATCGTCCATCTTGACATCCACTGTTCCGAGCCCGGCTACTACGTGGCTGCCGACAACGAGGCACAAGGCCGCATTATCGCCGAGCTCGCCGTTGCCCGTGGCGCACGCCATATCACCGTTGTGGGAAGGGCGGCATTTATGCAGCTCACCTTGCGCGTACTTGGCATCCACAAGGCCCTCGCCCTGCATCCCGATATCAAAATTGAGGTCATTGACGCCGGAGAGTGGAATACCGCAGCCGACGGCTACAGCATTGGCGCTCAGATTGCCGGGCGCTCCGGCGACGAGCGCCCCGATTTTGTCATCGGCCTGACCGACGTATTGGCCTCGGGCGTTATCTCGGCGCTGACCGACAAAGGCATTTCCGTCCCCGGCCAGGTCCGCGTGGCCGGCTGCGACGGCAACCCGCTCGCTTGGAGCGGAGCGGTCCCGCTCACCACGGTAGCACCCCCAGGCTACGAGATTGGCCGCAAGGGCGTTCAATTGCTCATGGAGCAAATCGAGGATAAACCTGCCGCCAAGACCAAACGAGTCCGCATCGGCTCCGCCGCGCGCACCGTCACCACGGCCACGGCCGCCGAGGACATTAACCGTCAGGAGCTCGTGCGCCCCTTCTTGCTCGAACGTGTGAGCACCCAAAAGGCCGAGCAGCACCCGACGGGCCCATCCGCGGCCCCAATAACCGACATCAACCTGGGCGCCTACCTGTAACAAAAAACGCCGCAACGGGAACAGTCCCGCTGCGGCGTTTTGCTGGCCCCATGTTCCCTCCCCGTTTAGCCGAACCTGCGGCTACGGATATTTATGGAATGTAATCCATTTTTCATTAACTTTTTTGTTAAAATAGATTCAATTCCATATTTTTAGATATTTCCTATAAGTATTGATTTTGCTCCAGTTTTTTCTCGCCAAGAAAGGGGTTTCATGAATCTGATTGATCGCAAACAGTACCTCGACTGGCTCATTTCGTGGAAAGACTCGCACGTCATCAAGGTCGTTTCGGGCGTGCGAAGGTCCGGCAAATCAAAGCTATTCGAAATCTACCGTAGCTACCTGCGCGATCATGGAATCACAGGCGACCAGGTTATATCCCTCAACTTTGAAGACCTGGAGTTCGAGTCGCTTACGTCGTATAGAGCACTCTACAACTACATTTCCGCCAGACTCGTCCCCGATAAGATGAACTACGTTTTTCTGGACGAGATACAGCACGTCGAGCATTTCGAAAAAGCCGTCGACAGTCTTTTTATCAAGGACAATGTCGACCTCTACATAACCGGTTCCAACGCCTATCTGCTCTCGAGCGAACTGGCAACTTTGCTCTCTGGTCGCTACGTAGAGCTCAAGATGCTGCCCCTATCCTTTAAGGAGTTTTGCTCGGCAAAAACCAATGACGGAAAGGCTCCCGCGCAGTTGTTTGACGAGTACATCACCCGGGGCTCTTTTCCCTTTATCGCCGAGACGGGCATTCAAGGACCCCAGGCGCGCGATTATCTTATGAGCCTCTACGATACCATCGTCATACGCGACGTTATCGAACGCCTGAAGGTCTCGGACGTCCCGACCCTGCGCGATATCACCAAGTTCCTACTCCATAGCATTGGAAACCGGATCTCGATTAAAAAAATCTCCGACACGCTCTCGTCCAACGGCAACAAAACCGACCAGAAAACCGTAGCCAAGTACCTCAAAGGCTTAACAGACAGCCTTGTGCTGTACTTTGCTCCGCGCTATAACGTGCGCGGTCGGCAGCTTCTTTCAACAAACGGCAAATACTACGCCGTTGACCTTGGACTTAGAGGCGCTCTCGTCAAAACCCAAAGCAGCGATATCGGTCATATCCTCGAGAATGTTGTTTATCTCGAGCTCCTACGCCGTGGATACGACGTCTACGTGGGCGATATCGACGGCGGGGAAATCGATTTTGTTGCCCTAAACTCAGACGAGACAGCCTATTTTCAGGTTTCAGCCACAACGCTCGACGAAACTACCCTCAATCGAGAGTTGGCCCCCTTTAAGAAAGTCCGAGACAACTATCCCAAGACGCTTCTTACGCTCGACACGCTGTTTGCGGACGCGAACTACGAAGGAGTCCGCAAGCGCAACGTGATCGACTGGCTCCTGGAGTAACTTGTAGCGTCATAACCCTCCGCCAGCTCCTTACCAAGGCCGCAGCCCCAGTCGCTTAAAGCACAATGCCCCTCTTATCGGCCAAAACAGCAATCTTGGCGTGATAAGAGGGGCTGACTGCGTCAGCGCCTCCACGCAGGCGCCGTTGCCGTCACCGTCCCGCGGGATCGGGCGCGGGGCATGGCGACTCGCGTGCGAACGCTAACACACGGGCTTGACCGCGGCCGTCAGATCGAACAGCGTATCGAGCACGGCCTCGCAGCCATCCACCACGTCCTGCGGCAGCGGCACGATATCGGGAACGGCAAAGACGTGGCAGCCGGCCGTGATGCCCGAGACGCAGCCGTTGCGGGAATCCTCGACCACGGCGCACTCCTCGGGAGCAAAGCCCGCGCGCTCGCAGGCGAGCAGGTACATCTCAGGGTCGGGCTTGCCGTGTACGACGTCCTCGCCGCAGGTCACCGTCTCAAACTTATCAAAGAGGCCGACCGTCTTAAGGTTGCGCTCGGCGGTAACATGGCGCGACGACGTCGCAAGACCCACGTGATAGCCCGCGGTCAGCAGCTCGTCTAGGCACTCGGCGGCGCCGGCCTTAAGCTCCAGTTCGGTCTTGACCATCTCGTCGCGAATCTCCTTGTGGCGACGATAGATCGCCTCAGCGGTTTCGCGGCTGCCGTAATGCCCATCAAGGATCTCCATGACATCGGGCAGCGTGCGGCCGATAAACTGATGGATCAGCGCATCGTCAATCGCGAATCCCAGCTCGGCCGCGCCCGCCTTCCACGCCTTGATACCCAAACGCTCGGTGTCGACCAGCGTTCCGTCCATGTCAAAAATGACAGCCTTGATCATATCGGTCCCCCATCGCTTCGCGCTGCTGTACTCCCGCAACTTTACCGCACTTGTAAACTTGTATATAACGTATATAGCATATTGCACTTTCGTTACATAGATAGAAGTCTTATGACAAGTGGCTCGGTAGGATTATAGTTTTCGATCGAGTACTCAACGATAAGGATCGTTTCATGATTTTAGACACCACGGCACCCGCAGAGGAGCTTCAAGACAAGCTATCGGCGCTCGAACAGCTGCTTTTGGCATACGGGCGCGTGGCTATCGGGTTTTCCGGCGGCGTTGACAGCAGCTTTTTGGCCGCCGTATGCGCCCGCATCATGCCCGCCAGCACGCTTCTTGTTCACCTCACTACGCCGCTCATCGGCACGCCCGAGCAGGCTTCGTTTGAGCGGGCGGTTGACGGGCAGGCCGATGAGGGGCCGCATTTCAAGCTCCCCGTGCTCAACCTCTCGGTCGATCAGCTGCAGCTCCCCCAGGTAGCCTGCAACGACGCCGACCGCTGCTACCACTGCAAGCGCGCCGGCTTTACCGCCATCGTCAACCACGCCAGGTCGCTGGGTTTTCCCACCGTCATCGACGGCAGCAACGCAAGCGACCGCGGCGACTACCGCCCCGGCATGCGCGCCGCCCAGGAGCTCGACGTGCGCTCGCCGCTTATGGAGGTCGACTTTACCAAGGACGAGGAGCGCGAGCTGCTACGCGCCTGGGGATACCCCGTCTGGAACCTGCCGGCAGGAGCCTGCCTGGCCACGCGAGTCCCCACGGGCGAGGAGCTCACGCGCGAGAAGGTCGATGTAATCCGCACCTGTGAGGACTACCTGCACGACCTTGGCCTGGACCAGGTCCGCGCGCGCTTGGTCGGCGGCTGCATGCATATCGAGGCCGCGCCGGCAGACGTCGCCAAGATCGCCGCCCTCGGCAGGACCGCGGTCAACGACGAGGGCAAGGCCCCGCTTCCCGCCGCCATCGAATCTGCCCTGCGCAACCTAGGCTGCGGCCACATCTCCCACGAGGTCACCCCCTACATCCACGGCAACATGAACCTTTAGGTTACGCCGTTTTACAAACGGCGTACCTGCTCGGCGCTGCGCGGGCTCCGGGCACGGCAATCTGACGTTCAGCTTCACGGGCGCGACCAAAAGGTCAGCGCCCGCTTGTTTCGCGTCACCTTACCGCACCCGGAGCCCGCTCGCTCGCATATGCTCAACCTGAACTACATAAATTGTCGCCAACCTACCAAAAAGGGACAGGTTTATTTTGGCAGGTTTTATCTGGGGAAACGCAAACAGGGCCGCGACACCCATATGGCGTCGCGGCCCTTTTCCTTGGAGAAGGATCGATTGATTGAACGGGATGACCGTTCTAGTCTTCGAGTCCGCTATTGATGAGTTCCGCAATCTCAACGGGATCGGTGCTCGCGCGTACCTTGTCACGGAAGCCGGCGTCCATCAGCATCACGGCAGCCTTGGCATTCCGTCTCTCTAAACCAATAGATTTATCTCTCTAACTTTAGAGAGATAAGCACCTTGTTTTAGAGAGACCTTTAGAGAGATATATCGAATTCGCTGCTAGATTTCCTAAGGCTGTCTCTCTAACCGACTTTATCTTTAGAGAGACATTTAGAGAGACGAGCGCGACCCCTCTAATGAATGGAACACCGCAGCCGACAGCTACGGCATCGGCGCCCAGATTGCCGAGTGCGCAGTACCCCGGCAAGCAACTACGCCGAAGCCACCGCCATCGGCTTCGGCGCATACCTTTAGCTCACGGCCTTGACTGCCGCCCCCAGATCGAACAACGTATCGAGTACCGTCTCGCAGCCGTCCACCACGTCCTGCGGCAGCGGCAAGATATCGGGAACGGCAAAGACATGGCAGCCGGCCGTGAAGCCCGAGACGCAGCCGTTGCGCGAATCCTCGACCACGGCGCATTCCTCGGGGGCAAAGCCCGCGCGCTCGCAGGCGAGCAGGTAGATCTCGGGGTCGGGCTTGCCGTGCGCGACGTCCTCGCCGAAGGTCACCGTTTCGAACTTGTCAAAGAGGCCGACCGTTTTAAGATTGCGCTCGGCCGCAACGCGGCGCGACGACGTCGCAAAGCCCACGTGATAGCCCGCGGCCAGCAGCTCGTCTAGGCACTCTGCGGCGCCGGCCTTAAGCTCCAGGTCGGTCTTGGCCATCTCGGTGTGAAGCTCAATGTTGCGGGCATAAATCGCGTCGGCGGTTTCGCCCTTGCCGTAATGCGCCTCAAGGATGCCCTTAACATCGGCATTCGAACGGCCGATAAACTGATGCGTCAACGCGTCATCAATCTCGATACCCAGCTCGGCAGCACCCACCTTCCACGCCTTCATGTCCAAACGCTCGGTATCGATCAGCGTTCCATCCATGTCAAAAATAACAGCTTTGATCATATCGACCCCTTCATCGGCTTGCGTTACCGCAAATCTACTGCACGTTATAAACTTGTATATAACGTATATATCATATTGCACGTTCGCTATATAGATGGGAGTCTCATAACGAGCGCTCGGTAGGACCATGGTTTTCGGTCGAGTGTCCAGCGGTGAGAAGCGTTTCTGCTTTCAGACACTACCGCACCTGCAAAGGGGCTTCAGGAAGAGCCCGGTGTGCGCATGTCGAGCTACTGCCATATCTCACCCGAGGTCACCCCCTACATCCACGGCAACATGAACAAGTAACCTGCATCCCAATAAGTTGCGGTGGAATAGTTCCTGTTTTGCGGCCCGTCGGGCCCCAACAGGAACTATTCCACCGCAACTGCGTTTTGCGAGCATGGACCCGCAAAGAAAGAAACGGTTTTATTATTGGGCGCGTTTGCCCGGGCAAACGCGCGGCAACGCGCTAAGCGAACATCTTGACGCTCATATCGACGGGATTCGCCGTATAGCAGGACGTGGTCACGAGGCCATCAACGCCAGTCGACGCGTACTCGGCAGCGTTGTCGGGGTGAATCCCTCCCGCCGCAACTAGGGCCACATGGGGATCGATTCCATGCAGCTCCTCGACGAGCGGCCCCAGCTCGGCAACCGACACTTTGTCGAACTGAATACCGTCGACGCCCGCCTTCACCAGCCTGCGAGCATCATCGGCGCCCGCCTCGACAAACAGCTTTTTCTCGATGCAGCGTCGACGAATCTGGGGCAGAAGCTCAATAAACGCATCGAGTCCCGTCGCTCCAGAAGGCGCTGTCATAAACCTGGTATGGTTGTCGAACACCAGCACGGTCTCGGAAAGGCCCATGCGATGCGGAAACGCTCCGCCCGCAACGATCGCCTTGGTCAGCAGATCTCTATTGCCCGGCGTGCTCTTTCGCGTCGTCAGCACCTCGCACATGGGATTGGCCGCATGCGCAGCGTCGACCATTTTGCGCGTCTTGGTTGCCACAGCCGAGTAGTGGTCGAACATATTTAGGCCGACTTTCCATAGCAGATGCAAATTGGCGGCCGAACCGCGTACGCGCATAAAAGATTGCCCGGCTTCAACCTTGGTTCCCGAGGGCTCAAACCACTCGACCGTCAAGTTCAGCATAGTGGCCACACGCGCAACCTCCTCCGTGCAACAAAGCACACAGTTCTCGCGTGTGTAATACTCCATCGCACCGAGCGCCTCACCGATTCCCAGGATATGCGTCGTAAGATCGATATAGGGGACATCCTCGGCGATAAGCTCCTCGAGCCGCGCGTCGCTTATACGGATAATGTCGGACATGGAGCCTTCTCTCTCGCGTTGTTCTCAGCAAAAAAAGCGTGCCGCTTTTCCAGCCTATACGGTACAACCTCATCAGCAGCGTTTGCCCCGCATCTTACGCATTCTGCCGAGCAAACGTCCTGCGGCGTCTCCCGCTAGACTGATTAACCTGCTGAAAAGGGACAGGTTTATTTTGGCAGGTTTTATCTGGGGAAACGCAGACAGGGCCGCGACGCCTATAGCGTCGCGGCCCTTTTCCTTGGAGAAGGATCGATTAATGGAACGGAGAGCCCGTTCTAGCCCTCGAGCCCGGCGTTGATGAGCTCGGCAATCTCGACAGGATCGGTGCTTTCGCGCACCCTGTCACGGAAGCCGGCATCCATCAGCATCACGGCAGCCTTGGAGAGCAGACGCAGGTGCGTGGTTCCCGCTTCGCCGGCGGGCACGTACAGCGCGAGCGCCACATCGACGGGCACGCCATCAAAGCTCGGCCACTCAACAGGCTCGGACAGCTTGAGCACGGCCACGCCCGGCGTATGGATCGCATCGCTCTTGGCATGCGGAACGGCAAAACCGGCGACGAGGCCAGTCTCGGCCTCGTTTTCGCGAGCAATAAAAGCCGCCTCTACAGCAGACGCGTCATCGGCAAAACCAAGCTCAACAGCCTGCTCGGACAGATAATGCAGCGCGTCCTCGCGCGAGGCGGCGGCATAGCCAATCGTCACTTGGTTGGCAGATACAAACCCCATGGAAAGCCTTCCTTACAACACGGACCTGACCGCAGCTTCGATGCCGTCGGCGTCCAAACCGTACTTATGCAGCAAATCGACCGCAGGGCCGGACTCGCCGTACACATCGCGCACGCCGACGCGACGCATCGGCACTGGATGCTGCTCCGCGAGCACCGAGGCAACGGCCTCGCCAAGACCACCGATAATCGAATGCTCCTCGGCGGTGACCACGCGACCGGTCTTCTTGGCGCTGGCAACCACCAAACGCTCATCGAGCGGTTTGATCGTATGCATGTTGATGACCTCAGCATCGATGCCGTCGGCAGCGAGCGCCTCGGCAGCAGCGAGTGCCTCAGCGACCATGAGACCGCACGCGACGATCGTGACATCAAAGCCCTCCCGTACAACAACACCGCGGCCGATCTTGAACTCGTAGTCCTCGTGATCGTTGATGACCGGTGTTGCCAGGCGGCCGAAGCGCATGTAGACCGGCCCCTCAAACTCATAGGCGGCGCGCACACAGGCGCGGGCCTCGACATCGTCGGCGGGAACGACCACCGTCATACCCGGAATCGTACGCATGAGTGCGATATCCTCGCAGCACTGGTGCGTGGCGCCGTCCTCGCCCACCGAAATGCCGGCATGGGTGGCGCCAATCTTGACGTTGAGGTGCGGGTAGCCAATGGAATTGCGGACCTGCTCGTAGGCGCGACCGGCGGCAAACATCGCAAAGGTGCTCGCAAAAGCAACGCGGCCCGTGGTCGCGATGCCGGCGGCAAGACCCATCAGGTTGCTCTCGGCGATGCCGGCATCGTAAAAGCGCTCAGGATGGGCAGTCTTAAACTTACCCGTCTGCGTAGCGGCAGCCAGGTCGGCATCGAGCACTACAAAGTCATCGTGCTCATTGCCCAGCTCGACGAGTGCCTCGCCGTAGCTTACGCGCGTGGCGACTTTTTTGACCTCTGCCATTAGAGTTCCTCTCCTGCTGCCGCGAGCTCGGCCATGGCCTGCTCAAACTGCTCGTCATTGGGCGCCTTGCCATGCCAGCCAACCTGGTTCTCCATAAAGGAGACGCCTTTGCCCTTCACCGTCTCGGCGATGATAGCGACGGGCGCGCCGGTCACCTCGCGAGCTTCGGCGAAAGCCGCCTCAATCTGCGCCATGTCGTTGCCATCGGCTAGCTCTATCACATGCCACTTAAAGGCGCGGAACTTGTCGGCAAGCGGCATGGCCGAGTTGACTTCATCGATCGTGCCGTCAATCTGCAAGCCGTTGTGGTCGACGACGGCAACAAGATTGTCGAGCGCATGGTTGCCGGCAAACATAGCCGCCTCCCACACCTGGCCTTCCTCGCACTCACCGTCGCCCAGCAACGTGTAGACACGGTAGCTGTCGCCCCAGTGCTTAGCGGCAAGCGCCATTCCAACTGCAGCAGAGATGCCCTGACCGAGCGAGCCGGTGGACATATCGATGCCTGGGGTATCGTTCATGTTGGGATGGCCCTGCAGTCGGCTGCCAATATGGCGGAGCGTCTCGAGCTCTTCGACGGGAAAATAGCCGCGATTTGCCAACACCGAATACAGGCCCGGCGCCGCGTGACCCTTGGAGAGCACAAAGCGGTCGCGATCGGCCTTGTGAGGGTCGGCAGGATCGATATTCATTTCCTCAAAGTACAGATACGTCATGATGTCGGCTGCACCGAGCGATCCACCCGGATGTCCCGACTTGGCCGCGTGAACCGCAGTCACGACACCCTTCCTGACCTCATTGGCGACCTTCGCCAGCTCCTGGTTGGTCATACGAATTCCTCTCTTGAGAACAACCCCGGCACCGGATGGCGCGATGCCGAGGGCAACCCGGTCGTTAAGCCTGAGCGACGACCTTCTGCCAGTCAGCCTCAAAAGAGGCGAGGCCCTGGTCGGTCAGCGGGTGATGCAGGCACTTCTTGAGAGCGGCCATGGGCACGGTCGCGATGTCGGCACCAAGAAGAGCCGCCTGGGTCACGTGGTTGGGCGTGCGGACCGAAGCGGTGATGATCTCGACGGTGTCGTCAACGTTCTTGCCGGTCCAGTCATAGTTCTTGATGCATGTCACGACATTGTCGAGCTGCGAGATGCCGTCCTCGGCGATGTCGTCAAAGCGGCCGACAAACGGGCTGATGTAGCGGGCACCGGCGTTGGCGGCCATGAGGGCCTGCGTCGGCGAGAAAACAAGCGTCATGTTGACGCGCACGCCCGCATCGGCCAGGGCGCGGCAGGCGGCGAGGCCGGCCTCGCACACGGGAAGCTTGACCACAATGTTGGGAGCCAGGGCGGCAAGACGCTTGCCCTCCTCGATCATGCCCTCGGCAGTGGTCGCGGTGGACTCAGCAGACACGGGCAGGCCCTCGCAGAGCTCGGCAATCTTGAGCATATGGGGCTCAAAGTCGGCGAGCTTGCCGCCGGTCTTGGCGTACAGGGACGGGTTGGTGGTGACGCCGGCAAGGCAGCCCCAGCTCTTGGCCTCGGCGATCTCGTCAAGGTTGGCGGTATCGATAAAGAACTTCATGGTGCAAACTCCTTCTAAGGAATCCAAAACTCAAAAAAAGGACAAAGGGGATGTCCCTTTGTCCTATGTGCCGGGCCTGCAGCTGGGACATGCCCCAGGCCCGGCGTCGTGTAGGAAAAGCTACTTAGAGAGCCTTCTCGATGCGGCTCGTGACGCCCTTGAGGTTAAGACCGACGACGTACTGCTTGATCGGGCGCTTGATGTGCTCGATCACAAAGCGCTTGCCGTCAATGTCCTGGGCAGCGAGGTTGCGATAGAGCTTCTCGACCTGCTCCTTGACCTCGGGATCGTTGAACGCGTAGTGGCCGGAGACATCCAGAATCTTCAGGCTGAGCTCGTCGTCGGCCAGAATGTCGTCAACCTGCAGGTTGACATCGTCGCCGGTCATCCACTTGCGCCAGCGCTCGGTCTTGATGGCCTTGACCAGCAGCGTGTGATACAGATCGGAGGGATCGTCGCACAGGCCGTTGTCGACCAGAATCTGCTCGGTAGCGCAGAGCTTGAGGTAAGCGCGGGTCTCCTCGGTGCCGTACTGAGGGGCGACATTGGAAGCGGTCACGTGTGCCGGGATGTGCTCGAGCAGCGTCGCGTCGTCCAGGTAGTCGGCGTTGTGCTCCTTCAGGCCCACGCCGTAGCGCTTGGCCATGTCGGCGAGCTCGCGGGCATTCTTAAAGTTGTAATGACCGACCTGCTCGGTCCAACGGGTGAGCGTACCGGTCTGGCCGACGATAAAGGTGGGCATGGGGCAGCCGCGCTTCTCGAGCTCGGGCTGCAGCTGAGAAATGAACTCCTCGTACTTGTCGGTGGAGGTCAGGCCGCCATTGGTCTCCTCGGTACCGACCTCATAGGCAACCTCGGGCAGGTTATGCTCGCGACGGTACTGCTCAAGATAGTCGATAAGATCGATCGTGCGGCGAAGCACCACGTCGAGCGGAATAACCTTGCCGATCTGATAGGGGTCCTTGGTGGGGTCGACCATCAGCAGGTCAAAGCCTGCCTCCATGTCGGCGACAAAGGACTTGCGGGCGAGCTCCATGGCCTCGTCCTCGGGCAGGTGGGCGTTACGCTCCTCGTCGCGCTGCCACGGACCGCCGTGATCGCGGCACAGGTAGTACGGACCGGTATAGCCCACCTCGTCGGCAACCTTCTTAATGTCGGCGGCAAAGCGCGTCTGGTCCCAACCGTTGACGTAGCCGGCGCCCATCTCGTCCATATCGACCTGGTTGCGGCTAGCGATAAACATGGGCGGGAAATCCTCGTCCTTGGCAAGCTCGAACACGGCCTGAATCAGGTTGGGGCTCATGGGGCCAATGCCGACCATGGTTGCGTGATCGCCGCTGTCCTGCAGCTTGAGCATGCCCTGAACGGCCTGGCGGATGGTGAGGTTGGACATTTTGTTCTCCTTCTCCAGAGGATTTTTGACAAAAGTTCCCTGGGACCCAGATGTGGGCCCTATCAGTGCGGATGGATTTTGTTGTGTAGGGGCGGTTGTGCGGAGTCAAATCCATCCCTCCGCACAACCGGAGTCCTTAAAGGTTTACTTGGCCTGCTTATCGAGCGTGGGCTTCATGGCAATCAGGATTGCAGCGGCGACCAAGGAGCCAATCACGATGTCCAGGCAGAACAGCGCGACGTTGTTGGTAGCCAGGGCGACAATAAAGCCACCATGCGGAACATAGCAGTCGATGCCCTGGAAGGCGGCAAGCGCCGCGCCCACGGCAGAGCCGATGCAAATGCCGGGCAGGGTGTGGCCAAGATCCTTGACCGCGAAGGGAATAGCGCCCTCGGTAATACCGATGCAGCCCATGAACAGCGCAGAGATGCCCATCTGACGGTCAGCGTCATCGAACTTGTTCTTGGCGATGAGCGCAGCGAGGCCGCAAGCAATCGGGGGAATGGCGACGGCGACGCGGAACATACCGTTGGGGCCGTAGATGCCGGAGGCCATGATGGCCATGGTAAAGGTCGAAGCGGTCTTGTTGATGGGGCCACCCATATCGAAAGCGGTCATAACGCCAATGACCAGGCCCAGGACGACGGCGGAGCCGCCCTGCAGGCTGCCGAGCACGCTGGTGAGCCAATCCATCACAAAGCCAAGCGGCGTGGCCAGGATGTAGATGTAAGCCATGCCCAGGACGAGCGAGGTCAGAATCGGGATGATCAGAATGGGCATGATGGTCTGGATGGTGTTGTTGACCTTCCAGGTCTTCATCCAGCGGACAAAGTAACCGCAGATGACAGCCATGATCATGGCGCCCAAGAAGCCGGTCGAAACGCTGTTGCCGCTCGGGGTGACGACGGCGTTGTTAACCAAGTAGCCCAGGACGAAGCCGGGGGCAAGTGCGGGCTTACCGGCCATCGAGTAGGCGATGTATGCCGCAAGCACCGGAATCATCATAGAGATGCCGGCCATGCCGATAGTGTTAAGGCTCACCATCAACGGGTTGGTGACCTCCATGCCGCTAGCACCGGCAGTACCGGATGCCAACGAGAAGGCGAGGAACACGCCACCGATAACGACGATGGGGATAAAATAGGAAACGCCGGTATTGAATGCATTGAGCAGCGTCTTGCCAGGGTCGGCAAAGATGGACTGCTTGGACGCCGGTGTCGGGGCCTGCGGGGCAGCGGAGACGGCCTTCTTCTCTGCCTTGGCCTCGGCCTTGGACGCGTCAACGGCACCGCCCGTCGCCTTGATGATCTCGACAGCCTGGTCGATAATCTTTACCGGATCGGCGATTACATCCGAGGTGCCGACCTTGAGGAACTTGCCCTCGGCCATCTTCTGCTCAAAACGGTCCTCGTTCTCGACACCCACGTCGACGGACTCGAGCACCAGGTCGGCGCAATCAACGTCTTCCTGCGTGAGCTCATTCTCGATACCCAGACCACCCTGAGCCTCGACTTTGCACTCGATGCCACGAGCGGCGCATTCATCCTGAATCGCCTTCTGGGCCATATACGTGTGGGCGATACCCACGGTACAGGCGGCAACGCCTACGATCTTCATTGCTTCCCTCTTTTCATAGAGTTGCGTGCGCAAGACACCGTTTGCGGAGGCCTCCGGAGCATCCCCTGCCGTTTGGACTTGCTGTCTTTTCGACAAGACCAATATAGGTGCTCGTTTTTCTTAATGCCAGTTTATTTCGGTAAACGCGCAGGTCAGAGCATTGATTACGCTATTTGGTTATGCGTTTAACCAAAAATGAATCCTGCGATTTTACCATCGATTTCAAAAGTCAAGAAGTATTTGATTTTCTCGGTAGACGGCAGATGCGCATGCCGGTCACAAATTTCGACTCCACCCATATACCGCATTTGTTGCATACTCATATGAAAGGAAAAAGTCGCTCACCAAAGCGCATCCCTCACCAAGACTCAAAGTCATCATGTTGGAAAATGCTCATCTGTCGGAAGGAGTCGCTGTGGCAAAACAGCGCGTTACGATCGCAGACGTCGCTCGAGAGGCGGGAACCTCGACGGCAAGCGTCTCGTATTACCTCAACGACAAACGAGAAAAGCTTAGCGAGAAGACACAGGCAAAGATTGCGCGCGTCATCAAGGAACTCGGATACGTTCCCAACGCCCAAGCGCAAACGCTCACCGGCAAGCAGACCCACGTCATCGCCATCATCATCTTGGATAACACCAACAAATGGGCGGGCCTCGTCCTCAACGGCATGGAGCAGGTCATGCTCCCCGCGGGCTACCAGACGGTCGTTTGCACGAGCAACTTTAACCCCGAGACCGAGCTCATGTATGTCGACAAAATGCTCTCACTGGGCGTCGATGGTTTTATCATCCAGCCCACGGCAAATTTCAAGGCAGTCCACGACCGCATCAAGCGCGCCGGCAAGCCCGTCGTCTTTTTTGACGCGGCCATCTACAGCCCAGGCACCAGCTGGATCAAAACCAACCTCTACGACGGCGTGTACAATGCCACGCAGGCGCTTCTCGACGCCGGCTACGAAGACTTCTTTTCCATCGCCGCCAACATGACCGAAATGCGCACTCGCATGGAACGTTTTCAGGGATATGCCGAGGCATTGGCCGCGAATGGGCAGCTCTACAAAGCCATCCCCATCGATCACAACAAGCCGTCAATCAACGAGCTTACCGACTACTTTAAATACAAGTTCAACCCCGCCAAGCGCACGCTCATCTTCGTACAAAACCAATGGGCGCTTCCCCGTGTCTACAAGGCCCTCCAACCCATGGCCCATCTACTTCCGCAGCAAATAGGTCTTTTGGGACTCAACTGCGAAGACTGGACCAACCTCACCACGCCGACCGTCTCCACGATCATCGAGCCCGTCGACCAGGAAGGCAGGGAGGCGGCCGAGATGCTGCTCGCCTTGCTTGATGGCAGCAGCCAACCCGGCGAGCAGCGCATTCTCGAGTGCAAGCTCAACTGGCTCGACTCCACCTCGATCTAGCCATACGTCAAATATGAAGCAAATGAACCAGTAGCGTTTGTCCCAAATCTTAAGTATTTGTTCGACAGAACGGCCTCTGCCGGCTCCTGCTAGACTAGTAGATTCCCAACCGTCCATCCAGGAGCCCCCATGTTGCGCAAGTCCGCCTACAAGCAAGCACTTTCCATCGGCACCGCCGTGGTGCTGGGGTTTGCGCTGTTCACAGGGTCGCTCGACGGAGCGCCCAAGCTGTTATCACCGCAAAGCGATGAGCAGGCAGCGGCTCTGGCCGAGAAGCAAAACGAGAGTCCCAGCCGTACCGACGACGAAGCGGACTTGGTCGCCCGGCTCGAATCGGGAACAGCGAGCTCCGAGGACTCCGGCGATGGCCCCGATTCCGCCGCAAGCGACACCGATGACGCTTCCGCGGACAGCGTCGCCACCCCCATCGACGAGGTCGAAAACCCCGACCTCAACCGCGCCCGCGGTGTATATCTCAGCAGCATTCCCGACTACGCCGGCAACCCCTACGTTGCCCTCCGCGCCGACGGCACGCATCCGCTCGGCACGCCGTCATTCACACTCGATGAATACGATCGTGCCACCGAAGAGGGCTGCTTTAAGAAATTCTCCAAGCTCGACAGCCTGGGCCGCACTCGCAAGGCGCTCGCCTGCGTGGGCCCCGAATCGCTCGGTCAGGGCAAGCGCGGCGATATCTCGCGTATCCATCCTGCCGGTTGGCACCAGCAGCGCTACGACTTTATTCCAGGCCAGAGCCTCTACAACCGCTGCCACCTCATCGCCTGGTCACTCTGCGGCGAAAACGCCAACCGCAAGAATCTCCTCACCGGCACGCGCTATCTCAACGAGACGGGCATGCTGCCGTTTGAAGAGCAGATCCTCGACTACGTCCGCGACACGGGCAACCACGTGCTCTATCGCGTCACGCCTATGTACAACGAGGAGGAGCTCGTCTGTCGTGGCATTCGTCTGGAAGCACAATCGATCGAAGACCACGGCAAAACCCTGTGCTTCCACGTGTACTGCTACAACCTGCAGCCGCACGTGCAGATCGACTACGCCACCGGCCGCAACCAGGCATCCGGAGACTAGTGCCGACCGCGCCGCCCGTAACCCAAAAAATGATCCGTTTTCCTCCGTCCCCAAGGGATCAAATAAGGCCGCCCCGGTTACCCAGGGCGGCCTTTTCGTCAGCACCTACATTGCAGACAAAGCCACACGCTACTTAGCGCGGCCCTCCTCATAGCGCTCGACCAGCTTGGCCTGCACGTCATAAGGCACCTGCTCATAGCCTGCGGGCTCCATGGTAAAGTCGCCCGTGCCGCGCGTAATAGAGCGCAGACGCGTCGAGTAATCCGTCAGCTCGGCCAGCGGGGCCTGGGCAATGACCACGGTATCGCCGCGCTCGTCGGTCTCCATACCCGTCACGCGACCGCGCGAGGCCGAGATGTCGCCCATCACGGCGCCGGCATAGCTCTCGGGGATAGTCACCGTAATTTCCTCGATGGGCTCCAGCACCACCGGGTCGGCATCGGCACACGCCTTGCGCAGGCCGATGCGAGCCGCCGCGCGGAACGCCATCTCGTTGGAGTCGACGCTGTGATACGAGCCGTCGTACACAGCCACGCGAATGCCCGTGAGCGGGTAGCCAGCGATGATGCCGTCCTTCATGGTCTCCTGGACACCCTTGTCCACGGCGGGGATGAGCGAGCGCGGGATGCGGCCGCCCACGACCTCGTCAACAAACTCATAGCCGTCGCTCGTGCCGTCGGGCCCAATGAGCGGCTCCACGCGCAGCCAGCAGTCGCCGTACTGACCGGCGCCGCCGGTCTGCTTCTTGTGGCGGCCCTGAGCGCTCGCCGTGCGGCGGATGGTCTCGCGATACGGGATGCGGATCGGCACGCTCTTGGCAGCGACCTTGGTGCGGTCCTCCAGACGGTTGAGCAGCACCGAAACCTGCGCCTCACCAACGGCGGAGATAATGGTCTGGCCGGTCTCCTCGTCGCGGTCGATGCTCATGGTCGGATCGGCCTTGCAGGCCTTCTCGATAAACGTGTAGAGCTTCTCTTCGTCCCCGCGATTCTCGGCCTCAATAGCGATGCGATACTGCGAGTTGGGGAACTTAAACGCCGCAGCCTCGACCTTGCCGGTAATGGAGAGCGTGTCACCCGTCTCGGCCGCCAACTTGGGCGCCACGATAATGTCGCCGGCATAGGCGTGACCGACCTCGGTCATGTCGCGGCCGCACATCACATACAGGTGAGCCAGACGGTCGCTCTTGCGGGTACGCGCGTTGATCAGCTCAAGGCCCGGCTCAAGCGTGCCCGTCAGCACCTTGATAAAGCTGATGCGACCCTGCTGCGGATCGGCCAGCGTCTTAAACACAAACGCCACCGGACGATCATCGTCACTCGAGATCTTAAGCGAATCGCCGTCGATAAGCGGCATCTCGCCGTAGTCGGTCGGCGCCGGGAAGTACGTTGCGATGTCGTCCATCAGCGAGTTGACGCCCTGCTCCTTAATGCAATCGCCCGCAAAGACCGGCACAAAGATGCGCTCGGCGATCGCCTTCGACAGCAGGCCTTCAAGTTCCTCCTGCGTCAGCGTCTCCTCGCCTTCCAGGTACTTCATCATCAGCTCGTCGTCGGCCTCGGCCACCAACTCGCACAGATGGTCATGGGCTTCCTCGGCCTGGGCACGATACTCCTCGGGAATCTCCGACTCAACGGCTTCGGTGCCGTTGCAATGGCGCGCCTTCATGCGCACCAGGTCGATGATGCCGTCAAAGTCCTCGCCCTCGCCCCAGGGAAGGGTCACGGCGCCCAGGCGCGTGCCAAAGCGCTCCTGCAGCAGGTCCATCGTGGTCGCAAAGCTGGCTTCGGAGCGCGACAGGCGGTTTACGAACACCGCACGCGCCAGGCGCAGGTCCTCGGCGGCATACCAGAGCTTAACCGTCGTAGGCTGCGGGCCGGCCTCGGCGTCGACCACAAACAGAGCCGTCTCGCAGACGCTCATCGCGGCAAAGGCGTCGCCGATAAAATCGGGGTAGCACGGGGCATCGAGCACATTGATGCGCGCGCCCTTCCAGTCGATCGGCGCGATGGTCGTCGAGATGGAGAATGAACGCTTGACCTCTTCAGGGTCATAGTCGAGCGTGGGCCTGGTGCCGTCGTGGCCGCCCAGGCGGGCGGTCTTGCCGGAAAGGTGGAGCATGGCCTCGGCGAGTGAAGTCTTGCCCACCCCGCCTTGGCCTACGAGCACCACGTTCCTTACGTTACCGGTCTTGGGAGCACCCATGATGACCTCCTTGCAGGGCCGCGCGCAATGCGCGACGCCAACGGGGAGAGTTCGCGGTCGGTGCCGTCCCGGGAGCAGCATGGTCGGCAGCCGAGCCGACTCACCCTCCAAATGTCCTATGCCACCACCCTACCCTCACGGACGGCTGTCCATGCATACCTTTCGGCACACGTATGAATACAGGCGGCGAGAGGAAGAGACAAGCTTGTGGGGCAATTATTGAACCCCGTCGATGTAAACAAAAAGCCGCCACAGACCGTAAGACCTGTGGCGGCTTCGCCTCAATTAATAGTTGAGTAAATACCTGAGTCTACCCCTCGATACGGCTCAAGAACTCACGCGTGCGCTGCTCGCGCGGATGGTCGATAACCTGTTCGGCAGATCCCTCCTCGACAATGCGACCGCCGTCCATAAAGACCACGCGGTCGGCAACATCGCGCGCAAATTGCATCGCGTGGGTCACGATTACCATCGTCATATTCTGCGCCGCCAGGTCCTTAATGACACGCAGCACCTCGGCCGTCAGCTCGGGATCGAGCGCCGAGGTCGGCTCGTCAAAGAACAGGATCTCCGGGTCGAGCGCTAGGGCGCGGGCAATACTCACGCGCTGCTGCTGACCGCCCGAAAGCTCACACGGAACCTTATTCTCGTTGCCCATAAGCCCCATCTGAGCAATCATTTCATACGCACGAGCTTCCGCCTGCTCGCGCGGGCGCTTAAGCACGCGGATCGGCGCGTCGATGATGTTTTTCATCACGGTATAGTGCGGGAACAGGTTGTAATTTTGGAACACCAGGCCGAATCGCGAGCGCGCCTGCTTGGGCACATCGCCCTTCGCATAGACCGCGCCCGATCCCACATCCGTCGCAACCGCAAGGTCGCCAAACGAAAGCGAGCCACCGTCGAGTGTCTCGAGCAGCGTAGCGCAGCGCAGCAGCGTGGACTTACCGCCACCCGAAGGCCCGATAATCGCCACGACCTCACCGCGCTTGACTTCGAGTGAGATATCCTTGAGCACCTCATTGCCGCCAAACGCCTTACGCGCGCTTTCGATTTTCATCACTGAGTTAGTCATGATAATAGTCCAGCTTCTTTTCGGCAGCGCCCAGCAGCATCTCGACCACAAAGTTAAAGACCCAGTAGATCAACGCCGCAATCGCAAACGGCACCATGCTCACCTGCGAGGCGACCAGCGCCTTGGCGGTCGAGAACATCTCACCCACGCCAATGGCAAACGCCAGCGACGTGTCCTTGACCAGTGTGATGATCTCGTTGCCCATCGCCGGCAGAATACGCTTGGCGACCTGCGGCATCACGATATACAGAAACGTCTGCAGACGCGAGTAGCCCAGCACCTCGGCGGCCTCATATTGACCGCGCGGAATCGACTGCAGGCCCGAGCGATAGATCTCGGCAAAGTAGCCGGCGTAGTTGATGATGAATGCCACGACGCACGCCGTCCATTTGGAATCGGGCGTGAGCGAGATGCCAAACACGTAGTACGGGGCAAAGTAGATCGCAAACATCTGCAGCATAAGCGGCGTGCCGCGCATGACCGAAATATAGATGCGCGCGATCCAGCGAAGCGGCGCAATTTTGCTCATGCGCATAAACGCCACGGGAATTCCCAGCGGAATCGACCCCAACAGCGTCAGCACAAACAGCTGCAAGCTGACCAAGAATCCCTGGCCAAGCATCTGCATCATGACCTGAATAGACAACCCAAGCTCTCTTTCACAGTAACGGAACAGCGAACCCAATGCTAAAGCGGGTTTTCCAGGTGCCCGAGTTTGCCGTGAAAGAGGAGCGCCGCGTACTAAATGTACGCAAGCGACGGTTTGAACGGCAAAATCGGGTGCCTGGGAAAGCCGCTATTTGAGCACCCAGTTGTCGAAGGAAAGACCATAGCTTGAATACTTGTCGCACAGGTCCTTGACCGTGCCGTCCTCGTAGAGCGCCTTGAGTGACTCGGTTACAGCATCGGCCGACTTGGTGTCGCCCTTCTTAAAGCCGACGGCGTAGTGCTCGCTGGACAGCGGCTTGTCGAGCTGCGTATAGGCATCGGGCTTGGCGGCCAGCTGATACTGAGCGATCGAGAGGTCACAGGCAACGGCATCGACCGCACCACTCTCGAGCTGCATAAACGCCGTGTTGTACTCACCGATGGTATCGAGCGTGGCAAACGTCGCGGCCAGATCCTTCTGGTCGCCCTCGAGCACATCCTGCGCAGCGGAATCAGTCTGGGTAATCACGGTCTTGCCGGCAAGATCCTCCCAGCTCTTGATACCCGCGTCCTTCTTGACCACGAGCACCTGCTCATTGAGCATGTACGGCTCGGAGAACGTGTAGTCGTCCTCGCGACCCTCCATGGTAAAGCCGTTCCAGATGCAGTTGATGGCGCCGGAGTTGAGCAGCGTGTCCTTGGCATCCCAGTCGATGGCCTCGTATTTGACCTCCCAACCCTGCTTATCGGCAACAGCCTTGGCCAGATCGAGATCAAAGCCGGTGTACTCGCCATCGTCGCCCACAAAACCGTACGGAGGATAGGACTTATCAAAGCCCACCACGAGCTTCTTGGACTCTGCAGCGCCCTTCACATCCTTGGCCGCGGCAGAGCCAGCAGCGGAGCCCTTGCCGGCACCACCGCCGCAACCGACAAGACCAAGGCCGAGCACCGTGGCAAGCGAGCCGGCTAGACCAACAAACTGACGACGAGACATATCGGTGTTCATGGTATTCCCCCTTGATAGCACTTTAGTTAGGTAAAGTGAGTCATGTAACGTTCAGAATCATACACTTTACCTTGATGGAGCACAAGGTTGGGGTTGCCCGGCGCGGGCGGGGAGCGGCGCGTAATTAAGTTTCCTGCTCTACAGTCCTGCGCAAGACGGAAAGCACATTAAGTGCTTTCCTTTGCGTGCGGAACTCGCGATAAACTTAATTACGCGCCGCTCCCCGCCCGCGCCGGGCAAACGTCGTTGGGCTTATCACTGACAGGAAATGGGCGCTTGCATATCGCCCGTTGGCTTGGCACGGTACAATGCTTGCAGCTTTTAATTCATGAATTAGTGGAGTTATTGATGGCAGAATCTCGTGCGGAGCGTAGGGCTCGTCGTGCTTTGGCGGAGGCGGCTGAGGGGTCGGAGGGGATAAAATCTTCTACGAAATCCAAGTCGTCTCAGGATGCGAAGGGTAAGTCAGCCAAGGGCAAGGCTAAGGCCAAGCGCCCCAGTTCTCGTCGGAACGAGGACAAGGCATCTCAGACTCGCTCCAAGCGCTCGCATAAAGATCCGGTTTCGTCTGCGCGTAAGGCTGTGGACCCCAAGTCTCCCTGTTCGATCATGAAAGCTTGCGGTGGGTGTACGGCGCTCAATCGTCCTTATAAGAAGCAGTTGGCGGCCAAGCAGGCTGCTATGGAGGAGCTGTTTGCTGAGCTCTGCGAGCGCGAGGGCATTAGCGTCGACCCCATTCGCGGTATGGGAGTCACCCTGGGAGACCCGGGCAAATATCCTGCGCCGCGTGGTTTTCGTCATAAGGCTGCCACTCCGTTTGCTCCCGGCAAAGAGGGCGCTGTCCGCTGCGGCTTTTTTGAACGTGGGACACACAGAATCGTTGCTGTTCCTGAATGCCCTGTCGAGGCGCCGGGCGCTCGTCAGATTCTCAACGGCATCGCTCGCGAGGCCGAACGTCTGCATATTCCAGCCTTTAACGAAGACAAGCATCTGGGGCTGCTTCGCTATGCCGTCGTTCGCTGCGGCTGGCGCACCGACCAGATTATGGTCACCCTCGTGACCGCTCAGCGCGACCTGCCGCATGCGCAGGAGTTCTTTGAAGCCGTCGCGGCGCTTGATCCGCATATCGTCACCGTCGCTCAGAACATCAACGGTCGCCCCGGCAATGCCATCTTGGGTGAGGAGACTCGTATCGTCTATGGCGCCGAATGCATGCGCGACCAGCTGCTCGGCTGCGAGTTCGATATCTCCCCCACCGCGTTCTACCAGACCAATCCGCAGCAGACCGAGTTGCTCTATCAGCTCGCGATTGACGGCATGGACCTGCAGCAGGGTGACATTCTTATGGACGCTTACTGTGGTAGCGGCACCATCGGTCTGTGCGCCGCGAAGGATGCCCAGGACAAGGGCATCGGCATTATGCTGCTCGGCGTGGAGCGCAACCCGGCGGGCATTGCCGACGCACGTCGCAATGCCGAGCTCAACGGCCTCACCCGCAGCGCTTGGTTTATGGCCGACGACGCCACCGATTACATCCTGGACGCCGCCGACAACAACGAGCGGATCGATGTCCTTTCCATCGACCCGCCGCGCGCCGGCTCCACCCCCGAGTTCCTCGAAGCCGCCTGCGCACTCAAGCCGCGCCGCATCACCTATATCAGCTGCAACCCTGTGACCCAAGAGCGCGACCTGCACCAGCTCCTCGACGGAGGCTATCGCCTGCTCAAGATCACGCCCGTCGACATGTTCCCCCATACCGACCACACCGAAACCGTAGCGGTCCTCGAGCGCCGCTAATCCACCCCGGTAGATTTTCGAGACAAGAAAGGGGGCGGCCCGTCTGGACCGCCCCCTTCGCTTGGTTTATGAACTCCGCTACATCCCCTTGCGCAGGTCACACACGCCGGCTGCCGCCATCTCGCGCAGCAGCGTCTCGCGGTCGCGCGTCACGATCAAATCCAGCGGGAAGTGAATCTCGTCGAGCATCTTGCGCGCGTGATCGAGCTTGCCAATGGCCATGCCAATGTGGGCATCGGTCGACACGCCAATACCCACGCCCAGCTCGGCGCAACGCTCGGCGATCTTGCGGCATACGGCCCAATGCTCAGTGTCGGCACCGTGCTCAAGACTATGGTTGTTGATCTCGATAATCTTGTGCTTGGTCTTAGCCGCCAACAGCACCTCGTCGATATCGAACGGCACGCCCGAGCGCCCCGCATGCCCCAGCATGAACACCTTGGGGTGCTCCAGGGCATTGATGTACATCTCGGTCGTCTCGGCGAGCGTCGCGCCTTCGGCAAACTGCGGGTTATGCACGCTTGCCACCAAATAATCCAAATTACGCGTCACCAAATCGAACAGCGAATGCTCACGACTATACGAATCGCCGGCGATATTGAGCGAAACGGGAATGTCCTCGCCAAACAAGCTTCCGTCCAGCGAAACGATATCGGCCTCGGCGCCGCGGAGCACCAGCACGCCGCTCCAAATGCGCGGCCAGATATCCTGGTTAATAAAGAACTGGTAACTGCGCAGGTCATTGGGGCAAGGTGAAACCATAGAGCTCAGATGGTCGGCAGATCCGAGCACCTGCAGGCCACGCTCTGCCGCCCAGTACACATTCTCCTCAATGGTCGAATATGCATGCGCAGAGAACATCGTATGGGTATGGATATCACAAGAAAGCAGGTAGGGCATCGGATCTCCTTATCCGGCATGGCCGTCGCGTATATTCATTGTACGCATAGCTTTCGGCAGTCGTAAAACTGCTTCATCCCAATCACACAACGGCATAGACAACGGGGTCTGGCTTAAAACCAAACCCCGTTTCACGTAAAACATTGTAAGCAGAGCGCTTTACTTTTAACGATACTCGTCTGCCAACTGTTTCCAAGCGGGTAGCGATTTGATAATCGTCTCGTAACTCACGCAATAGCCAAGGCGGAACCAGCCCGGCATGCCAAAGCTGTCCGAGGGAACCGCGAGCAGTTCGTACTTCTTCGCGCGCGCGCAGAACGCATTCGCATCGGGCTCCAGCGCTTTCACCCACAGGTAGAACGCGCCTTCCGGCTCGACATAGGTGTAGCCGTACTCCGCTAGTGCGTCGGTGAGCGCCGTGCGGTTGCGCGCATAGGCCTCGACATCACTCGGCTCATCGATACAGTCGATGATCACGCGCTGGAAGAGCGCCGGTGCGCACACAAAGCCCAGCGTACGGGCGGCACCCGCAACAGCCGGCATCAGACGCGCCGCCTGCGGGTTGGTGTTGGGAACCAAAATCCAGCCCACGCGCTCGCCCGGCAGCGACAGCGACTTGGAGTACGAATAGCACACGACGGCGTGCTCGTAAATCGAGGGCACCCAAGGCACCTCGGCGCCGTATACAATCTCGCGATACGGTTCATCCGAGATAAGCATAATCGGGTTCTCGGGATCGCGCTTGGCGTTGACCTCGCACAAAACTTTAGCCAGGCGCGTCAAGGTATCGCGCGTATACACAGCGCCGGTCGGGTTATTGGGCGAGTCGATAATGACGGCAGCCGTCTTATCGGTAATCGCCTTGAGCACGTTATCCACGCTCAGCTGGAACGTATCTTCATCGGCGAGCGCCTCGACACACGTACAGCCGGCCTTCTCAATCCACACACGATACTCCGGGAAGTACGGAGCGATAACGATGACCTCGTCGCCCGGATTGGTAATCGCGTTGAGCGTACAGGTGAGCGAAGCTGCCGCACCCACCGTCATAAAGACATCCTTGCCCTCATAGCTCGTGCCAAAACGGCGGTTGAGCGATTCGGCGACGGCTGCACGACATTGTGGCTGGCCAGGCGCGGGCGTATAGCCGTGCAGCTGGTCGCTCGGCAGCTCCAAGGCCTTCTTAATGGACTCCGCCACGGCAGCAGGCGCCGGAACGCTCGGGTTACCCAGTGAGAAATCGAACACGTTCTCTGCACCGATCTGCGCCTTGCGTTCAAGGCCATAGCTAAAGATCTCACGGATGATGGAGCTCTCCGCACCGCGAGCATACATACTTTCGTTGATCATCTGTTCCCCTTTCGCATAGGCGCTATTGTACGCTTTAGCCGAGCAAAGCGCCGCAGCAATGTTGATTGGGGACAGACTTAAATGCGTGAAAACGCTCATTTAAGTCTGTCCCCAATCAACAGATGGCCCCATATCGCTCAAAAGAAAGAGCCTCCGCAGGTTTCCCCGCGGAGGCTTTTGCTACAAAGATTACTCGTCGACGTCAGTATTGCCGCCGGCCTTCTTTTCGTCAGCGCTCTCGGCATCGTCAGCATCCTCAGACGCGACGCCGGCGTCCTCCTGCATGGCCGCCTGCGCAAAAGCCGCGGCGTCTGCCGCAAGCTCCTCCTCGCTCATGCGAGGCGTGCGCTTCTTGGTCGGCATACCGGCAGCCTTGGCGTTGCGCTCCTCCTTGGCCGCCAGGATATCGCCCTCGCGCTCAAGGTAAGCGTCCCACTCGTTGTCGAGCAGGGCATTCACGGCGTCGCCTTCGACGGTCTCGCGCTCGAGCAGCACCGTCGCCATCAGATCGAGCTGATCGCGACGGGCATCCAGAATCTCGACCGCACGGCGATGGGCCTCGCGCATGATGCGCTGAACCTCGATATCGATGCGACGCGCCGTCTCCTCGGAGTAATCCTGGTGATCGGCGTAATCGCGACCAAGGAACACCTGGTGCTGTGCCTCGCCAAACACTTGCGTGCCCAGCTCCTCGCTCATGCCCAGACGCGTGACCATCTCGCGCGCCATCTTGGTTGCGCGCTCCAGGTCGTTGCTCGCGCCCGACGTGATGTCGTCGCACATAAGCTCCTCGGCAACGCGGCCGCCCAAGAACACGGCAAGCTCGTCGAGCATCTCGTTCTTGGTCTTGAGGAAGTGATCCTCCTGCGGAAGCTGTAGTGTGTAACCCAAAGCCTGGCCGCGGCTGACAATCGAGATCTTGTGGACCGGATCGGAGTGCTCCAGGATGTGACCCACCAAAGCGTGGCCGCTCTCGTGGTAGGCAATCGTGGTGCGCTCAGCTTCGGTCATCACGCGACCCTTGCGCTGCGGTCCGGCAATCACGCGCTCCATCGATTCCTCGACCTCGTCCATCGAGATCACAGAACGATGACGGCGGGCAGCCAACAGTGCAGACTCATTGAGCAAGTTCGCCAGGTCGGCGCCGGTAAAGCCAACGGTCATCTGGGCGAGCTTCTCAAACTTAACGTCCTCGTCCATCGGCTTGTTCTCGGCATGCACGCGCAAGATCTGCTCGCGGCCCTTTACGTCTGGACGGTCGACCGTAACTTGACGGTCAAAACGGCCGGGACGCAGCAGCGCCGGATCCAGAATGTCGGGGCGGTTGGTGGCGGCGATCAGGATGACCGACTCGCTCTCCTCAAAACCGTCCATCTCGACCAGCAGCTGGTTGAGCGTCTGCTCGCGCTCGTCGTGACCGCCGCCCAAGCCGGCTCCGCGCTGACGTCCCACGGCATCAATCTCATCGATGAAGATGATCGACGGGGCCTGAGACTTGGCCTCCTTAAAGAGGTCGCGCACGCGGCTGGCGCCGACGCCCACGAACATCTCGACAAAGTCGGAGCCCGAGATGCTAAAGAACGGCACACCGGCCTCGCCGGCAACGGCCTTGGCCAGCAGCGTCTTACCGGTACCCGGAGGGCCCACCAGCAAAACACCGCGCGGGATCTTGGCGCCCAGCTTGCGATAGCGGTCCGGATCGCTCAAAAAGTCGCGAATCTCCTCGAGCTCCTCGACTGCCTCGTCTACACCGGCAACATCCTCAAACTTGACCTTGGGGCGCGTTGCCTCGTTGGTCTTGGCGTTGGTCTTGCCAAACTGCATGTTCCTGTTGTTGGCGCCCATCATCTGGCGCATAAAGTAGAACATGATGACGATCAGGGCAATCGTCGGCAGCGCGCTCATCGCAAAGTCGGCCCAAAAATCGGGGTCATTGGTGTTGACGATGTACTTGGTATCGGGGTGCTCTGCCATAAGCTCGGCAAGCGAATCGGAGCCGACATAGGTCGAGGAGAAGCTCTTGAGCTCGCTCGTGTCGCCCTTGTCCTTTTTTGTCTTCCAGTAATGGCCCGCCACGCTTCCGTCTTGAACCGTATAGGTCAAATCTTCGACACGGTCCTGCTTAATGGCATTGACCATCTCACTCGTCGCGAGCTTTACGGTATTGCTGGAATTGGCAAAGCCGGAGCCCATGTTAAAGAAGGCGTAGCCCAGAAGCGCGCAAGCCAAAATAAAATACAGCCAGCCCGTACGCGTGGGCTTCTTGCCTCCGGGCATCCCCGGGATCTTAGGCTCCCGGGGAGTCTGGGAATTGTTATCGTTACGGTCGTCGGGCATCTTACGAATAAACCTCCGGTTTCAAAATGCCCAGATACGGAAGGTTGCGATAGCGCTCGGCATAGTCGAGGCCGTAGCCCACCACAAAGGCATCGGGGCAATGGGTTCCAACATACTTGGGCGTGACGGCCGAGGTACGGTCCTCAACGTCCTTCCACAGGAAGGCGGCGACCTCCAGAGAAGCGGGCTTGCGGCTCTCGAGGTTCTTCATCAGGTACTTGAGCGTCAGGCCCGAGTCCAGAATGTCCTCGACGATCAGCACGTCGCGACCGCGGATGTCGATATCCAGGTCCTTAATGATACGCACGATGCCGGAGGACTTCACGCCGTCGCCGTAGCTCGAAACAGCCATGAAATCGATGTTGGTCGGCAGCTCGATCTTGCGCATCAGGTCGCCCATAAAGACCACGGCGCCGCGTAGGACCGCAATCAGCACCAGATCCTTACCCGCGTAGTCGCGAGTAATCTGCTCGCCTAGGCGAGAGACGATACCGTCGATATCCTCCTGCGTAAACAGAACCTTCTCGATATCCGGATGTTGAGAAGCCATGACAACCCTTTCTTGTGCTTATCGCCCACACACCGCCGTATGGACGCGAACTACACATTCTAGCAGCGCACGGGGTATATTTACCAGCCCGTGCGCCATCAGCGCAGGAATACCGTCAACGTCGCACAGAATAGTAGGCGCAAGGCGCTATTCCGCATCGACTACGCGGAGCAGATATGCCACGCGCGTTGCAGCCGTGCATTTAAAACGCTCGTCGGCCCGAACGCCCGCGACCCACACCACAGCTCCTCCCGGAGCCGTTCTTACCACGGGCACGCCAGAGCGTTCGGAAACGGGAATGCGCGCCTCGTTGAGCAGGTCGGACACTTTCTTGCTTCGACCACTCATTCCCAGCGGGCACATCACATCCCCCGGCACAGGGTTATCCACCCACAAGCGCGCCGATCGAGCCTCAGCGGGAATCTCTCCGCACGAGCCAGCGAGCATCCGATCGCTATCGCGGTCGGCAAAGCCCAAGGCTGCCGCATCCACGATAGCGGCCACCTCTCCGGCAGCCACAAGCTCGCGGGCTCGACGCACGACATCGTATCCCGGCTCAACGGCCATCGGCTCGGCCACCAGCATACGCCCCGCCCCCAACGACAGGCGCCCGGGAACGGAAATCCAGTCGGCAACTAAGCCCTCGCGCGCCACCGGAGCCTTGAGTGCCAGCATTCCAAACTCCACGCGCGCATCAATTCCCGCCGGGAGTGTGACCGAGCCCGCACCCTCGGCAACACAGGCGAGCACGCGCTCCACATGCCGCATCTCCGGCCGAGCATCGGGGTCGATGCGCTTAATTGCCAGTCGCACCATGCGCCGCGCAATCACCACCTCGGCCGCAGCAAGGCGGCGCGCGTCGAGGACCAGCGCACCCGACACTTCCTTGCGCAGACAGCTTCGAAACGCCTGTGCCGAAAGCTGAGACAAAAACGCATCCTCGTCGCCCAGGATCTCGCAAGCGGCACCAATCGTCTTGCAGACGTTCGCGTTGCGCTGTGCCACCACCGGCATCACCCGGTGGCGCACATAGTTGCGCAGGTACGAAACGTCCTCGTTGCTCTCATCCTCCCGCCATGGCTGACCATGCACCTGCAGATAGTTCACGAGCTCGCCATGAGTTAGGTCAAGCAAGGGGCGCACCACGATATTCCTTCGACGGGGAATGCTCGAAAGCCCAGCCGGGCCCGACCCCTTAATGGCGTTCATCAAAAATGTTTCCGCGCGGTCCGACGAAGTATGCGCGGTGCAGATACGAGCCGCCGTCCGCGGTGCGCCCGATTCGGCACAAAGTTCGCGAACATATCTCCGTACCGCGGCATAGCGCACCTCGCGAGCCGCAGCCTCGATATTGCCCGATTCGTCATCAAAATAGGCATGCTCAACACACAGCGGCAAGCCGTATTGCGCGCACAGGTCACGTACAAAGGCCTCGTCGCCATCGGATGCCTCCCCGCGCAGATGATGGTTTACATGCAGCACGTGCAATCGCTCGCGCGCAATGGGAGCGACGCCGCGCCCGTCCTGGATATCCAACTTTGATGTGCAAGCCATAAGGAGCAGCGCCGTCGAGTCCGCACCGCCTGAAACCATGAGCACTACGGGGGCAGCGGCCTGCCGCGTTGCCAGGGCGCTCTTATCCGTCCTCGGCGCGGCATGATGTCCATAGTGCTGAGATACCGTTGGCATTTGCTTCCTCCTCTATTCGTTCGCACCCATTGTATCCTTTGGAATCTTATGTCTCGTCTGCACCTTCATATCCTCGGCAGCGGCTCAAAAGGCAACTGCGCGCTCATCGAGGGACCGCAAGGTCTCATCATGATCGATGATGGCCTGTCCCGCCGCGAGACACTTAAACGCATGGCGGAGCTTGGCCTCTCGGCAGACGACGTCGCCGCTCTAGTAATCACCCATGAGCATGGTGACCATATCAAGGGGCTCGATGTATGGTGCAAGCACTGGCATGGTCCCCTCTTTGCCAGCAGGGACACCCTTTCATGCAAAGAAAACCTCGCGCACCTGCCTGTAGAGGAATTTGACCCCGGCGACACGCTCCCCATTGCCGGCATCCACGTGCAAACCTACTCAACATCGCACGATGTCATCAATCCTGTCGGCTATCGATTTAATGCTCTTGATGATTCCATTGGGTTTGCCACCGACACCGGAGAGTTATCGAGCAAGGCCATGGGCATCCTCAAAGACTGTCGAGTTCTCGCGCTCGAAAGCAACCACGATGTAACTATGTTGCGCGAAGGACCGTACCCACGCTTTCTTCAGGAGCGCATCCTGTCCACAAAGGGGCACCTCTCCAACAACCAGGCCGCCGAAGCCGCGCGAGAACTTGTTACCGATCGCACCGAACAGCTCATCGCCATGCATATCAGCCAGGACAATAATCGTCCAAGCCTTACCGTCAAAAGCTATGCCAACGCGCTTGATGCAAGTCTCGATGATGAACTCGGCAGTTCTGCCACCCGTCTTCAAGGGCCACGGAAGCTCTCGATACGCCCTGCAAGCCAGTATCAACCGACAACCATTCAATAGCCCCTCAAGACAACAAGGGGGGGGGCTGGGAATCACTTCCCAGCCCCCCCTTAACTCATACTCTCGATTGAAGCAGAGCCATCGTTAGTCGATGGAGATCTTCGTAACGTTCTTCTTCTCGACGATCTTAGGAACCGTAACGGTGAGGATGCCGTCAGCATACTTTGCAGAGAGGCCCTCGCTCGAAGCGTCCTTCAGATATACGCCACGCGTCGCGCTGTACGAGCTAAACTCCTTCTGGAGGAAGTTCTTACCCTCGTTTTCGGCGCTCTCCTCGACGTTCACGCTGATGGACAGGCGACCCTCATTGAGCTCAACGTCGATGTCATCCTTGGCGACACCGGTCAGATACGCCTTGACCTCGTAGCCATCGCCCTTATCCTCAACGTCAACGGGAAACGCCTTGGAAGCAATCGAGTTGTTTGCAAGGTCGGTCATATCATCAAACAGATCGAACAGCGAGCTAGCAGAAGGACGAACGCCAAAAACCGAACGATAAGGAACCATGCTTGCCATGTTTACCACTCCTTTTAAGGACTGCCGAGCCATCTTCTAGGTGGTTGGGACTTCTTTTGACGCTCTTATATATGCCCACCCAGTGCTCATATATACATCGACTATAAAGTTTTTTGAGTCCAGTACTATAAGCATATCTAAGTGTGTATGACTCAGGTTTTAGTAAGGTTAAGGTTCTTTGAACCAGAGCTTAAATAACAAGTATGTTCGCAGCTACAAATAACAAGGGGCTTACAATGAGCGCGTACACGTTGTTGGTAACGAGCTAAAGGGCATCATGGACGACCAAAACCAGAACAATATGTTTATGCCGACGCAGGGCGAAGATACTTCTACGCAGCCGCCACGGTTCCATCGCCCCCACATCTCGCAAGAGCCCATCAATGACCCAGAGCCCGATTATGTGACGAGAAACCGATATCAAACGCTCGAGGATGCCCAAACGGGACGTAAACATATGGGCGTCGCCTCGGGAGACCCTGTATATCTGAAAGACGCACCACTATCTAAAAACAGCGCAGCTAGTGATGAGCCGATGAAAGCATCCGCCGCTCATCAACAAAGAGGGCCCCGACCCAAGCAAACCTTGACGCATTCGGCTCGCTATCTCGAAACGCCAAAACAGGGAAAATCAATCTTCGTTTCGTCAAGTAAACGACGCAAGCAGCATCAGCTGACAATTCTGCTTTTGATCATTGCGGCCATAGCAGTTGCCCTTGTTATACGATTTATTTTCTTTAAATAAAGGCTCAATACCGAAAACAACAAGATCGTCTGGTGTAATTGAGTCATTTACGCCTCGTAAACGCAAAAAAAGGGGGAGGCCGCGAGGCCTCCCCCTTCTTCAAGTCATCAG
>CAJLDK010000009.1:0-81396 GCA_905205405.1 uncultured Collinsella sp.
GGTGCGGGAACGACCTATTTGCTCAATGTGTTCGGCTGAGATCGGAAATCAACCACAGGGTAAGATTAATCGCGGTTTTTGATTGGTGCTCGATTGGGTTTGTTGGGCGGAGTTTATGTCTGCTATTGATATTGTGCTTGTTGTGATTGCCTTGGTGGCGGTGGGGGCTGCTGTGGCTTGCGCCCTGCAGCTTAAAGGTCTTCGTGCCGAGCTGCGGGAGCGTGGCGACAGCGACGCCGAGACGCTCGCGGCGCTCGAGCAGGCCAACAGTACACTCGATACCCTCAACGTCGCGTTGGCCGAAACCCGACGCACCGCAAACGCCATCGCACAGCAGCAGACGACCGACGCCGCCGTGGAGCAGCAGCGCTACCTGACCATCGCGCGTGAGTTCTCGCAGGCGGGCGACCGTATGGATGACCTGCGCCGCGAGACGACCCAACAGCTCGGCGCCAACCGCGAGGGCATCGAGCAGCGCCTAGACAAGGTGCGCGAGACGGTCGATGCCCAGCTGGGCGCCATCCGCAAGGACAACAACGTGCAGCTCGATCAGATGCGCGCGACGGTGGACGAGAAACTCTCCCGCACGCTCAACGACCGTCTGTCGGCATCGTTTAAGCAGGTGAGCGACCAGCTCGAGGCCGTGTATAAGGGCCTGGGCGATATGCAATCTATCGCCACCGGCGTGGGCGACCTTAAACGCGTGCTGGGCAATGTCAAGGCGCGTGGCATTTTGGGCGAGGTGCAGCTGGGCGCGATCCTGGCGGACATCCTTACGCCCGACCAGTATCTGGAAAACGTCGCCACCAAGCCCGGCGCCTCGGAGCGCGTTGAGTTTGCCGTCAAGCTGCCGGTAGACGAGGGAGACCCCGTGCTGCTGCCAATCGACTCCAAATTCCCGGGCGATGCGTATGAGCATCTGCTCGACGCTCAGGAGTCGGGCGACGCGGAGGCCGTCGCCGCCGCGCGCAAGACGCTCGACACCATGGTGAAGCGCGAGGCAAAGGACATCTGCGAAAAGTACCTGAGCGTGCCCGCGACCACCAACTTTGGCATTCTGTTCGTTCCGTTTGAGGGCCTGTACGCCGAGGTCGTCACGCGCCCTGGGCTTATCGAGACCCTGGGCCGCGACTATCACGTCAACGTTGCCGGCCCCAGCACCATGGCGGCCATCCTCAACAGCCTGCAGATGAGCTACCAGACGTTTAGGCTGCAAAAGCGCACCGACGACGTGCTACGCGTGCTTTCCGCCGTCAAGGCCGAACTACCGCGCTATCAGGCGGCGCTGCGCCGCGCCCAGCAGCAGATCGAGACCGCGGGCAAAACGGTCGAGGGCATCATCACCACGCGCACCAACGTCATGGAGCGCAAACTCAAGGACATCGACGCGCTGGAAGATGCCGACCAAGCCGATGAGATCTTGGGACTCACGCCCGCGGTCCTTCCCACAGATCAAGAAGACGAGGGCTAATTGCAACAAGACGGTGGGGCGCCGGCGTAAACGCGGGTGCCCCACCGCTTTTCGCATCGCGCTTGCCTGAAGTGCGCTTCAATGTGCAACAATGGCGTTTCGCCCTATCAGATGCGAAAGGAAGCCCATGTCTCAGAGAAGCACCAGTCCGCTCAGCCGCTCCACCGTGCGCCGCACGCTGCAGCGGTTTTGGGGTGTCACGCGCACACAGCCGCTGATTGTCTTTCTCTCGGTGCTCTCGTCGGCGGGCTACATCTTTTTGCTGACGTTTGCCAATACCTATGTGATGGCCCTCATTGTCGACCGCATTCAAGCCGGTCCCGTGGCGGGTGACCAGGTGTTTGAGGTCTTCGCCCCCTATATCCTGGCGCTCGTGCTCGTTAACCTGGTGGGTCAAATCCTCTCCAAGCTGCAGGACTACACCGTCTACAAGCTCGAGATTGCGGGCAACTATCACCTGGCGCGTCTGTGCTTCGACACGCTCTCCAACCAATCCATGACATTCCATACCAGCCGCTTTGGCGGATCGCTTGTGAGCCAGACAAGCCGTTTTATGAGCGGCTATACGGGCTTGGTCGACGTGACGGTGTATTCGCTCATCCCCACCATCACCTCGGTCATCTGCACCGTGGCCGCACTCGCTCCGGTGGTGCCCGCATTTACCGTGATCCTGGTGGGCATCATGGTCGTCTACATTGCGTTTGTCTGGCTTATGTACAAGCGCATCATGCCACTTTCGGCCGCGACGTCCGCCGCGCAGAATAAGCTCTCGGGTGTGCTGTCCGATGCGGTCACGAACATCTTGGCCGTCAAGACCTGCGGGCGAGAGGACTTTGAACGCGATCTGTTCGATGCCGCCGACCGTGCCGCGCGCGATGCCGAAACGGTATCGATGCACGCCATGATGCAGCGCAACTTTACGACCTCGGGCCTTATCGTCATCACCATGGCCGTGGTGAGTGTGTTCGTGGCGGGCGGCAACGCGTGGTTTGGCATCTCGGCCGGCTCGCTCGTCATGATCTTTACCTACACCTATAACCTCACCATGCGTCTGAACTACGTGAGCTCCATGATGCAGCGTATTAACCGCGCGCTGGGTGACGCCGCCGAGATGACGCGCGTGCTGGACGAGCCGCGCCTGGTGGCGGACGACGAGCATGCTCCCGAGCTTAAGGTGGCCGAGGGCGCGATCGATTTTGAGCACTTGAGCTTTGCATACCGTGACGCCGCGGCGGGCGATAGCGTGTTCGACGACCTGACGCTCCATGTGCCGGCGGGCCAGCGCGTGGGCCTGGTGGGTAAATCGGGCTCGGGCAAGACGACGCTCACCAAGCTGCTGCTGCGCCTGGACGATGTTCAGGGCGGCCGCGTACTCGTGGACGGTCAGGATGTCTCGCGCTGCACACAGCAGAGCCTGCGCCGCCAGGTTGCCTACGTGCCGCAGGAGGCGCTGCTGTTCCACCGCTCCATTCGCGAGAATATCGCCTACGGCCGCCCCGACGCCACCGACGAGCAAATTCGTGAGGCGGCGCGCCTGGCCAATGCCCTGGAGTTTATCGACCGCCTGCCCCATGGCTTTGACACCATGGTGGGCGAGCGCGGCGTCAAGCTTTCGGGCGGCCAGCGCCAGCGCGTGGCCATTGCCCGTGCCATCCTCACCGACGCGCCGATTCTGGTACTCGACGAGGCGACGTCTGCCCTCGATAGCGAGTCCGAGGCGTTGGTGCAGGAAGCTCTCGAGAACCTGATGCGCGGCCGCACCTCCATTGTGGTGGCGCATCGCCTGTCCACCGTGGCGGCGCTCGACCGCATCGTGGTACTGGCGGATGGCGAGATCGTCGAGGACGGCACGCATGTGCAGCTCGTCGAG
The DNA here is from genome assembly GCA_905205405.1 of uncultured Collinsella sp. GTDB lineage: Bacteria > Actinomycetota > Coriobacteriia > Coriobacteriales > Coriobacteriaceae > Collinsella. The sequence continues at coordinate 3,342 of CAJLDK010000009.1, forward strand.
GCGGGCGGCGAGTACGCGAGCCTGTGGAGCCGTCAGACCGGCGCATTCTTGGAGGCGTAAACGTCTCGGACGTGGGACAATTGTGCCCATAAGTTTATTGTGCCGTTGAGCCGAGGAGTCGTTATGCCACGCGAGACCAATGCCGCCAAGCGCGAGCGCGCCATCGAGGTGTGTGAGCGCCTCAACCGTCGCTATGGCCCGGTCGAGTGCTTTTTGGACCACGAGAATCCCTTCCGCCTGCTGATCGCGGTGCTGCTTTCGGCGCAAACGACCGATGCGCAGGTCAACAAAGTGACGCCGCGGCTGTTTGCCCAGTGGCCCACGCCCGAGGCCATGGCCGGGGCGAGCGTAGCTGACGTGGCAGACACCATCAAGTCGCTCGGCTTCTACAAGAGCAAAGCCAAGCATGCCGTCGAGGCCGCGCAGATGATCGTCGCCGACTATGACGGCGAGGTGCCGGCCGACATGAAGGAACTCGTGAAGCTGCCGGGCGTGGGACGCAAGACGGCGAACATCGTGCTCAACGTGGGGTATGGCATCGTGGAGGGTATTGCGGTGGACACGCACGTCAACCGCATTGCGCACCGCCTGATGCTGAGTCCCAAGACGCATGCCAAGGAACCGCTCAAGACCGAGCAGGATCTGCTCAAGATTTTGCCGCACGAGTATTGGGAGTCGGTCAACCATCAGTGGATCACCTTTGGTCGCGAGATCTGCGACGCCCGCAAACCCAAGTGTGACGAGTGTCCGCTGGCAGATTTGTGCCCCAGCGTGCGCGTGGCGGGGTAGGGCGGAACGCATCTTCGTCTGGCGTTTTTTGCGGGGCTGGGTTTGCCCTTGAGCCGGAGTCCTCTCCATGCGCTACCATGACAGACAATGTATTTGACGTACGACCCGCCGAGCTTGCCCCGGCGGGCTTTTGGCGTTGCGATGCCGGAGGAACAGCATGCTCATTCACCGTATAGCCGCGCAGCTCTACACTGCCGAGGCGCTGCAGACCGTCGAGGCCGGGCTCGATGCCGGCGAGGACGTGACGCTGGCCGTGTCGCAGTCGGGCCGCACGCTTATGGCGGCAGCCCAGTTTGCGCGCCGTCCGCGTCCCACGGTCTATATCGTGAGCGGCGAGGACGCTGCCGATCGCGCCGCGCGCAGCCTGGCCGCCTATGTGGGCCTGGCGCACGTGTGCCGCTTTCCCGAGCGCAAGGACTACCCATGGCGTGAGCAGGCGCCCGACGACGCCGAGGTGGCCCAACGCTGCGAGGCTTTAGGGCGCATCGTGCGCGGCGATAACTGCATCATGGTCGCCTCGGCCCGCGCGCTACTGCGTTGCGTGCCGCCGGTCGAGAGCCGCTATTGGGAGTCCACCACCTTTGCGGTGGGCGAGGAGATTCCCTTCGACGAGGTGCCGCAGCGCCTGGTGGGCATGGGCTACACCAATGCAGGTGCCGCCGACGCGCCCGGCCTGTTCCGTGTGCACGGCGATACCGTCGAGGTGTTCCCCGCGCAGGAAAAAGCACCCGTGCGCATTGAGTTCTTTGGCGACGAGATCGACCGCATCCGCCGCATGGTGAGCTCCACGGGCCAAACTATCGGCAACGAGGACAGCATTGAGATCTTCCCCTGCCGCGAGCTAGCGCTCACCGACGAGGCCGTCCACAACATGCATGTGGCGCTCTACCGCGCCAGCCAGGACGACAGCAAGCTGGCGGCGCTGCTCGAGATGGTGGACGCGCGCATCGTCACGCCCGAGCTCGACCGCTTTTTGCCGGTGATGTACGGCCAGACCGTGAGCCCGTTGGCGCACGTGAGCGGCAAGGCGCTTGTGGTCCTGTCCGAGCCGCGCTCGCTGTTCGATGACTGCCTGCGCGCCTACGAGGATATCGAGGCCCGTGCCGGCGAGGCGGGGATTGACCGTCTGGAGGGTCTGTATGTGCGCGCCCAACAGCTCGACTTTGGTGCTCAGCAGCGCCTGAACTACGTGAGCCTGATTCGTGCCGGCGGTGCGGTTACAGCCGAGCTCAAGATTGAGCAGCCGGCCATTGCGGGCTCGGACAATCGCTTTATGACGCGCATTCAGGAGGTCGTGGGCAAGCGCTATGCCTGCGTGTTTGCCATTCCCGACCGCGGTGCGCGCGAGTCGATGGAGCTCACCTTTGGCGACGAGGGCATCACCTTTGAGGAGTCGCTGACGGCCGCCCCCGAAAACGCCGGCGTTATCGGCGACCGCGTGCGCGTGGCGGCGGCGGATTCTGCCGACCGTGCTGCCCGCCAACAGGCCCATGCCTCAATTCGTGAGCGCCGCGCCGACGCGCTCAACGCCCGCTCGCTCGAGGCGGGTGCGGCCCAGGCTGCCGCCGGCGCCGCCGTGCCCACCATCTCGCGCGGGCGCGTGACCTTTGTGGACGCCGCCCTGCCGCAGGGCGTGGTGGTGCCCGATGCCAATCTGGCCGTTTTCTCGATCGCCGACCTCAACGCTCGCATGGACGCCAACCGCGCCCGCAGCCGCCGCAAGGTCGATATTACGCAGATCACCTTCCCCTTTAAGCCGGGCGACTACGTGGTGCACGCCACTCACGGCATCGCGCTCTTTAGCGAGATCGCGCGCCAGGAAGTGGGCGGCAAGGAGCGCGACTACTTTTTGCTGGAATATGCCGACGGCGACAAGCTCTACGTGCCGCTGGAGCAGGTTGACCGCATTACGCGCTACGTTGGTCCCGACGGCGACAAGCCGCGCCTGACCAGGCTCAACACCGCCGACTGGACGCGTGCCACCAACAAGGCGCGCAAGAACGCCAAAAAGCTGGCGTTTGACCTGGTCGATCTGTATACGCGCCGCTCTTCGATTACCGGTATCGCTTGCCCGCCCGACACGCCCGAGCAGATCGAGATGGAGCAGAGCTTCCCCTACGACGAGACGCGCGATCAGCTGGAGGCCATCGCTGACATTAAGGCCGACATGGAGGCGCCCAAGCCCATGGACCGCCTGCTGTGCGGCGATGTGGGCTTTGGCAAGACCGAGGTCGCCCTGCGCGCGGCGTTTAAGTGCGTGGACTCCGGTCGCCAGGTCATGGTGCTCTGCCCCACGACCATTCTGGCCCAGCAGCACTACGAGACGTTCTTTGAGCGCTTTGCCCCGTTTGGCCTGGAGGTCGAGGTGCTCAGCCGCTTCCGTACGCCGGCGCAGCAAAAGCGCGCACTCAAGGCGTTTGCCGAGGGCACGATCGATGTGCTCATCGGCACGCACCGCCTGCTTTCGGCCGATGTGAACCCCAAGAACCTGGGCCTGGTGATCATTGACGAGGAGCAGCGCTTTGGCGTGCAGCACAAGGAGCAGCTCAAGAACCTGCGCGAGCAGATTGACGTGCTCACGCTTTCGGCCACGCCCATCCCGCGTACCATGCAGATGGCCACGAGCGGCGTGCGCGATATGAGCCTGATTACCACGCCGCCGACTGGGCGCCGCCCCGTGATCGTGCACGTGGGGGAGTACGACCCCGACGTGGTGAGCGCGGCGATTCGCCTGGAGGTGGGTCGCGGCGGACAGGTGTACTACGTGTCCAACCGCGTCAAGACCATCGATGACGCTGTGGCACGCGTGCACGAGGCCGCGCCCGAGGCGCGCGTGGGCGTGGCGCACGGCAAGATGAGCCCGCGCGAGGTCGAGGACGTGATGATCGAGTTCGCGACCAAAAAGATCGATGTGCTCATCGCCACGACCATCGTGGAGAGCGGCATCGACAACGCGACCGCCAACACGCTCATCATCGAGGACTCGCAGCGCCTGGGTCTGGCACAGCTCTACCAGCTCAAGGGCCGTGTGGGTCGCTCGGCCACGCAGGCCTACGCGTACTTTATGTTCCCGGGCGAGCTGCCGCTCACCGAGGAGGCCACGGCGCGCCTGACTGCACTTTCCGAGTTCCAGGACCTGGGCAGCGGCATGCGCATCGCCATGCGCGACCTGGAGATCCGCGGCGCCGGTTCGCTGATGGGTGCCGAGCAGCACGGCAACCTGTCGAGCGTGGGCTTTGACCTGTTTACGCAGATGTTGGGCCAGGCCGTGGCCGAGGCGCGCGGCGATGACGATGCCGGCGTGGAGGCGGCGAGCGTGGGCATCAACCTGCCGGCCGACTACTTCTTGTCCGAGGCGTACATGCCGGCGGTGGACCAGCGCGTGCTCGTGTACCGCAAGCTCGCGGCGGCTGAGGACTTGGAGAGTGTCGACGAGGTGCAGGAGGAGACCGAGGCCGCGCATGGTGAGCTGCCGCTGGCGGGACTCAACCTGTTCAACCGCGCGCGCATCCGCATTCGCGGCGAGCGCCTGGGGCTCGAGAGCGTCACGCTCAGCGGTGGGCGCATTACCTTCCTGGGGGTTGACGTTCCCAAGAAGGTAGCCTTTGAGTTCAAGAATCGCTATGGCGCGGTGAACTTCCCCAAGAGCCGCAAGCTGTCGGTGCCCTACAAGGCGGGCGCCGGTGCGGGCAGCGGCCTGGGCCGAGGTCTCGACGCCAACGACGGCACCGGCCCGGTGGCGGCCGCGCTCATGCTACTGCAGCAGCTGGGTGCGAGCGACGACGACTAATTGGGTCGACGCTGCAAACGCCCCATTTGGGCAATCTGACCCCATCGAAAGGAAAGCATGTTCGGATACATCTATAAGAAAGATGTCGCCATGATCGCGGTTGTCCTGTGCCTTTGTCTGGGCGTGGGCAGTTTCTTCGATTATCAGATCTCGAGCGCGCTGTTCAATATCGGCAGCATGTACGGTCGCTTTATCGAGGCCGCTGGCGAGCTGCCGTTTGAGCTGACGGCGAGCGTCGCGGGCGTTATGCTCGTGCGTTCGGCACGCCCCGATTCCAAGACGAGCAAGTGGCTTGCCGCGCTGGGCGTTCTGGTCAACGTGGGCCTGACCGGCTACGAGATCGTTTCGTCCCTGAGGGTTGGCGGCAAACTCATCGCGGCTCAGTTGGTGCTGACGTTTGTGCTGGTCATCGTCGCCAACCTTATCGTCTATCGCCTCACGCGCGCGACCGACCCCGACGAGCTCACACGCTGGGCGTTGATGGTGCTGGCCGTGTGGGTCGCTCAGGCTATCATCCTCAACGTGGTTGTCAAGCCGCTGTGGTCGCGCCCGCGCATGCGCGTGATCGAGGTCACGCCGGGGCTCAATTTTCAGCCGTGGTGGGTGATCGGTAACCCCGACAAGTGGGCCTATATCGCCGCCGGCGTAATCAAGGACGGCTTTAAGTCGTTTGCGAGCGGACACACGGCGCATGCGGCGATCGGCCTTATGCTCGCCGGGCTTCCTGCGGCGGCCTTTAAGGAAAAGCCGTCGCGACGCCGCGTGGTCTTTTGGGTCGCGGCGGCCGTCGCGGCGCTCGTCGCCTTTGGCCGTATCGTGATCGGTGCACACTTTTTGACTGACGTGAGCTGCGGCTTTGCCCTGGTGTTGGCACTTGAGTGCCTTGCCGCACGCATTGCCTATCCGGGCGGCGTACAATAGCGGCGTTTAAATCATCGGGCCCATGCCCGGCTAGAGAGGATTGCCATGCTCGCGTTCAACAACGACTATTCCCACGGTGCTCATCCGGCAGTGCTGCAGGCGCTCGTCGATACCAACATGGAGCCGCAGCCCGGCTACGGTACCGATGCGCACACCGAGCGTGCCAAGCAGCTGATTCGCGAGGCCTGTCAGGCCCCCGATGCCGACGTGTTCTTGCTGGTGGGCGGCACGCAGGCCAACGCGACGGTGATTGACATGCTGCTCGCGCCCTACGAGGGCGTCGTTGCCGCCGAGACCGGCCATGTCGCTTGCCACGAGGCGGGCGCCATCGAGTTTGGCGGCCACAAGGTGCTCACCATCCCCGGCTACGAGGGCAAGATGCACGCCGAGGATCTCGAAAACTATATCCAAGTGTTCTACGAAAACGAGAGCTGTGAGCATATGGTGTTTCCGGGCGCCGTGTATGTGAGCCTGTCGACCGAGTACGGTACGCTGTACTCCAAGGCTGAGCTCGCGGCAATCCATGCGGTGTGCCAGAAGCGCGAGATTCCGCTGTTTGTGGATGGCGCCCGCCTGGCCTATGTGCTGGCGGCCGATGAGTGCGACATTACCCTGCCCGAGCTGGCGCAGCTGTGCGACGTATTCTACATTGGCGGCACCAAGTGCGGCGCGCTCTGCGGCGAGGCTGTGGTGTTCTGCGGCATGCACGCCCCGGCGCATCCCATTCCGCGTATTAAGCAGCACGGCGCGCTGTTGGCCAAGGGCCGCCTGACGGGCGTGCAGTTTGAGGCGCTCTTTACCAATGGCCTGTATTTTGAGATCGGTCGCCAGGCGATTGAGACGGCTCAGGCGCTGCGCCGCGTGCTGCATGAACGCGGCTACCAGTTCTTCTTGGAGACGCCCACCAACCAGCAGTTTGTGATTTTGCCCAACGAGGACATGGCCCGCATTCGCGAGCATGCCTCGATCGAGTACTGGGAAAAGTACGACGAGACCCACACGGTGGTGCGCTTTTGCACCAGCTGGGCCACGACGCAGGAGGACATCGACGCGCTGGCGGCTGTCCTGTAGCTTGATGCAATGACGAGAGGCCGCCTTGCGCTGGGTTTGGCGCAAGGCGGCCTTTGCTTTTGAGGGGGAGGGGTTGTATGGCCGAGATGTCCGAGCCGACGATTCGCCTGGCGACGCCCGAAGACGCGCCGGCGTTGCTTGCCATCTATGAGCCATATGTGCGCCAGACGGCGATTACCTGCGAATACGAGGTACCGAGCGTTGAGGAGTTCGCCGGGCGCATCGAGCGTACGCTCAAGCGCTACCCGTATTTGGTGATGGAGCTGGACGGGCTTCCGGTAGGCTATGCCTATGTGAGCCCGCTCAACAACCGCGAGGCCTATGACTGGTCGGTCGAGACGTCGATTTACCTGGCACGCGACGTGCGCCACGGCGGGCTGGGCCGCAAGCTGCACGATGCGCTCAAGCAGTGCCTGATCGCGATGGGCATCACCAACATGTGCGCGCTCATCGCCGTGCCGCACGACAAGGACGACGAGTATCTAACGCACAACAGCCAGGACTTCCATGCCCATATGGGATATCGCTTGGTGGGTGCTTTCGACCGCTGTGCCCAAAAGTTCGGCCGCTGGTACGACATGTGCTGGATGGAGCTGGTCCTGGCCGAGCGCACCCCCAACCAGTCCAAACCAACCTGGTTCCCCGACCTTCCCGCCTAAAACCACCACGGAGGCGTCTGTCCCCATTGTGGTGGTTAGCCGATGGGCTCGGTGTATTTGGCGCGGTCGGTGCGTTGGATGCGCTTGGAGACATGGAGCGGGCGGCCGTCGGTGTCGTAGACGTAGTCAGTGATCAAGATCAGCGCCTGCCCACGCTCAACGTTGAGCAAAAACGCCTCGTTTTGCGAGGCATAGCACACCTCAAAGGTCTTATGCCCCTGTGCCGGCGCGCGATGGAATTCTTGGCGCAGCGTGGCGTAGAGCGAACCGTTGATATCGCGATCGATGAGCGATCCAAAGCTTGGCGGCAAATAGGTGGTCTCCAGGCACAGTGGCGCATCGTCCAGATAACGCAGACGGACAAGTTTGACGAGCTTGCTGCCCACGGTAGCGTCAAAGAACTTGGCCACGCTGCCCGTTGCCTTGGCAAAGCCCGAGTCCACGGTACGCGTGGTGGGCTTCATGCCCTGACCCTGTACCTGTGCCGTGTAGCTCGAAAACACCAGGTTGTTCTCGTGGAGCGCCGGCGTGTCGGCCACAAAGGCACCGCGCCCGCGCTCGGTGCGAAGCAGGCCCTCATCGACGAGCACCTTAAGGGCGTGGCGCACGGTGCTGCGCGACAGCCCCGATTCGTCCATGAGCTCCATCTCGGACGGCAGCTTGTCTCCACGGGCGTAGGTGCCGGCGGCGATGCGGTCGCGCAGCGTGCTCGCCAGACGCTCGTATTGGGTCAGTTTCTTTTTAGATGAAGCGCTCATACGACTAACCTGTATCTAACTTGTATGCTTGCCTAATCAAGCATGTATCCAATACAACAATAAAACTGCTGGTAACGAGTCATCGAAAACCTTACCAGCATAATTTCTAAGACAAATATAGCATACAACTAGTCGACATAGCCAAAACATGTATGTAACTTGTATGCCATCGAGAGCATCAAACGAGAAGAAAGGCTGATGCACGATGACTACTCAGGAACAGGTTAAGGATGTCGTCTCCCAGGTTTTGGCTGACAAGGCAGACAAGGGCGGCATCAAGCGCGTCGTGTGGATTGGCGCCGGCGGATCCAACGGCGGCAACTATCCTGCCCAGTACTTTATGGAGCACGAGGCCACGCAGGTCGTGAGCTCCAGCTACACCAGCAACGAGTTCGTGCACGCAACCCCCGCCTACGTTAACGAGAACACCCTGGCCGTCGTCGTGTCCATGCGCGGCACCAAGGAGACCATCGTCGCCGCCCAGGTCGCCAAGGACCACGGCGCCAGTACCATCGCCATCTATGTTGACGAGTCCGGCCTCACCGAGGTCTGCGACTACAAGATCCAGTATGACAGCCTGGCCGTCGACGAGTCCTGCATGGGCCGTACCAACTCCGCCGTCGTGACCATGATCGCCATGGAACTCACGCAGCAGACCGAGGGCTATGCCGAGTACGAGACCGCTATGGCCGCCTTCGACCTGGTTGACCCCATCTATCGCAAGGCCGTCGAGTACACCCGTCCGCTCGCCGCCAAGTGGGCCGAGCAGAACGCCGACAAGCCCTGCATCAACGTCATGGCTCAGGGTCCGCTCTTTGGTGCCGCCTACGTCTTTAGCATCTGCAACGTGCAGGAGATGCTGCAGATCGACTCCTGCACCATCAACACCTGTGACTTCTTCCACGGCCCCTTCGAGATCCTGGACAAGCGCACTTCGCTGTTCCAGCTCATCAGCGTCGGCCGCAGCCGCTGCAACGACGAGCGCGGCATCCGCTTCGTCAACCAGTACGGTGGCGAGCGCGTCTATCAGCTCGACGCCAAGGAGCTCGGCCTCAACGACATCAAGGACAGCGTGAGCGAATACTTCAACCACCTGATCTTTGCGCCGATCCTCAACAACGTGTATATGCGCGCGCTTTCTGCCGTCACTCACAAGGACTACATGACGCGCCGCTACATGTGGAAGCTGGACTACTAGTTACGCCGTTCTACCGAACGGCGTAACGGCTCGACGCTGCGCGCCCGGCATTTGGCCAATCTGCCGTTCAATTTCAAAGGCGCGACCAGAAGGTCAGCGCCTTTTCATCTCACGGCACCTTGGCTCAAATGACGGGCGCTCGCTGACGTTGCCAAAACGTCGGCGTCGTCGTGTTTGTTAAGGGGTTGGTGCATTGGGGACAGGTTACTTTGCACCAAGTTGGTGCATATGAACCTGGCCTCTTTGCACTAATGGGTTGTAGCGGAAAAGCAGATTTTCCCGTCTGCCGATTTGTGCCTTGAAAAATGTATATAACGACTATAACGTAGTGTGAAACATATTGGAAACAATACCGAGGAGGCTGCGTTGAAGAAAAGCAATCTGGGCTATGTGCTGGTGCTGATCGCCGCGCTTATGTGGGGCAGCATCGGAATCTTTGTAAACGGCATCTCGGCCATGGGCGTTACGTCCCAGAGTATGGCTGCCTTTCGCTTGTTGTCGGGTGCCGTCTTAATGGCTCCGGTCTTGGCATTCATGGGTTGCCAGGGAGGTGCTCGTGAGGGAAAGGCATCGGGTCCCCTGGCACTGTTCAAGGCAAGTCCTAAAGAGCTTGTTCCTTGTGCGCTTCTTGGCATTATCGGCCTCGCCACCGCTAACACGCTTTATTACGAGTGCATGGGCGAGGTGGGCATGTCCACGGCCTCGGTGCTGCTTTACACCTCGCCGGTGTTTGGCGTCATGCTCGGTCGCGTACTTTATCGCGAGGATGTGACTCCCAACAAGCTCGTTGCCATCGCTTTTAACATCGGTGGCTGTGTACTTGCAGTGACCGATGGCGACCTTTCCGGTTTTCATTTTTCGGTTTGGGGCGTCACGTCGGGCGTGATTGCGGGCTTTTGTGGCGCGTCGCTCGCGGTGTTTAGCCGGATAGCAACCAAGACGGTCCACCCGCTGGCTGTCACGTTTTGGGGCCTTGTTTTTGGCGGTGCGGTTATGGCGGCTATCGCGGCTCCGTGGCCAGATGTCGCCGCAGCAATGTCGCCACAGCTGCTGCTGCTGTTCCTTGGCTTTGGACTCATCCCCACAGCCGTGGCCTATGTCTTATATATGCAGGGTCTGTCCATGGGGCTCGAGACGTCGAAAGTTCCCGTCGTAATGTCATTCGAGACGGTCGTCACCGTGCTGCTGGGCATTGGTGTCTACGCCGAGCCCGCCGGTGCGATCAAGGTTCTGGGCATCGTTTTGGTGCTCGCGTCCATCGTGATCATGAACACCGACTTTTCCAAGCTGCGCAACAGTGTGTTTGTCGACCATGTCATTGAGAGCATGACCTTTAAGCCCAACGCGTGGTGGACGGAGAAATCGCAGGACATGGATCTGTTCCGCGAGCGCACGGGCATTACGCTGGAGCCCACCGTGCAGGAAAGCCCCTGGTACTTCGTGCGATAGGGGATTGGCGGAGTGTTTGAGCAGGTAGCGCCCGGCGTTTGGCCGGGCGGTGCCTAGCCAGCGCCGACCTACCCAAGACCATCGTTTCGATTGCGTTAAACCCGCCAACGGTCGTTTTTCACCCGCGAACGGTTTATATACTAATTAGCAAAATAAGCAACGTATAAGACGTTATAATGACCATAACGAAAAGGAGGAGGCAAGATGAATCAGATCATTCTCGCATCTCATGGCGGCCTGGCCGCAGGCGCCAAAGACACGCTCGAGATGGTTCTCGGCGACGTGTCGAACGTCCACGTCGTGTCGCTTGCTCGTGACGACAAGGAGCCCATCACCAATAAGGTGGACGCCATGATCGCCACGTTCAACGCGGACGACACCGTCTATGTGCTGACCGATATGCTCGGCAGCTCGGTCAACAACAGCATGGTCGAGCTTTCCAAGAACGGCACGAAGTTCACGGTTGTCAGCGGTTTCAACATTCCGCTGGCACTGACGCTCGCTATGAGCCCCGCCCCCGTCAAGGGTGCCGAGCTCGCGGCCCTCATCAACGAGGCCCGCACCGGTCTGACCAACCCCAACGCACCGGTCGAGGTCGCCGCGGCTCCCGCCAAGAAGGCCAAGGCGTCCCGTCACAGCTCCGGTCCCGCCAAGATCGTCCTCGCACGTCTTGACTACCGTCTGCTGCACGGCCAGGTCGTCTTTACCTGGACCACCAAGGTTCAGGCCGAGCGCATCATCGTCGTCGACAACGCTGCCGCCAACGATGACATCAAGAAGGGCGCTCTTAAGCTGGCCAAGCCCCAGGGCGTGCGCCTGAACGTCTTCACCGTCGAGCGTGCCCTCGCCAAGATGGACAAGCTCAACACCCTCGGCGAGCGCGTCATGTTCGTCTTTGGCAACACTGCCGAGATGCTGCAGTTCTGCCAGGGCTACAAGCTCGACGCCATCAACCTGGGCGCCACCGCCAACCACGACGGTGCCGAACAGGTCGGCGGCAAGGACAGCTCCGTCTTCTTCGACGCCACCCAGAAGGCCGACGTCAACCAGCTGCTCGACATGGGCATTAAGCTCTATGTCCAGCAGACCCCTACGTATCAGAGCGTCGACATCGACGCCAAGCTGTAATCAACCAGGCTTTTGCCTGACTGAAAGGAGAAGGGTATGAATACGTTCATCAGTGCGGTGCTCGTCGGCCTCGTCGGCGTGTTCTGCATGTGGGACTCCCGCCTGCTCGGTCGTCTTAACTTCGAGCAGCCCCTCGTTGGCGCTACGCTCGTCGGTCTGCTGCTGGGCGATGTGCCCACCGGCCTTGCCGTCGGTGCCGCCGTCGAGCTCGTGTCCATGGGCCTGGTGCAGGTCGGCGCCGCCGTTCCGCCCGATATGGTCCTGGGCGGCATCGTGGCAGCTGCCTTCGCGTGCCTGACCGATGCTTCTGCTGAGACCGCCATGACGATCGCCATCCCGGTCGCCGTCCTGGGTCAGCTCCTCGGCATCGTGTTCCGTTCCATCATCGCCGCCCTCACCCATGTGGCCGATAGCGCGATCGATAACGGTAACTTCAAGACCGCCTACCGTATGCACATCTGCGCCGGCTCCGGTCTGTACGCCATCATGTACTTCCTGCCGATCTTCCTGGCCGTCTTTGTTGGCACCGACCTGGTTCAGGCCATCGTCAACATGGTTCCCGAGTGGCTGTCCGTTGGTCTGAACGTTTCGACCAAGATCATGACCGCCTACGGTCTGGCTCTGCTGCTCACCATGATGATCAAGAAGGGTATGACCCCGTTCCTGTTCATCGGTTTCCTGCTCGCCGCCTACCTCAACCTGTCCGTCATCGCGGTCGCTCTGATCGGTGTGTGCCTGGCTATCGTCTTCATGGGCTTCAAGTTCAATGGCTCCCATGCAACCGCCGGTGTCGATTCCGACTACGATCCGCTCGAAGACGACGAAGACTAAGGAGGAACACACTATGGCAACCGCAACCAAGGACGTGTCCCTGAACAAGAAGGTCAGCCAGTTCTTCTGGCGCTCCTGGGCCATCCAGGCCTCTTGGAACTACGAGCGTCAGATGAACATGGGCTTCCTCTACGGCATGGTTCCTACGCTCGACCGCCTCTATCCGGACGAGTCCGACCCCAAGCAGCTCGCTGCTAAGAAAGAGGCTTACCACCGTCACATGGCGTTCTACAACTGCACCCCGCAGACGAGCGCTTTTGTCCTAGGTCTCGCCGCCTCCATGGAGGAGGAGTACGCCAAGGATCCCGAGAACTTCGATCCCGATTCGATCAACGCGGTCAAGACCTCCCTCATGGGTCCGCTTTCCGGCATCGGTGACTCCCTCTTCCAGGGCACCATCCGCGTTATCGCCTTTGGCCTGGGCGTTCAGCTGGCTCAGCAGGGCTCCATCATGGGCCCGATCCTGGCCATGCTCATCTCCATCGTCCCCTCTGTGCTGATCACTTGGTTCGCAGCCAAGATGGGCTATCAGGGCGGCCACGAGTACCTGAGCAAGCTTCAGGGCGGCGACCTCATGGAAAAGCTCATGTATGTCTGCGGCATCGTAGGTCTTATGTCCGTGGGCGGCATGATCGCTACGCTGATCGGCGCCACCACCCCGCTGCAGTTCGCTGAGGGCACCGTCGTTATCCAGGACATCCTGGACGGTATGATGCCCCAGATGATCTCCCTCGGCCTCACTGGCCTTATGTACTGGCTCATCAAGAAGAACGTCAACACCGGTTGGCTTCTCGTGATCGCCATCGTGGGCGGCATCGCCCTCTCCGCGGCCGGCATCCTGGCCTAGTCGCGACCAAGCGCCTAACCGCTTTCCCCCGGGGGCCTGCCTGGCATCCCATACCCCAGGCAGGCTTCCATCCCTAGATGTGTCAAAGGGACAGTTCCTTTGACACATCCTCAACGGGCCGGCGACTCGGTCCAAACCACGGTAACCCTGCGAGCGCCCGGCAATGTGGCGCCGCAAAAAATCGAAAGGAATGTGTCAGATGTACGAGATCGACCTTAACCTCCCTAAGCAGATCGTCGCTGACGTCCTGTCCAACCACGAGATCCACAGCGTCGCCTTCGTCGGCTGCGGTGCTTCCATGTCCGACCTTTACCCTGCCAAGTACTTCCTGGCCAACAACACGGACAAGCTGAACGTTCAGATTTTCACCGCTAACGAGTTCAACTACGACACGCCTTCCTGGGTCAACGAGCACACCTTCGTGATCACCTGCTCCCTCGGTGGCTCCACGCCCGAGACCGTCGAGGCCAACAAGACCGCCAAGAAGCACAACTGCCCGGTCGTCTCCCTCACCAACAAGGCCGGCTCCGCTCTGACCGTCGACGCCGACCACGTCATCGTTCACGGCTTCCATGCCAACTACGCTGCCAAGTGCGAGAAGCCTGGCTACGCCATCGCTCTTGCTCTCGAGATCCTTCAGCAGACCGAGGGCTATGACCACTACGAGGACATGATCACCGGCCTCACCAACGTCTTCGAGCTCTGCGAGAACGCCGCTCAGTCCGCCAAGGGCCTCGCCAAGCAGTTCGCCCAGGACTTCAAGGACGACAAGATGATCTACTTCATGGCCTCTGGTGCCTCCGAGAAGATGGCTTATTCTCACGCCGCCTTCCTGTTCACCGAGATGCAGTGGATCGACGCCGCCGCCTACAACACCGGCGAGTACTTCCACGGCCCGTTCGAGGTTTCCACCGAGGGTAAGCCCTACGTCTTCTTCATGTCCGATGGTGCCACCCGTCCGATGGACGCCCGCGCCCTCACCTTCCTTAAGCGCATGGGCGCCAAGGTCGCTCTGATCGACTCCAAGGACTACGGTCTGGCCGACGCCGTGCCGGCAAGCGTCGTCACCTACTTCAACCCGCTGCTGCACCTCGCCGTTATGCGCGAGTACGGCAACCAGATCGCCGAGGCCCGTCAGCACCCGCTGACCATGCGTCGCTACATGTGGAAGCTTTCCTACTAATCACAAGTAAGTAGACCTTACGGGTTGATTGAGAGGGGATGGGGTTTTGCCCCGTCCCCTTTTTTGCTTTGGGGAGGGCGTGTCTGTCGCGTCGCAAAACACCAGATAAAACCTACCAAAATAAACCTGTCCCTTTTCGGCAGGTGGGAGGAGATGCGTATGATTAAGGCAGTGCTGTTTGACATGGACGGCGTGCTGGTCGATACCGAGTGGTTCTACAACCGCCGTCGCGTGGCGTTTATGGAAGAGAAGGGGTTCCATTTTGACGAGATCCCCGATCTTTCGGGGTCTAACGAGCCTGCCATTTGGAAGTCGCTGGTGCCCGACGATATTGAGCTGCGCGAGCGTCTGCGCGTGGAGTACAAGCAGGTCTACAGCCCGGTTCACCCCGTTCCGTATGCCGAGCTGCTCAACGAGCAGACGGAGCCGGTGATGCGCGAGCTGCACGAGCGCGGCGTGAAGTGCGCCATCGCAAGCTCGTCCTATCGTGAGCTCATTGACGAGCTGGTTGAGATTGCCGGTATCGCCGACGTGCTGGACTACACCATCAGCGGTCACGAGTGCAGTGCGTTTAAGCCCGACCCCGAGATCTACCTGCGTGCCATGAAGGCGCTGGGAGTTGACCCCGCCGAGTGCCTGGTTATCGAGGACTCGCCTTTGGGTATCGAGGCCGGCAAGCGCTCCGGCGCCCGCGTCCTGGCACTGCGTCCGCATGAGGGCGTCAACCTGGACCAGTCCGCCGCCGACGTCGTCATCGACAACCTGAGCGACATTTTGGCCGCTCTGTAGTGTCAATCCACCGCGAGAAGCACTGGTTCACGCGTCATTTGCTGCGGATTGGCTTAATTTGTCATCTATTTGGATCCGTTTGGCTTCGATTCGGACTAAGTGAGTAGACTTTTTGGTGCAGGACGAGCACAAAGCGCATCTGCTCTAGTAAAACCGCAGGTCACAGGGGTGGCGGTTTTGGGTGTGCTCTGCAGATCGCGTAAAGTCTACTCACTTGTAATTTGGGCCTTTGGTCGTGGGGTTGCTGGTCCCGCTTTGGTTGTCGAGAGAGGGTGAATTGAAGCGCCCCCGCATGCTCCATGCTACAATCGCGGCCACGCCCCACAACTACATCTGCCTTCGAAAGGAGCCTACGTGGCGAACGCCATCGATCAGCTCACGGACCGCGTGCTCGTGCTCGGCCGCCTCACCATCGTTCGCCGCGCCATTACTGCCGTGGCGGTCACCATTTCTGCCGTTCTCCAGACATTCCTGATCCAGGCGTTCATTCAACCCGCCGACCTGCTTCCGAGCGGCCTTACCGGCGTCGCGGTCCTGCTCGATCGCGTTACCTCGCTCGGTGGCGTTCACATCGACATCTCGCTCGGTATGCTCGCGCTCAACATCCCCGTGGCGCTCCTATGCTGGAGCGGCATTAGCAAGCGTTTCGTCATCTTCTCGATGACGCAGGTCGTGCTCTCGTCGCTGTTCCTCAACGTCTTTCACTTCGCGCCGTTTTTGGGCGACAAGATCATGCTCATCATTTTTGGCGGCGTGGTCTCGGGTCTGGGCGCTGCCATCGCGCTTAAGTCCGGCGCATCTACCGGCGGCACCGACTTTATCGCGCTGTGGGTCTCCAACCACACGGGTAAGACCATCTGGGGTGTCATCTTTGGTTTCAACTGCTTTATCCTGGCGATCTTTGGCTTTATGTTTGGCTGGGATAACGCGGCGTACTCCATAGTGTTCCAGTTTATTTCGACCAAGACCATCGACAGCTTCTATCATCGCTACGACCGTGTGACGCTGCAGATCACAACGCGCAAGGCAGACGAGGTCATGACCGCCTATGTTGACCATTTTCAGCATGGTATTAGCTGCGCCGAGGTCATCGGCGGATACAGCCGTGAAAAGATGTACCTGCTGCACACCGTTGTCTCGACCTACGAGAGCCAGGACATTATCAAGCTAGTGTGCGACATTGATCCCGGTGCCGTGATCAACGTGTTCCACACGCTCAGCTTTGTGGGCGGCTGGTGGGGTGGTCATGTCGACGAGCCCATGCCCACGGCCGTTCCCGATCCCGACAAGCCCGCACGCATGGCCAGCAGGCAGGCGCGCCTCAGCGAGCAGGACAGTCTGCAACAGGACGACGGCAAGTAAGGTTTTGCTGTATGTGGTGTATCGTTTTATCCAACTGAGGTAACATATAAAAAGACGTTATATACGTATTAGTTATTTTAATATTTCGATAAGAGTGATTAGATATGCCTGCGCCCAAAAATGCACCGCTTTACCAGCAGATTTACGACGAAATCAAGGATGCGATCGAGAAAGGTGTTTATGCACCCAAGGAGCGTATTCCGTCCGAGCTCGAGCTAGCCGAGCAGTACGAGGTGAGCCGAATTACGGTGCGCCGCGCCGTCGAGGAGTTGTGCTCCGATGGCTACCTGGTTAAGCAGCAGGGCCGCGGCACCTTTGTTTCCACGCCGCACATCAATCGCCAGTTTCACGCCTCGACGCTGCAGACGTTTACCGCGCTGTGTGCCGACAACGGCATGAAGGCGGGCGCACATGTGATCGATCGTCAGATTGTTCCGGCGCGCCAAAACGAGATGGAGTTCTTTGGCCTGCAGAAGGATGCGCTGCTGCTGCATATCAAGCGCGTGCGTACGGCCGACGGTGAGCCCATCTTTGAGGAGAACATCTTTGTGCCGTTTGACGCCTACCGTGAGCTGTTGACGGCCGATCTTGAGGACAAGTCGATTTTTGCCGAGGTCGAGCGTGTTGGCGGAACGCCGATTGTCTCGGTTGGCTACCGCACGGTCGAGGCCGTTCGCGCCAATGCCGAGCAGGCGGCTGAGCTGGGCATTGCTCCGCACGATCCGCTGCTCAACCTGCGTGCCGGCTTTATCGGCCCCAATGGCGAGCCGGTCCTGATGGGTAAGCAGTACTACGTGGGATCGCGCTACGTTATGGTCATGTAAGTTACGCGGTTTTACCAAACCGCGTAACGGGCCGACGCTGCGCCCTTGGTTCCGCCGTTCTAGCGAACGGCGGACCGGTCGACGCTGCAAACGCCCCTAAGCGGCAATCTGACGTTCAATCGTCGGTCGCGTACCGAAGTACGCTTCCCTCCTCTTTCACGTCACCTTGCTCGCTTAGGGGCGTTTTCGCTGACTTATGCTCAACCTGAGACGTTTCCACGCCTGTCAAGAGCTTAGCCGTTGGGGACGTTCTTAAACGACTAGTCATTCAAGAACGTCCCCAATGACTACCCGCAGAATGAGCGTGGCTGACAGCCGTACGGCAGCGGTCCGCGTGGCGGCGTATAATCGGCGGCAGATGACTTGGACGTTAGGAAACCATGACCGATAGCATGCAGCAGATGGCGCTCGACACGCTCGGCGCCTATTTTGGCTACACCTCGTTTCGCCCGGGACAGGACCGCATGGTCGATGCGATCCTTGCCGGTCGCGATGCGCTGGGTGTTATGCCCACAGGCGCCGGCAAGTCCATTTGCTACCAGGTGCCCGCGCTCATGCTGCCCGGCATCACCTTTGTGGTGAGTCCGCTGCTGTCGCTTATGGAGGATCAGACCCGCGCATTGCTCGCGGCGGGTGCGCGGCCCAGCTATCTCAACTCCAGCCTTACTCCGGCCCAGCAAAACACCGTGCTCAAGCGGGCGCGCGAGGGCCGCTACCAGCTTATGTACGTGGCGCCCGAGCGCCTGCTCGAGCCGCGCTTTTTAGCCTTTGCGCAGGAGGCCGCGGCGGACGGCGGCATCGGCGTGCCGCTCGTGGCCATTGACGAGGCCCACTGCGTGAGCCAATGGGGCCAGGATTTTCGCCCCGCTTACCTGCAGATTCGCGAGTTTATCGATTCGCTGCCGCAGCGCCCCATCGTGGCTGCCTTTACCGCTACGGCGACCGAGCGCGTGCGTGCGGACATTCAGCAGATGCTCGGCTTGCAAAACCCCGCGACGGTGGTGACGGGCTTCGATCGCAAGAACCTCTACTTTGGTTGCGAGGAGATGGGCGACAAGGCCAAGACTGCCTGGGTGCGCGACTACGTGATCGCGCATTCGAGCGAGAGCGGCATCGTGTATTGCTCCACCCGCAAGACGGTCGATGCGCTGGCAGGCGAGCTTGCCGAGGCGCTGGGACCCAGCGGCATTCGCGTTGGCCGCTACCATGCCGGCATGGGTAACGACGCCCGCCGCCAAAGCCAGCGTGCCTTTATCGACGACGATATCCAGGTGATGGTTGCCACCAACGCCTTTGGCATGGGCATCGACAAGCCCAACGTGCGCTACGTGATTCACAACAACGTGCCCGAGAGCATCGAGGCCTACTACCAGGAGGCGGGTCGAGCCGGCCGCGATGGCGACCCGGCCAGCTGCCATCTGCTGTGGAACGGTAACGATTTTCGCATGCGTCGCTTTTTGATCGACCGCGGCGATGCTGCCGATGAGGCGCTCGACGACGAGCAGCGCGCGTGGGCGCTCCAGAATCGATATCGCCTGCTCAGCCAGATGGAGGGCTACTGCAATACCACCGGCTGCCTGCGCGAATACATGCTGCGCTACTTTGGCGACGAGGCCGCGGCCGAGCATGCTGCCGCGGCTGGTGCGGGCAGCACCGCCACGGACGACGCCGAGGGCTGCGGCAACTGCAGCAACTGCCTCACGAAGTTCGAGGTCGAGGACGTCACCGATATGGCCCGCGCCGCCGTGCGCTATGTGGCCACGCGTCCCATGCGTTTTGGCAAGTCGCTCATCGCCGATGTGCTCCACGGCGGCAACACCGAGCGCATTCGCCAGATGCATCTGGACGAGGACCGCGGCTACGGTGAGCTGTCGAGCGAATCGGTCGGGCGCATCAAGGATATCATCGGCCAGCTGTGCGGCCGCGGTTATTTGGCCACCTCGCAGGGGCAGTACCCGGTCGTGGGGCTGGGCCCGCGTGCCGGCGAGGTCGAGAACGAGGCGTTCGCCTTTACCGTTAAGCGTCGCGCGTCCAAGCGCAAGGCCTCGGCCCGCGCCCGCCGTGCGGTGGATCTGCTGCGCGAGGAGGCCGAGCTGGATCAGCGCCCGCGCGTGGGCGACGATGCCGAGCTGTTCGAACGCCTGCGTGCCCTGCGCAAGGAGATCTCGACCGAGCTGGAGATGGCGCCGTACATGGTCTTTTCCGACAAGGCCCTGCGCGGTCTGTGCCGCCTACGCCCGCAGACGCGCGACGAGCTTATCCAGGTCAACGGCATCGGCGAGAAAAAGGCCGATACCTTTGGCGAGCAGTTTATGGCGGCGATTGAAGAGTTTGAGTCCGAGCATGCACGGGATGGAGCGTAACGATGGCATTCGACGATAAAACCGAGCGCACTGAGGTATCCGCCGTGCCGCTGTACCAGCAGGTTATGGATGACCTAAAGGGCGAGATCGCGCGCGGCGTGTACGCATCCGGCTCGCGCATTCCTTCCGAGATGGAGCTCGCGAAGTCCTACGGCGTGGGGCGCATCACCGTGCGCCGCGCCATCGAGGAGCTGTCGCGCGCGGGGTATCTCAACCGCCAGCAGGGGAGGGGCACGTTTGTGTGCGCGCCCAAGCTCAAGCGCAAGATTGTCCAGAAGGGTGACGTTCAGAGCTTTTCCGAGGGTTGCGCTGCCAACGACATGGTGGCCGGAGCACGCTTGGTGTCGCGCACGGTGGTTGCGGCGACGCGTGAGGACGCGGCGTTTTTTGGTGTGGAACCCGGCTGCGAGCTCATCGTTGTCGAGCGCGTGCGCACGGCCGACGGCATCCCCGTCATGCTCGAGAACAACGCCTTTGTGCTGGCTGACCATCCCTATCTGCAGGCACTTGCCGATAAGGACCTCGCCGATAACTCGATCTTTGCGCTCGTTGCCGAGCATTCGGGTCGCGCGCCGCTCAAGTCCGACCCCTGCACCGTGGGGATTGCGCTTGCCGATGCTCAGGCGGCCCCGCTGTTGGAGGTGCCGGTCGGCGAGCCGCTCTTCTATATGGAGGCGTACTTTACCGATGCGGACGAGCGACCCTTGCTGCTCGGACGCCAAAAGATCGTGGGCTCGCGCTACGTGTTCGACATCTAACATCCATAGATAGAACAACATAGAACAAGTTTGGCGAAATGGCTTCACGAGCGTCATCGTGCGTGCTATAAATAGGACAACATAGAACGACAGCAGGTACGAGCTGCCGTCGCTCAAAGCCGCCACACAAGGAGGAGCGTCACCGTGAACGCACACGATCTGATTCAGGAAATCATCGAGCGCAAGGGCAAGATTGAGAATGTCTTTTGGATCGCTTGCGGCGGTTCGATGATCGACCTGATGCCGGCCAACGAGCTGCTCAAGCGCGAGGCCACCACGTTTACCTCGACGGTCTACACAGCGCGCGAGTTTTGCCTGATGGCCCCCAAGAGCCTAGGGCCGAAGTCACTCGTCATCGCCTGCAGCCACAGCGGCAATACGCAGGAGGTCGTCGACGGTTGCGAGATGGCGCTGGCAGCCGGCGCCGAGGTCGTGGCCATGACAGACTGCGAGGGCTCCAAGATTGATAACGGCAAGTGGACCACCTGGGTTTACCCCTGGGGCGAGGGCGTGTCGCAGGCCGAGGTACCGCAGGGCATCGGCGCTCTGATCGCCGCCGAACTGCTCCACCAGCAGGAGGGTTATGAGGCGCTTGCCGACATGTACGCCGGCCTTAAGCAGATGGATGCGCTGTTGCCCGCTGCCCGCGAGAAGGTCAACGCCGAGCTGGGCGATCGCTTTGCCGAGCTCTGCCAGCAGCACAAGTTCTTCTACATCCTGGGCTCCGGCCCCAACTTTAGCCAGACCTACGCCATGGCGATTTGCTCGCTCATGGAGATGCAGTGGCAGCACTGCTGCTACATCCACTCCGGCGAGTATTTCCACGGTCCTTTCGAGGCTACCGAGCCCGGCGTGTTCTACTTTGTGCAGCTCGGATCGGGCGAGTGCCGCCCCATGGAGGAGCGCGCGCTGGCGTTCCTCAACACGCACACCGATACGGTCATGGTGCTCGATGCACTCGAGTACGGCGTGGGCGAGGTGCCCGCCAGCGTGCGTTCATACCTGGAGCCGATCTTCTTCTACAACATGAGCTGCGAGCTGCGCGCCGCCCGCGGCAAGGTGTTTGACCACAGCCCCGAGGTTCGTCGCTACATGGGCATCGAGCAGTACTAGGCACCGGGAATTATCTTTTTTGACGGGGTCTGTGCTGCGCGCGGACCCCGTTTTGCATTGTGGCGGCCGGATTCGTGTCTGCGCGAAAACGAAGTCGAATACTTTTCCGCGAAGTGAACGACCTGTTTTGGACCCCCGAAGCATCCACACTTTTTGACGCCAAAACTGCAGGAAAAACTCGGCGAAACCGCAGGAAACGGCGTCTGAAAAGTGTCGATGCTTCGGGGGCTCGTTTTTGCTCGTTCACTTCGCGGAAAAGTATTAGACCTAAATCTGCAGGCATGCTGTTGGGGTCAATAAAAAGCGGGCCGCGCCGATGGGTTTCCGGCGCGGCCCGCTTTACATGGCGTCCGTATGAGCGAGGTGTCGCGTCAAGCGGCGGCCTACTTTGCGTCGTAGGCCTCGGCATCCCACCAGTCGAGCTGGGCGATGTTGTCGCGGATGTGCTGGCAGCTCTTGTGGAAGCCCTCGAGCTCGTGCTCGGAAAGGTCGAGCGTGTAGACCTCCTCGACGCCCTCGGCGCCGATCACGCACGGCAGGGAGGTGAAGATGCCCTCCTCGCCATACTGGCCGGTCATGAGCGTGGAGGCGGAAAGCACGGCGTGCTCGTTGTGCAGCACGGCGGCGCAGACGCGCGCGGCGGAGTTGGCGACGGCGTACTCGGTGCACTGCTTGCCCTGGTAGGTCACATAGCCGCCCTTGCGCGCGAGCTCCTCGATCTCCATGTGGTCGAAGGCGTACCTGTCGGGGTTTTCGGCCTGAAGCTCGTTAAGGCTCTTGCCGGCGATGGTCGCGGACTTAAAGGCGGCCAGCTGGCTAAAGCCGTGCTCGCCGATCATGTAGGCGTCGATGGACTTGGGGCTCACGCCGACCTTCTTGGAGATCTCGGTGCGCAGGCGGGCGGAGTCCAGGCCGCAGCCCGAGCCGATGATCTTCTTGGGATCGTAGCCGGTCAGGTGCCACAGCTCGGTGCACACGACGTCGCAGGGGTTGGAGATGCTCACAAAGATGCCGTCAAAGCCGGCGTCGACGATGCGCTTGGCAAAGGTGCGGGCAGCGTCGGTGGTAAAGAACAGCTCGCCGTCGCGGTTGCCGGCGGCCAGCGCGACCTTGCCGGCGGCGTTGACGATGACGTCGCAGCAAGCCAGCTCCTCGTAGTGGTCGTAGCAGTTGACGATTTTGGTGTTATACGGGACAAACGAAAGGGAGTCGCGCAGGTCCTGGACTTCGGACGTCACCTTGGCCTCGTTGATATCGCACAGGTACAGCTCATCGGCAATGCCCTGCATAAGCAGGCTGTTGGCGACATGTGCTCCTACGTGGCCCTGGCCGACCACACCGATCTTACGCGTCTGGTACATATATGTATCCTTTCGGCCGAGTTTTTCGCGTCGAACCATTGTAGCGTCCTGCTACCACTTTGCTAGACTAAAGCGCCGTAGATTTTTTGGGACATACCTTAATCTCTATTTTTGGAGTGATTCGGGCCGCTGACGGCATCGCTGAGCGATGTGCTCGCGCGGATGGGGCCGCTCGTTGTACCATAGCTGCAACTGACTCGTAAGGAGCATCCATGCCCATTCGCATCCCCGACGCCCTCCCTGCCGCCGCGCAGCTCGAGAGCGAGAACATCTTTGTCATGACCGAGTACCGCGCGCTGCACCAGGACATCCGTCCGCTGCGCGTGCTCATCCTCAACCTCATGCCCACCAAGATCGCCACCGAGACGCAGATCATGCGCAAGCTCTCCAACACGCCGCTGCAGGTGGAGGTGGACCTGCTGCGCACCAAAACGCACGAGGCCACGCACGTGAGCGCCGGCCACCTGGAGACGTTTTACCGCACGTTCGACGACATCCGCGACATCCACTACGACGGCCTGATCATCACGGGCGCGCCGGTGGAGCAGATGCCGTTCGAGGAGGTCGACTACTGGCCCGAGCTCTGCCAGATCATGGATTGGTCCACCACGCACGTGCACTCTACGTTGCATATTTGTTGGGGCGCACAGGCGGGCCTGTATCACCACTACGGTATTCAGAAGTACGACCTGCCGGCAAAGGCGAGCGGCGTGTTCGAGCATTATCTGGTGAAGCCGCAAAGCCCGCTGGTCCGCGGCTTCGATGACCGTTTCTATGCCGTGCATTCGCGCAACACCGATGTGCGTCGCGAGGACGTGGAGGCCGAGCCGCAGCTCGAGGTCGTGGCCGTATCCGACGAGGTGGGCCTGTACATCGTCAAGTCGACCGACAGCCGTCGCTTCTTTGTATTTGGTCACCCCGAGTACGATACCGACACGCTGCGCCTGGAGTACGAGCGCGACGTGAAGCGCGGCCTCAACCCTCAGGTGCCGGCGCACTACTTTCCGGGTGACGACCCCACCGCCGAGCCGCGCAACGTCTGGCGCAGCCAGGCTCAGCTGTTCTACACCAACTGGCTCAACTACTACGTCTACCAGACCACGCCCTACGACCTGGCCCGCGCCGGCGAGGAGCACTAGACTGCGGTGGTACTGCTGTAGCCGTGGCTGACGTGGCGGCGATTAGGCGCTGATGATGTGGGGTAGCGGCAGGTCGTGGGCGTCGGTGGGAACGTGGTCGACACGCTGTTCGTCAAAGGCGATGCCGATGATTTGACATGCGGGCGAGAGCATGGACAGGTAGCGGTCGTAGCAGCCGCCGCCGTAGCCCAGGCGCGCGCCGGCGCGGTCGAAGGCCACGAGCGGCACGACGATCATGTCGAGCGCTTCGGCAGGCACGATGGGGAAGCGGTCTCTGTCGATGTCCGTGGCCGCGAAGGCCCGCGTGGGGCGGGCGATAAACGGGGCCGCGGGCGCATCGCCGACGGCGACGGCCCGCATGCACATGCGCTGGCCACAAGCTGCGGCGTCTGTTGCCGAGAGCATGCACGGATAGGCCACGCGCCAGCCGCGTTTGGCGGCAGCCGCGGCAAACGCGGCTGGGTCGACTTCGGAACCCATCGCGGCATAGACGGCAACGGTGCGCGGTGCCGCGGCACCCGAGCTGTCCAGCAACTCAACAAGCCGCGCGCAAATGACAGCAGACTTCGCCGCCCGAACATCCAAATCAATAGCATCGCGCCGGGCAATCACCGCCCGACGCAACTCAGCCTTATCCATCCCAACCTCCTCTAGCAAACCTGCCAAAAAGGGACAGGTTTATTTTGGCAGGTTTTATCTGGGCAAACGTCGAAGCCGCTGCAAAGGCACCCTTTGTGGCGGCTTCGACTCGACGTTGGCTTCACAGTGCCGCGGCGATTGCTTCGGTCACAAACTTATTGAGTGACTCGCCCTTCTTTGCCGCTGCCAGCGCCGCCTGTTTGTGGAGCTCAGAGCCCGTTCTTACGTTGAACGAGCCCTTAAAAGCCCGCTCGGGCTCTTTGCCCTTCTCGGCGCAAAACTCAAGGTAATCGTCGACGGCGTCGTGGAAGCATTGCTCCACTTCTTCAGCCGTGGAGCCTTCAAATACGATTGCGTCCCTAATGCCGGCGACCATACCTGTTAGTACATGCTGCTCGGCATCGAACTCGACTGGGGCGAAATAGCCCTTGTATGCCAAAACGTTACTCATGACTGCCTCCGACATCCTGCAGAAATCGAACGATGTTTCGAATTGTCCCCGCTGTCAATTCGTCAGATGGATGAGGCGCGTGCATCACGAACATCCTGCCATCTGAGGGCCTGTAGAAGCGAATGCGCGATCCGGATGTCTTGCCTTTGCTGTCCATTTCAAAGCCATATGAGGCCATGACTTTTAAAAAATCGGCATACCGATACGTCGAAGGGCAGCTAAACAGTTGGGCGATGAGTTTATCGGCTCGAGTCATCCCGCCTCACATTCTGCAACTATATTCTAGTTGCAATTTAGATCCGATGCAATCACCCATACTATAGAACATGTGTACGTATAGAACAAGTGTTCGAACCACTACAAAGGGGCCTGTCCCCTTTGTAGTGGTTTTGCTTGTTGTGGTTAGCCCAGCAGGTCGACTACGTTAAAGCCGGCGTTGCTCTTGGCGATGACGTCTCGACCGCCAAAGACACAGGTGGGCGACTCGGCTGCGATGCGCGTCACATCGGCGCCGAGCGAGCGCAGCTCACCGGGCGTGGCGGCGAGCATCTGGGCGCGGCGCTCCTCGCGTGCGTGCGGATCGAGTCCGGCCAGGTAGGTCGTGTTGCGGCGCTTGGTGAGCGCGTATGGCTTCACCGGTGCGTCCATGCCGCTTACGCAGCTCACGATAAAGCCCTCAAAGGCGGCCTCGTCGGGCTCAAAGCTGCCGAGCCATTCGCCTGCGTGCGCCACGCGCTCAATCGAGGGATCGATTGCCGGGTCGCGGTAGGTGTAGAACGCCGTCTGGCGCTCGCCGGCCGCGCGGAATCCGCAGCCGTACGCACCGCCTTTAACGCGGATCTCGTTCCACAGGTAGTCATAGGAGAGCGCGTTGGCGGCAACCGCCCAAGCGCCTGTCACGTCAATGCCCAAGCGACGCGGATCGCACGCACGCGCGGCAAAGCAGATGTCGCTGGGGATGACAAAAGCCTCGTGGCGGTCGCGCGGTGCCGGCACCACGAGCGCGTCGCGGCCGGCGCCGCCGTGGCCCGCGCCCAGCCCCAGGTTACCCGCGGCATCCCAGTACGCGTCAAAGTCCTCGTCGCTGCCGGTAAAGCTCGCCATGCAGCCGTCGACCACAAAGATACGACCTGCCAACTCGGCAAGCTTGGCGCGCAGGTCGTCCAGTCGCTCGTCAAAGTGCTCGAGCAGATCGCGCAGGAACAGATAGAAATCAACGCCCGAAAGCTGCTCGCGCACCACGGCCGAAGGCGAGCTGTAGCTCATCGCGCGACCGAGCGCCGCCGAGTGGCCGTTGTTGATAAAGCCCTGCTCAAGCCCAATGCGAATCTGCGTGAGCACGTCGCGCACGCGGTCGGCGTCGGCATCTGCCAAAAGCGTGCTCGACCATACCTCGCGCGGCAGGCTCGCCAGCGCATCGATCTTCTCGGACAGGGCGCCGGCGCTCACCAGCAGGTAGGGGCGCACGCCGTCCACTTCGGGCTGCGTCATGACCTCGGTCGTAAAGCTCAAAAAGCCCAGCTTGCCGGCGAGCAGGTTGTCGAGCTCCTCGGCCGAGTGCTCGCTCGTGGGCAGCTGTTTGAGCAGACGACAGAGCAGCGTCACGTAGGGCAGGTCCTCAAACGCGACGCATCCCAGGTCGAAATACTGCATGGCATAGGCCAGGCGGTTGGTGGGGATGTCGTGGCGCAGGCAGGGGATGGGCGTGGTCGTGTCTACGACCAGCGGCGGCTCGGGGCGCGCCTCGCCAATGTCGGACACGCGCAGGCGCGGCAGCGTGGCCTTGGCCTCGGGCGTGTCTTCTGCCTCCTGCGCGGCACGCAGCGCGGCCGTGCGCTCGACCACGTCGGCCAGCTCGGCATCGGTCATGGCATCGCGCTTGGCTGCCAGCTCGGCGGCCTCGGCACCCTCCGAACCCTCGGCGGCGTCCACCGGCACCAGCTCGACCAGTGCCATGTGGTCGTTTTCCAGCACCAGCTCGCGCAGCAGGTCCTCAAAATAGCTGCCGTCCAGCTCGCTACGAAGCTCCTCGTACACCGGGCCGTACTTGAGCGCCAGCGTCGCGGCGTCGTCATCGTAGAGCCAGGTGCTCAGCGCGTCGCACGCAATGGCCACGCCGTCGGCGATACCGTAGTCGCGCTGGCGCAGGTCGTATTCGTTGCTGCTGATAATGGCTTCCAGGCGCTCGCGCGGAACGCCGTGTTCGCACAGGTCGCGGCAGGCGTTCTGGAACACACGACGCAGCTCGCGCGCCACGCCGGGCTGCGCGTTTTGCAGCATGATGAGCTCGTAGGGCTGCAGGCTCTCGGCCGCGGTGTAGCTCACCACGTTGCCGCCCAGGCCGGCGGCCAGAATGGCCTTCTTAACCGGCGCTTCGTTGGAGCCCAGCAGCGTCTCGAACAGGATATCCGCCGCGATCGTACGCTTGCGGTCGAGCGCGCTGCCCAGTACCAGGCCCAGGCCCACCAGGGCGTTCTCGGGCGTGGTGGCCATCTCGACGCGCTTATACTCGCAGGTCGCAGGCGCCTGCACGTCCAGCGGATTGGGCGCCAGCGCGGACGGGTCCTCGCCGGCGGCAACGGCGGCGTCCATGCGACGGCTTGCGGCACTCGACTGCGACAGATAGCGCTCGTCCAAAAAGGCAAGGGCGCGGTCCACATCTAGGTCGCCGTAGAGCGTTATATAAGAGTTGGAAGGATTGTAGTGGCGCGCGTGCGTATCCAGGAACTGCTCGTAGGTGAGCGTGGGAATCGCGCGCGGATCGCCGCCGCTTTCGTGCGCATAGGCGGTGTCGGGATAGAGCGCGGCGTTGACGGCGTCGTCCAGCACGCTCATGGGGTCGGACAGCGCACCCTTCATCTCGTTGAACACCACGCCGTTATAGCGTAGCGTGCCCTCGCGCAGGCTTGCGGAGCTGCCGTCGCCCTCGCCCTCGGCGCCCTCCGGCAGGTCCAACTCGTAGTGCCAGCCCTCCTGCTCAAAAATGGTGGGCTTGGTATAGATGGCCGGGTTGAACACCGCGTCCAGGTACACGTCCATCAGGTTGTACAGATCTTGCTCGTTGGTGGTGGCAACGGGGTAGATGGTCTTGTCGGGGTAGGTCATGGCGTTGAGGAACGTCTGCATGGAGCTCTTGATCAGGTCGACAAACGGCTCCTTGACGGGAAACTTGGCCGATCCGCACAGCACCGAGTGCTCAAGAATATGGAACACGCCGGTGGAGTCGGCCGGCGGCGTCTTAAAGCCAATGGCAAAGGCTTTGTTTTCGTCGTCGCACGCCAGGTACAGCAGGCGAGCGCCCGAGGCGGTGTGGCGCAGCACGTAGGCGTCCGAGTCGAGCTCGGGTACGGTCTCGCAGCGCTCGACGGCAAAGCCGTGGCAGGTAGTGCCGGGCACCAGCAGTGCGGCGGCAGCGGCGCGCGGGTCGGTTGAGGTGGTGGGCATATGCAGTCTCCTTTGACGCCCTAGCGGGGGCGAATCGAGTCGAATCCCCGAGAGTATACCCATATGGGGCCTTCGACCAATCTGCCGCACGAGCGTGGATTTTCGGACAAACGAGCGTGGAAATTCGGACGCCCGCCAAATGACAGTGGATTTTCGGACGAAATCGGCCGTCAAAAGTTCAAAAACCGTCCAAATATCCACGCTCGTGCGTCAACTACGTGTCTCTCACCTCACATTCATTTCTACGACGAGGGATGACTGAGAGACAGACAGAAGATAAAAATCAATCGGCTTATCGGATGCATATACCGCCATCAGATTGAAGCTGTATGCGGAAATGGATGGACTCTACACCGCTTACGCAAAATAACCCCTCGTTTGCTGAAACATTATAGGAAATGGCGTGGAGTGCTAAAAAGTTCTAATACAATATAAGTCATTTATCTATAAGCTGCTGATTCCTTGTAAAGGTGTGGTTGATATGGTTGAGGCAAATAGCGTTATCCCCCTGTACAAACAGATTGTTCGTGCGCTTTCTGATTCAATCGCCAACGGCACGTACCGCCCGGGAGATAAGCTTCCGACCGAGGCGGAGCTGATCGAGCAATTTGGCGTGAGCCGAATAACGGTTCGCTCCGCAATTAAAGAAATGGAAGATGCTGGGCTTGTTGAGAGGGCCCGCGGCAAGGGCACGTTCGTTTCGTCGGACACGCAGATGTATGCCGCGGACGACCGTGAGAGCTTTACCCATTCGTGCCAGCTTGCGGGCAAACAGGCGTCTACCAGGGTTCTCGAAATGGGCTGGGACTTCCCAAGTCTGCGAGACGCGAAGTTCCTGGGCGTAGACGATACCCAAAAGGTATTGCGTAGCCGTCGTCTGCGCCTTGTGGATGGCAAGCCCACGATGCTGGAAACCAATAGCTATTCCGCTGCGCTTTCTTTTTTGGAGCATGAGTCCCTCGATGATTCGCTGATGGCGGTACTCGATCGTCAGGGGATCAAGATGGGTCCCAACACGCGTACGCTCGAGGTCTGCTATGCGAGCGAGCTCGAGGCGGCATACCTTAACGTGGAGCTGGACTCCTCGCTGCTTCTGTTTGTCGATAGACGTTATGCCCCAAGTGGCGAGCCGCTTTTCATCTCCCGTCAGGTGTACTGCACCGAGCGACTGAAGTTCTATTTGTAAATTAGAGATAGATTGGTCGATTTACCGACCAATTGTTACCGTTCGCGGATTTGGAAAATAGACACACCACGTAGGGTAGATTGCTAATATACTTTGTTATGACAATATAGTACGTCCTATTGGTATTGGAGAACTATGAATAAGATATTGCTAGCGAGTCATGGTTATCTCGCCCAAGGCATGAAAAGCTCTCTGGAGATTCTGATGGGCACCAACGACCGAATCGAGTGCCTGTGCGCCTATGTCGATGACGATTCAAGGGACGTCGCGGCGTTGATTGATGCATGGATGGAGACGAGGGACCCTGCCGACTCTTGGTTTGTCGTGACTGACATCTTTGGCGGCTCTGTAAACAACGAATTCATTCAGAGGCAGACTGCCGGATCGTTTACGTTGATCGCCGGAATGAACTTGCCGCTGCTGGTGGAAATGGTTACACAGCTGGACTCTCTGGATGCGGACAAGGCCAAAGCCGCGGTCGAGGGATCGCGTTCGTTTATTCAGCTTTGCGAGGCGGCGGACATGCTTGCCGGCGCCGAGGAAGAAGATTTCTAGTTAGTTCTGGTTCGAGCCCTAGCTAGGGGTCGCACCTGTCATTCCCTTTATCACGTGCGGAGATGATAACGATGATTAAGCTTACGAGAGTTGATTACCGACTGATTCACGGCCAAGTTGCCATGTCCTGGACTCACGCTTTGGATGTAGATTGCATTCTGCTCGCCAGCGATGCTGTGACAAAAGACGACATGAGGAAGGCGGCCTTGAGGCTCGCCCGCCCCAGCGGCGTTAAACTCGTCATCAAGGATGTTGACGCTGCTATCGAGGCGCTCAACAGCGGCGTTACCGACAAGTATTCGCTGTTTATCATCGCTGAGACGATTGAAGATGTCTATCGTCTCGCTAAGGGTTGCAAAGACATCAAAGAGATCAATCTGGGTGGAACCCGAAAGACCCCCGAGACCACGCTTCATCCGACCCCTGCAATCTTCGCGACCGAGAAAGATGCCGAGCATATCCAAGAACTCCTGGGCGATGGCGTGGCCATCGAAATCCGTCAGGTTCCCAATGACGCTAAGGTGTTTGCCAAGGACGTTTTTTAGCCGAAAACATGCTGGTGCTCGGTATTTATTGAACCGATACTCTATGTCTAAGCCCGTCGATCATTTGATCGACGGGATTTTTATTGAAGAAAAATCAAAAAAATTTGAAATAGTTCTTGCATAGTTAGTTATATAAAGTATTATAACGTCATGGGATGAATGAAGGGTTCATCCAAGTGAGTTAGGAGTAAGGGATGTTCAATTTCGATGAGCCTCGTTACGAGAAGGTTGTGAGCGATGCCCTCGCTCTCCGTCCTCAGATTGAGGCTGCCGTGGACGAGGTCTGCGAGCAGGGTTATTCCAACATCTTCTTCATTGGCTGCGGCGGCACCTGGGCCCACACGCTCCCGATGAAGTATTGGGTCGAGACCACCACGGCCGACGTCGACGTCCACTGCGAGATCGCCGCCGAGTTCCTCGCGTGCCCGCCCAAGACCTTCAACAAGGATTCGGTCTGCGTCTTCTCCACCCGTACCGGCACCACCCCCGAGATCATTGAGGCTGCCAAGTTCTGCCAGGAGCAGGGCGCCCGCACGCTGATGTATGTCTCCAACGACAACACCCCGGCCACCGAGTACGCCGATTACAAGTTCTTCAGCTTCGCCGAGGACGACGTTCTGTGCGAGGCCATCTACACCTACCAGATCACGCTGGTCGCCCGCTTCCTCAAGAACGCCGGCGCCTTCCCCAAGTACGACACCTTCATGGAGGAGTTCGGCAACATCGCTCCGTTCCTCATCAAGGCCAAGGACGCCCAGGACGAGCGCTGCGCCGCCATGGCCGAGGACTTCAAGGACACCGACTACCACATGGTGATCGGCTCCGGCATGCTCTGGGGCGAGGCCTACGACTACGCCATGTGCATCCTCGAGGAGATGCAGTGGATCAAGACCAAGTCCATCCACGCCGCCGAGTTCTTCCACGGCACCATCGAGCTGTGCGAGGAGGGCACGAGCCTCATCATGCTCTACGGCGAGGACGACACCCGTAAGCTTATGGACCGCGTGGACAACTTCACTCACATGCTCGCCGACGAGAAGGGCGTCAACGTCCGCGTGAACAAGTTTGACACCGCCGAGGTCGAGCTGCCGTTCAGCGACCCCGAGTTCCGCAAGATCGTCTCCCCGATGGTCACCTACACCATCACCGAGCGTCTGAGCTGCCATCTCGAGCACGTCCGTAACCACCCGCTCACCACGCGTCGTTACTATCACCAGATGAACTACTAATCCTCTCAAATTGCTGCGGTTGTCTGCAGGCGAGCTGCGCAGAATGCCTCGCCTGCAGACCTATTTCTGGGGTTGATCGAAATGGTTGTCCAGTATCTTCTAGTTGCACTGGTCGCATTTATTGCGTCCATGGACGAGCAATTATTTGGCATTACGATGCTTGGTCGTCCGCTGTTTACGAGCCTGTTTGTCGGCTTGATCCTTGGCGATGTCCAGCAGGGCGTTATCGTCGGCGCTGCTTTGGAGTCCATGTTCATGGGCGCCATCATGGTCGGCGCGGCGGTTCCTCCCGAGGTCTATGCCTCCGGCGTGCTTGGCTGCGCGTTTGCCGTCATTACGGGTACGGGCACGGCAACTGCCGTCGCGCTCGCCCTTCCCGTCTCCGTCTTCCTTCAGGTGTGGCGCAACTTCTGCTACGCCGTTCCGGGTGCCTTTGCCTGCAAGAAGATTGAGACCGCTCTGGCAAATCGCGATCTTGCCAAGGCGAATCTGTACCATCTGACTATCGTGCCGCTGTCGATTGGCATTCCGTCTGCACTGCTGGTGTTTGGCTCACTGTTCTTTGGTGCCGACCTCATCAACAATGCGCTCAACGCGATTCCGCAGTTTGTGATGGACGGCCTCAACGTTGCATCCGGCGTCATGGTCTGCATCGGCTTCGCACTTCTTATCAGGACCATGGGCGATAACAAGCTCCTTCCCTGGCTGTTCCTGGGCTTCATTATGGTCATCTATCTCAAGATGGACGTGGTCGGCGTCGCCGCAGCTGCCATTTGCGTCGCGCTGCTCCTGGCCTTCCGCGAGGGCTCGTCCGGTCCGCAGACGGTTGCTGCAGATGAAGAGGAGGACTTCTAATGGCTATCCAGAACACCGACCTCAAAGAGGCCAAGAAGGACGCGATTATGACTCCCGATATGTATCGGAGCATGTTCCTTCGCCAGTTTACGAGCCAGTGCTCGCAGTCGTACGACAAGATGATGGCAATGGGCTTCATGTACACCATTCAGAAGCCCCTGCGAAAGATCTATCCCAACGACGACGATTACTATGCGGCGCTCGATCGCCATACCGAGTTCTTTAACATCACGTCTCATGTGCTTCCGTTTGTAGCCGGCCTAACGGTTTCGATGGAAGAGCAGGCGGCTGCCGATAAGAACTTCGACACGTCCTCGATTAACGCCATGAAGGTCGGCCTCATGGGACCGCTTTCCGGCATCGGCGATTCGTTCTACTGGGGTACGTTCCGCGTGGTTGCCGCCGGCATTGGTATTGGCATCGCTTCGACGGGCAACCCGCTCGGCCCCATCGTGTACGCGCTCATCTACTCCGTGATTAACTTTGCAACGCGTATCGTCGCCGCCCATCTGGGTTACGACTTGGGAACCAAGTTTTTGCAGCAGTCCGAAGAGAGCAACCTTATGTCTCGCATGACGCATGCTGCCGGTGTCCTCGGAATGACCGTTATCGGCGCCATGATTGCGGCACAGGTCTCGCTGTCCACGGCTTTGACCTTTGACGTGGGTGGTTCGGAGATTGTCCTGCAGGATCTGTTCGATTCGATCTTCCCCGGTCTGCTGCCCTTGCTGGCAACGTTCGCTTGCGTTGCCCTCTATAAAAAGGGCGTCAAGACCATTTGGATCATCTTGGGCATCTTCGCAATCTGCATCATCGGAACGGGCTTGGGAGTGTTCGCGGCGGCGTAATGTTGACTGCTATGCTCGCGCGTTGGATAACTAACTGACCGTTTGAAAACGGGGCTCGGCGTAAGGCCGACCCCGTTTTTTGTTTGAGGGATTTTCCGACCGTCCAATAATCCACGCCCATGCACCACTCACGCATCTCTCGTTTCTCATTCGTCACTAATATGAGAGATAACCGAAAGACGAGAGATAAATATGAGAGATAACTGAGCAGCAAAGAGACAAGCAATCATGGTATTGTCTCAATACTGATTGTTCTATCAGCAAAAACATGTTTACATGAAACAGATGGCAGACATATTATCTTTCATCTCTCAATTATCTCTAATATGAGAGATAGCAGTAAGATGAGAGATAATTACGAGAGATAACTGAGAGACGAGGGAAATCCGTCTGCGGCATTCTCCGCAGGACCAAGCGAAGGGACGTGCAGATGAACGAAAACGAGCTGGCCGGTTTGCTCGAGTCTTTAAGACGCATGGGCTCGGACGATCTTAACGTCGAGGTCAAGGAGAGCGCCACGACACTTTCCCGCGACGTATGGGAAGCGGTCAGCGCTTTCGCAAACACCGCCGGCGGCATCATCGTACTCGGAGTGAGCGAGCACGCGGGTTTTGTCCCAGTCGCAAACTTTGAGACCGAGAAAGTGCTCAACCAATTCGTGGCGGGCATGGGCGATGCCGGCGGTCGCGGAAAACTGGCCAATCCGCCCAAATACACTATTGAGCGCGTGGAGCTTCGGGGCACCGTGGTTCTCGTTATCACGATTGAGGAGCTCGACCCGTCGAGCAAGCCATGCTATGTGATAGAGCGCGGCGCCCAGGGCGGCAGCTACAAACGCATCGATGACAAAGATGTTCCGCTCTCGTCGACCGAGGTCCTGTCCTTGTCATCGTATGAACGGACGAGCCCCAGTGATCGCGATGCAGTGCCCGGCGCGGTCGCAGGCGATCTTGACGAGGCCCTGGTCGACCGCACGATAGAGCGTGCTTTCTCACTGACACCCCGTGCGATGCGCGGCGCGCCGGACAAGAAAACGAAACTGGAGCGCCTGAATTTCCTCGACTCCCAGGGCAATGTCACTAAAGCCGGGCTCCTGGCTGCGGGTGCCTATCCTCAGCAGTTCTATCCCAAGCTCTTTATCGATGTGGCGGTCTATGCCGGAACGCAGAAGGGCGCGGCGGGGTCGTTGAGGTTCATGGACCGTACGATCTGCGAGGGAACGTTGGGCGAGATGATTTCGGATGCTGTCGCGGCTGTCGCCAAAAACCTGCGCCGCACCGTGACCGTCCAAGGCATTTCGCGTATCGACTCGCTGGAGATTCCCGAGGAGGTCCTGCGTGAGGCAATCGCCAACGCGGTTATCCACAGGGAATACGGGAATCGGTTCTGTGGGCAATCGATCGCCGTCGACGTTTTTGACGATCGTATCGAGGTGGTGAACCCCGGCGGCCTATACGGAGGAAAGACTCGCGAGAACCTGTTTGACGGCAGCTCCCGATGTCGCAATGCGACGCTTGTGAAGCTCATGTCGCTTGTTCCATTGCCCGACGGTGCGGGCTCTCCTGCCGAAGGCAACGGATCGGGCATTCCAATGATGCTCGATGCCATGCGTGCGCACGGTCTGGCCGAGCCCCTGTTCTGCCCGGGGTTCGATCGGTTCAAGGTCGTACTTTACCGTTCAAAGATCGAGCCGGTCGATCATGGCGGAGGCTTAATTGTGACGGCACTCAAACACTACGGCGAGCTGGGGACGCGTGAGCTGGCAAAACGCACGGGGCTTACAATTTCCCAGGTTAGGTCGCGCGTCAACGCGCTCATTGCTCAAGGCGAGCTTGAGCCCACGGCGCCGTCGACAAGCCGCAACCGCAAATATCGACTGTCAGAGCGCGTGGAATAAATGCGTTAGTGGACGAGGCGACCCAATAATCGACCCTCGATTGGCGCCCACTAAGGTAAAGCGGTTGTTGCCCAGTCGACGGTGATGCTAAAGACTCGGCTTACGCCGGCATGGCCCCGAACCCGTCCATCAGGAACAGCCTGAGAACCAGCTTGATGACATTTCCCGGTTTGACTTCAGCCGTGCCAAAGACGTGGCGCTCGGCGAGCTCGCTGCAGTATGCGTAGATATCGCGGATAAGGTCCGCGCCCGAAAGCGTAAACATGTAGCCTGCGTCCGAAAGCGCATTGGGTGCGGCGGGCAACTTGGTCATGCGACAAAAGGTCAACAGGTCGGGCGCCATAGCGTCTTGGTAGCCAAGATGGCCGCCGTCTTCTTGTGCGGCGAGTTCCAGCTGGCGTACTCGATCCAGCGCCGCTGCCAGCACAAAGCTCGGTGTGGGCGCATTGACGTCTTCCGTGTTCGCCACGAGTTTGCCCGCCGCCTGTGTGACAAGCCAGGCGACCTCGCGCTGGCAACGCACGGCCTTGCGCGTAACCGGCTTGATGGACGAAGAAGAAACGCTCCCCTTAGGCGGATTCGAAGCAGCCATAAGACCCTCCCATGAACGACCCGGTCCAACAAGCCCGGATGAAACACGTGCTACATCAGTATACAGGGGAGTGGGGTAGCGGGGTACAAGCGCGCCAGCGGCAAACCGAGAGCATCAACAATGTGCCTCCGCTCTATTTGGACGATGGTACGTGGGTCATTAAGTACTCGGTTCAAGCGCCGGGTACCGTTGGTTTTCGAGACCAGAATTACAACCGTAAAATGCTCAACTGCATGGAATGTGACGTCCCAGTCGGAGTCATATTTGCAACCGAGGTGGGCTATAAGGTGCTCGGCCTTGCGTTTGTTGAGCGGTTCGAGCCCGAAAACGGATGGTTTGTTCTGCACGGTCCTGTTCATAAAGGCGGACCGGACCCTCGTTTTGCGCCCGACATGAGTTATCTGAAGCACATACCCGTCGATATTGAGTTTGCCGGACAGGGTGCGACCGACGATGAAATTTGGCTTTGGCGGTCTTTTACGATCGTGCTGTTTGATCGGATCGCGTGGCGATGCAATCTCGCACACGCCTGCCGGTGCATGCTCTTCCTGATTTGTATAGCGAGAGGGGAGCGAACGTGAGCTGGCGAGGCGATATTGCGATGGGGAAGTACGGAAAACTGCCGTGCGCCCTTATAGACAACAAAATGTTTCCGAGCGTAGAAGTTGATTGCGGGTCGTTTGTCGTCGCCTGTCCTTGCTGCGGCTCGCAAATACCGTGCCTCGACATTCGGTTCATCGATGCGTGCGACAGACTTAGCGACGAAGTGAGAAAACGGACAGGCGTTCATATGCCGGTGTATCAGGAGAAATGCCCTGTTTGTGGCCTCGATATCGTGTACGACGCCGGCGACGAGGGATAGGTGATGCGGAGGAGCTGGCTGTGAAGGCATCTCTGTCCCTATAAATAAATCCCCTCACCGAGCTGCTTGTGGAACTTGGCGTGATGGTCGCGTGCCCAGGTAAAGAGCGCCTGGTCAAAGTCGGTGCGCGTGGCCGGGACGCCAAAGACGCCGGCAACTTCGACACGCACAAACTCCAGTGCCGGCAGCTTGTTGATGGCGGTGAGGGCAAACGGGGACGTGGGTTCTTCGAACAGATAGCGGCTGCCTTGCAGCGCGTCGCAACTGGTGCACGTGTTGCCGAGCGACGGGGCTTTGGAGGCTCGTGCGCCTACGGGTTTGTAGCCACAGCGCTTAGAAAGATAGTCGCGGATCTCGCCCGGGACGCAGCCAAGAGCGGGAACAATGGCGAGCGCGTTGGCATTGGCCGTGTCGATGGTAATGTGCCCGGCTTCGTTGGGCGCGTGCGCAATGGCGATGCCCTTGTCGTCATCGATTCGATAGGGAATGCCGAAGGCCGCGACCGAGGTCTCTTTGTGACACTTCCAGCACTCGCGCTTGCCCAGTACTAGATATATATACGGCGCTGAGGGGTCGGATCGGTCAACACCGGGCAGCCACTCGGCAAAGGGCTCGGGGTTGACGCCGCTGGGTACATACCAGATCTTCTTGGTCCGGTCCCATTTGGCGCCCAGCGCCTTGGCTTCTTCTTTGTGCGAAAAGGGGACATCGAGCTCGGTGCGCATGGCGGCTCCTTGGTGCTGCAGGTGCAAGTGACTCAAGGATACCGCAGGGTGTGGACGTTGTGGCGTTTTGCCGAGAAGCTGCGGCTCGGATGGGTTCGAGACGCGTTGGTCTCGGCCTCGGTGGCTATTGGGCGGTTGGAGCAGCTTGCGGCGCAGTTTTGTGCCTGGCTATTGTTGATGTTGGGGTATTGAATTTATTTGGCAGCCATTCGTCAGGTGAATTGATGCTATGTTGCGATGGCGATTGGAGCTGCCAGCGGATTTGGCGACATAAAACAAAACAGCCCAGAGACATAGCCTCTGAGCTGTGAACATTTGGTGGGCGTTAGAAGATTTGAACTTCTGACCTCTTCCGTGTCAGGGAAGCGCTCTCCCCCTGAGCTAAACGCCCGATCAAGGGTGCGCAAGTGCGCAAGGGATAATATAACGGAGCCTGAACTCGGTGGCAAGAACATTTTTAAAAATCGCTTGCATTGTGGAATTCGGGGGCTTTGTCATATCCATTTCAAAAGAGCCTGCTGCCGCGATTTGACTGTCGCATAATGCAAGGCCATTGCGGTACCGAGCTATGGAAAGACGCCTGCGGAATTGTCCTACCGATAAGCGGACAAGCCTCCGGCTGGTGCCTTCGCCGTGGTAAGGTAAGCCGAATTGTTTCCAGGCTGTTTCGGGGGAGTAGAATGAGCAAAGAGTGCGTCGAGCAGGTCGAAGGCGCAGGAGCTTCGGTGCCGATGACCGATATATCGAACATTGATGTGCCCGAGGGAACCGACGAGCTCAGCCGCAACACCCGTCGCGCATGGCGCGACCGCCTGAACAGCGCTTCGACGCGCAAGATGATCACGGGCGTCTTGGCTACGCTGGTGGGCGGTTCGTTTTGGGGCTTCTCGGGCACCAGCGCGAGCTTTCTGTTCGATACCTACCACGTCGACACCTTGTGGCTTATGAGCGTGCGTCAGATTCTCGCCGGTCTACTCTTTATGGCCGTGGTTGTTACGCGCGACCGCGAGCGCCTGGTTAAGCTCTGGACCACACCCGCCGATCGCAAGCAGCTGCTGCTCTTTACCGCCTTTGGCCTGCTGTTCAACCAGTTTTGCTATCTATCGGCCGTGCGCCTGACGAACGCCGGAACCGCGACGGTGCTCCAGTGCCTGCAGCTCGTTATCATCATGGGCTACACCTGCGTGACCGATCGCCGCATGCCGCGTACTCGCGAAGTCATCGGCATTGGCTTGGCTCTGGGTGGAACCTTTTTAATCGCCACCGGTGGCGACCCCACCAGCCTGAATATCTCGCCGCTCGGTCTGATCGCGGGTCTCATGTGTGCGGTCAGCGCTACATGCATGGCGGTGATTCCCGCCAAGATCCTGCCCGAATACGGCAGCCCCATCGTCACGGGCTCGGCAATGCTCACGGCGGGCGTGGTCTCGTGCGTCTTCGTGCAGCCCTGGGCGCATATGCCGGCGCTCGACGCTGCCGGCGTCGAGGCGCTCGCGGTGTTCGTGGTTATCGGCTCGTTTTTTGCTTACATGCTCTATATGCAGGGCGTTAAGGACATCGGCTCGGTGCGTGCGAGCCTCATCGGAACTGTGGAGCCGGTTTCGGCGACCATCACCAGCGCCGTTATGCTGGGCACGGTGTTTTTGCCGACCGACCTTATCGGCTTTGCCATGATCATCGTGATGATGTTCCTCACGGTGTAGTTGACGCCGCCGCCAAGACAGAAAAGGTGTTGTGCCACATTTTCGCCAATTGACGTCCGTGTCTGGAGTTTAGCTGTCGATGCTCAAAATGCCATAAACTAGTAACGTTATGGACTTTTTCATTGCGACTCAATTGCGAGGATTTCTTTATGGCTGGTAATCACTTTAAGGGCAGCGATAGCGGCCGTCCTGCAGTTCCGCCGCGTCCGAACGGGGCTGGTAAGGCCGGCACGCCGGGCGGCGCTGGGCAGGGCGGTTCCGGTAAGCGCGTGTCCCCGGGCGAGACGGCGATGTTTACCGCTCTGTACGAGCAGTCTCAAAAGGCAAAAAAGACCGGCCGTGCAAGAGGGAATGTCTTTGCGGGCGGTGCGACCTCCACGTCGCAGCCGAGCGGGGCTCCTTCGGTACCTGCGAACAACGCAAGTGCCGCCAACGCCGCGAATGCCGCCGGCAACGTTAATGCCGGCAAGGCAGCCAACAATACCCCCTCTGCCGGTGGCGCGGGGCTTACGGGTAACCTTGGCACGATTTACACCGGCGCCTCCGAGACCGGCACGTTCGCCCGCCTGGATGATAGCGGTGCCCAGTTTGCGGGCTCGGGTTCCAAGGAAGATTATTACGATTTTGGCTTGAACTACGGTAGCGACGCTTCGTCGAGTTCGACCTCTGACGGTCTGGTCCGTCATCGCCATCGCAAGGGCGAGCGCAAAAAGCGTCACACTGGCGCCATTATTGCCGCTGTAGTCGCGGTGCTTCTCGTTGTGCTTGGCGCAAGCGGCTTTATGCTGCTTAACTCGGCAAAGACCGTAAAGAGCGAAGCGAAGGAGGCTGTCGAGATCGTCGGTGGCCTTAAGGACAAGGTCACGTCGGGCGATTTTTCGACGCTGCCTGACGACGCGAAGAAGATCGATGAGCTCTGCGACAGCATGAAGGCGGAGACCTCGAGCCCGCTGTGGACGGCGGCTTCGTTTATCCCGGTGTATGGCAGCGACATCAATGCGGCCCGCACCATGATCGACGCCCTGTCCGATGTCTCGAGCAATGCGCTGGTTCCCATGGCCGATAACCTTTCGCAGGCCACGCCCGGCAAGCTGTTTCAGGACGGCATGATTAACGTGTCCGCGCTGCAGGCGGTCGCCGATTCGCTTTCCAGCAGCTCGAAGGTGTTCAAGAGCGCCAACGAGAAGATCCAGGGCATTGGCGATACTCATATTTCCCAGGTGACCGAGCTGGTCGATAAGGCCAAGGACGGCTTTGCCACCCTCAACGGCGCGGTTGACGCGGCGGAGAAGGTCGCCCCCGTCCTTCCCCAGATGCTCGGCGCCAACGGCCAGACGCGTAACTACCTTGTGTACGCCATGAACAACGTCGAAATTCGTGCCTGCGGCGGCTTTGGCGGTTCGCAAGGTTTGATTTCGGTCACCGACGGCCAGATGTCGATTGGCGAGTTTGTTCCCCGCATTGGGCTCAGTGAGGATGAGGCAGTCGAGAGTGTCGACGAAGAGGATGAGGCGCTGTTCGGCAACCACAGTAACCTGTACAACTCGGGCAATACCTATTCGCCTGATTGGCCCCGCAACTCGCAGCGTGTCGCCGCGCTGTGGAAGTCCCAATATGGGCAGGACGTTGATGGCGTCGTCGGCATCGACCCGGTGTTCCTGCAGTATCTGCTGGGCCTGGTCGGTAACGTGTCGCTGCCCGACGGAACGGTTGTCGACGGCACCAACGCCGCAAAGGTCCTCATGCACGATGTGTACTGGAACTATCCGGTCGAGGAATCGGATGGCATCTTTGCGGCTGTTGCCAGCGCCGCCTTCGACAAGATTCTCGGTGGCATCGGTGACGTCGACGTTACAAAGCTTGTCGGTGCATTCGAGCGCGGTGCCGAAGAGGGCCGTCTGATTGCTTGGATGAGAAACGATGATGAGCAGAATGCCATCAAAGAGACGGGCATTGACGCTTCTCTGCCCGATCCGGATGATCCGAGTGCCGAGCCCGTTGCCGGCGTTTACTTTAACAACCTGAGCTTCTCCAAGCTCGACTGGTACCTGAACGCCGATACGCAGATTGGCCAGGGCGTCAAGAACGGCGACGGCACGTGCTCGTATCGCATCACCGTTACCCTGACGAACATCATGACGCAGGAGGAGGCAGGCAAACTGCCCGACTACGTCGCGGCGAGCGCGCCCGATGCCGCGCGCGACGACGAGCGTCTGAATGTCTCGTTGTTTGCCCCGACGGGCGGCAACATTACTGATCTGACCGTCGAGGGCACCCAGTTTGGTCTTGGCGCCGCTACGT
Source organism: uncultured Collinsella sp. (assembly GCA_905205405.1). Taxonomy (GTDB): domain Bacteria; phylum Actinomycetota; class Coriobacteriia; order Coriobacteriales; family Coriobacteriaceae; genus Collinsella. The sequence goes on from CAJLDK010000009.1 coordinate 45,507, forward strand.
GGCATGGAATCCCCTTCTATTCGGGCACCGTTGACCTGCATGCTGGCGAGACGACGACGATCACATATACGCTGACCACGTCAGCCGAGGCGGGGGACAAGCCGCTTACGCTGCGTCAGACTCCTACATGCCAGGCGGCTCGCGACAGCGCGTCGGCGTAGGGTTTTTCTGGTAGCGCAGATAATCGAGTACCATTTTGGGGCGGACAGGCAATCTGTTCGCCCCTATTTTGTAAGGAGAGCGCATGAAGTACTTTGGCACCGACGGCTTTCGCGGTGAGGCTAACGTTGGGCTGACGGTAGAGCACGCTTATAAGATTGGCCGTTTTGTGGGCTGGTATTACGGCGCCAACCGCGAGCGCAAGGCGCGTGTCATCGTGGGTAAGGACACGCGTCGCTCGAGTTATATGTTCGAGGCGGCGCTGGTGAGTGGCCTGGTCGCGAGCGGTGCGGACGCCTATATGCTGCACGTGATCCCCACGCCGGGCGTAGCGCATCAGACCGTGGAAGGCTGCTTCGATTGCGGCATCATGATCAGCGCGAGCCACAACCCGTTTTGCGATAACGGCATTAAGCTCGTCAATAGCGACGGTTTTAAGATGGACGAGGACGTACTGGAGCTCATCGAGGAGTACGTCGATGGCAAGAGCGAGGTGCCGCTGGCCACGGGCAACCACATCGGCGCCACGGTGGACTATATGCAGGGCCGCAACCGCTACATCGCTTCGCTCATCGCCAGCGCGAACTTTTCGTTGCAGGGCGTCAAGATCGGTATCGACTGCGCCAACGGCTCGGCTTCCTCGGTGGCCAAGCCGGTGTTTGACGCGCTCGGTGCCGACGTGCGCGCGATCAACGCCGCGCCCGATGGCTTTAACATCAACGTCGACTGCGGCTCCACGCATATGGAGCGCCTGCGGCGCCACGTGGTGGAGCAGGGCCTGGACGTGGGCTTTGCCTATGACGGCGATGCCGATCGCTGCTTGGCCGTTGACGAGCGCGGTCGCGTGGTAGACGGCGACCAGATCCTGTACGTGTGTGGCGTGTATCTGAACAAGCACGGTCGCCTTTCGGGCGGTACCGTGGTGCCGACGATCGCCAGCAACTTTGGTCTGGTCAAGTCGCTGGAGCTTGCCGGACTGAGCGCCGTGACCAGCGGCGTGGGCGACCGTCACGTGTATGCCAAGATGCGCGAGGGCGGCTACAGCCTGGGCGGCGAGCAGACGGGCCATACGATCTTTGGCGATATCGAGCGCACGGGCGACGGCATTATGACCTCGCTGCGCGTGATGGAAGTGATTCGTGCCGAGCGCGAGACGCTCTCGCAGCTCACGGCTCCGTGCAAGCTGCTGCCGCAGGCGCAGGTTGCCGTGCGCGTAGCGGATAAGGACGCCGCGCTCGAGAACATGGGCGTGCAGAACGCCATCGCCGAGGCCGAGACTGCGCTGGCAGGCGAGGGCCGCGTGCTCGTGCGCAAAAGTGGAACCGAGTCGGTGATTCGCGTTTTGGCCGAAGCGCCCGACCAAGCATCCGCCGATGCTGCCATGAAGCGCATCGCCAACGCGCTCGAGGCTCTGTAGTTACGCGGTTTTACCAAACCGCGTAACTGCTCGACGCTGCAAACGCCCCTAAGCGGCAATCTGACGTTCAATTTCAAGGGCGCGACCAGAAGGTCAGCGCCCTTTCATTTCACGTCACCTTGCTCGCTTGGGGCCGTTTTCGCTGACGTTGCCAAGACATCGGCGTCAACATGGTTGGCGTTGGCGATGGCGTGCTGGTCAATCCTTACAGCTCGTACAGCGTGGTGAACTTGTCCTGCAGGTAGCTGCAGTAGTAGCGGGCATCGAACGCCATGCCGCATGCGCCCTTGATGAGCTCCGGCGCGTCCTTGGCGCGGCCCCACTGCCAAATGTGCTCGCCCAGCCACGCGCGGACGGGTGCCAAGTCGCCGCTCGCACAGGCGCCGTTGAGGTCGACGCCGTCGCGGCACATGGCCGGCACAAACATGGCATCGTAGGCGCTACCCAGCGCATAGGTGGGGAAGTAGCCAAACGAACCGCCGCTCCAATGCGTATCCTGCAGGCAGCCGTGCGTGTCGTCGGGAACGGGAATGCCCAGGTACTCGTCCATAAAGCGGTTCCAAAGCGCGGGGATGTCCTTGGCCGCAGCCTCGCCGGCAAACAGCATACGCTCAATCTGGTAGCGCACCATAATATGCAGCGGATAGGTGAGCTCGTCGGCCTCGGTGCGGATCAACGACGGCTGCGCGATGTTCACGGCGCGGTAGAGCGTGTCTTCGTCGACGTCGCCGTAGACCTCGGGCGCGTGACGACGCAGCACCTCGAGCAGCGGGCCCATAAAGGCGCGGCTGCGACCCACGGTGTTCTCGAAAAAGCGGCTCTGGCTCTCGTGGATGCCCATGGAGGTGCCGCCCTCCAGGCAGGTGCGCGCGTAGGCGGGATTGACGCCCAGCTCGTACATGGTGTGCCCCGCCTCGTGGATGATGCTGTAGACGTTGGAGATGCAGTCGTCCTCGTAGATGTGCGTCGCGATGCGCGCATCACCCACGGCAAAGCCCTCGCTAAACGGATGCTCGGTAAAGGCAAGCGTGGTGTCGTCCAGGTCCAGGCCGACAAGCTTCATAAGGTCGAAGCTCATGGCACGCTGGGCGGCCTCTGGCACGTGGGCGTGCAAAAAGTCGGCAGCCGGCTGCTGGCCGCGCTCGCCGATGGCGTGCACGAGCGGCACGACCGTCGCCTTGACCTCATCGCAAAACGCGTCGAAGCTCTTGGCGGAAAGGCCGCGCTCGTACTGGTCGAGCCAAACATCGTATGGGTCGCGCTTGGGGTCCATGAGCTCGGCCTGATGCTTAAGTTGGGCGACGATTCTATCCACATAGGGCTCAAAGCTCGCCCAGTCATTGGCCGTCTTGGCCTTGTGCCACACGGCGTCGGCCTCGCAGGTGAGCCTGGTCCAGGCCTCGGCTTCCTCGGTGGGGATGACGCTTGCCTCGCGCTGGTCGCGGCCGAGTACGCGAATCTCGTTGAGCAGCTGCGGGTCGTCGATCTTGCCGCCCGCGACGGTCTCTCGTGCCAGCGAGCGCACAAGTTCGACAGACTTTTTGCTGGTCAGCAGCTTGTGATGCTCGCCAGCAAGGGTGCCCATAGCATCGGCGCGGGCCGCGGCGCCGTTGGCGGGAGCAATGGTCGCGCCGTCAAACTCGGCAATCTTGAGCAGGTACTCGCGAGTCCACAGCTTGCCCTCGAGCTTACGGAATTTTTTGACAGCCTTATCGACCTTCATGCCTTTGGGCGTCTTATCCGCTGCGGGCTTGGCCATCTTATCCTTGTTCTTTCCCATACCTATATCCTTGATCTCGCAGACCGGACGCCACGGGTGGGCGTACGGCCAGTTTGCACAGCTACCTACCTTGTACCCAGTGCGAACAAAACGGAACGCGGCGATATGCTCGCAGAATGTGTTATCCTATAGCCCAATGCGTTGACGGAGAGGGTTTTGCCCGCCGCGTCGCCGGCAAGAGAGGGAAGGTCATGGGCTGCAAGCCTTCCTGCGGTGGCAAGGGCCAAGCGTTCACTCCCGAGCAGCGACCTCAACGGGCGCGCGGCTAGCGGCGGCGAAGCCCCAGTAGGGAAGCCGTGAGCCTCGCGATAAGGGGTGCAGAGTGGGCACGGCGGGCCAGACATCCGCTGGGTCAAACAAGGTGGTACCGCGGAATTCAACCGTCCTTGGGCAATGCACATGCCCGAGGACGGTTTTTTGTTACCGAACCGGGCCGCGCATCCGCAGCATCGGGCGGCGTCAGCCGTCCCGGAGCGCGGATGCGCGAGAGACGAAAGGGAAGACATGAGTCTGATTGATGATCTGGTCAAACTCGAGGAAGAGGCCAAGGAGCTCGTCGCAGGCGCCGACGACGCAGCCAAGCTCGAGGCTGCGCGCGTTGAGCTGCTCGGCCGCAAGGGCCGCATCACCGGCCTGATGCGCATGATGGGCAAGCTCGCCCCCGAGGATCGTCCCGTGATGGGCAAGCGAGCCAACGAGATGCGCCAGCTGATTGAGGGCATGCTCGACGAGCGCAACACCGAGATGAAGGCCGCCGCCCTCAAGCGCGCACTGGAGCACGACGCCGTCGACATCACGCTGCCGGGCATCCGTCCGCAGATCGGCCACCAGCACCTGATCAAGCAGATTATCGAGGAGGCCGAGGACATCTTCTGCGGCATCGGCTACACCGTCGAGTCCGGCCCCATGGTCGACACCTCCTACTACAACTTCACCGCGCTCAACGCCCCCATGGATCACCCGAGCCGCTCGGCCCGCGATACCTTCTACGTGGTCGACAACAACCCCGGCAGCGTCGCGCACCCCGAGGCTCACGCCCACGGCGAGTCCGACGTGCTGCTGCGCACCCAGACTTCGGGCGTGCAGATCCACACTATGGAGTCGCAGAAGCCGCCCATCTACATGATCTGCCCGGGCACCGTCTACCGTCCCGACACGGCCGACGCCTGCCACCTGCCGCAGTTCAACCAGATCGAGGGCCTGGTCGTCGACGAGGGTATCACCTTTGGCGACCTGAAGGGCACGCTCGACTACTTTGTTAAGTGCATGTTTGGCGAGGATCGCAAGACGCGTTACCGCCCGCACTTCTTCCCCTTCACCGAGCCCAGCTGCGAGGTGGACGTGAGCTGCCACGTGTGCGGCGGCAAGGGCTGCAACTTCTGCAAGCACAGCGGCTGGATCGAGATCCTGGGCTGCGGCATGGTCGACCCCAACGTCCTGATCAACTGTGGCATCGATCCCGAGAAGTACACCGGCTTCGCCTTTGGCATTGGCGCCGAACGCGTCGCGGCCCTGCGCTACGACCTGCCCGACCTCAGAACGCTCATGACGGGCGATATGCGCTTCTTAAATCAGTTCTAGGCCCGGCGGCTTTCCCAAGCACCGCACCTTGCCTTTCAATCGTCGGTTGCGTACCTAAGTACGCGGCCCTCCTCTTTCAAGGCAATCTGCGGCACTTGGAAAACCCGTCTCCGTTGCAGTTTTTTGGCTCAAAGCCGCATTTATGAAAGGAGACCAGTTAGATGCGCGTTTCTTACGACTGGCTCAAGACCATGATCGATATTCCGGAGGATCCCAAGACTCTTTCGGACGAATATATCCGTACCGGCACCGAGGTCGAGGCGATCGACACCGTGGGCGAGTCCTTCGACCATGTGGTGACTGCCAAGGTGCTCACCAAGACCCCGCACCCCGATAGCGACCATATGTATGTGTGCTCGGTCGACGTGGGTGACAAGAACCTCGACGCTGACGGCAATCCCGCTCCGCTGCAGATCGTCTGCGGTGCGCAGAACTTCGAGGCCGGCGACCACATCGTCACGGCCATGATCGGCGCAGTTCTGCCCGGCGACGTCAAGATCAAGAAGAGCAAGCTTCGCGGCGTCGTGTCCATGGGCATGAACTGCTCCGCACGCGAGCTCGGCCTGGGCGGCGACCACTCTGGCATTATGATCCTGCCCGAGGATACGCCCTGCGGCATGCCGTTTGCCGAGTATGTGGGCTCGAGTGATACTGTGCTCGACTGCGAGATCACGCCCAACCGCCCCGACTGCCTGTCCATGATCGGCATGGCCCGCGAGACCGGCGCCATTTTCGATCGCGATTTCCACGTTGAGCTGCCCGCCATCAAGGCGGAGACTGGCCGCGCGACCGACGACGAGCTTTCCGTCGAGATTGCCGACGAGGGCCTGTGCGACCGCTATGTCGCCCGCATCGTGCGCAACGTGAAGGTCGGCCCGTCGCCCGACTGGATGGTCAAGCGCCTTAACGCCCTGGGCGTGCGTCCGCACAACAACATCGTCGACATCACCAACTACGTGATGATGCTCACCGGTCAGCCGCTGCACGCCTTTGACCTGGACACCTTTGCCGAGCGCGATGGCCACCGTCGCGTGGTGGTTCGCGCCGCCCAGCAGGATGAGAAATTCACGACGCTCGATGGCGAAGAGCGCGTGCTCGACGCCGGCATGGGCCTTATCACCGACGGCGAGCGCCCCGTGGCGTTGGCCGGCGTTATGGGCGGCATGGATTCCGAGATCGAGGACGACACCGTCGACGTGATGGTCGAGAGCGCTTGCTTCAACGCCGGTCGCACCTCGCACACCAGCCGCGATCTGTCGCTGATCTCCGACGCCTCCATTCGCTTTGAGCGCCAGGTTGACGAGACTGGCTGCGTGGATGTCGCCAACGTTACCTGCGCGCTCATCGAGGAGATCGCCGGCGGCGAGGTTGCTCCCGGCTATGTCGATGTTTTCCCCGCGCCCAAGACCATCGACAGCATTAAGCTGCGCCTGGCCCGCGTGCATGCCATCTGCGGTGCCGACATCGAGCCCGACTTTATCGAGCGTTCGCTTACCCGTCTGGGCTGCACCGTCGAGCGCGACGGCGAGGACTTTATGGTTACCCCGCCGAGCTTCCGTCCCGACCTGCCGCGCGAGATTGACCTGATCGAGGAGGTCCTGCGCCTATGGGGCATGGGCCGTGTGACGGCGACCATCCCGGCTGCCAAGAACCACATCGGCGGCCTGACCCGCGAGCAGAAGCTCACCCGCAAGGTCGGCGAGATCCTGCGCGCCTGCGGCCTCAACGAGACCACGACCTTTGGCTTTGCCGCCCCGGGCGACCTGGAGAAGATCGGCATGTCCACCGAAGGCCGCGGTTGCCCCGTGGTGCTCATGAACCCGCTGGTAGCCGAGCAGACCGAGATGCGCCGCTCGCTGTTGCCAGGCCTGCTGCAGTCCGTTGCCTATAACGAGGCCCACGGCACGCCCAACGTGCACCTGTACGAGGTCGGCAGCCTGTTCCACGGTCGCGAGAACGCCAGCCTGCCCAAGGAGACCAAGTCCGTGGCGGGTGTGCTCTCGGGCCAGTGGAGCGAGCAGTCCTGGAACATGAAGTACCGTAAGCTGCGCTTCTTCTTTGGCAAGGGCATTGTCGAGGAGCTGCTCGCCCAGCTGCGCATCGAGAAGGTTCGCTTCCGTCCCGTCGAGGGCGAGGGCTACGCTTTCTTGCAGCCGGGTCGTGCGGCCGAGGTTCTGTCCGGCGGAACCGTGCTGGGCTGGGTCGGCGAGATTCACCCCGAGGCGCGCGAGGCGATGGGCATCGATGAGGTCGTCGTTGCCTTTGAGCTCGACTTGGACAAGCTGATCAAGGGCGCCCGCAACCAGGAGAACTACCGTGAGTTCTCGCAGTACCCGGCCGTTGAGCACGACCTTGCCATTGTGGTTGACAACTCCGTGACCTGTGAGGATCTTGAGCGCCGCATTACGAGCGCCGGCGGTAAGTTGCTCGAGGGCGTGCGCCTGTTCGACGTCTACCGCGATCCCATCCGCATCGGAGCGGGCAAAAAGTCCATGGCCTTTGCGCTTACGTATCGCTCCGACGACCACACGCTTACCAGCGAAGAGGTCGAGAAAGCGCACCAGAAGATTGTCACCAAGGTGTGCAAGGGCGTAAACGGCGAAGTCCGCTCGTAATCTTTGCTGTTCGGAACCCGCCCCCTGCGGGGTTTTCACGGCAACGTCCTCGCCACTTCGCGGCTGCGGGATGTTGCCTTAGAAAACCCCTCTCGGGGGCGGGTTCCTGCGTTAACCTTGTTGCGAGCGGATCGCACCTTCTTCCGGGTGACCGGAAAGTTGGGAGTGCATGGGCCCTTTATTGGGCGGTGCGTGGACCTGGGCTAATAACGTACGTATTGCAAGGGCGTGCTGCGTTGTGGGCGGTGCGCCTTTTTGTTAGTATGCAGAGTCGGTGTTACGGATTGTTGGAAACGTAACACACAACGTTCTGATTGAGAGGGCTCATGCATATTCCCGATAATTATCTGTCCCCGCAGACCGATGCCGTCATGGCGGTGGCGATGGTGCCCGTATGGGTCCATTGCATCAAGAAGGTGCGTGCTACGCTCGATCGCGAGCATATGGCGTTCCTGGGCATCTGCGCCGCATTCTCCTTCTTGCTCATGATGTTCAACGTGCCGCTGCCCGGCGGTACCACGGGACACGCCGTTGGCGGCGCGCTCATCGCGCTGCTGCTTGGCCCGGAGGCCGCGGCCATCGCGGTTTCGGTCGCGCTGGCGCTGCAGGCGCTGCTGTTTGGCGACGGCGGTATCCTGTCCTTTGGAGCCAACTGCTTTAACATGGCCTTTGTGTTGCCGTTTACCGCTGCTATCGTGTTCCGTGCGCTCAACAGCCGTCTGCACGACAAAAGGTGGGGCACCTCGGCTTCTGCCATCGTGAGCGGTTGGGTCGGGTTGTGCCTAGCGGCCCTGTGCGCGGCAATCGAGTTTGGTATTCAGCCGATGCTCTTTACCAACGCTTCGGGCGCTCCGCTGTACTGCCCCTTCCCGCTGTCCGTGGCTATTCCGGCCATGTTGGTCCCGCATATGCTGGTTGCCGGCGTGATCGAGGGCGTGGCGACGGCCGCCATCTATGGTTTCATTAAGAAGACGGCGCCGAGCATTATCGTCGGGCCCGAGGCCGTCGATGGCCAGCTTGCCGCCGATGGTACCGCCAAGAAGACTTCCCTAATCCCTACGCTCATTCTGGTCGCCGTGCTTGTCTTGGCCACGCCGCTGGGCCTTTTGGCCACGGGTGACGCCTGGGGCGAGTGGGACGCTGAGGGCGCCGCGACCGCCGTTCAGGAGGCTGGTGACGACAGTCTGCAGGCTTCGGTCGGCCTCGATGCTCCGACCTTTGCCGATGCGCTGCCCACGGGCGACTACCTGCAGGTTTATTCCGAGGAGCAGGGCCTTGGCTTTGCCGGCCAGGCCGCGATGTATATTCTTTCGGGCGTGATTGGCGTGGCGGTGCTTACCATCGCATTCCGCCTGGTCTCGCTGACGGTCAAGGAAAGCGGTGCTCATGGCAATAGCCGAGCTGCCTAGCTGGCTTGCGGCCGAGGAGCGATATGAGCCCGTGGGGGCTCGGCATCGTGTGATGCAAAAGAATGTCCTGCACCTGGCGAGCCTGCTTGAGCGGGTTCGCCTGGGTGGAGGCGCGCACGAGGGCGGGTCGATGGTCGACCGCGCCCTTTCTTGCGTTTCGGCTCCGGTGCGCCTGGTGGGGATGTTCGTTTGCGTTCTGTGCGTGTGCCTGACGCAAAGCCCGCTGTACCTGATGTTGATGGCGGCGATCGCGTTGGTGCTGGTCGCGGTGCGCCCAGCACGCGGGTTGCGCGCGACTTTTGTGCCGGCGCTCGGCGCCGCGGGGCTTGCGGTGGTTCTGGCACTGCCTGCCCTGCTGCTGGGCGCTTCTGCCGCGGGCGCCATGCTCAAGATCGCGCTCAAGACGTTCATTAACGTGTCGTTCGTGCTGGGCGTTTCGTGGACGCTCACCTGGAGCCGCATGTCGGCGGCGCTCAAGACGCTACAGCTGCCCGACGAGGTCATCTTTACGTTTGATATGGCGCTCAAGCACATCGAGGTGCTGGGACGCACGGCGCACGATCTGACCGAATCGGTCATGCTGCGCAGTGTGGGTCGTGCGCCTGCGGGTTTTTCGCGTACCGATTCGATCGCGGGTATCATGGGCATGACCTTTATCAAGGCGATGGAATGCAGCCGCGCGATGGACGAGGCTATGCTTTGCCGTGGCTTTGCCGGTGCGTATCCGACTCCCGCGCGGAGCGGCTTTGGCTGGCGCGATGCGGTCTATGCGGTCGTCGTGGTGCTGCTCGCCGTGTTGTGCGCGGTGCTGTAGCGCGGGCGGCCGAGCCGTCGATGTGGATAGGGAAGGGCGACGTTTTGGCAAACGATACGAATGGCGTGATGGGCGCGAGCGGTGCTACTGGCGCCAAGAGCGTGCCGCTCATCGAGTTTCGCGACGTGCTGTTCTCCTATGCGGGGCATACGGTTGTCGATGGTGTGTCGCTGCAGGTCGATCGTGGTGAACTCGTTGCCCTACTCGGTCCCAACGGCTGCGGTAAGACGACGATTATGCGCCTTATCAACGGTCTTGAACTAGCGGACGCGGGTGCGTACCTGTTTGACGGGCACGTGATCGATGCGGCATATCTCAAGGATTCCGCAGCCGCTCAGCGTTTTCATCAGCGCGTGGGCTTTGTGTTCCAGAATGCCGACGCCCAGCTGTTCTGCGCTACGGTGGGCGAGGAAGTTGCTTTTGGCCCCGCGCAGATGGGGCTACCGACAGACGAGCTCGAGCGCCGCGTCCGCGATGCCATGGAGCTGTTCCAGGTTGCCGATCTGGTCGATGCCTCGCCCTATCAGCTTTCGGGCGGGCAAAAGAAGCGCGTTGCGCTGGCTGCGGTGGTGTCGATGAACCCCGATATCCTAGTGCTCGATGAGCCCACCAACGGGCTCGATGAGGACTCGTGCGACATCGTAGTCAACTTTTTGCTGGCCTACGTTGCTGCCGGTAAGACGGTTTTGATGAGTACGCACCATCAAGATTTGGTGCGCCGCCTGGAGGCCCGTGCCATCTATATCGATCGATATCACCATGTGGTCGAGGCGCCCGTGCCGTCGTATGGAACCGAAAGCGGTGCTGCGGAATAGTTGCTGCGTAGGGTATGTATGGCCGCCTGTGCGACTCTGCCGTGATGGTATAGTTAACCAGGTTTTATGGGGGTGGCTATGCCAAGTTGGAACATTCATATCGCTCAAACGGAGCGTTTGCTGGAGCGCACCGGCGCGCTTGCCAATAGCGTGCACGACCGCAATGCCTTTTTGTTTGGCTGCGTGGTTCCGGATATCTTCGTGGGCTATATGGTCCCTGGTATCGCTGATCCCATTCCGTATCGCATTACACACTTTGCAAACCCCGAGCCTATCCCTAAGCCGCGCGAGCACGAGTTCTGGGATACCTATGTGGCGCCGCTGCTTAAAGGCGCACCCGCGGGCGAACCTGCTGAGGCTACCTCGATTGTCGAGGAGCGCGAGCGACTGAACCGCGTGCACTATCCTCAGCGCTACAGGGATGCCGAGCCGGTTGTCGGTCCCGGCGCCTGTGAGTTCTCGCTTGCGTCCGAAGATGTGGCGCAGTCGCTGCTCGATTTAACGCTGGGCGTCTGGTCGCATCTGGTGGCGGATACCGTATGGAATACGCGCGTGAATCAGTACCTGGAGGCGCACGGCGGCAAGCCGTGCGAGGAATTCCGCATTAAAAAGCAAGGCGACTTTGACTGGTTTGGTAAGACGCTCGGCATTGTTTCGATTCCGCGCGCGACCGATCGCCTGTATACTGCGGCGACGCGTTTTGGGCAGTATCCCATCCATAAGGAGTATGTGCTCAAGACCATTGGCGTTATGCACGAGATTGTACGCGAAAACCCCGGTGAGCCCGATCATCCGCCATACCGCCTGCTAACTGAGGAGTTTTTCGATGCAACGTTTACCGAGGTCATCGAGCTGACCGAGGTGGGCTTTGCGACTCGCGTTGCTGCTTCTGACGTTCCCGCAGTCCCCCTGATCGCTAGCTGCTAGCTGGCCGGCTTGACGGCGAACAGCTCATCCCAATCGACCAATAGCTCCCGCCGCAGGGCATCTTCGGTGGTGCGTTCCTGATCGGTCTTTGGGATGTAGGGGAGCCCTGCCTTTTTATGGATGAGTTCGGCGATGTTGTTAAAGCTCTTCGTGTCTTTGATTTGCTCATAGGTTATCTGGATAACGTCATAGCCCATGCTTGTGAGGGCGGTGGTGCGCTCGGCATCGGAGAGACTTGCGGCTTCGCCATCGTGGGCGGAGCGGCCTTGGCATTCCAAGATGACGCCCATGCTGTCGGTGTTGCTCTCGATGAGGATATCGGCGTAGCAGCAGGTTTTGTCATACAGTGAGCGCGCGGCGTCGCTGAGTGGGATGCGCACGTTGTTTGCGATGTTGATACCCATGCCGCCCTCGTTGCGGGGGAGCGAGACAAGTATGGAGGTCTGTACTTCGAAGGGCGAGGCGGTCTGCCCCGTCATGTGCTCGGCCGCCCAGCGCAGTTGTTTAACGCCGCGCAGGCCTGCAGCCTGCTTGGCGAACGCGGCGATATCCGCCGCGCTGAGGAGCGGCGGGCGCTTCCACAAATTGGTGTCATTGCCCTTGGTGTCGACAACACGCTCCCAACCGCAGTTGGGTGGAATGAGCTTAAGCGAAATGGCTTCATCGAGTTGTTGTTGCGTTCGCTCGCAGGGCTTAAACACTGCAAAGGAGCCGCACATCTCGTGGCAAGCCATGAGTAACTGGTTGCGTGAGACCTGCGTAGCAAGGCTGAGCAGCGTAAACTCGGGCGACGTGACATCAAATCCATGTTCAGTTTGCCTAAACGACCCGGGAGGCGGCTCTTGGGTCAGGAGGTGCGATTTAAACAGGCTTCGCGACCCGGATTGTGCTCGAGTGAATACAAACCTGTGAAGCGGTGCGTGAAGTAGGTCTTTTACAACTGCATGACTTCCGAGGCCGCAACATCTGCGATCCATATTGCCAAGGCTAATGGCGGGGTAAAGCCCTAATACCTGCGGCGGGATACAGTGATAGTAAAAAGCGGATTGACCGCATAGCGTCAGGTCCATGATATCCTCCTGGTCGAAATGTGCTTTTGGACCGTGCGATGCCAGCGTCAATTCGGAAGTATGCGGCAAAATCTGAACCCTGTGAGCAGACCTGGCTTTTGAGGCCAGTTTATCAGGCATTTTGTTGCGAAAAAACGGGGTGTGCTCGGAGGTCTCAGAATTTGCCGCATACTTCCGAAAACGCGGTCGATCTGGCTCTTGCTAAAACGATTTAGCAGCGTCGGGTAAGGTGTGGTTTCGCCATCGGGCGAACACTTTTAGCGCTTGGGACTTTATTTTTGGGCCTCGAAAGGTGGATTTCGCGCTTTTGGTAAAGAAATGGGTGCGTGTTTTGCCGTGTGCCGGCATTGACACAGAAAAAGGGCCCGGAAGGCGAAGCCTTCCGGGCCCTTTGCAATGCAAACATGCTTGCAAGTACGACTTAACGCACCTGAGCGACGTAAGCGACGTTGGTCGAGGAGACCTTGTCCTCGAGCTGGACGCTCATGCGGGGATCGCCGGCGGTAGCGACGGTCAAATCGCCAGCCTCGACGTAGCCGAGCTCCTTAGCGGTCTCGATCGCCTTGACGATCGTGCCGTTGACGGTGCCCTGGGTAATCTCGGCCTGATGCGGGATAACGCCCCAGTACATGATCATCTGCTGGACGGCCCACTCGTGGCGGGAGAACGCGCAGATCGGCATGTTGGGACGGAAGTGCGAGATCAGGCGAGCGGTACGACCGGTGGTCGTCGGCACGGTGATGCACTTGGCGCCAACGGTGGTAGCCATGTTCACAGCGGACATACCCACAACGTTGTTGACGACGCGGGTGCCGTGAGCATCGGCCGGAACCTCGAGCGGAGCGTGGGCCGGGAGGTACTTCTCGGTCTCGAGAGCAATGCTGGCCTGCATCTTGACGGCCTCGACCGGGTACTTACCGGCAGCGGACTCGCCAGAGAGCATAACGGCGTCGGTGCCGTCGTAGATGGCGTTAGCAACGTCGGCAACCTCGGCGCGCGTCGGGCGCGGGTTCTGCTGCATGGAGTCGAGCATCTGCGTAGCAGTGATGACGGGCTTGTAGGCCGCGTTGCACTTGGCGATGATCTCCTTCTGGATGTGGGGAACGAGCTCGGGCTTGATCTCGATGCCCAGGTCGCCACGGGCGACCATGATGCCGTCGGAAGCCTCGAGGATCTCGTCGAAGTTCTCGACGCCCAGGGCGCACTCGATCTTCGGGAAGATCGTCACGTGCTCGCCGCCGTTCTCGCGGCAAAGCTTGCGGATGCCACGGACGGACTCGCCGTCACGGATGAAGGAAGCGGCGATGTAGTCGATGTTCTCGGTCAGGCCAAAGAGGATGTCCTGACGATCGCGCTCGGTGATGGCGGGCAGCGAGATGTTGACGTTGGGCATGTTGACGCCCTTGCGCTCGCCGATCAGGCCGTCATTCTTGACGACGCAGGTCATGTCCTGGCCGTCGACGGACTCGACCTCGAGGGCAACCAGGCCGTCATCGATCAGGATGAGGGAGCCCTTTTCGACCTCGGAGGGCAGAGCCAGGTAGTCGAGGGAGATGTGCTCAGCGGTGCCGTGGAAATCCTCGGACGTAGGCTGAGCGGTGACGACGATCTTATCGCCGGTCTTGACGGCAACCTTCTTGCCGTCGACCAGAAGGCCGGTGCGGACCTCGGGGCCCTTGGTGTCGAGCAGGATGCCGACAGGCAGACCGAGCTCCTTGGAAATACGGCGGACGCGCTCGATGCGACCGTGGTGCTCGTCGTAGGAGCCGTGCGAGAAGTTAAAACGGGCGACGTTCATGCCCGCCTTGATCATCTCACGGATGGTCTCGTCGCTATCGCAGGCGGGACCCATGGTGCATACAATCTTAGTGCGCTTGTACATTCAGACCTCCATCTGACATCGTCTTGCGCTGATAGATAAACCATAAGAAATAAAACCGTGTTGATTATAACGAAATGCTGACCGAATACCCCATAAAATCGACCGTATGCCGAATTAGAAGTTCATTTTTTGCGGGATAAACGGTATATGAAAAAAATTTACCAACCGCTCTAACCGCTGCTATCTGGGCGATATGTCAGTTTGACGAAGCGTTAGTGAAAAAACGTTTTATCAATGTTGAGCATCACACGGTCTGCACTGTTGCGCATGGAGCATATTTCCAGATGGATTGTTTTGGCTAGACGCGTCGCTTTGGGGTACCATAGCTCCACTATCAACTGCCGCTCAGCACGGCAGCCTTGATGAGCCCTTGCCCTTCTCCTGGGAATTATGATCGGGCATCAATCTGCTGAGTGGCCCGAATCCCAGGAGGGGACTCTATATGCAAAAGGAATACCTGTCCGCCGCGGCGGAGGTACTCAGCGACCAGGGCGTCGATGAGAACCTCGGCCTGAGCAACGACGAGGCGTCGTCGCGCCTCGTCAAGACAGGCCCTAACAAGCTCGAGGAAGCCGAGAAGACCCCGTTGTGGAAGCGCTTCTTTGAGCAGATGGCCGACCCCATGGTCATCATGCTGATCGTTGCCGCCGTCATCAGTGCGCTCACGGGCATGGTCAAGGGCGAGCCCGACTTTGCCGATGTTGCCATCATCATGTTCGTCGTTATCGTCAACTCGGTGCTAGGCGTGGTCCAGGAGGCTAAAAGCGAGGAGGCTCTCGAGGCTCTGCAGGAGATGAGTGCGGCGCAGTCCAAGGTGCTGCGCGACGGCAAGCTCGTGCACCTGCCGAGCGCCGAGCTCGTGCCCGGCGACGTGATCATGCTCGAGGCGGGCGACTCCGTTCCGGCCGACTGCCGCGTGCTCGAGAGCGCCACGATGAAGATCGAAGAGGCCGCGCTCACCGGCGAGTCCGTGCCCGTAGAGAAGCACGCCAACGTGATCGAGCTCGCCGCGGGCACCGATGACGTGCCGCTCGGCGACCGCAAGAACATGTGCTACATGGGTTCCACCGTGGTATACGGCCGCGGCCGCGCCGTCGTGGTCGGCACCGGCATGAGCACCGAGATGGGTAAGATTGCCGGCGCCCTGGCCGAGGCCAAGGAAGAGCTCACGCCGTTGCAGGTGAAGCTCGCCGAGCTCAGCCGCATCCTCACCATCATGGTTATCGTCATCTGCGTCGTCATCTTTGGCGTTGATATCATCCGCCACGGCGTGGGCAACGTTCTTACCGACCCGACCGCCCTGCTCGACACCTTTATGGTCGCCGTCTCGCTTGCCGTCGCCGCCATCCCCGAGGGCCTGGTCGCCGTCGTGACCATCGTGCTTTCGCTCGGCGTGACCAAGATGGCCAAGCGCCAGGCGATTATCCGTAAGCTTTCCGCCGTCGAGACCCTTGGCTGCACACAGACCATCTGCTCCGACAAGACCGGTACCCTTACCCAAAACAAGATGACCGTCGTCAAGCACGAGCTCGCTGCGCCTAAGGAGAAGTTCCTGGCCGGTATGGCCCTTTGCTCCGATGCCCAGTGGGACGAGGAGCTGGGCGAGGCCGTGGGCGAGCCGACCGAGTGCGCGCTCGTCAACGACGCCGGCAAGGCTGGCCTCACCGGCCTGACTGCCGAGCATCCGCGCGTGGGCGAGGCCCCGTTCGACTCGGGCCGCAAGATGATGTCCGTGATCGTCGAGACCCTGGATGGCGAGTACGAGCAGTACACCAAGGGCGCGCCCGACGTGGTGATCGGCCTGTGCACCCATATCTACGAGGGCGAAAAGGTCGTCCCGCTGACCGAGGAGCGTCGCGCCGAGCTCGTGGCCGCCAACAAGGCCATGGCCGACGAGGCTCTGCGCGTGCTGGCGCTGGCAAGCCGCACCTACACCGAGGTCCCGGCCGACTGCAGCCCCGCTGCGCTCGAGCATGACCTGGTCTTCTGCGGCCTGTCCGGCATGATTGACCCGGTCCGTCCCGAGGTGGCCGACGCCATCCGCGAGGCCCACGATGCCGGTATTCGCACCGTCATGATCACGGGCGACCATATCGACACTGCCGTGGCCATTGCCAAGCAGCTGGGCATCGTCGCCGATCGCAGCCATGCCATCACCGGTGCCGACCTCGATCGCATGAGCGACGAGGAGCTCGACGCGCACATCGAGGACTACGGCGTGTACGCCCGCGTCCAGCCCGAGCACAAGACACGCATCGTCGAGGCCTGGAAGTCGCGCGACCAGATCGTGGCCATGACGGGCGACGGCGTCAACGACGCCCCGTCCATCAAGCGCGCCGATATCGGCGTGGGCATGGGCATCACCGGCACCGACGTCACCAAGAACGTCGCCGACATGGTACTTGCCGATGACAACTTCGCTACCATCATCGGCGCCTGTGAAGAGGGTCGTCGCATCTACGACAACATCCGCAAGGTCATCCAGTTCCTGCTTTCGGCTAACCTTGCCGAGGTGTTCTCGGTGTTTATCGCCACGCTCATCGGCTTTACCATCTTCCAGCCGGTGCAGCTGCTGTGGGTGAACCTGGTCACCGACTGCTTCCCCGCGCTTGCGCTGGGCATGGAGGATGCCGAGGGCGACATCATGAAGCGCAAGCCGCGCAACGCCAAGGACGGTGTCTTTGCCGGACATATGGGTCTGGACTGCGTGGTCCAGGGCCTAATCATCACCGTGCTGGTGCTGGCGAGCTTCTTTGTGGGCGTGTACTTTGACATGGGCTACATCCACATCGCCGATATGATCGCCGGCAATGCCGACGAGGAAGGCGTGATGATGGCGTTCATCACGCTCAACATGGTCGAGATTTTCCACTGCTTCAATATGCGCAGCCGTCGTGCGTCGCTGTTCACCATGAAGAAGCAGAACAAGTGGCTGTGGGCTTCCGCCGCTCTGGCACTGGTGCTGACGGTGATCGTGACCGTGCAGCCGACGCTTGCCGAGATGTTCTTTGGCCCTGTGACGCTTGAGCTCAAGGGCGTTCTTGCCGCGCTGGGCCTGGCCTTCCTGATCATCCCGTTGATGGAGATCTACAAGGCGATCATGCGCGCGGTGGAGAAAGAGTAACGTACCTGTCCGGGCCCGCCCCTGCGTGTTTTCTTCTTCGCTGGTCCTCGCGCTTCGCGCTGCGGGATCGCTCAGAAGAAAACACTCCCGGGGTGGGCCCTACGGTATCCTTACTGGCTTTTCTCCCGCGCGGATGAAAAAGGGCTGAGGGAAAGAAGGTGAGCGGCCGAGCAATTGCTCGGCCGCTCGTTTTGAATAAAGGATGTGCCCTTTGGAAACCCCTCTCGGCGGGCGGGCCCTGCGGTGACGTTGCTGGCTTTTCTCCCGCGCGGATGATAAAGGGCTGAGGGAAAGTGTGTGAGTCGGTCGAGCATTTGCTCGGCCGACTCTTTTTTGTGGGAAAATACCTGCTCAGTTGTGATTTATGGTGCTGGGAGGCGCTTGTGGGCAAGGCTAAGGCTAAGGCGAAGAAAAAGACGACGGGGGCGCGGGCTAAGCGTGATCGTCGTCGGAAGCTCGCGACCGAGGCTCCCGCGTCTGCCGAGGAGCTGCTGGCGAGCGTGCCGGGACTCGACGCGCTGCAGGACGTTCCGGCGTTCGATGACCTGCCGGTCGATGAAGCTCAGCAGGCTGCCTTTGATGATTTCTGCGCACATGCCGAGGAGCCCGAGCAGATGCAGCTTGGCGCCGTGGTGCGCTTGGATCGTGGGTTTCCGCTGGTGGCGACTGCCGATGACACGTTTCGTGCCGAGCATGCCGTGGGATTTGCCAAGTCGCGCGGTGGGGACGAGGTCCTGCTGCCTGCCGTGGGCGATCGTGTGGCGGTGCGCCGCACTCCCGGGCACGATATGGGCGTGATTGAATGCGTACTGCCGCGCCGTACGAGCTTTGAGCGTTGGCGCGGCCGTGCCCGCGGAGAGCGCCAGGTGCTCTGCTCCAACGTGGATAGCGTGCTAATCGTGCAGGCGCTCGGTGCCGGCGAGGTGCTGCTCGACCGTGTGGCGCGCTCGCTGGTGTTGGCGCTCGACTGCGATGCCGAGCCGGTGGTGGTGCTCACCAAGGCTGACCGCTGCGATGCCGGGGAGCTCGAGCGCGATCTGGACCGCGTGCGCCGTCTGGTGGGTCCGGACGTGCGCGTGATCGTGACGTCTTCTGCCGAGGGCCGCGGTCTGGACGAGGTCCGTGCCTGCGTGCCTGCCGAGAGCTGCGCCATGATTCTGGGCGAGTCGGGTGCCGGCAAGTCGACGCTGCTCAATGCACTGCTGGGCCACGATACGTTGGCGACCGGCGGTGTGCGCGAACGCGACGACCAGGGCCGTCACACTACCGTCGCGCGCGTGATGGTGGCGCTGCCGGGCGACGCCGGCGTGATCGCCGATGCTCCGGGTCTGCGCAGTTTGCCGCTCGTGGGTCACGAGCGGGGTCTGGCACGCGCCTTCCCCGAGATTGTCGAGGCATCGCGTGCGTGCCGGTTTGGCGACTGCACGCATACCCACGAACCGGGTTGCGCCGTTCGCGAGGCCGAGGACGCCGGGCAGATCGACAGCCTGCGTCTGGAAACGTTCCAAAATCTGGCGTCATCCATGCGCGTGAGCGCTCAAATGCTCGATCCCGATGTCCATCTGTAATTGATTTTTCCTATGACAGCCGTCTCCCAACTGTTCGGGAGACGGCTTTTTTGCTGCGGAAAAGCCTCGAAACATGCAGTTTGCTGACGTGCTGACCAAAACCTTGCCACGAGCTTGACGGGCTGGTCAGCTTTTGGTCAGCGATTGGTTTGACATCGAAAACCAAGATTGCGATTGCGCCGCTTTGCACTCTGGCCGCCCAGACAATGGTGGTACGGGCATTCGCCCGGCACTGCCATGAGAGGAGCGGCCGTGAACAAGAGCAAGCGCATCGCCATCAGTCTGGTCGCGGGCGTGCTCGCTGCTCTGCTCTGCATGGTTTACGGCTCGTCGATCCGCTCGCAAGCCGAACAGGTCCAGGCTGAGACCTTGGCCAAGTACGGTGGCGATCGCGTCGAGGTATGCGTCGCGGCGCGCGATATCGATGTGGGTGAGACCCTCGATGAGACCAATGTCATAACCCAGGAGTGGCTGACGAGTCTGCTGCCGCGTGACGCGGCGACCGAGCTACGCCAGGTGCGCGGCGACGTGACGACTTCGCGTATTCCCAAAAACGCCGTGATCTGCAATGTCTACACCAAGGCCGAGAGCCACATGCTCGAGGTACCTAAGGGCAAGGTCGCCGTTTCGGTGGCGGTCGATGCCGAGCACTCGGTCGGCGGTGCTGCGGGCGTGGGCAGCTACGTGGACGTGTACGTGCAAAAAGACGGCGTAACCGATCGGCTGTGCGGCGCGTACGTGATCGATACCAGTGAGGATTCCGGTTCCACGCGCGAGGGCAAGATCGAATGGGTGACGCTGGCGGCTGACCCCGAAGACGTCAAGGAACTGCTGGGAGCCTCGGGCAAGGGAACGGTCAGCTTGACGATTCCCGCCACGGCGCGCGGCAAAAAGAGCGGAGGCGACGAGTGATGAAGGCGATCTGGCTTGCGTGCTGCGCGTGCGGCGATTACGGGCTGTTGCAGCGGGAAGTCGAGGGCCGTGATGTGGGTGCACAGGTGCTTCGCGTGGGTGACCTGGACGGGCTGGTTTCCATGGCGCGGGCGTTTCCGTCGCGCCGCGGGGCTGCCATCATCGCGGCGTCTCTGTTTGATACCGAAGATGTGCGCAAGACTGTTGCGCGCCTGACGGCCGAAGGCCGCGTGAGTCGCGTGGTCGTGTTGATAGAAGCGCTCGATCCGTCGGATATCGAGGGGCTGTTTCGCGCGGGGGCGACCGAGGTCATCGCTGCGCACAGTATATGCGGCAACGGGCGTGCGGGCGAGGGAGCGGTTGATTCCGATCGGCGCATGACGATTGAGCCCGATGCTTTTGTTGATAGGGAACCCGGGGCGCCTCGCGCTACAAGAGGCCCGCGTGTTGATGATTATGGAAAAGCGGAAGCCGAGCATGGTCGGCGCCCCCGGAACCCCCTTGTATGCGATGACGCTGGAGGGCCGGCGCAGCATGCTGGCGACTCCCCGGCTGTAGATATGGGATACGTGCACGGCGTGAATCTGGTGGATGAACTCGACGAAGTTGAGGGCTTTGCCGGGTGCGGCGAGTTGTCGCTAATGCAGCATGAGCAGATTGCGCAGAACGAGCCTGCCTCGCAGACCGAACAAGCTGCCATGCCGGCTTGGACGCAGCGTGTGGTTGCGGCGGGGGAGACGGGGGCGCTGCCACCGACGCCCGCCCCGCCGCCTCCGATGCCGCCGGCAGACGCTGCCGCTCCGCCGCATCGAGCTCCGGTCATCTGCGCTATTTCGGGTTCGGGCGGTTGCGGCAAGTCGACGATCGTTGCCACCATGGCACACACATCGTCGCTGTTGGGCTTGCGTGCCGCCGTGCTCGACCTGGACCTGATGTTTGGAAACCTTTACGACTTGTTAGGCGTCGATGCTCCGCGCGATATGGCGGCACTTATCGAGCCGTCGGCGGCGGGCACGCTCACCGAGCCGGATATCGTAGCCACATCGATGCGCGTGGCGCCGGGCGTTACGCTCTGGGGTCCCGTCGCGGCGCCCGAGCAAGCCGAGCTCATGGCGCGTCCGGTGGAGCTACTGCTTGATGTTCTGCGTCGCGAATCCGACGTGGTCTTTATCGATACCTCGGTCTTTTGGGGCGACGCCGTGGCGGCTGCGGTGGCGGCGAGCGACCGTTGCCTGGTCGTTGGCGATGCGGCGGTGTCGTCCGCGACATCGGCGTCGCGCGTCATCGAACTGGCAAGTCGAGTAGGTGTGCCGCGCACGCGCATGAGCGCCGTGTTCAACCGGTTCGGTGCGCGCGGGGCAGACGAGGACGTCGCCATGCGCTTTGAGATTGCCTGTGCGTTGAGCTCCAAGATTCGTATCGCCGATGGCGGGCAGGATCTCGCCGCGCTCATGGCGTTTGGGCGCGCTGACGAGGCGGTGGGGCAGACCAGCGCTTTTGCGACCAGCATGCGCGAGGCCACGCGCGAGATGCTCGTGGAACTGGGGTGCGCCGTCGGCCCTTGGAGCGATATGGTCGCCGACCGTGCAACGCGTACCGAACGCCCGCGTATCCGCCTTCCCTGGTCGCGCGAGGGTGATCAGCGATGAGCCTGCAAACGAGGATTAAGGCTGCCGGCGCTGCAGCGGCGGCAGCGCCTGTAGATGCGGGGCGTCGCCGCGCGGTGAAACGACGCACCAAGCGCGCCGTGATGGACCGCATGGGTTACGACGAAGTGGCGCGTATCAGCGCCTATATCGACCCGGCACTTGCCCGCTCGGAATTGCGTCCTGCGGTGGAGGCGGCGCTCAATGTTGAGGAGTCGACCGATCTCGCGACGCCCGAGCGCGAGACCATCATCGACGAGATCTTGGATGACGTGGTGGGCTTGGGGCCGTTGCAGCCGCTCATCGAGGACGACACCGTTACCGAGATCATGATCAACGGCTGCCGCTCGGCTTTCTTTGAACGCGGCGGCGTCTTGTACCCCATCGAGCATGCGTTTGAGGATGATGAGCAGATCCGTGTGCTTATCGACCGCATTATCTCGCCACTTGGCCGCCGTATCGACGAGCGCAGCCCCATCGTCAACGCCCGCCTCAAAACGGGCTATCGCGTCAACGCGGTGATTCCGCCTGTGGCGATTGACGGACCGATTCTCACCATCCGAAAGTTCTCGGACCGTATCTGCTCGCTGGACGAGCTCGTGGGGTTGGGATCGCTGCCGCTTTGGTATGCGCAGCTGCTGTCGTGTGCGGTGTCGCTGCGACAGGACCTGGCGGTTGCGGGAGGCACGGGATCTGGTAAGACCACCCTGCTCAACGCGTTGTCATGTGAGATTTCCACCGGCGAGCGCATCGTGACGATCGAGGACTCTGCCGAGCTCAAGTTTGCGCATCATCCGCACGTGGTGCGCTTAGAGGCGCGCGAGGCTTCAATTGAGGGCGAGGGCGCGGTGACGATCCGCGACCTGGTAACTAATGCCCTACGCATGCGCCCCGACCGCATCGTGGTGGGCGAGGTGCGCGGTGCCGAGTGCTGCGACATGTTGCAGGCCATGAACACGGGCCACGACGGGTCGCTCACCACACTTCATGCGGGTTCAGAACAGGAGACCGTGGTGCGTCTGACGTTGCTTGCACGTTATGGCATCGACCTGCCGAGTGAGCTCATCGAGGAGCAGATTGCCATGGCGCTCGACGGCATCGTGATGTCCGAGCGCCACGCCGATGGCAGGCGTTTCGTCTCCTCGTATTCGGGGGTGCGACGCGCCGCATCGGGCGGCGTAGAGCTCGAGCGCTATGTGACGTTCGATGCCGCCGAGCGCACCTGGACGCTTGACCGCGAGCCGCCGTTTATCGCAGAAGGCCTGCGGTCGGGGACGCTCACACAAGAGGAGGTGGACGAATGGAGATCACTGTGCCCCTCGTCGTAGGGGGCTTGGCAGGGCTTTCTGTCGCGACGGCGTGCGGGGCGGAACCTCGTGTGCCGCAGGTACCGCCGGCGGAGCTGGCACGTCAGGCGCTCGAGACGGTGGCAGAGAAGCTGCCGCGTGAGCTGGTGGAAAACGATCTGCTGAAAAAGATCGCCCGTTCGTGGGCATCGCTGGCTCCGGCGCATCGCCTTGGCCTCGTGATCGAAGATGCTTCGGGACGTTTGGCGTTTCTGCTGCTATCGAGCGGTGTCTGCTGCGTTTTACTAACGATGGTGTCGTTATCGCCCCTCGGATTTGCCTTGGGACTTGTTGCTCCGTTTGCCGTTGGTGCCGCTCGGAATGGCTTTGAGAGCCGGCGCGAGCAACACGATGCAGAAGAGGCAATGCCCGAGGCGTTTACCGCACTTTCCATGTCGCTTGCCTCGGGACATTCGCTGGCCCAGGGCATGCGCTTTGTGGGCGCTCATGCGCAAGAGCCAGTGCATACCGAGTTTTTGCGGGTGGCGGCGGCGATCGATTGCGGCATCTCGGCGACCGACGCGCTCGATGACTTGCTCGTGCGTATCGACGCCCCCGGTCTTTCGCTTGTGACCTTGGCGCTTAAGGTGTCTCAGCGCACCGGCGCTCCGCTTGCCGACTTACTGTCCGAGGCGTCGAGCATGGTGGGGGAGCGCATTGAGCTCAAGCGCCGCCTGGATGTTAAGACGTCGCAGGCTCGCATGTCTGCGCATATGGTCGCGGCGATGCCGGCGGGCATGTGCGCGGTGTTGGCGCTGCTTTCGGCAGATTTTCGTCGCGGTCTTGCGACGCCTGCCGGCGCGGGCGCTGTGGTGCTGGGTCTTGCCCTCAACGCCGTTGCCCTGGTGGTTATCCGGCGCATTATGCGGGTGGAGCTATGAGCGCCCCGGTTGCAGTTGCGGCTTGCCTGTGCGCCCTGAGTGTATTTGTCGCGACGGGTTTGGATCGGGCGGATGCACGCAAGATCGCAGGGGCCTGCAAGCGCGAGGCGGTGCTGGTCGCTGCCGCGGGTCGCTCGGTGGTCGATGCTCTGACCGCGCGAGTGAAGGGCGCGGTTGGAGCGGGCGGCCCGGCGCGAGTGTCGCTCGGCGAAGTGTCCGAGATGATCGATGTTGTGCGCTTGGGTCTTTCGGCCGGTCTTTCGTTTGATGCGGCGCTTGAGATTTTCTGCGCCAACCGCCGGTCAGTGCTGGCTCTTCGCCTTGAGCGCGCCTGCATGGCGTGGCAGGTGGGCGTGGGCACGCGTGAGGACGAGTTGTTGGCCGCCGCGCGCGACCTGGACGTGCGAGCGCTCGAGACCTTTGCCATCACGGTGGGGCAGGCGCTCGCCCTGGGTGCCCCACTTGCCGAGACGCTGGCCGCTCAAAGTCGCGAGATCCGTGCGGCTCATCGCGCCGCGGTCGAGCGCGAGATCGAGCGCGCACCCGTCAAGCTGCTGATTCCCACCGGCACGCTCATCTTGCCGGCGTTGCTTCTGTCCATATTGGGCCCGCTGCTGGGAGCAGGCGGGATGATGTAGGGAGGAATACATGAACACGATGACTGACGCTGCTGGCAAGGTCCAGGGCTGGGCGTTTTGCCGGGCGGCACATGTTCGTCAGCGCGCCAAGGAACTATTGCAGGAGGAGAGTGCGCAGGGTACCACCGAGTATGCCATCTTGGTCGGCGTGCTCGTGGTGATCGCGATTATCGCCATCGTCGCATTTAAGGGCAAGGTCCAAGATCTATGGAACGCTATCAGCGAGGGCATCAACAGCCTGTAGAGGGCGAGCGCCCCGTCGGGGTGCTGCTGGTGTTTGCTTGCCTGACCGTGGCGATAGCGGCGGTGCTTTGGGGGCTTAACGCCGCGCGGCAGCAGCGTCCTGGGACCGCCTCCGATTTGGGCTCAGATTCGGCGGTGGCGTCTCAAAAAGATGAGATGCGAGATGCGGACGATTCGGATGTCGCTGTCACGGCGCAAACCTTTCTGCGGACGCTCGACAAGCGGTCTGGCACTGCGACGGATTCGCCTGGGGGCAACGCGATTGCGGTACGGCTTGCATGGTCCGAGGACCGACCGATGACCGAAGCGGCGGCGGATATGCTGCGTTCCTATCGCGAGGTACCCACGGCGCAACTTGCTCTGAGCGGCTATCTCGACATCAAGGGAAACGTGTGGGGCGCCATCGTGCGTGACGGACGCGGCTGGGTCGATATGGTGACGGTTGCTGCGGATACTGGCGATGCTTCGTGTCGTCTGCGCGCCGTGCGCCTGGTCCCGCAAACAATAAGCTCAAAGGAGGGGTCGTGAAATGCATGGCGTTCTGCGTGAGGAGGTTGCCCAAGCGACTGTGGAATACGCCATCGTCACGGTGGCGCTGTTATCGATCGTGCTGGCGATCGCGGGACTTTGGCGTGCCGGCACCGATGGGCGCTTGGCGGCGCTGGTTGAGCGGGCGGCATCCCATGGCGTTGCCTCGATGTCGGTTATCGACGCCGCTGCGGGCGCTGAGGACATCGCGTTGTATTGATATCGCGTGCGAGGACCGGGCGCAGTCTACGGTCGAGGCCGCTTTTTTGCTGCCGACGTTTCTGACGCTCATCCTTCTCGCACTGCAACCGGTGTGCCTGCTCTATACGCGCGCGGTCATGGAGTCTGCCGCCGCCGAGACCGCGCGGCTCATGACCACGACGACGGCGGAGGACGACGATCTTGAGGAGTTCACTCGCCGCCGGCTTGCCGCAGTGCCCAACGTTTCGATTTTTCATGCCGGCGGGCCGCTGTCGTGGGATATCGAGCTTGGCCGGGCCGGTGCGGGTGGCGTCTCGTCCGTGTCCGTTTCCGGCGAGGTCAAGCCGTTGCCCGTGATCGGTGCGTTTGCGCAGGCTATGGGTGGTACCGCCGAGGGCGGCTACGTTGAGCTCAAGGTCGATGTCTCGTATCAATCGCGTCCCGAATGGCTGGAGGGAGATTATGATTCGTGGATTGCTACATGGGATTAAGCGTTTCTGGTCTAGACGCGTTTTGACGCGCCGTCCGAGTTGCCATTGCAAGCGAGGTGGCTTTATGGGTCGAGCCGGTGTCGATCTGTTTATCGAAGACGGTGCCTATACCACGCTTTCTTCTGCCGTGGTCATCCTAGTGGTGCTCACATTGTTGTTTTCGTCGACCGCGGCGATATGGAGCATGTCGCGTGCCGGGGACACCCAGGTGGCGGCTGATAGCGGCGCGCTGGCGGGTGCCAACGTGGTGTCGTCCTATCACACGGCTGCCACGGTGGCTGATGCGAGTATCTTGAGTCTGGGGCTGGCGGGGTTTGCCACGATCGGGACGGGCCTGGTCGCCATCCTCATCCCGGGTGCCGAGCCGGTTGCCGGCAATATGGTCGACACCGGGATCGAGATCATTAAAACGCGCAACAAGTTTGCCAAAAGCGCATCGGAAGGCTTACAGAAAATCGAGACGGCTCTGCCGTATCTGATCGCCGCGCGTGCCACGCAGGCGGTGTCGGCGCAGGATACCGATAGTGTGACCTATACCGGTACGGCGCTTGCCGTGCCCAGGACATCCGAGTCGGACTTCGCTGCGCTCAAAGGGTCCGAGATCTCGACCGATACCATTAAAGACACATCAGATGATTTAGAGCGTGCGGCCGAGGAGCTGCGGAAGGCTTCTGAGGACACGGCGAAGGCTAAAGAGCGTGCTTGGCTGGCGGATTGTGGTGGGTCTGACAAGGGCTCGGTCGGCAGCTGTTCTTGCATGTGGGAGCGCGCGAAAAGCCTAACGGATCTCTCCGGTGTTCAAAATCCGCATTACTCATCGAGCGTTACGTGGGAGCCTCAAGTTGCCCTTGATCGCGCGAAGGACTACTACCATTGGCGTCTGACAAATGAGAAGCCCCAGGGCTCGAGTGTCGAGATGAAGGCAGAGTCTGCGGCGCGTAAGGCGTTTTATACCTATGCGAACGCGGAGGTCGATCGGGCATATATAACCGAGAACGGAGACAGGGTTTCCTCCTATATTCCGCTGCTGCCGCGCAACTCTGATGAGGTTCGGGCGACGGAACTCTATACCGATGCGGTGTGGCCGACGAGCGTGAACGATGACAAGGCGTATCTGCATTACGGGACGACCTGCCCTAACTATAAGAAAGGGACGCCGAGCGGATTTGCTTCGGTTGCCGATTACGATGGACAGGATAAATGCAGCAAATGCCATTTTGGCGTTTTGTCGCTTGGTGCTGTTGCGGCGCCTTCAACCTCTATCGAAAACGGCTTCGAGTATCACTTTGACAAGTTTAAAGACGCCCTGGAGGACTACGTCGACTGTCGCAACAAGGAGCTCGAGCTCGAGCGTCAGACCGAGGACGAAGCCGACCGTGCGGGCAATGCGTTCGATACCGCCATCAAAGAACTTTCCGGTGAGCGCCCGCGTATCGCTCCGCCCGGTCGCAACGGCGTGGTTGCCTTTGCGGTTTCGGGTGCCATCTCGAGCCCCGATGAACTCAACTCTTCGTTTAACACGGCAGTCAGACTTGGCGATCGCGGTGCCATCTCTGCCGCGGTGCTGGCGCCCGATGGGGCGACGGCGCAAAACAACGTGCTTTCGCGATTTTTCTCGACATTGAAGGAACGCTCGGGTGGCGTTGCCGGCGTGCTCGACGGCGTCATGGATGTCTGGGGACGGCTGCTTGTGGGATACGGAGACATCCAAGGTTCGGCCGACGAACTTATGGACGAGATGATTAAAGGCCTAGGAGGGGGCAGCGGCGCGTTGGGCTCCATTGCATCGTGGCTCGGCGATACCGTTTCGGCGTCCGTGGCGGCGCTGGGTTTGGAACCGTGCGACTTGCGCCTGCGAAAGCCGGTGCTGACTGATTCCGCCAACGTCATTAAGAGCCCGGGGTCTGACATTGCCGGTCTCTCTCAAGCGCAAGACAAACTGCGAAGTATTCCGTTGGGCGTGACCGATCCCAAGGCGCTTTGCGAGGCGTTGGAATATCAAGTCGAACGCACCATCAGCGGTACGGTGTTCACGCTTGCGGAGATTCCTCTGCCCGGCGGCGGCTCCATCCCGCTCACCGTCGATGTCGCCACGCTGGTTGGCGCTCTGGGCGGTGGGTCGTAATGAGTATCCGCATGCGTCTGCGCGAGGAGCGCGCCCAAGCGACGGTGGAGATGGCAGTGGTTACGCCCGTTTTGCTGGTGCTGGCACTCATCGTGTACAACGTCATGATCTTTGCCAGTGCTGTCGCGCGCTTCGACCGCGTGGTGCCCGACATCGTGTTGGCGCACGCCGTGGCGTCGGAGGGGGAGGGCGACGAAAGCTCTGTCGATGCCTCGGCGACGGTCCAGACTCAAATTCTGAATGCCATGGAAGGCTATGACTTGCAGATCGAAGTGTCGAGCGAGCAAGGCGCGGAGGCATCGGATGGTGGTCTGCTCTCCCTATCCGGTACGTTTAGGACCTACACCTGCACCATGCACTATGAGCCGTGGCCGACTTCTCTCAGCATCGCTGGCGTTCCGCTGGGGGCGCCGACAACGTTGTCGCACGAGCGCGCGGTGACGGTCGATCCATGGCGTCCGGGGGTGGTCATGTGACCGCGGTCTCGTCCTACATCGCCTACGCGCGGGCACTCAACAGGCTGGGTTGGACGCCGGCCGAGTTTGCGGTGGCGGAGTCGTTTGTCGTGCGCCTGCGCGGCATGCTGGGACGGCGTCCGGTTGCCGCCAACGGCTTGCCGCTCGTCATGGCGTTTCCACGCTGCTCTTCGGTCCATACGTGTTTTATGGCCTATCCCATCGACATCGCCTTCATCGATCGCGACGGCAATATCCTCGCGCGCTACGAAAACGTATGTCCCTGGCGTATGTGCTCCTGCCCCGGCGCCTGGGCCGCACTAGAGCGCTCTTCAATCATTGTTTCGACCCCTGCTCTCCAACGCGTGCCGGCTTAAGAATTGGCGACAGCGGACTTTCGTCATACGAAATTGGGTAAGATGGAGGAGAAGATGCATGGATGTTGAGATCCATCCCAACGCTAAAAAGCACCTGACGGAAAAGCAGGTGCTAAGCGCTTGGCTTGCGGTTACTGAGTGCATTCGTCGCGAGTCGAAGGACGAGCCGCCGAGATGGCTTGCGATTGGATGGCTCCCAGACGGACGAAGCGTGGAGCTTGTCGCGGTCGAGCTTGTCCGTGGGTGGCTTATCATTCATGCCTTGTCTCCAGTCCAGAAGAAATTTTGGCAGGAGATTGAACGGGCTCGGCAAAGGGGTCGATGATGGGCAAGACGTATACGGCCGCTAATGGTCAGGTTGTAACGGATGAAACGATTGACGCGTGGTGCGAGTCGTACGAGCGCGGAGAGTTTCCGGATGGCGAACACACCGTTGGTGGGATCGTGCATGGACGGCCCCCACTCTCAGGTGAGGGGACGGCAACGCTGTCGGTCAAGATTCCTCTGGGAATGAAGGAGGCCATTCGTCAACGGGCGGCTGCCGAGGGGATGACGCCAAGTGAGTTTGCCCGTGCGGCTCTGAGCGAAAAACTTCTTGCTGCCGGCTGATGCCTCTGACGTGCCGATTTATAGAACCGAGGCTGTGCTCAAAAACTTTTTTGAAATTCTCGGTTGACCGGAACGCGTCCTTGGTTATACTAATCAAGCCTTGAAACAAGGCACACCTCAAATGGCTGGGTAGCTCAGTTGGTAGAGCAGAGGACTGAAAATCCTCGTGTCAGGGGTTCGATTCCCTTCCCCGCCACCTTGAATTGACTAGGACCTCTGCAAAGGGGTCCTTTTCTTTTATGCAGCCCCCACATGGAATCGAACCCCGTGAGGGCGCGGAGCTGAGTAAACGCGTAAGCGTTTGCCAGCGCAGCTCGCAAGGCGCGTAAGCGCCGCAGCGGTCCGTCCGCGCAGCGCGCGGACGCGATTCCCTTCCCCGCCACCTTGAATTGACTAGGACCTCTGCAAAGGGGTCCTTTTCTTTTATGTAGGGTTCTGCGGAAACTGCGTCCCAGAATAAGGGCTCAGAACGGGACACACTTTCCGGTGCCTGCCTCCGGCGCGCGTACACACCTCGTCGCACCATTCCGAGCCCGCCCGCCCCAGACATTCCTCCCACTTTCGCGTCACTTTACAGACCGTTCGGTCGCCTGTCCGCACACGCGGGTATACTCAAAACGATACTTATCCTATGCAATACGATGCGGGTTCGACCTGCATGATCCGAAGGGGGCAGTGATGGAGAGGATACTCGGCGTTAATCTCTCTGGCTGGTTTATTCCCGAGCCTTGGGTGACCCCGTCGCTGTACGCGGCGACCGGTGCATCCAACGCGGCCGAGCTACAGGAGGCCATGGGTACCGCCGCCTATAACGAGCGCATGCGCCGCCATTACGAGACGTTTGTGAGCGAGGACGATTTTCGTCGCATGGCGCAGATCGGTCTCAATGCCGTGCGTCTGCCGGTGCCTTGGTATGCCTTTGGCTCACAGGAGTCCGATGCCTCCTACATATCGGTTGTCGATTACATCGACCGCGCGATTGAGTGGGCTGCCAAGTACGACATCCGCGTGCTGCTCGATCTGGCAACCGTGCCCGGTGGCCAGGGCGATTCCAACGATTCGCCCACCACGCCGGAGGCTGTTGCCGAGTGGCATTCGTCCACTAACGGCCGCCATGTCGCACTCGACGTGCTCGAGCGCTTGGCCGATCGCTATGGCGAGGCCGAGAGCCTGCTGGGCATTGAGCTGCTGGACACGCCGCAGATGAGCGTTCGCAAGAGCCTCTTCACCATGACGGATGGCATTCCCGCTCACTACCTGCGCAATTTCTATCGCGATGCCTACGAGCTCGTCCGTTCGTATATGCCCGAGGATAAGATCGTCGTCTTCTCGTCGTCGGGGCATCCCAGCGAGTGGAAGCATTTTATGCGCGGCGCCAAGTACAAGAACGTCTACATGGACCTTCACCTGTACCATTACCGCGACGAGTATGCGCTCGACATCACGAGCCCTCGCGGGCTGACGACGGCGATTTCGCGTAACAAGCGCGAGCTTAAAGAAGCGATTTCGACTGGGTTCCCCGTGCTGGTGGGCGAATGGTCGGGCGCGGCGATCTTTGCCAACTCGTCGGTTACGCCCGAGGGCCGCAATGCCTACGAGCGCGTGTTTATCGCCAACCAGCTGGCTTCGTTTGCGCCGGCTGCCGGTTGGTTCTTCCAAACGTGGAAGACCGAGAAGCGCATTGCAGCATGGGACGCCCGCGCGGCGCTCGGTACGCTCGAGCGCGGCATGATTGAATAGGTTGATATGACGCAAAACAGCGCCCATACGGGCAAACTCTATGTGGTCGGCACGCCCATCGGCAACCTGGGTGACCTGTCCCCGCGCGTTGGCGAGGCCTTTGCCGCTGCCGATGTCATCTGCTGCGAAGACACGCGTGTGACGTCAAAGCTGCTGATGCACCTGGGCATTTCCAAGCCGCTTGTCCGTTGCGACGAGAATGTGATCGCTAGCCGCGCTGCCGGCCTGGTCGACCGTCTGCTGGCGGGGGAGACCCTCGCCTTTGCCTCGGACGCCGGCATGCCGAGCGTGTCCGATCCCGGCCAGGCGCTGGTCGAGGCGGCGCGTGGGGCCGATGTGCCCGTCGAAGTTATTCCCGGGCCTTCTGCTTGCGTCACGGCGCTCGTTTCGTCCGGTATTCCCTGCGAGCATTTTTTCTTCGAGGGCTTTTTGGGCCGAAAGCACGGCGACCGCGTGCGCCGTTTGCAGCGCCTTGCCGTGGTGCCCGGCGCACTCATCTTCTACGAGTCTCCACATCGCATCGTGGCGACGCTCGAGGCCGTGACGGAGGTCTTTCCCCAGCGTGAGGTTGCCGTCTGCCGCGAACTCACCAAGCTGCACGAGGAGGTCTTGCGCGGGCCCGCTGCCCAGCTTGCCGAGGAGCTGCGTGCTCGCGGCGAGGTAAAGGGCGAGATCGCGCTGGTCATCGCGCCGCCGAGCGAGGATGAGGAGGCCGGTATCGTGCCGGTCGGCGCTGCGGCAGCGGATCCCGACGAGGCCCTGCGCGAGGATATCCGCGCCGCGCTCGAGGAGGGGGAGCCCGCGTCTGCGGTGGCCAAGCGCCTGTCTCAGAAGTATTCGCGCCGCAAGCGCGATGTCTATGCCATGGTGCTCGATATGCAATAGATGGAGGATATCCAGCCCTTGCGCTAGAATCATCCTCTGTATGCAACGTTTTTCTGGAGGACAAACCCCATGGATCAAAGCAAGCCTTCGTTCTTTATCACGACGCCCATCTACTACGTCAACGCCGATCCGCACCTGGGCACGGCTTATTCCACCATCATCGCCGACGTTCAGGCTCGCTATCGCCGTTCCGCCGGCTATAACGTCAAGTTCCTGACCGGCATGGACGAGCACGGCGAGAAGGTCGCCGAGGCCGCAGCCAAGCATGGCATGACGCCGCAGGAGTGGACCGACAGCCAGGCTCCGCACTTCAAGGAGCTTTGGAGCAAGCTCGAGATCTCCAACGACGACTTCATCCGCACCACCGAGCCGCGCCAGCATCATGCCGTGCAGTATCTGTGGGAGCGCATGAAGGAGTCCGGTTACCTGTATAAGGGCAGCTACGACGGTTGGTATTGCGTGCCTGACGAGACCTACTTCACTGATACGCAGGTTCAGAAGGGCGACGAGGAGTACGGCAGCGTCGGCCAGCATCTATGCCCCGACTGCCACCGTCCGCTTGAGCGCGTCCAGGAGGAGTCCTACTTCTTTAAGCTTTCCGCCTTCCAGGACAAGCTTCTCAAGCTCTATGACGAGCACCCCGACTTTGTCGAGCCTGCGTTCCGCATGAACGAGGTTCGCAGCTTTGTCGAGGGCGGCCTCAACGACCTTTCCGTGAGTCGCACGAGCTTTGACTGGGGCATCCAGGTTCCGTTTGACGAGGGCCATGTGACCTATGTATGGTTTGACGCGCTGCTCAACTATATGACGGCCGTCGGCTACGGTGTCGACACCGACGAGGCGCGTGCCGAGCTGGCCTATCGCTGGCCCGCGCAGTTCCACATCGTGGGTAAGGACATCATCCGCTTCCACTGCGTCATTTGGCCCGCCATGCTCATGGCCATCGGCGAGGCCCTGCCCGAGCACGTCTTTGCCCACGGCTTCCTGACCGTGCGCAATGCCGAGACCGGCAAGGCCGAGAAGATGTCCAAGAGCCGCGGTAACGCCATCGCTCCGCAGGACGTTATCGACATGCTGGGCGTCGAGGGCTATCGCTACTACTTTATGACCGATGTCGTTCCCGGTACCGACGGCGCCATCAGCTTCGATCGCATGGAGCAGGTCTACAACGCCGACCTGGCCAACAGCTGGGGCAACCTTATCTCGCGTTCGCTCAACATGAGCGGCAAGTACTTTGACGGTTGCGCGCCCGCCAAGCCCGCATCGTTCGATGCGTTCGACAACCCGCTGGCAAAGATCGCCGATGGCCTGGTCGACCGCTACATGGTCAAGATGGACGTGCTCGATTACGGCGGAGCCAAGGATGAGGTCATGGAGCTCATCCACGCCGCCAACCACTACATCGAGGACTCCGAGCCCTGGGCACTTGCCAAGGACGAGGCCAAGGCTGACGAGCTGGCGTTTGTGATCTACAACCTGCTCGAGGCCATCCGCATTGCCGCTCACCTGCTGATGCCGCTCATGCCTCAGACCTCTGCCGAGGCCCTGCGCCGCCTGTCCTGCGAGAACGAGGCCGCGACCGACGACCTCAAGGGCATTTGCGCTTGGGGCCTGCTTGCTGGTGGTCAGCCCGTCGAGAAGGGCGATCCGCTGTTCCCGCGTCTGGCGTAGAGACCGCGCGAGCGCCATATCGGCAATTTGCTGTTTAGCTGTAAGGGCATGGCCGCCACGGTCCATGCCCTTTTGTTTCAAGACGCCGCCATCATGCTAAGGAGGCAACCATGACAACTTCGCCTTTGGCAAACCCCACGGCCACCAGGGAGCTGCTGGAGGAGTTTGGCCTTGCGACCAAGCATCGCCTGGGCCAGAACTTTCTAATCGACAATCATGTGATCGAGCGTATCTGCGAGCTTGCCGAGCTTGCAGGTGACGAGCGCGTACTCGAGGTGGGTCCGGGTTGTGGAACGTTGACACTTGCGTTACTGCAGGAAGCGGCGTGCGTTACGTCCATTGAGGCCGATCCCGAGCTCGAACCGGTGCTCGACGCCCACGCCGCCGACTATGCCAACTTCCGCTTTATCATGGGCGATGCGCTCAAGGTGGGCCCGGAGCAGATTGAGCAGGCTGCGGGCGGTGAGCCGACGGTATTTGTCGCGAACTTGCCCTATAACGTGGCGGCGACGATCATTTTGCAATTTTTCCAGACGATGCCGGCGCTCAAACGCGCCGTCGTCATGGTGCAAAAGGAGGTTGCCGATCGCATTGCCGCAGTGCCGGGCAACAAGGCCTATGGCGGCTATACGGCAAAGCTTGGCCTGTATGCGCAGGTAACGGGTCGCTTTGAGGTGCCGCCGCGTTGCTTTATGCCGGCGCCACACGTGGACTCGGCCGTCGTGCGTATCGACCGTGTTGACGGTGTGGTGCCCGAAGGACTCGATCGCGAATTTGTAGCCCGCGTGATTGATGCTGCATTTGCTCAGCGTCGCAAGACCATCCGCAATTCCATGAGCGCCAACGGCTTTGCCAAGGACGTGCTCGATGCCGCCTTTGAGGCTTGCGGTATCGCACCCACCACGCGCGCCGAGACGCTCGGCGTCGCCGACTTTGTGTGCCTGGCTCGGGAGCTTTCCCATGACGCTTAATGCCGAACGCGTGACGTTTACCAAGAAAAAGAAGACGGTTGCTTGTCCCGTGCCCTTGGCACCGCTTGCCGACACGCATGCGCATCTGCTTTCGTTTTGGGGCAAGGATGTGCCCGAGACACTCGTGCGTGCCAAGGCGGCAGGCATCGACCTGTTGGTGACGGTCTTCGACCCCATCGCCGACAAGCGCAGCGTGACGGACTATAGCGACTGGCTCGTGCGCGAAATTCTGCCGATGCAGGATATCCCGCAGATCAAGTATCTTGCCGGCGTGCATCCGTATGGCGCGCCGGACTATACCGACGACATTCACGCGCAGGTTGTTGCTGCGCTTGATGACCCTTTGTGCGCCGGTATTGGCGAAATCGGTCTGGACTACCACATGGATTACGACGACGACATCGCGCCGGCGCCCCACAGTGTGCAGATTGATTGCATGGCGCGTCAGCTCGAAGTTGCCGTGCGCCGCAATGTGCCGGTGGAGCTGCACCTGCGGCACGAGGACTCGGATGGGGAGCGCACCTCGCATATGGATGCGTACAACGTGCTGCGCGAGGTGGGTGTGCCTCAGGCCGGTTGCGTGCTGCACTGCTTTGGCGAGGACCGCGCCACGATGGAGCGCTTTGTGGAGCTGGGCTGCTATATCGCCTATGGTGGTGCGGCCACCTTTAAGCGCAACGACGACGTGCGCGAGGCATTTGCGGCGACCCCGCTCGACCGCATTTTGTTCGAGACGGATTGCCCGTATATGGCGCCGGAGCCCATTCGCGGTCTTGAATGCGAGCCAGCAATGATCTCCATTACGGCAAACGCGCTGGTTAACGACCGTGTCGATCGCACTGGTGAGGACGCCGAAACAATCGCGCATGCCGCTTGGGAAAATGCCTGCAAACTTTTTCAAAAATAGTTCTTGCGTTCGCGGTGGCGCTCCGTTATTCTAATTCCTGCACGCGGGCGTGGCGGAATTGGCAGACGCGTACGGTTCAGGTCCGTATGGGGGCAACCCCATG
>CAJLDK010000010.1:0-76745 GCA_905205405.1 uncultured Collinsella sp.
TCTGGACTTCCCGGATGTGATTGCCTTGCGGCAGCAGCTGCTGCCCGCCGGGGATCGAGAACAAAATATCCCCTGCGACCTGAAAGACACCGCATGGTTTGGCAAAATCGATGCCTCCGGCGGGGCGGTGTTCTTTGCCTCCGGAGTGTTCTATTACTTTCTGACCCAGCAGGTCCGGGAACTGGTGCGGGGGATGGCGGACGCTTTCCCCGGCGGTGTGCTGGTCTTTGATGCTGCCAATCGGACGGCAGTAAAGATGATCGCAAAAACATGGCTTAAGACTGCAAAAATCAAGGATGTGGGGGCATATTTTGCGGTTTCGGATGCCGCCAAGGAAATCGGCACGTGGAACAGCCGTCTACAGGTCACAAGTCGCGGCTATATGCTGGGTTACAACGATTTGAGAGACCCTTCTGTCAGCGGCTTTTTCCGGTTTCTCGCAAGGGTCGGTGACAACGGGATGAAAATGCAAATCGTGAAAATTAGATTTTAAAAGGCAAAAATGAAGCCCATTCACTTTGACGTTGAAGAAGACGGCTTTTACGGCACATATTGGGCGTGCAAGGACACACATACAGCAGCGGACACGGATTCGATTGAAACCGTGCCCGCTATCTAATACTATATTATTTTATCGAACGCCTGTTCTATTCCCACTCGATGGTCGCGGGCGGCTTGGACGTAATGTCGTAGCATACGCGGTTGGCGCCAGGGACCTCGGCAACGATGCGGCCGGAGATGCGGGCCAGAACGTCGTAGGGCAGCTTGGCCCAGTCGGCGGTCATGGCGTCGCTGGACTCCACGGCGCGCAAGATGATCGGGCGCTGATAGGTGCGCTCGTCGCCCATAACGCCAACGGACTTGATGTCGGGCAGGACCGCAAAATACTGCCAGCAGCTGTGCTCGGAGTTGCGCTCGCCGGTCTGCTCAAACAGGCGCTGGTTGTAGGCATCGAGCTCCTCGCGCACGATGGCGTCGGCATTCTTGAGGATCTCGAGCTTCTCCTTGTCGACCGCGCCGATGATGCGGATGGCCAGACCCGGGCCCGGGAAAGGCTGGCGGAACACGATATGACCCGGCAGGCCAAGTGCCAAACCAAGCGCGCGGACCTCGTCCTTAAAGAAGTGATCGAGCGGCTCAATAAGGTCGAAGTGCACACCCTCGGGGAACGGGATCAGGTTGTGATGACTCTTGATGGTGGCCGTCTTGCCGCCCGTCTTGCGAGCGCCAGACTCGATGATGTCGGGGTAGATGGTGCCCTGAGCCAGGTACTTGACCGGCTTGCCATCGGTCTCGAGCTGCTGCGCCACGGCGAAGAACTCTTTCCAGAACTGCGTGCCGATGATGCGGCGCTTCTCCTCGGGCTCGGTCACGCCGGCCAGAAGCTCGGCATAACGGTCCTCGGCGTGGACGTGGATAAAGTCGACATCGAACTGCTTGGTGAAGACCTCCTCCACCTGCTCGGGCTCGCTCTTACGCAGCAGGCCGTGGTTGATGAACACACAGGTCATCTGCTTGCCTACGGCGCGAGCGCCCAGAGCGGCCACGACAGAGGAGTCGACGCCGCCGGACAGGGCCAGGATCACGCGGTCGTCGCCGACCTTCTCGCGGAAGTCTGCCGTCATGGTCTCGACCAGGTTGTCCATGCTCCAGTTGGGCTCCAGGCCGCAGATCTCAAACAGGAAGTTGCTCAGCAGCTGCTGACCGTACTCGGAGTGCTTGACCTCGGGGTGGAACTGCGTGGTGAAAATCTTGCGCTCGACGCACTCCATGGCGGCAACCGGGCACACGTCGGTGCTGGCGGTAACGGTAAAGCCCTCGGGCACCTCGGAAACGGCGTCGCGATGGCTCATCCACACGGTCTGCTCCATAGGCGTGGAGTTAAAGAGCTTGGCGCCGGCCGTGCGCGTGATGGTGGCGCGGCCGTACTCGCCCACCTCGGAATGGCCGACCTTGCCGCCGAGCGTCACGGCCGTGATCTGATGGCCGTAGCAAAAGCCAAGGACGGGAAGGCCAAGGTCGAAGATGGCGGGATCGATGGACGGAGCGTCCTCGGCGTACACGGAGGCCGGGCCGCCAGAAAGGATGAGCGCGGAGGCGTTCATCTCGCGAATCTCATCGGCCGAGATGTCGCAGGGAACGATCTCGGAATACACGTTGAGGTCGCGGACGCGACGGGCAATGAGCTGACCGTACTGCGCACCAAAGTCGAGTACGAGGACCTTTGCGGAAGCCTTTTGATCCATGGTTTCCCCCTCTTGTTGGCGGGGAGCCGGTGCCCACCCGCGTGAATGAACGAAAATAACTTTCATAGTGTACACGTTATATGGGGTTTCTCGTCCCTCGCAGCCATCAGCGCACGGCAAACGCACGACCGGGGCCCTATTTGACGGCGATTGAAGTGTTACCAAACGTTACAGATGATGTAATACGTTTGAACATTGGACGCCCTGTGCCACAATACTGCCGAACGACTCCGCCTTTGCGGCGGCAAATACGATAGGAATACCAGCATGAAGCGCATCCTTCTCATCGCCACGGGCGGCACCATCGCATCGACCGAGGACGGCAACGGCCTCTCCCCCGCCCTGACCGGTGAGGAGCTCGCCCAGAGCGTCCCCGAGATCTCGGGCCTCTGCGAGCTCGACGTGGTGCAGCCCATGAACATCGACAGCACCAATATGCGCCCCAGTGACTGGATGCGTATCCGCGACGTCATCGTCGAAGGCTATGCCGACCACGACGGCTTTGTGATCCTGCACGGCACGGACACCATGAGCTACACAGCGGCGGCGCTTTCCTATCTGATTCAGGACAGCCCCAAGCCCATCGTACTCACCGGCTCGCAAAAGCCCATGGGCAATCCCTTTACCGATGCCAAGCTCAACCTGTACCAGAGCCTGCTCTATGCGCTCGACGAGCATTCGCACGACGTCTCGATCGTGTTTGGCGGCGTCGCCATTGCCGGCACGCGCGCCCGCAAACAGCGCACTATGAGCTTTAACGCGTTCATTAGCGTCAACTATCCGCCCATCGCCTATATCCGCAACGACCGCATCGTGCGCAACGGGCTTCACGGCACGCATCAGGGCGAAAACCCGGTGCGCTTCTACGACAGCATCGACCCGCGCGTATTTGTACTCAAGCTTACGCCCGGCGTAAACCCGGGCATCCTCGACGCCCTTGCCGATAGCTACGACGCCGTGATTCTGGAGACCTTTGGCATTGGCGGTATCCCCGAGTTTGGTGAATCGGGCGAATCGTTCCAAGAGGCAATTTTCCGCTGGGTCGATTCGGGCCGCACCGTCGTTATGACCACACAGGTCCCCGAAGAGGGCCTCGATCTGGGTGTTTATGAGGTCGGCCGTGCTTACGCCGACCATCCGGGTATTTTGCGCGGCGATGATATGACCACCGAGACACTCGTGGCCAAAACCATGTGGGCACTCGGCCAGTCACGCGATGCCGCCGAGATCCAGCGCCTGTTCTACAGCCAAGTCAACCACGACCGCATCCCGATGGCGTAATTCAGTTGTCGACGGGTATCCCCTATTCGATCCCCTCGAGAAGCTCTGACACCGTCATGCCGAGTGCGGGCGCGATCTTAAATAGAACCTTGAGCGTGAAATTTGCCGTCCCATCTTCGATTCGGTCGAGGTAGGGTCGGCTGATTCCTGTCGCCACACAAAAATCAACCTTGGAGATACCAAGGTCCCTGCGTGTCTCTTCGACCCGCCTGCCAAGAATCTGTTTCGCACGTTCGTCCATGCAGCCGAGTTTGAAATGGAGCTGAACAAAAACGTAAACTATAGTTTACGTTTTGCCGAATACACAGGAGTTTTCTATGTCGGGTTCTTCGGTCCGCATGTACCGAGCCACGCTTCGCACAAACAGCGCACCGCCCAAGCTCGTCGTCGTTGAAGCCGAATGCCTTTCGCCCGATGAGCGCACAGCATTTGCATTACTATCAAGTCGCGTCGCCGCCGTTCTGGTCCCTTGCCCGGCGCAAGGCGAACTTGCCATCCAATGCCAAGCGCACAGCTGCTCGCTCAATCAGGCTGCCGTAATCGCAACCAGCCAACGCGGCCTGCCGCTCCTTTTAGAAGCCGGTATCGCGCTCGCCCTTCGCGGCGCCGGATACGAAAACGAGGCCGCCGCCGACATGGTCTTTAAACCACGATCGAGCGGCGGCCTCGCAGCAGCCATTGAATATGCGTGCAGGCTCGTTGCCTAAAAGGACAAGCTAGAAACCAAAGCCAAAGCCCGTGCCGGTTATCGCCGAATACATAAAGTAGACGTTGATTACGTTGAGGAACACGCCCGTGATGCAGCCGTTTCGCAGGTAGCGCTCGCACACGATGCGCGCCATGGCGGCGGAGTCATCATTGTTTTTAGCCTGGCGTCCTGCCGTAAAGTACGTCGCCACGCTCAGCAGCAGGTTGAGCACCGGCAGTGCCAGCAGCTCGTAGCTCTTGCCCCAGCGCGTCACCTCACCGGCCGCGTTAAACTTCGTTGCCACCTCGGGACCAATGTTGGGGATAACACACGCTGCGACCACCAGCGGAATCACCGCAAGTACGAGCAACGCAATACCCATGTAGCCAGCTTTTTTGCCATATTTAAACATATGCGTCGTCCTTACACGTTAAAGCGGAAGTGCACGACGTCGCCATCGGCCATGACATACTCTTTGCCCTCGATACGCAGCTTACCGGCGGCCTTGGCGCCCTGCTCGCCACCGAGCTCGATGTAATCGTCGTAGCCAATGACCTCGGCCTTAATAAAGCCGCGCTCAAAGTCGGTGTGGATGACGCCGGCGGCCTGCGGAGCGGTTGCGCCCTGACGAACCGTCCAGGCCTTGACCTCCATCTCACCAGCCGTAAAGAACGACTGCAGGCCAAGCAGCTTGTAGGCGGCCTGCGCGAGCACGTCCAGGCCGGGCTGCTCCAGGCCCAGGCTCTCCAGGTAGTCGGCAGCGTCCTCGGGATCGAGCTCGGAAAGCTCGGCCTCAATCTTGGCGCAGATCGGCAGCGGCTTGACGCCATCGATGGGCGCCAGGTCCTCGTTGAGCATATCCTCGTCCACGTTGGCCACATACAGGATGGGCTTCATGGTGAGCAGGAACAGGCCCTTGGCGGCGGCGCGCTCCTCGTCAGTCATCTCCATGGATGCGGCGCGCTTGCCCTCGTTGAGCCAGGCAAGCAGACGCTTGGCGACCTCAAACTTGGGCATGAGCTCCTTGTCGCGCTTGGCCTCCTTCTCGAGCTTGGGCAGCTGCTTCTCGAGCGTGCCCATGTCGGCCAGGATGAGCTCGGTCATGATGGTGTCGGCATCGCCGGCGGGATCGACGAACTCGCCGGTGCGGCCCACCTCACGCATGACGTTGGGGTCCTTAAAGTAGCGCACGACCTCGCAGATGGCGTCGGTCTCGCGGATGTTTGCCAAGAACTGGTTGCCCAG
This sequence comes from uncultured Collinsella sp., assembly GCA_905205405.1. Lineage (GTDB taxonomy): Bacteria > Actinomycetota > Coriobacteriia > Coriobacteriales > Coriobacteriaceae > Collinsella. Next base: position 5,461 of record CAJLDK010000010.1, read on the forward strand.
ACCCTCGCCCTCGTTAGCGCCCTTCACCAGACCTGCGATGTCGACGAACTCGACCGTAGCCGGCACAATGCGACCCGGGTTGACGATGTCGGCGAGCTTTTGCAGGCGGCTATCGGGCACATCGACGATACCCACGTTGGGGTCGATCGTGGCAAACGGGTAGTTGGCGGCAAGGCCGGTCTTTTTGGTAAGCGCGGTGAACAGCGTCGACTTGCCCACGTTGGGCAGGCCCACGATACCGATGGAAAGGGACACGACAGCTCCTTTTGATACAGGTACTTCAAACTGCATAAGTATAGCGCCGCCGCAGCATCCAGGCGAACCCGGGCGCCACGGCGGCGCAAATGAAGCAGAGATTGGGGTCGCCGACTAGTCTGCGAGCTTTTCCACCTGGTCGAGCACCTTGTTGAGCTTTTCCTTTGCCTCGGCCTTGACCTTCTCAGCTTCTTCGTGAGCCTTCGCCTTCTGGGCGGCCTTTTCCTCGGCTTCGGGGTCGACGACAACCAAGTTGGACGCATCGTGTTCGACCAGCTTGAGCGCATGTTCGGGACAAACCTTGACGCAGGCTCCGCAACCCAAACAATACGTGGACTCCAACGCAAAGCGGCCGCTTCCCACCAAATCGCAGGCGAACGTGGGGCATACATTGACGCACTCGCCGCACGACGTGCACTTGTCAAAATCGCACTCCGGCGTGCTCACCTGCATGTTCTGGGCAAGCTCGGGGTGGTTTTGCAGCGTCGAGAGTACCAGCTGGCGCCCATGGGTGAGCGAGCGGCGACGCTTGGTCGTCGTGGTACCGCACATGGTGTTGAGTGTGCGCTCCAGCTGGGTAATCTGATGGCGATGGGCTTTGAGCTTCTGCGTCACCGAAGCCAGTGCCGCCGTCGCCGGGTTGAGCTTTGTCACGGTAAGGCCCGTGGTACGGGCGATCTTTTCCATGTATTCCTTGCGCTCGTACTCGCGGCGCTTATGGCATTTGAGGCTCTTGGGGTCGACCTCCAGGCCCATACCCGTACCAGCCCATTCCTCGGCCTTCGCAATCGCCTCGCCCAGCATGTCCTCGCCACCGGTGTTGCGGCATTTATCGCACACGCCCAGCGGCAGATACACACTCACGTTGGGATAGTCGGCCAGTACCGAGAACCAGGTCTCGGCTGTAATATCGCCCACGCAGGCTACGACGACCTCGTTCTCGCGCGGCATGCGCTTAAGGGCACGCGTGCAGGTAACGTAGGCGGTCTCGTGGCTCGTAGCTGCCGAGACAATGTCGTCATACAGGTTTTTGGGCGCCAGGCGCGGCGAGATGATCGCCTCAGTCGGACAGGCAGCGGCGCACAGGCCACACTTGCGACAGGAATCGAGGATCTCGATGGCATCTTCCTCGACCTCGATGGCGTTGACCGGGCACACGTCCATGCACGCGGTGCAGCCACTCTTTTCGTTTTTGCAGGTCAAGCACGGAATGGTGTTGCCGCGCGGACGCTCCTTGTAGTCAGCAGGATTCCACTGCGGCGCCGACGGATCGAGCGCATCGGTCACACCGCCAAGCGGGTTTTTAAGAAAGTCGAAACCCTTGCTGATCTCGATAATGTCATCAAACAGATCGTGTTCCTGCGCCATGCGCGGCCCCTCCCTGAGCAGTGCAAACAAGCAAGAGATAATGATACGCTATCGGCCCACGCCTCGGGCAAATTACACGCGGAGCATCTTTGCGGCAAATAGCCCATGGCCTATCGCCGCCTCGATTGCACAAGGCCAATCAAGCGCCAAACTATGCCTCGCGCATGAGCTGCACGAGCTTTTGTTTGGTCACCTTGGCCTGCTCGTTGGCCATGTTACGCTCGTTCTTAAAAGTTGCGTCCGCAACGCTCAGCAGATCGGCATCGGAAATCTCGCCAAGGCCCAGCTCCTCGAGCGTCGTCGGCAGACCGACGCGCCGGCAAAACTCGAGCACCTGATCAAGCTCGGGCGCACGCTCCAGGCGCAGCTGCACCACCAGGCCAAATGCCACGGCCTCACCATGCATGGCCTTGCACTCGGGCAGAATCGTCAGGCCGTTGGCGATGGCATGGGCAAGCGCTAGGCCACCGCTCTCAAAGCCAACACCCGAGAGCAGAATATTGCACTCGATCAGGCGCTCAACCGCCGGCGATATACGGCCCTTTTTGAGATCGCGCTTGGCAGCGACGCCGCACTCCATGAGTGTGTCATAGCAGGCACGAGCCGCAACCAGGGCCAAGTGCCCCGGCGTGCCACCGTGCTCGTTGGCGCCGTGCGCCGCGGCGCACGAACGCGCCTCGAAGTACGTTGCCAGCGCATCGCCCATGCCAGCGACCGTCATACGCAGTGGGGCCGCCGCGACCACGTTGGTATCGACCACGACCAGATCTGGATTCTTCTCGAGCATCAGGTAGCGGTCGAACGGCCCATCCTCGTGATACAGCACCGAAATCGCACTGCACGGACCGTCCATCGAAGTCGCCGTGGGGCATACGCACAACGGCAGCTCAGCATAAAACGCAACGGCCTTTGCGATATCGAGCATCTTGCCGCCGCCAATGCCCACCACCATGTCGCAATACTCGGCCTGGGCTTCCTTGGCCATTTCGACAACGGCATCTTCCGTACACGGACCGTTGTAAATCTTAAAGAACGGCTCGCTTAGATCTTCATCCAGAAATCCATCGACGATCTGCCTGCACAGCCGATCCTCGGCGCCCTGGTCAAACAAGACATAGGCAGCGCAGCCCAACCATGACAAATACCTGCCCTGACGCGAAAGTTCGCCCGGCCCCTGAACATACCGGCCGGGACCGCCGTAAACCATAGGAAGCGCCATACGAGAATCCGCCCTTCATCAAACAACGATTGGTGCAAAGTAACCTGACCCCTTTGCACCAACTTGGTGCGATGGGGTCAGGTTAGTTTGCACCATAGCAAAAAGGGGCAAAGCCGTCTGCTGGCTTTGCCCCTTCCTTAGCTTGATTTACTCATCCATGAGATAGTAGTGTCCCAGCGCGTCGGCACCCAGGATGGCGTTTGCGACCATCTCGGGCGTCACCTCAAACGGCATATTGCACATGGTGTCATCGGGCGCGCAGGCGGCCTCGGCAACAATCATGGCCTGTTCGCGCGTAAGCTCGGCAACGCCAAGTTCCTTCATCGTGACCGGCAGGCCCAGCTCAATGCAGAAGCCCAAGACTTCCTCGAGTTTCTCAGTCGGAGCATCCTCGAGTACCAGCTGAACGATGGTGCCAAAGGCGACCTTCTCGCCGTGATACATGCCGTGGCACTCGGGCAGCATCGTCAGGCCATTGTGGATGGCATGAGCAGCAGCAAGGCCCGAGCTCTCAAAGCCAATGCCCGAAAGCAGCGTATTGGCCTCGATGATATGCTCGACGGCAGGCGTGAGCGCACCCTTCTCCAGCGCGACCTTGGCCTTGACGCCATCGGCCATAAGCGTCTCGTAGCAGAGCTTGGCGAGCGCCAGACCGGCCATGCCGCCCTTGCCGCCAGCGCAGGTGCCACCGTCGGCATCATGCGTCGCCTGGGCCTCAAAGTAGGTTGCGAGCGCATCGCCCATACCGGAAACCGTCAGGCGCACCGGGCTCGCCGCGATAACCGTCGTATCCATCAGGACAATGTTGGGGTTTGCCTTAAGGAAGAGATATTTATCGAACTGGCCATCGTCGGTGTAGAGCACCGAAAGTGCCGAACACGGGGCATCGGTCGAAGCAATGGTGGGGCAAATGATAACCGGGGACTCCAGGTAATAGGCGACGGCCTTCGCGGTGTCGAGGATCTTGCCGCCACCGACGCCGACGATGATGTCGCAACCGTTGTCGCGAGCGAGCGCAACCAGGCGATCGACCTCGCCCTTGGAGCACTCGCCGTTAAAGTCCTCAAACAGCAGCTCGGCCTTAGCCTCGGCAAAACCGCCCTCGATCTTGGCACCGACGCGCTTCTTGCCCGAAGGCGTCACGATGACGAGGGCCTTAGCGCCGAGCGGCTCGACATAGGAGCCGAGCTTGGCGAGCTCGTCCGGACCCTGGATGTACTTGCTGGGGCTATTGAAAATTGCAGCCATAACTATCCCATTCTCTAAAAGAAAAAAGAAAGGGGCTCCGTACAGATACGTGCGGAGCCCCTCGTTACGATAACAAGAGTCGATTAGAAATCGATGTCGGTGTCGTAGTAGCAGGCCTTGAGAATCTTCTCGAAGTCGGCAGCCTTGGTCTCACGCGGGTTCTCGGGCGTGCAGGCGTCCTGCTCGGCGTTCGCGGCGATCTCGGGGAGCTTGGCGAGGAACTCCTCCTCGGAAACCATCTGCGGGTTCTCGGCGTCGACCTTCACGCCACCATTCGCGTAATCCTTGATGGACTGCGGAATGTTGAGCTGGTCATTGAGGTCGCGAATCTTCTGGACGAGCGCAGCGATGAGCTCCTCGTTGGTCTCGCCGGGAAGGTGCAGGATCTCCTTGGCCACGTAAGCGTAACGCTCAGCAGCACGCGGGTCCTTGGAGTTCCACTGGATAACCTTGCCCAGGTACATGGCGTTAGCGGCACCGTGGATGATGTGGCCGTTCTCGAAGGCAGCACCGGTCTTGTGAGCCATGGAGTGAACGATGCCGAGCAGGCCCGAGGAGAAGGCGATACCGGCGATGCACTGAGCCTCGTGCATGTGCTGACGGGCCTCATGGTCGCCAGCATAGGACTTGGGCAGCCACTCGACGATCTCGCGGATGCCGTGCAGGGCGTTGGCGTCGGTGAACATAGAGGCGCAGGTGGAAACGTAGGCCTCCATGCAGTGGGTCAGAGCATCCATGCCGGTGTGAGCGCACAGCTTGGCGGGCATGGTGTAGGTGAGCTCGGGGTCGACGATGGCGACATCAGGGGTGATGTTGAAGTCGGCCAGCGGGTACTTGATGCCCTTGGCGTAGTCGGTAATAACGGAGAACGCGGTGACCTCGGTAGCGGTGCCGGAGGTAGAGGAGATGGCGCAGAAATGAGCCTTCTGACGCAGCTCGGGGAAGCTGAACGGCTGGATGATGTTGTCGAAGGACTCCTCGGGATACTCGTAGAAGACCCACATGGCCTTAGCGGCATCGATGGGCGAGCCGCCGCCGATGGCGATAATCCAGTCGGGCTCGAACTCGCGCATGGCCTCGGCGCCCTTCATGACCGTCTCGATGGACGGGTCGGACTCGACGCCCTCGAACAGCTTGACCTCCATGCCGGCCTCTTTGAGGTCGGCCTCGACGTCCTGCAGGAACCCGCCGCGGCGCATAGAGCTGCCGCCAGAAACGATGATGGCCTTCTTGCCCTTGAGGTTCTTCACCTCGTGGCGAGCGCCCTCACCAAAGTACAGATCGCGAGGATTGGTAAAACGTCCCATACTGTGCCTCCTAAACAAGCCCCTCTTAGACTTGTGTATATAACGGAGCACCCGATTGGCTCCGTTAGGACCGTTTTGCGCGTTGCCGGCGATGACAACGCACGATGTCTAAACGTCTCAACGCTCAGACAAACACTATTTTACCGTTCTGGTTGGTCAGTTATTCACCTAAAGCCAACAATGATGAAACGTTTTTTCTATCCCTGAAGACCCTTGTGGGGCATTCATACTCCCAAGCTGGGCAAACGTTTTATCAAGGTTGACCACATATCCCGGGCAGGACGGTGCCCCTCCAAAATGCGCCCCGTTCGCCGCCAAAAATCGACCGTTTGCGGCACCGTGATACCACTCAGTCGTCCAAGGCGCCGACATTTGTGCGACATCCGTCTTCGTGGTGCAAAGGTGCATGTCCAAGTGCGGCACCCCCGGTGTGCCACATGCGGGTAAACTAGAACCTTATATAGAGACATTTGAACCCTAACCGCAGCAAAGGAGGCCCCATGGCATTCGATCCCATTCAAGAGGATTGCCATCGCCTCGTTCTTGAGGCCTTGCGCCGCGACAATATCCCGCTCACCGACGGCCCCGCCGTCGAGCGTCTGATGGAGCAATTCACCCGCAACCCCGCGCCGCTCATCGTGCACGACCGCGACCGCGCCGGGCATCTGATTGCCAAGGTGGTCGAGGCCGTCGACTACCGCATTCCCTTTATCCCCGACGATGCCCAAGCCGAGCAGGAAGAGGCCGCTGCCGAGAACATGCTTCGCGAGGCCGCCGCACTCGATCCGGCCAACTGGGATGCGCAGCGCATGTTGTTCGCCCTCACCGCTGACTCCAACGAGGAATACGTGCAATATCTGGTGTCCAAGTGCGACGAGGTGGAGCACGATCTGGCGCTCAAGATTGCCTCGGCGCAGGACCCCTACGAGCGCGAGGCCGCAGGCGACCTGACCCGCCGTCCCTACCTGCGCTGGCTTGCCGCCTTGGCATCGCGCGCGCTCATTAGCGGCCGCTACCGCATGTCGCTCGAAGCCGCAAACCGCAGCCTCGACTTTGCCCCCAACGATCCTGCCGGCGTCCGCCACACCGCAATGCTCGCCATGGCAAAGCTCGAATACCCCGCTGAGGAGCTCAGGCGCTTTCGCTCTGCCCACTCCGTCCCCTATCTCGCCAACACGCCGCTGCGCCGTCGTCCCAAGGATGCAGAACGCGACTTGGACCCGTGGACGCTCATCGCGCTGATGAGCGCTGCCTGGCGCGAGCTGGATTACGAGGGCGCCGAACATTACCTGCGCATCCTTGCGCGCTCGTGCCCGCACGCAGCCGAGGCGCTCTACTTCCAAACCGAGTTTCCCGATGGCGTCTATGCCCGCGTCAACGTGGGTGCAGGCTCCACCGACGAGCTTGTCCTTGCGCTGTCCGAGGCGACGCCGGTACTGCAGGAGGGCCTGGGCGCCCCCGACAACGCCAGCTTTGCCGCCTGGATCGCCACCAACGACATCGTGCGCTCCCAGATCGACGAGCGCATCCTGCGCGCGGCCGAGCAGGGGCTTCCATTTAAGGGAGGGGACCTCTAATGGATCCGAGCGTCTACATCCCCGCCTACCTGGAGCGCACCTATCTGGCGTCGCACCCCGAGCTCACCGATGCAGCACGCGAGCTTGTCCATAACGACATTAGCGCGAATCCTCAAAAGTATGCGCAGGCCGAGCATGCCCAGGCACTGCTGTCCTATGCCGGCGTTCATCGCCACCTGCTCGACGAGCTCCATCGCATCGAGGACATGGGCAGCGACGAGGAGTTTGAGCAGACGCGCAACCGCCTGTTCGACGACATGCGTGATGAGCTGCTCAAGATCGTCCGCGTCGATGCGCTGGCCGTCGATGCCCAGCTGCTCGCCATCATTTTGGCGGACACGCCCGTCGACGCCTGCCTGGGCGACCTGATGAAGCTCGAGACGAGCACGGCCGACTACCTGCAACAGAGCGTGCCCGGGTTTGATATGGAGGCCCCGCACTATTGGGCCAATAATGTTTTGGCCGACGGTGTCACCGCAGCGGACCTTACCGTGAGCGAGCCGGCCCTTATCGGGTGGCTTCACACACTCGAGGCCATCTCGCAGCTGTGCATGGCGAGCGCTCGTTACCGCGCCGCCGCCAACTATGCTCGCCGTGTCCTTAAGGCGGAGGGCTATCCCACCCGGGCCGCCGGCACCGTATTGCTTGCCCTCGCCCGCTTGGAAGACCAGGACGGCTTTTTTGCCCTGGCGCATCAGCTCGAGGAACAGATGGGGGCAGACGCACTCGAAAACTCTCCTTGGTACCTGCTCGCCCGCACGATCTTGCTGTTCAAAACAAACAAGATGCGCCCGGCGGTGCGTGCGCTGCGTGAGTTCGCTAACCGTTGCGAGGGCGGCGCGTTCTTTTTGCTGAACCCCATGTATCAGACACCGTACCTTCCCTGCCGGCCCGAACCGCACGACCCCTGGGACCTTTCGCATCAGGCAGTTTGGGAAGCCGACGGCATTATCTCGGACACCCCCGACTTTGCCCCCTGGGCCAACGCCTGCGAAGATGTATCGCAGCTCGCCCAGGAATTTGCGCGCCGCTACGGCTTTTAGCGACGCGATCGCCCCGACCATGTCATCTATGTTAGGAACGGCTTCATGAACCTCCGCTCATCTCTCGCCTGCACCTCGAGCGATATCGCCCGCTGGGGACTGCGCTCTGTCCTCAAACGCCAGGGTGGCGTGCTTCCCGGCCGCATCGCCATGAAGATCGACCCCGAGCTGCTAAGCGACCTCGCGAGCCTGGTCGACCGCAGCGTGGTGATTACCGGTACTAATGGCAAGACCACCACCTCCAACCTCATCGCTGACGCCGTTGCTGCCAGCGGCGCTACCGTGGTGTGCAACCGTGCCGGCAACAATATGGAGCCTGGTGTGGTGGGTGCTCTGCTCGAGGCCCGCGGCAGCCTTAAGCACACCAGCAGCGGCAAGCGCGTGGGCGTTTTCGAGTGCGACGAGCTCTACACCGTACGCGTTCTGCCCAAGCTCAAACCGACGTACTTTGTGCTGCTCAACCTGTTCCGCGACCAGCTAGACCGCTACGGCGAGATCGACCATACCCAAGACGTCATCGCCCATGCGTTGGAGCTCTCTCCGACGACAACGCTCATCTACAACGCCGACGATCCGCTGTGCGCCTCGATCGCCGCGCGCGTCCCCAACACGAGCATCGCCTTTGGCATCGACGGCGCCACGGGCACCGAGTCCGACCGCATTAGCGACTCGCGTTTTTGCTCGCAGTGCAACGCCCCGCTGGAATACGACTATGTGCAGTACGGACAGCTGGGCGCCTATCATTGCCCTTCGTGCGGCTGGGGTCGCCCCGCGCTGCTCCGCCGCGTGACGGGCGTTGAGCTCGGCTGCGACGGCTACGGCTTTGACCTGGCCTTTGGACCCGAGGCCAACGCGCCCGCCGTGCACATCGCCACGCGCTACAACGGCCTGTACATGGTCTATAACGTCGCCGCCGCCTTCTTTGCGGCGCACGAGCTGGGCGTGGACGCGGCGCACCTGCAGCCCACGCTTAATGCCTACGTGCCCGCCGGCGGACGCATGGGCCGCTGGGATATTGCCGGCCGCACCGTCGAGGCCAACCTGGCCAAGAATCCCGTGGGCTTCGATCGCCAGATCCAGTCCATTAAAACGGCAGGTGGCAGGCTCTGCGCCTTCTTCCTAAACGATAACGATGCCGACGGCCACGATGTCTCGTGGATCTACGATGTCGACTTCGAGCGCATCGCCGACACGCCGGATCTTGTCGCCTTTGCCGGAGGCACGCGTGCGCACGACATGCAGGTACGCCTCAAGTACGCCGGCATCGACGCCGCCATTATCTCGGACGTCGCGCAGGCAATTGGCGCCATGGCAGACGAGGCCGCCGATGACACCTTCTACGCCGTCGCCAACTACACGGCCTTCCCGCCGCTGGTCAAAGAACTCGACGGGCTGAAGGGTGCCGATGCAGCCACGGTTGCCGCCCGCGCCGCAGTCCGTGCCGACGGCAGCGCTCTTCCTGTCGGTATCGCGCCAGTCGAGCTCTCGCGCCCGCTGCGCATCGTCTACCTGTATCCCGATGCCCTCAACCTCTATGGCGACGGCGGCAACGTCATCGCCCTCGAGCGCCGCTGCGCCTGGCGCGGCATCCCCGTTCGCGTGGATGAGGTCCGCATGGGCGAGGTGCTCGATCTGCATGATGCCGATATCGTCATGATGGGCGGCGGATCCGATCGCGACCAGCTAGCCGTGGCACACGAGCTGCTCGCCCAAAAAGACAAGGTCGCAGCCTATGTTGAGGACGGCGGTTCGCTGCTCGCCATCTGCGGCAGCTATCAGCTGCTCGGCCGTTCGTACTATATGGGCGAAAATCGCATCGAGGGCCTGGGCGTCATTGCCGCCGAGACCGTACGCGGCTCCGACCGCCTGATCGGCAACGTCGCCGTCAAGACCGACCTGGCACCCGAGCCCTTTGTGGGATTCGAGAACCACGGTGGCCGCACGCTTTTGGACGCCGATGCCACGCCGCTCGGAACGTCCGTCGTCACGGGCACCGGCAACAACGGCGACGATGGCTTTGAGGGTCTCATCTACAAGGGTGTCATCGGCACGTACCTGCATGGCCCGGCGCTGCCCAAGAACCCCGAACTCGCCGACTGGCTCATCGCGCACGCCCTCGAGCGCCGTGGCGACACACAGGCCGCCGCCCTGCTGCCGCTCAAACCCCTCGACGACACCTACGAGCACGCCGCCCACGACGCCGCCATGAAGCTCCTCCCCTAACGCCCCAACCACCACAAAGGGGACAGGTACCTTTGTGGTGGTTTTCCAGTTTGCCAACGATATACGCGCCGGCAAAAAAGTCTGCTATACTCTTTCCCGCTGTCCCCATCGTCTAGCGGCCAAGGACGCCACCCTTTCAAGGTGGATATCGCGGGTTCGAATCCCGCTGGGGGCACCACAGAATCTGAGAAGCCCGTTACCAATTCGGTAGCGGGCTTTTTGCTACCCATACGCCGGGATTCGAACCCGACAGGGTGCGGATCCCGGCAAATCGGCGGTAAAACGGGCTTCAAAGCGTCCTTCGCAAACAAAAACCGGGGCCCGCGCGATGCGGACCCCGGCTCAATACCGTGACGATATGTCAGTTACGTTCTACACATAGAACAGGATGTCGTCGTAAGTCGGGACCGGCCAGTAGTCGGCTGCCACGATCTCCTCCATGGCATCCACGGCGGCGCGCAGCGTATCCATAGCGGGAACAACCTCGTGCGCGTACACGTTGGCCTGCTCCTGGCCATCGAGGGTCTCGGCCTTCTGGTGCACGGCGTCGAGAGCCTTGATGGAATCGTTGATGGCGGTGATGCCGTTGCAGAGCTTGTTGAGCGTGTTCTGCTCGCACTGCATGGCAGCGTCGGCACCGGCGGCGCGGATTGTCTCCAGGCCCTTAGCGACCTTGGTGGCATAGGCGGTGATGACCGGGCGATAGGTACGACGTGCCTCGCGAATCATCGTGGTAGCCTCGATGTTCATGAGCTTGTTGTACTTCTCGAGCTTGCAGTCGTAGCGGCACTGGGCCTCGGCGCGGGTCAGAACGCCCGTCTCCTCAAAGAGCGCGATGGCCTTATCGGAAACAAAGGCAGGCAGTGCGTCGGCCGTGGTCTTGTTGTTGGCAAGGCCGCGCTTCTCGGCCTCGACGGGCCACTCGTCGGAGTAGCCGTCGCCGGAGAACAGGATGCGCTGGTGATCGGTCAGGACCTTCTTGCAGTACTCGAGCGCAGCGTCCTGGAATTTGTCCTCGGGCGTGCCCTCAAGTGCATCGGCAAAGGACTTGAGCGACTTGGCCACGGCAGCATCGAGCACCAGGTTGGAGTCGGAGACGTTCTGCTCGGAGCCGCAGGCACGGAACTCAAACTTGTTGCCGGTGAAAGCGAACGGGGAGGTGCGGTTGCGGTCGGTGTTGTCCTGCATCAGCTTGGGCAGGGTGTCGGCGCCCAGGTCGAGCACGCCGCGCGTGGCGTGGACGGAAGCCTTGCCGTCGATGATCTTCTCGACGACCTCGGTAAGCTGGTCGCCCAGGAAGATGGACATAATCGCCGGAGGAGCCTCGTTGGCGCCCAGACGGTGGTCATTGCCGGCCGAAGCGACGGAAGCGCGCAGGAGCTCCTGATAGTTGTCGACGGCCTCGATCACCGCGGTGAGGAAGACGATGAACTGCAGGTTGTCGAGCGGGGTGTCGCCCGGATCGAGCAGGTTCTCGGACTCGGTGCCGAGCGACCAGTTGTTGTGCTTGCCCGAACCGTTGATGCCCTCGAACGGCTTCTCATGCAGCAGGCAGACCAGATCGTGGCGGGAGGCGATGAGCTTCATCTTCTCCATCATGACCAGGTTCTGGTCGATGGCCTCGTTGACCTCGCCATAGACGGGGGCGAGCTCATGCTGGCAGGGGGCAACCTCGTTGTGCTTAGTCTTGGCGGGGATGCCGAGCGCCCACAGCTCGTTGTCCAGGTCCTTCATATAGGACGAGACGGTGGGGCGGATTGCGCCAAAGTAGTGCTCCTCGAGCTCCTGGCCCTTGCAGGGAGCGGCGCCAAAGAGCGTGCGGCCGGTGATGACCAGGTCCTTGCGCTTGCGGTAGGCATCCTTCTTGATCAGGAAGTACTCCTGCTCGTCACCCACGGAAGGAACGACCTTCTTGGGGGTCTTGCCAAAGAGTGCCAGTACACGCTTGGACTCACGCGAGAGCGCGGTCATGGAGCGCAGCAGCGGGGTCTTCTTGTCCAGGGCCTCGCCCGTGTAGGAGCAGAAAGCCGTGGGGATGCACAGGACGTCGTCCTTGATAAAAGCAGGGCTGGTGGGATCCCAGGCGGTGTAGCCACGGGCCTCGAAGGTGGCACGCAGACCGCCGTTGGGGAAGCTGGAGGCATCGGGCTCGCCCTGGATGAGGTTCTTGCCCGTAAACTTGGTAATGGCGGTGCCGTCGTGGTTGGGCTCGAGGAAGCTGTCGTGCTTCTCGGAAGTAATGCCCGAAAGCGGCTGGAACCAGTGCGCGTAGTGCGTGGCGCCCTTGGAGATGGCCCAGACCTTCATGGCGTGGGCAACGGCGTTGGCCACATCCAGGTCGAGCGGCTCACCGTCCTCGAGGGTTGCAGCAAGGCGCTTCCAAATGTCCTTGGGGAGGTAGTCCTTCATGACTTCCTCAGAGAACACCATGGTCCCGAAGCGGTCAGTAAGATCGGCCATACGGAACTCCCTTCGTATCGGCACCGCGTGAGATGCGGTGTTGATTACTAACGAACGAGTCATAGCTTAGACTCGCCGTGTTTCCGCGACATTACCGTTATGTTGCTGTCGCGAAACCAATCAATGAGGTTACCGCATCACAGCGGCACTGCCGCCCTTAATGGCCAATCAACTGTATAAATTGCAGACCTCTCCCCATGATTTAAGGGCAGTCAATTTGGGACAGGGCTTTCTTAACTGGTATTTCGCATCAGATACCATTCAATATAGCCCTTTCCTACATTGACCGCTCTGCTATAGGCAATGCCGATAGCAAGGCATCTTTGATTGGTATCCCTAAATCGCGAGTAAAACTCCACCGTGGCACAGCGGTGCTGTAGAATCCTTACAACACATCGCACCCAGGCATCTAAAGGAGCACGATATGCGCGTCGACGAGGTTTTTAAGCAGGCAGCATCCCAGGGCACCACGTCCGTTTCGTTTGAGATGTTCCCGCCCAAGGGTGAGCTTACCCTCGATACGGCTCGCGAGGTGGCAGGCAACCTGTGCAAGCTTTCACCGAGCTTTGTCTCGGTCACTTGTTCCGCTGGCGGCTCGGGTAACGGTGCCACCACCGCCCCCATCGCACATATGATTACGAGCGAATTCGATACGCCCTCGGTAGCGCACCTCACCTGCGTTGGCCGCACACATGCCGATATCGCCGCCAAGATTGACGAGTATCGCTCGGCCGGCGTTGAAAACATCCTGGCCCTGCGCGGCGACCTGCCCGCTGGCGCGACCGAGGACGACAAGCCCGCCTCCGACTACGCCTACGCCCGTGACCTCATCCCCGAGCTCGTCGACGCCGGCTTTTGCGTGGGCGCCGCAGCCTACCCCGAGGGCCACATTGCCTGCGAGGATCTCAACCTCTCGGTCGAGCACCTCAAGCAAAAGCAAGACGCCGGCGCGAGCTTCTTTGTGACGCAGCTCTTCTTTGATAACGAGTGCTTCTATCGCTTCCGCGAGCTTGCCGACAAGGCCGGCATCACCGTGCCTATTACCGCGGGCATCATGCCGTTTATGGGCAAGTCGCAGATCAGCCGCATGGTCTTTATGTGCGGCGCGTCGCTGCCCTCCCCCGTCATCAAGATCCTCGCCAAATACGAGAACGACCCCGAGAGCCTGCAGGCAGCCGGTGTAGATTATGCCGCCCGCCAGCTTTGCGACCTCAAGGAGCACGGCGCCGACGGTCTGCACCTGTACACTATGAACCGTCCTGCAATCGCCGCGACCATTATGGAGCGTCTGGGGTAATGGAAAAACCGCACATCGATACAACCGTTGTTAAAGTGCCGGCCGACCTTGCGTCGCCGGCGCTTTACCGTATCGACGCTGCCCACCATCCTCGTGTCGACCGTGCCGAGATGCTGCGGTATCTGGGCTACGGCGGCCAGCAGATTGAGCCCGAGCTAGCGCAGCGTATTGAGCTTGTCGTTGAGCGTCTGGAGCTGGACATTGAGCCCCGTGGCGTGCGCCGCATATTTGCCATCGATGCCACGGGCGTCGATGAACAGGGCGAGCCCTGCATTCGCTTAGTCGGCACCAACGTTGAACTGCGCGGTCGCGATATCTATCGCCACCTCAAAGACGCCCGCTTTGCCGCACTCATGGCATGCACCCTCGGCATGGACGCCGAACGCCGTCTGCGCACCACGGGAGCTCAGCAGCCCCTAGAGGGAGCCGTGCTCGACGCCGCATGCTCCGCCTACGTGGAGGCCGCCGTCGAGCAGATGGACCAGCAAGTCAAGGCTGCGGCCGCTGCACACGGACTCGCCGGTAACTGGCGCTTCAGTCCCGGCTATGGCGACTGTCCGCTCTCGGCCCAGCGCTCGATCGTGGCTGCACTCAACGCCACGCGCCTCATTGGACTTACCGTCACCCCCACCAGCCTGCTCATGCCCACCAAGAGCGTGACCGCGGTGATCGGCCTGTTTGACGGCGAAGTCCACGACGCCCAGAGCCGCCCCACCTGCAATATCTGCCGCATGCGCGAGCACTGCCGCTTCCGCGCCGCCCACACCACCTGCTATTCCAGCCATTAGGAGCCCCCGATGTTTACTCCGCTTATCACTCATGATCTGGACGGTGCCGCGCTGGCGGCACCCGTTGATGCTGCCCGCCGCAGCGGCGATGCATACAAGACGCGCACGATCGACGACCTTCGCATTAAGGATGACCGCCTGCGCGCCGCCATCGAGGGCACGGGACACCTGCTGTTCGACGGCGGCATGGGCACCATGCTGCAGGCGGCCGGCATGAAGGCCGGCGCCCTGCCCGAACTGCTCAACTTTGAGGAGCCCCAGGTCATCACCGATATTCAGCGTCAGTACGTCGAGGCTGGCTGTGACGTGATCACCGCCAACACCTTTGGCGCCAACGCCCACAAGCTCGACGGCGCCGCCACCGTGGCAGACGTCTTTGCCGCGGCAGTCACCTGCGCCCGCGCGGCCGGCGCCCACTACGTCGCCGGCGATATCGGCCCCATCGGCGCGCTGCTTCGCCCCTTGGGTACCCTCAGCTTCGACGAGGCCTATGACCTCATTGCCGAGGAAGTGCGCGCCGGCGTCGCCGCGGGTGTGGACCTCTTTATTATAGAGACCATGACCGACCTTGCCGAGATCAAGGCGGCCGTCCTCGCCTGCCGCGAGAACTCCGACCTGCCCGTCTTTGCCACCATGACCTTTGAGGAAGACGGTCGCACCTTCCTGGGCACGAGTCCCGAGGTTGCCGCCATCACGCTCGATGCCATCGGCGCCGATGTCCTGGGCATCAACTGCAGCCAGGGCCCGGCCGAGCTCCGAGAACTCGCCGCGCGTATGCTCACCGTTACGGACAAGCCCGTTATGGTGCAGGCCAATGCGGGACTGCCCCGCGTGGACGATGACGGCAATACCGTCTTTGATATCCAGGCACCCGAATACGCCGAGGCCGTCGCCGGCATGATTGAGGACGGCGTGAGCGTCGTGGGCGGCTGCTGCGGCACCACGCCGACGCACATGGCGGCACTTCGCACCCTCATCGTCAACCACACGCCCAGCCCGCGCCACCGCAAGCCCAGCATGTCGGTCACAAGCGCCCAGACGGTCGTGGACCTTCCCTGCGACGGCCACAAGATCGCCGTCATCGGCGAGCGCATCAATCCCACCGGCAAAAAGCGCCTGCAGCAGGCCCTGCGCGACGGCGATCTGGACTACGTCGTAAGTCAGGGCATCAGCCAGCAAGAACAGGGCGCCGATATCCTGGACGTTAACGTGGGCCTGCCCGAGATCGACGAGGTCAAGATTATCCAGCAGGCCACCGAGCAGCTCCAGGGCTCCACGCTCCTGCCGCTGCAGATCGACTCCACCGATCCCGCCGCTGTCGAGGCCGCCGTACGCCGCTACGCCGGCAAGCCCATCATCAACTCGGTCAACGGCAAGCAGCAGATCATGGATGAGATCTTTCCGCTGGTCGCCCACTATGGAACCAACGTCGTCGGCCTCACGCTCGACGAAGGCGGCATCCCCGATACCGCCGAGGCTCGCTTCGCCATCGCCGAGCGCATCGTGGCCGAGGCCGCCCGCTACGGCATCGGCCCGGACCGCATCCTCATCGACTGCCTGGTCATGACCGCCTCGACCAATCAACGCCAAGCCGAACAGATCCTGCGCGCCATGTCCCTGTGCAAGGAGCATCTGGGCGTCAAATGCGCGCTTGGCGTGTCGAATATCAGCTTTGGCTTGCCCGCCCGCCCGCTGCTGGGCTCGGTCTTTTTGGCCGCCGCCTTCGGCGCGGGCCTGGACGCCCCCATCATGAACCCGGGTTCCAAGCGCTTTATGGACACCGTCTACAGCTATCGCGTGCTGAGCGTTGAGGACGAGGGCTCGACCGGATACATCGAGCGCTACGCCGGCTGGACCGATCCCTATAAGATCGCCGCAAACCCGGCAGCCGCCCAGGCCGCCTCGAGCGACGCCGCGCCCGCTGCCGGCGCCTCCGGCACCGACGGCAACGACGACCCCATCCGTCGCATGGTCGTCTCGGGCCGCAAGGGCGAGATCGCGGCCGAGACCGAGCGCCTGCTGGCCGACCACGACGCCATGGACCTCATCAATAACCACTTTATCCCCGCCCTCGACGAGGTCGGCGTCCTCTTTGACCAGGGAAAGTTCTTCTTGCCGCAGCTTATGGCATCGGCAGAGGCGGCACGCATGGGTTTTGACACCATCAAGCGCCTGATGCCCGCCGACGAGATTGCCGACAAGGGCAAGATCTGCGTGGCCACCGTCAAGGGCGATATCCACGACATCGGTAAGAACATCGTCAAGATGCTGCTCGATAACTACGGCTACACCGTCTTTGACCTTGGCCGCGACGTCGATCCGCAAGAGGTGCTCAAGACCGTACGGGAGCGTGACATCAAGCTCGTCGGCCTCTCGGCGCTTATGACTACCACCGTCGTGGCCATGGAAGAGACCATCAAGCTGCTTCATGCCGAGGTGCCGGGCGTCAAGATCATCGTAGGCGGCGCCGTACTCACCCCCGAATACGCCAAGCAGATCGGCGCGGACTACTACGCCAAGGACGCCGCCGAGAGCGCTCGTATCGCCGAAGAGGTCTTTGGGCAGTAACACAACGGAAACAACCAAGCACCAAAACGTGCCGCACGCGCCACTTGGCACGTGCGGCACGTTAGAATAGAAAAGACTATGCTCGTTTTGGCAGATAGGAGCGCAAGGATGGCGATCACGCCCGCAGAAATCGCGGAAACCCGCGGCATGGTTGAGGAGCAGAACCTCGACATCAGGACCATCACCATGGGTGTTTCGCTCATGGGTTGCGGTGACGAGAACCTCGACCGCATGTGCACGAAGATCTACGACCACGTGACGCACACGGCTGAGCATCTGGTCGAGACCGCCGAGAACCTCGAGCGCGAGTACGGTATCCCCATCGTCAACAAGCGCGTCTCCGTCACCCCGGTGGCGCAGATCGCCGCGTGCTGCAAGGATGAGGACCTCACCCCCATCGCGCATGCCCTCGACCGCGCGGCAGAGACGCTCGGCATCGATTACCTGGGTGGCTTCTCCGCACTCGTCCAGAAGGGCATCGGCGACGCCGATCGCCGCGTCATCCAGTCCATCCCCCAGGCGCTCGCTACCACGAGCCGAGTCTGCTCCAGTGTCAACGTCGCTAGCCTGCGCGCCGGCATCAACATGGACGCCGTGCTTATGGCCGCCCAGACCATCATCGATGCCGCTAAACTCACGGCCGACCAGGATTCCGTCGGCGCTTCCAAGTTTGTCTGCTTTGCCAACATGGTCGAGGACTCCCCGTTTATGGCGGGCGCCGTCCACGGCGGTGGCGAGGCCGACGCCGTCATCAACGTAGGCGTCTCGGGCCCCGGCGTTATGGCCGCAGCCCTGGAGACGCTGCCCGATTCCGCATCGATGATGGAAGTCGCCGAGAAGATTAAGCAGACCGCCTTTAAGATCACCCGTGCCGGTGAGCTCATGAGCCGCGAGGCCGCCCATCGCCTGGGTGTCGAGAAGGGCATTGTCGACCTGTCGCTGGCTCCCACGCCTGCCATCGGCGACTCCGTCGCACGCATCCTCGAGATCATCGGCGTGGGCACCTGTGGTGGCCCGGGCACGACCTGCGCGCTCGCCATGCTCAACGATGCCGTCAAGAAGGGCGGCGTCATGGCCAGCTCCAGCGTGGGCGGTCTCTCCGGCGCCTTTATCCCCGTATCCGAGGACGCCGGCATGATCGCCGCCGTCGAGGCCGGTGCACTTTCGCTCGAGAAGCTCGAGGCCATGACCTGCGTGTGCTCCGTTGGCCTGGACATGATCGCCATCCCCGGCGACACCCCGGTCGAGACCATCGCCGGCATCATCGCCGACGAGATGGCTATCGGCGTCATCAACAACAAGACCACGGCCGTCCGCGTGATTCCCGCCATCGGCAAGGGCGTGGGCGACTGCGTCGAGTACGGCGGCCTGTTCGGCCGTGCGCCCATCATGCCGGTGAACCCCAACGCCGGCACCGTGCTTGCCCACCGTGGTGGACGCTTCCCGGCACCGCTGAACTCGCTCAAGAACTAGCCCAGGGATACGAGGCGAGGAACCCCGGGAAGGGCAAATATATAAGGTCGCCTGCTCGGACAGTCCTGACTCGCACGGAGAGCACATTAAGTGCTCTCCGGCTCGTGCGGAACTCGCGATCGACCTTATATATTTGCCCTTCCCGGGGTTCCCGCACATCTCAACCTTGGCTGAGTTCTGTCCCATGTTGCAGTTGCTTCGCTCCTGCACCACATGGTTGATACGGCGGTTTGGCGTTGGATCGGTTCTTTCTGATATATGCTGGTTGCGGCTCTTCTTTTGGGAGGAGTCGCTTTTTTGTTGTGAGGGGGATGGCCCGTGGCTGATGATTTGATTCGCTCTGAGCTTCTTTCTGCTGATTGGAATGGCGAATGGATGCGCCTGCAGGCTGGTCGGCGGCGGGCTGATGATTCTTTTGAGTGGGATAAGCGGGCTCGGCATTTTCGGCCGCTTGAGACTGCTCCGTATGCCCGGGATTTTATAAAGCTGTTGGCGTTAAAGCCTGGCGAGTCGGTGCTTGATATGGGGTGTGGGGCTGGGTCGATTGCCATTCCGCTTGCTCAGGCTGGGCATCCTGTGATTGCTGCTGACTTTTCCCCTGCTATGTTGGGCACGCTTGATGCTGGCATTGAGTACTATGGACTCGAGGATCGCATTACACCGCTTGAACTTGCTTGGGATGATGACTGGGATTTGGTTGGACCGGTCGCGAAAGCGGTAGATGTTGCCTTTGCCAGTCGTTCTGTCACCACGACCAACCTAAAAGGCGCGCTTGCCAAGCTTGATCGAACGGCTCGTCGGCGTTGTGCTGTCACGATGGTCGCCAACTCCAGCCCGCGCTATGACCTGCACCTGATGAACGCCATCGGTGCCTCGGTTACCTGCAGTAATGGCTTTGTGTATGCCTTTAATATCCTCATTCAGATGGGGGCGCTGCCGCAGGTTACATACTTCGAATCGCCCCGTCGCGATACTTTCGATAGCCTTGAGGCGGGCGTGGCGGACTTCTCCCGCATGCTCGAGCACGGTAACGAGGATAAGATCGACCGTCTGCGCGACTACGTCGCTCAGCATATGATTGAGAATCCCCGTGCTGGCGAGCCGGGGTCCAAAGGAGTGCCGCAGGGACGCTATATGCTCGACCATATCCGCAAGGTCCGTTGGGCGTTTATTGCATGGGAGCCGGTCTCTTCGAGCCGTCCATAGACCGCTTTCGGCCGTCGTACACGTCCGCCTGTAACCCGCGCCGTTCTCCCGCTCGGCATCCGCATTCTTTTTGAACTGGGCAAACACGCCCCACACCGCGCCGTTCCTGCGCTATCGTGGGACAGCTCACGTAGATTAAGGCCCCATCGCGGGGCGCCCCATAACATAGAAAGCGAGAACCCATGGCACTGACAGGAGCCCAGGTCAAGCAGCTTCGCAGCATGGCCCATCACCTCAACCCCGCCATCATCATCGGCAAGTCCGACATCAACGAGGGCACCGTCGAGCAGACGGTCGCCTACCTGGAGAAGCACGAGCTCGTTAAGTGCTCCGTACTCGATGGTTCCAGCCTTTCTGCCCGCGAGGCCGCCGAAGATCTCGCCGATCGCTGCCACGCCGAGGTCGTCCAGGTCATCGGCCGCAAGTTCTCGCTGTATCGCGAGTCCTCGCGCAAGGACATCGAGAAGATTAAGCTCGTCTAAGAGCCGACGATCCGGCGAGCCAACATACATCAAGCTTGCGAGCGTCCGAGCAATTCGGGCGCTCATTTTTTATCGCTCGACGAGCACGCGGTTAAGCCTGCCCTCTACCAAGCGCTCGTACAGACGCCGCGTCTCGGGCTCGGGCACGCCATTGACCTGCTCCCTTAGATGGTGCATATGCCCGCTGTACAGCTCGACGATATCGCGCCGCCGCCCCGCCGCACTGTAGACGCGCATGGCGCAGCGCACCATATCCTCACGCGCTGTTTCCTGCCGAAGCCCCGACTCCGCCAGCCAAATCGCCGACTGCAGATCGTTTTCTTCTAGAGCGGCATTTGCTCCCTTAATCATGCAATCGATGTACTTTGACTGCATAATGCGTCGCATACGCAAAAAGTAGGTGGGGTTACAGCCATTGGGAACATACAGCGGTCCGGCATAAAGCTGCTCAATCTTAAGGCACAGTTCAACTAAATGGGGCCCGCGCGCACCCGTGCGATTTCCCAAAACCTCGCGGCTTATCTGGTCAAACAGCCGTACATCGGTCTTGACGTAGTCGCCGTTGAGTCCGATGCATTCATTTTGGATGAGCACACACGACTTGCCATCCGGCGTCGGTCCCAAAGCCGACCGCAAGCGCGATATAGTCGAGTACAGGTTGTTGCGGGCGCTATTGAACTCGGCATGGGGCCACAGCTCCATGGCCAGCGTCTCACGATCGACGAGCGCATCCATGCCCAGCGCAAGCCGCTCGGCAAGTGTCGCCGCCTTCTTGCGCCGCCACATTTTGTCCGTGATGGGAAACCCATCGCGCTCGGCGCGAAACGCACCAAACATGCGAATCTCGATATGGTCGATGGTATCAACGGCTTCAACCTCGCCGGCCTGGAACAGGCGCTCGCCCTCCCCTTCCAGATCGTCGCGCAGCGAATACCGCGATAACTCGCGCACGGGAAGCTTCTTGCGAATCCTGGTCGCCGGCTCGCCCAGACAATGCATGGCAAGGCGCGCAAAGAGCCGATACGATGGCTCCAGAATCCCCGCACGATTCATGGACATCCAGGCCGCAAGATCGCTGTCTCGGCCCGCACAGGCCAAATGCAGCGCCACCATCCAGGCCTCCGCTCCACCAACCTGCGTCTGGCTTATATCGAGCAACTCCGCTTCCTCGCGCACCGAAACCATCGAGGTGTTACGCAGATACGCCGCGCGCTCCAGCAGCAATGCGTTATCGCGCATGTACGCAATCGACTCCTCGGCAAGTTTGAGCACTTGGACCGCACGAAACTTTGCATTAACCGGCCGTCCCTCTGCCAGCGACTGCCAGCCTTCTAGCAACAGGCCAAACAGCTGAATCTGGTTGTCGCGCATGCGCACGGCAAAACGATCGAGCTCGTTGAATGCCGCGTCGTCGGTTACCGGCAGGCCGGAAAGGAGCCGCCGTGCCGCCAACACCATGCGCACCCAGATAGCCATCGCCTTAAGCCCACGTACGTCGAGCGCCTCCCGCACCACCGTCATCTCGTCGTCGCGCTCGTCGGTTCCCGCAAACGACCCGTCAAAAAGCTCCACCAGCATGCTATCGGCCCGTATAACAATCCCCGCGATGTCGAGCTCACAGTCGTAGGCCTTGCTCGTTTTGAGCTGCTGTAGAACGCCGCCGTCATCTCCCCGCTCGGTCAGGCAGCGCTTGACCTCGATATGTGCGGACAACATATCGAGTGCGGTATGGGATGTCTCGATTTCTGGCACGGCCAGGTTCGTAGGAAGCCCAAGCCCGTTGTCCCCATAGCAAACAGCCGTCAGTGTCTGGGCCACCCTCCATGAAACAGGGTCTATTTCGCAGGCCGCCCGTTCGCCCCCGCGCTCGATGACCGATGCCATATAGCGAGCGAGCTTTGTATTGGACACGCTGACCGCTGCCAGATATACGCCAAGCGCCTCGGCAGGCGTTGGCTCTGGAGCCGGATCCTCGGCATCGATCGTGCCCAGCGCTGCTCGGCAGATATCGGCCCCGTGCCCCGTCAGAGCCAGATCGACCCCATACTGCCCAGCAAGTTCAAGGACCGCATCACGGTCCAAAAAGGCGTCCGCCAGGCCCATCGCCGCATCGCATCTACCCGCCTTAAGCAAAATCCGGGCCGCCCTCGGAACAAGTTCGGGGCGAACCTCGGCCACCAACTTACGCAAGCGCAAGCGTCCGTTATCCTCCGTGCCCAGACACGTAAAACTCCGCTCGGCGGGGTCCAAGCCAAAGATCGGGTAGTCGCGTACAAAGTAGGACTGGTCGACCATCGACAGCCTCACCCCGCAAGCCTCGAGTTCTGCGATATTGCCCTCGCCCATCAAAATCATGAGACATGCCACGCAAAACAGCGCATTATTGTCGAGCGAAGCCAGATCGACAAGTGCCGCGCCATATACGTTGACAATCTCGTTTTCGAGCAGACCGGCTACGTCGCCTTGGCCATACAGACCCGTCTGCAATGCCGAAACGAGCTCGGGCACGCCCTGCGTGAGCTGATAAAAGTCGAGCGATGTGCTGATCGAAAACGCCGATGCCCACGCCGAATACTCATAGGCATGCACCTTGAGCATCTGCGCATTGATCTTAACCGAATCGCCCAGCCCATGAATCAGTTGACGATTTGAAGGACGGCAGGAGATAAAGACCCCTACCCCCATAGCGCGCAGGCCGCGAATCCTGTCGATGAGGTCTTCGGTATCGTGCTGATCGAGGTTTGGCACATTATCAATCGCGATAAGGGAGTGCGGTTTGTCTTTGAGTTCTTCGGTTACCACCTCGAGCTGCATAAACACCTCGCGCCCAGTGGCGCGATCGGCCTCGATAATCCGCACAGGGCCTCGCGTCGGGTCGCATTTAACCTCATGGGTGTACTGCAGCAGCACCGAGGTCTTCCCAAACCCGTCGGGCGCATAGAGAACCACGATGCCGGCCTTTCGGCCCTTGGCGAGAAGCTCATTCATCAGGCGTTCGCGTCGCACCATATAGCCTCCGCCCAGCGGCATCAGCTCGAGGTCGTCTATACTGTCCAAATCGTTTACCATGCCCGCTCCTCAACTCGACCGTATGGACACTGTAACCGCAAGACCATACAAGCCGCGCTATGAATAGAGCGACCTTGTGTTCTAGGTTGTCTTTTGGTACGCAAGCGGCAAGTTTTTGTACAGCGAGGGCCGATTGTTATTAATCCCCCGACTAATCGGTCTTTAAGCAGGTAAATGAGCTTGTCAGCTTGTCCCATCTAAACGGCAGTGTAACGCAGATGAACAAGGTTCAGCTATGTCATTCAACTCGCCTAGCACCCGCTACCGTCTACGACCTTTTAGTGGCATTTTTGCATAGAATCTGGTATGGAATGAATCAAACTGTTGGGCATCCGGCATTCGTCAAGCTTGCGGCAAGATTTTGGTCAAGTGGGCGGAAAGGGATAGCAAAAAGGCCCCCGCAAAGCGGAGGCCTTAGGCAAGGCTATGTCGAGGTGCAGGATTCGCGCTACTCGCAGAGCGAAAGGGCGGCCTCGTCGGCAACGACAACGCAGTTGGTGTGCAGCTGCAGAATCGAAGCCGGGCACGCGGGCGTAACCGGACCATAGCACATGTCATGCACGGCCTGAGCCTTGGCCTCGCCGTTGGCGACGACTAGGATCATGCGGGCATACATGATGGTCTGGGTACCCATGGTGTAGGCCTGACGGGGAACATCGTCGATGCTGTCGAACAGGCGGCTGTTGGCCTGAATGGTGCTCTCGGTGAGGTCGACGCAGTGCGTGCCCTTGGAGAAGTGGTCATCGGGCTCGTTGAAACCGATGTGGCCGTTGTTGCCAATGCCGAGCAGCTGCAGATCCGGGTAACCGGCGGCGGCGACGATCTTGTCGTACTCAGAGCAGGCAGCGGCGGCGTCGGGGTTGGAACCGTCGGGCACATGCGTGTTGTTCAGGTCGATGTTGATGTGATCGAAGAAGTTCTCACGCATGAAGTAGTGATAGCTCTGGGGATCGTCGTGCGAAAGGCCGCGATACTCGTCCAGGTTGTAGGTGCTGACCTCGGCAAAGTCGACGTCGCCCTTCTCGTACCAAGCAGCGAGCTGCTTGTAGGCACCGATCGGGGTGGAGCCGGTGGCAAGACCCAGCACGCAATCGGGCTTGAGGATAACCTGCGCCGAGATGATATTGGCGGCCTTGCGGCTCATATCCTCGTAGTCTTTAGCTTTAATGATCTTCATTACGCGTCCTTTCTCGTACAAGAGAGGCAAGGCTCCCCTTACAAGCACTTGCCCGCGGCCCGCGTCGGCCGCAACCAACGTGTGCGGCCACCAGGGCGAGGTCGCGTAATGTATGTGTCTCGTGTCTAGCCGCGTCGAGGCCCCTGCCCGTCCACGGTGACCCAAAGCCGTTTAGCTTCGGACAAATCCCATCTTGCCACGGAGGGCGCCCTCTTTCAAGGGCGCCCTCCATAAACGTGTTTGAATTGTAGGCTAATGGCCACGTGCACTTGCTAGCGCTCGCGAGCAACGATGAGCTGGTCCATCTCTTCGACATGCGCACCAACGGAGCCCTTGATACTCGAGAACTCAACGGAGTTGCACACCAAGATGGGGACCGTCACATCGTAGCCCTCGGCAGCAATTGCCTCGCGATCGAACTCGATGAGCACGTCACCCTTATGGACGACATCGCCCACCTGTGCATGCACGCTAAAATGCTTGCCCTCAAGCTGAACAGTGTCCAAACCAACGTGGATGAGCACGTCTAGGCCATCGACCGTGTTGAGCGCAACGGCGTGACCCGTGGGAAAAATGGCCTCGACCTTGGCGTCTGCCGGCGCAATCACACGCGTGCCGGTAGGCTGAATCGCCACGCCCTGGCCCAAAAGGCCGGTGGCAAATGTCTGGTCATTGACCTCGGACAACGGAATGACGTCGCCCGAGATGGGAGCATCCAGCGTAAGAACTCGTCCACGCATACCAAAAGACCTTAGGACTTTAGTGAACATGCTCCCCCTCGGACATACCAATCAATCAAAATAGCTTTAACAGTTTACCACTTGGCACCCGTTTTTGACCATTAGGGAAGTTCGCGCTTGACAACCTCGACGATGTCGTCGACAACACGCTGAGTGAGCTCGTGCGTCTCCGCCTCGGCCATAACACGGACCAGCGGCTCGGTACCGCTCGGGCGCACCAGAATGCGGCCGCGGCCGTCAAGCTCCTTCTCGGCGGCAGCGACGGCGTCCCAAATGGGCTGGCAATCGTCCAGGCCGGCCTTGTTGTCGGAATGCACGTTGACGAGTACCTGCGGGTACTTCTTCATGATGCCGGCAAGATCGGTGAGAGTACGACCGGTGCGCTTGAGCACGGCCAGCAGCTGCAGAGCCGTCACCAGGCCGTCACCGGTGGTGTTGTGCTCCAGGAAGATGATGTGGCCGGACTGTTCGCCGCCGATGACGGCGCCATCCGCGAGCATGCGCTCCAAAACGTAGCGGTCACCCACGGCGGTCTGAACCATTTCGAAGCCCTGCTCCTTCATAGCGATGGAGAAGCCAAGGTTGCACATGACGGTCGAGACGATCTCGGAGTTGGCGAGCTTGCCGCGGGCGGCGAGGTCAGAACCGCAGATAGCCAGGATGTAGTCACCGTCGATCTCATTGCCCTCGCCGTCGACGAACAGCACGCGGTCGGCGTCGCCGTCGTGGGCCAGGCCGATATCGGCGTGGGTGCGCAGCACGAGCTCGCGCAGGGGCTCAAGGTGAGTGGAGCCGCACTCAACGTTAATGTCGGTGCCGCAGTAATCGGTGTTGATGGCATGGACCGTGGCGCCCAGGCGCTGCAGCGCAGCGGGCGTGGTCTGGCAGGAAGCACCGTGGCCGCAGTCGACGGCAACAACCAGGCCATCGAGCTTAAGGCCGTCGAGCGTGCTGATGGCATGATCGACATAGGCCTTGCGGGCGTCTTTCATCTTGATGATGTGACCCACACCGGCGCCGGTCGGCAGCGTGTCGGCAGCCATGGCCTCCTCGGACATGACCCAGGCGCTGATCTCTTCCTCGACAGCATCGGGAAGCTTCATGCCCTTGCGGCTAAAGAACTTGATGCCGTTGAACTCCGGCGGATTATGCGAAGCAGAGATGACGATGCCGCCGTCGAGCTCGTTTTGGACGGTGAGCAGCGCCACGGCCGGCGTGGGGATGACGCCGCAGCAGTGCGGACGACCGCCCTCGGCCATGATGCCGGCGGTCAGAGCACTCTCGAGCATGGTACCCGAAAGACGCGTGTCGCGGCCGATGCAGATGTCCGGGCCAAGGAACTTGGTCGCCGCGCGGCCCAGGCGAAACGCGAGGTCGCACGAGAGGTCGGCATTGGCGACGCCACGGACGCCGTCGGTACCGAAGATGTTCTGGGGCATAGGATCGCTCCTTCCCTAGCAGGCGATATACAACCGCCCACCCTAGTCGAAAAAGAAAAGCGGGACCCGCCGAGGAATCGGCAGGCCCCGCTTGTACATTGTATCTCGAAAGGAGATAAAACCTTAGCGCTTGGAGAACTGGGGAGCGCGGCGGGCCTTCTTGAGGCCGTACTTCTTGCGCTCGACCACGCGAGCATCGCGCGTAAGGAAACCGGCCTTCTTGAGGTCAGCACGGTAGTCGCCAGCGTTCAGAAGAGCGCGAGCGATGCCCAGACGCAGAGCGCCGGACTGACCGGAGATGCCGCCGCCATCGCACAGAGCGATAACGTCGAACTGACCGGCGGTGTCGGTCACCTTGAAGGGAGCAAGGGCGTTCTCAACGAGCTGATGACGGCCGAAATACTGCTCGGCGTCACGCTTGTTGATGGTCACCTTGCCGGTGCCGGGGACGAGACGGACGCGGGCGACGGCGTTCTTACGACGGCCGGTACCCTGGTAGACAACGGTGTTCTCAGCCATCTTTAAGCCTCCAGCTCAATCTTCGTGGGGTTCTGGGCAGCATGCGGATGCTCGGCACCAGCGTAGACCTTAAGCTTGGTCATCTGGGCACGGCCGAGGGTGGTCTTGGGCAGCATACCGCGAACGGCGCGCTCGATGACCTTCTCCGGGTGCTTCTCCATAGCCTGGCGGAAGCTCTCAGCCTTGAGGCCGCCGTTGTAGCCGCTGTGGCGATAATAGGTCTTCGTGTCGGCCTTGTTACCGGTAAGCTGGACCTTATCGGCGTTGATGACGACAACGAAGTCGCCGCAGTCGCTGTTGGGCGTGAACTGGGGCTTGTTCTTACCGCGCAGGATCATTGCGATCTGGGTGGCAAGACGGCCCAGGACAGCACCATCGGCGTCGACGAGAACCCAGTTGCGCTGGACCTCGCCCTGCTTGGCGTAGTGAGTCGATTTCGAAATCACTTAGACTCCTCCATGTACAGTACGTGTTGTTACAGAGATTCACGGGGCTCTGCAAGTAACCCGTCCATATTACCCCGCTCGCCGTACGAGTCAACAGGTATTTTGGCTCCGACCAGAGTTTCTGCACATGTCATCCACGAGCCGTGATGTCGCAGCGTTAACGCTCGACAAACGCCTCGATATCTCCCAGCAAGCGCTTTGCCTCCTGGCGGCCCTGGATATACAGATCGAGAAGCTTTGCCGGATCGTGCTCGACATGGCCGACCTCGACCGGCTTTTGCGGAGCGACGACCAGTGCGCGGCCCTCGCGCTCATACTTCCACAGGTGCATGCGCTGGAGGTTATAGCGGTCGTGGCGCGTCTCGATAGCCTCGAGCAGATAGGGGTAGTCGGCATAGCGCGCACGCGCCGCCGGCAAAAACTCGTAGGGCTTTTTCTCATATGAGCGGTCCTGGGTGACGATGACGACCGCACGGTCGAAGCCCGCCTCCTCGAGCACATGCTCGATAGGAACCGAATCGGCTACGCCGCCGTCGACGTATTTGTGCCCGTCAATCTCGACCGGCGGCGTCACCAGCGGCAGCGACGTCGAGGCGCGCACGGCGTCGAGGTCGAGCACGGCGCTTTTGACCGGCAGGTAGGCAGCGGTTCCAAACAGCATGTCCGTCGCGACGGCGTACATCTCGATAGGGCTCGCGTCGAACGCTTCGTTGTCAAAGGGATCCAGGCGGTCCTGGACATCGTTGAAGATAAAATCGTAACCCACGATGGAGCCCGTGGACGCAAACGATGCGGCGCCCATGAAGCGGTTGTCATTGCAGAAAGCCAGGTTGATGCGGTTGGCACGGCCGATCTGATGCGACTTGTAGTTCACGCCGTTGAGGGCGCCGGCCGATACGCCATATACCGCCGGAATCTCGACGCCGGCCTCCATGAGAACGTCGAGTACGCCTGCGGTAAATTGCCCGCGGAAGCTGCCGCCCTCCAAAACGAGCGCGACCTTGCCGGCGTTCTTTGCCTTATCTTCTGCAGTCATATTGACCTCCTGCGATTGCGTTTTGGCTTTCTTCTACCCAGTTTTGGAATGGAGGGCGCATAGGTTTTGGAGTTGAGAATATGGAGCGGAAAGCGTGTCCCAGTTTGAGGCGGGATTCCGGGATGAACTTTCCGCTTGGACCGCCGTTGGGAAAGCGTGTCCCGTTCTGAGCGCGGATTCCGGGATGGGCTTTCCGCCTGGGCTGCCATTGGGAAAGCGCGTCCCACTCTGCGTCACTGAGGCGTTTTCTTTACGCCCGCGCCCTGCATAGAGTTCGATTCTCCGCGGTACGGGGGATCCGTTGATGCTGGGCGAGGCCAGCTGAAATTCGATAAACATCGCATCTATATTGGGCTGAGGCTTTGCGCGAAGAATCCGCGTATTTGCTTCGCAAATACGCACCGGCTTCGGCCGGCTGCCGCCGTCCTCGCCCGCGGGCTACAAACGCTTCGCGTTTGCTTAACGCCCGCGCCCTGCACAGAGTTCGATTCTCCGCGGTACGGACTAGAAATAAAAAGACAGGTAGATACGAATATCTACCTGCCTGTTACTTATGGTGGAGGCGCGGAGAATCGAACTCCGGTCCACGAAAGCCCCCTGATTGGCATCTCCAAGCTCAGTCGCTGGTTTAGTCTCGGACGCTTTGCGCGCAGCGACACGCTCGCGGCATCCCAACCGGTTCGGTCTTAGCCCGCGCCATACCGATTACGTGCGCAGGAGCATTCCCCTAACATGACGTCGCGC
Organism: uncultured Collinsella sp.; assembly: GCA_905205405.1. Lineage (GTDB taxonomy): Bacteria > Actinomycetota > Coriobacteriia > Coriobacteriales > Coriobacteriaceae > Collinsella. The sequence goes on from CAJLDK010000010.1 coordinate 35,145, forward strand.
CGGTGTCGGGGAAATCACCGGTTTGACGCGCCGCTATAAACTAAGCAGCGAGAGCCATAGGCTCAAAAGAAGAGTTGTTGTCAATTCAATTTGACGGTACCCCTGTTTAACGAGGCGAGGAGACCTCGGCTTGCTTCCTCTCTCAGAGCTATCGTGTCGAAACCAGTCGCCCCCGAATGTTGGGAAAGTCTGGATGGCATTGGGCACGCAAGTACCCAACACCCGTCGACTTTTCAAGGAACATGCGGGGCGAGCCCCGCTTGTGGAGTGTTATCTTACCACGTTCTGAAAGCGGACAGCTGTTCTATGCACGAGCTGTGAAGACCCCAATGTGCGCCGCACTTCGCACTTTTGCCACCGAACGCGTCACGTATATTTTCGCCAAGCAAAATTGCCCCGTCGAAAGGACCGTTATGGATACCAAGCAGCAACTCGTCAATGCCCTCGCAGGCCTGGGCTCAACCATTACCGAAGCCATGGATGTCATCGAGGGCTTTGTCCCCTGCGGACATCCCGCCCTCACGGTATCGAAAGCACTCGTCGCGCTGGACGTTGACGATGATGCAGCTCTCGCCCAGCAGCTTGAGACCGTCGAGGGCTTTATCGACCACGTGAGTGAGAACCGCGGCGTGGCCGCCTACCACGGTATCGAGGTCGAGCTCGCGGGTCCCAAAGCCGATCTGCTCGCAGCAATCCGCGAGGTAGGCGCCCTTATGCAGACCGCAAGCGTCAAGAACACCCAGGTCAACGAGTGGGTCTACCGAAGCCTGGCAGCACTCGACAGCTCCGACGAAAAGGCAGCCGAGCAGCTCGCAGAAAGTCCCGCCATTAAGGCCGAGCTTTTGTAAATAGCAGACGCGGGCCCCTTGGCGCATCGTCGTCCAAGAGGCCCGCAAACAGTTCGCGTCAACCGATAGCCTCGCCGCCGCGTTCGGCCAAAGCAAGAATCGGTATCATCTGGCGCGGGGTCTTTGCTGCAAGATCGGCATGTTCGAGCAGTTTGCGATCGTTGGTCACCAAGTAATCGACCTGCGCGCGCTTGCACGCGGCGAGCACCAAGTTGTCCTCGTAATCGCGATGGAGCGCTAAGTATTTGTCGGCCAGCCAAAGGTCCGACGCATCTGCACCCACGGCCGTGGCGTTTTCGGTCATATTCCGAATAAACGCCAGCGCCGCATCGCCAATCGCGCGGGCAGAAGCCTCGTCGAGCGCTCCCCCACTGGCAAGAACGCTGCGCTTCAGTTCGTGTTGGACAACGTACAGCACGTCCTTGGCGATATGCACTGGAAAGAACAGCGATGCCCCCGTCTCCGTCGCCTGTCCAATAAACGCACGCGCGGCAAGCGACTCGGCATGGTCAACGCAAAACGAATCAACCCATACGTTGGCATCCACCATTATTTTGAGGGGAGCCCCGCTCACAGGATCATCCCCTTTTGGCGATAGCGCTCATCCATGGCTTCGGAATAGATTGTGTCCCAATCGCGATCGTCGGATACGGGCGACGTAGCGATGCCAAGGTCCGCGTAAAGCTGATCCGCCGCCGCCCATGATGCGGCGAACGGAGTATCGGGCGCGACGGTCCGCTGCCGGTCGTCGACGGCCGCAAGCACTTCCTCGCACTGCCCGCCACCCTGCGCGACCTTGGCCACCACCTTTTTGATGAGCTCGGGCAGTGACCCGCCCGAAAGCCGCAGCACCTCCTCGGCACGGTTCTTGACCTGGCGATCCACGCGAACGTTCACCTGCGCCATGCCGCTAACAGCACCCACGTCGATTCCGCTCCCTTCAATTGCTAGCACCGCTAGCAACACTATATAGAGAAGCTAGCACATGGTCAAATGCAAAAAGCCTGCGCCTGGACGACACCGATGCCGTCTGGGCGCAGGCCAGATAACGTGGGCGAACACGTCTGCTAACGCAGGTACGCCTTCGCGTTGCTCAGGCTGTAGACAATCGTCGAGCCGTTGTGCAGCAGCGACGACGCCTGCGGGGTTATCGTTCCGGTAATGCCCAGTGCCAACAGCGCTGAGTTGGTGAGCATCACCTTAGAATAGGAGCTCGTCAGACGATCAACGAGGCCCTGGCTCATGCGGCGCAGGCGCACGATCGCGGCAAGATCCGTATCGGTCAGGATGATGTCGGCAACCTCCTTGGCGATGTCGCTTCCGCCACCCATCGCCAAGCCCACGTCGGCCAAACCGAGCGCCGGCGAATCGTTGACACCGTCGCCCACCATGGCAACGTGGCGCCCCTCGCCCTTAATGCGCTCCACATACGCGTACTTGTCCTCGGGCAGCAGCTCGGCCTTAAACTCGTCGACCCCTGCCTCGCGAGCAATGCGCTCGGCCGTGCGCTCCGAGTCGCCCGTGAGCATAACGACATGCTTAACGCCCAACGCGTGCAGGTCGGCGATGGCCTCACGGACCCCGGCCTTGAGCGGATCCTCGATGCCGAGCACGCCGACGACCTTCCCATCGACCGCCAGATACAGCGGCGACAGGCCCTGCATCTGGGACTCAATGCGCTCCTTAATGTCGGAATCGAGCTGCGCGCTCTCGTCCTCAAACACAAAGTGTGCCGAGCCGATAATCGCGCGACGCCCTTCGATGGACGAAGCGATGCCGTGCGCCACGATGTACTCGACGGCAGCATGGCGCTCGCGGTGCTCGAGCCCGCGCTCGCGTGCCGCATTGACCACGGCACGCGCCACCGGATGCGGAAAATGCTCCTCCAAGCAAGCGGAAAGGCGCAGGACCTCGTCCTCGCTCCAGCCATCGGTGGTGAGCACGCAGGCAAGACGCGGCTGCGCCTCGGTAAGCGTGCCGGTCTTGTCAAACACAATGGTGTCGGCCTTGGCAAACGACTCAAAGTACTTCGCGCCCTTGACCATGACGCCCATCTTGGCAGCATCGCTCATAGCGGTCATGACGGCAACGGAACCCGTGAGCTTGAGTGCGCACGAGTAGTCGACCATCAGTGCCGCCGAGGTCTTGATGAGGCTGCGGGTAGTAAGCGCAACCAGGCACGCGAGCAGGAAGTTCCACGGGACGATCTTGTTGGCAAGGTCCTCCATATGCGACTGGCCCTCGGACTTGAGCGAGTCGGCCGTCTGCACGAGCGAGACGATTGAGCGCAGTTTGGTTTGCGCCGTATTGGCGCGCACGCGCACCAAGATGCCGCCGTCTTCCACGACGGTACCGGCGAACACGTCGTCGCCCACGCTGCGCTCGACGGCCAGCGGCTCGCCGGTCAGGGTCGCCTGGTTGACCATAGCGCTCCCCTGCTCGACAACACCGTCGATGCAGATGGACATGCCGGTGCGCACGGCGACCAAGTCGCCGGGCTCGAGCTCGGTGGCGGCAACGCTTACCTCGGTGTCGCCGACGACCTTTTGCGCCTTGTCGGGCACATCGAGCAGCGAGTTGATGAGCTCGTTTTCGCTCATGGCGCGGGTGTAGTCCTCGAGCAGCTCGCCCACGTTGAGCAGGAACATTGTCTGGCCCGCGGTGTCGACATCACGCTTGACGAACGAAATGCCGATGGCCGAAGCGTCGAGCACGGGAACGGTCAGGCGCGGCTGTGCGAGCTCATGAAGGGCGGCGCGCAAAAATGCCATGTAACCGGCCACGACAAACACCGCACGCAGAGGCGTCGGCAAGAACCAGCGACGTGCGTAATGGGCACCGATAAGTGTGGCAAGATCCATGACGAGCTTGTGCTTGCGTGGCTCAAGCTGCATCACGTAACCCGTCTTTGCGTCGGCAATGGCCTGAGCGTCGAGCGCACCGACGGCGGCCAGCACGGCATCGCGGCGCGACTCGTCGTATTCGAGCGCCATCTGGCCAATACGGCCATATACGCGCACCTTGTGCACGCCGTCGATATCGCCGCTGAGCTTAAGAAGTGCATCGAGATCGCTCTCTGGCACAGGACCCGCCAATTGAAGACGGGTCCTGCCGGGGATCTCGCTAATAATCGAGAATCTCATAGTTTGTGCCTGGGAGCGTTACTCGGCTGCCTCGTCAGCAGCGGCCTCGCTCTGGGTGATGTAAGCAGCCTCGGCAACCATGTCGTCGACCTCGGCCTTGGCCTGCTCGACCATGTCCTGGTAGCCGTTCTTGATGCGCATACCGCACGCAATACCCTGCACGCAGGCATTCTTTACCGGAGCGCTGGTAAGCAGCTTGATGCCGGCCGTGCCAAGCAGAAAACCGCCACCGACAAGCAGGGTATTGAACGTCGACTTCTTCATGTTGCTTCTCCCTTTTGCCGCATTGGACGCGGCATGGTGCTTCAGCACCCGAGTAAACAAGTTTGCTCGAGCACGCTTTTGAAATATCTCAATTTTATCTAACTATCTAGGTCAGCCATGGCTAACCTTTTGAAAATTAACGATGCGGAGTAACCGATTGTCAATGCGAGAAAGGGACTGTCCCTTTGCCCCTTCTTACAACTGCCAGGTAGCTGCTTCCTTTTGCAGCGCCACCATGCGGGCGAATTCTCCACCTGCCGCCTTGAGCTGCGCCGGAGTGCCCTGCTCGGCAACCACACCATCCTTGAGTACAACGATTTTGTCGGCATTTTCCACCGTACGCATACGGTGGGCAATAACGATAACCGTCTTACCTGCAAGCAGACGGGAGAGCGCCTGCTGAACCACGGTCTCGTTCTCCACATCCAAGCTCGCTGTTGCCTCGTCCAGCAACACAATCGGGGCGTCTTTGAGCAGCGCGCGGGCGATGGAGATGCGCTGGCGCTCACCGCCGGACAGCTTGGAGCCGTTCTCGCCGATCATGGTGTTGTAGCCCTGCGGCATGCGGCTCACAAACTCGTCGCAGTTGGCGGCACGCGCAGCCGCAAGCACTTGCTCATCGGTAGCGCCACGACGCCCGAGGCGGATGTTTCCCATCACCGTGTCGTCAAAGAGCAGCACGTCTTGGAACACAATGGCGTAGTCGCGCAGCAGCACCTCGGGATCGACGCTCGCAACATCCACGCCGCCCACGGTGACCGTGCCTTCGGTGGCGTCCCAAAAGCGCGCGGCCAGGCGGCTCACTGTGGACTTACCGGAGCCCGAAGGACCGACCAGCGCCGTGACCTCGCCTTCCTTAGCGGTAAAGCTCACATCGGTAAGAACTTTCTCGCCGGCGCGGCCGTCCTCGCCCGCACCATAGCCAAATGCCACGTGATCGAACACCACATCGTGGCCTACGGGCTCAAACTGCTCGCTGCCCCGCGCCACGGGCTCTTCCATGATGGAACGCATGCGCTTGGCCGACGACTCGGCGGCAAACAGCTCGGACATCAGCATCAGCGCCTGATCAAAGGGCGCATAGATGCGGCTCACCATGAGCAGGAAGGCAAACATCATCAAAAAGTCGACCTGGCCGGAGGCGACCATCGCGGCGCCCGTGACCAACGTGGTGGCAATCCCCAAGCGCAGGATGGCAAAGGCGGAGTTGACCAAAAGCCCATTGGCAAGCTCGCCTCTGGTGGTCTCGCGTTCCTCGGCATCGATCACGGCGTTGAGTCCCTCAAGATAATGGGCCTCCTGGTTGGTGGCGCGGATCTCGCGCACGCAGTCGAGCGTCTCCTGGATCGCCTCGGTGACCTTGACCTTCTCGGCACGCACGCGGTCGAACACCGGGGTCATGGGGCCGCGCGTCAGATACAGCACGGCAAAGGCCACGGGAACGCTCCAAAACGCCGCGATCGCCAGCTGCCAGCAAAAGAACAGCGACGCCACGAACACAATGGCGCTTGCGATGATGGCACCCCAAAGCTCTCCCAGCACGTGGCTGTAGGCGTGCTCCATAGTCTGAACGTCGCCCATGATGGTTTCGGTTAGATCGGCCAGATCACGACGGCCAAAAAACGACAGCGGCAGTTTGCGCAAGCGCTCGGCAATCCCCATGCGCTGCTTGCCGCACTCCTCGTAAAAGATGCAGTAGGTGTAGTAATACTGCTGCCAGTTAGAGGCAAAGAGCAACACGAAAAAGACCAGGAGGCCGCCCACGATCGGTAGGGCATCCGGCAGGTCGGCGCCGGTGGCGAGATGTTCGACAAAGCCGGCCATGACCAGGAACAAAAAGCCCATGCCGGCCATGGTCACAAGATTGGTGAGCGTGGTCCAGAAAATGCCGCGTTTTACGCCGGCGACGCCTTTATCGGATAGGAAATACTTCTTTTGGAATGAGGCGAACATTTAGGCCTCGCCTCCCTTCGTGACGGCGGCATCCGCGGTCGCTGCAGTGATTTTCCAGCTCGCGGCCTGTTCGTATTCAGCCCACATCTTGGCGTATAGACCCTTTTGGGACAGCAGCTCGGCATGGGTGCCAGTCTCCTGCACGCTACCTTGGTTGAGCACCACGATCTTGTCGGCCCCCACTACAGTCGAGAGTCGGTGCGCAATCATAATGACCGTGCGACCCGCCGCCAGCTTGCTAAAGGCGCGCTGGATGAGCGCCTCGTTCTCGGGATCCGCAAACGCCGTGGCCTCATCGAGCACCACGATAGGCGCGTCTTTAAGGATCGCGCGGGCAAGTGCCACGCGCTGGACCTCGCCGCCCGAAAGATATGCTCCGCCGGCACCGAGCATGGTATTGATGCCCTGTGGGAGCTTGGCCACAATGTCGTCGCACTGGGCTGCGGAGAGGGCCGCACGCACTTCGTCGTCAGTGGCCGTAGGCTTGGAGGCGCGCACGTTATCGGCAAGTGTTTGCCGGAACAGCTGGTTGGTCTGGAACACGAAGGCGACCTGGTCCATAAGCTCGTGCGGATCCATATCGCGAACGTCCACACCACCTACGAGCACTCGACCTGCGGAAACATCCCAAAAACGAGGAATCAGGCTTGCGCAGGTTGACTTGCCGCCGCCCGAAGGACCCACCAGCGCGAGGGTGCTACCTGCGGGAACGCTAAAACTCGCATGGTTGACGGCAGGCGCCTCGGCGCCCTCGTAGGTAAAGCTCACGTCCTCAAAGCGCACATCGCTGCCAGCGGGGTGCTTGGGTTGCGCGGGCACGGAGAGCCGCTTGGAATCCATGACGCTTCGAATGCGAGCCAGCGAATCGGCACTCATCTGAGAGGCCTCGCCCACAAACATAAGCTTGGTCATGGCCGTCGGCACCACGGCCGAAAAGATCGCGTAAAACGTAAAATTGACCATAAAGTGCGCGAAGTCCGTCTCGCCCGGCGCCAGCAGCAGCGCCACAGGCAAAAGAAATGCCACAAGGCCGTTGAGCGCAGTAAGGTTGAGCACCTGCGGACCCCGGCAAAACGTACCCGCATAATTTTGCGCCATATCGGCGTATTCGGCGATCGCATCGTGGAACGCCTTAAAGGAATAGACCGTCTGCTGAAACACCTTGACCACGGGAATGCCGCGTACGTATTCGGTACCGGTCTTGTTCATCTTGACCAGCGCGCCCATGTAGGCCTTCATGAACTCGGCGCCCTTGCCGCTCATCATGGTGGCCATGGCGCAAAACGAAACGACGACCGAGATTAAGCATGCCGCGCCCAAACGCCAATCGAGGGCAAATAGCAGCACAAGCAGGCCCACGACCATGGCGGTGGCACCGGCGATATCGGGCAGCATGTGCGCGAGCAGCGTCTCGGTGGAGGCGGCACAGCCGTCTACGATACGGCGCAGCTCACCGGTGGCGTGCGTGTCAAAGTAGCCGAGCGGCAGCTTAAGCAGATGCTCGCTCGTAGCCTTGCGGATATTGGATGCGCAGCGAAACGCGGACAGGTGCGTGCACATGAGTCCCACGAAATAGACCACGATGCTTGCCAGGGCAAAACCAACAGCCCACCAACCATACATTGCGATGTCGGCGGCCTCGCTCCAGTTGGGCGCCACGGCAATCAGGTCTCGCGCAACAAGCCAGATGCACACGTACGGGCCAAAGCTCAACAGCTGCGAGAACGCCGAGAGGGCCATGCCCAAATACGTTAGGAATTTGCGGTCGCCGGCATATGCAAGCAGCTCGCCGATACCGCCACCTTCCTTTTTCGATCCCTTTGCCATGAGATTCCTTTCTAACGGCTTGAGAGTTAACCGTAAGAAACTTATCATGGGCGTGTTAGCCAAGGCACACAATTGGGCCAGGCGTGGACGTTTTCGCAAATGAAGGGGACGCTTTTGAAAATGCGGCGGGCGGCAACCGATATAACCGAGCTCTACGCACCGCAGTTTGAGCAGTTTGGCCTGCAGCTTACCGGCAAGGGCGCCGTCTTTACCGGCGAGGTGGCAAACGATCGGGCGCACGGACGCGCATGGATCATGCCTCTCTCCCCCGCCTGCATCGTTATGGAGCATTTCATTACCCCGATGCACGATATGTACCTGGCCGAATACACACCCGAACCGTACGCGTGCGTGAGCGAGGTCAGCGCGCCCACGCTCATGTGCATGCCCGAAGCCGGCATAACGCCTGCGAACCTTAAACCCCTGCATGGACCGTGGCCAAACAATGCCGTGTGCAGTTTTACCCAAGATAACTGTGGCGAGGAGTTAAGCCCGCTATTTGCAGGGCGGCTCTATCACTCGCGCTCGGTGCTCTTTTTGCCTGGATATTTTGACGAACTGGAGCACCGCTATCCCACCGAGTTCGCAGGGGTCTTTGAGGCGTTTGCCGAGCCATGGCACGAGGAAGCGACGTCCGCCATCTGCCACACACTGCACCGGATTAACGAGGACCGCGCCCGCACCGTAGGCGGACACGTCTATATGCAAGGCATCGTGGAAACCATGGTCGCGGAGCTCGCCTGTTCGCGCGCGGCCCACAAGCAGGCGCGGCAGGCGGCAGACACACGCGCCAGCATGACCATTGCCGAGGAAGCGACGAGCCTTGTAGAACGCTCGCTCGACAAGGGCAAACATGTGGGTATCAACGAGGTGGCCGAGAGGCTCTACACAAGCCGCTCCAAGCTATGCGCTACCTTTAAAGCCCAAACCGGCGAGCCCCTGGGCGCCTACATTCGCAGACGTCGTATGGAGCGAGCACAGGACCTTTTGGCCGATAGCGCGCTCACGATAGCGCAGGTGGCAGAGCGTCTAGGCTACCCTCAGCAGGCCGCCTTCGCCCAAGCCTTCAAGCAACACACCGGCACCACCCCCACCGTTTGGCGCTCCCAACATTTATAAAGAATGAGGGCGCCAACGGCGCCCTCATTCACCAAATTCCATTCAGCCCGCCTGACCCGAACGGCCGAGTCGTCACGGAACCGAGGGGCCGGGCGCAGGGCCTTGCCTCTCAATGAGTTCCCTTCAAAACAATGGGCGTGCCGACGGCACGCCCATTCACTCTATTCCATTCAGCCCCGCCTGACCCGAACGGCCGAGTCGTCTGGCCGGGGAAGCCCCGAGTCGCCGGGGTGTTTGCTCCAAATGAGTTCCGCATGCAAAGAAGGCCACTAAACGTGGCCTTCGTCTTGCATAGGACTGTTTGAAATTTGGAGGAAATACCCCGGCGACTCGGGGCTTCCCCGGCCTCGCAGCTACGAGAGCGACGTTCTCAGCAACTCGTTGAAGAGCTTGGGGTTGCCCTTGCCGCGGCTTGCCTTCATGCACTGGCCCACCAAAAAGCCGATGACTTTCTGGTTGCCGTCACGATACTGCTGCGCCTGATCGGCACAGTTTGCCAGCACCTCGTCCACGATCGGCTGCAGCGCGCCGGCATCGCTCACCTGACGCATACCGCGCTCGTCGACGATCTTGTTGGGGTCGTCGCCGGTCTGGGCCATGGCCTCAAAGACCTCGTGCGCTTGGTTGGAGCTGATGGCATCGGTCGCCAGCAACTTGGCAAGAGCGGCCACCTGAGCCGGCGCGATGCCGGACTCGGCGAGCGACACGCCCGCACCCTTAAGGTAGGCGATCATCTCGTTCACCAGCAAGTTTGCGACCGTCTGGGCCTCCTTGCCAGCCATACCGGCAGCGGCGGCCTCAAAGAACTCGGCGAACTCGGGGTCGCCAGCAATCTGCTCGGCGTCCGCCGCCTTAATACCAAAGTCGGTCTCAAAACGGGCGCGCTTGGCATCGGGCAGCTCGGGGATCTCGCCACGGCAGCGGTCGATGAACTCGTCGTCCAAATCGAACGGCGCCAGGTCGGGATCAGGGAACAGACGATAGTCGTCTGCCGTTTCCTTCACACGCATGACCACGGTGCGCTTACGGCTGGGCTCCCAGTGGCGGGTCTCCTGATAGATGATGCCGCCCTCCTCGAGCACCTCGGCCTGGCGGCAGATCTCGTAGGCAAGGCCATCGTGCAGGCTCTTGAACGAGTTGAGGTTCTTGAGCTCGGTCTTGGTGCCCAGCTTGGTCTCGCCGCGGCGGCGCAGCGACACGTTGCCGTCGCAGCGCATGGAACCCTTCTCCATGGAGCAGTCCGAAATGCCCAGCGTCACAAAGATGCGACGGAGCTTTTCCATAAACAGGCGTGCTTCCTCGGGCGTGCGCAAGTCGGGCTCGGTGACGAGCTCGATCAACGGCGTGCCGCAGCGGTTGTAGTCGACGAGCGACTCGGCAGCGGCGGTAATGCGGCCCTCGGCGCCGCCCACGTGGACCATCTTGGCGGCGTCCTCCTCCATGTGGATGCGCAGGATGCGGATGGGCACCGTGTAGGAACCGTCCTCGCGACGCTCGGGCATCTGCAGGTTGGACGCATCGTAGCTGGCCAGATGGCCGGCACGCTGGTTGCCCTCGCGCATGGTCGACGTCATGGACGTGGACAGGCCCTCGGCGTTGGCCGAGGCGCTCGCCAGGCTCTGGGCCTCGGCCTCACCAAACGCGCAGTCGGGGCGCTCGGCGGCACCGCGACCGGTCACGTCCAGGTCCAGGTGACCGTACATGGCAAAGGCGACCGGACCCTGCGTGGTCTGGAAGTTCTTGGCCATATCGGGATAGAAGTAGTGCTTGCGGTAGAACATCGAGTGGCGTTGAATCTCGCAGTTGGTGGCGAGACCAGCCTTGACGATGCTCTCGATGGCGCGCTTGTTGGGCACCGGCAGGGCACCGGGCAGGCCCAGGCACACCGGGCACACGTTGGCGTTGGGCTCGTCATCGTGGCTGAGCTTGCAATTGCAGAACATCTTGGTATCGAGTGCGGTGAGCTCGGTATGGATCTCCAGGCCGATCACGGCCTCCCAATCCTGCAGGACCTCGGAAAGCTCCTTCATTACAGCTCGCCTCCCTTCCCGGCAAAATCGGGCGCGACGGAAAGCGCGGGCGCACCCGTGGCAGCATCGGCAAAGCCGCGCTCCAGGGCGCGGGCAAACGTGAGCAGTTGACGGTCCTTAAACGCCGGACCCACCAGCTGGGCAGAATCGGGCAGATGAGTATCCTCGCCCAGGCCCAGCGGCACCGAGATACCGCCGTTGCCGCAAATGTTGAGCGAGATGGTGTACAGGTCCGAAAGGTACATCTGCGTGGGGTCGCTGATCTCGCCAAACTTAAAGGCCGTGCGCGGCGAGGCGGGCATGAGGATGGTGTCCACCTTGGCATACGCGGCGTCGTAGTCCTGCGTGATGAGCGTGCGGGCCTTTTGCGCGGCGTAGTAGTACTTGTCGTACACGCCCGAGCTCAGCAGGTAGGCGCCGAGCATCTGACGGCGCTTGGCCTCGGCGCCAAAGCCGTGGGCACGCGACAGCGAGCTCTGGTCGGACAGGTTGGCGCAGCCCTCCTCCTGATAGCCGTAGCGAATGCCGTCGAAGCGAGCCAAGTTGGAGAACGCCTCGGCCGGGCCGATGACGTAGTAGGCGGCGATGGCGGCGTCCAGGTGCGGCAGGTCGACCTCGACCAGCTCGGCGCCCTGGTTCTGCAGCTCCTGGGCGGCGCGCTGAACAGCGGCCTTGACCTCGGGCGTCAGGCCCTCGGCCTCCATAAACGCGGGGATGATGCCCACGCGCTTGCCCTCGATGCTGTCGTTGAGATGCTCGGTAAAGTCGACGGCGCAATCCTGGCTCGTGCAGTCGTACGGATCGTGGCCCGCGCCGGTAAGCGCGTTCATGGCCAGCGCGACATCCTCGACCGTGCGGCCAAAGGGGCCCACCTGATCGAGCGACGAGCCAAAGGCAACCACGCCGTAACGGCTCACGGCGCCATACGTGGGCTTAAAGCCCACCACGCCGCAGAGCGCCGCCGGTTGGCGAATGGAGCCGCCGGTATCCGAGCCCAGCGAGAGCGCGACCTCGCCCGCGGCGACGGCTGCAGCGGAGCCGCCCGAGGAGCCGCCGGGCACGCGCTCGGTATCCCAGGGGTTGTTAGTGCGATGGAACGCCGAGCTCTCGGTGGAGCTGCCAAAGGCAAACTCGTCCATGTTGGCCTTGCCCATGGGCAGGCAGCCGGCGTCGAGCATGCGCTGGACGCAGGTGGCGGTGTAGACGCTCTGGTAGTCCTCGAGCATACGGGAAGCGCAGGTGGTGCGCGTGCCCACGAGGTTCATGTTGTCCTTAATGGCCAGCGGCACGCCCGCGAGCGGGGGCAGCGGCTTGCCTGCGGCACGGTCGGCATCCACGCGCGCGGCGGCCTCGAGCGCAAGCTCGGGCGCCACCTGCAGGAATGCCTGGACCCCGCCCTCGCGCGCCTCGATGGCGGCAAGGGAGGCCTGGGCCACCTCGGTAGCGGTAAAGTCGCCGGCGGCAACGCCCGCGGCGATCTGGGCGGCGGTAAGGGAATCGAAGCTTAGCGCCATTATTCGCTCTCCCCCTCTCCCAAAATGGACGGCACGCGGAAGTAGCGCTCACGCGCGCTGCCGGCGTTTTCGAGCGCGACGTCGAGCGGCAGGTCGCGCTCGGGCTCGCGCAGGTCGTCGCCCATCACGTTGGACAGGCTTCCGATGGGATGGAACGTGGGCTCCACGTCGGGTAAGTCATATTGCAGGACGGGCTCGAGCATCTGGACGGCGTCGTTCATGTAGGACGTCATCTGGGTGAGCTCGTCATCGGTCAGTGCGATCTTTGCGTACTCGGCGATGCCGCGCACGTCTTTCTCGCTGAGTGCCATAGGCGCTCCCTTCCGCATAACAGTTAAACCGCTCTAGTATACAGGGCAGCGACGGCTTGGAGCAGGCGCTTTACCCAAATGCAGCGAAAACGTAACGAGGACGGCGGGTTGGCAGGCGGCGGGCTGGCGGTTCTGCAGCGAAACCGCACCGTCCATAGCGAAAACCGTCCCGTCCACAACGAAAACCATCCCGCCCGCAACGAAAACCATCACAACATTCGACGCTTTTCGCCAAAATCGAGATTTTCATCGAATGTTGTGATGGTTCGGGAGTCCCGGCCACCACAAAGGTGCCTGGCCCCATTGTGGTGGTTCTGGAGAATGTCTTATGCCGAGGCCTTGGCCTTGCGGCGCTTGCGGACCGCGTGGATCACGATGTCCAGCAGCAACAGCACAACGGCTACGACCACGATGAGCACGGCAAACTCGCGCTTGCCCCAGTGGCGGCCGGCCAGCGACTTTTGCTTGTCGACGTCCTTCTTGTTGTACTTGGTGCGCACGCAATGCACCAGCAGACGATGGTCGTTCACGCCGTAGGGTGTGCAGGTGACGAGCGTCACCTTGTCGGCGCCGGGCTCGATGGTCAGCGACTCCATCTCCTCGGGCAGCACCACCTCGGAGTCCACCATCTTGTAGGCGAGCGTCTTGTTCATGGTGTGCAGCAGCACCAGGTCGCCGGGCTCCAGCGAGTGGATGTCGTCGAACATGCTCAGGTTGCGCATGCCCGAGTGCGCGGTGAGCACGCAATGCGTCGAGGTGCCGCCCACCGGCAGGCTCGTGCCCTCCAGGTGGCCGACGCCCGCCATAAGGACTTCTTCGCTTGTGCCGTGGTAGATGGGCATACTCACGTCGATGGAGGGGATCTCGACCCAGCTCATCATAGGGTCGCGGTCAAAGATGAGCTGCTGAGCGTAGGGCTCAATCTGGTCGGCGGGAAGCTCGGTGGCCTCGCCCGCCAGCTGCTCGTTAAAGGATCGCGCTTGGAGCAAGATGCGCTCGCGCTCCTCTTCCGAGAGCGCGTCCACGGTGCTGGACACGGTGCTGATTTGGTTGAACACGCCCGAGGCCTCGAGCCGGTCCAAGATCCACGGCCAGGTCATAAGGCCCACGCCAACAAGGATGATCACGATGGTGATGAGCCGGTCGGCCCAGCGCGGCAGTCGCTTGCGGCGGCGCTTGGACTTTGGTTGAGGTTTGGGCTGAGGGCTTGAGCCGCCGTTGTCCGCGGCGTTATTGCTCTTCATATGTTTGGCGCCCTGCACCATCGCCAGTCACTCCTCTACAACTCAAGTTGTCTAAACAAATAATAGCCGATTCGCGAGCTTCCGCGCCGGACAACGCAGCCTGACAGCATTGCACAGCGCGAGTATGGGCCCGCATTTGAGTTTTCAAAATGTCCCGAATCGGCTGGGCGATTCGGGATACAATGTCAATAGAAAACGACGCACCCCGCGTAAGTGTACGAGAGCGCGGGCGGCCTAGTTTTCAGTTTTTGTTAAATGCCCGGGATCCGACCCCCGGGCATTCTTATTTGCGCTTTCGGCGCAAATGCCTTCTGCCGTCCGCACCGCGCGTGCGCCTACGGACCTTAAACCGAACCTCATACGAGTCAAGAAACGCGATGACGAACGAGTCTGCATCGGACGATGGAGGCTGGCTGCATTGTCCAAAAAACAGGGCAGACTCCAGTACGGAGTCTGCCCCGAAAAGAGAATGGCAAAGCAAGAACGTGGATGGACGAGAAAAGTGTCCGCAAGTCTCATGGCCATCACATCCCACCTGCCAAAGAGATGGGTGAGTGAGCGTTACTCCTGCTCGGACTCCTCAGCCTGCTTACGGCTGCGGATGAGGTGCGCCACGCCGATGACGAGCACCGCGCCGCCAGCGATCCAAGTGAAGGTCACACCGTTGAGGCCGGTGAGCGGGAGGTTAGAGCCCTTCTTGTTCTTGACGGTGAGGGTGACGGTGCCGCCGGTGACTTTCGGGGTGACCAAAGTGGAACTGTCCTTCTCTGCGGTCACTTTCAACGTATTCGGATCAGTGTTCCCAGCGAACGTCTTGCCCTCGAGTTCACCAAGGCCCTCGGCGGTAATGGTGAAGGTAAAGTCATCCAACGTGTTGTAGCCAGGGTTACTGCCCTCAACCTCGTGCACCGTGTAGGTACCGGCGTCGAGTCCGGTTACGCTGATTTCACCACTCTCATCAGTCTTAAACCGATGTTCATCATTGCCAAGCGAACCGTTCTCCTGAACATACTGCACGCCCACTTTGCCAGCCTCAAGCTCGTCAGCGCCCGTGGCCTTGATGGTAAACTCGACATCCTTGAGCTTGGTGTTGTCTTCCGAATCTTCCTTGACGAGCTTAAGCGCATAGGTGTAATCACGAACGGTATCGAGCACGGACTCACCCTTGCCATTGCTCATGGGGTTATTGGAGTAGATGAGCTTGACGCTGTTGGGATTGCCCTCGCCGCCAACAGTAACCTTATCGACCTTCTTGTGGTCGAGCTTGGCAGTATAAGTGACGACGACATTAGAGCGGTCGTCGAGCGTCGCGCCGGCCAAGTTCGCAGCAGTTTTGAGGTCGGCAAACTTTACGGTCAACGTGTTAGTTGTATTATCAATCGAAGCATCGTAACCAGTATTGTCGCCCTCAGTCGAGTTACGAGAAAGGGTCTTATCGCCGATTTTAACTTCAATGGTGCCCGCGTCTGCCGTAAGGCCGGCAGAGAGCTCGTCGTTAAACTCATAATAGTAGGTGTCGAACGTGGCGATGTTGTCGGCAACGGTGCCCGTCAGCTGGTAATGGACGTCCTGATCCATCTGGGAATCTGCCTTGTCTTTCCAATCGCTACCGGGCTTGTCGTCTTTGACCTTCTTCTCGACCGTAGGAATGCCGGTCTTCTCGGTAACCTCAACAGCGCTGCCGCCCACGACAGCGAAAATCGGGGAAGTACCAGTCTGCTTTTTGCCGGAATGGCTATCCGCAGTGCCGATAGAGTCAACGTCCGTCAGGAAGAGATAGTAGCCAGAGTTATCAAATGATACTGAGATGTCCGCGGCGAAAGCAGCGGCAGAAGCTCCCTTTGGCGTGACAGGAGTAGTGTCCTTGACCAAGCTAGCAATCGTATCGAGCAAATCATCATTGTTCACAACCTGAGAAGCATCCTGGAGATATGTGGCCATCCAGTCGGCGACGTCCTGTGCAGAGGGAGTCCCGGGAAGCTCGCCGCCTTTCTCGTCACTCTTTATGGCGGCAATGATGCCATTCTTATCAGCGACAGATAGTCCGTCGGCCCAATCGACGTTGGACGCGACCTTCTTCCCGTCCTTGTCCACGACATCGGCCTTAAAGATCTGGTATGCCTTGTACTTCACATCGCCGTTCTCAGTGTTCTTATTGATGGTGATGCTATTGGTCGTGGCAGCCGCCGCATCTGCGGCAAACGCCATGGTCACCGGAGCCATGACGCCGCCGAAGCTCAGGGTTGCGGTGAGGCCGGCGGTTACTGCCAGGCGTGCGATGTTCTTGCTCATGCTCATCTTCTTTTCCTCCGTTTTCCGGTTGGTTCTCATTCGATCGATCATCATCTGTCTGTGTCTTAGCATCTGCTTCGCTACGTCTCGCCCCGCTCTCTGTGGGGCTGCCAGC
Source organism: uncultured Collinsella sp. (assembly GCA_905205405.1). GTDB lineage: Bacteria > Actinomycetota > Coriobacteriia > Coriobacteriales > Coriobacteriaceae > Collinsella. The sequence goes on from CAJLDK010000010.1 coordinate 51,805, forward strand.
TACTCTTTATGGCTGCCACCTCCCCGCTTGACCAGGAGCGCGACCACGATGAGCGCGGCTCCGGCGACCGCTGCGGCGACCGCGGCGTACATTGCCATATCGCCAGTCGAGGGCATAAAGCCTCCGGTGGTAATGCTAGGGGGTATGCCGGTGGGCGTGTTGATGAGCGACGCCTCCAGGCTGCCCGTCGACCCGTCCGCGCTGTCGGCGCGTAGGGGCGACTCGGCCGTGATGGTGAGCTTGGGCTTGGCGGCGGCCACCTGGTCGACGTCCAGGCCCTCGGCCTTGACTGTCACGGAACGCGTGCCCTCAAAGGCGGTGTAGCCCTTGGGCGCCTTGAGCTCGCGGACATCCAGCTTGCCCGAGTCCACGCCCGAGACGGTCACGCGGCCGTCCTCGCCCGTGGTGACGGTGGCCTTGCCCTCCGCATCCCACGTGCCGTCGGCCGCCAGCGTGCGGCCGCGGTCGTCGGCGATGCTCAGGACTGCCCCGGCAAGCGGCTTGTCGCCGTCGCTGCCGCGCTTGGTGAGCGCGAGATCCCAGGTGTAGGCGCACGCATCGTCGCTCGGCGTGCGGGTGAAGCCGGCGTCGCCGGACTGGTCGGCAAAGGGAGAGCGCGGGTAGCGCAGGTAGACCTCGTTGGGGTTGCCCTTCGCGATGCCGTGGTTGCATGCGCTGTTGAGCGGCGCGTTGTACACGGCGACCACGCGGGCGCCCGCAGTGAAGGCGTCGGCCCCGCCGAGCGCGGCGATCAGGTCGCCGGTGCGCACGGTGAAGGTCCCGTCCGCCGCCACCTTGGTGGCGCACTGGGCCGTGATATCGGTCCAGCCCTTCGCGGCTTCGACGCCGGCGCGGCCGTCCTTACCGGCCGAGACGGCGTCGAAGCCGCCGTCCGCGCCCGCCGCCACGTACACGCGCATGCTCGCGGCCACCTTAGAGGGGTCGAGTCCCGCGCTCATGGTGTCGACGAACCGCACCGTGTAGGTGTCGTAGGCGGTGAGCCCGGCCGGGACCGTGGCAGAGAGGCGCCAGTACAGGTCGTCGGCGACCGTGGCGTCGGCGGCCTTCTGCCATGCGGCGGTGCTGTCCTCCAGCACATGCTTTTGGACCTTGGGGGTCGCCGCCTTGGGCTTGACGGTGACGGCGCTGCCGCCCACCAGCGCCATAATCGGCGCGGTGCCGGCCTCGCCCTGGGCGATGGCGTCGTCGTCGGCGACGATGAGCCAGTAGCCACAGGGCAGCTTGGCCTCCGTACCCGCGTTAAGGGCCACGGACACGGCGCCAGAGTTCTGGAGGGAACGAGCGAGCCGTGCGCTCAGCGCGCTCGTAAGGCGGGAATCGGTGTTGAGCCACTCGGCAGCTTCCTGTGCGGTGGTCTGGGAATTGGGCATGCCGGCGCTGTGCAACACAGGCAGCGCGGCGTCGCGCACGGCATCGCTTGCCCAGACAAGGTCGGTGGCGATCTTGGCGTCGTTGTCGTCATCGACGACGTTGGCGTCAAAGATCTGGTAGGCGTCGTAGCAGCGCGCCACGGTGCCTGTCACCGTGATGGATCCGGTCGCGCTCGGCGCGGCCTGCGCGGATGCGGGGAACACAACCGTGCAGGTGCCGATCAAGAGGGCGAGCAGCGCAAACAAGATCGGGAAGGAGCAAACTTTCTTATTCACGACGCTCGCCTCCCTTCGCATTCGCCTTGCGACGAATGTGCATCCAGGCCGCAGCAGCGCAAAGCACCGCCGCGCCGGCAAGGTACGTCAGAGTGACGCCCGACATACCAGAAAGGGGCAAAGAGGTTGAGTAGGTGTTGGTGAAGGTGGGGGTGGAGTCGTCGGTGAGGTTCAGTTCTTCGGCACCGACGTCAGCTTTCCAGTTGCCATCGGAGTCAACGGTTCCCTTCTTGTAGGTCACTTCACATTTGATAGTCTTATCAGGCTGAACAGTTGCCTTGGCCGCAATCTTATAGACCGAGTGGTCGTACGTGTAGTGCGAGAACTGCGAACCGTCGGTTTTCTCGCGCACATAGTACGTAAAGGTCTTGAAAAGGCCACCCGTGGAGTCGCCCGAGTCGTCGGGATTATCCCTGATATCAGAGAGCGAATACTTGAGCTCAACCTCTTTATCAGCGGTGCCCTTAAACGAAAGCGTCTGCTTCGTACCTTTACCAGAGGTGGTCACGGCAGTACCGATGATATGTTGAAATTTGCTGTCTTTCGCAAGCTGAAGTGTAAACTCCTTCATCTCGCCACCCTTAACGACCTTAGTCGCCTTAGGAGTCCAGGAAACCTCAGAGTCGTACGTGTTGGTGAAGGTTGCCTTGTTGGTGGAGGTTGCGCTGTTGGAGTCGACGATCGAATAATACCCATTAGCATCTGCTGACGCAGTCCTCGGCGAGTTAGCTGAACCCCCGGGATTCTTAGTCACGTCCACCCTATCAATCGTGAAGTTATAGACCTTAAGATCTTTAGTATCATGCGGGTTTCCCTGTGTCGGAACAGACATAAGTACAGTCGGCGTGCATTTGACTGTCACCTTAATCTCGTATACAGCATGATCGTATATGACACCAGGAAGATTGCCCGTATCTTCGACCAAGTAGTATGTAATTTCGCCAGTACCATTCGCTAATAACTGCTCGCGAAGCTGTTTGTCGTTAAGAAGCCGCTCGAGCTTCTCGCTAAGGTCAAAGGCGATGTGGCCGTCAGCGCCATTTTGGGCAGATTCGACAAACTCGCAGCCACCATTGTCGAATTTATCATTCTCCCAAGAAGGCGCCTTCGCAGTATCCGAGTTCTTACGATAAACCGTAAACCTGAATTCCCCATCTTTGAGGTCGCGGCCGGCCAGCTCCTTGGTTGCCTTCAACTTAAGGCTTGGATAGACGTACGTATCCGCAGGCACGCCTAGGTACAAGTCGCCATTCGACATGATGCCGCCACCATGGTCCCAGGAATAGTTGCCCGTGATGAAAGTTGTCGCTTCATTCTGCGCACGATTCCGCGCATCAATCGCCGCCTCATCCCCGTCCTTAACACCCGAGGTCAGGCCGATGCTATTTTCTACCCCAACAGCACCGTTGACGGGAATGGTGATAGCTTTTTTAAGTTCGATGCTTCCCGAGTACCGGGCGTCTCCACCGCCAAGCATCTTACCGGTTACCACTGCGACCGGCGTATTGTGACCCCGCGCTGCGAGGAAGAAATCGGCATGACCGTACTTGCGAAACACCTCCGATTTGTATGCATCTTGATCTTCAGTCTTATCAAAACCATCAGCACCACCAGCTGAAAGATGGGGCGTACCATCATTACCCTTGTTTTCTGCCGAATTGTACCCGGTGGCTTTTTGCTCACTGCCAGCAGACTTATTGCCAAAGATTGCCGTGCCCTTAGTGTTCGTTACCAACGTCTTGCCCGTCGGGCAGACTGCAACGCCACCACCATAGCCACCAGCGGTATTGCTGCTAATGTACGAGTTGTATACAAATAATCTACCAGCGGTCTTTTCCATACCCTCATTCGAGTTTCCCTGGACGAAGATACCGCCACCGCCCCAGTCAAAGCGAGACATGCAGTGATTATTTGTGATGTAGACTGGGCTATCGTTTGACGATCCATTTATCATCGCGTCAACCATCTGGCCCACTCGAATGCCAGCACCTTCAGATCGGTAGCTCACGTTAGAGGCAATAATTCCTCCCGTGATATTCAGCCACGCCATACCCGTACGGGATTGGTTATTACGGTTGACATCCGTGACATAAACGCCACCGCCGGCTTCCTCGGAGTAGTTGCCGGTAATCTGGCCACCGGAAATGGCAACATGGGCGCCGTTATTGGCAGCAAGACCAGCGCCGCCATGACAACCCCAGCCATCGCGGCCGCAAAACTTGGCGTATTTATTGTTAGTGATGTAGCCACCAGAAACGGTCACACTACCGCCCGAAGCCAAGATGCCGCCACCGAGACCATCCGCCTCGCCGTACGTAGCGTTGCCAGAGATGATTCCACCCGTAAGCTTCAAGGTGGCTCCGTTGTCAGCATAGACGCCGCCGCCAGAAGCTGCCTTGTTTCCCGCGACCACACCGTCTGTCATTTCGAGGCTGGCTTTCGCGCCCGTTATGCACAGACCACCGCCCCAGCCACCGCGGTTGCCGTTGGTGACGTAACCGCCTTCGATTTTGACCTTACCCATAGAAAGAATCACATGGCCGTTATCGCTCAGATTGGCGGCCGTGGTAATCATGCCGCCCTTGAGATCGAGCGTGCCGCCCTCATTAACGGTGACCACTTGCTTTACGGAACCGCTGACCGATGCCGCAACGATAGCGCCAAAGCCCGTAACGTCATGCTTGTACGTAGTCTCGGTGGTGCAAAGTCTATCTGTATTGGGCGTGCTCTTAGTCTCATAGTAAGTAAGACTCTTGGGTGCGGCGCCATTAGAGCTAGACTCGTCTCCCCTTTCCCATGTCATAATCGCAGGCTGACCCGCCGGCGCATTGTTGACCGGAGTCTTTTCGTCTTTTGTACTATCTGAGTCCTCGATAGTGTTCTCGATAGTGAGCGTGGCTCCGTTTTCGACCACAAAGAAGGAGTCTAAGCCGCCGGAGCGGTTGTAGAGCATGTTTCCCGCAAGATTAATGGTGGTGTCTTTCTTGATGGTAATCTGCTGATTCGAATAGACAGAACCCGTCAGTCGGAACTTGCCGCCATTGGTAAATGCCCTAGCAACATCGTTGCTTACCTCGGTATAGCCATCGTCACTGACGGTGGCGGGAGCGTTCGCGTTTTCATCGTTATTCTCATCATCCGCAAGCTGTGCGTCGGAAGGCTGCACGACACCCTTGGCCTCCACGCTATCGGCAGTCGAGCCCGCAGCAGCGGCGTCTTCGCTCGCGCCGTCCTCGGTCTCGTCACTATTCTTGTTTTCGGTATCCCCGTTGTTGGCGCTGTCTACATCAGTAGACTCACTTGAGGAACCCCCCCCCATCACAGTTTCCTCGGTAAAAACCGTCTGGGCATCGTTGGCAATGGCCTGCGAGATCGGAGGCATGACGAGCGACAGTACCAGGCTCAACACGGAGGCTCCGCACAAAACGCCTGCCAGTACACGGCGCGTCGCTTTATTACTCTGCTTAGATTTGTCCGAATTCGCTTTCATCGATGTCTCCTCCCCAAGAGACCGCGATCTTGCTCTTTCCCTATCAAACGTATCTGCGCAATCTGTAATTGCGCTCGCTAAGTGATGCAATTATAACGATTGTTTAAACATCTGAGCAGCAAAACCGACATTTTTGTGCAAGTTCTTAATTCTCTTGACATTTACTCAGATTTACCTTCGTTTATTCGCTATCTATTTTTTGTTTCTACCGGTAATTAAGTTAGTTATCAGTTTTTTAATAGCATTTTATTTATTTGCACAACCTTTTGCTCAAGAGCAAACATCCTGTGAACGGTCGAAAATCGACCGTGAGCGGTAGGTCATTAACCGGAAGGAATATCCCACCAAACTGATGAGAATATCTTTAACCCACCGGTGGTTAGAAGCATGATGTTCAGACAACTATATTTGAATTTTCGTGCAGATTCTAGGTAGCAATTCGCCCAAATCGCCTGAGGCCACCACAAAGATGCCTGCCACCTATTGTGGTGGTTCTCCCCCCTGCGCTACAGCAGATGTTCCTCGATAAAGATCGCGATGCCGTCCTCGTCGTTGCTCGCGGTTACAAAGTCCGCGGCGGCACGGGTGGCGTCGCTGCCGTTTGCCATAGCCACGCCCACGCCGGCGTCGGCCACCATGCAGGTATCGTTATCGGCATCGCCAAACACACAGATGTCCTGGAGCTCCATGTCGTTGAGCTCCGCCACGCGCACAAGGCCGCGCGTTTTGGACACGTGCGGATCCATGAACTCGTAGAGCCGCTGCGTGGTTTGCAGAGCCGCCGCCTTAACAGTGTTATCGGCAAACGTCGACGCCCGCTCAATCACCCGCGGCATAACCTCGGGCGCCATGGTAAACATCACCTTGGGCTGCGGCTCGCGTAAGAACTCGGCAAAATCGACCACCTGATAGGGCACGCCATCGACGCGCGACAGGTGCTCGACGCACGCGTTGCTCTCGGGCACGTAGAACACGCCGTCTCGGGGGCAGACGGGCGTTGCCGGAAGGTCCGCCATGTGCTTGCAGATGCGCGCGATAGTCTCACCCGGCAGCGGATAGCTCAGCTCGTTGATGTCGTGCGCGCGGTCGATGACCTCGGCGCCACCGCAACCCACGAGCACGTCCACCAGGCCTTCGATGCCCCAGAGCTCGTACATGGCCTCGGTCGCGTGGGCGTCGCGCCCGGTGCACAGGCCAAAGAGCACACCGCGCTCGCGCAGGGCGCGGATCGCCGCCACGGTGCGCGGGGACACCGTGTGCTGGCTCGTGAGCAGTGTGCCGTCGATATCGCAGAACACGGCTTTGATGTGGCTGAAGGTAGTGTCCATGGGGGCCTTTCTGGGTTGTGCGGCGGTGTGGGGTATATTCGCAAACGGCGTACATGGTATACCAAGGCGCAGGCGCGGCCCGTTAAAGCAAAAACCACCACAAAGGTGCCTGGCCCCTTTGTGGTGATCGCGGCGTCTACGGGCCAAACCATCACAACATTCGACGTTTTTCGGCAAAATCGCGATTTTTACCGAATGTTGTGATGGTTTCTTACTGCTTTACGGCACGCTCCAAGTGATTGCGTCCAAACAGCAGCAGCGCCGCGGGAACCGCCGTCACGACCATGCCTGCCCCCACGAGTGTCCGTTGTACGCCAAATGTTGCCGCCAGCCACGGTGCAACCGCCAGAGGGGCCACGCCGGCGAACATGTTGCCAAAGCCCATGACCGAGCTCACACGGCCGAGTTGCTCGAGCGGCGCCGTCGTTTGCACGATGGTGTTGTGGAGCGGGTTGACGACACCCCAAGCTATGCCCAGGGCGACCTGGCCGACAAGGGCCACACCCACGTAAGGCGTCCCCACATAGAGCAGGCTTCCCAGGCCCACGGACATAAGTGCCACGAGCAGCGTTTTTAGGTTTACCAAGTGCGGCGGCAAGCGGAGCGCGAGCACGGCACCCAGCACCGCGCCCACGCCCGAGGCCGACGAGAGCCAGCCCATCCACTCAACGCCGACGTGCAGGACATCGCGGTAGAAGAACGACTCCAGCGGATCGAAGGCACCGTAGCCAAAGTTCGAAAGAAAAATGATGCAGAAAAGTAGCGCGAGGACGTTGTTGGTGAAGACTGTCTTGATGCTGACTGCGAAGGTGGCGCGGGCGGACGTGCTGGGGTTGGAGCTTTGTCCCGCACGCTCCCCTTCCTCTGCCGAATCGGCATCCGCATCCCCGGCGACATGGCTGGTCTGCGGCCTAAAGCCCCAACCGGCGACGAGCGCCAGTGCGGTAAAGAGCATCATGAGCACGAACACCGCGCGCGACGACGCAGCCGCCGCGACAAAGCCGCCCAGCGTAGGTCCGACGATAATGCTCACGTTTGAGAACATGGCGATGGCGGAATTGATGTCTTTGAGTTCGGCGGGGTCGTCGGTGAGGTAGGCCGGATAAGATGTGGCGATGGGTTGGGCAAATCCCATCGTAAAGCCCAGAAACACCGCGCCGAGCAGGACGATGCCGGTCGCGCTGCCAAAGACGATGATTGCCGTGCCAGTTGCGAGCGTGCCCACAATGCTCAGCAAGAAATGGCGGCGCGGACCCCAGGCGTCGAGCGCCGCGCCACCCGCAAAGGATCCCAAGATCACGAATACGTTCATAAAAAGGACGGCCAGCGATGTCGCCACGACTGAGGCATCGTCTGCATAGGTGAGCGTTCCGATGACGCCGATAAAATAACTGGTCTGAAAGCCAGTGTAGATGAGAAAGCGCATTGCCACCAGGCGTTTAGCCTGCGCGGACAGCGACGAGTGGATTTTTGGGAATACAGATGCGGGCATGGGGGCTCCTTGTTGCATACGAATGCGGACGGCGGTCATTCATCCGCCGTCCATTAACTCAATCTATCCGTATGCCTAACTAAGGTCGCATCGAGCCCTTTCCTTACGTCTTTCCGCCCAACATGAACTACTTGGTAGATTTTAAGGCATGTCCCTAAAGTCTACCGAGGTGGTCTTGAATCAGATCGCAGATGGCTCGGGCGTCGTTGATGTTGATGGCTCGGGTCGCAAAGCCGGCGTCGAAGGCCTGACGCGCCAGGGCTTCGTTGCAGGCAAGGGCCAGCGTGTGACCGTCGACCAGGTCGAGCGAACTCTTGCCGCGCAGACGGTCGACACCGGAGCGCGCGACCACGATGTTGTCGAAGCCCTCGGTCTTGTAGCCCTCGATGATCACCACGTCGACATCGTTGTAGCGCGACAGCAGTTCGCGCGCAGGCATCTCGTCCTCCTCGCGCGTGTCGGCGTACTCCGCCCAGCGCGTGGCGCAGATGAGGCCCACGTGTTTGGATCCGGCCTGGTGATGGCGCCACGTATCCTTAGCGGGCACGTCGATATCAAAGCCATGATGCCCATGATGCTTGAGCGAACCCACGCGCAGGCCGCGGCGGGTGAGCTCGGCGATAACCTTCTCGACGAGCGTGGTCTTGCCCGAGTTTTGGTAGCCGATAAACGCGATCGCAGGGACAGCCGGAGTGGGAGCTGCGGGCGCGACGGCGACGGGTGCGCTCGCGGGTGCGGCACCGTCAGCGGCCACAGCCTCAACAGCAGCGGCCTGACGCTCGGCACGATCCCACACGCCCGAGCGGCCGCCCTCCTTGTGCAGCAGACGCACGTCAACGATCTCCATGCTGCGATCGACTGCCTTGCACATGTCGTAGATGGTCAGACACGCGGCACTCGCGCCGGTTAGAGCCTCCATCTCGATACCCGTCTTGCCCGTCACGCCGGCCGTAACCAGTACGTGAAAGCCAACCTGCCCGTCCGCGCGCGCCGGCGCCCAGCCCTCGGGCACGTCCTCGACAGGCGTTCCCGCCGGAGCGATGGGCGCAATGTCGCACTTGCTCTTGGTAATGAGCAGCGGATGGCACATGGGGATGATATCGCTCGTGCGCTTGATGGCCATAATGCCCGCCACACGCGCGCAGGCAAGCACGTCGCCCTTTTTGGCGCGGTCCTGCAGCACCATGGTCTGCGTCTCGGGATGCATGAGAATGGTGCCCTCGGCGATGGCGATGCGATGGGTCTCGGCCTTGTCGGACACGTCGACCATGCGTACCTCGCCCTTGGCGTCCACATGCGTCAGCTCGTCACGACGGGCGTCACGGGCGGGCTCGGTGGCAGCACTGGCAGTCGGCTGCACGGACGCGTCGGCGCTGCCAGCATTCGCCGCAGCCGTGACTTTGTGGGCAGACATCGCGGCCCTGCGAGCGGCCTTGGTGGCATCGGCGTACCTGCTCTTGGCCATATGATCATCCTCCGATTTGGGACATAAATCGTTGCGTGCCCTCAATTATCGCGTGTTCCTGCGGTTTGTGGGCGACGGCATCGCGCCAAATCGAAAGTACCTGCATATCATCACCACGGCGCAGGGCGTCGCGCACCGAATACTCGGCATCGCTGAACAGGCACGGACGCACGTTGCCATCGGCCGTCAGGCGCAGACGGTTGCAATTCGCACAAAAATGGTTAGACATGGCGCTAATAAAGCCGACCGTTCCCACCGCGCCCGGAAAGTGCCAATAGCGCGCAGGGCCCGCACCGGCAGGAGCGTCGTTGATGTCGAGCGGCTCGAGCTCGCCCAGACCCACCGCGGCGGCCCCGGCATTGATGCGCGCCCGCAGCTCGTCGCTCGGCACGGTATCGCTCGCATCCCACAGCGCCGGATTGAGCGCGGGCGCATGCGGGTCCACAGCGCAATGCGAGCTCGTGTGCTCGTCGCCAATAGGCATGTATTCGATAAAGCGCAGGTGAATGGGACGGTCGATAGTCAGACGCGCGAGAGCCGCCACATCCTGGTTGAGTCGGCGCACAACAACGCAGTTGACCTTAACGGGCTCAAAGCCCCAAGCCAGCGCCGCGTCGATGCCAGCCATGGTCTGCTCGAGTCGACCCAGGCGCGTGATCTTTCCAAAGAGCGTAGGGTCGAGCGTGTCGAGCGAAATGTTGACGCGGTTAAGCCCCGCGTCCTTGAGCTGCGGCGCCAGCTTGGGCAGCAGGGCTCCGTTGGTGGTGAGCGAGATGTCCTCGATCCGCGGAATCGCGCGGATGTCGCGAATGAGCGGGATGATACGGCGGCTGACCAGCGGCTCGCCGCCCGTCAGGCGTACGCGGCGAATGCCCTCCCCCGCCACCAAGCGCACAAAGCGGGCGATTTCCTCGGCGCTGAGTAGCTCGTCGTGTGCACGGGGCGCCACGCCATCGGCCGGCATGCAGTAAATGCAGCGGAAATTGCACTTGTCGGTAACGGCAATGCGCAGGTAGTTGATATCGCGGCCAAAGCCGTCATGTTGCACGTGCCCGTCCACGCAGCCCTCCCCTCACGCGGCGTTTTATTCTTCGGAAAACATAATACCCCACGAGAGAATCATGCCGACACCCGTACGACAGGACAGGTCGCTTCGAGCAAAACGGACTTCCCAAGCCCATCCTCAACACACAGACCATCACAACATTCGATGCTTTTCCCGTTTTTGGCAAAAAACGTCGAATGTTGTGATGGTTTGCCTGCCCACGGCACCCCGTAGAAAGACCAAAGCGCCCCTAGAGGCCGCCGTCCCAGTGGCGAATCACGAATTCTCGAAGGTCGTTCTGCCGCTTTTGGAACGCTTCGCTTCGGTCGCACTTGAGGCCCATAGCGAGCGCAATGGCGTTCATCGCCCGGTGCAATTGCAGCTGATGGGCAAACTGAGTCCCGGTGAGGACGATCATCCTAAAGCCCAGCGCGCTCAGTACGGTCATACGCTCCGCATCCGACGCGCTGCGCTGTTTATCAAGATGGTCCGAGCCGTTGTATTCAATCCCCGTACCGCTCGCAGGCGCATATACGTCAATCTCGAAATACCCGGCCTTTGCGAGACACTTGAACTCGTTGGGAACATCGACCCTATGGTTGAGCTCGATTTTGGCGTATCCCAGCCCGCCCTGGAAACGTTTTGCTACGACCATGATTGCGGTGGCCGTCTCCATGGGCGACCGCGCGCCATCGTGCACGCGCTTGAGCACGGCGGCCGCGCGTATAGCCCCCTGACGAGATCGGTTCTCATTGCAATAGGCAATCAAGTCGGCAACGGTATACCTCTGCCCCATCTCGATATAATCGCCTGTCGACAGATGATTCAAATGGTATCGGGCGCAGATTTCGTAGCCATATTCCAGCTGCTCGGGCTCACTCATCCACGAACCCGCCTGGACAAAGCACATGGCCTCATCAACCACCAGAAGGCCCTCTGCCACCTCGATAAGATGGCCTGGAGGTACCGGCGCCCCAAACACGTGGCACCTAAATCCAGCCGGCGTCGAGCGCTCAAAATCGAAGTTGACGAGCGTATCGATATGATCGAGCTCTTCTCGTGGAATACCAAGCGAAACCAGATAGTCGGTAACGATCCCAACTGCCGTTGAAGCCCTCAGCCCCTTGGCATCGAGTCCCAATTTGGGCAGGCTCGCAGCCGGCTCCGCCTCGCTAGCAAGCGAGTCCTCATCGTATAGGCCGCTTGCTCGCGAGAGCGGCTCGGACGGGCGCGCCACGTTGTGGTACAGCCAGGCAGTCTTATGGGACAGGACAATCGGCAGGTCCATGAGCCCTCCAATGGAGTCGGATAACCAACCTTATTCCCCTGCCCACGGGTCCGCACACCTTCGTGCGCAAGAAAGCGATTCCACCCGATCGGGTGGTAGGAAAACCATCACAACATTCGATGCTTTCCCCGATTTTGGCAAAAAACGGCGAATGTTGTGATGGTTCGAGGCGAGGTGAGGAGCATGGAGGGGTCAAAGCATCGTGCTTGGAGCGTGACTTTTTTCGCCCGCCGCTAACACAAACCTTGACTCTACAATCGTTGTAGGGTTTTCACTACACTGGTACGTAAACGAACCAATCCAGAAAGTGCCCCGCCCATGGAACACGACCTCACACGCGGCAATGTCCTCAAGACCATCGCGGTCTTTGCCCTGCCCTATATGCTCTCGTACTTTTTGCAGATGCTCTACGGCATGGCCGACCTGTACATGATGGGACAGTTTAGCGGCGCGGCCGGCATCACCGCCGTGGGCAACGGCGCGCAGACGCTCTATATCATTACTGTGACGCTCGTGGGCCTGGCCATGGGAACGACGGTCATCGTCGGCCACGCTGTGGGCTCGCGCCGCTTCGACCGCGCCGAGGTTGCCATCGGCAACACCATCACGCTCTTTATGGGTGTCTCGGTGGTGCTGGCCGCCATCTTGTTTGCACTGTGCCCGCAGATCGTGACACTCATTGGCACGCCGGCCGAGGCGGTCGAAGGCACCGCCGCCTACCTGCGCATCTGCTTTGTCGGCATTCCGTTTATCGCCGCGTACAACATCCTCTCCGCCATCTTTCGCGGCCTGGGCGATTCACGCTCGCCCATGTACGTGATCGGCGTGGCGTGCATCATCAACATCGCGCTCGACTTTCTGTTTATCGGTCACATGGGGCTTGGCCCCGTGGGAGCCGCACTCGGCACAGTCATCGCGCAGACGGCAAGCGTGGCCCTCGCACTCGTGTGGCTCAAGAGCCGCCGTACGCACATTCACCTCAAGCGCAGCGACCTGCGCCCCCAGCCCGAAGTGCTCGGTAGCATCCTTAAGATCGGTGTGCCCGTGGCCGTGCAGGACGGCTGCATCCAGGTGGCGTTTATGTTTATCACCGTCATCGCCAACCACCGAGGGCTCGTTGACGCCGCCGCCGTGGGCCTGGTCGAAAAGATGATCAGCTTTTTGTTCATTGTGCCGAGCTCCATGGGCGCCACCGTCAGCGCACTCACGGCGCAAAACGCCGGCGCGGGAAAGGGCGATCGCGCGCGCCAGGTGCTCAAAGATGCCATGACGATCTCGGTAGTATACGGCTGCCTGATCACGGTGCTGATGTGGCTGGTGGCGCCGGCGTTTATCGGCTTTTTTGCCAAGGACGCTGCAGTAGTCGCCGCCGGCACCGGCTATATGCGCAGCTACATTTTCGACGCGATTTTTGCCGGCATCCACATTTGCTTTAGCGGCTTTTTCGCTGCATACGGCAAGAGCTACATCGGCTTTGCGCACAACGTGCTGGCGGTGGCGCTCATTCGCGTGCCGGGCGCGTGGCTGCTGTCGAACGCCTATTCCGATACGTTGTTTCCCATGGGCATCGCTTCGCCGTGCGGATCGATTTTGTCGGCAGTCATCTGTGTTGTCGCGTTTACCGTGCTCAACCGGCGCGGGGCTTTTGACAAACTGGTGGCGTAGCGGGGCAACGCAGGCCTAGCGCCTCTCCCCTGTTTTACCGAAAGGAGCGGTCCTGTGACCGACATGCCAAGCGAACACACCGAGGGCCTGCTCCGCATTGGCGAGGTGGCGCGCTTGCTCAATTTGAGCGTGGGCACACTGCGCCATTACGAACAGATGGGGCTATTGGAACCGGCATATGTCGATCCGACGAGTGGGTACCGCTACTACGGATCGCGGCAGCTCTCCACCCTCAACACCATCGGCAACCTGCGCGTTCTCGACTTGCCGCTGGCGCAGATTCGCGAGTTTGTCACTACGCGCGATATGGATTTGATACAACGGCAACTGACCAAGCAACAGGAGTTAATTGAGCACAGGCGGCGTGAGTTGGAGCGCATGTCGCGCAAGATTGACCAGCGGCTTGCCTTGCTTCATGGCGCTTTGAATGCTGATCTCGACACCATTAGCGAAATCGAGGAACCCGAACTTCGCTGCGCCACGCTGCACGAGCGCGTCAATCCCACCGACGCCTATTCGCTGGGATGGCATATCCGCCAGCTTCAGCAGGGACAGCACGAAACCTTTGCCTATCTTGGCAATCTAGGTGTGGGCATCGCGCCCGAACGCCTGGCCGCCGGCGACTTTGATGGCTACGACGAGGTCTTTCTGCTGCTCGACGACACCGACGACTACCTGGGTGAAATCGAGACGCGGCCTGCCGCGCACTGCCTGACCATAAGTTTCCGTGGCACGCACGGACAAGCAGCCCCGCGCTACGAGCGGCTGCTCGGCTACATGCACGAACACAACCTGACGCCCGCCGGCCCCTCGCGCGAGATCGCCCTCATCGACGATATCATCAGCGACGACCCGACAACCTACGTAACGCAGATCACGGTGCCGGTTGCCCCAGCAAAGTAAGATCCGCCCGGAAGGCATCATGCTTTCCGGGCGGATCTTCAATTTGGTTATCGATGCGCTAAGCCTGGGGCACCTCGCCGGTAGCCAAGATCTGCTCGAGTGCGTCCTCGTCCAGCACGGGTACGCCCAGCTGCTCGGCTTTGGTGAGCTTGGAGCCCGCTTTGGGACCGGCGACCAGGTAGCTCGTCTTCTTAGAAACACTGCCCGAAACCTTGGCGCCGAGCACCTTGAGCGCCGCGCCCGCCTCGTCGCGAGTGCGGTTGACGAGCGTGCCGGTGAGCACGAAGGTCAGACCCGCAAGCGGCTGTGCGTCGGCGAGCTCGCCCGCCACGCCAGCGTCGGCCGCGGCTTGCGCGTGCGCGGCGCCCAAGTCGACCTCGAGCGACAGACCAGCCTGGCGCAAGCGCTCCAGCACGGCAAGGTTTTCGGGCACGGCCAGGAACTGTTTGACGCTCGCCGCAATCTTGGGACCGATGCCCTCGCACTCGGCAATATCCTCTTCGCTCGCCAAGATGAGCTTGTCAATCGACAGGAATCGCTCGGCGATGACCTCGCCCACGCTCTTGCCCACATGGCGGATGCCCAGGGCAAACAGCACGCGACCGAGCGGCTGGCTTTTGGACTTGTTGAGCTCGACGATGATTTTCTCGGCCGTCTTGAGGCCTACCGGAATGGGATCGCCCTTCTTAACGCCCTTTTTGCTATTGGTGCTCGCGTACACGCGCCCCGTATCCAGGCCTGCGATGTCATCGACCGTGAGCTGGTAGAAGTCTGCGACATCGTGGATCAGGCCGGCAGCGATCATCTTGTCGACGATCTCGTCGCCCAGGCCATCAACGTCCATGCAGCCGCGGCTCACCCAGTGGAGCAGGCGCTCCTTGAGCTGCGCCGGGCAGTCAATGGACACGCAGCGGTAGGCGACCTCGCCATCCTCGTGGACCACGGGGCTGCCGCACACGGGGCAGACCTCGGGCATGTGCCAGTCGACCGAATCGGCCGGACGCTTATCGAGCACCGGGCCCACGACCTCGGGGATTACGTCGCCCGCCTTGTGCACGATGATAGTGTCGCCCTCGCGCACGTTTTTGCGGCGGATCTCGTCGATGTTGTGCAGCGTGGCGCGCGCGATGGTGGAGCCGGCAACCGTCACCGGGTCGAACTCGGCGACCGGCGTGAGCACGCCGGTGCGGCCCACCTGGATGCGAATCTCGCGCAGGACGGTCTGCTTTTCCTCGGGCGGGAACTTAAAGGCAATGGCCCAGCGCGGTGCGCGGGCGGTAAAGCCCAGGTCGAACTGCTGCTGGAAGCTGTCGACCTTTACGACCACGCCGTCGATGTCGTAGTCCAAGTCGCCGCGATGCTCGAGGGCCTGGGCGCAGAACTCGTGGACCTCGGCCGGCGTGGCGCAGCGGGCCACGTTGGGGTTGACGCTAAAGCCGGCGCTACGCAGCCAGTCCAGAAACTCGCGCTGGCTGTGGACGTGCAGTGGGTCGGTATCGGCAATGGCATAGATAAAGGTGGCCAAGTCGCGACGCGCCGTGACCTTGGGGTCCTTTTGGCGCAGGGATCCTGCAGCAGCGTTGCGCGGGTTGGCAAAAGGGTCGCGGCCCTCGGCATCGGCCTCATCGTTCAGACGAACAAAGCTGCCCTTGGGCATATAGACCTCGCCACGTACTTCGATGGTACGCTCGCGGTCGGCGCCCATGTGGGCGAGCGCCGGCTCGGACAGGTGCATGGGCACATCCTTGATGGTACGCACGTTGAGCGACACGTCCTCGCCCGTTGTGCCATCGCCACGTGTGGCGGCGCGCACGAAGGTTCCGTTTTGGTAGGTAAGCGCCACGCCCAGGCCGTCGATCTTAAGCTCGCAGGTATAGGTGACGCTACCGGCACCGAGCGCATCCTCGGTACGCTGGAGCCACGCGTCGAGTTCGTCCAGATCCATGGCATCGTCCATGGAATACATGCGTGCCATATGCGTGACCGGCGTAAACTGCTCGCTCACGTAGCCGCCCACGCGCTGGGTATAGCTGTCGGGCGTCACCAGATCGGGGTAGGCCGCCTCGATTTCCTGCAGCTCAACGAGCATTTTGTCAAAGGCAGCGTCCGTGATCTCGGGCGCGTCGAGCATGTAGTAGCGGTACGCGTGGTAATCGAGCTCGTGGCGCAGCTCGGCCGCGCGCGCTGCCGCCTGGGCACGGGCGTCGGTCGGTGCGGCGGCATCCGCGCTCGCGGGCGTTTCGGTATCGATGTCCACACCGTCACCAAACAGGCTCGATTGCTCCATAGCGGCACTCCTTCGCTCGATTTCAAACGGATACAAGAGTACCACCGGTCACCATGGCGCCGAATAACCCTTTCGAACCGCACCGAATCGGCAGCCGCCAGACTGGGGTAGATCGCGCGATTAAACCATGCCCTTGCCGTTTCTAAATGATCCGTTTTCCTCCGTCTCCAAGGGATCATCGCGAAAAGAGGGGCTGTCCCGCGCTGGCGGAACAGCCCCTCTGGCTTCGGCATGTGCGAAACGGTTCGTTAGAAACCCTGACCGTTGCCCTGACCCTGACCTTGCTGGCCCAGCAGCTCCTCCAGGTACTGGCGCAGCTGCTCGTCGGTAATACCGCCGTTGCCGGTGTCGGTCGAACTGTCGTCCTGCTGCTGGTTCTGCAGCTCCTCGTCGGAGCCCAGCTCGACGGTGACCTTCTTCTCTTCCTTGCCGCGCATGAGCGTGATCTCGACCTTCTCGCCCACCTCGTGGCTGCGCAGCGCGATGATCAGGCCGTCGGCGCTCGTGATCTCGTCGTCGCCCAGCTTGGTAATGACATCGCCCTCCTGGATGCCGGCCTTGGCGGCGGGACCGTCCTCGACGACGCTCGCCACGTACGCGCCGCTATCGGTGCTCAGCTTGTTGGTGCGGGCATTGAGCGCGTTGACGCTCGAAAGCGTGGCGCCCAGGTACGGATGAACCGGCGTCTTGCCGTCAATAATCTGGTCGGCAATGTTCTTGGCGTAGTTAACGGGAATGGCAAAGCCCACGCCCGAGCTGGAGCCCGAGTAGCTCTCGATGAGCGAGTTGATGCCCACCAGCTCGCCGTTGTCGTTAACGAGCGCGCCGCCGGAGTTGCCCGGGTTGATGGCGGCATCGGTCTGGATCATGTTGGCATAGATGGTGTTACCGTTGGTAGAGCTCATGGCCGTGGAGCGATACAGCGCCGACACAATGCCCGTGGAGACAGACTGCTCGTTGCCGAAGGGCGAACCGATCGCCATGACCCACTCGCCCACGTTGAGCTTGGAGGAGTCACCGATCTCGATCGGCGTGAGCTTGGAGGCGTCGGCGTCCTTGAGCTTGATGACGGCCAGGTCGCTCGAAGCATCGTTGCCCACGAACTCGGCCTCATAGGTGGTGCCGTCGTCCATGGTCACCACGTACTGGTCATAGCCATCGACCACGTGGTTGTTGGTGAGGATGTGGCCCTCGGTATCGAGCACCACGCCCGAGCCGACGCTGCCCGAGCTGTCCGACTCGTCGGCAGACTGCGAAAGCGAGCCATTCTGGCTGCCGCTCGAAGTGGCGGTAATGGAAACCACGGAGGGCAACGCCTTGGCAGAAACGGCCTCGGCCAGCGTGGTGTCCTCGGAATCAATCGTAATCTTTTGCGTCGATGAACCCGAAGCACCCGCCGTCACGGCATTCTTTCCGCCGCCAATGTTGAGCGTGCCGCTCATAATGAGCGCAATGACCAGCAGGGCGCCGCAGGCACAACCGGCAAGCGCCGTAATAAAGATCGGCAGCTTTTTGGTCTTAGTCTTGACCACTGTGTGCTTGTTTACAACCTGCTGGCTGCCCAGCGGCTTTCCGGTCTGCGTGTCGTAGGCCTGCACGTAGGGAATGTTGCTGTCGGCAGGCGTCGACTCTACCTGCACACGCGGCTGCTGTTGGGTCTCGCCGGCGTTGCCCGCATCCTGGGGACGCTGGGAATCGTTCTCGCTCATAGCTGCGATCCTTTCGTCAAATAACCAAAGGCCCGCCAAACATGTGGCGGGCCATCATTGTTCACGTTGAGTTGTACCCCAAGCTGGGCAGTCCCGAGCACTAGATGCCAAGATTTCAGCTTTGCTTAAGTAATGACATGCTTATAGGCCAATTCGTTTTATGCCGTCATGTCTATTCGATATAGCAGTCGATAGCAAAACTATATGTTGAATCGTTAATAAAGTCTGTAATCGTCGCGCCCATACCCGATCCGCACGTCCACTTATCCTTCTCCGCATCGTATGGCGTTGGCTCCCACCCCGTTTCATATGATGCTTCGCTTTCCGTGAAGTTATTCATCACGTATTTATCCTTCTGCATGAGCGCGTACCAAGCGTTTGCATACATCACAAGCGGATCGATTTGGACTATCGAGTACTTTCCGGAACGAATCTCAATTTCTGTTTTATCGTTATAATAAGCGACTGTGAGCTCAATCTTGGCAAGCAGCGGCAACGTTTCGTCTGATTCCCTCTGGATTGTTATGACATCACCGGCCATAGCGTCGGCAGACACAGTTTTGCTCTCTGGCGTGAAAATAGTCTCTCTGCTTCTTGTTCGCGTTTTTTCATTGCCATTTTCATCTCTGACCACCGTGTCGACCACGAGCGTCAATCGCTTCTGAGCGTCCGGCAACTCCACGGCTTCTGCCATCCCGGCTCGCATCAAAATAGGAGCCCCCGCCATCAGACCTAAGAACTGCTTTCTATCAATCATTCTTCATTCCCCTTGTCTACTTGATTTGACTTTCTCAGCTGAATGGGGATACAGAACAGTCCCGTCAAGTTCCTTATCTTCCACAAAAACTAGAATCCATTTATCACCTGCTTTCAACCCTGAGACATATCCGGAACTTGACTTACGGCGCATATCGATTCTCTTACGGCAACCACTTGGCATAAGCGCCTCAAATTGCCCGTTATGAACATCCGATAGAGCGCGCACCTCGACTGCAACAACCGTGTCGTTTTCTCCCCCATTAGTCGCCCTTAACAGAAAGAAGCTCGCTGCGGTGAGCAAAGCAAAGGAAAGCACCAATAGGAGCATTGCCCTTCGAATGAACTTGTCGCCGTTCACGAGTACAATCAACCCTTGCAATATGTGCCATCGTGAGACGTGTAAATTGATACGTCATATGGAAGAAACTGTAGCTGGTTTGTCCATCCATTCCAAACAACAAGCAGGTACTTCTTGGCATTCGAGTATGTGTTATGCATTGCCACGTAGCCCACAACTGCCATTGCGTGCCCGCTGCCATTTGACCGGAGCCTTCCAGAGAAAATACTCAGATTCCCCGAGTCGGTATTCACCCTAAAGGAATCCCATGACGGATACCAAACGAATGACGTCTCAAGCTCCTTGCCTCGTCTTGCACAAAACTCCTTTAAGGCCGGAGCGGGTTTATCAGGAGAAGTCTTGCCTTGAGTAAAGTACAGACCAGTCGCTTGATCATATTTCTTTTCTTCTTCTTCCCATGTCCCCGACAGCCTCCAAAGCTCCGAGTATAAATCGGACAATTTAAGGCGGTTCAAAGTCACATAGTGACTGCTAACTGCAAACATTGCCGAAACAGCGCAAGCATAAGTCCCCGTTTCTTTGATAACTTCTGTTTGCGTTGGCGTTATTATTCCCGAAACCGTTTTGCTCGCATCAACAACATATCCCTGTTTATACAAATCCTTGGCAGATACAAAAACGTCATCGAAATGTTCCGGCGATCCGCTGCGATTGCCTCCCGAGGACAATTTATTTGGTACTTTTTTCCCACTTGCGTCTAAAACAATGTTTTTATCTAAGTCGGCAACGCCAACAGTTAGCTCGTCAATCTTTAACGCAACGACGTTATCCGAGGATGCGAGGAGTGCAATTTCTTCGCTTGCACTCTCGATAGGTAAAAGAGCGTTCGGAGCCAAGCAGTATTCGCTGATCCACCAAGATCGCTCTGAATCAAATACGACGTAGCCATAGTTAACGTCATCCCACTTCGCGCGAACGATATACCCGATTGATTCCCCATCGGAATTCACCATTTTTACTGGGTCACAAGCGGTCACCGGCTCATCCGATACGTCATCAAAGAAAGCTTGCGCTTGCTCCACAGCTATTTGCGGTGTGACACGAACCAAGTCGTCGTCTCCAAAAACCAACCTTGGAGACATCAGGGCGGCAAGCAATACTATGAATCCGACAATCACCTTTCTCGAATAACGCATTTCTTCCTCCATCCGTGCAGTAGGGAGATACGGTAACTAAATGATATTCGTGAGATAGTGCTATACGTTTGATATTGTTTTTACTGACACACTTTAAATCGGTGAAAGGTCTTCTTTTTCGCCCTAAACGAGAAAAGGGTACTGGAGAAATCTCCGGTACCCTCACATTCCTCTATTTACTTGCTAGTCCTTAAACAGATAGCCCACGCCGCGAACGGTGGTGATGTGCGCCGCGATCTGCGGGCCCACCTTGGAGCGGATGCGTCGAATGTGCACGTCGACGGTGCGCGTGCCGCCGCAGTACTCAAAGCCCCACACGCGGTGCAGCAGCACCTCGCGGCTGTAGGCGCGGTTGGGGTGCGTCGCCAAAAAGCTCAGCAGCGAGTACTCCATCAGCGTCAGGTCGATGGGCTCGTTATCGAGTGTCACCTGGTAGGTAGCCAGGTTAATCTCGAGGTTATCGATATTGAGCACATCGTCGGCGGTAACGGTCTCCTCCTCGCCCATCAGGCGCTGCGCGCGAGCCTTGAGCTCGTTGGGCGTCGCCGCGGGGCATACAAAGTCGGCATGCGCGTGATTGGGCAGGCGCAAGGTACCGAGTGCCTCGTCGTCGACGATCACCAACATGGGGACACCGCCGCGATCGTCAAGCCACTTGGCAATCTGATCGATGCGGTCGCTGCGGATGCCGTCGGAATCGAGGATCAGCAGGTCAAAGTCGTGCGCCGCAGTTGGCGAATCAGGGGTTGCCAGGCTCACCTCGACACCCAGGGTAGTCGTCAAGCTGCGGGCAAACTCGTGGAAGCGCGTCGTGCGCGCCATGAACAGGGCACTCTTTTCGGACATATCGGCCTCCAAAGAAATGAGCTCAATCGTACTGGAACAAGCCAGCGCGATTAGGAGTTCGCCAGGTAGTGCTTGATCTCCCACTCGGTGATCGTAGACTCAAACTTATGCCACTCGTCGCGCTTCTTTTTGAGGAAGAAGCTGTGGATGTGCTCGCCGAGGGCATCCTTCATAAACTGCGAGTCCTCAAACACGTCGAGCGCCTCTTTGAGCGAGCGCGGCAGCGGCGCGTAGCCGGCCTCGACCATCTGACGGTCGGTAAGCTTGAGCGTCTCGGCCGTTGCCTCGGGCGGGAGCTCCAGCTTGCGCTCGATGCCGTCCAGACCAGCCGCCAGCGTGACGGCGTTGACCAGGTACGGATTGGCCATGGGGTCGGGGCTGCGAAGCTCGATGCGCGTGGACAGCTGCTTGCCGGGCTTGTAGACCGGAATGCGGACCATACTCGCGCGGTTGCGCAGGCCCCACGTGGCGTACTGTGGCACGGAGTCGCCGCCCGTCGTGATGCGCTTGTACGAGTTGACCGTGGGGTTGGTGATGGCGCTGATCTCGCGGGCATGCGCCAGGATGCCAGCCATATAGTGCTTGGCGACGTCGGAGAGATGGTACTTCTCGTCGTCCTCGCCCCAAAACACGTTGTTGCCGTCGTGGTCGAATAGCGACTGGCACAGGAACATGGCACTGCCGTCCTCGCCCGCCAACGGCTTGGGCATAAAGGAGGCGTGGCAACCGCTCTCGTAGGCCTGCTGCTTAATGATGAGTTTGGCCGTGGTGATGGCGTCAGACATGCTCAGGGCCTCGGCGTGGCGCAGGCTCATGCCATGCTGCGAGCGGCCGGCGGCGTGGAAGGTGTACTCCACGGGCACGGACATCTTCTCGAGCGTGAGGACCGTGTTGCGACGCAGGTCGCGAGCGGCATCGCTCACCGAAAGATCGAAGTAGCCCACGTTGTCGAGCGGCTCGGGGGTGTGCTCGTCGGGGAAGTAGTAGTACTCCAGCTCGGCGCCCACGTTGAGCAGATAGCCAGCCTTCTCAGCCTTGCGGAACATGCGGCGCAGGGCATCGCGCGGGTCGCCGGCAAACGGCTTGCGATCGGGGGTGCACACGTCGCAGAACACACGGGCGACGCCGTTGTGGCTCGGGCGCCACGGCAGGATCTGGAAGGTCGAAGCATCGGGGAACGCCAGCATGTCGGCTTCCTCGGGCGTGGCAAAGCCCTCGATGGCGGAGCCGTCAAAGCCAATACCCTCCTCAAAAGCGACCTCAAGGTCCTCGGGGCTGATGGCAAAGTTCTTGAGGCGGCCGAGAATGTCGACAAACCACAGACGCACAAAGCGGATATCGCGCTGCTCTACGGAGCGGAGTACGTAATCGATGTTCTGCTGGTTCATGTCGCTCCCCTTTCTTTCGGGCGGGTTTCGACTGGTCTATATCGCAGATACTATCGCAGAAAAATGTTTCCGCAGGGTTAAAGCGTATCAAGCGCTCAAAAAACGTGCTTGAGCAGGCCATTGCGAACGAGCGGCTAGCGCGAGGTCGAAGCGCGGTGTTCGATGCGGCCGGGTATCTCGATGCGCTTGGGGGCGAGCTTTGCGGCATCGCCCACCGTAGTGGTAACGATGTCGATGCGCTCGGAGAGACGCTCGACTACGCGCTCGGCAATGGTGAGGGTGTCCTGCGCGGCCGTGGTCACACCGCCAAAGAGCACGTGGTTCCAGGGGTAATCGTCAAACGTCGCAATCTTAAGGCCCGCCGGCAACGAGGGGCCGAGCTGGGCCAGCGCCTCGGTCAGACGCAGGAAGACCAGGCCGTTGACGGCAATGAGGCCGAGCTTTTTACCCGCATAGCCGCTGATGGTCTCGTCCAGGCGACTGACACCCGTGGCGCCACCGTCCGCCAAGGTGACGACCTCGCCCGCAAGACCGCGGCGCGAAAGCTCGTCGGCAAAGCCCTCGGCGCGCTCGCGACGCACGGGGCTGTCGTCGCTCGCCTCGGTGAGCAGGCACAGGCGCTCGCTGCCCGCAGCGGCCAAGGCGTCTACCAGGCCGGCGACCAGCTCACGGTTGTTGGAGGTCACCAGATCGACACCGCCGGCGGCAACATCGCGGTCGAACAGCACAACAGGCAGGCGTCCCGCAGCTGCGACGATTGCCTCGTCGTTGCCGCCGCAGGTGTTGACGACCAGGCCGTCCACGCCGGCATCGATAAGTCTAGTGAGCGACTCTGCTTCCTTGGCGGGGTCATTGCCGCTAATGGCCGTCATAAGCGAGCAGCCGCGCGCGGCGGCGCTAGCGGAAAGCCCTTCGAGCATGGCGCTGGAGAACGGGTTGGTGATGTCGGCCAGAATCACGCCGATGAGGTTGGTGCGTGAGCTGCGTAGATTGCGTGCAGCAGCACGTGGGCGATAGCCAGTGCGCTCGATAACCGCCGCGATGCGAGCGCGGGTTTCCTCGGTCATCTGCCCGGGGCGGTTGTTGAGATAGCGCGAGACCGTGGCCGGGCTCACGCCCGCCTCGGCGGCAATGTCCTTGATTCTCATCTGCGCCATAGCGCACCCCGTTTCCCAATTGTCGGCAGTCTGAGCCATTTTAGGCATTTTTTTAAAAATCTCGCTTGCAAAACGTTGTAGGTGAGCAGGATCGTTTTTGCGTCTCGAGCAGATGCGGTGATGGGCTAGATAGACGAGTCTTTGGACAGCTCGAAATAGTCGGGATGCAAGGCGATAACCGGGCCCTGCTCCTCGGGCATCAGGTGCAAGTGCGTCTCTGCCAGGTAGCTCGCCGTGTCGGTATCGCCCCTCTTAATGGCCTCGAGAATCCGACGATGTTGTCGACGAATCGGCTCCCAATCCAGATCCTGCGACACCATACGCAACCAGTTGTATCGCTCAAAATGCGTGTTGACGCTCTTCATCCAATCCCACAGCATGTGACGACCGGCAATCTCAAAACACGTCTCATGAAACAGGTTATCCAAGTCGAAAAAGCGACGCGTCTCGCTATGGTCGAGCGACTCGGACTCGGCAAGAATCTGCTCGAGCCGATGCTTTTGCTCGGACGTGGCAGCCGGACAACATTTAATGAGTACGCTTCTTTCGAGTTTCTCGCGCAAGAAACAGGCATTCTCGGCGTGTTCCATGCTGATCTTAGAGACGTAGGTGCCGCTCTTGGGACGCGTTTCCACCAGCTCTTGCTCGCGCAGGCGCACAAAGGACTCGCGAATTGGCGTGCGCCCGATCCCCGTCTCCTTTTCCAGACCAATCGCCGAAAGGCGCGTGCCGGGCTTGAGCTCGGCATAGATAATCTTGGAGCGCAGTGCGTTGTATGCCTGATCTTGCAGGCTCTGATAATGCTGGTGTTGTTCCATAAAGCCCTCGGATGAAGCCCACGGTTTGTCGAATTCCACCACGTAATACTATCGCATCGACACACCCCAGCTCCCAATCAGTCTTTTGAACTGCCTCCCATTTCTTGGACACAAGAATGGGAGGCTTTTTTATGGCTGGA
>CAJLDK010000011.1:0-65138 GCA_905205405.1 uncultured Collinsella sp.
TGCGGCTGATCCGGTCCGACCGGGCCGCGCGGCAAGGAGATATATTGCCAGACCGCGAAGCCTTGTGGGACGTCAATTCCGCTCTTCACAAGTCCTACACAACATATCGCTTTCTATAGGTAATAGAAAGACTGGCGCGGATCTTCCGCACATATCAGATGATGACCCTTTGGTTCAGGAATATATAGAGATCGGTCACCTGTAAGTGTTTATCTACCCGCGCTTTTAGCAATGTAAACCGCACTTCAGATAAAAAGAGGGAGCGCCGCGCACAACGCGACACTCCCCTAGCGATTCAACAGAATCTATTAGGCCTCGAGAGCCTTCTTGGCAATGGCAGCCAGCTCGTTGAAGGACTCGATGTCCTCGTAAGCCATCTGAGCCAGGACCTTGCGGTCGAGCTCGATGCCGGCAACCTTCAGGCCGTGCATGAACTGAGAGTAAGAGATGTCGTTCAGGCGAGCAGCAGCGTTGATACGGGTGATCCAGAGAGAACGGATCTCGCGCTTCTTGTTGCGGCGATCACGATACTGATACTGCAGGGAGTGCTGGACCTGCTCTTTAGCATGCTTGTAAGTACGCGAAGCGGCACCGTAGTAACCCTTCGCACGGTGCATAACGGTACGGCGCTTCTTCTTGGCGGCAACAGCGCGCTTAATACGTGCCATGTTCTATCAACTCCTAGACGGTAAAACGAAAAACGGGAACGCGAACTTAGGCGAGACGCGACTTGATGACCTTGCGGTCGGCAGCGGCGATCTCGGTCTCCTGACGGAAGCCACGCTTACGCTTGGTGGACTTCTTGCTCAGGATGTGGCTCTTGAAAGCCTTGGCGCGCATAAGCTTGCCGGTACCAGTCTTGCGGAAACGCTTCTTGGTGCCGCTGTGGGACTTCATCTTAGGCATGAAATACTCCTTAATCGGTTACAGAACACTAGTTACTTGCTATCGCTTGCCGCTTTATCCTCATCGAAGGCGCCCTTAATCGGGGCGAGCAGCATAAGCATGTTACGGCCTTCCATCTTAGGCTTGGACTCGACCGTAGCGTAAGGCTTGAGATCCTCGGCGAGACGCTCGAGAACGTTAAGGCCCTGCTCCGGGTGAGCCATCTCACGGCCGCGGAACATGATGGTGATCTTAACGCGTGCGCCCTTCTTGAGGAAACGCAGAACGTGGCCCTTCTTGGTCTCGTAGTCGCCAACGTCGATCTTGGGTCGGAACTTCATTTCCTTGACCTCGACCTTGGACTGGTTCTTACGAGCAGCCTTGGCCTTCATGGCCTGCTGGTACTTGAACTTACCGTAGTCCATGACCTTGCAGACCGGCGGCTCCGCGTTGGGAGCGATCTCGACCAGGTCGAGACCCTGATCGTCGGCGACGCGCTGGGCATCGCGGATGGCGAACAGGCCGAGCTGAGAGCCATCGACGCCAATCAAACGACACGAAGATGCAGTGATCTCGTCGTTGATGCGGGTGTCATCAGACTTAGCTATTTTCCCTACCTCCATTCATAAAAAAATAACCCGGCGCTTCTCAGCAACCAGGTCGTACACATAGACTTCCTCGATTTGAGGAAGGGAATCTAAGTTGTATGACCAGTCAGCTGCTCATTGGCGCCAAAAGGTGGGAACCCTCAGGTTCCTCTTTAGGGCATTGCGGGAACAACGCCTTGCGAATAATAACACGTACAGCGCGTTATCACATTACGTACACGAAAAAGGGACCTTGACCCCCTTGAACCCTTGATTCTCATTTTCATTGCAACAGCCTCAGGACTCAGCGCAACGCGTTGCGCTGAGTCCTGAGGCGCGAATCCGGGTAGGCAACCCCAGAGGGGCCGGAATCCCCCGGCCCGCGATGGAGGGAGGCCGGCATGTCCAGACCCAAGCCGTCCGGAAGGTCGTACGGGAGGCTCACGAGGCACGAGAGGAACACGGTCGAGAGGATGCTCGACCGCAACCGCAGCGCCCGCGAGATCGCCGCGGAGCTCGGCAGGTCGCCCTCGACCGTGACCAGGGAGGTCGCGGCGCACCGCTACGTCACCGCGCCGCGCTCGCGCTACGGCGAGCCCGCGCCCGCGGACCTCTCGGGGGCCTGCCCCAGGCTCTCCGCGTGGCCGAGGTGCTGCAACGGCTGCCCGCACAGGAGGGGCTACGGCTGCTCGAGGAGGCCCAGGGTGTTCTACAGCGCCAGGAGGGCGCAGGAGGCGGCCGACGCCGAGCTCTCGGCGAGCAGGTCCGGGATCGACGAGACCGAGGAGGGCGCCGCCGCCAAGCTCGCGGCCATCAGGGACGGGCTCGCGCGCGGGCTCTCCCCGCAGCAGATAGCGGCGACGACCCCCGGGCTCAGCGCCTCCACCGTCTACAGGTGGGTGGACGCCGGCTACGACGGCATGACGAACATGGAGCTCAGGCGCAAGGTCGGCTACAGGCCGAGGTCGCGCCGGCCCCCGAAGAGGGCGACGTCCCACTCGTCGCGCAGGTCGCACGCGTCGTTCCTCGCGCTCGGCGAGGACGCCTGCGCCGCGGCCTGGGAGATGGACACCGTCGAGGGCTCCAGGGGCGACTCCGCCAGGCTCCTCACGCTCCTGCACCGCCCGAGCCGCTTCCAGCTGGCCCTGCCGCTGCCGGACGGCACGTGCGCCTCGGTCCTGGCGGCGCTCTCCTCCCTGCGCGGGGTCCTCGGCGAGGACGGCGCGAGGCGCGCCTTCGGCGCCGTGCTCACCGACAACGGGAGCGAGTTCGCCGACGAGGGCGCCATCGCGGCGCTGATCGGCGAGCGGGACGGCGAGACCAGGCTCTTCTACTGCGACCCCCGGCAGAGCCAGCAGAAGGGCGCGTGCGAGAAGAACCACGTGGAGATCAGGAAGCTGCTGCCCAAGGGCGCCGGGGCCAGGTTCGACCGGCTGACGGCGGCGGACTGCGCGCTGCTCATGTCGCAGGTGAACTCCGAGCCGAGGGGGGCGCTCGGGTTCCTGACGCCGGCGCGCGTGCTGCGGATGGCCCTCGGGGAGGACGCCTCCGCCCTCATGGACGCGTTCGGGATAGAGGAGCTGGCGCCCGGCGAGCTGGACCTCACGCCCGGCTGCATCGACAGGGCCAGGGCCGCGAGGGGCGAGGGGCCGTTGGCGGGATAGGCGGCGGGCCGGGACATGGGCCGGAGGGCCCGTTGCGCTGAGTCCGGAACGGCTGCGCGGCGGGCTGGCGGAGCATGCGGCGGCAGCATGGGGGCACCGGCCTCCATAGCCTCTCCACCTGCGGAAACGATGCGACGGCCAGGTGCCGGGAGCTATTCCCGCGTTGCGCTAGCTGCGGAAACGCGGGACCCGTTCAGGCTGTTGCGTTGAGATTGAAAATCAACCGACCCCCTTGAACACTCGCTTGCATGTATGGTGCTCGAGACGAGACTCGAAGGGCCTTCGCTTCGCGAAGCCCCGGGCTTCGGGCGCGTGGCGCCCTCGCCACGCTCCGCTACAAACAGGCCACAGGCCTGTTTGCTTAACGCTTCGCGCGCTCACGCGAGTTCGGCACGAAAAAGGGGGCCGCAACCCCCTTGAACGCTCGCTTGCATGAATGGTGCCCGAGGCGAGACTCGAACTCGCACGTTGTTGCCAACGGTGGATTTTGAGTCCACTGCGTCTGCCAATTCCGCCACTCGGGCACGCAATGCGTGAGTTAGTTTATCACAGCTTTCTACCGATTAGTCCGAAAATGGAACTTCAAGCATTTCGATGAGTTCGACCGTGCGGAGCATCTCGCGCCGACGGCATCCGCGACCGTCGACCGAAGCCTCACCCATCTGGTTATCGTAAGGGTCCTCGCGCATGCCGTCGAAAGAGGGCTCAAACTCTGCCTGGAATCGATTGTTGGCCACCATACGCCACGGGTCGAGATTGCCAAAGTAGTGACGGCGGCGCCACTCCTCCCCCATCCTGCGAGCAGAAGATCCAAATGACACGTCGGCGTTGAGCCAACCGGTCTGCGGCGTATAGAACTCTGCCCAGTCGTGCGACCCCACCGAATCGGGCGCAACATACAGGCCGCTCTGCCAACGGGCAGGCACGCCCGCGATACGGCACATGGTGATAAACGTGAGCGCCATAACGCCGCAATCGCCGCGGAGCGAATGCGCGCAGTCATCGGCAATAGATCCCAAAAGCAAGTACGGCGGCTGATAGCGATAGTCGATGTACTGCGTCAGGTAATCATAGATAGCACGGGCGCGATCGAGCGGATCCTCGAGCCCGTCAATGACACGGGCTGTCAGCTGCTGTAGATACGGCGTGAATGCAATGTGCGGACGGTCCTCGGAGGTGTCCACGAGCAGTGGCGCGTCCATGCAAGGATGCACCGGAAGCGCACCCCCATAGACATCACGATAAGCGGCATCAATTTGATAGCGATAGGTCACCGAGAATGAGCGCTCACTCGAAGAAGACCACGAGGCGGTACGCGCCGAAGCATTCGCGGGGGCAACAGCACCCTCCGGCGTCATATCGAGAACCTCGATATGAGACTGTTGACGACAGGCGGCGGCAACGGGTAGCCACGCGCGAACAGTCTCTCCATCTAGAGCACCGGGGACAGACACGGACGCTTTAAGCGTAATGACGCGAGCCAATCCGTTTTGTGACTCCATCTCCTTGAGCATCTCGTTGCGCAGTGCAATTCCGTCCGTAGAATCGGGCCGCATGCCGGGAACCTCTTTGGGATATACGCGAAGCGAATCGAGGAAGTTGTCGAGAACGAACAGTTCGCCATCGATAAAGCGCCAGTCAATACGCTTACGATTAATCAGGTCATCAAACTGCTCTTCGGTAAACTCTGGCCACTCCTCGCGAATCATCGCAATAGCCTGATCGCGCGACACCGAAAAATGAAGCGGCGTCTCGAGCATGCGATACCGCTCGGCACGAACACAAGCAGCCAGCGAAGGCTCGGGGTTCTGCTCCAAAAGGCGATCGCAGGCAGCAACAGCCTGCGTCAAATACCCGGCATCCTTAAGACGAAGAATCTCGGGCGGCAGTTCAACATCGAGATGACGAAAGTCATCACAGCGAACATCAGCAGAGCAACCAACAGGACCCTCGTCAATAACCTTCCCATCCGAAGGCAGTACATTAATAACAGCCATACCAAAACTCCAAGTCACTAGAACGCTTGAAGCCCATTGTAGCGAGATAAAAAGAAAGCCCCAACAAGGGAGCCATCAACACCGCCGAACGGTAGTCAATAAATAAATTCAGACCAGTAACCCTGTAGCAAGTTAACAAAGGAGGCCCCGTTTCCCCGGAGCTGTTTCCGTCGCGCGACTTCTGGCAAAGCCAGTAGCCATCTTAATTCAGACTCGTAACCCTGCGGCGTTAAACGAAGGAAGCCCCGTCCCCCGGAACTGCTTCCTTGGCGCGACTTCTGGCAAAGCCAGGTGAGCGCAAAGGAAACAGTGTAGGGGGACGGGGCTTCCGGCGGGAAGTTTAGCGACGCTTACGCCTTGTTGACGGAGCCAAACTCCTCCATGAGCTCCTTGGTGCGGGCAACGATGTTGTCGCGACCAGGCTTGAGGAGCTTGCGGGGGTCAAAGCCCTTGCCCTGCTGATCCTTGCCAGCCTCGATGTACTCGCGGACGCCCTTGGCGAAGACGAGCTGCAGGTCGGTGTTGACGTTGATCTTGGAGATGCCCAGGGAAATGGCCTTCTTGATCTGATCCTCGGGGATGCCGGTGCCACCGTGCAGGACGAGGGGCAGGTCGCCGGTCTGTGCCTTGATCTCGCCCAGACGCTCGAAGGAAAGGCCAGCCCAGTCGGCAGGGTACACGCCGTGGATGTTGCCGATACCGCAGGCAAGGAAGTCGACGCCCAGGTCAGCGATCTGCTTGCACTCAGCAGGATCAGCGAGCTCGCCGCTGGAGGTCACGCCGTCCTCGGTGCCGCCGATGCCGCCGACCTCGGCCTCGATGGACATGCCCTTGGAGTGGGCAAGCTCAACGAGCTCCTTGGTGCGATCGAGGTTAAGCTGGAAGGTCTCCTCGTGAGAGCCGTCATACATGATGGACGTGAAGCCGGCCTCGATGCACTTGAAGCAGTCCTCGTAAGAACCGTGATCGAGATGAAGGGCGACGGGAACGGTAACGCCCGTGGCCTCGACGGCAGCCTTGACCATGTCGGCGCAGACCTTGAAACCGCCCATCCACTTAGCGGCACCAGCGGTGCACTGAAGGATCAGCGGAGACTTGGCCTCCTCGGCGGCCTGGAGAATAGCCAGGGTCCACTCGAGGTTGTTGGTGTTGAAGGCACCGAGACCGTACTTGCCGGCCTCAGCCTTCTTGAGCATGTCTGCTGCGTTGACGAGCATAAAAGAAACCTCCTGTAAGGTTGCTCCGATAACGCCTGAGATTTTACCACGACATACCCGAGCATAAACGTTCGTTTGTTCACGAATATGGCTACTTTAACGAGTTTTCATACCGCTTGCCGCCCCAGAACGGCCGTTGACGAGTTTAGGGGTTGACGTAGTTGTCAACCCCTAAATGCCAGTCAGCTATACGATTACCAAAGACGCAAGCTCAAGCATGATGGGCATGGTGATGAGCGACAGAATCGTCGACAGCGTCACCAAGCCAATTCCAAACTTATAGTTACCACCGTATTTCTCGGACAAGATGGCTGCAAACGACGCGACAGGCGCACCGAGAGCGATGAGCATCGTTAGGCGAATCTTGGCGTCAATCCACGGGAAAAGCGCCAAGATGCCAACAACGATCGCCGGGATGATGACAAGTCGCACTAAGCTGACGAGATAGGCCTTTTTACTCGTAACGACAGCGCGCATATCGCTCTGCGCCAAATAGGCTCCAAGCACAAGCATCACAAGACCCGTATTGAGCGCACCCAGGTCATCGAGAATCGTCGCCATCAGCGCAGGCGGATGGATTGAAAAGAAAAAGCAAACAAGGCCGACCAAGATCATGATGAGATTGGGGTTAGTGATGCAGTTTTTTAACGACATCTGGCTTTTGTCGCCCGAAACTAACCACACGCCATACGTCCAAATGAAAAACGTGAGGCATGAGACTCCGATGGAGAGGTAGAAAACATATTCGGACCCGAACACGCCCATAACAATGGGAACCCCAATAAAGCCGCTGTTGGAAAATATGGCTCCGTAGCGGGCAACGCCATCCTCCTTTTTAAAGAACAGACGTGTGAGCGGAATCGAAATTAGTGTGACCACAACGGTAAGCACGAAGCAGAATCCCGCATCGCGAATCATGTTGGGGTCGAAGTCGACCATAAGGGTTCTCAGCGTAATGCAGGGATACGCCACGTAGATGACGACATTGGCCATCTGGCTCGTACCCTTACGGTCGATAATCTTCATGCGGTAGAGAGCATAGCCAATCGCCATCAAGATAAACATGATGACAATCTGATTGATAAGCGCGGCAACCGCTCCTCCCATTACAGCTCCTCGCCGTTGGTCTCAATAACTTTCTTGTACCAGTAGAAGCTCTTTTTACGCGAGCGCTCCATAGTGCCGCTGCCGTCATCATGTTTATCGACGTAGACAAATCCGTAGCGTTTGGCCATCTCTCCATCGGCATTGCTCACCAGGTCGATGCAGCCCCAAGGCGTGTACCCCCAGACCTCAACGCCATCCTTGATGGCCTCGGCCATAGCCTTGATGTGGTCACGCAGGTACTCGATACGATAGTCATCGTCGATGGATCCATCCGGGTTGACCTCATCGCGGCAGCCGAGGCCGTTCTCAACCACCATAATGGGGATTTGATAGCGCTCGTACACCTGGTTGAGCATGATACGAAGACCCATGGGGTCGATTGGCCACTCCCACGCAGTCTCTTTAAGATAGGGATTCTTGGCGCCGCCGAGAAGGTTACCGCTCGTCTCCTCGGCAGGATCGGTGCTTGCGCACTGGCTCTGATAGTAGCTGTGCGTATAGAAATCGACTGTACCTTCTTTGAGAATCTTACGGTCCTCGTCGGTAATATCGAGCGTCACGCCCTCCTCGTCCCAGATGCGCTGGGCAAAGTAGGGGTACTCGCCGCGCACTTGAACATCGGAACAGTAGTAGTTGCGATACTGGTTACGTTCGCGGGCAAGTTCGACGTCTGCAGGGTTGGGCGTGAGCGGATAGGCCAGCATGTAGGCAATCATGCAGCCCATCTTGTTGTCGGGGTCGATCTCATGCCCCGCCTTGACCGCAAGAGCGCTTGCGACAAACTGATGGTGCAGCGCCTGCAAACGCTTCTGCGGGTCATCTTTCTGATGGCGCAGGTCGAAGGAGCCCGGGTTGAGAATACCGAGACTCATGTAGTTGCCAAGGGACATCATGCCGCAATTAATCTCGTTGAACGTGAGCCAGTAGCGGCACTTGCCCTTGAAATGCTCCATGACGGTCTTGGCATACTTCACATAGCAGTCAATAGCCTCGCGCGAAGCCCAGCCATCGACCTTCTGGCACATGGCAAAGGGCATCTCGTAATGACTCAGTGTCACGAGCGGCTCGATGCCGTACTTATGGCACTCGTCCATCACGCGATCGTAAAACGCGAGGCCAGCGTCGTTGGGCTCATCTTCGAATCCCGTTGGGAAGATGCGAGGCCAGTTCATCGAGAAACGAAAGACCTTGAATCCCATCTCGGCGAGCAAGGCGATGTCTTCTTTGTAGTGATGGTAGAAATCGACACCATCGTGACAGGGATAGAGCTTGTTGGGGTCGAGCTCGGGCGTGATCTCGCGCGGGTGGTGATGGTTGCCGTTAGTAGCCATATCCATGCAACTCGGACCCTTGCCGTCTACGTCCCAGGCTCCCTCGAACTGATTGGCAGCAGTCGCGCCGCCCCAAAGAAAGTCTTTTGGAAAAACACCCATGGTCGTCCTCTTTTCTATAGGAAACGGGCCGTCATCGCGACGGCCCTCACACTTGTTGAATGAAAGCTAGTCGAGGTCAGCACCGTTGGTGGCGATAACCTTCTGGTACCAATCGAAGCTCTTCTTCTTAGAGCGTGCATAGGTACCGTTGCCCTCATTGTCGAGGTCGACATAGATAAAGCCGTACCGTTTGTCCATTTCGCACGTCGACATCGAGACAAGGTCGATGCACCCCCACGGGGTATAGCCCATCACGTCGACACCTTCCTCAATAGCAGCGCCGATGGCCTTAATGTGCTCACGGAAGTAATCGATGCGATAGTCATCGTCAATCGTGCCGTCTTCGTTGACCTTATCGTAGGCACCAAGACCGTTCTCGACGATAAAGAGCGGCTTATGGTAGCGGTCCTGCATATCGATCAGCGCGTAGGTGAGGCCATCGGGGTCGACCTGCCAACCCCAGTCAGAAATGGGCAGGAAGGGGTTCTTGACGCCGGTAGCAAGGTTTCCTCCGACTTTCTCGCGCTTGTCCGCATCAATGGAGTCAACCATCGACATGTAATACGAAAACGAGACGAAATCGACCGGATACTGCTTGAGAATGGCCTCGTCACCCATGCCGAACTCGACGTGGATGCCCTTGCGCTTCCAATAGTTGAGCACATGCTGCGGATACTCGCCAAGTACCTGGACATCGCTATAGAAGTAGTTATCGCGGTTGTCCTTCTGCGCAAGCAGCATGTTTTTGGGATTGCAGTTCTCGGGATAGGTGAGGGTGCGCGTGACCATGCAGCCCATCTGAGCACCGGGAACCATCTCGTGCAGCATCTTGGTGGCAAGGGCGCTCGCCACAAACTGATTGTGCACGCACTGGTAGATAAGCTCCTCGCGCTTATCCTCGGGATAGCGCTCGGTGCAAACGCCGATCGTGGTCCAGGGATGGCGGAACACAGAGTCGATCTCATTGAATGTGAGCCAATAGGTAACGTACTTTCCAAACTCGCGGAAGCAGACTTCGCAGAAGCGCAAGAAGAAGTCGATGACTTCGCGCTTGCCCCAACCATCGTAGTGGTTTGCCAAATAGAGCGGCATCTCGTAGTGGTGAAGCGTCACAAGTGGCTCAATGCCCGCATCCTTCATGGTGCGGAACAGGTCGCGGTAGTAGTCGATGCCGGCCTGAAGCGGCTCTTCCTCTGCACCCGTGGGGAACAGGCGGGTCCACTGAATGGATACGCGCAGCGTCTTGAAGCCCATCTCCTGGAAAAGCGCAATGTCCTCCTTATAGCGATGGAAGAAGTCAATGCCGTGACGCTTGGGATACATGTGGGTGTCGGCCGAGGCCTCGGCCTCCTTGATTTGCTCATCGGTGATCCCGTGCAACGCCGCGTAGTCCTTTTTGTCGACCTTGGGCTTATAGGTGGTGCAATCGGCGACCGAAAGGCCCTTGCCATCCACATCCCAGGCTCCCTCGCACTGGTTGGCGGCAGTCGCGCCGCCCCACAAAAAGCCTTCGGGGAACACGTAGCTCATGGTTATCTCCTTAGGTTGAAAAAGAGGGACGCAGCGCTCCCGTGCACCGCGCTCCTCGTAGTTACAGGCATATTATCGGACAGCCGATAGGTGTAGTAATTAGGCCTGAGCAGCCTCTTCCTGCTCCTTCTTGGCCAGCTTGCTGTTGGCGAGGACGAAGGGGATCCAGATAAGGACGCCCACGACGAGCTCGATGAGCTGGACCACGACGCCCTGCCAGCCATGACCGACAAAAGCGTTGAGAAGAATGGGTACACCGAAGGGGACGTCGACCGTGTTGCAGGGAAGGAAGCCGATAGAGGTTGCAAACATGGCAATGGCAACGCAGATACCGGAACCAAAAGCAAACGGAATTGCGTAGATCGGGTTCAAGACCAGAGGGATACCGAAGACGACGGGCTCGGAGATGCCGCAGATGCCAGGCAGGAAACCGAGCTTAGCGATAGCCTTTTCCTCATCGCGCTTGGAGCACAGGAAAATAGCGATGATGAGGCAGAGGGTCATACCGGCGCCACCGGGAGCAACGAAGCAGTTCCAAAAACCCATGGTGAACGGAGAATCGGGCATGGTGCCAGCGGCAAGGGCGGCGGTGTTGGCGGCGATTGCAGCATTGAACATGGGGTTGCGCACCGGGGAAACAATGAGACCGCCATGGATACCGAGAACCCAGAAGAGCTGGGACACGACAACGATGATGACAACGCCAGCCGGAGTCTTGAAGGCCGCCTCGAGCGGAGCCTGCATAAGGCCGTAGATCCAGTCGTTGATGTAGGAGCCGGTAAGGGCTTGGAAGCCAAGGCCGAAGATAGCGCTCACGACGAGGACAATAAAGACCGGAATCATAACGTTGAAGGACTGGGAGATACCAGAGGGAACCGAAGGAGGCATCTTGATCTTGATCTGGTCGATCTTAGAGAGCCAGCAGAAAAGCGAACCGAACACAACGGCCGTGATCATGCCGACAAAAAGACCCTGAGCGCCCATCTGGGTGGTAAGCAGACCAGACACCGGAGCCTCGAGAGCCGTGCCGGCACCGTCGACCTTGATGGAGGTGCAAATCATGGAAATGTAGGCCGCCACGGAAACGAGTGCGGTAGGATACTCCGGAGCCTTCTTGGCGCGAGCCAGGTAAAGGCCAATCAGGAAGGTAATGGGCACCGTCATGAAGGACATGGTGCAGTAGTTGATGGCGGAAAATGCCGGCTCAAGCCCCGCGAGCGCGGGAACCCATTGCGCAAGCCCCGTCGTGGTGGAAGAGACTAACGTCTTGAGCAGCGTGCCCATAGAGCCCACGATAACGAAGGGCATAAACGCGGTAAAGGCATCCTTGATTGCGGAGAGATATACGTTGTCGCCTACTTTTTCTGCGACAACCATCATCACATCTTCGAATTTCTCGGAGAAAGCCATATGATGTACCTGCTTTCGAAAGTTAATGACGTGCTTTCGGATGTAGGCCGCTGTCGAGTGCTAGTCGCACAGCGGCGATTTTTGGGCTATAGAGCCCTTATGCCTTGGCGACCAGGTC
The DNA here is from genome assembly GCA_905205405.1 of uncultured Collinsella sp. Taxonomy (GTDB): domain Bacteria; phylum Actinomycetota; class Coriobacteriia; order Coriobacteriales; family Coriobacteriaceae; genus Collinsella. The sequence continues at coordinate 11,949 of CAJLDK010000011.1, forward strand.
CTCCGCCTGCTTGAGGACCTTGGCGCCATCGCAGCTGCCGTAGGCAACTGGATCGATTACGGCAACGGGAGCTTTGCCGTCAACGACTTTGGTGAGCTTGCGCTGAAGATGGCGGACCTGCGGACCAAGCAGCAAAACGTCAAAGTTTCCAAGCTCCTCGGCAACCTGACCTTGCTCGACGGCCCAGATCTTGTAATCATCCTTACCCTGGGCCTTGGCGGCCTCTTCCATCTTGCTCACAACAAGCGAGGTGCTCATACCAGCACAGCAAGCCAACATGATGTTCATAACGGACTCCTTTCAAAAGCGCTCATCTTGGGCGCTTGATTGACCAAACTCGGTATTATTGGGCTATTTGCCCTCGTACTTATCGCGATAAAGCTCGATGAAGCGCTCAGCAAAATCACTCGCCATGATGGCCATCGTCAGATGATCCTCGGCATGGATCAAGATGATGTTGATATCAACCTCGTTGCCGTTTGCCTCGGCCTGAGTGAGCTCGAACTGCATCTTGTGGGCAGCGCTCATCTCGGACTGCGCCTCGGCGAGCTGTTTCTCGGCCTCTTCGAAATCGCCATCATGGGCGGCGTCGATTGCCATGAGCGCGGCGGACTTGGCGTTGCCCGCATGCAGGATGATTTGAAGGGCATTTTCATATTTGCTCTCGTCCATCGGTGTCTCCTTCTACTCGTTGTTGTCTGTTTTTCCATACATATTCAAAAGCTTGACGACGGTCTCCCATCGTTGGTTGTCGACAAGCTCCTGGATAGCCTCTTTGCTGGTAAGCATCTTGGCCATACTGCGGTAGAAACGGTCAAGCTTCTTGTCCTTAGCCTTTGAGACTGATACTAGAAAGACCGCCCGCACCGCTTGCCCGTTCCATTCGACCGGCTCGCGCAGCAGTCCAACGCAAACAAACGTCTCGTCCGTCACCGCTTTGACCGAATGGGGCATAGCGACCTGATTGCCAAAACTCGTTTGCGCGAGTTCCTCGCGACGCATGACCAGCTGCTTAAACTCGTCAGGCACGTTACGCATGGCGGCGACCTGCTCGCATAGAATTGAGATGACCTCGTTCTTGTCTGCCGCGACTATATCGGAGACAAAAAGGTCAGCCGAAAAATAAGGTGCAAGGTCGCCGGTAACATTTGCACCGGCAAGAATCTCACGAACATCGTGCATATCATCGGCATCGAGAAAGAAGCTCACCTCGCGCACGGGCACCGGAAGCGCTCGATGCAGGGGCACCGTGGTAAAAACGTAATCAATACCCGTCATATCAATACTGTCGATATGGGAGGCATCGCAGGTCACGATCTTGTCCACGAGAGCACCGAACTCTTGGCGGTATCGGTACTCGAGGAGCTTGGCGCTTCCCTGTCCGCTCGCGCACACTACGAGGATGTTCTTACGCGGGACCTCGCTCTTCTGGCGCTCAAGCGCCAAGGCGAAGGCGAGTGCGATATAGCCGATCTCGTCATCGGAAAGACGGCTTCCGTAGTGCTCGGCGAGGATGACCGACGAATCGAGTGCCATCGAATACGCGAGCGCGAAGCGCTCCTTGATATCGGCAAGCAGCGGGTTATCGATATGCATGCGATATTTGAGACGCACGGCAAGCGGAACGATATGACGCGCAAGGTTCATGCGGAGCTCAAGATCGCCGCGGAAATCAAAGTGATAGGAATCCCAGATGCACTCGAGCATCTCGGTGACCACGTCCCAAACCTCGTCGGAAATTACGAGGCCTTCATCGGCACCATCAGGACTAGCATACAGAGACTGCTTGCCCGCAAGGTGAATGGCGATATAGGCAACTTCCTCCTCTGGGAGCCGAATGTCGAAAGCCTTCTCGATACCCAAAGCCACACACCCGGCCACCGCAAACTCACGCGCTGTACGTAACTTTTCAATATGTTCGGCTTCGAGCGGAACGTAGCAGTGCTCGCGAATTCGCCAAATGGCGACTGCGATATGAACCAGCAAGTTTTGATAGGCCGCCGAGTTGATTTGGAAGCCTTCCTCGGCAATGACCTCATTAACACAGGTGGCAATCGTGTCGAGGGTCACCTGGTTCTGAGAATCGTTCTCACGGTGCTCTGCAAGCTTGTCGAGCGTAAGGCTTGCCAGGCAGAGACGGCGCGACATCTCCGAGCCGCACACGCGAATCCCGTAATGGGGACGCCGTTCAAGCGTGAGATCGAACTTAGCCAGCTGCGTCTCAACCCGCTTAAGATCGCCTGAAATAGCATTGCGGGATACATAGAGGATCTCCGAAAGATCGTCCAAGGTGATCCAGTCGACGCGACTCAACAGGTCGTTCAGCAAGTACTCAACGCGTCCCTCGCTCGTAGAGGGAATTGACTTGAGACCCCCATTGGATGCATCGTCCTTGATTGAGCGGTATGCGTCGCAATCGCTGATATTGAGGGTATAACCCCCGCCACGGCGTTTATGGATATGGGCCTGAGGCTCAAGGACAGCGTTAAGCTTCTTGACATAAGTACGAATCGTGCGATCGCTCACGCCAAACTTTTCGCAAAGACGAGCGGGCGAAACATCGGGATTAGCCTCTATGCAGTCAAGTACTTTTTGAACCTGTGAATCTAACACCAGCGTTTCACCTCCCCGCATCTATCCGACAATTAGAAAGATACAATGTTTATGAAAGGCGTTCCACAATCTCGATTTCCCCAGAAGTCGGAAGTCTCTTGGGTGGAAACGGAAACCTGTCTAGCTCATGAACGGGTTGCACATGAGTTCACGCGCCATAGTGGTCGAGGGACCGTGGCCAGTCAAACAAACGGTATCGGGTGGAAGCATGTGGGCGAGCCTGGAGAGCGAGCGCATAATCGCTGCCTCGTCGCCACCGGCAAGGTCGGTGCGGCCGTGGCTGCCCGGGAATAGCGTGTCGCCCACAAAGGCAATGTTCCCCTGCTCGGTGGCAGCAAACAAGACGATCCCGCCCGGCGTATGCCCTGGCGTCTCGATCACCTGCAGGTAGATATCGCCCACCTCGATAGCATCTCCCTCGGCGAGCAGGTGCGTCGGCTCCCCGGGGTCAGGCGTCTCAATGCCCCACATAGCTCGCTGTTCCTCGATGTTCGCATGCGGCACCGCCACATCCTTAGCACACAGCTCATACTGGCAGCCCTCGCCAACGGTGGTTCGCACGCCTGCAACACCACCAACATGATCGGCATGGCCATGAGTGCATACGGCGCCAAACACGCGTACGCCGGGATGCTCGGCTCGAATATGCTCCACCAAGCGCTCGCCTTCCCATGCGGGGTCGATAATCACGCACTCATTGTCCGAAATGACAGCATAGCTATTGGTCTGAATGGGACCGTTTACGAGCGTCTCGATCTCGACCGATCCCTTGGGAGTTAAATCCAAGGACACAGCACTCATGTCCCTCTCCTCTCTATAGAACTCGAGGCATCAAACGATGCCTCGAGTGTAGCGAATATCGATAATGTGGCACGTTCGTCGCGACTAAACGCGGCGCTTAAGCTGGGCTCCACCCTCGCCGGGCATCAAGCGACGCGCGTCGTAGACCGAGTCAACGCTGCTGATAGAGGCCAGCAGCGGATCCAGACCACTCGCGTCCGAGATCTCGACCATAAAGCGCAGGGTTGCAATACCCTCGCGGTTGGTCGACGTGGCGGCAGAAAGGATATTGCCACCCGCATCGCCAATGGCAATGGTGACATCCTTGAGCAGGCCCATGCGGTCCAGGCACTCGACCACGATCTCGACCTGGAAGAGGGTGTCGGCAGCGCCGTCCCATTCCACATCGATCATGCGCTCGGGATGCTCCATAAGACCCTTGACGTTGGGGCAGTTGGCGCGATGCACCGAAACGCCACGACCGCGCGTGATGAAGCCGACGATGTCGTCGCCCGTCACGGGGTTGCAGCAATGGGCCAGACGGACCAGCAGGCCGCTGTTGCTCTCGCCCTTGACGATAATGCCGTTGCTGGCGCTCTTGCCGCGCTTTTGCGGCTTGCGGTTGGAGCCGCGGGCAGGCTGCTTGACGACCTCGGCGATAGCCTCGGCCTTGGTGAGCTGTTCCTCGGGCTTGGGGTCCAAGATTTGCTCGACCTTATTGCCCACAGCGCGCGGGGCAACCTTGCCGGCGCCGACGGCGGCAAACAGGTCCTCGAGCTGCTTGAAGTTAAACTGCTCCGCCACGGCGTTGAGCGCACGCGTCGAACGCGGCGTAGAAATGCCATAGCCACGCTTACGCAGGTCCTTGGCCAGCATATCGCGACCAGCAGCAGCGTCGTCGTCCTTGGTCGCAGCGGCAAAATAGCGGCGGATCTTTGACTTGGCGGAAGGTGTCTTAACGATCTTGAGCCAATCGCGCGACGGCTTGGAACTCTTGTTAGTCAGAATCTCGACACGGTCACCCGTCTTAATCTCGTGCGTGAGCGGAGCCACCGCACCGTTGATCTTGGCGCCGACGCAGTGGTTGCCGACCTCGGTATGGACGGCGTAGGCAAAGTCGAGCGGCGTAGAGCCGGCACGAAGCGCCATGACCTCGCCCTTGGGCGTAAAGACAAAAATCTCCTGATCGAACAGGTCAACCTTCAGCGAGTGCAGATATTCCTTGGCGTCAGTGATCTCGTCAGACGCTGCCCAGTCGAGCGAGTGCTTGAGCCAGTTAATCTGATCGTCCAAACGCTGGGCGTCGTTGGTCTTGGAGGCAGACGAACCGCCCGACTTCTTGTACAGCCAGTGGGCGGCGATGCCGTACTCGGCCTGCTCGTGCATCTCGTAGGTTCGAATCTGGATCTCGAGCGGACGGGCCGTGGGGCCGATAACCGTCGTGTGGAGCGACTGGTAGTTGTTGACCTTAGGCATGGCGATATAGTCTTTAAAACGACCGGGCATGGGATGCCACAAAGTATGCACGGCACCGAGCGTGGAATAGCAATCGCGCACCGAATGGGTGATGACGCGCAGTGCCACCAGGTCGTAAATCTCGGAGAACTCTTTGCCCTTGCGCTTCATCTTTTGATAGATGGACCAATAGTGCTTGGAACGGCCGTTGATCTGAAAGCCCTCAAGACCAATGCGGTTGAGCTCATCGGTGAGCGTCTTGATGGTCTCGGCCAGATAGCGCTCACGGACCTCGCGCGACTCCGCCACCATGCGTGCGATGCGCTGGTAGGCGTCGGGTTCAAGGTAGAAGAAGGACAGGTCCTCGAGTTCCCACTTGATAGAGCTCATGCCCAGGCGGTCGGCCAGGGGCGCGTACACGTCCATGGTCTCGCGCGCCTTAAACAGGCGGCGGTCTTCGCGCAGGGCGGCAAGCGTGCGCATATTATGCAGGCGGTCGGCGAGTTTGACGATGATAACGCGAATGTCCTTGGACATGGCAAGGAACATCTTGCGCAGCGTAAGCGCCTGCTTCTCGTCCATGCTGTCGACTTCGATGTTGGTGAGCTTGGTCACGCCGTCGACGAGCTCTGCCACGGTTTCGCCAAACAGGCCGGAAACATCGGCAAGCGAGGTCTCGGTATCCTCGACGGTATCGTGCAGCAGCGCGGCGCACACCACGTCACAGTCCATCTTAAGGTCGGCCAAAATGATGGCCACCTCGACGGGATGGTTGATGTACATCTCGCCCGAGCGGCGCTTTTGGTTGCAATGCTTCTCGGCGGCAAAGCAGTAGGCCTGTTCCACCTTAGAGAAGTCGTCCTCATTCATATATTTGAGGCACAGGCGCTCCAGCTTGTCGTAGCTGTCCGCCATAATCTCGGGTGGCAGCTCATCGGCATGCTTATAGTGCTCCATCTCCGAAAAAGGCTGGAGGGTGGAATCATGGGCGGTACGGGCTGCGGCATCCATCGAGGTCCCCTTCCCCTAGGCCCGCGGTACGATCGGGCGGTTAACTTTGGCTAGCATATCAGAAGCGCACGAATCGAGCGCCCAGCTCCGGAAAGCCGAGAACTCCATGCGCGAGCGCAAGCCCTCCAAATAGCGAATCGACCTGCTCAATTGCACGCGGCCGGGGTTTTCGGCCATCGCGATGCGACGGGTGTCGTCAAACCCCGAAACGCGACAGAAACCAAGCTCTTCGAAGATTCCCAGGCCGCTTTCCACCGAGCGCTCGTCAACCGGCGTGCGAGCATCGATGGCAAGACACATCTGAGCGATGTCGATATCGCTCGCGCTAAAGGAATCGTCCCCGGTCTTGCCGCGGTTGGAGCGCCACATGGTCTGCAACGCGCGATAGAGCGTGACGAGTTCGTCGCGCTCGGGCGCATAGCAGTCGAGTAGGCGCTCGTTAATGCGGGCGTCGCGCGACGAATAGAGCAGATGGATCACGGCGGGCTGGCCATCGCGACCGGCGCGGCCGCTCATCTGGTTAAACTCAATGCCGCCAAACGGCATGTGGTAGAGCACGACATGGCGGATATCGGGCAGGTTCACGCCCTCACCAAAGGCAGATGTCGAAACGATGCAACTGAGGCTTCCGTCACGAAACGCTTCCTCGACACGGCGACGATCGGAGCGCGCAAGCCCCGCGTTATAGAACGCGATGCGGGTCGCGCAATCGGGTACCCGCTTGCGCAGCGTCTTAGCAAGCGCCACGGACTGATCACGCGAATTGACGTAGATGACGGTCTTCTCCCCCGTCGCGACGATGGACACCAGGCGGTTTTCGCGGCTCGCAAGATCGCGGTCGTCCTCGAGCTGCAAGTTCTCGCGCACGGTCTCGTCGACCACCGTACGGGTAATCGGCAACACGCGGGCAAGCTCCGCCACGACCGGAGCCGTCGCGGTGGCCGTCGCCGCCATAACGACCGGATCGCCCAGGGCCTTGAGGATATCGGGCATGTCGAGGTATGCGCTACGGTCGCCGCCCTTGGCAAGACCGGCATGATGCGCCTCGTCGATAACGACAAACCCGATACGACCCGAGCGAGCAAAGCGGTCGCGGTGAATAGACAGGAACTCAGGCGTCGTGAGCACGATGCCGGTGCGGCCCGAAGCCAAGCCGGCAAACACGTCATCGCGCGCCGCCTCCACGGTCTCGCCGGTCAGCACGCCTACGCCAATGCCGAGCGCAGCCATCGTCGACGAGAGGTGATAGGCCTGGTCGGCAACGAGCGCACGCAGCGGATAGACAAAGATACTCGCACGCCCGCGAAGGACCGCCTCGCGCGCGGCGTGCACATGGAAGATAAGAGACTTTCCGCGCCCCGTTCCCATAACGGCCAGAACACTTTGGTGATCGGCCAGGGCATCGAGCGCTTCGACCTGCGCGCGGTGCGGCTGGTTCGAGCCGATAAAGCTATGGATAAGCGAGCGCGTGAGCTCGGTATAAGAAAGTTGGGCGAGCGTTTGGCGCTTTCGGGACTCCAGGCGCAGGCCGGAATCCGCCGGCTGCACGCCACGACGAAGCTCGCATGCCGGATCGTCGACGCTGGGCAGCGTGGTATCGCGGACCAGAACATCCTTGATCATGAGCTTGGGCTTCACACGCCCCTGCCAATGCTCGGCAACGGCCTCGAACACCAAGTCGACAGCGCTATCGCAGTTGATGAGCTTATCGATTTGCGGCACGCGGAACATAATGGCCGGCACACTCGCGGCGCCATCGGTCGCCACAAAGCGCATGTGCTCGCCGGTTTTGCCCACCACGGCGCGGTCGCACATCGTCACGCCCTCGGCAGCCAGCAGCGGCACCTTGTTGCCCTGGCCAAACGGCTCAAGACGGGAGATCTGCTCGATGGTCTCGATATTCAGCTCGGAAAGGTCGACGGTGGCGGCGACCTCGTCGGTGTCTTCAAAGTCCTCGGCGGAAAGCTCCGATAGCACGGCGGAAAGGCGGCGGCGGAACTCATCGAGCTTGGATGCCTCGATGGTCACACCCACCGCACCGGCATGTCCGCCGCGACGAATCAGCAGGTCGGAACAACGCTCGACGGCGTCAAACAGGTTAACTTTGCCCACCGAGCGACCAGAGCCGCGCGCGATACCGTCCTCGATCGAGAACAGCAGCGCCGGCACGTGATAGCGATTGGTCAAGCGGCTCGCCACGATGCCTTTGACGCCCTCGTGCCAGCCCTCGCCGCCCACGACGATTGCGCGCCCGCCGTCATAAGTCTCCTCGACCTTCGCCATGGCATCGCGCGTGAGCTCCGCCTCGATCTCACGGCGTTGGCGATTGATTTCCTCGAGCTCGGCTGCCAGTGCACTTGCTTCGATAGGATCACGGGCAAGCAGCAGGTCGAGCGCCAGCTTGGGATCAGCCATGCGGCCGGCAGCATTCAGACGAGGGATGAGCGAAAACGACAGGCCGTCGGCCGTAATGGTAGAAAGGTCGGCCTTGGCAAGTGCGGCAAGCGCGATATAGCCGGGACGGGCCGTCACGCGCATCTGCTGGATACCCTCGGCGACCAGTGCGCGATTCTCGGGCGTGAGCGGCATCATGTCGGACACGGTGCCCAGCGCCGCGACCTCGATCAGCGAACGCCAATACGACGGCTTGCCCAAACGCTCGCCCAGGACCTGCACCAGCTTGAGTGCCACGCCGGCACCGGCAAGCTCGCGCGAGGGGCCCTCGTCCTCGAGCTTGGGGTCGGTCAGGGGCACGCCCTGCGGCACCTGGTCGGAGGGCTCGTGATGGTCCGTGACCACCAAATCGATCCCCAGGCTCTCCAGATAGGAGACTTCTTCCTTGGCGGCAATACCGTTATCGACGGTCACGATCAGCTGAGGGCGAGCGAGCTCGTTAACGCGGTCGAGCGCCGCGCGCGAAAGACCGTAGCCCTCGTCAAAGCGATGCGGAATAAACGGCGTGACATCGGCGCCAAACGTGCGCAGTGCCTCGGTCAACAGGCAGGTCGACGTAATACCGTCAACGTCAAAATCGCCAAAGACCGCAATGTGCTCGTGGTTGCAAATAGCACGCTCGACGCGGTCGGCAACGACCGACATGCCCGGGATAATGAGTGGGTCGGCCCAGTCGCGATCGAGCGAAGGCGTCAAAAACAGCTGACCTTCTTCGATGGATGTAATGCCGTGCGCGACCATAATACGCGCCACCAGCCCGGGAATGCCCAGGCCAGCCGAAAGCTCCTTTTCGAGCTCGGGGTTTTGCTGAGCGACCGCCCAGCGATGCGTCGTCTTAAGCGATGACATAGGCGCCCACCCCCGATAGGGGCAGGTCGCCGCGATACCTCTCACGGTTCATAGCGATGAGTCCTCTGTGTATGCCCGCTTCGGCAGGCAGATCTGTTGAACGGATTTATTATACCGTGCAGAGCAGACGCAAATCGCCGCAGCACGCCGCGGTTTCGGTAAACGATGCCGGTAATAGCCTCGAAATATTCGAGCGTTTCTGACGCACGGACGCATGCGAGCGTCTAGCATATCCATTCAAAACGGGTTCACGGGCAAAGGGAGTCACAAGCGCATATGAAGCAATGGGTTGGACTGGGCAAGTTTCTCGCGGGGCACATGCAGGTCATCGTTCCGATTTGCGTGGCACTCGGCGTGCTCTTTCCCCAACAGATTGGCGTACTCAAGCCCATCGTTCCCACCTTGTTTGCCTTTATGACGTTTCAGGGTGCGCTCAGCAACACCTTTCACCAGGTAACCGAGGTGTTCCGCCGTCCGCTGCACCTGGTCTTGGCGTTACTCGTCTCGGCGGTGCTTATCCCTATCGCAGCCTATGCCATGGGATCGTTATTCTTTGGCTCCAACCCCAACCTTGTCTGCGGCATCGTGCTCGAGTACAGCGCACCCGTGGCAGTCACCGCCTTTATGTGGATCAGTATGTTCGGCGGCAACGGCCCGCTCGCGCTCACCATCATCCTGACGTCCTCGGTCATCTCGCCCGTCACGATTCCGCTCACGCTTAAGCTCCTGCTGGGTGCCACCGTTGCAATCGATGTTACGGGCATGATGCAGAACATGGCCTTTATGATCGCCATCCCCGCCGTGCTCGGCATCGTGATCAACGAGTTCACGCGCGGATGGGGACACGAGAAACTCTCCCCCGCGCTTTCGCCCGCCTGCAAGTTTATGATGATGGGTGTCATCGCCTCCAACTCCACCGCCATGAGCGAGTACGTGCTACACATGAATGCGGTGCGCCTGGAAGTTGCCCTCTTTATTTTGACCTTCGCCATCAGCGGCTTTGTCGTCGGCATTCTGGTCGCCCGCGCGTTGCACCTGCCGTATAGCGAGACGACCACCATGTGCTTTACCTGCGGCATGCGCAATATCTCTTCGGGCGCCGTCATCGCCACGCAGTATTTTCCCGGCGAGGTCGTGTTTCCCGTCATGTGCGGAACGCTGTTTCAGCAGGTGCTCGCCTCGGTTATCGGACATCTCTTTGAGCGACTGACCGGCGAGGAGCGCGCCAAACAGCGCAAGCGGGTCAAGGCCGGCCGCGACGCGATGGCACGCTAGGAGCCACAGGCGCGAGGCCGAGCCCTTGGCTATGCAAGCGCTTCCAGGCGTGCACGAAGGCGTTCTGCATCGATATCGAGCGTGGTCTCGGCATTGACCTGGGCTAAACGATAGCCAACAAAGTAGGGCGAAACCACCCAACGCGGCAGTGCCTTGGCAATGGTCCGGCCGCCCAAGTGATAGAAGAACAAGTTGTACGACTCCGCGCGGCCGCCGTGGTGCTCGTGCAGGATATAGCGCAGGGCCACCTGAATCGCATCGGCAAACAGGTCCGCTTCGGCTTGGTCGCGGGCGTCGTCGCTGGCGGCGATTCCCTGTGGAGCCGAGACGTTGACCTCAAAGAATCCCATGATGGGCTCGGTTGAGATGTTGACCGAGATTCTCCCCTGCTGCCAGACATCGATGCCTTCAAAGTTGGCTGAGGTCAGCGCTGCATAGCCGTCCTCCTGTTCCAAGCCCACAATCTGCATGTGCGGATGAACGAGACTACCGCCCGAGAGCGGGCCTTTGTTCTTGTACATGAGCACACTGCGGTACTGTTGGGAATCGATCATCTGCTGCCAACAGCCCAGGGCAAACCTCATCACATGATGCAGCTCATCCGGTTCATAGGTCACCAGGTCGGCGTCGTGATTGGCCGACTCGATCAATACGGTCTGACGGGTGGCCCGCAAGGTCTTGAACTTATTCTCGAGCCAGATGCAGTCACCATCGCGCTGGATGATGTTGGCGAGCCCCTCCGTGTCGCAAAAGGGGCACGCGGTGCCGGGACGACGATTATCGTCGGGCTTGCCGTTCGCCTGCTGAACGTCAAATACCAGCGCCACGGGTTATACCTCCAGCGGCACGATCTTGGTGCCATGGAGCTCGGAGACGCCGAGCGCCGCCGCGACCGCGTCGCGATTTGCCGTAGTGATGCCGCCGCCGGGAAGGATGGTCAAACGATCGCCCGCATACTCGATTAAACGAGCCAGGTTTTCGAAGTTGTCCTCGATCGACGTACCTGCCGCGCCGCCATGCGTGAGGATGCGCGTAACGCCGCAGTCGGCAAGTGTATCAATCGCATCGAGCTGAGCCTCGGGCGAGAGCTGGTCAAATGCCATGTGGAAGGTGATGTCAAGGGGCTCGCGCTTGCACTCCTCGGTCGCGCAGCCCGTAGCCATAACGAGGGCGCCGAGGGTGAGTTCGTCGAGCGCCCAGCCGCCGGCAAAGGGCTTGCAGCAGCCAAAGACCAGACCGTCGACGCCGGCGCTCACAGCAAGGCCCAGGTCCATCTCCATCATGCGCAGCTCGTCCTGGTTGTAATGAAAGTCGCCACCACGCGGACGAATCATGCACATCACTCGCGCGTCATGCTCGTGAGCGTAGCTGACTGTAGCACTAATAACGCCGGCGGAAGGCGTGGTGCCACCGACGGCGAGGTTGTCACACAGCTCAATGCGCCCCGCACCGGCCTCGATGGCCGCCGACACTCGCTCAAAGTTCTCGGCACAAAACTCGTACAGCATAGATAGGCCCCCAAAGACAGCAGATGTTTTCCGACGGGCATTGTCACACATCCCCATGAAGTTGCGGTGGAATAGGGACTGTTTTGGCGTCCAGAATCCCTATTTAGTCCCTATTTCACCGCAACTTAAAAAGGGGCGCTGACCGGGTTGGTCAGCGCCCCCTTTGCTGAATGGATTAACCACCAAGGTAAGCCTTGCGGACGTTGTCGTCGTGCAGGAGCTCTTGGCCCGTGCCGGTCATGGTGATCTTGCCGGTCTCGAGCACGTAACCGCGTGTGGCGATGGAAAGCGCCATCTGCGCGTTTTGCTCGACCAGAAGCACCGTGGTGCCGGCCTTGTGCAAATCCTCGACAATCTGGAAGATCTGCTCAATCAGAATCGGCGCCAGACCCATGGAAGGCTCATCGAGCATGAGCAGCTTGGGGTTGCTCATAAGGGCGCGCCCCATAACGAGCATCTGCTGTTCGCCGCCCGAAAGGGTGCCGGCGACCTGGCGACGGCGCTCCTTAAGGCGCGGGAACTGCTCGTAGACGCGCTCAAGGCCCGGAGCCACCGTGGACTTGGGCTGCGTGTAGGCGCCCATCTCCAGGTTCTCCTCGACCGTCATCTGCAAAAAGGCGCGACGGCCCTCGGGAACCTGGGCCAGGCCCTTGCCCACCAGTTTATCGGCAGGCGTATGGGTAATGTCCTCGCCCATAAACTTGATGGAGCCGGTCTTGGAACGCAGCAGGCCCGAGACGGTTTTAAGCGTCGTGGACTTACCGGCGCCGTTCGCGCCGATCAGGGCCACGATCTCGCCCTCGTTGACGTTAAAGGAGATGTCCTTGATGGCGTGGATAGCGCCGTACCAGACGTTGATGTTGTAGACGGAAAGCATCGGCTCTGCCATTTAGTTCTCCCCCTTATCCTGCTTGCCCAGATATGCCTCAATTACGGCATCGTTGTTCTGGATCTCCTCGGCCGTGCCCTTGGCGATGACCTTACCAAAGTTGAGCACGCAGATGCCCTCGCAGATGTTCATGACGAGCGACATATCATGCTCGATAAGCATAATGGCGATGCCAAAGGTGTCGCGGATCTTGACGATGTTCTCCATGAGCTCCGCGGTCTCGGACGGGTTCATGCCGGCGGCAGGCTCGTCGAGCAGCAGCAGTTTGGGGTTGGTGGCAAGCGCGCGAACGATCTCCAGACGACGCTGGGCGCCGTAAGGCAGCGAGCCGGCCTGCTCGTTTGCCAGGTGCTCCATATCAAAGATGGACAACAGCTCCATGGCGCGCTCGTGGGCGGCCTTCTCGTGCTTCCAGTACGTCGGCAGACGCAGCACGCCCTCAAAACCAGAGTAGCGCTCCTGGTTGTGCAGGCCGACCTTAACGTTGTCCTCCACCGTCATGGTGTTGAACAGGCGAATGTTCTGGAACGTACGGGCGATACCCATACGGTTGACCTGATAGACCGACTTGCCCGAGGTGTCCTCGCCGTCGAGCAGGATAGTACCGTGCGTGGGCTGGTACACCTTGGTGAGCAGGTTGAAGACCGTGGTCTTACCGGCACCGTTGGGACCGATCAGACCGGCGATCTCGGTCTTACCGATGGTCAGGCTAAAGTCGTCGACTGCCTTAAGGCCGCCAAATTCAATGCCCAAGTGGATGCACTCGAGCGCCGGGCGCTGGCCCAGGTCGCGGTCGGGAACGATGGCGCCAGAAGGATACGGGACCATCTTGCCCTTGTTGAACTCAAACTTACTGGGCATCGGCTGCTACCTCCTTCTTGGAAGCAAAGCGGTCCTTAATGCGTGCGAAGAACGCCTTGAGCTGCGGGTTGTTGGTAAAGATCATGACCAGGATCAGCACGATGGCGTAGATGAGCATGCGGTAGTCCGAGAACTGACGGAGCAGCTCGGGAAGCACCGTGAGCAACGCCGCCGCGATGACGGAGCCGCGCATATTGCCCAGACCGCCCAGGACCACGAATACCAGGATGAGGATGGACGTGTTGAAGTCGAACTTGGTGGCGGAAAGCTGCGAGAAGTTACCGCCGAAGAGGGCTCCGGCAGCGCCGGCGAGAGCGGCGGAAACCACGAAGGCGATCATGCGGTACTCGGTGACGGAGATGCCCACGGACTCGGCAGCGATCTTGTTGTCGCGCACGGCCATAATGGCACGGCCGGTACGGCTGCGAACCAGGTTGAGCACGATCACGAGTGCGACCATGACCAGGATGGCACCGGCGAGGAAGGTCGAGTACGTCGACACGCCCGATGCGCCCTGGGCGCCCTTGATGATGGCGGTGCCGTCCTCGAGCAGGTGCAGGTCGTCGATCGTGGAGTTACCTGTAATGTTAAAGATCACATGCAGGCCGCGGGAGTCGACGCCCACGATAAGGCAGGTGACGATCTCTTTGATAATCTCGCCAAAGGCCAGCGTCACGATAGCCAGGTAATCGCCGCTCAGGCGAAGGACCGGGATGCCGATCAAGAAGCCCAGGATGGCGGCAGCGATGGCGCCGACCACGATACTGATGATAAGGCGCACCGGATCGGAGGGAACGGCACCCTCGAGGGCGACCGCGGTAACGATGCCCGTATAGGCGCCGACGCTCATAAAGCCCGCGTGGCCCAGCGACAAGTCGCCCGCGATGCCGACGACGAGGTTGAGGGAAATGGCCATGACGATGTAGGCCGTAATGGGAACCAACTGACCGGCGATCATGCGCGGGATCATATGGTTGGACTGCATAAAGAACACGATGGCGAAGGCCACGATGCACATGGCGTACGTGACAAAGTCGTGACGCGTCTGCTTATCTTTAAGAATCTTCATAACGCTCACCTACACCTTCTCGGGGACGTACTTGCCCAAGAGGCCGGCAGGCTTGACGAGCAGGACGATGATCAAAACACCAAAGACGATGGAGTTGGCAAGGCTCGTGGAAATGTAGGCCTGCGCCATCGCCTCGATGATGCCGATGAGAATGCCGCCGACAAAGGCACCGGGGATGGAGCCGATGCCGCCGAAGACGGCGGCGTCGAAGGCCTTGATGCCCGGCATGGCGCCCGTCGTGGGCTGCAGCACCGGCGAGTAGGAGCACAGCAGCACGCCGGCGATGGCGGCAAGGGCGGAGCCGATGGCAAACGTCATCGAGATGGTGCGGTTGACGTTGATGCCCATGAGCTGAGCGGCGGCCTTGTCCTCGGACACGGCGCGCATGGCCTTGCCCATCTTGGTCTTACCTGTAAAGAACATCAGGCCGGCCATGATAACCAGGCAGGCGACGATGGTGACGAGCGAGACGGCGCTTACGTTGAGCTTGGCCAAGAACTCCGGCACCGGGAAGGCAACGAGCGAAGTGAAGTTCTTGGGCGTGGCGCCCCATAGAAGCTGTGCGGCATTCTGTAGGAAGTAGGACACGCCGATAGCCGTGATCAGAACGGCCAGCGGGCCCGCCTGACGCAGTGGCTTGTATGCCAGACCCTCGATGAGAACACCGAGAACGGTACAGACCACACAAGAGAGAATTACAGATGCCCAGCCCGGGAGGCCGAGATACGACGTGGCGCAGAACGAGACATAGGCACCGACCATGATGACGTCGCCGTGAGCGAAGTTCAGCATCTTGGCGATACCGTAGACCATGGTGTAGCCCAACGCGATGATGGCGTAGACGCTGCCCATGGACAGGCCGTTGACCAGGTATTGGATAAAGACCGTCATGTTCCACATCCCCCTTTCGAATAGGTTTCCAGTTGATGTATGAAACAGGGACGTTACATCGTCCCTAGATACCAAGCAAGCAGGGAAGGCCAAAACCTCCCCTGCTTGGGATCAAAACCGCTCTATGTAAGGCGGCCTATTAAGCCTGTACGTACTTGCCGTCGGTAATGACGTACGCCGTGGGCTCCTTCTGGACCTGGCCCTTATCGTTCCAGGTGAGCTTGCCGGTCAGACCGTCAACGGTAATCTTGAGCATAGCCTTGGGCAGCTTCTCGGCGACCTCGGTCGGGTCGGCGTCGACACCAAGACCGGCCTCCTTGAGGGCCTCGGCCACCGCGTGCACGCCATCGTAGGCGTCGGCGGCAAACTGGTCGGGAGTATCGCCGTACTTATCCTTGTAAGCGTTGACGAAGTCGGCGTTCTTCTCGTCGTCGGCGGAGAACGGGGTCATGAGCAGCAGACCCTCGGCAAGAGAGGTGTCGAAGCCCTCAACGCCCAGGATGCCGTCCATGCCGTCGCAGCCCATCATCTTGACGTCGTAGCCCATATCCTTGGCGTTCTTGAGCAGGACGGACGCCGGCGTGTAGTAGATCGGCGCAAAGATCATGGTGGCACCGGCCTGCTTGGCCTTGGTCAGCTGGTTGGTAAAGCTCGTGGCGGAGTCGTCCTTAAAGGTCTCCTCGTCAACAACCTCGAGCTTGGACTCAGCAGCCTGGGCCTTAAAGGAATCTGCGATGCCCGAAGAATAGGCGTCGCCGGAGTTATAGAACAGTACGAACTTCTCGTCCGCATACTTCTGCGCCAGGAACTTGGCAGCGTTGACACCCTGGTTGGGGTCGGTGAAGCAAACCTGGAAGACGCAATCCTTGCCGTCGGTGACGTCCTCGGAGGACGCGGACGGGGTGATCATGAACGTCTTGGGGTCGTTACCACACTCGGCGGCAACGGCAACCGACGCGCCCGTGGTGGTCGGGCCGACGAGGGCCTGCATGCCCCAGTCGAGCAGGGTGTTGAAGGCGTTGACGGCCTTCTCGCCATCGGCCTGGTCATCCTCGGCCTTGCTGGCAAGCGGCAGCTCCTTGGTGGAGAAGTCCTTGCAGCCAAGCTCGACGCCCTGGGTAACAGACTTGCCGTAGGACGCGTTGGCGCCGGTCAGCGGGCCGATGGTGCCAACCTTAAACGAAGCGTCGCCCGAAGCGGAACCGCTGTCGCCGCCGTTGGAGGAGCAGCCAGCTAGAATGGACATCGCCCCCAGACCTGCTGCGCTCGCGATAACGCTCCTGCGATTCATAACAGGGTTCAATGACTTACCGGTGAGGCTCGACATGCGGCTCTCCTCTCAAATCTCGTCGGGTTTCGATTACCCGACAGGCCATCCTTCGCCGTGTTCGGCGTTCGCAAAATAGTAGACGCTTTAGTTGAGAAAAGTGGCGATTATTTCAACTTTTCTTTTTCTTTGTCCATTTATCCATAATTATGCGTATTTCTGTCAGTTTATGCAGTTTAGCCACTTTATTGTGTGAAAGTAATGTTTCCATTCCGTTACAAGCGCCCCCGCCCTGAATAAAACAGCCTCACCGGTAGCGTTTTATGCGCACTTAGGCGGCGATATACTTGCCGTCCTGAATCACCGAAGTCGGCGTTCTTCTCGTCGTCGGCGGAGAACGGGGTCATGAGCAGCACACCCTCGGCAAGAGAGGTGTCGAAGCCCTCGGACCGTCCATGCCGTCTTGTGGTACAGGGCAAACCTTATGGCGCAAACGTTGACAGTTTGTTACGGGAGTTCGTTTGTAGCGAGCGTGTTTCCAATATTTCCGCAGCGTTACGGGGGTAGCGTTTTGCACCGCTCCGGCTGCCTGGCAAGCACGCGCCCGCACTTCACGCTAGAATGCACTCAACCTATAAGCAGTTAATCCATCCACAAGATGCACGAAGGAGCTATCTATGAGCGAACCCCTGCGCACCGTGAACGTCGGTCTGATCGGCCTGGGAACCGTCGGCGGCGGCGTGGCCCGTCTGATCAAGAGCCACCACGATGAGTACCTGGCAGCCTACGGCATCGACCTTAAGCTGACCCGCGCCTGCGCGCTTGCTTGGGAGCAGGCCGAGGCAGCCGGCATTGAGCGCGAGGCCTTTACAAGCGACTGGCACGATGTCGTCACCGACCCCGCCATCGACATCGTCGTCGAGCTGATCGGCGGCGAGCATCCCGCAACCGAGATCTTCACCACCGCCTTTGAGAACGGCAAGCATGTCGTTTCTGCCAACAAGGCCCTGCTGGGCCGTCATGTCGAGACGCTCGCCGAGAAGGCGCGCGCGTGCGGCGTGCAGATTAAGTGCGAGGCCAGCTGCGGCGGTGGCATCCCCATTGTCAGCACGCTCGAGCACGACCTGGTGGGCAACAAGATCCTGACCATCGCTGGCATTCTCAACGGCACCACCAACTACATCCTGTCGCGCATGGACGCCGAGGGCGCCGATTACGCTGACGTGCTCGCCGACGCCCAGGCAAAGGGCTATGCCGAGGCCGACCCGTCCGCCGACGTCGACGGCTTCGACGCCGCCAGCAAGACGGCAATCCTCGCTTCCATCGGCTTTGGCACCCGCGTGACCACCGACGATGTGTACCAGCAGGGTATCCGCACCATCGGCGCCGAGGACATCGCCCAGGCCCGCGAGCTCGGCTACACCATTAAGCTGCTCGGCATCGCCCGCAACACCGACGCCGGCGTCGACGTCCGCGTGCATCCCACGCTGATCCCCGCCGGCCACATGCTTGCCAAGGTCAACGGCGCCATGAACGCTGTCTACGTGGTAGGCGACGCCGTGGGCGAGACCATGTTCTACGGTGCCGGCGCAGGCTCCTTCCCCACCGCGAGCGCCGTCGTGGGCGATATCCTGTCGCTCTCCGAGCAGATCAGCCGCGGCGTGGCTCCGCTGCCCGAGATTGAGCCCTATGGTCACAACCTCGCCTTTAAGCCCATGGACGAGCTCCAGACCAAGTACTATGTGCGCCTGAAGGTCGCCGACCGCGTGGGCGCCCTGTCCGAAACGGTCGACATCTTTGCCAAGCACAACATCTCGATCTCGCTCATCAACCAGGTCGAGGACGGCAAGTCGGGCGTCAGCGATGCCTGCTCGGTCATCTTCCTGACGCACCGCGCGCTCGAGAAGGATGTCCAGGCTGCCGCCGCCGAGCTTGCCAGCGTCGACTGCGTGGCCGAGGTCGCCAACGTCCTGCGCATCGAGAACGTCGAGGCCTGGACCGAAGGCGTCATGGCCAACTAATTCGGTCTTCGCTTTACGGCATATTGCGTGAGGGGCTCTCGTCCAGCAGTGGACGAGAGCCCCTTTGCTTGCGCACACGGGACGTATTGGCGCAATCCGCATTTGAACGACTTGGCCGCTCCTGACAGCCGGGGGTACCGTTCGCCGACGTGTAACCGAAACCGATTATGACCGCCGCTATGCTGTGCTGCGTATATCCGACCGCAAAGAGAGGAAGCACCATGTTGCTCGAGGGCAAGAAAGCGATCATCACCGGAGGCACGCGCGGTATCGGCTATGCCATCGCCTGCCGTTTTATCGAGGAAGGTGCTGCCGTCACCGTCTTTGGCTCGCGCCAGGAGACTGCCGACGCTGCCGTTGAGAAGCTGGCGGCCGCCTATCCCGAGGCCAAGGTCTGGGGCCGCTCCTGCGACCTCACCTCGCTCGAGGCCGTAACCGAGGCCTTTACCCAGGCTGCCGCCGATATGGGCGGCCTGGACACGGTCGTCAACAATGCCGGTATCTCCCAGCGTTCTCCCCTTTTGGACTACACGGCCGAGGAGTTTGCAAAGGTCATGGACCTCAACGTCGTCGCCGTCTTTAATGGCCACCAGGCTGCCGCCAAGATCATGACCGAGGCCGGCCACGGCGGCACCATCACCACCACGAGCTCGATGGTCGCCAAGTATGGCCAGCCCTCCGGCGTCGGCTATCCCACGTCCAAGTTTGCCGTCAACGGCATGGTCCAGTCGCTCTCGCGCGAGCTCGCCCCCATGGGCATTCGCGTCAATGCCGTCGCACCCGGCGTGACCAAGACCGACATGGTCGCCAACCTGCCCGAAGAGGTTATTAAGCCCATCATCGCCACCATTCCGCTGGGTCGCATGGGCGAGCCCGAGGATGTCGCCAACGCCTTTGTTTTCCTGGCGAGCGACATGTCCTCCTATGTTACGGGTGCCGTGCTCCCCGTCGACGGAGCCGCCCGCTCCTAAAGGTCGAAAGCCACGACTTCAAACCTCAACGAGGCCCAACGCAAAAGGCGCGCTGCCTGCATCAACCGCAGGCAGCGCGCCTTGCTCTGTTTATAGGGGAAACTGCGTCCCGGTATTTCAGCTCAGAACGGGGCGCAGTTTCCCTCAGGCCCATCTTTCGGAAACTACGTCCCATTCTGGGCGCCAATTCCGGGATGCATTTTCCGCGGCGACGTTGGCTACCTGCCGTCGTCGTCCTGGGCTTCATCGCGGGCGTAGAGCTCCAGCATACGGCGGCGGTACTCATGAACGGCGAGCTTGGCGCGCTCTAGGCGGCGACGCTCGCGCGCAGTCAGCTTGGACGGGTCGATCTCATCGCCATAGGTTTTCTCGGCCAGCAAATGGGCGGCATCGACAATACGGGCATCGATGCGTTCGCTCGCCGCTTCGGCCGAAAGGCGGTCAGCAATGGAATCAATCGTGGGCATACCGTCAAGCGAGCGACCATGTCCATGCGACGTCAATAGCTCGTGCTCGCGGGCGAGAAGACTTGCAAGGTCGTGATGGGCGCGCAGGATATTGAGCGCATCGGAAGGATGCTCGGCAACCTCCGCCACGGCGGCGACCGGCGCGGCATCGACCACGCGGTAGAAGAGCTGCGCGAGCAGTGGCATCAGGAACACCGTGATGGCGCCGGCTGCCACCATAACCGAAGCGACGCCCTGCGATAATGCGCCGGCGTTGACAGCGACGCTCGTCACGGCGACGATAATCGGCAGCGCCGTGGTGCAGTAGAGCGCTACGGTAATGCGGCCGTGGGCAGAAACATCGCGCGTCTTAGGGCAGATGCTCATGGAGACGACAATGGGCACGGCGCGGATAACCAGCAACGCCACGATAAAGCCCACGAGCAGGCCAGGGCGCGATGCTACAGCCGTCAGGTCAATCTTGGCACCCGACACGGTAAAGAACACCGGGATTAAAAAGCCATAGGCAAGGCCATCGAGTTTAAGCTCGAGCGTATGGTTGCCCTCGGGGATGATATAGCGCAGGACAAAGCCCGCGGCAAAAGCGCCCAACACGATATCGAGGCTAAAAATGGCGGAAAACGCCACGAGCGTGACCAGGATGAGCACTGTGAGGCGCACGAACGTCTGAGAAGTCGTATCGGCGCGCTCCTGAATAAAGGCAAAGAAGCGGCTGCCGATACGCTTGGAGCGGCTGGGGACCACGGCAAGCAGTACGCACACCACGGCGAACAGCCCCAAGATCAACAGCGTCTCGACACCCGTACGGGCGGACAGCAGCACCGACATGGCGAGCACGGGGCCGAGCTCGCCCCACGTACCATAGGCAAGAATCGAATCGCCGACGCGCGTCCCGGCAAGCGACCGCTCGCGCAAGATGGGCATGAGCGCCCCAAGCGCCGTCGAGGTCAACGCCAGCGTCACGGCAATGCCATCAAAATGGCTGACCGAAAACCACGGGGTAAAGCGCACGGCTAGCCAGGCGATACCAAACGTGACGACCCACGTCGCCATGCCGTAACGCCCCTCGATGCCCGTGATGTTCTTGGGATCGATCTCAAAGCCGGCAAGCAGGAACAAAAAGGCCAGGCCGAGCTCGGACACCAGTGAGACCTCGGCATCTACATGGATAAGGCCGAGCATATGAGGTCCCAGCACCGCGCCAAACACGAGCAAAAAGACCGTCTCGGGAACGGGTTTTCCGGGAATCGCCGAGGCGATGAAGGGGCTTGCAAAGGCCACGAGTGCGATGATGGCGAGCGAAACGAATGCCATGTGATGCCTTTCTCTTGTTTGCGCTTCACTGTAGCACCCTCGCCGTCCTCAACGCGCCGCGAGCTGTCGTATCATAGTGAGGTTTACAAACATGTGGCTCAAGGCGACCGCGAGGCTTGCCCCGCAAACCGACCGCTGCCGCATACCGTACCGTACGCCCAACCGATCAGGAAGGCAGGAACCAATGGTCTCTCGTATCTACGTGGAGAAGAAACCCGGGTTCGACGTCGAGGCTCAGCAGCTCAAGGGCGAGCTGTCCGAAATTCTCGGCATCAAGGGCATCGAGGCCCTGAGGATCATCAACCGCTACGACGTCGAGGGCATCGATGAGGAGCTGTTCCGCTCCTGCGTGCCGACCGTCTTTAGCGAGCCCCAGGTCGATGTGACCTACGACGAGCTCCCCGCAAGCGATGGCGCCGTCTTTGCCGTCGAATTCCTGCCTGGCCAGTTTGACCAGCGCGCCGACTCCGCCAGCGAGTGCGTGCAGCTCATCAGCCAGGGCGAGCGCCCTGTCGTGCGTTCCGCCAAGGTCTATATAATCTCGGGCGCCCTGGACGAGGCCGCCATCGAGGCCATCAAGCACTACGTGGTGAACCCCGTCGAGGCGCGCATCGCCTCGCTCGACCTGCCCGAGACGCTGCACATGGAGACCCCCGAGCCTGCGCCTGTCGAGGTACTTGACGGCTTCCGCGAGCTCGACGAGGCCGGCCTTGCCGCCTTTATCTCCGAGCGCGGTCTTGCCATGGACGAGGCGGACATCGCCTTCTGCCAGCAGTACTTCCGCGATGAAGATCGCGACCCCACCATCACCGAGATCCGCGTAATCGACACCTATTGGTCCGACCACTGCCGCCACACCACCTTCGGTACCGTCCTGGATGACGTGACAATCGACGACGCCGTGGTGCAGCAGGCCTTCGACCGCTACATGGAGATGCGCCACGAGCTCGGTCGCGACGCCAAGCCCGTCTGCCTCATGGACATGGGCACCATCGGCGCCAAGTACCTTAAGAAGACCGGCGTCATGACCGATGTCGACGAGTCCGAGGAGATCAACGCCTGCACCGTCAAGGTGAAGGTCGATGTCGACGGCGAGGACCAGGACTGGCTGTTCCTGTTTAAGAACGAGACCCACAACCACCCGACCGAGATCGAGCCCTTCGGCGGTGCCGCCACCTGCGTGGGCGGCGCCATCCGCGACCCGCTCTCGGGCCGCAGCTACGTGTATCAGGCCATGCGCGTCACCGGCGCCGGCGACCCCACCGTCCCGGTTTCCGAGACGCTCGAGGGCAAGCTGCCGCAGCGCAAGCTCGTGACCACCGCCGCTGCCGGCTACTCCAGCTACGGCAACCAGATCGGCCTTGCCACCGGCCAGGTCAACGAGCTCTATCACCCCGGCTACGTGGCCAAGCGCATGGAGGTCGGCGCCGTCGTGGGCGCTACCCCGGCAAACCACGTGCGCCGCGAGTGCCCCGCCCCCACCGACAAGATCATCCTGCTGGGCGGCCGCACCGGCCGCGACGGCATCGGTGGCGCCACCGGCTCCTCCAAGACCCAGAACACCGAGTCCATCGAGACCTCGGGCGCCGAAGTCCAGAAGGGCAACGCCCCGGTCGAGCGCAAGCTACAGCGCCTCTTCCGCCGCGGCGATGCCTGCCGCCTGATCAAGCGCTGCAACGACTTTGGCGCCGGCGGCGTCTCGGTCGCCGTAGGTGAGCTTGCCGACGGCCTGTATGTCGACCTGGACACCGTGACCAAGAAGTACGACGGCCTGGACGGCACCGAGCTCGCCATCTCCGAGTCCCAGGAGCGCATGGCCTGCGCCGTCGCCGACGGTGACGTCGAGGAGTTCATGGGCTACGCCGCCGAGGAGAACCTCGAGGCGACCGTTATCGCCGAGGTTACCGCCGAGCCGCGCATGCGCATGGCCTGGAATGGTGTGGCCATCGTCGACCTGTCCCGCGAGTTCCTCAACTCTAACGGCGCGCCCAAGCACCAGGTCGCCCACGTGTGCGCCCGCAGCGTGTGGCAGCCCAGCTGGGGCGGCGCCACGCTTGCCGAGCGTATGACCTCGCTTGTCACCGACCTCAACGTTGCCTCCAACAAGGGCCTTTCCGAGCGCTTCGACTCCACCATCGGTGCCGCAACCGTGCTCATGCCCTTTGGTGGCAAGACGCAACTCACCCCGAGCTCGGCCATGGTCGCCAAGTTCCCCGTGGACGGCGAGACCACCACGGCAAGCGCCATGGCATGGGGCTTCAACCCCTACCTGATGGAGGCCGACCAGTTTGCTGGCGCCTACCTGTCCGTGGTCGAGTCCATCGCCAAGCTCGTGGCTGCCGGCTTTGAGCACAAGCGCGCCTACCTCTCCTTCCAGGAGTACTTCGAGCGCCTGCGCACCGAGGCCGAGCGCTGGGGCAAGCCCACGGCTGCCGTCCTTGGTGCCCTCATGGCCCAAGTCGACCTGGGCGCCGGCGCCATCGGCGGCAAGGACTCCATGAGCGGTTCGTTTGAGGACGAGGCCGGCGAGCTCAACGTTCCGCCGACCCTGATCAGCTTCGCTGTGGCCGTGGGCAAGGCCGCCCGTGCCGTCTCGCCCGAGTTCAAGGGTCTGACGCATCGCGTCGTGCGCATCGCCCCCGCCACCTATGGTGAGGACTACCGCCCCGATGCCCAGCAACTGCTCGCCGCGTTTGACGCCGTCGAGGCGCTCACCGCCAACGGCAACGCCCTGGCCGTCTCGACGCCCGGCTACGGCTGCGGCGCCGAGAGCCTCTTTAAGATGTGTGTCGGCAACCAGATCGGCATCGAACTTGCCGAGGACGTGGACGTGGAGAGCCTCTTCACCCCGCTCTACGGCAGCTTTATCGTCGAGCTCGCCGAGGACGCCGAGCTGCCCGAGGTCGCCGACGGCGTTGTCGTCGAGCCCCTGGGTACCACCGTCGAGGGCTATGTCATCGACACCGGCTCCGAGGTCGTCGAGCTCGCTGGGCTCCAGGAGGCCTGGGAGAGCGGCATCGAGGGCGTCTTCGCCTACCGCAGCGCCGGCGAGACCGCCGAGGTCGAGACCATCGACCTCCGCGCCAAGGACATCCACGTGTACGGCGGCGCCAAAATCGCCCGCCCGCGCGTGGTTATCCCCGTGTTCCCCGGCAACAACTGCGAGTACGATAGCGCCCGTGCCTTCCGCGCAGCCGGTGCCGAGGCCGACACCTTCGTGATCAACAACCTCACGCCCGAGGCCGTCGCCGAGAGCACCCACGAGCTTGCCCGCCGCATCCGTGCAAGCCAGATTGTCATGATCCCCGGCGGCTTCTCGGGCGGTGACGAGCCCGACGGCTCCGCCAAGTTCATCACGGCGTTCTTCCGCGCTCCTGAGGTCACCGAGGCAGTCCGCGACCTGCTCAAGGCCCGTGACGGCCTCATGCTGGGCATCTGCAACGGCTTCCAGGCCCTGATCAAGCTCGGCCTGGTGCCCTACGGTGACATCGTCGACGCCACGCCCGATGCGCCCACGTTGACGTTCAACACCATCGGTCGCCATCAGAGCCGCCTGGTGCGCACCCGCATCTCGTCCAACCTGTCCCCGTGGCTGTCGCAGTGCAGCCTCGACGACCCCTACACCGTCGCCATCAGCCACGGCGAGGGCCGCTTTGTCGCCAACGACGAGGTGCTCGCCCAGCTGATCGCCAACGGCCAGGTCGCCACGCAGTACGTGGGCGAGGACGGCAAGCCGAGCATGGACCTTTCCGTCAACCCCAACGGCTCCGCACTCGCCATCGAGGGCATCACGAGCCCCGACGGCCGCGTCTTGGGCAAGATGGGTCATGCCGAGCGCCGCGGCGACAACCTGTACCGCAACGTGCCCGAGCATGTCCCCGGCGATAAGTTCATGCCGATCTTTGAGAGCGGCGTAGCCTACTTCGCTTAAAGCTATCCCATCGGGTACAATCCCCTCGGGTAACAACACCCGCCACCGGCACGCCCGGTGGCGGGTTCTTTTTTGCTTCGCGCATACAGGAAGGACATCATGGAAAGCCACAAGCCGTATCTCGCCACCCTGCCCGGGCTCATCCTGGGCTGCCTCGTCTGCTGCGCGCTCTGGGGGTCGGCTTTTCCCTGCATCAAGATCGGCTACGGCCTCTTTGGCATTCCCGCGCACGACAGCGCCTCGCAGCTGCTCTTCGCGGGTCTGCGCTTCACCCTTGCCGGCATGCTGGTCATTGTCGGCATGAGCGTGGCCCAGCGCCGCCCGCTCGTTCCGCAAGCGCGCGATATCAAGTCTATCCTCACGTTGTCGCTCTTCCAGACTATCGGGCAGTACTTCTTTTTCTACCTGGGACTCTCGCGCGCCAGCGCCATGTCGAGCTCCATCATCGAGGCCAGCGCCAACTTCTTGGCCATCCTCTTTGCCGCCCTGGCGTTTCACACCGAAAAGCTCGATGCGGCCAAGGTGCTCGGCTGCGTACTGGGCTTTGCCGGCGTCGCGCTCGTCAACCTTTCGGGCGCGGACGGCACCTTTGGCTTTACGCTCGACGGCGAGGGCTTTATCCTGGCCTCCACCGTCGCGGGTGCCCTTTCGACCTGCCTGATCGGCATCTTCTCGCGCGAGCACGACGGCGTCTTGCTTGCCGGGTGGCAGTTCTTGGTCGGCGGCCTGGTCCTCACCGCCATCGGCTTTTTGATGAGCGGCACGCTCTCCCCCACCGCGATCATCCCCGCCATCGCGCTCATTATCTATATGGCACTCATTTCCGCCGTCGCGTACTCGCTATGGTCGCGTCTGCTTGCCCTCAACCCCGTCAGCCGTGTGTCGGTCTTTGGCTTTATGAATCCAGTCTTTGGCGTACTGTTGAGCGCGCTGCTGCTCGGCGAGGGCGCTGGCACGAGCCCTGTTACCGTACTTGTTGCCCTGCTGTTGGTCTGCGGCGGCATCATCATCGTCAACAAACCTAAAAAGGCCTAACGAACTGCCCTTATTTAGCAGAGGGGATTCACATACTTTAGTTTAATGTAGTACATCGGTCAGCTGAGGGGCGCCACGCACGCAAGCGTACGCCCCAATTCCTAGCGTATCTGGACGCCGGCTTTCTTTTTCTCGGCCTTGACGCGGTAGAGCTCCGCATCGGCAGCGCGAAGTAAGTCTTGCCAGGTATCAACACTATCGCCGACTCGCGCGTAACCGATGGACATCCGCAACGCATACGGCATCTCGGCACGAGCGAGCTCTTCGTTAATCGCCGAACACAGGTCAATGATGTCCTGCTCCGCCGTCGCCTTTTGGAGCACCACGAACTCATCGCCGCCATAACGTGCAATAAAGCCACCAGACGCCGAGCAGACCTCTTTGAGCGCAGCAGATATGACCTGGAGGGCATGGTCGCCCTCCACATGTCCATAGCGATCGTTAATCTGCTTAAAGCCGTCAGCGTCCATCATGAGCAGATACACATCTTCGGCCTGATCCACATTTGAGAAGAGCGACAGCATATAGGTCTCAAAACGGTTGCGATTGTTGAGGCC
This sequence comes from uncultured Collinsella sp., assembly GCA_905205405.1. Classification (GTDB taxonomy): domain Bacteria; phylum Actinomycetota; class Coriobacteriia; order Coriobacteriales; family Coriobacteriaceae; genus Collinsella. The sequence continues at coordinate 39,167 of CAJLDK010000011.1, forward strand.
AGTCAATGGGTCGGTCGAGATTAGCTGCTCCTGGTAGACGATGTAGAGCAGCAACATGCTAATCATTATGCCGACGCAAAGACCGGGCACCGAGAACGCGACCTGAAAGGTGCCACCCACCAGAGCGGGAATAGCGAAGAATGCCAGAGTACGATAAATGGCCTTCTTTTGCAGGCTTTCAACCCGTAGAGAATGCACAAAAGCGTGCAAGGACGTATATATGACGTAGCAGTAGCTCACGATAGGCTGAATCATATAGGCAACGCCACGGCGGTACACGCCCTGAGCATCGATGTAGAACAAGGCATGGGTCCAGTAACTGGTAAACGCCAGCGCGACCACCAAGACCGTAGGCAATGTTACAAGCGCCACTCTAGAGCGCGCGGTCAAAAGGCGAGAGCCCTGCACCGTCTCGGAATAGATAAACCAAATGAGACACGCAATGGCAAAGAGCGAAAACGAAACCGCGTTGGAAATCCAGTTGACAGCAATGCCCAACGTGCCGTCCAAACCGTCCGAAAGCGTCCAGACCATATCGAAGAAAACGTACGCCGCAGACGTATAGCCGAGCATGCTAAACAAGAGCTGCTGGGTGCTCGAGAACAGGGAGCGACGGCTTCGTACGGCAAGCCCGATAAGAACAATCATGCATAGCACGAATATCTCAATCTTGAGTGCCTTAACCACTAGCGCCATCCCTTCAATATCCAAGTGGTCAGAATCGCCCAATTCGAATCAGGGCAATAAACACCCCTTTACTCCGCAGGGGCAAAGGGGATAATAGCAGAGCGCCCGAACATCACTGCAAAACAGTTTCTGTTCGGGCGCCCATACGGCGCGAATTGCACACGCCGGCATCATTGATGGGTATCGATTGCTACTCGCCATCAATGTCAGTCGCGACAGCCTCCTCGATGGCCTCAACACCGACAGGCGACAGATCCTCTTTGCCGTGGCAGAACTTCTTATCGACCCAGCCAGTCAGAATCGGGGCCATGATTGCCGTGATGATGACGGCAGTGGCGATCTGCGCATACGCGGTGGGCGCAAGCTCGGCATAGCGCGGAGCGACCTCGGCGAGGGCGACCGGCGTGGTCATGGCCGTGCCGGCAATGGTGGAGCAGGCAACGGCCGCCTTGCCGTTGCCGCCACACAGGCGCTCGAAGGCAAAGGTAATGGGACCGACGACAAACAGCGTGACAAGGCCCAGCAAGATGCCGGAAATACCGCCGGTGATAAAGCTCGACAGGCTCATGGACGCACCGAGCTGAAAACCGATGACAGCGATCGCGGGATTGGCGCCGGGGACCAGCAGGTTCTTGATAAACGGGAACAAGTTGCCCAGGACCATGCCGATAACAAGCGGCAGGATGGATCCGATGATAGTGCCGACGGGGATGTTGGCGAGACCCGAGACACCAAGGATGATCATCGTGACGGCGGGGCCGGCCGTAAAGAACAGGATACCGACGGCGCCCTGCTCGGACTCATCGCCGAACTCGCCCATGATGCCCGTATAGAGCGCCATGTTGCAAAACGTGATGCCGCCGATGATAGACACGGAGCTCAGACCCAGGAAGTTGTCGTTAAAGAAATATGCCACGCCCAGGCCGAGAGCCGCTGCGACGACCAGTTTGGGGATCAGCACGACGATGCCGGTCTTGATGGCGCCCGGCGTGGACTTAAAGCTGATGCCGGCGCCCACAAACAGCAGGATCGCGGCGACGATGGTATTGGAGCCACCGCGGCAGGCAGCCGTAAAGAAGCCGCCGATCTCAAAAACCTGCGGGCAGAAGGTGTTGAGCAAAAGACCGACGATCATCGGATAGATCATGATGTCGCCCGGGATGCGCGGGACCTTGAATTTCTTTTGCTCGTTGGCGTTCGCTTCCTGTGCCATGAAACCCCCATTTCCGCTGACGCAGAACAAAAGCCCACGTCGCACTTTGCTACAGTAAAGTCTGAACATGGTACCAGAAGAAGCAGACCGGCTCGGTGAGAAATTCGATTCGTAAAGTCGAGACGGTAAACGCGCCCTGCTCTTATACGAAGCTCAAAACGATATAGAGCGCAATGCCCGAGACGCAGCACCACAACATCGACTTTGTCTTGATTGCCACCGCCACGACGCCGGCGGCCGCAATCCAGGGAATCAAGCCCTGCCACAGGCCGGCGTCGAAAGCGCCGGGGCTTATCAGGTCGTTAGCGACTAGCGCCGCAAAGGCGGCGGGCGGAATATAGCCCAAGGCCTCGGTAACGCGGGGTGAAAGCGTTCTCCCACGCAAAGCAAACGCCGGGGCAATGCGGAAAAACGCGATGGCCGCCCACGACGAGAGCCACAGGACCAAAAACTCGTTAACGGGCATCGCGAGCACCCCTTCCTTCGGCGAGGGCATCGCACACGAGCGCCGCGGCAACGCCGACGAGTACGCTTACCGGCACGGCGACATTCGTCCACCCCAAGAACTTGCATACGGCGACGGACACCGCGCCCGAAACCGCCGCGACAACGTTGCCGCGCGACAGCCGCTGCGAAAAGAGCAGGCAGATAAAGAGCGAGGTGCAGACAAAGGCTGCAATGGCGGTGGGAACATCGACAACGGCGCCGACGATGGCGCCCATCGTACACGATACGCCCCATGTTGCGATAAGGATCACGTTGAGCACAAAGGACTCGCGCGGGCCCCAATCCTCCCCTTCAACCAACTTGGCAAGCGAGATGCCATATGCCTCCTCGGTAAGTGTCGCGGCAACAGCCAGCGTCTGACGCTTCGAGGCACCCGTCAGATGCGGCGCGATCGATGCCGAGTAAAGCGCAAAGCGCGAGGAGATGGCAGCAACGCTCGCGACGATCGATGCTGCAGGCACGCCCGCCAGCCACAGGTTGCAGATCATAAACTGGCCGCTGCCCGTCACAAACGTGCTGCTCAGGGCAAAGACCATCCAGGGTTCCATTCCCGTCTGCCCCATGATCATTCCGCACGGCGCGCCTATTGCAACATAGGTAAGCATCACTGGCCAGACGGTTCTAACGATTTTGAGCACCATACGCTTCTCATCCTGACAAAGTCTCCGAGCCGCATGTAGCGACACGGCAGAATCATCATCCGACAGCAACCGAGTTCACCTACAATTGCCACCGGATCGAAAGACACAACTTTTTAGGAAGTCATTATGACAGCTATCGATCGAGACCGGGCGCGCGCGGCCTTCAAAAGCTACACCGATGCCTACGACGCCACCAGCCCACGCATCGCGCTCAAAATCGAGCATACGTACCATGTGGCCGAGGCATGCGATGCCGTAGCGCGCGAGCAGGGCTGGTCGACAGAGGATATTGACCTGGCCTGGCTTTGCGGCCTGTTACACGATATGGGCCGCTTTGAGCAGCTGCGGCGCTGGGACACCTTTAAGGACGCCGAGAGTATGAGCCATGCAGCGTTGGGCGTCGGGGTCCTCTTTGGCGAGAACCCCGACGACGCGCCCGCCACAACAAGCATCCGAGATTTTATCGAGGCCGACGAGCACGACGAGCTCATCCGCGCGAGCATCGCCTATCACAGCGACTTTCGTCTACCGGCACAACTCAACGAGCGTACACAGCGCTTCTGCGATATCGTGCGCGATGGCGACAAAATCGACATTATGCGCACCATCGCCGACAGCACCGTCGACACCATCCTCAAGGTGGACGAGAAGACGTTTCTCGGCAGCCGTTTCTCGTCGCCGACACTTGCCGCCTTTGACGAGCATCGGTGCGTCGCGCGCGACGAGCGCAACGAGCCGGCGGACTACCTGGTGGGACTCATCTGCTTTATGTTTGAGCTCGTCTATCCAGCGAGCCGCGCGCTGGCGCGCGAGCAGGGCGATATCTACCGCCTGCTCGACGCGCCCTTTGGCATTACGCGCCCCTTTACCGACCCCGCCACGCAGGCAGCCTGGAGCCGCCTAAAGGACGAGATGCGCAACTGGCTGGCGCGCGCCTAGCGCTCAAGCTGGGCCAGCAGCTCCTCGACGACCTCGACGGCGTCCCCAACAACCTTGTACTGGGCAGCACCGAAAATGGGGGCATCCGGGTCCTCGTTAATGGCGATAATGCACTCCGCCCCACCGATGCCGGCAAGATGCTGGATGGCGCCCGAAACACCGATACTCACGAGAAGCTTGGGCGAAACCGATACGCCGGTCTGGCCAATCTGATGGCGATACTCCAACCAGCCGGCCTCCACGACAGGTCGCGTGCAACCAAGCTCGGCTCCCAGAGCCTCGGCGAGCCTTCGCATCAGGGGCAGATTCTTCTTGGAGCCAATGCCGCGGCCCACCACGACCAGGCGCTCGGCATCGGCGATCGAGGCCTGCTGCCTCCACTCCTCGGCGGGAATCGAGATCTCGACACGAGCCTTAGCATCATCCGCAAGCGATATCTGGGTGATCGTGCCGGAGCGGCCGTAGTCAAAGTCGGGTGCCTTAAAGATGCCGGGACGAACCGTTGCCATCTGGGGACGATGATTGGGGCAGACGATGGTGGCCATCAGGTTGCCGCCAAACGCCGGACGCGTCTGTTGCAGCAGTCCCGTCTCCGTATCCATCGAAAGTACGGTGCAGTCAGCCGTAAGGCCCGTCTGCAAGCGCACGGCAACGCCGGGTGCCAGTTCGCGGCCAAAAGCGGTCGCACCGTATAGGATGGCCTCGGGTTTGCGTTCGGCTACCAAATCGCAGATCAAGTGGGCGTAGACCTCCGCATCGTTTTGGCGCAGGCGCTCGTCGCGACAGGCCAGGACTTCGTCGGCGCCCGCGCAAACCAGATGCTCCAGGTCACCGAGAGAACCCTCGGGGCCCATACCGACCAGTGCCACCAGACGGCAGCCGCGAGCATCGGCAAGCTCGCGCCCCTTGCCCATGAGCTCGTAGGCCACGGGAGCCACGGCGTCGCGCTCGTCAGTCTGCACGAAGACCCAAATGTCTCGATATGCATCAAGGTCCACCGCACCAGCGGCCTCGTCACGCTCGATCGAGATAGCGTTGACAGGGCAGGCGTCGACGCACCCACCGCATAGGATGCAGCCGTCGGTTACGTGGGCGCATCGGTTGGGTCGCTCGCCTTCCACTACGATGCCGCCCGAGGCACAGGCGCGAACGCAGCGACCGCAGCCGATACAGGCTTCGCTATCGATAATCAGTCCGCTCATCTATGCCATCCCCTCGATAATCTTGGCAAGTTCTACCGCCTGCTCGGACGCCGTCCCCTCAACGGCCTTGCACGTTTGGTCACGGTCGGGCACAAACGAGCGCACGACCTGCGTCGGTGATCCGGCAAGGCCGCAACGCGAGGGATCGGCGTTTACGTCGGCAGCGCTGGCCACACGCACGTCTGCATCCTCGGCCGCGCGAATACCGGCAATACTCGGCATGCGCAGCTGGCCAATCTCCTTGGCGGTCGTCATCGCACACGGCATCTCCAGGTACACCGTCTCCTCGCCGGCATCGCAGCCGTGAACGAGCGCCAGCGAGCCACACGTCGTAAATCCCGCGCTCTGCACACAGCTCACGTCGGTCACGCAGGGGACCCCAAAGGCGCCGGCCAGCTCGGGGCCGATCTGGGCCGTATCGCCGTCCACTGCCATCTTGCCGCAGATGAGCAGGTCAAAGTCCTCATCGAGTGCCTCGATGCCGCATTTGAGGGCATAGGTGGTGGCTAGGGTATCGGCGCCCGCAAAGGCGCGATCGGTCAGCAGCAGCGCGTCGTCGGCACCGCGGGCGATGCAGTCGCGCAGCAGCGATTCGGTCGCGGGGATGCCCATCGACACCACCGTCACACGCACGTCCATGCCAAAGCCGATAAAGTCGTCCTTCAGCGCTAGCGCACATTCGAGAGCACTTGCATCGAAGGGATTAACGACCGCCTGCTTGCCATCACGCACGATAGTATTGGTCTTGGGGTCCATCTTGACCTCGGTGCTTCCGGGCACCGCCTTGACGCACACCACCATATGAAAATCACTCATCTTCACGCGCCCCCTTTCTGGACGAGCTCATCCAAGAGCTTCTCCGTAAACAGGTTGCCGCGACCCAGCTGGCCGGCAGGATCGAGCTGGAGTTTGAGATGCGCCGACTCGACCATGGCCTCGTGGCCGTACATCGTCTCCAAGAAGCCCGCCTTGATCTTGCCGACGCCGTGCTCAGCAGAAACGGCACCGCCCATGGCCGTGACCTCGGAAGCCCACTGGGCAAAGAGTTCTCCACCACGACGGTAGTCTTGCGCATCGCGCGGCAGGATGTTCACATGCAGATGGTTGTTCCCGATGTGTCCCCAGGCAGCAGACTCAAGCCCGCTTTCGGCCAGCGTGCGGCGATAGAGGACCACGACATCGGCAAGGCGTGCATTGGGCACCGACATATCCGATCCCAGCTTGGTAATGGTGGGGTCGGTGCGGCGACGCTCGTCAACGAGCATGTTGACACTCTCGGGGACCGCGTGGCGGAAAAACCGCTGGCATTCGCGATCGACTTCGGTGCGCGCGACCCATGTCGCATCGTCGCGGCCGCCCGCAAGCTCCAAAACCCATCCCAGGTGGTACAGCTCCTCGGTCGCCTGCGCCTCATCGTCGCAGTCAAGCTCCACGTAGACACAGACCTTTGCCTCGTCGTCGAGCGCCGGCAGCGAGGCAAACGCCGTCGACTGCTCGCGCTGGCGACGTAGAATATCCAGGGCGCCAGCATCGAAGTACTCGATGGCAGCCGCATGGGACAGGACAGGGCGCACGGAATCGGTAAAGGACACCGCCTTGTCCTCGCTATCGAAAAAGCAACTCACACCCCATACGACCGAAGGTGCCGCCTGCAGGGCGATCTCGAGCTCGGTAATGACGCCGAGCGTGCCGCACGCACCGATAAAAAGATCGATGGCGTCCATATCGTCCGCAACAAAATACCCCGAGGCATTTTTGGTCTTGGGCATGGTGTAGTCAGGCAGATCAAGCTCGAATGTATGACCCTCTGCCGTCACGAGCGACAGGTGGCGGCCCCGTGCAAAAACCTCGCCACGGTGAAGCTCGAGCAGGTCGCCATCGGTCAGCACGACATGAAGGCCCGTGACGTGAGGGCGCATGGGGCCGTAAGCGTAGCTGCGGGCGCCGGAGGCGTTGCATGCCGCCATGCCGCCCAGACAGGCAGATGCCTCGGTGGGATCGGTGGGAAAGAACTGCTCGGGGGACTCTTGGAACTCCTCGTAGGCCTCAAGCGATGCCTGGTCCCAACCAGCGGTCGGCAGTACCTTCTTGCTCAGCTGCTTACGCAGCTCCGAGAGCACAACGCCCGGCTCCACGCGCAGCAGAAATTGGCCTTGTTCATCGCGGCGAAGGCCCAAGTAGCGATTCATACGGGAAGTATTGAGGATATGCCCACCGTGGGGCACGGCACCGGCGGCAAGGCCGGTTCGGGCGCCCTGAACCGTTACCGGGACACGCTCGGCATGGAGCGTTTCCAAAATGGCACGGACCTCGTCTTCCGTTGTCGGAAACGAGATGCTCGATGCTTCGCCCGATGCACGAGATTCATCGCGGCCATACTCTTCGAACTCATCGGTGAAGGGTTTAATGGTTGCAGACACGCGAACTCCCCCTTTAGCTAACTACAGTGTTTGCAGGGAGATGCTACCGCATCGTTTCGTCGACGTGTTCGAGACCGTCTCCATAATTGGCGATTTTTACGTTTGTGCAATTCGGCGAACGGCAAGGCTTCCTCGGCAGACGATGCTTTTGACACATATCGCCCCGCCGTCGCCGGCCACTCGATTGTCGCTCGAAAAAAGTTGAAGTAATTTTTTTCACCTTTTACCTGCGGAGATGTCAATCCGTCAAGCATTTGGTCAGAAATTGGTCAAGTAGCGGCTGATACGGTCGGCGTCGACAGCCAAAACCGATAGAAGTTTTGGTCCCAGAAGCAGGGAGGTTCCCATGGCATATTACTGGCCCCAGTACGGCGTCGCCATCGAGGTCGACGACGATCCCTATCTCCTGCCTTTCGACGAAGAGGCGCTCCCCGATACGGCGGTCTACCACGTCACCACCGATGTTATCTGCGACCCCGAGTCGTTCTCGGCGCTCGCCCACCACATCGCGCGTATCCACGACATCGAGCTCCCCCACGACTTTGACGAGCTCATCTACTCGCGCCGCCTGATGCTTCACATGCTCTTTGGAGCGGAGCCGTCCACGTTCGCACGTGTCTACACCACCAAGGACGCCGCATGAGTGCGAAGAAGCCGCCCCGCCTCGCAGGACTGGGGCGTCGCAAGAAACTCGTCGTTGTCTGCCTGGCTATCGTCTGCGCCCTTGTCGCCGTAGGGCTATACGCCTGGCAGTCGCAGCCCGTGCCCGAAGCGGGCGCCTCAGTCACGACGGCAGAGGGTAAATCGCGCCAAGAAATCCAAGATGAGCTCGATGCCATCGTCCGCGGCAATATGATGACGATTTCGGTCGCACCGATCGCTCAGCTGCAGGAGGACGGCAAGCTGCGCGTCAACGTGCAAAACGTCCAAGACAATAAATTTCCCCAGCGATTCCGCGTCATCCAAAACGACGAGACCATGTACGAATCCGGTGTGGTCGAGACCGGCAAGACAATCGAGACGTGCCCCGCCGGCGACATCAAAGAAGGCGAGGCATACATCGAGATCCAGGCACTCGATGCCAAGACCCTCGACAGCCACGGCAATCCGACACGTGTCAGGGTACGGGTTGAGCAAGCCGAGAACTAGCTTTTTCGGCCGACGCGGCACCGCACGCAATTCACCAGCATTCGTCCAATCATCGCGGGGACGGCCCGCGGCGAATAGAAAGGAACGACCATGGACATCACCAGGAACATGAACGGAGCCAGAGCGCTCGTCGTGGGCGCAGGGCTCGCGCTCGCGCTCGCAATGGGCGCCGCCCCGACGCCAGCTCTGGCAGCCGGGCGCGTTGGAACCACGAAAGTAATGGTCAGGACCGAGATCGACAACGTAGAGTTCAAAGTTCCGACGGTTATTCCCTTCGTCGCCAAGGCCGACGGCACGCTTCAGGGCCCCTCAGAAGACGCGACCACCATCGACAATCATTCGGCCTACGGCATCCATGTCACCAACATGAAGATCGACGCCATGAACACCTGGACCATTGCCGCCGACGCCAAGGCCGGAACCGCGCAGAATTCCATCGACTTTAAGGTCGGCCCCGACGGCGCACTCCAGAACGCCAGCGCCGCAATGCAGGAGACGGGCCTCGATCTTTCCAAGAATGCAGCCTTCGACATGGGCTACCAGGGCATTGCCGGCGGCACGGACAAAATTAAGCTCAAGACAAGCGGAAACGTCGCCCGCGTCACGCGCGACATCTTCCGCGTAACCGGCGAAGGCGATCAGGTTGCAACGATCACCTGGACGGTCGAGCCCGGTGCGCACACGGCATAAGGCTATCGCCCTGGCCGCCACCGTCAGCATCCTAGCGTTTGGGCCAGCCATGGCCTTTGCCCAGCAAGAACAGGTACAGGCCGCCACGCAAGTGACGGTCGATCTCTCGGAACTCGACCGCGGCGACCGCGAGGAACCGTTGGCGCAGACAGGCGACAGACGATGGCTCTTGGCAGTAGGTGCCACAGCAGCAGGCGCGGGGACCGCCGGCCTCGGTCTGCACATCAAACACAGCCAGAAACAAAACACGGATAGGCCGCACTAAATTAGCTAAGGAGACCCCATGGCATCGAAGAACCTTTTGCCCGTCGTCGCACTCTGCGGCGCGCTCGCAACCGGAACGCCTGTCGCCGCTTGGGCGACTCCCGTCATGGCAGACTCCTTACCAGCAGCCCTAAGCTCCGCACCAAATCCGTCGAGCGCCATTGCGTGTAAGCGTTTTTCGATTGCACAGGCCGCAATCTCAACCTCGGGATGCCTTCGTCGTAATACGGACGGCTCGATAGTCGTGGATATCAATCGTTCGAACAAGGTAAACGGCTCCCAGGCGGGGTGCGCCGTCTGCACGTGGCGCTCGGTTGTGCTCGATGCAGATGACGATCCATGCAATTTAGAGCTGCGCATCGACATCGCTTCGGTCGATGACTCGGCGAACGGAGCGAAGGTCGCCTTTGACGGTGCGTTTTTCGAGAAAGGAGGCGGTATATGTCTGGGCTGCGCCGCCGCGAATGCAGACGACACGCAGCCCACCCTCTCATTCACGGCATCGTTGCGGCTGGCCAAAGCCGGCACCGATGCCATCGCGGCGGGAGAAACGTCCCTGCTGTTCTACGCCGCCAGCACCAAAGACACGGACGCTCATTTCGAGAAGCCAGCCGGATCACTCAGCCTTACACGAGGGATAGAGGCAGGCCCTATTGAAATCGATGCCCACGCGCAAAGCAGGCAACGCATTCTTGCCGACCCGGCGCTTCTCGAAATGGAGTGGAACGGATCCGGAGCCATCGGAATTCTCCCCTCCGCGCTTGACGCCAAGACGCTCCCCTCAAACGACGAACCCATCAACGCAACCATACAAGAAGAGAGCGCGGACAAGGAAGCGGGTGCGGGCGACACGTCATCGCCGACAAACAGCGTCCCAGCTTCTTTCGAAGCACCGAATGAGCCCGCTACCGATCAAAACGATCCCGAGCTCGCGGACAGTCTGGGGCTTGCTGATCCTCAAGAAATCGATGAAGGTAACTGCTGCGTGTTTGCCGCGCTCGACCACACGGAGGTCATCGACGCTGCAAGCATCGAAGTTGCCGCCGCCAATCAGCCCGTCCGCAAGTCGGCCATCATCGCATTTCCTGAATCCATCGAAGTCGTCTTTTTGCCATCGGGCGAGGTCGTGGCCCCAACACTGCTCACCTTGTTGGGCGCCAAGAATACTCGAAACGAAATTAAAAAGGTCACGGTTGTCGACCCTGCAACCACCGCTAAATTGCGCCTATACGCCGTTGCCCCAGACGGAGGCAAGACCTTGGAATTCGATGGCGACACACTCCTAGCCTGGCGACGTCTGGACATTATGCAAGACGTCTCGTATCAGATCGAACTCGAAGGGTTTGATCGTACCCGCGATGCCAATATCATCGCCGCGGCTATTGAATCCCCACAGCGGCTTATGACACTGCGCTTTGACTACTATCCCTATGTCCCGACAACCACCTGAGGCTTAAATACTGCGCGTCGTTGCTAATACCACTTATATAACGTATTAGATGAGTCGCGATGTGTCTCGCATTCCATTCTGCTACGATTGCCACGTTGGCATCAATACAGGAGGGCTCATGCCGGGCTTGGGAACAATCATCAACGTTGTCCTTTTAGTTGCGGGCGGTCTTTTGGGATTAGCGGGCGGTCGCTTTATCACACCGCGTATCCAAGACACGCTCATGAAAGCGTCGGGGCTGTGCGTCCTGTTTATCGGCCTTGGCGGCACCATGCAAAAGATGCTCCTTATCGATGGAAAGGCGCTGTCGACCACCGGTACCACCATGCTCATCGTCTCATTTGCGCTCGGTTCGCTCATCGGCGAGGCCGTCGACTTGGAAGCCGCCATTGAGAACCTTGGCGAATGGCTCAAGCGCAAAACCGGCAGCGAGGGCGATAACGAGTTCACCAACGCTTTTGTCTCGACTTCGCTCACCGTGTGTATCGGCGCCATGGCCATTGTGGGATCGATTCAGGACGGCCTGCTCGGCGACTGGTCAACGCTTGCCCTCAAGGGCGCACTGGACTGCATCATCGTCTGCACCATGACGGCCTCACTTGGCCGCGGCTGCATCTTTTCCGCCCTGCCCGTCGCCGTGTTCCAGGGGACGATCACGCTGTTTGCCGGTGCACTCTCCCCCATCATGACCACGGCAGCCCTCGACAGCCTTTCGCTCGTAGGCTCCATGCTCATCTTCTGCGTCGGCGTCAACCTTATCCGTCCTCAGACCTTCCGCACTGCCAATATGCTTCCCTCCGTCATCATCGCCGTCATCTACGCCCTCCTGTTCTAAATCTATCTACGTAGCGGTATCTCGAACATCTGTTTGATGCTGTGCTATGATATGAGGTCACCGTAGCTGCGTTCGAGAGGAGGAGCGGTGGCCGACCAGGACATCAAGATGCTCATCGAGCGCATTATGGCCGAGGCTCGGACCCATCAGTCCGCCCGTTTCTCAAACGAAATCTACGCAGACGAGCCGATTCTCAAGACCGGCCGACAGATGCAGAACTTCCTCCCCGACCAATACCGCAAGATGCGTGAGATATCGCGTTGGCAAGAAGACCCAAAGGGCGGCGCGGGCCGTTGGCTTTCGGAAGCCGAACTTTTCTACCGCCAAGGCCTGCTGATGGCCGACTTTGAGGACGACTGTCCCTACAACGGCACCTTTAAGTCGTACTTTCCCACCTACAACGCCATGAGCGACCGGCAGTTGCGCGGCTACTTTACCTGGCGTGCCCAAGTGCGCCGCGGGAATATCGAGGAGACATCGACCTCGTTTGCCTTCTTGTATCTCTACGAGCTGATCTGCGGCATTGGCGTAGATGATCCACTCGATGGTTTTAACAAGATCAAGGCTTTTTGGGATGTCTATCGCGCCTTCGAGCCCGGCATCGACCGGTTTGCGCGCGTGTGGCTGCAAGATTACGCCGTGTTCCACGGGCTCGACCCCAAGCTGCTTCGCGACTCTAAAACCGTCATGTTCGATAACGCCCTTATCGAACTGCGGCGCGCGGCACGAGACCTTGCACCGGCACCGTCCGGCCAGACCCCTAAGCGTCGCAAAACCTCCGAGCCCACGCTCCCCCTTCCGCCCGATGAGGTGCGCGAGGAGCGACTCATGGCCGCCATCAACGCCCTCTCCACGTACAACCTAAGTAGCTCGCGGCTCGACCGCAGCCACCACCGTGATCTGCGCCACGTGGCGTGCGCCGTGTATGTCCGCATGGTGCGCTACTATGACACGCACCGAAAGACCGGCATCGTGGCAAGTTTATTTGGGGAGGAGACGGCCATGCCCTACACCATGTTTGCCTCGGCCGTATTCTTTGCGCCCGAGCGCCACGAGGACTGCGAATACCGCCTGGATCCTATCCATATCTACCGTTGCCAAAACGGCTTTTGGGAATGCATGCGCATCCATGGTAGTAGGCAAAAGAGCAGCAAGCTCGGTGAAATGATGCGCGCCTGCGACCAACGCCTGCGCCTGGCCCTGGACCCTGCCCACCCCCTTAAGGAAGAAAAGGTCCCCAAATATCTGGCCAAGATTATCGATGACGAGATTGTGGCATGGCTTTCGTGGGACGCCGCACACCAGCCCGTCAAAATCGATATCGATCTGAGCCAGCTGGGGCACATTCGGAACGCCGCTGCGCAAACGCGCGAAGCGCTTTTGATCGATGAGGAACGCGAGGATGGCGCGTCCGCAGAAGCCGAGGCAACGGACTCAGGGCAACCGGAAGCCGAGCCCGTAGCCGACGCGATTGTCGAACCAGTCGCGGCACCCATTCGGCAGGACGAGGCCGACGAGCCGACCATATCCGCCGAACAGTTTGGTGTCGTGGCACCGCTTCTCGCGCCGACGCCCGCGTTCGCAGCTGCTGCGCCCGCTGACGCCACGAACGAACTCGCGCTCGCCGCAGACGCCTATCTCCGCGCGCTGCTCGAGCACAACGCAGTACAGGCGGAATCGGCGGTAGTGCAATCGGAGCAGAGCGAGGACATGCTCGTCGATACCATCAACGAGGCGCTCTTTGACCTGGTGGGCGACACCGTAATTGAATTTAGCGCGGCAGGGCCGCAGATTATCGAGGACTACGAAGCAGACGTGAGAGGATACCTAGACCATGAGTGATACCGCATCCGCAGCACCCCGCGTGCCCAAGCGCGTCGCTGCCGTCATTCTCAACTCGCTCAAGGGCGGCGTGGTCCCGCGCATCGGCCTTCCCTACATTACCGTAGGGCGCGAGGTCGAGATCCGCGCCCTGCTCACCGATCTGAGTCTCATCGCCGACGGTGGGGCGAGCTTCCGCTTCCTGGTCGGTCGCTACGGCGCCGGCAAGAGCTTTTTGCTCCAAACCATCCGAACGCATGCCATGGGCGAGGGATTCGTCGTCGCCGATGCAGACTTATCCCCCGAGCGCCGTCTGCAGGGCGGGCAGGGGCAGGGCCTTGCCACCTACCGCGAGCTCATACGCAATATATCGACCAAGACGCGCCCCGAAGGCGGTGCGCTCAACCTTATTCTTGATCGCTGGGTCGCCTCGTGCGCCGACGTCGACGAGTCGGTCGTCAATGCCCAACTGGCCCCGCTCGAGGAAATGGTCCACGGCTTCGACTTCACCCGCATGCTCCGCCGCTATCGCATGGCCGCATCCGGGGGCGACGAAGAGACCATGAGCCGCGTGACCAAATGGATTCGCGGCGAATACCGCACCAAGAGCGAGGCACGCGCCGAGCTGGGCTCCTCGACCATCATCAGCGATGACGACTGGTACGACTACGTTAAGCTCATTGCGCGATTTTTGGTCTGCAGCGGCTACAAGGGCATGCTGGTGCTCATCGACGAGCTCGTGAATCTGTATAAGATTCCCAACGCCATCACGCGCCAATACAACTACGAGAAGATCCTGACCATGTACAACGACACGCTCCAGGGCAAGGCGCAGTACCTGGGCATGATCATGGGTGGCACGCCAACCTCCATCGAAGACCGCCGCCGCGGCGTGTTCTCCTACGAGGCCCTGCGCAGCCGACTCGCTCAGGGCCGCTTTGCGCGCGAAGACCTTAAGGACATGCTCGCGCCCATCATCCGCCTGCAGCCACTCACCTACGAGGAGCTACTGGTGCTCATCGAAAAACTCATGCAGATCCATGCCGGCTACTTTGGCTGGACGCCCACGCTTGCCGAAAACGACTTGGTGGACTTTCTCAAGATTGAGTTCGGCCGCGTGGGAGCCGATACGCACTTGACGCCGCGTGAGGTCATCCGTGACTTTATCGAGCTGCTCGATATCCTGTGTCAGAACCCCGATGCAAATGTGGCCGAGCTGCTGCAAAGCGTCGGCGGCGACGCGCTGGCGCCGGCAGCCGCAACAGGCGACACCGGCACCGCAGGCGGCGACCGCAACTTCGCCGAGTTCACCATCTAACCTACCAAAAAGGGACAGGTTTATTTTGGCAGGTTTTATCTGGGCAAACGTTGAAGCAGTAATGCAGCAAGCCGTTGCCAGCCGCGTTGAGAGATTCGTTGTTGAAAGGAGGCCCCGTGAACGCCTTTGACCGCTACGCCCCGTTTATCCAAGACTTCATCTACTCCCACGATTGGGAGAGCCTACGCTCTATCCAGGTTGCAGCAGCTGATGCCATCTTTAACACGCAAGATAATGTGCTCCTGACGGCATCCACGGCTTCCGGCAAAACCGAGGCAGCCTTCTTTCCCATCCTGACCGAGTTTTGGGAGAACCCGCCCGCAAGCGTGGGCGCCCTCTACATTGGCCCCCTCAAGGCGCTCATCAACGACCAATTCGTCCGCCTCAACGACCTGTGCGAAGAAGCCGATATCCCCGTCTGGCACTGGCATGGCGATGTCTCGCAATCACACAAGGCCAAACTCATCAAAAAACCGAGCGGCATCCTACAGATTACGCCCGAGTCGCTCGAGGCGCTCCTGATCCATAAGCACATGGCGATCCCGCGCATGTTTTGCGACCTGCGCTATGTGGTTATCGACGAAGTCCATTCGCTCATGCGCGGCGACCGCGGCGGGCAGACGCTCTGTCTTATCGAGCGCCTCTCGCGCATGGCAGGCGTGCAGCCCCGCCGCATTGGCCTTTCGGCCACCATCGGCGACCCCGAGCGCACGGGCGCCTTTCTCTCGCAGGGAACGGGGCGCGACTGCGTTATCCCCCGCTTTGAGGAACCGCGCCGCGTGTGGCGCATCTCCATGGAGCACTTCTACAACTCGGGCCCCCAGGCTCAGCAACGAGGATTCGTAGGCACAGGTCCACAAGAAGCCGAGGTGCTTGCTTGCGAGCGTATTGAGACGGCGGCGCCCGCGGCGCTGCCCGCATCCGGACAAGACATGTGCCACAGCGGACAGCTTACACAGGAAGAACACCGTCAACGTCGTGAGCAGGCGCGGGGCAAGGCCGCTCCCAAAGACCGTCGCACTTCCTCGGCCCCCGAGGGCGAAGTCGACATCCCACGAGCGACCGAGCAGGCGCTTCTCAACCCCACCGACACGGCGCCCGACAACGCCGACCCCGGCATGGGCTATATCTTTGAGCATACGCGCGGCCGCAAATGCCTGGTCTTTGCCAACTCGCGCGAGGAGGCAGAGGCCGTGTGCTCCATGCTGCGCAGCTACTGCGAGAGCCGGCACGAGCCCGACCGTTTTCTCATCCATCACGGCAATCTTTCGGCATCGCTACGCGAGACGGCCGAGGAGCTCATGCGCGACGAGGAGCAGACGCAGACAACCGTCACCACCTCTACGTTGGAGCTCGGTATCGATATCGGCCGCCTGGAGCGCGCCTTCCAGATTGACGCGCCGTTTACCGTCAGCTCCTTTTTGCAGCGCATGGGGCGCACAGGCCGTCGCGATCTTCCGCCCGAGATGTGGTTTGTCATGCGCGAGGAAGAGCCCGAGCCGCGCACGATGATGCCCGAAACCATTCCCTGGAAGCTCCTGCAGGGTATCGCGCTCGTACAACTCTATCGCGAGGAAAAGTGGGTCGAGCCACCCGAGCTCGATCGTCTCCCCTACAGTCTGCTCTATCACCAGACCATGTCGACCCTCGCCAGCACCGGAGAGCTCACGCCGGCCGAACTTGCCCAGCGCGTGCTCACGCTCAGCTATTTCCACCGTGTCTCGGCAGACGATTACCGTGTGCTGCTACGTCACCTCATTAAGATCGACCATATCCAGGTCACCGAGGGCGGTGGGCTCATCGTGGGTCTCGCGGGTGAGCGCATCATTAACAACTTTAAGTTCTACGCCGTATTCCAGGAAAACGAGGAGTTCACCGTTCGCAACGAGTCGGCCGAGTTGGGCACGATCGTCAATCCGCCACCGCCCGGTGAGCGCATCGCCATCGCCGGACACTGCTGGATTGTCGAGGAAGTGGACTGGAGGCGCCACACCGTCTTTGCCACGCAGGTCAAGGGCCGGGTGCCGGCCTACTTTGGCGACTGCCCCGGCGACATCAATACACACGTACTCGAGCGCATGCGCAAGGCGCTCAACGAGCACGCGGCATATCCGTACCTTATGGGTAACGCACGGGCCCGCTTAGCACAGGCTCGTCATACGGCCGAGATTTCGGGTGCGGGAACCAAGCCGCTCATCAACCTGGGCGGCGATACCTGGGTGCTCTTCCCCTGGCTGGGCAGCTACGCCTTTTTGGCGCTCGAGCGCATGCTTAAAATCAAATGCGCCGCTGAGCTGGGCCTTCGCGGACTCGACCCGTCACGCCCGTACTTTATGCAGTTTAAGATGAAGGCCGACGAGGAGACGTTCTTTGAGGTGCTCGCCGCCGAGGCCGAAAAGGACTTCGATCCAATCGAGCTCGTCTATCCTGGCGAGGTGCCTTACTTTGACCGCTACGACGAGTTTGTTCCCGAAGAGCTCGTGCGCAAGGGCTTTGCCGAAGGCGTGCTCGACATAGAGGGCATGAAGCAGCGCGTTCACGGCTGGCGCGACCACGCCTAAGACCAGTCTTTTTTGGGACGGGGAGACTTACTTGTCGTGAAGGACGGTGCCGAGGAAGTCGGTGTCGAAGGGCACGGCTTCGGCAAAGGCGTAGTCGCCGTCGCTGGCGATGAGCAGGTAGTTTTCCTCGCCGCTGAACTTCGCATCGCCACATGGGACCACCCAGGCGTGGACGAATACCTCGAGTGCCGTGGCAGCGCAGTCGCGAAGGAACGTCACATCGCTCCCCTCGTTTGCGCTCACGATATTGGCCACGTAGATACCCCCGGGGTTCAGGCTGCCCCGCACCAGGCACAGCGCCTCAACGGTCGCCAGCTCGCGCACGGGCTCGGCACCGCCAAAGCAATCGCTCACGACCACGTCGTAGCGACGATGGCCCACGCTCGTCACACCCAGATACGAGCGAGCCTCAGCGGTAATCACCCGCAGGCGATCGCCCACCGCGTGCTCCAGTTCATCCAGATAGAACCAACGGCGCGCCAAGCGCGTTATCTCTCCGTCATACTCGATGACGTCCATGCGCAGGCCCTCGTGCGACATCAGCGCAAACTTGGGATAGGCAAACCCGCCGCCGCCCAGCATGAGCATACGGTCGATACCATGCCCGTAAGCATCACGCATTGCGTCCTCAGCCTCAAACACATCGTCAAATGCACGATAGTACGCAAAGACTGGCTCCGCCCAACGATCGCCAACATAGCTCGCGCTTTGGTAGACGCCGCCCTGTACGAGCACGCGGACCTCGTCACCGCTCTCGTCGTGCACACGCTTCACACGTGCCAACCCGTTGCGGGTCCTCGCGACCTGCAGACAGGCAGCACGAACAGCGACAGCGGCCACACCAAGCGCCGCGGCTCCCAGAGCAACGCCGGCAACGACGCCGGCAGAAACACTCGGCTTGTTCATCTAGAGCTCCTTTTGCAGATAAAGGCCATGGTCATAAAATCCAAGATGGCGATAGTACTCGCGCGTACCGATCGCGCTGATCACGTTGATGTACGTATAGCCAGCGTCCCGAGCTATCTGGCACGCACGCTCCACGAGCAAACGTCCCAATCCATGGTGCTGCGCTGCCTGGCCCTGATCGCCCACGCGCGCCGCCATGCCATACACGTGCACCTCACGAATCATCGCCTCGTCCGGCATCGTCGGCAGCTCGTCCGCATGTGCGGCAACAAAAGCGCGATCGGGCAGCGACAACCGCAAAAAGCCCGCGATCTTGCCCCGCGGCGTCACCCACTGCAAAAAGCGCTCGTAAGTCACCGACGTCTCGTACGCTACTTCCTCATCAAGAGATAGCTCATCCAAGTCGGCACCCGCCGTGCTGATCTCGCGATAGCGAATCTCACGCACCGTCGCGCCCTCGCCACGGGCCGCCAAACGATTCTCGACGAGCTGGCGCAAGTTAGGTTTCTTGTTGCCCACCATGATATCGTCGGAGCTAAAGTCGCGAATCATACGGCTGATGCGGCAGAACGCCGGCGTCACCACGATGTCGTCGGCCAGCACATCGAGCAGCTCTTCCTCGGTATAGGGGCGCCACTCGCCGCGCTCGTAGCAGCCCACCAGACGCGAGCCCTCGATGAGCGCACACGGGTAAACCTTGACCTCGTCGGGCATAAAGGCCCCTTCGGTCATAAAGCGCTCGTAGTCGCGCTTGTCCCCCTCGGGCGTGGCGCCCAGCAAGTTGAGCATAAAATGCGCGTGGATCTTAAAGCCAAACAGGCGCGCAAGCGAAAACGCCCGCTCGATCTGCGCCACCGAAATGCGACGCTCGTTGATATCGAGCAGATGCTGGTCGAGGCTCTGGATGCCCATCTGGATCTTGGTACAGCCCAGACGACGGATGAGCGTGAGCGCCTGCGGCGTTACAGCATCGGGGCGCGTCTCGATAACGAGTCCCACCACGCGATGCTTCGCCGTCTCGTTGATGCGTTGCTGCTGCTCAAGCTCCTCCATCGTTGCCGCCTGCCACTCGGCGACCTCGCCCCACGGCGTGCCGGGGCCGTACAGACAACGCACCGCGCGGTTATAGCCGCCCACGGCAGCATCCACACGCCCCTGCTCGTCGGCAACGCCGGCAGCGAGCTTGGCCTCGTCTGTCGCAATGTCGGCAGCCCGATAGCGCTCGCGGCGCTCTGTTACCACCGGCGGCAGGGCATCGGCGGGAGCATCATCGAGCAGGCGCCCTGCCTCGGCACGGCTGATGCCCGGACGCGCCAACATGGGGTTTGCCGCCACGCCGGCGACGGCATCGTCATTGAGCGCACGGAAGAGCTCCGACATAAACCATGCCTGATACCCTTGCGGATAGTCGCTCCAGGTACCACCGAGCACGATGAGCTCTATCTTGTCGGTCGCATGCCCCATCTGCGAAAGCGCGGTCAGACGAGCGCTCACCTGCAGATACGGATCGAAGCAGTTTTGCTCCGCACGGGCACACGCCGGCTCAGCGTGCAGATAGCTCTTGGGCATGCGCAGATCGTTGGGACAAAATAGGCAATCGCCCGAGCATGGCCAGGGCTTGGTGATGACGGTAATGGTCGCCACGCCCGAAGCCGTGCGGCGCGGCTTCATGCGCAGCACCTGCAGCAGTTGGCGTTCCAGATCGGAATCGACATTCCACGCAGCCCACCGAGCCGGCTCCTCACGTTTAACCCGCTGGTAGAACGGCAGCAGACGGCGCTTGGCCAAATCACGTTTGTCGGCACCCTCACGGCGCGCCTCGGCATGTATCAGTTTGACGAGCGCTTTGTCATCCACGGTCTCGCCGCGACGCAGAGCCTCGAGTATGTTCAAGATAATCTGTTCCATGCCCCCATTGTAAAGGCAAAGGCGCCGGAGCCGATCTCGGCTTCGGCGCCTTCATCAAACAGCGCGTCTAAGCATCTATGCTTGCGGACCAGCCCGCAGCCATCACTCCGGATCAAACGACATGTCGCCCGAACCGACCTCAAAACGATACGTGGCAGACTTGTCACCGTTATCGAATTCAAGATTCAAAATGGTCTCGCCGTCATAGCCAAGCGGAAGGAAATCGCTCTCGAAGTCGCCGCTGCCCAAGGTGAGGCTCGCCTTAAAGCCCGTCGAGTTCGGAACCGTCATCTCCACATCGCCCGAGCCCACACTCACGTCCATCGACTTCGCGGGGGCCTGGTAAAGCTCGAACGTCACATCACCCGAACCGACCTCAGCGCTGAGCGCATCAGTCACGCTGCCCGTAAACTCTACATCTCCCGCACCCAGGAAAAGATCGAAACCATCACAGATGACACCGGCAATCTGCAGATCGCCCGAGCCCACGTGCGCGTTGACTCCCTTCAGATGTTCGGCAACACGGCGCGGCAGCTCGACCGTAACTGAGCGATCGATTGCCTTACCGTCATCACTTCCAAACTGGGAAACCTTGAGCGTCGAGTCCTCGACGGATGCGATGTTTTGCGTCGCGGCCTTGGAGGCATCCATGCCCTCGGCAACGCGCCCCCGCTCGATAACGCGAGTCTTGTTGCCATCAACAACCTTGACGTCCACCGAAGCCGCATTGATATCGAAATCGAGGTAGCGGAACTCATCGGCATCAAAAGTCGTGCTCGAAAGCTGCTGAGGCCGAGCGGAATAGTTGCCGCCATCCAAAAGATCGTCGTCGTCAAGCGCATCGTCCATACCAGACAAGCCGGATACAACATCGTCGAGATTCCACGGACCATCAAAATGAATCAATGTCCGCGAAATGCCAAAGACAAGCCCAATGATGAGCACAAACGCTCCGATGCCAACGCCCAAGCGTACCTTGGATTCATGTGAAAGCTTCATCATTCATCACCCTCTTTGGCAATCGGCTCAGCGGTAGTCGCGGTAGCCACGTCAGCATCAACCGAAGCGGAAACATTCTGAGCCCTAGCTGTCACCGGCGCCGGACCAACCTGGATATCCCCACGCGCCCAATCGCCATCGAGCGCACGTGCCACCCAGTGATAGATGGGGATCGTAAAGAAAATCAGCGCGGCAAAGGGGCCGGCACCAAACGGGAACATCAGCAAAAAGAACAGCAGCCAACACACAGCCCAATACGGGAACGACTGGAACGGGCCCTTCACCGGAGTCGAGCCAACCGCACCGCCACTCGTCGCCTGCGCCGTAGCGGCATTGGCGGCCTGCGCGCTCCAACTTGCCGCTTGCGCCGCCTTGGCCGCAGCGTCACTTGCCTGCGTTGCCGCCTCGGTAGCGCGTGCCGCCGCCTCGTGGGTGCGGGCACGCTCTGCCGCCTCGGCTTCGCGCTGACGGGCGCGGTCCTCGTTCTCAAACTCGATATCGTCTTCGATCTCATCGCTCGGATTGAGCAGCTCATCCAGACTCACACCATAGAGCTTGGCGAGCGAAATCAGGTTCTCGGTATCGGGCGAGCTCTCCGCACGCTCCCATTTACTGACCGCTTGGCGTGACAGTCCCAGCTTTCGCGCCAATCCTTCTTGGCTAAAGCCCTTGCTGCGACGAAGGTCGGCGAGCCGCTGCGCAGTTTCTACATTCATGGTTCCTCCTATGCGATGCCAGCCGTGCCGCCGGACCGTTTTTGTTCTTAAGGCGCCTTGCACAGTTAAAAATCTATCCGCCACCGCCAAAAGCATGCCACCTATTCTAGTGAGATTTTTGACAACCGGCGGTTGCGGGCATATATGAGCTGCGGAAATGTGTCCAAACAAAGCAATGACCCGCAGCTCGGTTGTCCCCGTTGCGGCGTTAACGGTAGTATGGTCGTACTGTTTATTCCGCACCGCCAACGGAGGGAGTTCCGCGCCGTGAACCGCGATTTCGCCTCATCGCTCATTCAGCTCAACAATACGTTCTATCGCGAGCACTCCGCCTCCTTCTCCGATACGCGCCAGGCACCGTGGCCCGGCTGGGTACGCACCATGGACATAGCGCTCGAGCAGCTCGACGTCGCCACGATCGAGCATCCCGTCCGCGTCTTCGATCTTGCCTGCGGCAACATGCGATTCGAGAACTTTGCCGCCGGCGGCGCACTTGCCGCCAAGGGCGTCGACGGCGCAAACCCCTCGGCAGATGCCAGTTGCCCGTTTGAGTTCTATGGTGTTGACTCGTGTCAGGATTTGGCTATCGATGCGCACGGTCACGCCCTGCGCATTCCCAACCTGCACTTCCAGGAACTCGACGTACTCGATGCCCTCATGAAGCTCAACCCCGCCGAGACACCCGACGTGCTTTTCGACGCCCCGCTCGCCGACATCTCGGTCTGCTTTGGCTTTATGCACCACGTGCCGTCATGCGAGTACCGCGTACGCGTGCTCGACGCCCTGGTGCGCCAGACGCGCCCAGGCGGCATCATCGCCATCAGCTTTTGGGAGTTTATGAACGACGAGCGCATGGCGCGCAAGGCCGTTCGCGCCGAAGCCCGCGCCGAGCTCACCCCGCCGTTTGAAAGTTACGATTCCGCGCAGTTTGAAGCCGGCGACCACCTCATTGGCTGGCAAAACGACCGCCACGCCTACCGCTATTGCCATCACTTTGACGATCAGCAGATCACCGACCTGGTGCGCGGCGTGCGCACATTCTACAAGAGCGGCGAGGTCCCCGTGCGCGAGCTTGAGCGCTTCCATGCCGACGGTCGCAGCGGCGAGCTCAACCGTTACGTGATTCTCAAGCGCCTGTAGGCATCGGCGACTTGCCGCCGAGCCGCACCGCAACTTTCGGGCAAGCTATGCCCCACCCTTTTCAACCCATTGATGGAACGTGCTGCCATGCGTTCCATACTCATGATCAAGGAGCCTCATGGGAGCCGTCCACGTTCGCACGCCTAAGAACTTTGTGCTCGAAGAGCGCCTGGAGCGCTACGCCGATGCGATTGAGACGAACCCCGAGGCCTATGCCGGAGATTGGCGCGAGGCTTGCGCGCCAGTTGGCAGCAAGCCCTTCGAACACCTTCACCTGGATCTTGGCTGTGGCAAGGGAACGTACCTTGTAGAGCGCGCGGCCCACGAGCCAAACACCCTCTTTATCGGTATGGACCAGGAGCCCATCTGCATCGCCTATGCCGCACAGAAAATCTGCGAGCAGGAGCTGTCCAACGCACTCGTCCTGCCCCGAGGCGCCGCATCGCTGCCGCAGCTGTTTGCCGCAGGCGAGCTCGATGCCATTACCATTAACTTTCCCACGCCGCAGCCCAAGGCCAAGTACGCCAAAAAACGACTCGTCCATGTCGACCATCTGATGCTCTACCGCCCGCTCTTTTCAGCCGGCGCCACCGTCACACTGCGAACCGACAGTAAGCCATTGCGCGACTACGCCCTGGGGCAGTTTGCCGCGGCCGGCTACGACACGCTTTGGGTAAGCGACGACGTCCGCCGCGACCATCCCGAGCATCCCGAGACCGAGTACGAATGCCGCACGCGCGAGATGGGTGCCGTCGTCTATGGCATTTGCGCCACACCCGGCGCGCAGCCCAGCAATGAACAGCTCGCGGCGGGCCGCGCGCAGGAGCAAAGCCTTGCCTGCTACCTGCCCGAAAACCTCGATGAGCTCACCTATGTACCTCTGGGCATGGAAGAGGCCGTCGAGAACTTTAGAAACCGCGCCCGCAAAGGCAAGAAGCGCCTGCCGCAAGAGTCCTAGGGGCTTTTGGCGGTCGCTACGCCAGCGAGCAAGCACAAATAGGCACCGATGAACGACCCTCAAACCTAAGTGAGTAGACTTTTTAGCAATAGCTAAGCACAACCCGCATAGGAAGAAATAAAACCGCAGGTAGAGCCCTTGCGCAAAAGTCATGTGCTCGCGATATTGCAAAAAGTCTACTCACTTAGCTGACAACTGCACCAAACGGCTGAGCAGAACGCCCATTTCCTGCATTTTCTTTCGCGCTGGCGCCCCGCACCGCCGCTACGCCATAATGGATGGCGGACAAACGGCGAGAGAAAGTACCCCCACATGGCACAGACCACGATAGATACCGCCGCCAGCACCGTCTCTGGCGCCGGCGCCGCCAGCTCATTCTCGGGCGGCACGGGAACCGAAGCCGAATTCGGCTCACTCGGCGCGCTCTCCCCCACCTGGTGGGAGCCCGAGGACGGCAGCGAGCCCGAACCGTGGCTCACGCCCGACCAGGCCTTCGAGCGCTTCTTTGAATGGACGAGCAATCGCGGTATTGAGCTGTGGGACCACCAAGAAGAGGCCCTCATGGATCTAGCCGCCGGCGATCACGTCATTCTGGGCACGCCGACCGGCTCGGGCAAGTCGCTTGTCGCGCTAGGTATGCTCTTTATGGGCATGGCGCAGGGCAAGCGCTGCTACTACACGGCTCCTATCAAGGCTCTGGTCAGCGAGAAGTTTTTCGACTTGGTGCAGGTGCTCGGCCGCGATAACGTCGGTATGATCACCGGCGACACGCATATCAACACCAAGGCGCCCGTCATCTGCTGCACGGCAGAGATCCTTGCCAACGACGCACTGCGCGAGGGCGAAGATGCCGATGTTGGCTGCGTCGCCATGGACGAGTTCCACTACTTTGCCGACCCCGATCGCGGTTGGGCCTGGCAGGTGCCGCTGCTCACCCTGCCTCACACGCAATTCATGCTCATGAGCGCCACACTCGGCGATGTCACTGCCATCGCCGCCTCACTTGAGGAGCACACCGGCGCAACCTGCGACTTGGTTGTCGACGCCCCGCGTCCGGTTCCGCTGAGTTATGACTATGTGACGACCTCCCTCGAGGGCACGGTCGAGCTCGCAATGCGCCGCGGCGAGGCCCCGCTCTACATCGTGCACTTTAGCCAGGACGCCGCACTTGCGACGGCGCAATCCCTCGCCAACTTTGGTATTGCCAGCAAGGAGCAGCGCGAGGCCATCAAGGAGGCGGCCAAGGGCACGAGCTTCTCGACGGCCTTTGGCAAGATTCTTAAGCGCTTGCTCGGATGCGGCGTCGGCGTGCACCATGCTGGCATGTTGCCGCGCTATCGTCTGCTGGTCGAGCGCTTGGCACAACAGGGCCTGTTGCCCGTCATCTGCGGCACCGATACGCTCGGCGTCGGCATCAACGTGCCTATCCACACCGTGGTGCTCACCGCGCTCACCAAGTTCGACGGCTACAAGATGCGTCGCCTACGCGCCCGCGAGTTCCACCAGATTGCCGGCCGCGCCGGCCGCTCGGGCTTCGATACCGAGGGCATGGTGATTGCCGAAGCACCCGAGCACGAGATCGAGAATGCCAAGCTCATGGCCAAGGCGGGCGACGACCCCAAAAAGCTCCGTAAGATTAAAAAGAAAA
>CAJLDK010000012.1:0-64435 GCA_905205405.1 uncultured Collinsella sp.
GTAAAGGTTCGGGTACAGCTCCGTACACAGCTTCCGGGAATACAGCGGGAGGATCAGCGTCTCCTGCACGGTGTTTTTCTCAATTTTACATTTCATAGGTTTCTTCCTCAGTGAATAAAAACTGTCATAATTGCCGCCAGCACAGCCGCTATGACCGGCATGCCTAACTCATGTGCAGGATGGATGCAAAAATGCCCGTGCTTGATGCCCTTACTTCCGCGCCGTGATGCAGAGCCACTTTTTCTTTTTGCGTATCTGCACCTCGTGAAAACCCGCCTGCTCCAGATACGCCTTTAATTCAATGTCCTTGTAGACGGTCATGCCGCCGATGATCTGCGTCCACCTCTCGTCCTTGTCCGTATCGCCATTGCTCTCGTTGCAGATGAGAATTGTCCCGCCTGGCTTCAGCGTCCGCCAGACCTCACGGAGGCATCGGGGCAAATCAGGCCAAAAATAGACGGTCTCAAAGGCCGTGGCGGCATCGAAGTAGCTATCCTCAAACACCATATCCGCCACACTGCCTTGCAGAACGGCGCAACGCCCCTCCTGAATTGCAATTCGGTTGAGCTTTCTAGTCTTCTCCACGCTGACGGGCGAATAGTCGACGCCCTTGACGACGCCATGCGGGCATTTTTTCAGCAGCCGTTTTATATTCGCCCCGCCGCCGCAGCCGCAATCCAGCACCTTGGCATTTGGCGCAAGTCGTAGAAATCGAAGCCCCCACCGCGCCACAGGGCTGTGGCCCAGGTTCATCATGGCAACCATAAGTTTTCCGCCGAGGCCCACGGGCTTGCGGGTGTTTTCAAAGAACGACATCTGGCCCCTCCGATTTCGTGCATTCCGCATAGGTCAACGGGAACGAGGCCTTCAGCACCGCGCTTTTCCGCACCGCCCAGCCGTTTTGACGCAGGAAACGCAGGTATTCCTCGCTTGTCCACCCGCTGTGGAGGGGGAATCCCGCCATACTCATGAAAAAGGCTTTTGCCTTGCCGGAAACCGAGTTCCCCGCGTGGGTGAAGGTTGGCGCGATGAGCACGCCGTCGTCCTTCAGCACCCGCCTGATTTCTTGCAGGGCCTTTTCCGGATGCGGCACTATGTGAAGTGCGTTGGACACGATCACCACTTCGAAGGACTTCTGTGCATAGGGCAGGCGGAACATATCTTGTACGGAAAAGTGCAGCTTTGCGGATTGATTGTCCCGCTTTGCTTCAAGGATCATCTTTGCAGAGGCGTCCGTAGCCTCGATGCGCGCCGCCGCATCCACGACGCTCTTTGCGATGAGCCCCGTGCCGGTGGCAACCTCCAGCACGGTCTTTGCTTTCACCACCGGCCGGATCAGCCCATACATCTTCTCATACGCCGCCCGGTCGTTTCGCATGAAACGGTCGTACCGACCAGCATTCCTGTCCCAGAAGTCCTTGCGTTCGTGCATGGCCATCGCCCCCAAACAGTTAGAGCCATCTAACTATAACACACGAATCATGCAGTAAGATGAGGCTAACCTTCTTTTCTTGGCTAAGACGCATCTCTTCGGTTTTCGCTTATAACGGCGCGAATCAGATACTAGGCTGGAGCTGAAGAAAGAGCTCGGCGGACAGGTAGGTCGATACCGGTTCCCGGAACGGTGATCCAGCCAATTACACCAGGGCCCTAGTCATTGAGTGGGAATAGAAAATTCCTTAGTTATGGGGGTATAAATTTGATTTCCTTTAGGATACCCCCCCATAACTATATGAATTGACCTGCTGACTCCAATGAAGATTGGAGGGCAACTGCCAGGGGTGACGGCCCAGCGAGTGTTATTTTGCGAGCTATGCGCGTTGAAAGCGACCTTTCGTGGCATAAACTACTTGCCGGAAGCCGCGGCTTTCAGAGTACGGCTTACGTGTACGTTTAACCTCCGTGGGCGACGGGGTGCCGCAAGGCGTAGAATATCGCCCACCTGTAGGGGCCTGCAGCGATGCGGGCCCCACTTCGTATGAAGAGGCGCAACCGGTGAAGGTCGTATCCATCTCCCAGGACTTCTTTGACCTCGTCGAGGGCGACCGCGAGCTCATGCTTAAGCACAATCTCCCCTGCATCGTGGTGGTGAGGCTGCGTTTCCGCGGGAAGCGCAGGGACTTCGCCGTGCCGCTGCATTCCAACATCGCCCCCAACGTGCCCAAAGACCAGTACTTTGCGTTGCCACCCCGCCCCACGACGAGCCCCGGCTGTCGCCACGGCATCCACTACATCAAGATGTTCCCCATAACCAAGTCCTACCAGCGCCGCTTCAGGACCGAGGGCTCGGCCTACTACGAGACGCTCCAGCGCATCATCGACGGCAACATCAAGCGCATTGTCTCCGAGTGTCAGGCGTACCTCGACCGCTACGAGCGCGAGGGAAGGCCCCGCTTCGCCGTCGACATCGACCGCATCGTGGGCCTGCTGGAGGGCGAGAAGTAGGGCGCCTCGGCTCAACCCCGAGCATGCGGAACCGCTTCACATTTTTGAACGCCGCGCGCCCCAAATACCCGAGAAATAGGCCATGAGGTGCGGCGGCGCACTCGTGCCTGCGCGCAGCCATCTCCATCAGCGTCTACGGTGCGCTACAACATCGCGGGCAAACCGCCTGACAAGCCGAGCATTCTGATCGTTCCGTCTATGAGCTACGTTGCCGTGCGGGGCAAGGGCGATCCCAATGCCGAAGGCGGCGCGTAGCAGAACGCGCTGCCGATGCCCTACGGCGTTGCCTATACCATCAAGATGTCGAAGAAGGGCCCGCATGAAATCGAAGGCTATTTCGACTTCGTCGTGCCGCCACTCGAGGGCTTCTGGTGGCAAGACCGCGCCGATGGCGAGATCGATTACACGAGGAAGGACGACTTCAACTTTATCTCGTGCATCCGCCTGCCCGATTTCGTCACTCGCGAGGATTTCGACTGGGCCGTTTCGGAAGCTGCCACCAAGAAGAAGCTGGACTTCTCGGCGGTCGAGCTGCTGAGGGTCGACGAGGGCCTTTGCGTTCAGTGCATGCACACTGGGCCTTACGACGACGAGACGACGACCATAGACGCCATGCGCACATTTGCAGCGGAACGGGGCTACGCCCCCGACTTCTCCGAATTCCGCCTGCATCACGAAATCTACCTTTCCGATCCGCGCAAGTGTGTGCCGGAGAAGCTCAAGACCGTGATCCGCCATTCCATCAAGCCGATTTAGCGAAACGAGCGCCGCCGTGCGGTCCGGCTTTTGGGGTTTATCAATTGGCAGTCCGCGATGATCGAGCAGGCTGTCTGCCTCCCGGCAGGTGCGTAATTCCTTTAGTCGATTCATCTCGAGGTGCGTTCTTTGCTCATCTTGTGGCGCAGAGTTATGAAACTCCCAAAAGTGTAATCAGATTCGAGTTTTAGGAGCAGCTCTTGAAAGGCGATAGACTGAAACGCCGTAATAGATACCTCGAGGAAGCGATGCTCTTTCGTGATGCCGACCTTATCAAGGTAAGCACGGGCGCGCGAAGGATAAAGCGCAGGGGACGACCTCTCTATGCCACACGTTACGACCTGCACGTTAAGGCGCTCCTCAAGACGAATTCAAATGAATGAGTGAGCATCATTGTCCCCGAGGGCAAAGCAAGGCCGTTTTAGGGGCAGCGAAACTGGATTTATCGATCCTCTTGATCCAATCCAAGTTCTTTCAACTCTTTTTCGTTTTGGATATCTTCGGCGGTATTCTTGCCAGTGACAGCACCGTAGGCCTCTTTTATGCCGTTTTTCACTGCCCATTTGATAACGAAATGCAGCGCAATCATCATTCCGAGCAGT
The DNA here is from genome assembly GCA_905205405.1 of uncultured Collinsella sp. Taxonomy (GTDB): domain Bacteria; phylum Actinomycetota; class Coriobacteriia; order Coriobacteriales; family Coriobacteriaceae; genus Collinsella. The sequence continues at coordinate 3,804 of CAJLDK010000012.1, forward strand.
TGCGGTGAGTGTCGACATTCGCCGATATAACATGGACACAACGTCCCGTTTGTGTTCTTCAATCGCCTGCACGTTCTTCCTATTCTTGGGTTGTCGAACAAGCCATAGAGAAAAGGAAGAAAACATGGACACCGACAAGACCTGCGCGGAATCGATCGCCAAGCAATACGCGCCCAAAAGCGCCTCCAAGCTCACCGCGCTCAAGAAGCTCGATGCCAAAGCAAAGCGCCCCGCGAACGTCTTCGCCTACAGCTTTGGCATCGCTTCCTCGCTGTTGTTGGGTGTGGGCATGTGCCTGACCATGGGTGTGCTGGGACCTGGCGAGGGCACGTTGTTTGTGCTCGGAATCGTCCTTGGTATCTTGGGTATCGCAGGCGCAAGCGTGAACCTTGTTCTGCATCGCTGGATTCTGGAAACCTCTAAGAAGAAATACGCCTTTGAGATAATGGAGCTTGCCAAGGGAATTGCCGGCGAATAGCTTTTGGCATCAGGGAGAGGCAGGCTTGGGTGAACAGGCAGCAGAGCAGATACTTTACGACGGCGCAGCTTATGGACGAGGCTTTGCTCGACTTGCTGCAGAACAAGGGCGCGGAGTTCATAACCGTTAAGGAGATTTGCAAGAAGGCCGGGGTGGGGCGCTCTACGTTCTACCTTCACTGCCAGGGTGTCCCTGACCTCGTGAAGGAGTGTTCGGAGCATGTGAACACCAAGTTCTTCGAGCGCTTTGAACAAAGCGCCGCAGACACGATCGGGGCTATCCGTACGGCTTCCCTCGATGAGCTCGTTTTCGTAACCGACGAGTATCTGAGGCCCTACCTCGAGTTCGTCCAAGACAACTGCTCCATCTATCGCGCGATGCTCGCAAACGGGCATACGCTGCAAGCTCAGGAGCGATTCGAGGCCCTAGCGAAGCACATCATCGACCCAGTGTTGGAGCGCTTTGGCTATCCCAGCGAGCAGCGGGCCTTCGTCATCAGTTTTTATGTGCATGGGCTCTCTGCCGTGGTACAGGACTGGATTCGGAGCGGCTGCGAAACGCCTATCGATGAGATGGCGCGCATTATCAAAACCTGCGTGCACCCGAACGGCACGAACCGACGTCTTGCCAACGCTAAAGAGAGGCGCGAATGAAACGATGTGACGGCGACGCCCCCTAGGCGCCAAGAGCGCGGGCCGCGCATCCGCCTTGAGAATACTGCGGAAGGAACGGGAAGCGAAAGCAGCAATCTACCTTGGTAAAGGGCGTGTATCCCTTTCCGCTGCTCGCGCGGGGCGGCTCCAGCCGTGCCGGGATCTCCAGCGCGGCCTCGAAGCCGTTTGCGGCGAGAACCAAGGAGGAGGGTTTCCCGTGATGGCGATAGGACGGAGGGGTTTCTGTAGGCGTGTAACCAGTAGGAGCTACTTATCGAAGCCCGCCGCCGCTGAGCTGCTCCTTGTAGTTCTCGCCCCAAGCTCTCATTGCGTCAAGAACGGGTCTGAGTGTCTGTCCCAGGTCGGTGAGCGAGTACTCCACCCGTGGGGGCACCTCTGCGAACGCTTCACGATGAACGAGCCCCGTTTCCTCCATGGTTCGTAGGTTGCTGGTCAGAACTTTCTGCGAAATCTTGCCGATCGAGCGTTGCAGCTCCTTAAAGCGCATCGTGCCTTTGAGCGAGAGTTCGCGCAGGATGAGCACCTGCCACTTGTTGCCAATGAGCAAAAGCGTTGTCTCCACTGGGCAGGCAGGCAGGTTCTCCAAAGTCGGTGTTGTCATATTCGTGAAACCTCCGTCTGCAATCATGCACGTCATTTACATTAGTTTCCTTTTGGTGCTTACAGCACTTTTATGTGCCTACTTTCCATTATATACCTTTGACGCGTATCGTATGAGCCGCAAGGAAAGCGGCGGCGAGTGCCGCAGGTCGAAAGGAAAGTATGATGACCAAGAAAATCGCAGTTGTAGCAGCGAACGGCAGGGCCGGCAGCCTCATCGTTGAGGAGGCCGTGCGTCGCGGATTCGACGTGACCGCCATCGTGCGCGGCGAGAATAGGACCGCCGCTCAGAACTCCGTCATCAAAGATGCACTCGAGCTCACGACGGAAGACCTCGAAGGATTCGACGCCGTGGTGGACGCCGTGGGCGGCTGGACGCCCGAGACCATCCCCGGTATCACCGACGCTGGCATCCACTTGGCTAATGTGCTGGTCGGCACCGATGTGCGCCTGCTCATAGTGGGTGGCGCGGGCTCGCTGTTCGTCAACCCCGAGCATACGGTCACCGTCGATATGGGCCCGGACTTCCCCGATGACTGGAAGCCGCTGTCCGCCGCGGCCGGCAAAGTCCTTGCTCACCTTCGCGAAACGGACGGCCTCAAGTGGACCTTCATTTCCCCTGCTGCTGACTTCCAGGCCGACGGCGAGCGCACCGGTGAGTATATCTTGGCGGGCGAGGAGTTCACGCTCAACAGCCGCGGCGAGTCAACGCTCTCGTACGCTGACTATGCGATTGCCATGGTCGATGAGATCGAGTCCGGTAACCACGTCGCCCAGCGCATCTCGGTTGTGAGCAAGTAGCTTTATGCCGTTTGGGAAATGGGAGGGTCGATGCCAGCCGCGTCGACCCTCCCGTTGCGTACCGGGGCAACCAGTCTTGTTGTCCGAGTTGTGACATCTTAAACAATGGTTGAGTTTAAAAAGGGCGTTTTTGGTACTACCGAGCGTGAGCGTTCTCGTAGGCCTCTTTGATATCTTCTGGCAAACCGTCGGGAATCATGGCCCTCAGCTCAGTCTCATTCTCGCCCTGATTCAGCTGCCCGTAGAACCAGCATTTGTACTTCAGCATGTCCAGCGCGCGGTTCATGTTCGCGATCTCTAGCTCCATGTGGGCCTTCCGCTCCTCGAACATGGCCTTGCGTTTGGGGTATGTCGATGGACCCTCCGCGCACCATTCCATGAACAGCCGGATGTCCTTGATCTCCATCCCCGCTTTCTTGAGGCATTCGATGATCCGAAGCGCCTCGAGTTCCGTATCGCCGAATTGCCGAATGCCGGACGTCCGCTCCAATGCCGGGAACAATCCCTGCTTGTCGTAATAGCGCAGCGTTGAGGCGGGCAAACCGAACATCTCCGAAACCTGTCCGATTGTGTACATGGCTCCTCCGAATCAATCTCGAATTCATTCCTTGACCTAAAGTCAGGTTTAGGTATTACCTTCATTCTCGTCATTAGAACAGGGATTGCAAAGGGTGTTCCGTAATGAGGAAACAGATTTGCACCTAAACCATCGACAGGGGGAGATCGATCATGGCAATTAAACAGACGGCAGGCAGGGATGCCCTGGGGGAGTTCGCCCCCAAGTTCGCACAGCTCAATGACGATGTGCTGTTTGGCGAGGTGTGGAGTCGAGAAGACGGGCTTTCCCTTCGAGACCGCAGCGTGGTGACGGTTGTGGCCCTGATGGCGCAGGGACTGACGGACTCTTCGTTTAAATATCATCTGATGTCCGCAAAGGACAACGGGGTGACCAGGGCGGAGATAGCGGAAATCCTTACGCACGCGGCGTTTTATGCGGGATGGCCCAAGGCGTGGGCGGCCTTCCGCATGGCAAAGGAGGTCTGGGCGGATGACGATGCCGCTGATGCAAAAGCCGAGCACCAAAACGAGATGGCCTTTCCCATCGGTGCCCCCAACGACGCATTCGCGAAGTACTTTATCGGGCAAAGCTACCTCGCGCCTCTATCAACCGAGCAGGTTGGCGTCTACAACGTGACGTTCGAGCCCGGCTGCCGCAACAACTGGCACGTGCACCACGCCAAAAACGGCGGCGGACAGATTCTCATCTGCGTGGCTGGTCGAGGGTTTTACCAGGAATGGGGTAAGCCGGCGCAGAAACTGCACCCTGGCGACGTGGTCAACATTGCCCCAGGGGTGAAGCACTGGCACGGAGCCGCACCCGACAGCTGGTTCTCACATCTCGCGTTGGAGGTTCCGGGCGAGGAAGCCTCCAACGAGTGGTTGGAACCTGTGAACGATGAGGATTATCTCAAAGCGACTGACAAGGAGGCTTAAATACCTTCGCCGTCCGCGCCGCCGAGAGCAGGGCGCCCAAATCGGCCTGGATCGCCCCTGCCTTGCTTCCAAGCTGCAGCGGAGCCGAGCCGCCCGAGATGTTTACGCTCAAAAGGTGCGCATCCGGCAGCTTTGCGGTCATGCTCCAGAACGGGAGCGTGATGATGCCCGGGGGTCATCTCGCCCACGCCGAGCTCCAGCAACAGCACGCGGCGATCGCTGCGCTCGCGCACGAAGCGCTCGTATCGTCCGAGGCTCTCGCGCCATGCCGCACCCTGCAGAAACGTGTCGTCGCGCACCCACGGCACAAGCTGCCAGCCGCAATGCGGGCATCGGGGGACGTCCTCGCTGCGGACCTCGAACCCCTCCATGCCCGCGAGCATGCGCTCGACGTAGGGGCTCGCGTCGAAGATCTCGTCGCAGCACGGCTGCTTGCACTGAAGGTGCGCGAAGCTTCCCTGATAGTTGCAGATCCTCTCGGCGGGAAACGTCTTCTCGACTTGGGTGTCCACATTGGTGCTCAGGATGAAGTAGTCCTTATGGCCGATGAGGGACCGTAGATCGAGATAGGGCTGCGAGGTCGGCTCGCGCAGCATGAAGTCGATGTATCGCGCATAGTATGCCCATTGCTGCTCGAGGCTGGGGTAGAGGTGGTAGAAGCCGTCGAAAAGGCTCTTGGCTACTTTCGATTGATGCTCAGTGCCCATTGTATTCGCTACGATTAAACTCGGCACAGGGGATACTGGTTTTCCGTGCGAAAACGCTCATGCCGCTAAATTGAGCGACCGCCTGTACTGCAGCGGGATCATCCGCCCGAGCGATCCCTTAATCCGTCGCCCGTTGCGCCAATCGGCAGAAGCCACGCGTGGACGCTAATCGCTCGAGCGAATCGTCGTCGGTTTCCGTTTAACGATTTCTTTTTCCGCTATTATCCGACCCTCGGACTTCCTCGTGATAGAAGTAGTCCACGATCACCGGATGCCCCTGGGGGACTCTGCCATAAGGCATTTCGTTGTCCACAAAGGGGCAATCGTACTTCTTGGCCATTTCCTCGGCTTTTACTTCAAGCGCTTCAAAATAGCTACGGTTGCGCTTGTTATAGATCTCATCGTAAAGCGGTACGAGATTGGGATGTTTCTCGGCGATATAATCCAGGATCGCTTTTTTGAAACCACCCCGAAGATTGAGATTTTCGAGCCAAAACAAATCGCACCGATCCTTTACTCGCTCAAAAATCATCTCAAAATCCGTGATGCCGGGAAATACCGGGGACACGAAGCAGACCGTACGGATACCTTCGTCATACACCTGCTTCATAGCAGCGATACGACGCTCGATGCTCGACGCGGAGTCCATATCGTTCTTGAAGTTCTCATCCAGCGTGTTGATCGACCATGAAACGGTCACTCGTCCAAGCTTCTTCAGCAGATCGATATCCCGTACCACAAGATCGGACTTTGTGCAGATCAGAATATCTGCATCGCTGCCAATCAGCTGCTCCAGGAGTTTCCTGGTATTCCCGAATCGCTCCTCCTGTGGATTGTAGCCATCCGTCACAGAACCGATAACCACCCGCTGTCCAGCGTATTTCTTCGGATTCTTGATTTCCGGCCAATGCTTCACATCAAGAAAGGTGCCCCATTCCTCCTTGTGTCCGGTAAAGCGCTTCATAAAGGAGGCATAGCAATACTTGCAGGCATGCGTGCAGCCTACATAGGGATTGACCGAGTAGCCGCCTACCGGCAGGCTGGACTTGGTCATGATGTTCTTTGCTTCCACCTCATTGATGAGGGTTCCATCGATCACTTCCGCCATGTTCTCTGCACCTCCAGCACTCTTTCGAATTCTTCCGGCAATTCCTGAATCATGTTTTCGTCCCCTATGACAGAGACGAGGTCTTCCTTCATAAACATTGGAATGCCAAGCGCGTGCGCCTGTTCCGTCAAAGACCATGCCCACTCCGGTTCCGTATGAACCTTCCTGCTCTGCGTCCCGGTCATGGTGCCGACGACGATCCAGTTGATTCCGGAAAGGTCGACCGTACCGGGATCGTCGAATAGCGGCTCAAAAGTAACGAAGAAGTGATTTGCTTTGACGTTTTTCCGAAGGGCGTCGATACGCCACAGCTCCGCTTTCCTCGTCACCGTAACGCCGAACCATGCGTTTTCCAGGTCGGTATCTAAATCCAGCAAATCGGGTCTCTTGGTCAGGAACAGGAACTGATGCTGTGGATTCTCATGGATCTTTGCAAATACCTCGTCTCGCCATTCCAGCTTCCACCCGGAGAGATCGCTCATGCCGGTAAGGAGAAAGTTCTGCGGGCGTTTCTTTTCCATCATCTTGAGCTTGCTCGGGAAGAACGCAGGATCAGCGAAGTCATCAATCATATGCCAACGTTTCACATTGTTACGGGCATAGCAATATGGACACCCCACCGTGCAGCCGATGACGATATTCATATTCTGAATCTGATTTTTGATGCAGATGCTCATAACGCCTGCCTACCTGCCTCTCCCGTAAACACGCAATCAGCCTTCCCCACCTTGCGGGCAAAAGCCTGGATATCTTGCTTGCAAGCAGCAGGCTCGCAATCGCTCAAATCGTATGACGTGCCGCCGTTTCGATAGACGGCCCGATGGGAAAACGATCGGCTGACAAGCCCGATGCCGAGCTTCTCGCACAGGGTCATCCGTGCTCCCTTTCAGCTATAAAAAACAGGTGTCTATAAACAGTATCCTTGTTGATTTTCGCAGGGGCAATGAACAAACGCGTGCACCTGTCGATAAACGAACAGCTACTGGACATTGTCAAACGACTCAGATTGGAGAGGCGATGGGAGAAACCAAGATCGACCGCCGGCGGCGCTACACCCTCTCGGTCATACAGGAGGCGTTCTTCGCGCTGCTGGCCGAGGTCGGCTTCGCGAAGATGACGGTGGCGGACATCTGCCGCCGCGCCGAGATCAACCGGGGAACGTTCTATCTGCATTACGAGGATAAGTACGCGCTGCTCGATGCGCTTATCGACGAGGCGTTGGCAGCGGCTCCCCCGCTTGAGGGGGTTGAATCGGCAACGCTTTGCCAGCGTCCGCCGGCAGACGACGATTATCGCCTGCTTTATTCGGACAGCGACGCATACGCTCGCGTAGCCCAGCGCGTCATAGAACGCGGAGCGGAGCAGATGGTTCCCTGGGTCATGGAGAAAACAGGGCTTTCACGCGAAGACGCCTTCCTGCTCTTCGTCCACAACGTCCAGGGCAATCTGGCCGTCAACCGCCTGCTCGGCTGGAGACGAGGCCCCGAGTTCGCCCATGCCCAGGAGCTGCTCAACGCCTATTCCGGAGGGGGCTTACTGGCGGTATCCGCTCTTCGCGATTCCGATAACCCATCGTGACCTGCGATTCAGGAATACCAGCCTCCGAGCCCTCTCGTTCGGAGGCTGCGGCTAAAACCTCATTGCGCGTCTACCGCTCCGCGCTACTCGTCGCCTGCCTGCGCCGCCGAGAGCAGTGCGCCCAAATCGGCCTGGATCGCCTCTGCCTTGCTTCCAAGCTGCAACGGGGCCGAGTCGCCCGAGATGTTTACGCTCAGCAGGTGCGCATCCGGCAGCTTTGCGGTCATGCTCCAGAACGGGAGCGTGATGATGCCGGGGGTCATCTCGTCCACGCCGAGCTCCAGCAACAGCACGTGGCTACTACCGCGTTCGCGCACGAAGCGCTCGTATCGTTCGAGGCCCTCGCGCCAAGCCACACCCTGCAGAAACGTGTCGTCGCGCACCCACGGTACAAGCTGCCAGCCGCAGTGCGGGCATCGGGGGACATCTTCGCTGCGGATCTCGAACCCCGCCATGCCCGCGAGCATGCGCTCGACGTAGGGGCTCGCGTCGAAGAGCTCGTCGCAGCATGGCTGCTTGCACTGAAGGTGCGCGAAGCTTCCCTGATAGTTGCAGATCCTCTCGGCGGGAAACGTCTTCTCGACTTGGGTGTCCACATTGGTGCTCAGGATGAAGTAGTCCTTATGGCCGATGAGGGACCGTAGATCGAGATAGGGCTGCGAGGTCGGCTCGCGCAGCATGAAGTCGATGTATCGCGCATAGTATGCCCATCGCTGCTCGAGGCTGGGGTAGAGGTGGTAGAAGCCGTCGAAAAGGCTCTTGAAGCCAAAGGCTTGCTGCCAGTCCGTCATTCCGGCGCGCGCCATGCCTGCGCGGTTGTAATGGTTGAACCCGGCGGCGCTTGACATGCCCGAGCCGATGCCGACGATGATGGCGTCGGCATCGTCGATAAGGCTTCGAAGCCTATACGCTTCCCTCTCTAGAGACGGCATTGGGCAATCTCCTCGAAAGCCGGGGCCATATCGCCGTCAACGAGAATCGTCTCGCACGATGCATCGGGCGCCATAGCCTGGCTGTAGTTGAACACGATGTAGGTGGCGTGCTCGCAGACGTTCGCGATCTGGGCGAGCATGTGCTTTATGATGCCGTTGCGCAGTCCCACGCCAAGTTCGAGGATGGCGACCCTGCCGTTGCGATGGGCTTGCACAAGGCGCTCGAGCTCCTCGAGCTGGGCCGTGGCGAGGGCGTCTGGATGGGCGAGACGCCGCTCGTCGATCGACGTGCGTATGCCCCCCTCCGTCTCGAGCACGCGGTTCTCGTCGAACCCGGCGCGCGCGAAGTGCCCGTCGATGTTGCATGTGACCACGAAGGTGTCGGCGTGCTCCGTAAGACGCCGCAGCCCGTTCATGAGCGAGCCGGGCTCATATTCGAGATACTCCTTTTGATGGAACCGCTCGGCCCATCGGCGTCGCACGCTGGCATCCGGGGAAGCGAGCCCCTGCAGTATGCAGCCGATGCCGTCTGCCTGGGCGAGGTCCCCGTACGCCTCTTGGAAATGAGCATCGGCGCAGAAAAGGTTGAGCCCCTCCGCCATGTCGAGTCCGTTGCTAGCGCCGATGATGACAAGATCCGCTTCGGCTAGCGCCCTGCCTATGCGAACTGCTTTCGCCGTCTCCATGCGCTACCTCCCCAGCGTCTTGCGCACGTCGGCAAGCACGTCGGCGATGTCGGCGCGAACGGCGAGCCCCCGATCCTCGATCGCGCGGGGGAGAAACTGCGTCTTGTTGTTTACGGCGATGTAGCTGGCCTGCGGTAACTGCGCCGTGAGGGCCCAGAACGGCTCCTGGATAAACGCGGGCGTCATGCGGCCCACACCCAGCTCGAGGAAGAGGATCCTCTGCCGTGCGTGCGCGTCGAGCCATTCGGACACCTTGCGGTACTGCTCCTCGTAGAGTTCGCCCTGCAGGAAGTTGCCGTAGCCGCGAACCCAGGGGAACGCCTCTGCCCCGCAGTGCGGGCAGCGCGGCACGAGCTCTGTCGGAACCTCAAGGCCGTCTCCCATGGCCTCTACCATGTTGGAGACCGGCTCGACCGCATCCCACACCGCGTCGGTGCAACAGCGGGAGCACTGAAAGAAGCGGTGGTCGCCTTGGATCTCTGCCACTTTCTCCCAGGGATAGAGCTTCACAAACTGCGTGTCCTGGTTGGTGGTGAGCACGAAGAAATCCTTCTCGGCGAGAATGGCGTCGAGGTCCCTGTAGGGCTTGCGCAGCGGGGCGTTGAGCGTGGTGTCGAGGAAGGTGGCGAGGTATCCCCAGCGCGCCTCGGCGGTGGGCCAGCGGTAGAACGACCCCTCGAAAGCGCCCTTGAAACCGTAGCGCTCGGCGAATTTGCCGAAATGCTTGCGATAGGTCGCGTTGTCCTCGTAGTAGAAGTCGCCGCCGCCCGCCGCGGAGAGCCCGGAGGCCCCGCCCACCAGCACGCAATCGGCTTCTTCGATCATACGGGCGAAGTCCTCGATTTGCTGGTCGTAGGGCTCGGGCTCGCGGTCACTCAGCTCATAGGGCGTGCTGCCGCTGCGGTAGGCGGCATGAAGGGAAAACGATCGGTTGGTGAGCTCGATAACGAGCTGCTCGTACAGGGTCACTGGATACCTTCTTTCAGCTATTATAAACAGGTGTCTATAAAAAGTATCCATGTCGATTTGCTTAAGAGCAATGAACAGCTTCGGCCTGCTGTCGATAAACGAGCGTTTGCCGGGCATTGTCGAGCGTTGCAATTGGAGGGGTAATGGAAGCGGGGAAGATCGATCGTCGCCGACGCTATACACTCTCGGTCATACGGGAGGCGTTCTTCGCGCTGCTGGCCGAGGTCGGCTTCGCGAAGATGACGGTAGCGGATATTTGCCGCCGCGCCGATATCAACCGTGGCACGTTCTATCTGCACTACGAGGACAAGTTCGCCCTGCTCGACGCGCTTATCGACGAGGCCTTGGCGGCGGTGCCGCCGCTCGAGGGAACGGAGGCGGGTGCCCTCTGCCAGCGTCCGCCGGCAAACGATGACTATTATCTGCTCTACTCGGATGACGACGCGTACGCCCGGGTGGCACAGCGCGTCGTCGAGCGCGGCGCCGAGCAGATGGTTCCCTCGATCATGGAGGAGACTGGGCTTTCGCGCGAGGACGCCTATCTGCTCTTCGTCCACAACGTCCAGGGAAATCTCGCGGTCAACCGCCTGCTCGGTTGGAGGCGAGGGCCCGAGTTTGCTCACGCTCAGGAGCTGCTCAGCGCCTATTCCGAAGGGGGCATGCGGGCGGTATCGGCTCGTCACGATCCTCGTAGCTCGTCTTGACCGCATGTCATTTCAGGTAGGTGGCGTTGCTATGGGCCCTCTTTGATTTTCGACGTTGTATAAGGCAATCGCAATCGTCTTGAGCTTCTTTAGGGAACTTGAACAAGAGATATGGCCTGCTGGCGATTGATTAACACCATTCGTTTTGGTTACAAGAAAGCATGCTGCGCGCCTGCAGCATGAGGGAGAGGGAATCCTATGAATATCGTTGTATTGAGCGGCAGCCCGCGTAAGGGCGCTAATACCGATACCATGGTCGAGGCGTTTGCCGAGACCGCGCGTGAGGGCGGCCATACGGTCGAGGTCATCCGCGTTGCCAGCAAGAAGATCGCCGGCTGCTTGGGATGCCAGTACTGCTTCGCCCATGAGGGCGTCTGCGTGCAGAAGGATGACATGGCCAACGTGATTGAGTCGCTGAAAGACACCGACATGGTTGTCTTCGCTTCGCCTATCTACTGGTTTGATATCACTGCGCAGGAAAAGACCGCCATCGACCGCCTGTACGCCTTCGGTGCCACGGGATTCCCGTTCACCAAGACGGCCCTTTTACTCGATAGCCACAGCGAGGGTGTCTATGATGCGGCGATCGCTATGTACAAGTCAACCTGCGCGTACTGCAAGTGGGAGGACCAGGGCATTGTCACCATCAGCGGTATGACCGAGCGCGACAGCATGGCATCCTCGCCCAAGTTGAAAGAGGTGCGAGAGCTCGCTCGCAAGCTTGCCTAAGGACAAGAAGAACGCATGGCAATCAGCGTTGGTGGAAATGCTTGCTGTCCTTACCGAGAGATAGGGGCGAATTCCCTCAAGTGCCGTATAGAACAATTTTTAAACGCAGAAAAATAACTGAAAACAAATTAATCCGCGTTAAAATATTGTCAAATAGAAGTTCATGAGGGAAGGTTACGTATGCGTCGCAAGGCAGACGAGCTCCTTAGGGAATGGCGAGACAGAGCTGATAGAAAACCTTTGCTGGTCAAAGGCGTGCGCCAGTGTGGCAAGACCTATTTGCTCAGAACGTACGCCCAGGATCTTTTCGAATCGGTTGTCTACGTTAATCTTGAGAACGACCGGTCGGCGCGAGCGGATTTTTCGGGCGGTCTTGACCCTCATTCGATCGTACGTGCGATCGAGGCTCGTACGGGACAGCGTATCGTGCCTGGCAAAACCTTACTGTTCATTGACGAGATCCAGGCATGCGAGGAAGCGCTCACTTCCCTTAAATACTTTTGCGAAGATGCTCCCGAGTATTACGTTGCGGCTGCCGGGTCGCTTCTTGGGGTTGCCATTAACCATCAGTCGTATTCGTTCCCCGTCGGAAAGACCGACTTGATTGAGATGGCTCCACTCGATTTCGAGGAGTTTCTCTGGGCGATGGGGCACGATCAGCTGGTCGACGAGATACGCTCATCATTCGAGATAATGGGTCCTCTTGCGCCAAGCCTTCATGAAAAGGCGCTTGGGCTCTATCGACAGTATCTTGTTGTTGGCGGAATGCCCGAGGCGGTCCAAACGTACATCGATGATCAGTCAATCATTGATGTGGCCGAAAAGCATCGGATTATTCTCGACGGATATTCCGCCGACACCAATAAATATGCTGATGAACGCTTGAGTGCAAAGACGCGTGCGTGCTTCGATTCCATTCCACAGCAGCTTGCCAAAGAGAATCGTAAATTTCAATACAAGGTAGTGCGAGCGGGGGGCAATGCGTCTCTCTTTGGAGATGCTCTCGATTGGCTTGTATTGTCGGGTACGGTGGCGCGCTGCAGCCTAGTCGGGCAGATCGAAAGCCCCTTAGAGGCCTTCGTTAACCCTTCTGCTTTTAAAATCTATCAGGCGGATACAGGGCTGCTGGTCTCCAAGGCCGGTGCTCAACGCGCCGATATTCTTGCCGGTATCGGCGGCACATTCATGGGTGCACTTACCGAAAACTACGTTGCCCAACAGCTTTCAGCCATGGGTTATCCACTGCATTATTGGGCGCGAGATAATCGTGCGGAAATCGACTTTGTAGTAGAGAAGCAGGGATGCTTGTCTGCGATTGAAGTCAAGGCGGGGGAGAACACAAGATCTCGAAGTCTGTCCTCACTTAAAAAGACCCATCCGGGCGTGCGCCTTATCAGGCTATCGACTAAGCCCTTTGGAATGAATGATGGGCTTATGTCTGTTCCGCTTTATGCGGCATTTTGTCTATAGGGATGATGCTGGTGTAATGCATGGGGCCCGGGGCGCAGCGTTTACTGCGCTCCGGGCCCCGCTGCTTTGTAAAACCATGACGGTTTAGTCGCCGTTGTTTTAGTCAAACAAACTCGGCATGTCATTTTCCTTCATGAGGGCGCCGGCGGAGGGCAGGCTCTGCGCGGTGAACTTCTCGGCCGAGACGCCGGCGCCAAGGATTTCCTCGGTCGTGCCGACGGTGGTGACCGAGCGGCCCTTCTTGGCCGTAAAGGCCTGGACGCCCTGCGTGTTGGTGGTCGTCTTGGTCTTGAGCAGCGACGTGTTGAAGTTCATCAGGCGGTAGTCGCTCGAGACCAGCGCGAGGTCGCGGTCCTCCTTGAGCACCTGCGCATACAGCAGCTTGCTGCCGCCGTAGATGGCGTTCTTAAGGCGCTTGCGGTTGGTCTTGGTAGCGTATCCAGAAAGCGCGACACGCACCACGCGGCCGTTCTCAAAGACGAACAGCACGTCGGCCTTGTAGTCCTCGGGGTCGATGACCCAGATGACGCTCTCGTCGGGTTCCATCTCAAGATCGGTCGGAAGGTACGAGCCCAGCTGGGCCGACTTGGTGTCCTCAAACGCCGTGACCTTGCACTTGTACACCTGGCTCTTGTTGGTAAAGACCAGCAGCTCGTGGGTGTTGGAGGACGGGAACTCGATAAAGGGTTTGTCGCCGTCCTTGTACTTGAGCGTGGTCGCCTTCTTGAGCACGCGGTCCGTCATCTTCTTTAGGTAGCCATCGCGCGAGAGCATGATGGTGACCGGGTACTCCTCGACCTCGGGCTCCAAGCTTACCTCGATAACCTCATGGGGCTCGATCCTGCCCGTGCGGCGCGGCATCACGTACTTCTTGTTGACCGCTGCTAGCTCGTCGCTGATGACCTTCTTGATGTTCTCCTCGCTGGAGAGGATCTCCTCAAGCTCGGCAATCTCGCCCTCGAGCTTGGCGATGTCCTTGGTGCGGTTGAGGATGTACTCCTCGTTGATGTTGCGGAGCTTAAGCTCGGCGACAAACTCGGCCTGGGTCTCGTCGATGTCGAAACCCTTCATAAGGTTGGGTACAACCTCTGCCTCGAGCTTAGTGCCGCGGATGATGGCGATGGCCTTGTCGATGTCGAGCAGAATTGCCTCAAGGCCGTGCAGCAGGTGCAGGCGCTCGGACTTTTTGCCCAGGTCAAAGTTAATGCGGCGACGCGTGGACGCAATACGCCACTTGACCCACTCGTGCAGAATCTGGCGCACGCCCATAACACGGGGATAGCCGTCGACGAGCACGTTGAAGTTGCACGAGAACGAATCCTGCAGCGTGGTCGAGCGATAGAGCTTGGCCATGAGCTTGTCGGGGTCGACGCCGCGCTTAAGGTCGATGGCGATGCGCAGACCCGAAAGGTCGGTCTCGTCGCGGATGTCGGCGATCTCCTTGACCTTGCCCTCCTTGGAGAGCTTGACGATGCGTTCGATGATGACATCGGTCTTGGTGGTGTAGGGGATCTCGTACACCTCGATGATGCGCTCTTCGGGAATCCAGCGCCAGCGGGAGCGAATCTGGAAGCTGCCAAGACCGGTCTCGATGATCTTCTCCATCTCCTCGCGGCGGTAGATAATCTCGCCGCCGGTCGAGAAATCGGGCATGGGCATGTACTCGAGCAGGTCGCAGTCGGGGTCCTTCAGGTAGTGCATCGTGGCGGTGCAGACCTCGTTGAGGTTGAAGCCGCAGATATCGGACGCCATAGCGACGCCGATGCCCTTGTTGGCCGAGACGAGGATGTTGGGGAACGTGGTGGGCAGCAGACGCGGCTCCTTCATGGCACCGTCGTAGCTGTCAACGAAGTCGACCGGGTCCTTGTCGATGTCTTTGAAGATCTCGGCGCTGATGGGGGAGAGCTTGGCCTCGGTATAACGCGAGGCGGCGTAGCTCAGGTCGCCCGAATAGTACTTGCCAAAGTTGCCCTTCGACTCCACGAAAGGAGCAAGCAGCGCCTCGTTGCCCGTGGCCAGGCGCACCATCGTCTCGTAGATGGCGGCGTCGCCGTGTGGGTTGAGCTTCATGGTCTGGCCCACGATGTTGGCGCTCTTTTGGCGCTCGCCCTTGAGCAGGCCCATCTTGTACATAGTGTAGAGCAGCTTGCGGTGCGAGGGCTTAAAGCCGTCGATCTCGGGGAATGCACGCGAGACGTTGACGCTCATAGCGTAGGGCATGTAGTTGACCTCGAGCGTCTGCGTAATCGGCTGGTCGGTGACCTCGGAGTGCAGGCCGATGACGTTCTCGGCGTTGACCTGCTTTTTCTTGGGCTGGTTCTTCGTCTTCTTCTTTGCCACGATTTCCTCTTGAACTTCTTATGGGCCGTCGTTATCGATTTGCTGCTACTGCAGGTCCAGCTGGTCCAGGTATTCCTTGCCGTGCTCGGAGATGTGACGCTTGCGGCCCGTCTCGTCGTTGCCCAGCAACAGGTTGAACATGGTCTCCATCTTGGTGACGTCCTCGGGTTCTACCTTGATCAGGCGGCGCGTCTCGGGGTTCATGGTGGTGAGCCACATCATGTCCGGATCGTTCTCACCAAGACCCTTGGAGCGGTTGATCGAGCACTTCTGGTCGCCAATCTCCTTGAGGATGCCGTTCTTCTCGAGCTCGGTGTAGGCAAAGTAGGTCTTCTCTTTGCAGTTGATCTCGTAGAGCGGCGACTCGGCGATATACACGTAGCCCTCGTCGATAAGCGTGGGCACCAGGCGATAGAGCATGGTGAGCACAAGCGTGCGGATGTGATAACCGTCGACGTCGGCGTCCGTACAGATGATGACCTTGTTCCAGTTGAGGTTGTCCAGGTCAAAGGCGCCAAGGTTCTTGATGCGCTTGTCCTTGATCTCCACACCGCAGCCCAGCACGCGCATGAGGTCCATGATGATGTCGGACTTAAAGATGCGCGGGTAGTCCTCTTTCAGACAGTTGAGGATCTTGCCTCGGACGGGCATAACACCCTGGAACTCGGCATCGCGCGAGGTGCGGATGGCGCCTGCTGCCGAGTCGCCCTCTACGATGTAGATCTCGCGACGGCTCTTGTCCTTGGAGCGGCAGTCGATGAACTTCTGCACGCGGTTGGCCATGTCGGTCTTCTGCTGCAGATTGGTCTTGATGCTCTGGCGCGTCTTCTCGGCGTTCTCGCGCGAGCGCTTGTTGATGAGCACCTGCTCCATGATCTTGTTGGCGGCGTCTTTGTTCTCGATCAGATAGGTCGAGAGGCGCTCCTTAAAGAATGCCGTCATCGCCTGCTGGATAAAGCGGTTATTGATGGCCTTCTTAGTCTGGTTTTCGTAGGACGTCTGGGTGGAGAAGCAGTTGGTCACCAGCACCAGACAGTCCTGGACGTCCTGCCACTTAATGCCGCTCTCGTTTTTGTTGTACTTGCCCTGTTGCTTGATGTAGGCATCGATGGCGCTGGTCAGAGCACTACGGGCGGCCTTTTCGGGCGAACCGCCGTTCTCGAGCCATGACGAGTTGTGGTAGTACTCCTGCATCATGAAGGTGCGCGAGAAGCACATGCACGCGGTGATCTTGACGTTGTAATCGGGCAGGTCCTCGCGGTCGCGACCGCGACGGTCAGCCTCGATAAAGAAGGGCTCGGTAAGGTAGTCGGTACCGACCTTCTCGAGCACGTAGTCCTCGATGCCCTTGGGATAGCAAAAATCCTCTTCGGAAAACTCGCCATCGTCGCCCTCAATGCGCAGGCGGAAGGTCACGTTGGCGTTGACCACGGCCTGGCGGCGCATGGTCTCGCGATACCAGTCGTGGGGAATGCTGATCGAGGTAAAGACCTCAAGATCGGGGCGCCACTTGATGGTGGTGCCGGTGCGGTCCTCGTCGCTGGGCTCGATCTCAAGCGCTTTCTTTTTGGCGCCAACGACCTTGCCTTTCTTAAAGTGCAGGGAGTACTTGTTGCCGTCGCGCCAAACCGTGACGTCCATGTACTCGGATGCGTACTGGGTCGCGCACGAGCCCAGGCCGTTGGTACCGAGCGAGAAGTCGTAGTCGCCGCCCTGGTTGTTGTTGTATTTGCCACCTGCGTAGAGCTCGCAAAAGACGAGCTCCCAGTTAAAGCGCTTCTCGGAGGGGTTCCAGTCGAGCGGGCAGCCGCGGCCGTTGTCCTCTACCTGAATGGAACCATCGCGAAAGGCGGTAAGGGTGATGAGCTTGCCGTAGCCCTGGCGCGCCTCGTCAACGGCGTTGGACAGGATCTCGAAGGCGGCATGCGCGCAGCCGTCGAGTCCGTCCGAGCCAAAGATAACGGCGGGGCGCAGGCGTACGCGCTCCTCGTCCTTGAGCTGACGAATACTGTCGTTACCATAGTTTGCGGTGTTTTTTGCCATGCTCGCTCTCTCGATGCTCCTTTGCTGCGTTGTAGTCATATAGATAGTCAAGGTAGCATAGCCCAGGCCTCGGACGATTCCAACTAACACGAATTCCATCGAACGCGCGTTCGGAGTCGGTGACCTTTAGCTTCTGCGGTCATTCCCTGCGCGGCGTGGTGCTCGTGTTAAAACCGTGGCTTATCGGCTGGTAGAATTGCCGCATCAAGACTGCATGTTGTTTGAGGGGGCGCAATGACTGAGAAAGAGAAGATGGAGCGCGGGGAGTGGCATGATGCCAACTTTGACGAGGAGCTCCTGGCGCAACGCGCAAAGGCGGAGGCGCTCTGCTATGACTTTAATATGGCAAAACCCGGAAGCGACGCGCAGCTTGACGCTTTGAAATCCTTGCTCGATACCGATCTTCCGCAAGGGCTGACGGTCCTTTCGCCTGCCTACTTTGACTACGGGAGCAAGACGAGCTTTGGTGAGGGCTGCTTTGTAAACCATGGCTGCTACTTTATGGACGGCGGCTCTATCACCTTTGGTGGCAACGTGTTTATCGGGCCGTTTTGCGGCTTCTACACCGCTTCGCACCCCCTAAAGGCAAAGGACCGCAACTTGGGTCTCGAGAAGGCTCTGCCTATTGTTGTAGGCGATAACTGCTGGTTTGGCGCGAACGTATCCGTGTTGCAGGGGGTTACCATCGGCAGCGGTTGCGTAATTGCCGCGGGCAGCGTCGTGACGGAAGACCTTCCGGACAACGTGGTGGCGGCAGGCGTTCCCGCGGTCGTCAAGAAGATCATCGAACAATAACGGAGCTATTAAACGATGGGGCACGCATGGTTCCGGCAAATCCGGTTATTGGCGTGCGCGTTGGCCATGCTGATAAGTTCCACTTACTCGGGTCCTTCCGACTCGGTTTTGTCCGAGTAAGATTGAATAGCGAATCGAAATTGTTATGTCCACATGGCGATGGCGGACATGGTTTCCATAATGACAGATATAGTTGACATCTTGTGAAGGATGCAATATATTTCTGTCATGTTGCAACGGATATCTGTCCATTACTACGAAAGGAACTCCATGCCGGGCAAAAAGAACCTACGCATGAAGGCGGCACGCGCGGCGGCTGGCCTTTCGCAAGCTGACTTAGCCCAAGCCGTGGGCGTTACGCGCCAAACCATCGGCCTTATCGAGGCGGGCGGCTACAACCCCACGCTCAATTTGTGCGTGGCAATCTGTAAGGCGCTGCGCGTTACGTTGAACGACTTGTTTTGGGAAGACGAAACCGACGCCGACCCTAATGCTCTTTAGGAGTTCACTATGAAATATGAAGATCTGAAAATCGTGCAAAAGTGGCGTGAATATGCCGGCCCAAAGGATGAACGCCTGGAGGCTGAGAACGCGAAGATCTACAAGATTGGCTTCGTGCTGCTTTCGTTTGGCATGTTGATGATCTTTTTCTACCAGTTTATAGCTCGACAGGTTACGTGGGTTCACAGCGACGCTAGTGAAATGCCGCATGGCTTTGCAACGCCGTTCGAGGCAGCCATGTATTTGTGGCTCGTTCTCGTGATGTTGATTTGCGCAGGACTGCAAACGCGGAAGGGCTATGTCGATACCAATCGTTTTGGGCAAACCGAGCATCTTCCTGTTGGATATTTCCTGCTTGTCAGCGGTCTTAGCGGCGCCGCGTTCGCGCTTGTTATTGCCGCAATGCGCTGTATCGCTGAGGCGCAGATCGTACCGCTCGAAAGCGTCTTTTGGTTGGCGAACCTGGTCACGGGCGTGTTCTGCGGTGCGACGATTTTCGCGGCCACGTTTGCTGTCCTGTGCGCAACGTTTTTCACGGCGAAAAGACGCCGTGCCAAGCTCGAGGCAGAACTCGACTCCTCAGACGACATTTAATGCGCAATGGGCTGGCTCTGGGTATTCAGAACCAGCCCATTTTGATGTTCGATGAGCCGAGTCGGCGCCTCTCACAAAAGTAACTAGGAGCTAGCGAGGCCTATCCGAATTGTCCTCATTGGCGGTGTCTTTTTCGAGCGCCGTGCGGCGGGCGCTGTAGGCGACAAGGCCGGCACCAACTGCGGCGAGCGCTGCTGCGGCTGCGGTTAAGGGGACGTTGCTGTCGCCCGTGCCCGCAAGCGCGCCCGCTTTTCCGGAGCGCTTGTTATTGCCGTGGTCCTTGCCACTGCCGGAGCTGCTTCCGCCGGAGCCGCCGCCCTCGTCAGTACCGCCGCCACTCGAGCTACCATCGCCGTCTGCTGTCATCGGGGCGTCGTGAAGTCCTGTCGTATCCGCGCTGTCGCATACGC
This sequence comes from uncultured Collinsella sp., assembly GCA_905205405.1. Lineage (GTDB taxonomy): Bacteria > Actinomycetota > Coriobacteriia > Coriobacteriales > Coriobacteriaceae > Collinsella. Next base: position 23,417 of record CAJLDK010000012.1, read on the forward strand.
CGACCTGAACTTCTGAGCGTTCGCATGCCGCGTCGGGCACATGAAGCTCGTGCAGAACGGCACTCAGCGCCGAGTTTGCGCCCGGTCGGATCTCCTCGAGCGTTACGGGATCGAGCGCCACCAGATTACGCGCCTTCGCATACAGCGTGACGCGTTTGCCCACTTCGTCGCTCCAACTCTCGGGGATGGCGAAGCTCATGCGGAACTGTGCCGTGCAACCCGGTGCCAGCACGGCGTTGCCGTTGTCGGCTACCAGCGGGTGCGTTGCAAAACGTGCGCCCAGCGTCTCGAGCGCGTACTTTACGTGTGCCATGTCGTTGGCCGAAGCGTCTTCGGCAAGCTCTGGATCGTAGATCGAAGCCATGCGTGCGTTCGCTCCGAATCCGATGGATGCGCTGGAGAACGGCTGGCTGGAGCCCTCTCGGTACAGATCGATTGTGCCGGCAGTCAGCAAAGTGTTGCCGTCGTTTCGCACCGTGACCATGAAGGATTCGCCTGCTGCTCCGGGCACCACCGCGCCCGAGGTAGCGACCGCGCCCGTCGGAGTGGCACACGCCACCAGAGGCACTTCGATGCCGTGCAGCTCTGCCTCGCTCTTCTCCGCGCTCACAATGTGCGTGGCGAGCGCGGAGAGCATGCCTCCCGACGTCAAAAATGTCGTTATCTGATCGACGGGATGGTCCAGCTCGCACATCACGAACGGCTCCGTGAACAGATCGCCTGCCAAGGTGCTGGCGAAGATGCGGAAGTGCTTGCCCATTACTGCTACCGGGTTGCCTTCTTCGTCGTAGGTTTGCCCCACCTTGCCATCGGTGTTCTCTACATAGAGCGCGCACCTGCCGTTGTTGCTTACGCTAAACGATGCCGGGCCACAGCCTGCGGCACCCACGGGCTGCGTTGCAAATGCCGATGCGCCTCGCGTCCAAGTAATATGCTGCAGCTGCTCGTTGACGGTGGCCAAAAAGCCCGAATGTTGTGGCCACGGCACCGCATGGGGCACCGTGGCGTCTGGTGGCATAACGCCCCAGCCCGCAATGGACTGGCCGATCACGGCGTACGATGCGCAGCCGCAACCGTCTGCGGTCTCGTACGCAACGGGCACCACCATTTTGCCGTTGATATTCTCGGGCTCGCTCAGCTCGATACTCGACGGTGCTTGCGGAAAGCGAAGAACTTGGCGGAACGTCAGGCTGTCGCCCAAATCATCCGACCACAGGGTAAAGCATTCCAGCGCAACCTCGGCCTCGCTGCCGAGCGCCTTTTCTGCGGTGGTTCCGCGGCGGTGGAGGTAGGCACCCGACAGGCGTCCGTCGATCAGCGTCTTGCCCACCGTGATGCGCGGGCACTGCAGGCAATGGTAGCCATCCTCTTGCAGGCGGCCGCGCGAGATGCTGCGCCATGACGTATGCGACACAACGCGGATCTCGTCATTACTTATGCGCAGGCGCACAACGGACAGTATGCCGGCTGTGCTTGCCGTATCGAAAAGGGTGTTGTCGCCGGCGGGGCGCTCGCCCGAGACCAGCAGCACGTAGGCGTCCTGGTTTCCTCTTCCGTCCGTATATTCCACCACGTCGAAGTCGTAATCGAATATGCCGTCGCGCTCCACGTCGCCCTCGCCAAACCCAAGGGGAAAGTCCACGGGCGTGGGAGCGGACCACGTGCCGTTTGCCTTTGTGTGCACCACCAGGCGCGAGCGGCCATTGTCGCCGTAGCGCACCGAGGCGATACGGAACAGGCATTCTACGCCGGCAATCATCGTTAGCTTCATGTGGGCTTCGCTGAGCACGCCGGAAAACAGCACGTTGTCGCTCGAGGGTTTTATGCCGCCACGCTCGTCCTCCGACACGCCGGCAGAATTGGCGTTCGGGTCCGCAACGGCGTTCGTTGACTGACCGATGTAGGTGTACTCATACATCGGCGCGGCGTTTTCGTCGTTCTCTACCAGTGCATGGACGAAATGCTCGATCTGTCCCGTGTCTTCGCTTTCTGAATCCGCCTCGAGCTCAATGCGCGTGGCCGCTTGATCCCAATCGCGCACGACAGGCGCGGCATTTACGGCAGTGGCCTTAACCTCGGCGCGTGCGAGCAGCTCGGCGTTGGTGACGATGGTGGCCGATGCGATAAACTGCGGCACACCACCTGCTTCGGCGTTGCCGGCCGAGCCGAAGCAGGCATCCAACGTATAAGGCGTATTTCCACCCAATGCCAGCTCAGAGCGCTGGAGTACATACTGGTCGCCATTGTTCACCGACATATTCCACGAATCGATGAGTGTGGGCCACGACCCCGACCAAGCCTTGGTGGTCCACTTGAACATTACGAACTGGAGTATCACATCGACATCGACGTCTGCACCTACGCGCAGCCGCGGAAGCTGGTGTCCATCTGCCTTCTCGTACCCAATGAACAGTGTGAGGGATGCGGCGCCACGCACAGCGGACGAAGCGACGCCTGCAATGCCGGCTCCAAAGGTGACGGCAAGTCCGATCTGGATGGTGAACGAGCCCGACGTGTTGGAATAGTCGAGCGAAATGTTCTTGAAAAACGCCGCGCCGCTGCCGTGCGTGTGGGCGCCCACGGCGAGCGCCAGTTTTGCCAGCACCCAGGGGTTGACGTTTAGGAAAAACGGCACCGGTCCTAGGGTAAACTGCTCGGTCCAATTGAGGTCGGTTCTTACCTGGAAGAGGGCCTTAATATTGCCGTATGCGGGGTCGTTGTTGTCACCCCAGGTTTTGCCCACCCAATCGTAGGCGAGCGAGCCGTACAGCTGTGTGGCGATATCCATCGTGAACAGCGGCGTGCAATGGTGGCGAAGGAGCTTGGTGTTTCTTGGATCGGTGCCCGAACCGGCACTCATACTTTTGTACTGATTCCACTTCCCCTCCATTTCGTCGAGGTAGCGGTTTGCCTGCTTGGCGCCCGACTCGCGCGGTGACTTCTTCCAGTACTCCGGATCCGGATTGCCCGAATCGTTCATATAGCTGGCTGGTTTGTATCCTCCGCCAAACAGCACGTATCCAGCAAACGAGAAATCGAAGAGGATCGGAAATGTGGGTATCCAGCACGTGAACTTATTGCCGCCGATGCCGGGAAACGCCGCGGGGAAATCAAACGGAGTGACCTCTTGGTCCATGGTAGTGGGGACGATAGTGGTCGAGCCCGATTCCGCCTTTGCGGCCGGCGCGGTGACAACGGCCATGGGGGATGAGAGCGTGTAGGTTTTGCCCTGATAGTCGAGGACAAAGCGCAGCTTGCACCCTTCCTCCAGAAGGCCCGATGCCGCGTCGAGAAACTTGTCTTCGAGTGTGAACGTCGCCAGATTATCCGCGCCTGATGCGCTGGCCTTGATCTGGCCGATCTGCGTGACGGTTTCGGGCGAGCTACCCGTGGCGGGCATTACCTTGTTGATGTGCAGCGTTGCCTGTCCACCCTGTGGCAGATGTGCCTGTACAATAAAGGCATGCGTGTCGGGTTGGTCGTTTGCCGCGTCGTCCTTCGGCAATGCCATGAACGTGGCATCAGCGTACTGGATGTCCCATTCGTCGAATGTGAGCTGGCGGAAGTACGGCTCGCCGTCGGACAGCGGACGTGTGGGTGCGGTTATGGCGGTGCCGTCCTGGATACGCGCAAGGGGAATCTCGACATCGCGGTAGCCCGCCATGCTAATGGAGATGCCGCCGTTAAAGTCGTACGCGTCGAGAAGCGTTGCCTCGTCCACGTAGTCTTCCGAAAGAGGGGCGACCTCAAAGATGGCCGTGCCTTCGTCATCGGTCGTGGCGGTGAGCTGCTTGCCTACGGCATAGCGCGATGTGAGCGTGACCTGGGCACCTGCGATGGGCGTATTCTTGTTGGCGACGTCGACCACGACTACACCAAACATGGTGCGCGAGAGAACGAGCACCTTGAAGGGATCTTCTTCGTCGGCATAGGCCGCGGTGGGCGCGAACGGCAGCAGGAAGGCATTTTCGCTTCCCGGCACGCGAGGCAACATGATGCTCGCCAGCGAGGACGCTCCAGCAACAAGTAACGAACGGCGATCAAGCATCTTGGGCTCCCATCCCGCAAATATCGGTGGAAATAATCCAATTTTGCGAGAAGACGCTTCGTGGCGGTAGTGCCGTTCGATGGCCAAAATGTCCAAATTGATCGAGCGAAGCGCCGGGTTCCGGAACGCGTTCGATGCGCTTGGCAGCCCGGTCGCTAACGCAACATATGCGCGACCAGCTCGGCGCGTGTGCCGATGCCAAGCTTTGCGTATACGCCGGATAGGCGGTTTTTGACGGTGCCCGGCGATACTCCCATATGGCGTGCGATTTCGGCGTTGGTCCACCCACGACAGGCGAGCATGGCCATGGTGAATTCCGTGGTCGTTAGATCGTCGGCCACGTCCTCGCCCGAATCGGGGTTGTGGATGCGCCGCCAGCCGTAGCTGAAGCGGTACGTGATCTCGATGATGCGCGCGAAATCGTCAGGGTATTGCGTTTTTAGGCACGCCTCGATGAGCCCCTGTAAAAGGCCGTGGTGCTCGCCGATGAGCTCGATGAGGCCGTCGGGGCGCGCAATGTCCCAAGCGGCGCCAAAATGCGCTTTTGCGGCGTCGACGTCTTTGAGACTCATGTATGCCATGGAAGCTGCCAGGTGCAGGAACAGTTCCGAGATGGGATAGCTTCCCTGTTTCATAATTAGGGCGTTTTCCGCCATGCCCAGACTGCGGCCATATTCGCCGCGCAGGTACAGGGCATGCGCCATCACGTAGCTGGCGAACAAGCGCAGGCCTTCGGGCAGATGCGCCGCAAGCGGATAAAACTCTTCGGCAGAATACGGGGAAGGCAAGTGCAGCAGGACGCTCGCGGCCGAGGCGAACAGGATATGCGTGGCGTGGACGGCGGGCGATTCCTCGTCAGTTGGCGTATCGAGGATGCCCGCAAGGCACCGGCGGGCGTCGGCGATACGGTTGAGCGACAGACTGGCGTATCCGCAGATAAAGCATGCGGAATAGCGCAGTGCGGGATCGGTGGCGTCAAGATAGGGGCGCGCCGTCTTGGCAGCAAGGGTGGCCTGTCCGCGAAAGTACAGCGCTTCTGCCGTGGCAATGGCGCGCGAATCGGGGTCGGAAATGCCTGCAACCGCAGCGTCCATCTGCCCCGGCACAAAGGCAGTGCACATCAACGGCATGGGAACGCATGGGTAGCCATCGCAGTCCATCTTCCATCTCCCAACAGCTGGCAACAATAGCAGCAATTGTACTCCTGTTGCTCGGGACTTGAATTTGTGGGTATCGCCTACGATTGTGCCGAACGTATAAAGGAAGAGTCTATTGGCGATGCTCCCAAGGTGGCTACCGAAGCCTAGCTGACCTCGACATTAGGAAAAAATACCACCCCTGTAAAAAGCTCTGTCGCAGCGATGGGAAACGCATCTCGTTCTGCATATAATGAGGTCATGTGACGGTGCGTTTGCATACGTGTAACGCATTCCCATCGAACCGAAAAGGAGCTCTGCATGGATCCCAACAAGCGTCCCGACGACATGGTGCGTATCACCACTCCCGAACTTGCCCAGGCGTTCATCGAAGAGCAGGTCGCTGCAATCCGCGAGCAGATCGGCGACAAGAAGGTCCTGCTGGCCCTTTCGGGCGGCGTTGACAGCTCGGTTGTCGCGGCCTTGCTCATCAAGGCCATCGGCAAGCAGCTCATCTGCGTGCACGTGAACCACGGCCTGATGCGCAAGGGCGAGAGCGAGCAGGTCGTCGACGTCTTCAAGAACCAGATGGACGCCAACCTGGTCTATGTTGACGCGACTGATCGCTTCCTGGATAAGCTCGTGGACGTCGAGGAGCCCGAGGCCAAGCGTAAGATTATCGGCGCCGAGTTCATTCGCGTGTTCGAGGAGGAGGCCCGCAAGGTTGGCGACGAGGTTAGCTTCCTCGCCCAGGGCACCATCTATCCCGACATCCTGGAGTCCCAGGATGGCGTGAAGGCTCACCACAACGTGGGCGGCCTGCCCGATGACCTGCAGTTTGAGCTCTGCGAGCCCGTCAAGCTGCTGTACAAGGACGAGGTGCGCGTCGTGGGCCGCGAGCTCGGCCTGCCCGAGAACATGGTTGAGCGTCAGCCGTTCCCCGGTCCTGGCCTGGGCGTCCGCTGCCTTGGCGCCATCACCCGCGACCGTCTTGAGGCGCTGCGCGAAGCCGACGCCATCGTGCGCGAGGAGATCGACAAGGCAGGTCTGACCATCTGGCAGTATTTTGCCGTCGTGCCCGACTTCCGCGCCACCGGCGTGCGCGAGGGTAAGCGCGCCTACGACTGGCCCTGCATCATCCGCTGCATCAACACCGTTGACGTCATGACCGCCGAGGTGCCCGAGCTCGACTGGGCGCTGCTCAAGCGTATTACCGCTCGCGTCACCGCCGAGGTTCCCGGCATCTGCCGAGTGTGCTACGACCTCACGCCGAAGCCCGTCGGCACGGTCGAGTGGGAGTAAGCTAACTCAGCTGGTAGGCGACGAGAACTAGCAGATGTGACAAAGGGACAGTCCCTTTGTCACATCCTCGATATTATGTGCGGGATGGTACGCCACGCGGCGTGCCATCCCGTTCGTTATTTTAATGAGCCGAGTGCGCGAGTGGGAAGAGTCACGAGCATGGTCGTTCCGCGCTCCGAGCTCTTTTCGACCTCGATGGAGCCGCCGTGAAGTGCGGCGATCTCCCAGACCAGCGCAAGCCCCAGCCCCACGCCGCCGTATGCCCTGCTGCGCGATTTGTCGACGCGATAGAAGGGCTGAAAGATGCTCGTCTGGTATTGCTCGGGAATGCCCGGCCCCTGGTCGCGCACGCGTAGCAGCACGCGGTCGCCTTCGGCGCAGGCGTTGATTTGCACGGTCGAGTTGGGCGCGCTATAGCGTATGGCGTTTTCGGTCAAGTTGAACAGCAACCGATAGATCAGCGTGTCGCTGCCGATCGTTTGCGCGTCGCCCTCACTTGTAAGCGTGATGTCTTTTTGCTCGGCAAGGGGTGCCAGGTCCGTGAGCACTTCTTCGATCATCGGCGCTAGGTCAATCACATCGTTGCAAGGGACACTGCGCAGCTCGCTCATCTCGAGCAGGGTCTTTGTCATGTGCGTCATTCGCTCGGTCTGCTCCTGCAGCAGCCCGAGCAGGCTCGCTGTATCGGCGTCGACGTCGGGGTGCTCGGCGCAAAACAGCTCGACCTGGGCCTGCATGAGCGCAAGTGGCGTGCGCAGCTCGTGCGCCGCATTGCCCGTAAACTGTCTTTGTGCGGAAAATCCCTCGTCAAGGCGGGCAATCATGTCGTTAAACGACGCGCTGCAGCGCCTGAGTTCAGAGGGCACGTCCTCGCTGATTTTTGTGTCGGCGAGGTTGTCGGGCCGCACGCTCTCGACTTGCGTCGCAAAGAAGCGCAACGGCCGCAGCGCATGTCCGCTCACAAAGTAGGCCAGCACGCCGCCGAGCAGCGTTACCGCCGCAGTTATATACCAGCTCGTCGCGCCAAACGATTCTTGGGCGTCGTTCACGACGATGGTCAGCGCGTCGTCGAGCTCTTTGTTTGTCGGGTCAAATGAGCTGGGCGAGGCCGCCTCCACCTTGCTGTGCGCCGATAGTTCATTGCCGATCGAGTCCATGTAGCGCATGCCGGAGTAGCCAACCAGGCAATTCATAAGTACGCAGGTTGAACATATCAGCAGTGCCGTCATCAACGTGATGCGCCACTGCAGCGACAGCCGCTTCATTTGCCGTCCTCCATAACGTAGCCTTCGCCGATTCGGTTGCGGATGGGGTCGTGCCCCAACGCGCCGCGCAGCTTTTTGCGCAGCGACGAGATGTGCACGCGGGTCGCGTTGCTAAAGCTGTTGACGCTGCTGTCCCATACATGCTCGATAAGCTCTTCCTGGCTCACCGGCCGCCCCTGGTTAAGCATCAGGTATTCCAAGATGCCGGTCTCCTTGCGCGTGAGGGATAGGGTCTCGCCGCCCACGGAGGCGAGGCGCGCCTTGGTGTCAAAGCTCAACAATCCACAGGTTAGAACAACGTCGCTTTGCGTAAAGCGCCTGAGCGTGAGGCTGCGTATACGTGCCGCCAGCTCGTCAAGATGGAACGGCTTGGTGAGGTAGTCGTTGGCGCCCGCATCGAGCCCCGCTACCTTGTCGGAGACCTCGCCACGTGCCGAGAGCACAAGCACCTTGGTCTCACAATCAGTTGTCCTGAGTTGCCTGAGCACGGTCATGCCGTCGACATGGGGGAGATTGAGGTCGAGCACGACAAGATCAAAGGTCTCGACATCGAGTAGATCGAGGGCCTGCTGCCCGTCGTAGCAGCAGTCGACGCTATAGGCCAAGTTGCGCAGGCTGCGTGCGATCGCATCGCACAGCGCCCGCTCGTCCTCGACGACCAAGATGCGCATAACGTTCTCCTTGCATAGTCATTCACGCTTAACACGGATTTTATAGTCGGTATGGTCCAATGGGTCGCGAAACGAAAGGAGTGGTCAGATTGTTCAAAGCGATTAAGCCTGTGGCGCAGGTGGCTTTGCTGATCGTTGGGGTAGCCATGGTTGGCTTTGGAATTATGCGCGGCGAGGCAGATGCCGTGCTGGCCAAGGCAATCAGGCTGTGCTTGGAGTGTATCGGAATTGGATAAAAGAAAAAACACTGCATCGCATCTTTTGGCGAGATTCCGCGGATTGATTCAGGCGGCGGCGACGCTTGCGACCAATATTCACCTGCCTAACTTTGCCAAGGGCGGTATCTACCAGGGAGCCGGCAAAGCCGTCTGCGTGCCGGGGCTTAACTGCTACTCGTGTCCAGCGGCCTCGGGTGCGTGCCCCATCGGGTCGTTTCAGTCGGTGGTGGGATCGTCTAAGTTCAGCTTTTCGTATTACGTCACCGGAACGCTCATTCTGATCGGCGTGCTACTGGGACGTTTTGTATGCGGCTTTTTGTGTCCGTTTGGATGGCTGCAAGAGCTTCTGCATAAGATTCCCAGCAAAAAGCTCTCCACGAAAAAGCTCAAGCCGCTCACGTACATCAAGTATGCCGTGCTACTGTTTGCCGTGGTGCTACTGCCCGTCTTGGTGGTTAACGATGTGGGTATGGGCGACCCGTTCTTTTGCAAGTACATCTGCCCGCAGGGTGTGCTCGAGGGCGCGATTCCGCTGTCCATCATGAATACGGGAATCCGCTCCGCGCTGGGAAAGCTCTTTTCCTGGAAGCTCGCGATCCTCATTGCGGTTGCGGTGCTGAGCGTGCTGTTCTACCGCCCCTTCTGCAAATGGATTTGCCCCCTCGGTGCGTTTTATGCGCTCATGAACAAGGTGTCGTTGCTGGGGATTCAGGTTGACCAGTGCAAATGCGTCTCGTGCGGTAAGTGCGCCAAAGTGTGCCAGATGGACGTGGACGTTACGCGTACGCCCAACCATGCCGAGTGCATTCGTTGCGGCAAATGCGTGGGCGCATGCCCCGTCGATGCCATTAGCTTTCGCTATGGGCTGGGTGTGACGGGCGACAAACCCGCGCAGCCCGCGCAAGCCTGCGAAAACAAATAGGTATCTATATAAGTTTCGATACAACGGAGGAACCATGAAACTGTCAAAAATTGCGGCCCTGCTGATGCTGCCCGTGCTGGCGCTGACTCTCGCGGCGTGCTCTGCCCCCAAGGGCGACGCGAAGGATGCTACGAGCGGCGATGCGCAGATTGCCGAGCTCATAGCGCAAAAGCCGTCAAGTGCCGAGGAGGCGGCCGAGCTGTATCAGCAGCTGCTGCAAAAGGAAAACGAGATCTTTGCGAGCGATAACGCCCTATGGGAAAAGGTGTTCCTTGCGGCCAACAAAGACACCCCCATGATTGAGGACGGCAAGAACTACGGTGACTTCTTGCTCGATACCATCGAGGGCGCCAAGGATCAGTTTGCGGCTGACGAGCTTAAGACGCTTAAGGCCGGCGCGCAGCAGGTCAAGGAGATCGAGGACAAGCTCATGGCGCTGGAGAAGGAGTTCCCCGGATGTGGCAGCACGCCCGGCGAGGGGGAGAGCGTTGATGCCTCGACCGCGGGTATGACCAACGGCGAGAGCGGGGAGACGAAGTTCCCCAGCTTTAAGGGCAAGGACTTGGACGGCAACGATGTAAACAGCGACGAGCTGTTCTCCAAGAACAAGGTCACCGTCATGAACTTCTGGTTTACCACCTGCAAGCCGTGCGTGGGAGAGCTGGGCGATCTGGAGAAGCTCAACAAGGAGCTTGCCGAGAAGGGCGGCCAGGTCGTGGGTGTTAATTCCTTTACGCTCGATGGCAACAAAGACGCGGTGGCCGATGCCAGGGACGTGCTTTCCAAGAAGGGCGTGACGTATAAAAACATCTGGTTTAAGTCGGACAGCGAGGCCGGAAAGTTCACCTCCAACCTGTACTCGTTCCCGACCACCTACGTGATCGACCAGAACGGTAACATTGTGGGAGAGCCGATCATGGGCGGCATCAACTCCGCTGAGCAGCGCGAGGCGCTCAACAAACTGATCGATCAGGCACTCGCGAAGAGCGAACAGTAAGTCCGTGGGACAGACAACTGAAGGGGAGTCGCTGGAAACAGCGACTCTTTTTTCTGCTTCGGGGTAGCATCATGGGTATACGTCGAAAGGGCACGCAGCTTTTCGTGCATTGCCCGAGCGGTGCGCGAAGCAACCAAGCTGTGAGTTTTCTTAAGCGTTCTGGGTATGGCAGTGTCAAGAATATCGGCGGCATAAGCGGCTACACGGGAAAGGTGGTGCGTTAGCTATGAAGGTGGTTATCGTTGGAGGCGTCGCGGGCGGCGCATCGGCGGCGGCACGTTTGCGCAGACTCGACGAGCAGGCCCAAATTGTCATCTTTGAGCGCACGGGTTTTGTATCGTATGCCAATTGTGGGCTTCCGTACTACATTGGCGGCGTGATAGAAGAAGAGAGCGCATTGACGCTGCAGTCTCCCAAGGGCTTTTGGGATCGCTTTCGCATTGCGGTCAAGACGAGTCACGAGGTGTTTGCCATCCATCCCGATTCGCATACGGTCGAGGTTCGCAATATGCTGACGGGCGAGGAATTTGTCGAGACGTATGACAAGCTCATCCTGTCGCCGGGTGCAAAGCCGATCCGCCCTGCGTTGCCGGGCATCGACTCGGATAAAATCTTTAGCCTACGCACCGTTGAGGACACGCTGCGTATTCACAGCTATGTTCGAGAGCGGCGACCGAGCAGTGCCGTCGTGATCGGCGGCGGCTTCATTGGCGTCGAGACGGCGGAGAATCTGTGCGAGCTGGGGCTCCAGGTGACCCTTCTGCAGCGTCCCGTCCAGCTTATGAACAACCTGGATTACGACATGGCGACCCTTTTGCATACCGAGGTGCGTGAGCACGGTATCGATCTGCGCCTCAAGGCCGATGTGACAGGTTTTGAGGAAGTTGATGGCCGCGTTGTCACCCATGTTGCGGGCGATGACCCTATCGGAGCCGATATGGTGCTGCTTGCCATTGGCGTGGCACCTGAGAGCCATCTGGCGCAAGAGGCGGGGCTCGAACTGGGCATCAAGGGGGCTATTGTGGTCAACGACCGCATGGAGACCTCTGCTGCCGACGTGTATGCCGTGGGCGATGCCGTGCAGGTCACGCATCAGGTGACCGGCGAGGACGCGGTCATTTCGCTCGCCGGCCCCGCCAACAAGCAGGGGCGTGTCGTCGCCGATGTCATAGCCGGCATGGACAGCTGCTACCTCGGATCGTTGGGCTCATCGGTTATCAAGGTATTCGACTTGACGGCGGCAAGCACGGGACTATCCGAAAAGGCGGCACACGCGGCGGGAATTGACTGCGACAGCGTGGTCCTGTCGCCCGGTTCGCATGCGGGTTATTATCCGGGTGCAACGCCCATGACCATGAAGGTTGTCTTCGAGAAGCAGGGATTGCGCCTGCTGGGTGCGCAAATCGTGGGCATCGATGGTGTGGACAAGCGTATCGACGTTCTGGCGACTGCCATCCAGGCAGGCATGCGCGGCGATAGGCTTAAGGATTTGGACCTAGCATACGCGCCGCCGTATTCATCGGCGAAGGATCCCGTCAATATGGCGGGCTTTATGATCGAGAACCTCAATCGCGGCATACTGGCGCAGTGGCATTGGGAGGATGAGCCCAACTTGCCACGCGATGGCAGCGTGCAGCTGCTCGATGTTCGTACGGAAGGGGAGTATGAGCGCGGGCATATCGATGGTTTCGTAAACATTCCCGTCGATGATCTGCGCAATCGCCTGAGCGAGCTCGACCGGGCCAAGCCGGTCTACGTGATTTGCCAGAGCGGCATTCGCAGCTACATTGCTTGCCGCATTTTGGCGCAGCATGGCTTTGAGTGCTTTAACTTCTCGGGCGGCTATCGCTTCTTTGCAGCCGTGACTGAGGCTCGCCGCGGCAGCGCTAACGTTATGCCGTGCGGGCTCGAAAAGTAGCGCGCATTGGAATGTGACAAAGTGACAGCCTCTTTGTCGCATCGGGGATGTTATATGCGGGATGGTGCGCCATGCGGCGTGCTGTCCCGTTCGTTTTTTGGCGCGGTTCGTTACATTCCTCACTGGTATCGGCCAAAAATGAGGATAGAGTAGGACAAACGCGCCGAACGTGAACGGCGGGGGAGCGGGCGAGCGCGCCCGCGCGAGAGAGGTTGCCGTCCATGCTGGATCTCAGAGTTATTTGCAAAAGGTACGTTACGCAGTCGTTTACGCAGGTAGCGCTCGACAGCGTAAGCCTGTCTTTTCGCGATAACGAGTTTGTAGCCATCCTGGGTCCCTCGGGTTCGGGTAAAACTACGATGCTCAACGTCATTGGTGGACTCGACCATTTCGATTCCGGCGACCTGCTGATCGATGGCATCTCGACCAAGGATTTCAGCGACCGCGATTGGGATGCCTACAGAAACAATCGCATTGGCTTTGTGTTTCAGAGCTACAACCTCATTCCGCACCAGAGCATTTTGGAAAACGTGGAGCTGGCGCTTACGCTCACGGGCGTGGGACATGCCGAGCGCCGCCAGCGTGCGCGTAAGGCGCTCGAGACGGTTGGTCTGGGCGAGCACGTTGACAAACGCCCGAACCAGCTTTCGGGCGGGCAGATGCAGCGCGTGGCCATTGCCCGCGCCTTGATCAACGACCCCGAGATTGTGCTGGCTGACGAGCCGACCGGCGCCTTGGATTCAACGACGTCCGTGCAGGTTATGGATTTGCTCAAGGACGTTGCGCGCGATCGTCTGGTCATCATGGTCACGCACAATCCCGAGCTGGCGTACCAGTACGCCACGCGCATCGTCAGCCTGGCGGACGGCAAGGTCACCGACGATTCCGACCCCTTTGATGTGGCCACGGTCGCACATCGCGAGGCAAAACCCACGCGCAAAACCTCGATGAGCTTTATGACGGCGCTGGGGCTTTCTGCCCGAAACCTCATGACCAAGAAGGGCCGTACGGCCATGACTGCCTTTGCAGGTTCGATTGGCATTATTGGCATCGCGGCGATTCTGGCGCTCTCCAACGGCGTAAACGGCTACATCAAAAAGGTCGAGGAGGACACGCTCTCAAGCTACCCGCTTACGATTTCCAAACAAGATTACGACCTGTCGTCTATGATGGGCGGACAGGGGGGCACGGATGAGGAGGCGTCCAAGGGCGAGGACTCGTCCGACGGCGCTACCGGCGGCAAGGCTCAGGGGACCGATAAGATCCCTGTGGTCACGGCCGTAAAGGACATGTTCGCAAGTGTTAAATCTAACGATATGACGAGCTTTAAGGCATGGCTTGACGACGGCGGCAACGGTATCGACAAAGAGGTCAACGCTATTCAGTATGGTTACGGCGTGACGCCGGTTGTCTATCGTTCGAGTAAGGGCGACGAGAAGCCCGTTCGCCTTGTTCCCAACGCTATGACCGAGGCCATGAGCGGAGGCGCGAGCTCGGCGGCAACGGTGAGCATGGATTCCATGGGAACGTCGGTCTTTAACGAGATGATTGACGACCAGAGCCTGCTCGACAGCCAGTACGATGTCGTTGCCGGCCATTGGCCTACGTCCGCCAACGAGGCCGTGATGGTGCTTTCGAGCCGCGGAACGGTGGGCGACTACACGCTCTACAGCATCGGCGCGCTGGATATCGATGAGCTCAACGACCTGGTTAACAGTGCCATGACGGCCGACGGCAAGGTCAAGACGCCCAAGACCGGCAGCGACTTTACCTACGACGATGCACTGTCCACGACGTTTAAGGTGTTGTCGCCGGCCGATGCCTATCGCAAAAACGAAGAGACCGGCATGTGGACTGACATGTCTGGCGACGCCGACTTTATGAAAGCCAAGGTTGCCGACGGTATTGACGTGCGCATTGTGGGCGTGGTGCGACCCAACGAGGCGGCAAACGCGAGCGCATTGTCCCCGGGCATTGCCTATACGCATGCGCTGACTCGCCAGCTTATGGAGCGTGCTGCCGATTCGCAAATCGTGCAGGAGCAGCTTGCCCACCCCGAGACGGATGTCTTTACGGGCAAGTCTTTCGATGAACTGCAAGGCGAGGCCAAACAGGGCGTGGATTTGGGCAGCATGTTCGGTGTGGACGAAGCGGCGCTGAAGAGTGCGTTCTCGTTCGATACGTCGGCGCTCTCGGGTGCGGCCGGCGGTATAGACCTTTCTGGTATCGACTTGTCCGGGCTGGACCTTGACCTTTCGGGCGTTGGGAAGGACATCGACTTCAGCGACATCATGGCCAAAGCGCCGGCCCCAGATTTCTCGGGCATCTTTGACGGTCTGGAACTCACGCCCGAGCAGATGCAGCAGGTAGGAACGCTTGCCAACCAGCTGTTTGAGGGCTTTCTGCAGTCTGATCAGTTTAAGGCGCTGTCGCCCGAAGATCTTAAGGACGCGTCAAAGCTTGCTGCCGCATTCTCGGCGTATCTTGAGAATGATGCCGCAGCCCAGCAATGCCTGGCTCAGCTCAAGGCGTTGGGCGGCGATGCCTTGGCCGAGCGTCTGCAGCAGGTGATGGGCGACTATGTGCAAAAGCAGCTGGCTCCGTATTTGCAGCAGTCTATGGATCAGGTGATGAAGGCGGTCAGCGAGCAGATTGCGACGACGGTATCAACCCAGCTCAAGGCGGGTGCGGCAGGGTTCATGGACCAAATGGCGACGCAGATGTCTTCGAGTTTTGCCAACCTGGCGAGCGCCATGCGCGTGGATGCGGGCGCCTTTGCTCGTGCCATCCACTTCAACATGGACGCCGAGGATCTGAGCTCGCTCATGATGAGCTATGCCAAGGCGTCGAAGCTCACCTACGACAACAATCTGACCACGTTGGGCTATGCGGACGAGGCGGACCCCATTTCGGTCAAGATTTTCCCGCGCGACTTTGAGGCCAAGGAGCGCGTGCTCGATTACATCGATGCGTACAACAAGCAGGTCAAAGCTGCTGGCCACGATGAGCAGGCAATCTCGTATACCGACTACATGGGCATCATCATGGGCTCGGTGACCGACATCGTGAATACTATCAGCTTGGTGCTCATCGCATTCGTGAGTATCAGTTTGGTGGTGAGCTCCATCATGATCGGCATCATCACCTACATCAGCGTGCTGGAGCGCAAAAAGGAGATTGGCATCCTGCGCGCGATCGGCGCGTCAAAGCGCAACGTGGCCAACGTATTTAATGCCGAGACCTTTATCGAAGGCCTCATTGCCGGCGTCTTTGCCATTGTCGTCGTGGTGGCCGTGAGCTTTCCGGTTAATGCCTGGGCGCTTGCGGCCAAGCAGGTGCCCAACCTGATGAGCCTGCCCGTTCAAGACGCGCTGATGCTCATTGTAATTTCGGTGCTGCTGACGGTCGTTGCCGGCCTGCTGCCGGCTCGCAGCGCATCCAAGAAAGACCCTGTGGAAGCCCTACGCTCCGAATAATGTGACAAAGGGACAGTCCCTTTGTCACATTGGGTGGCTAGCTCGTTTTGCCCATCAATGTGATACGGATGCTTGGATGGGTGTACTCGTCAAATTCATCCTCGGGATCCGTGTCAAACGAATAGTACGTTTTGATGGGGTTGTCACTCGTCCTGATGGAGATTCTCTCGTAGAGCGAACCGTTCAAAAAAGCCTGCCTAAACTCTTCGGGGAGCTTTTGCGGTGCTAGGAGCTCGGGACTCACGGTCTTGACGTCTACGGTTTGGACGACAGAGGAAAGTTCGTCCAAGTCGAGCTCGATGCGGGCGAGGTTGTCCTCAAGGCTCGCGTCGGGGTCGATCTCTGCCGCGTAGCTCACTTCCGTGAGCGTTCCCTTGTTGTCAAAATCCAGGTACGTATAGGTCTTCTGGGCATCGGAGTCGCCGTCGTGCAGATAGCCGCGGACGTGATAGCCGTAATCTTGATATCGCTCGTAGGGGTCATCGGCGGACACGTACTCGCATGAGGGCTCTAATGCCTTGCGTGCGATGGCGATCTGCTCGGCCGCGGCCGCGGCGTTCTCCTGCATCTCGATGTTTCCCTGCGCCAGCTGCGGGATATAGGCGCCGCACACGATCGCGAGGGGCAGCGCCACAAGCGCGACGACCCACTTCTTTGCACGGGGGACAGGCACGCCACAGGCCTCTGCCATGGCCCTTGCGTTGGCGAAGCTTTCGGCAAGCACGTCTGCCGCGGTGGCGACGGCGCCTACGGCAGCGGCGACTTCTGCCGCGCCGCCCAGGTTGCGTGCGGTCTCGTTGTCGCTGTTCTTGAGCAGGCGTGCGGCGGCCTGCGTGCCAACAACGCCTGCGATTTGTGCCGAGCGGTCTTTCTCGCTCTGCTCGATGGCGAGCCGGTTCTGCATTTCCTTCCACTGCTTGCCGCGCATGCCAAAACGCGGCGCGAGGGCACAGTAGCAGAATATGACGAGCTCGATGGCGGTGAGCACCAAGGCGGTCATCATGCCCGTCTCTTGGAAGCCTTCGTGATGGAAGACGATGTCGTCGATCATTTCGAAAGGAATAATCAATAAGGGCAGCACGAATGCCATGGCAAGCGCCGCGCCGGCAACCTTGGGACAGATGCAGTATCGCTGGATGCGCTTACGTTCTTGTTCGGAAAGTGTTGCCATGGCTGATCCTTGGTGTCGTAACGGTCGTTGCGGCGCATGGGGCGCGGGGCGCATCAGTTTGAGCTAGCGCTGGATAAGAACATAGAGCAAGATGCTCATCGCGATGAGCAAGAAGCCTGCGATGTTAAACATCAGTGTGGCAAAGTTGCCCACGATGGGGCGTTCGACATAGCTTTTGTCTGGGTTGCTGGGGTTGTAGTACACGGTCATTTGGCTACCGAGGGGCCAAAGCTGCTCCGCGAGGGTGCCTAGGCGGGCGATGGGGCCTGTCTGCACGTGCAGCCAGCCCTTGGCGTCTTCGTAGGCGGTGGCTTGCGTGCGGATGGGGAGTCCCGACAAGCTTTTGGTCTTTATGCCACGGAATTGTTTTTTCGCGCGGTATTGCGTGCCGTCGACGGTGTATTCCAAAACGGGATTCATTCTGCCTTCACCCATAAAGCGATGGTCGATGACCGTCCCCATGGTCACGGCGGTACAGGCCTTGGCTTTCTTGCGGGCGGC
This sequence comes from uncultured Collinsella sp., assembly GCA_905205405.1. Lineage (GTDB taxonomy): Bacteria > Actinomycetota > Coriobacteriia > Coriobacteriales > Coriobacteriaceae > Collinsella. The sequence continues at coordinate 41,042 of CAJLDK010000012.1, forward strand.
GGCCTTCATGAGCGCGCTCACTCCGATAAGCAGGATGCCGATGCCCCCAACCAAGATGAGCGCGAGCAGGGATATCTGCGACGTGGTCACGGCGTTCTCCTTTGGCGCGATACCGTCATATGTGACCCAGTATAGAGAATCCCGCCATCGATGAGCTATTGCGGGGGGGGGGGGTCAATTCTGAATGTGACAAATGGACTGTTCCTTTGTCACATCGGGGACTGCGGAATCGAGGTCTAATACTTTTCCCGAGAAGTGAACGAGTGAAAACGGACTCCCGAAGCATCGACACTTTTGGCGTGCAATTTCCTGCGGTTTTGCCAGTCAAATCCTGCGGTTTTGACGCCTAAAAATGTCAATGCTTCGGGGGTCCAAATACAGCCGTTCACTTCTCGGGAAAAGTATTAGACCTCGAAATATGGGCGGCGTTCGCGAACGGCAACTAGCTTGCGTCCGGTAGCCGGCACTTGGGGCAAAGGGACTGCCCTTTTGCCCCTTCACCATTGCATCGTATCTGGTGTGGAAAAAATATCGCCTGCGTTCTCGCGCCTGCGAAGAGTTCCTGAACCGCTTGAATGGGATGTGACAAAGGGACTGTCCCTTTGTCACATTGATTTGAGAGTGGATGTTGATGAATTTATCGCTGGCCCCTATGGAGGGGATTACCGGGCATGTGTTCCGTCGCGTGCATGCGGAGTGCTTTGGCGCACTCGATTGTTATTACACGCCGTTTTTGCCGCCGCCGCGGGTGGGCAACCGCTTTGGTGGCAAGGCGTTTAAAGAGGTCGATCCTGCCAATAACCAGGGGCTTAACGTAGTACCTCAGCTGATGTCCAAGAATGCGGACGAGTTTGTGTGGGCGGCGCAGGTGCTCGCCGAGATGGGGTACCGCGAGGTCAATCTCAACCTTGGCTGCCCCTCGGGTACGGTTGTTGCCAAAGGCAAGGGTTCGGGCTTTCTGCGCAACCTGGATGAGCTCGAGGTGTTCTTGAGCGACGTGTGCGAACGCTCACCCTTGCCGGTGTCGGTCAAGACCAGGCTGGGGTTGGAAAGCGATGACGAGTACGAACGCGTGCTCGACCTCTATTGCCGCATGCCGCTGGCAGAGCTGATCGTGCATCCGCGCGTGCAAAAGGACCGTTATACGGGCTCGCCGCGTAAAGAGTTTTACGGCGAGACGTTGGAGCGGGCGCCGTTTCCCGTGGCCTATAACGGCGACATCTTTGATCTTGAGGACATGGATGCGCTGGTGGGGGCCTATCCCGGAACACGCCACGTAATGTTGGGGCGCGGCTTGCTCGCGAACCCCGCGCTGGCTCGCATGGTTAAGGGCGGCCCTGCTGCCACGGCCGCTGAGCTGCAGCGCTTCCACGACATGCTGTTTGCGGCCTATGCGGACGAGATTGGGGACAACGCGGTCTTTCGCATGAAGGAGTGGTGGTTCTACGCCAAATGCGCCTTCGCCGATCCCGCGACCGTTCACAAGCTCGTTCGCAAGACCAAAAAGGTCGATGAATACCGCGCTGCTGTCGAGCGCGTCTTTCGCGAGCAGCCGCTTGCGCCTGTTGCCCGCTTTTGTGGCTACTAGTCGTTGGGGACGTTCTTTAACGACTAGTCATTCAAGAACGTCCCCAATGACTAGATTGAAAAGCTGTACGTCAGCATCCAAAGATGTCGGAAAATGTCGACTTTGGATGCTGGCGTACATGTTTGGTTCGTATGGGTTCGGCTCGGTTGGCGCGAACTGGCCGCAGTGCGCGTGCTAGAGCAGGTTCTTCTGCACCCACGCGATGATGTCGCTCGACTCGTAGAGCGGTTTACCGTCGATGAACAGGCAGGGAACCTGGCGCTTTCCGCCGACGGCGATGAGTGTCTGCTCGGCATCGGGGTCGGTCGAGATATTGCGCTCGGGGATGGTCACGCCGTTATCGGCCAAAAAGCGCTTGACCTTTATGCAATACGGGCAGCCGGTCATAACGTAGAGCACGAGTTCGTGATCAGTAGCCATGGTGTCTCCAATCGGTTGAGGTTTCGGTTGAGATACCCAAAGCCGCCGCAGTCTATGCGCGATCCATTGATGACTCGATGGCATGGACCAGAAACGCCGTGGCTCCGGTGCCGCAGGGCTTGTCGTAGTAGTCGATAAAGCGCTGATCGGCAAGATAGCCGTGGGCGAGGCCCAGGTATGCTTCGTCTTGGGGCTCGTGTCCCCAGTTAAGGCCAATCCATCGACGGTGCATTGCTACAAGCTTGCGGGCCTCGCTGCCTTCCGGTTCGCCATCGCCCATGGCAATCGAGAGCTGGCCCAGAACAGCGCGTTCAAGTTCCTTCATGTCGTTCCATGTCTCGGGGTCCATGCCCAGCAGTGCCTCGTTTGCTGCATCGACAGCCTCGTCGCCATAGCGCGCCCGCGCCTCGGCGCCGAAGCGCTCCTCGTTTTCCTGCACGGCGCGCCAGCGCTCCAGCTGCGGCAAGACGGCACCCATGAGTGAGACGGCCTCGTCGAGCGACATGCCGGTGTTTTGTGCCAGGCGCGGGGCACAATCCTCGATCATTGCCTCCATCGTGGTGTCGTAGGTGTACTTGCCGTGCTCGTAGCACCACTTGCAGTAATGGTCGGTCGTGGCGCCCGTGGCGTCGGTGCCGCAGTCGTTGGGCGTGAGTATCATGCCGCAGCTCTGACAATAGTGCTCGGGCATTTCGAGCAGGTGGGACAGCGGTTCTCCGGTTATGGCGGCAATGAGCTTCATCATGTCGATGCCCGGTGTGACTTCGCCGCGTTCCCAACGGCTGACGGCTTGGCGTGTGACGAAGAGCTTGGCGGCGAGTTGCTCTTGGGTAAGATGATGGGCGCGACGGACAGCAATGAGCTTTTCTGCGAAGGCCATAACGGCTCCTTTCTGCTGGTTGTTGGCTTTAAGCATACGCGGCGGCAGGTGCCCTTCCAAGCAACCGTTGGTTGCGCGACGGGGGCTGCGGCGAAGAATTGCGTACAACGTCCCATGCCTCCATGCCGTACAATGACCGGCATGGAACCTATTGCACACATACATACCGATCTGCCGCAGAAGTTCGGCATTCCGCGCAACAGCTTTTTGGCGCCCCATTTGCAGGGACGCATCGTCTTTGAACCGGAATTTGCCTCCAACGCAGCAGTTGAGGGTCTGGATTCCTTCTCTCACCTATGGTTGCTCTGGCGCTTCGAAAACGGCACGCCCGGCGGCACGGCTAAGGACATAGCCGCCGATGCCAAAAAGCAGGACAGGTCCGGAACTAATGCCAAGTGGTCGAAAACCGTGCGTCCGCCGCGTCTGGGCGGAGCCGAGCGTGTGGGCGTCTTTGCCACGCGCAGTCCGTTTCGCCCTAATCCCATCGGTCTCACCTGCGTCAAGCTTGATCGTGTCGAGCTCACCGACGATGGTCCCATCATCCATGTGTTGGGGGCCGACCTGCGCGACGGCACGCCCATCTACGACATTAAGCCCTACATTCCGTTTGCGGATTGCCATCCGGATGCGACCGGCGGCTGGATTGAGGATGCGCCGTGGCAAGAGCTCGACGTCGAGTTTCCGCAAGCGCTGCAGGATATGGTCCCGCCTACAAAGCTTCCTGGCTTGGTTGAGGTTCTTCGCCAGGATCCGCGCCGCGCGGGCAGCAAGCACGAGCCAAACCGTGTTTATCACTTGGCCTTCGCCGGGCTCGACATATCTTTTACGGTCGATGAAACCCGGCTAACCGTAGTCGCCGTCAACGACGCGCAAGACTAATCAGCCATTCGTCCGCACCCGTCAAATTAAGAGCCAAACCCCATGCCAAAACCGCCCATGCTGGTGGACAATAACGCCTACCAAAACAATCCGCTTTGCATGGGAGCCCAGGATGAAATACGACTTTACTTCGCTTATCGACCGCCACGGCATGGACTCCATCGCCGTTGATTCTTGGGGTGAGATCCCCGGCATGGCTCCAAACGCACCCGACGAGGGCTTCGATCGCATTCCCATGTGGGTGGCGGACATGAACTTCGCCACGGTGCCCACGGTCCAGGAACACATCATTCAGCGTGCCCAGCACCCCATGTTTGGCTACTTTGATCCGCGTGCCGAGTACTCTGACCGCATCATCGAATGGCAGAGCCGCCGCAATGGCGTCGAGGGTCTGCGCCCTGAACATATCGGTTACGAAAACGGCGTGCTGGGCGGTGTTGTGTCGACGCTGCGCGCGTATGTCCAGCAGGGCGATGCGGTGCTGGTCCACAGCCCCACCTACATCGGCTTTACCAAGTCTATCGAAGCCGCGGGCTATCGCATTGTCCACAGCCCGCTTAAGCTCGACGACCAAGGCGTGTGGCGTATGGACTATGAGGACATGGAGCGCAAGCTCGCCCAAAACCACATCCATGCCGCGGTGTTCTGCTCGCCGCACAATCCCTGCGGGCGCGTATGGGAGCGCGACGAGATCGAGCGCGCCATGGACATCTATCGCCAGCATGATTGCGTGGTGATCTCGGATGAGATTTGGTCCGATATCATCCTGCCGGGTCACAAGCATATCCCGACGCAGTCGGTGAGCGAGGATGCCCGCATGCGCACGGTTGCCCTTTATGCGCCCAGCAAGACGTTTAACCTGGCGGGCCTGGTCGGCAGCTACCACATCGTCTATAACGAGACGCTGCGCGACCGCGTGTGCGCCGTGTCCGACAAGACTCACTACAACGAGATGAACGTCCTCTCCATGCATGCGCTTATCGGTGCCTATCAGCCTCAGGGCTATGAGTGGGTGGACGAGCTCAACCAGGTGCTTGCCGGTAATATCGAGTGCTTCTGCGATTACGTTGACGAGCATTTTGCGGGCGTGTCCTATTCGCGTCCGCAAGGCACGTACATGGTGTTTCTGGACTGCACCGAATGGTGCCGCGAGCATGGCCGCGATATTCAGTGGCTGCTCGACGAGGGGGCGCGCGTGGGCGTGGGGTATCAGGACGGCCGCCCGTTCCACGGGCCCTGCCACATTCGCGTGAATCTGGCGCTGCCGCTTTCGCGCGTAAGGGAGGCGTGCGACCGCCTGGACCGCTACGTTTTTGGGGTATAGGGGGCGCTCGATTCGAGTGCTGCCCCATGTGCCCACGCCGTCAAAATGTGTGGGCACATGGGGCGCAGAGGGTAGCGAGCGCGTTTTCCGCATTCGCTACTTTTCATGAATCTGCTTGCCGCAAAGATGTTCAATCGAAATCTCGTAGAGCTGGACGCCCTTTATGTCTTTGGCGATCTCCTCCTCGACTTCTTCGGCAGAAGGGTAGTACTTAAGCGCGAGCTGACGGACTTTGTCCTCGATAAACGCGGGCGCTTCATCTACCAGGCGACAACGACCAAAGACAACGGTACTCATAACGTAGGGAGCCCAGTCGCCGTCCTTGTACCACACGTTGCCGTAAACGGTAAAGCAGACTTTATCATCATGCCTGAGTGAATCGACCTTGTGGCCAGCCTTGGCGCCATGGAAATAAATCTTGTCGTGCTCGGCGTCAAAGAAGTAGTTGACGGGAATGGCATAGGGGTAGCCATCATCGCCGTTGACGGCAAAGACGCCGCGCTTGCAGGTAGCGAGCAGTTCGCGCGCTTTCTCGTCGGTGATGGCGCGTTTCTTTCGACGTAAGGGCCTAAACATCGTTGGCTTCCTTTCTACTGCGCATGGTGGTTGAGCACAAACTATAGCGAAACAGCCCCGTTTTTCTTGATACAGGCGAGTATGTTTTTGAGCTTGCTAAAGTCGAGCGGTTTGGGCAGATGGGCGTTCATGCCGGCGTCGTGTGCCGCCTTGGCGTCTTCGGCAAAAGCGTTGGCGGTGAGCGCGATGATGGGGATGTCGGCCGCATCGGCCTTTTCGCTCAGGCGGATCGCCCGGGTTGCCTCGTAGCCGTCCATGCCCGGCATCATGATGTCCATCAGGATTGCATCGAAGCTGCCGGCGGGACGACCAACATATAGATCGACCGTTTCGTTGCCGTCGGCGGCGCGAGTCACGACGATGCCTTCGCTTTCGAGCAGAGCTTGGGCAATCTCGGCATTGAGTTCGTTATCTTCTGCCAAAAGGACGTTCATGCCGGCGAGCGAGCAGCTGCTTACCTGCGTGTCTGCACATTCTTTTATCTGAGGGTTCTTGTCGATATCGAGCGGAATCCGGACGTCAAACGTACTCCCCACGCCAACCTCACTCGAAATCTCAATCGTGCCGCCCATCATATCGATGAGCGATTTGACGATAGACATGCCAATGCCGGTTCCTTGGAACTTGCTGCGCGCATCGTCGCCTTCCTGGGCAAACGGCTCGTAAATGTGCGTCAAAAACTCGGGCGTCATACCAATGCCGGTATCCGAGACGCTAAAGCAAAACACGGCGTGCTCGTCGTCGACCGGTTTGATGGTCGATGAGAACGTGACGGTGCCTCCGTGCTTGTTGTACTTGATGCTGTTGTCGAGCAGGTTGACAAGGATCTGCCGAATATGGGTGGGGCTGCCGATCATATATTGGTCGACAGCGTAGGGCTCGCTGGTGTCGAGCATGGTTATGCCGCGGTCCGATGCGCGGAGCTTGCACAGTACGAGCGCATTGTCGCACAGCTCTTTAAGGTTGAATGATTCGTGCTCGAGCGTCACTTTGCGCTCCTCGATCCTGCCCATCTCGAGGATGTCGTTAATCAGTGACAGCAGGTGATTGGCGGCAACGCGCGCCTTGGCGCGGCTTTCGCGGGCGACCTGCATGTCGCCTTCTCTCAATTCCTCAATTTCGATAAGGCCCAGGATGCCGTTGAGCGGCGTGCGGATGTCGTGGCTCATGCGCGTGAGGAAAGCGGTTTTGGCGGCATTGGCGGCATCGGCTTTCTGCCGTTCCTCCTGTGCGCGGTAAAGCGACCAGACAAGGATGACGATGCCGGTGAGCAAAATGCAGATGACGACTGCCGCAATGACGATGCGGTTGCGGTAGAGAAGTCGGAACGCATCCGATTCTTGCGCCGAGTACGATGTGGGGAAATAGCTGTTTGCAGAGAGCGATTCACCTGCATTGACGATGCCCTTATTGATGATTCCCAGCAGCTCGGGCTTGCCGCGCGAAATTAAACACGATAGTTGCGCCGTGTTGGTGAGTTCCTGTGTTTCGAAATCCTCGATGTCGTAGATGTCGCGGAGAGTTTCCAGGCGCGTGCTGGGGACAATGATGCAACGTGCCTTCCCCTCATTGAGGGCTTTGAGCACCTCGCCGTCATTCGAATACTCGGTTACCGTTGCGTTCGGAAAGAGACTTTCGAGCTCAAAACGGTTAACGATTGTGCTCTTTGTACAAGCGATGTTCTTAAGGTCGCTGTTCAGGTTTTTGCCACTGTGAATGGCGGTCAGCGAAACCGTTCCCATCGAGTTTGACTGGATGACCCCTGTCTGCTCGGCGAGCCAGTAGTCGCGAAACAACGGTAGGGCGACATCGATGGTTCCGTTGGAAAGGGCTTTGATCATTTGCTTGTTGTTCGAGAGTGCGATTGTTTTGACCGTAATGCCAAACTTGTCGTGCAACGTCGTTGCAAGCGAGGCGAGCGACCCTTCCATCTCGCCGTCGTCATTTTGCGTACAGTAGGGAAGTTGGTTTTTAAGATAGCCGATCGTGATGGTATTGCCGTTTTCTTTGAGCCAGGTGGTCTCGGGGCCGGTGAGCGATGACGAGCCACTGTTTTGGGTCGAGTAACTCGATTTGACTTCCTCGTTATAGCGCGGGTTATCGCGGGCGATGGTCGTCATGGCGGCGTTGATGTCGTTCATCAGATCAGGGCAGCTTTTGGGAACGGCAAAATAGTAGTCGCTCGAGCCTACGTAGAACATGGGTGACGCATCGGGCGACGAAATGGTGTCGTTCATGATGACGGCGTCGGCCTCGCCGTCTGCAAGCGCCTCAAAGAGGGCACTGCCGGTGTCGATTTCTTTATAGGTGCAGGTAACGCCTTCGTCGGCGAGCCACTGCTGGCCGACGATAGTTTGCATAACGCCAGAGTTGCAGCCGATGGTGAGGCCTTGGAGCGCCTGGGGGTCACCCTTGGCCAGGTCGTCGCGGTCGGGCCTGGCGTAGATGTAGTAGCGCTCGGTGCCCTCGGGGTTCGAGGAAAAGAGCAGCTTCTGCTCGCGTTCTGCCGAATACGAGATGTTGGGCATGAGGTCGATTTCGCCTGCCTCGAGCATGTCCATAAGCTCGGAGAAGGTGCCGCTAACGTATTCGTATTGCCAGCCCTTTGTGTAATACGAGAGGGTCTGGAGGTACTCGTAGCCCCATCCCGAGAGGCGCTCGCCCGGCGTGCCTTCCTGGAAGCCTTTGTTGTTGACGAGCCAGCCAACGCGGACCGTCTTGACCTGCTGGTCGGAGTCGGCGGCAAAGGCTGGGGTGGGCATGACGGCGCTCAGTAGTGTGAGCGCAGCAAGCGCGACGGCTAGGGTGCGATATAGGGCTAAGCGAAGGACGGCGGAAGGTTTCACAGGCAATCCTATCGAGTCGAGATAATACCGCATAAGGATACCAGCTCAGCTTGCCTAACATCCGGCACTTAGGGACGTTCCCAATCTGTCCGGCAGTTGTAGTAGTCATTGGGGACGTTCTTAAACGACTAGTCGCCGGGGACACTCTTTGCCGGAGTTGGCACTTAGGGACGTTCCTTATGTGCCGGCAGTTGGGGACAGTCCCTTTCTGCCAGCACAAAAGGAGCGTTCTCGAGTGCCGAGTGTGGGACAATACCGAACGAACATGATTGGACGCTTGGGAAAAGGGGTCGCGATGAACAAGTTGAGGACGCTTGCCGACGTGTTGCGCCAGGCTGGCTTTGCGCGCATCACCGGCCTGTTCCTTATCTTCTACCTGCTGTGCTCGACGGCCGTCTGGCTGTCCGAGCCCACGACCCTTACGTTTGGCGATGGCCTCTGGTTTAGCTTTGAGACCGTATCGACGATCGGCTTTGGCGATATCCCGGCCGAAACGCCGGTTGCCCGCGCTATCACCGTCGTTTTGAGCGTCATCAGCATCTTCTACATCGCCATGCTCACGGGCGTGGCGGTGAACTACTGCAATACGCTCATCAAGATGCGCCAAAAGGACACCATGGCGCGCTTTATGGACGATCTTGAGCATCTGGAAGAGCTCGATCGCGATGAGCTCGCCGACCTGTCGCGCCGCGTGCGCGAATATCGCCGACGCCAACGCTAGGGCGGGCGCCGCGCGTCACGATGAGGGGGACTGAATATGAATATCACCGTGTATCTGGGCGCCAGCGTCGGTAATGACCCGGCGTTTCTGCCCGCGGTGCAGGAGCTGGGCAACTGGATTGGCGCCAACGGACATGCGCTGGTGTACGGCGGCTCCAAGTCAGGCCTGATGGGTGCGCTCGCCGATAGCGTGCTCGATGCCGGCGGGCACGTGACGGGTGTGGAGCCGAGCTTTTTTATCGAGGCTGAGTTTCAGCACGACGGAATCGACAACCTCATCGTGACGAGCGACATGGCCGAGCGTAAGGCAAAGATGATCGAACTCGGTGATGCGTTCATTGCCTTTCCCGGTGGGACGGGCACGCTCGAGGAGATTGCCGAGGTCATGTCGGCCGTGTCGCTGGGCCATCTGGGCGCGCCGTGCATCCTGTACAACTTGGACGGTTACTACAACGACCTTAGGTCGTTGCTCGAGCACATGATCGATAAAGGCCTATCGAGCTCGCAGCGTCAGGCCGGCATCTACTTTGCCGACGACCTGCACCAAATTGTATCGATTATCGACAACTAGGCCTTGGGGTCATCGCGTGTGCGGCGCCCAACGGTGCCGTTTGAGGCGTGGATGGTCGGCACGTCCGCGCTGTGCCCGTCTTACAATAAAAGTTATCTTTGTCGCTTTTGACCACGGGAGGACCCGATGGGTAACCTTTCCAAACCCAAAAACCGTGCGCTGTTTTTAGTTAGCGTAGCCGTGACCGGTGCGTTTGCAGGCGCCGCGGTCTGGCTGTTTTTCTTTGCGATGGAGCACGGCATCGACTATCTATGGACCGAAATCCCGCATATGCTGGGCGTCGCTTCGCCCGAGCTCGCGAGCGGTCCGTTCGGTTTTTTGCCGTATCCGTTTTTCGTCTGCCTGCTGGGCGGCCTGCTGATCGGTCTGTACGAAAAGCTTACGGGCACCAAGACCGATGATCTCAATCAGGTAATGGCCAAGGTAAAGCGCGACGGCCGCTACCCGTACGACAACTTGGGCAAGCTTTCGCTTGCGGCATTGCTGCCGCTGCTGTTTGGCGGAAGTATTGGACCGGAAGCCGGTCTGACCGGCGTCATCGCGGGCCTGTGCAGCTGGGTCGGCGACCGCATGCGTCGCTTTGGCGCCGAGTTTAGGCAGCTCACGCTGCTGGGTACCCAAGCTGCCCTAACGGCGCTCTTCACCGCGCCCGTGTTTGGCTTTGTGGCGCCGCTCGCCGGTAGCGCCGACGGCCAGGGCGCTAATGACGATGGAGACTCCGAATCCGACGAGATCACCATCAAACTGCCCAAGGCGCAAAAGACCGTGGTCTACGGCATCGCGATTGCCGGCGGCCTGGGCACCTATCTACTGCTCGGCCAACTCATGGGCGGCGGTATGGGTATGCCGAGGTTCGAGGCTGCCCGGGTGGGCAACCTTGAGCTTGCCTGGCTTATTCCCCTGGCACTCATCGGTACGGCCTGCGGCTGGCTGTACTTTGTCTCGGAGCACGCGAGCGAGGCGTTGGCCCACGCCATAGGGGAGCGCCCTGTCGTCAAGGCCATGCTGGCCGGTCTGGCGCTCGCCATCTGTGGCACGGTCCTGCCCTACACCATGTTTGCCGGCGAGACCCAAGCCGACGTGCTCATGGAGACCTATCTGACCATTCCCGCCGGCGTGCTTATCGCGACCGGTCTTGTTAAGGCCATGCTGACGCCCGCCCTCATCAACCTTGGTTGGCGTGGCGGCCACTTCTTCCCGGTTATCTTCTCGGGTGTGAGCCTGGGCTATGGCCTTGCCATCCTCACCGGCGCCGATCCGGTCTTTTGCGTCGCCGTCTGCACGGCCTCGACGATGGGCGCCGTTATGCGTCAGCCGGTCATGGTTGTGGGCTTGCTGCTCATGTGCTTCCCACTCAAGGGCATCGTCTGCATGATCATCGCCGCCGTCATCGCGGCGGGCATTCCGCTGCCCAAGCCGCTGCGCAAGTAGCACGGTAGCGCGCGGGCAATACAAACATCTCAAGCCCGGTGTGGGCGCTGTGTCACGGATTTGCGGGTGGACTGAATCTCGCCTGGCACCGACGCTACTTCCAAATCGCGAGCGCGGCGGTGCCCAGCACGATGAGGAAAAGGCCGATGGCGCTTCGATGCGACAGCTTTTCGTTGAAGGCCGGTCGTGCGAACAGCACCGATACGACAATCGATAGTTTGTCGATTTGCACGACGACGCTCACCTGGCCTGCAGCGATGGCGTAGTAGTACAGCAGCCACGACGCGCCGGTCGCAATGCCCGATGCCGCAAGAAATGCGAGTTCGCGCGGGTCAATGCGCGCGACCTGCTCCAGCTTTCCCTTGACAGCCACGATTGCCCATGCCATAACAAGTACCACACAGGTGCGGATTGCCGTGGCCAGGTTTGACTCGACACCTTCGATGCCGATCTTGGCGAGGACGGAGGTGAGTGCCGCGAACACGGCGGCGCCGAGGGCGTAAGCGAGCCAGGCTCGGTCTTGCTTTTGCCCTGCGCCGACGGACTGCTTTTTCTCGATCATCAAAAACGTGCCGAGCGTGATAACTGCGGTTCCCACGAGCTTGACCGCCAGGTTGCCTGTCTCACCAAAAAGCACTATGGCGATCAGCACGGCGAGCACGGTGCTCATCTTGTCGACGGGTACAACCTTGTTGACGTCTCCGATGCTGAGCGCCTTAAAGTAACAGATCCACGAGGCGCCGGTGGCGAGTCCCGAGAGGGTGAGGAATAGCCAGGCTTTGGCGGGAATGGTGCCGATTGCTCCGATGGATCCAGAAATGCCCGCCATTGCCCAGGCAAATACGAGCACCACGCAAGTACGGATGGCGGTTGCAACGTCGGAGTCGGTGTGCCTGATGCCGCATTTGGCCAAAATGGATGTGATGCCGGCAAAGAAAGCTGATGCAAATGCTGCTGTAACCCACGACACGGGTTGAGCGCCTCCTCATAAAAGACCGCGCCAGATCTGCGGCGCATGCCCGATGATACCGCGCTTGCCTACAGGTCGCGTGCTCGATAGACCTTGGTACTGATGGCGCAACTCAGTGCAAAGAGCACGAGGGCCAGTACGGCAATTCCTGCGCACAGGCAGCCGAGGACGGCGGGATCGGGGTTTGCCCCAGTAATCGACATGAGCCAGTTGCTGATGGGGTTGGAGGAGCTCAGCGTGGCCATGGCAAGGCATCCGAGCAGGGCAAACAGGCCGACGGAAAAGCGCAGCGCCTCCATGTGTCCAAATCGGAAGAACAGCGGCTGTGCCAAAAACACCATCATGAGGGAGATGAGCATCGATGCGGCGGAGGCTATCGTGGTCTCAAAGACGATCTGTCCCGTCGAGGGCATGCCCATGTGATCGAAGAACGGAAAGGTGATGATGCTCAAAAGCGCGGCGGCGCAGGTCATAACGGCCGAGAAGACAATGATGCTCAGGTAGCGTGCACAGATGATGTCTTTGCGCGAGATGGGCAGCGTCGCCCGATAACGCTCCCATCCGTTTTGATTGTCGAAGCCGGCCAGCGAACTCATGACCATGATGGGCGACATGGCACTGACCGCGCAGGCGCCGGCGCTCATACCGGAATCGCCATCCGATGCGTTGGCGAGGGTCAGTACGACGAAGATGAACAGGCCGACGCCCGCGATGCTCGGGGCGAGCGTGCGAACGATGGCGAGCTCGGACATAAAGGCGCGTTTCATTTCGAAGCCCCTTTCAGCATGAGGCGAAGATAGTCATCAATGGTTGCCCGATCGCAGGGAATCTCTGGAAAGGCCTCGAGCGTTTCGCGACGGTCGGGCACGAGCACGTCCACGCTGTAGGCGTGGTGGGCGGCGCGGGCGTCTTCGACGCAAGCCATAAGCTCGGCGGCCTGTGCCTGAGTGCAGTGAGCGATGCCAGCACGGTCAGTAATGTCCTCGCGCGGCAGGTCAAACACAATCGAGCCGTTATCGATGCAGATGACGCGGTCGGCGGTGTGATCGAGGTCGGACGTAATGTGGCTCGAGAGCAGCACGCTGCGCTGGCCGTCGGCGACAAAGGCAAGCAGCTCGTCGAGCAGTTCCTCGCGCGCCATGGGATCAAGGCCTGCGGTGGCTTCGTCCAAAACGAGCAGCTTGGCATTGTGACTGAGTGCGCAGGCAAGCTGCAACTTCATGCCCATGCCGCGGGAGAGGTCCTTGACCTTCGTCTTGGGATCGAGGCCAAATCGGTCGATGAATCCGGCGAACGTTTCGCAGCTCCACGTGGGGTACGCCGGGCCTACGAGCCTCTCGACCTGGCCCACCTTGAGCGTGGAGGGGAAGGGGCATGTGTCCAGGACAAGGCCGACGCGGGAGCGCAGGTGGCGCTGTGCCTCGTCGGGCGCGTTGGCGTCGCAGCGCTGTCCAAGCAGATGCGCCTCGCCGGCATCGAGCTTTATAAGCCCGAGCGCGGCGCGAATGGTCGTCGTCTTGCCGGCGCCATTTGCGCCCACAAAGCCAACGATCTGGCCGGGCTCCACGGCAAGTGTGACGTCTCGCAGTGAAAAACGGTCGCTCACACGGCGTGAGATGCCTTTGAGTTCTAGAAGGTTTTGCATGGTATAGCCTTTCTTGCAGATGGCTACTGCATGGTTTCGGGGGCTATCAGGTCGAGCATCTCGTGCAGCTTGTCGCGCGTAACGCCCAGGGCTTCGGCTTGGCTCGCCGCTTTCGCAAGCAGTTCTTCGATATGGCAGAGCTGGTTTTCGCGCAAGAGCTCCTGGTTGCCCTCGGCGACAAAACAGCCCTTGCCCTGCACGGTGCAGATAAACCCGAGCTGCTCCAGGTCGGCGTAGGCGCGCTTGGTGGTGATGACGCTCACGCCAAGATCGCTCGCGAGCGCGCGGATGCTGGGGAGTTTGGCTCCCGCAGTGAGTGTGCCCGAAAGGATCTGAGCTTTGACCTGTGAGGATATCTGTTCGTAGATAGGCTTATCGCTCGAATTGGATAGGATGATGTCCACAGCGGCTCCTTAGCTGTTGGGTTACACGTGTATATAACCGGTAAGCACAGTATATATACACTATGCACAGTTATGCAAGAGCTAAATGTGGAATAGCCCATCGGCGCCGCGCTTGCTCCAAAACAATCTCAATCTGTAACACCTGGGTCCGTTTTGGGTCGCCTGCTGTTACAGATCGAGATCTTATTTGCCCGCTTGCCTATTTGTCTCAGTCTGTAACAGTAAGAGTCGATTTGCGCGGCTAGAAGTTACAGAACGAGACATTGGCGGCTCGCCTTCCCGTTTATCTCGATTTGTAACAGCTAGACCCAATTTGGGCGGTCAGATGTTACAAATCGAGATTGTGCCGGCGGGCCTGCCGGTTTGTCTTGATCTGTAACAGGTAGAGGCTCAAAACCCGTCTTACTGTTACAGATCGAGACAGTCCTTGAGGCGACTGCCAGGTGCACAGCGAGCTTGGCTAATGAATTTGTCCTGATAGGTGCCCTATGGCGGGATTTCGCGGCTACAATGGTGCGGTTACAACGACGTAATGCACTCAATGCAAGAAAGGATCCGCATGGCAAGCCTGTCGGATGAAATCTCGTCGCGCCGCACGTTCGCGATTATCAGCCACCCGGACGCCGGTAAGACCACGCTTACCGAGAAGCTGCTGCTCTATACCGGCAGCATCCAGACTGCCGGCTCGGTCAAGGGCAAGAGCTCGGCCAAGCATGCCGTCTCGGACTGGATGGACATCGAGAAGGAGCGCGGTATTTCCGTTACCTCCTCGGTACTGCAGTTCACCTATAACGGCGCCTGCGTCAACATCCTCGATACTCCCGGCCACCAGGACTTCTCGGAGGACACCTACCGTACCCTTATGGCCGCCGACGCCGCAGTCATGGTCATCGACGGCGCCAAGGGCGTCGAGGCCCAGACCAAAAAGCTCTTTAAGGTCTGTACCCTGCGCCATATTCCCATCTTCACCTTTGTGAACAAGCTCGACCACGAGGCTCGCGACCCCTTTGAGCTCATGGAAGAGATCGAGAACGTTCTGGGTATCAATACGTACCCCATGAACTGGCCGATCGGCAGCGGACGCAACTTCCGCGGCGTGTTCGACCGTCAGACCCGTCGCGTCATCGCCTTTGAGGGCGACGGTCACGCCAACGCCACCAAGAAGGTCGCCGAGGTCGAGGCCGAGTTGGGCGATCCGGCCATGGATGAGCTTATTGGCGAGGAGAACCACAAGAACCTGATGGACGACATCGAGCTGCTCGATGGCGCCGGCGACGAGCTCGACCTGGATGCCGTGGCCTGCGGCAAGCTGAGCCCGGCGTTCTTTGGCTCGGCGCTCACCAACTTTGGCGTGGAGCCCTTCCTCAAGGAGTTCTTGCGCCTGGCCCCGACGCCGCGCGCCTATACCGATACGCTCACCAGCGAGCCGGTCGCGCCCGCCGAGAACGACTTTAGCGGCTTTGTCTTTAAGATCCAGGCCAACATGGACAAGAACCATCGCGACCGCATCGCCTTTGTGCGCATTTGCTCGGGCAAGTTCGAGCGCGGCATGGATGCCTTCCATATGCAGGGCAACCGCAAGCTCAAGCTGGCGACGGGCACTTCGATGATGGCCGACGACCGCGCCATCGTGGACGAGGCGTACGCGGGCGATATCGTGGGTCTGTTCGACCCCGGCATCTTTAGCATCGGCGACACCGTGTGCTCCGGCAAGCGCCACGTGCAGTACCCGCAGATCCCGACGTTTGCCCCCGAGATGTTCGCTCGCATTACGCAGGTCGATACGCTCAAGCGCAAGCAGTTCGTCAAGGGCATGGAGGAGCTTGCCCAGGAGGGCGCCATCCAGATCTTCCGCGAGCTGGGCGCTGGCATGGAGAGCGTTATTGTGGGCGTGGTCGGTGTGCTGCAGTTTGAGGTGCTCGAGCGCCGCCTCAAGGCCGAGTACCGTGTTGAGGTTCGTCGCCAGCCACTGCCCTATACGGACATCCGCTGGATCCAGAACGACCCCGATACCATCGATATCCCGGGCCTTTCGCTCACGCGCGATACCCTGCGCGTCGAGGACATGCGCGGTGGCAAGCTGCTGCTCTTTACGAGTCCGTGGAACGTGGACTGGGCGACCGACCACAACCCCGACCTCATCCTGTCGGAGTTTGGCAACGTAACGTTTTAGTGCGCCGGCGCGGTGGTCCTGTGGGGCTGCCGCGCCGCTTGCTTGCCTGCCGCCGTGTGAGCGGCTATCATACCCACCGTCGCCTCAAGACCGTGGCGGCCGAGCAGTTCGGGTCCGATATCCTGCTCGTTAAACCTAAAACCAAAGGAGTACATAATGATCAAGAAGGTCATGGAGGACTACAAGGTCCTGTTGCGGAGCATTCCCGCGGCAACGGTTTCGCTGTTTATCGTGAGCGTCATCATGATGAACCTGCTGGCCAACAAAGAGCTTATCAGCCTGCCGTATCTGGCGCTCGACTGCGGCTTTGTGGTGAGCTGGGTCTCGTTTTTGTGCCAGGACATGATCTGCAAGCGCTTTGGCGCCAAGGCATCCATCAAAATCTCTATCCTCGCGTTGGCGGTCAACCTAGCCGTAAGCCTGTGCTTTTGGCTGTGCTCGCTCACGCCCGGCATGTGGGGCGCTTACTACGACACGGGCATGATCGAGGTCAACAACGCCCTTAACGCCACCATCGGCGGCACCTGGTACGTGGTGCTGGGCTCTTCGCTGGCAATGCTTGTCTCTGCCGTGGTTAACTCCACGCTCAACCAGTCGCTCGGCCGCATGCTCAAAAAGAATAATTTTGCGAGCTTCGCCTTCCGTTCCTATGTGTCCACGGGTGTTGGCCAGTTTATCGACAACCTGGTCTTTGCCATTGTGGTGAGCCACACGTTCTTTGGTTGGACCTGGGTGCAGGTTCTTATGTGCTCGCTGACTGGCGCTGTTGCCGAGCTGCTGTGCGAGGTCTTCCTGAGCCCCGTGGGCTACAAGGTCGTGCGCAGCTGGGAGCGCGAGAATGTGGGCGCCGAGTATCTCGAGCGCCACGCAACCGCCTAAGGAGCAAGTATGCGGGTTTTGATCACGGGCGCTTCGGGCGGTATCGGAGCCGCGTGCGTGCAGCGCTTTTTGAATGAGGGCCACGAGGTCGTGGGCTTTGACCTGCTGTCGCCGGCGATCGAACACGAGCGCTACCGCCATCTGATCGTTGATGTCCGCGAGCCGGACTCGTTTCCAAGCGACCTTGAACCCCAGGTAATCGTGAACGTTGCCGGTACGCAGGATTCGGCCGACGACATCGCCGCCAACCTGTGTGGCACCATCAACGTGACCGAGCGCTATGCCTTTGTGGGGGAGGGGCTTGCCGCCAAGCCGGCGCCTGCTATCCAATCCGTGGTCAATGTGGGATCGGCGAGCGGGCATACGGGATCGGAGTTTCCCGCCTATGCCGCCAGCAAGGGCGGCGTTATCGCCTACACCAAAAACCTTGCAAACCGCCTGGCACCGCAGGCCATCGCCAACAGTGTGGACCCGGGCGGCGTTATCACGCCGCTCAACCGTTGCGTGATGGAAGACGAGCGCCTGTGGAACCAGATTATGGAGCTCACGCCGCTTAAGCGCTGGGCCACCGCCCAAGAAATCGCCGAGTGGATCTACTTTGTGGGCGTGACCAACCGGTTTATGACCGGGCAGAGCCTGCTGATCGATGGCGGCGAGGCCGGCCGCACACAATTTATTTGGCCCGAATAGGAAACGCGCCCGATGGCAAGATCGCTGTCGGGCGCGTTTTTGATGTATCGATTTTCAGCCGAGGCAAGTCCAGTTGACGGGGGTCGAGCCGTACTGTTCGAGTAGCCGATTGGCTGCCGAGAAGGGACGCGACCCCATAAAAGCGGGGAGTTCTGCCGTGGCACGGTTGGCCGAAAGCGGCGAGGGGTGCGTGGAGGCAAGGCAGAACTTGCCGCCCGCCTTGCCCGCGCCGGTCGCGGCGAGCTTGCCCTCGACCATCTGCTGGGCAAAGCGGCCCCATGCCAAAAAGACGACCGGCTGGGGCAGCTGACAGCAGCGTTCGATAACGTAGTCGGTGAGCGTGCTCCAGCCCAGCTTGGCGTGCGAGTTCGCGGCATGTTCGCGCACGGTGAGCGTCGTGTTGAGAAGCAGGACGCCCTGTTGTGCCCAGGGGGTTAGGTCTCCCGTGGCGGGAATGGGGCAGCCCAGATCGGCGTTGAGTTCCTTATAGATGTTGCGCAGGCTCGGCGGCAACTTGGTTTGCGTCGCAGGCACCGAGAACGACAGCCCCATGGCCTGGTTGGGCCCGTGATAGGGGTCTTGGCCCAGGATGACGGCCTTGACCTGGTGGGCCGGCGTGTAGGCGAGGGCATTGAGGATGTCGTCTTGTGCCGGGTAGATGGTCTGCTCGGCACGCAGAAGGGCGATGCACTCGAGCAGCTGGTTCGTAGCGTTACGTACCGGCTGCGGCGCATCGCCCAACCAAGTTGCTATGTTGCGGTCGCGAGTTGCAGCGTCCATGGAACTCCTTTAGGGCAGATGCTTTGTCGGCATCTATTGTAAAGGCGTCAGAGACCTTTATGCCGCGGCTGTATGAGGAGTGGGGTCTACGAGACGTGCTCGGGCGCTGCCGCCATATGAGCATGCCCATGTGCGCGAAGGCGCGGAAGCTCGGCAGTTGCCACCATGACGCCGGTGAGGATGAGGGCAGCGCCAAGGAAGGCGATGGGGCTCAGGACCTCGCCGACCAGGAAAAACGAGAAGACGGCGGAGCAGACCGGCTCGAGCGAGAAGGCGAAGCCAGTGGTTTCGGCGGGTACGTGGGGCTGCACGAGCGTCTGGGTGATAAAGCCGTAGGCAGAGCAGATGAGTGCGAGCGCAACGATAACGACGATCTCGCTCGGCGTGCTGGGAAGCGTGAAGCCGCCAAAGGTAAATGCGGCGATACCCGAGAACAAGCCGCCGAAGCCCAGCTGCCAAACGCCCAGAGCCAGCGGATCGACTTCTTCGACAAAGCGCTTGGCGATGATAATGTGGCCGGCATAGATAAAGGCCGAGAGCAGCATGATGATCGCGCCGGGATTCAGGCTGGTAAAGTCGGCGCCCGAGAGCAGCAACATGCCGCAGGTGACGATGGCGGTGCCGATGAGCACCTTGCGCTCGGGGGCGCGACGCAGCAGGGCCGCGTTGGCAAACGGCACGATCACGACCGTCAGGCTCTGCAAAAAGCCGGCGGTGGAGGCGGAGGTGAGGCTGGAGCCCAGGCACATGCAGGTGATCTCGGTTGCCATGATGGCGCCGATGATGGCGGCGCGGACCATCAGGTCACGGTTGATGCGCACCGCGTGCTTGTGGAAGAGCAGCAGGCAGGCCGCAAAGGCGATGATGCAGCGCAGCGCGACGATGCTCGTGGCATTCATGCTGTCCATGCCGATCTTCATGAGGGGGTACGAAAAGCCCCATGCGACGGGAACGGAAAATGAGAGCGCGATTGCTTTTTTGCGATCCATGGGACTCCTTTTGTTACAGAACGGTTTCGCAAAAAGGATTCTGCTCCCAGATATGGATGTAGTAAAGCGAATGTATCTTCAGTATGATTAAGAAGTACTAATGTTGGAAGAAAAAGCCCTGGCAAAACGTTTTACGGCTACATCGATGTGGAGGCACGATGGCATCGCGGTATCAGATTGTATGTATGGTGGTCGATTGCGGCAGCCTGAAACGTGCCGCCGACGAGCTGGGCTATACGCAAAGCGCGGTGAGCCAGGCCGTCAAGGCGCTCGAGCGCGAGCTGGGCACCACGATTATCGAGCGTGGCAAGCAGGGCGTCTCGCTTACGCGCGACGGCAAACAGTATCTGCCGTATCTGCGCCAGATCGTTACGGCCGAGGCCGAGCTTGAGGGCAAGCGCCAGGAGTTGCTGGGGCTTTCGTCGACCGACATTCGCATTGCGACGTTTACCAACGTGAGTCGTACTGTGTTGCCGCGTGTGATCCGCGACTTTGGGGCCCTGCATCCGGGCGTGCGCTTTACCCTCAAGCAGGGCGATTACACGCGCAATGCCCAGTGGGTGCACGATGGCATGGTCGACTTTTGCTTTACAGCGCGTGGATTTACCGAGGGGCTCGAGAAACGCGTGGTCTATCACGACGAGCTGGTGGCGCTGTTGCCAGCCGTCCATCCACTGGCGGCAAAGGAAAAGGTGACGCTTGCCGACCTGGCGTCCGAACCGTTTGTGCTGCTGGATGAGGGCGAACAGAGTCTGGTGCTCGATGCGTTTGCCGCGCACGGGCTATCGCCGCATGTGACGAGTGAGGTCACCGATGACTACACCATTATGGCGATGGTGGAGGAGGGCCTCGGTGTGAGCATGCTCTACCGCCGTACCGTCGAGGGCATGCGGGCCGATATTTGTGTGCGCCCCATCGTGCATGCTCCCTCGCGCGACGTCGTGGCGGCTTGGCGCAGCTGGGACACCATGCCTATCGCCACGAGGCGCTTTATCGACTATATGAGCTCGCATATTGTCAATTAATGACTGGCGTGGCGTTGAGTGTGGTGATTAGCGGGCTGTCGCTTTGGCTTGCGCCAGACGGTAGGTGCGTGCCGGATGGCAGAGCAATACCGCCACGACCATAAAGAACGCTGTGGTGCCCAGGCTGATGGGGTAGACCATCATGATGTTCGCAAAGGTGCGGAAGTGCGGGAACACGCAGAATACCCAGTAGAAGCGGATGCCGCAGACACAGATCATGGTGATGAGGGCGGGCATGAGCGAGATGCCAAAGCCGCGCAGGTAGCCGGACATATTCTCGTAGAACATGCTAAAGGCGTATGCCGGGAAGATCGAGCACACACGGATATAGCCGATCGAGACGATGTTGGGGTCGCTGTTGAACAGCGCCAGGATCTCGCGCCCCAGACCGACGATGATGACGATGGTGGTGAGTGCAACGATGCCGCCTTCGACCAGGCAGACCTTGAGCGTCTTGGTGCAGCGGTCGATCTGGCGCGCGCCGTGGTTTTGTCCCACAAAGGTAGTGCAAGCCTGGCTAAAGCTGTTGAGCAGGTTGTAACACACATACTCCAGGCTCATGGCAGCGCTGGATGCCGCCATGACCTCGGTGCCCAAGCTGTTGATGGCGGACTGGATGATGATGTTAGCGACGGCAAAGACGGCGCTTTGGATGCCGGCGGGCAGGCCGATCTTAACGATGCGCTTGAGGGCGACGGGGTCTAAGCCTAAGTCGCGTGGGGTGACGCGGACGACGGAATCGGTCTTGAGCAGACGGATAAAGAGCGTGACTGCGCTGACGGTATAGGCGATGGCGGTGGCGATGGCGACACCCGCGACGCCCCAGTGGAGCCCGGGGACAAAGATGAGGTCCAGGCCAATGTTGAGGACGGTGGACACGGCAAGCGCCTGCAGCGGCATGCGGGTGATGCCGACGGAGCGGAAGATTGCGGCCTCAAAGTTGTAGAGCAAGATCGAGGGCATGCTGAGCAAAAAGACGCGCAGGTAGAGCGATGCGAGCGGCATGGTTTCGTCAGGGACGTTGAGCGCGGCGAGCATGGGCTCGGCAAAGATCTCGCCCAGTGCGATGACGACAAAGCCCACGAGTGCCATCAGAATCGAGGTATGGACGGCGCGCTTGACCATGTTCTGATCGTTGCGGCCGATAGCGTTGGCGATGACCACGTTGGAGCCAAGCGACATGCCAATAAAAAGGTTGAGCATAAGACTGGTAAGCGGAACATTGGAGCCGACCGCCGCCATGGCGAGGGTTCCCTGGTCGCCCGAGAAGTTACCGATGATGACCGTGGCGATGAGGTTCGACAGCTGCTCCAAGATGCTCGTGGCGGCCACGGGGAAGGCGAACAGGGGAATATTGCGCCATAGCGAGCCGGTGGTCATGTCAATGTGCTTAGATGCGGTGTCTGCCATACGCTCTCAATCTCTAATATGCTCTTTCGTGCTTATTTGCGCAGACGATGATACTCCTAATCGACTAGTCGGCACTTAGGGACATTCCTTTTCTGCCGGCAGCTGGGGGACACTCCTTGTCTCTTCTATGACTAGATGGGGAAGGCGTGCGACAATGGTGGGCGTTGTGTTGTTCGCGCTAAGGAGTTGCCATGTTGTTGTGTCCCGTTTGCCATGAGCCGTTGGTGGACGATGAGCGCGGTGCTGTGTGCGCGGGCGGACACCGGTTTGATCGTGCGCGCGAGGGCTATCTGTATCTACTGCGCTCGTCCAAGAGCGGCGACTCCATGGGCGATCCCAAGTCGCAGGCGCGTAGTCGTCGCGACTTTCTGAACCGCGGTTACTATGCGCCGTTGCGCGATGCGATGGTCGAGCTGGTGCGCAAGCAGGTGTCTGGGCGCGCGGCGTCTGCAGGCGTCCCCATGACCTTGCTCGATATTTGCTGCGGCGAGGGCTACTACACTAGCGCCATGGGTGCGGTGCCGGACGTGGATGCTTACGGTTTCGACCTGGGCAAGGAGATGGTGCGCCTGGCCGCCAAGCGCGGCGATGCGACCTACTTTGTGGCCAATATGAAGGACATCCCCGTGGCCGATGGCGCCTTCGATATGGTGACCGAGCTCTTCGCTCCCTTTAACGAGCGCGAGTTTGCCCGCGTGCTGGCGCCCGAGGGCTCGCTCTATACCGTGGTGCCGGGTGCCCGTCATCTGTTTGGGCTCAAGGAGGTGCTCTACGACACGCCATATCTCAATGACGAGAAGCAGCCGAAGACTACTGAGCTCGAGTTGGTCGGAACGCAGCGGGTGTCTGCGAACATTACGCTTCAGACCCAGGCTGACATCGAGGCGGTGTTCCAGATGACGCCGTACTACTACCGCACGCGCCCCGCCGACAAAGAGCGCCTGGCAAACCTGGACACCCTTCAAACCGACATCGACTTCATCATCGCCGAGTACCGCCACTAACCTACCAAAAAGGGACAGGTTTATTTTGGCAGGTTTTACCTGGTCAAACGTAAAGGGCCGACCGCGTTGCTGCGCGATCGGCCCTTTTTAGTTGCTTGGCTGCAGGGAATTGTGGGGGGGGGGGGGCAGGTGACTACAGGCGGTCCTTGTTCTCGGCCTTAACGGCGTGCGCCTGCTGAACAAAGAACAG
>CAJLDK010000013.1:0-54614 GCA_905205405.1 uncultured Collinsella sp.
CTCATGGCCAAGGCGGGCGACGACCCCAAAAAGCTCCGTAAGATTAAAAAGAAAAAGGCCCCCGAGGGCTTTGTCTCCTGGAACAAGCAAACCTTTGAACGCCTGATCGAGACGCAGCCCGAGACGCTCAAGCCGCGCCTGCGCATCACGCACTCTATGGTAATTAGCGTGGTCGAGCAGGGCGGTAACGCCCGCGCCCGCGTGCACGACCTTATCGAGACAAGCCTGCAGACCCCCGAGGAAAAGGCCAAGCTTGAGGTTCGCGCCGACGAAATCTTCGCCACGCTTATCGATTCCGGCGTCGTCGTGCGCACCGAAGTGCCGCCCGCGCTGGATGCCCCGGCCGACGCCGCACCAGACATCGACTATGCGCTGACGGTCGATCTGCCCGAGGACTTCGCACTCGACCAGCCGCTCTCGCCGTTTTTGCTTGCCGCGCTGGAGTTGCTCGATCCCGAGAGCGAGACCTATACCATGGATCTAATCTCAATGGTCGAGGCAACGCTCGAGGATCCCAAGCAGGTATTGCGCGCACAGGAGCGCGCCGCGCGCGACCGCACCATGGCCGAGATGAAGGCCGACGGCATCGAGTATGAGGAGCGTCTGGAGCGTATTCAGGACGTCACGTACGAAAAACCGCTCGAGGATTTGCTCGACGCCGCCTTTGACAAGTACTGCCAGGAAGTACCCTGGGCCAACGACTACCAGCTCTCGCCCAAGAGCGTCCTGCGCGACATGCTGGAGAGCGCGAGCGACTTTAAGGGTTACATTCAAAAGCTCGGCATCGCCCGCTCCGAAGGCATTCTGCTGCGCTACCTGGCAGAGGCCTACCGTTCTCTCGACCGTACCGTGCCCATCGAAAAGCGCGACGAGCGCCTTTGCGACATCATTTCGTGGCTCGGCTTTGTGGTGCGCTCGGTCGACTCGAGCCTGGTGGACGAGTGGGAGAACGCCGGCAACCCGGCGGCCCTCGACGCCGCACCGCCGCAGGGCATCGACGAAGTCGTGGCTGACCGCCGCGGCTGCACGCTGCTGGTGCGCAACGCGCTCTTCCGCCGCGTGACCCTTGCCGCCCGCGGGCACGTGCGCGACCTAGGCGAGCTCGACGACGACTGGGGCATGAGCGAGATCCGCTGGCAAAAAGCACTCGACGCTTACCACGAGCAGCACGAGGAGATTCTCACCGACGGCGACGCGCGCTCCTCTGCTATGTTCTCGATCGACGAGTCCGACGAGAAGGCGCTCCACGTGTGGCACGTGCACCAGATTTTTGCCGACGAGGACGGCGACCACGACTTTGGTATCATGGGCGATGTCGATCTGGACGCCACGCAAGACGGTGGCGAGGTCATCTTCAAGAACTACCGCGTCGGTTTTATCGAGGATTTGCTCGAGGATTAGCCAAGCATATTGGGACGAAACGAAGCGGGGCTGTTGGCAACATCGCCAGCAGCCCCGCTTTTTCACTATCCGCTATGCCTTACTCGGCATCCTCGACCTCATACGAATCCGCCTCGGCTGGCTCCTCGTTTGTCTCTGGCGCAGCCTCGCGCGCCTCGTCAAACGCTGCCTTCATGGTCTTGTTGCCCCATGTGAGCTTGCGAATGGTAAGCTCATCGGCCTTGTTGTGGGCCAAGCGTAGGTTCTCGGTGCTGCGGCGCAAGTCGTCCTTGGTCTTCTCGAGCTGCTTAATGGCGGCATCGATCTCCTTGATTGCCGACTCGAATTGCTTGCTCGCCAGGTTGTAGTTGCGCGAGAAGCCATCCTTGAACTTCTCCATCTTGGCTTCGAAGTTCGTGACATCGATATTCTGCTGTTTGTACTCCGCCAGTTCCTGCTTATAGCGAAGCGAACCCATGGCGGCGTTGCGCAGCAGCGTAATCATGGGAATGAAAAACTGTGGGCGGATCACGTACATCTTCTCGTAGCGATAGCTCACGTCCACGATTCCTGCGTTATAAAGCTCGCTCTCGGGCTCGAGCAACGTGCAGAGCACCGCATACTCGCAGCCTTTCTGGCGGCGATCATGATCGAGTTTCTTAAAGAAATCCTCGTTCTTGTGTTTGGTCGCGGTCTCGTCGTTCTCGTTTTTCATCTCGAACATGATCGAAATGATCTCGTTGCCGCTCTCGTCACACTCGCGGAAGATAAAGTCGCCCTTGGTACCCTCGGATGCATCGTTATCCTTCTCGAAATACGCGTTGGGAAACGCCGTCATGCGCAGGCGGTTAAACTCGGTCTCACAGTGCTGCTCGAGCGACTCGCCCACCATCTTGGTGGACAGGCGGACCTTCATGTCCTTAAGGCGCTCAATCTCTTCATCCTTGTAGCGAATCAGTTCCTCGTTCGCGCGCTTGGTCTGCGCAAGTTCGAGCTCGTGTGCCGCCTTGGCCTGCTCCTCGCGTGAATCGCGCACCGCCAGCTCACTCGTGAGCTTGGCGCGGGCCTCGTCACGCTCACGCTCCGCCGCGGCGACCGCCTCCGATAGGTTCATCTTGGCCGTCAGTTCCTGTTCGCGCAGCTGAGCACGCAGACCCTCGGCCTCCTGCTCGGACTGAGCCTTTGCGACGGAAAACTTCTCCTGAACCTTCGCGCGATAGTCAGCAAGCGTACGTTCGGCCTCGCTGCGAGCGGCCTCGAGCTCACGCTGCGACTCGGCCGCAGCAGCAGCAAGCGCCATCTCCTGGGCCTTGTCCGCCGCGGCGAGCCTGGCTTGCAGCTCGGCAATCTGGGCATCACGTGCGGACAGGTCGTTTTGAGCAGCATTGCGTGCCGCTGCCTCGGCAAGCCTGGCTTCATCATCTTTGCGCCCCAACTGCGCACGCAGGTTGTCGATCTCGCGCTGCAGTTCGGCATTCTCCTTTTGAGCATCGGCGCGGGCCTCAACCGCCGCACGCTGGCTTGCACTCTCGCGCTCTGCGGCAGCGCCCTCGAGCTTGGCGCGCAGCTCGGCAAGCTCGGCATCGCGCTTGGCAACCTCTTGTGCCAGCTCCTGGGCCGCGGCGTTCTTCTGCTCGACAAGCTGAGCATCGCGTTGAGACTCCGCCTCCTGCAGGGCAGACGCCGAACGCGAACGCTCAAGCTCCAGCGCCTGCTCGCCCTCGCGTCGAGCCGCCGCTACGCGCTCATCCAGGTCACGCGAGAACTCGGCATCGCGCACTTGCTTGACGATATCTGCATAGCCGGACGCATCGACCTTAAACACTTCGCCGCAATGCGGGCACTTGATCTCGTTCATGGCAGCTCCTCGATGGACGCAAATTTAAACCGTCTACACTCTACCGCGCCGCGCGGACAAAAAAGGCGCCGCTGCCATAATGGCAACGGCGCCAGAACCACCACAAAGGTGCCTGTCCCCTTCGTGGCGGTTTGCGAGCTACAGGCCAAAGAAATTCAGGATCTGGTCTCGGCTTACGGGCTTGTAGTTGTTGGCGTCGAGGCCCACATCGTAGCGGTAAATAGGGCGCTCGCGATCGCGGTTGCGCGCGTTGACGCGGTCTCCCCTGCTGTGGATATGTCCGTGCAGCATGATGGCACCGCGCGCCTTGCCATTCCAGCTGAGCATGGGGTAGTGGCTCATCACCAGACGATGGCCCTTGGCATAGCCCGGGGCAACCTCCAGGTAATCGCGCACCTCATCCCAAATGTGCGGCGCGTCCGGATCTTCCCAATCGCCGTCATGGTTGCCACGAATGAGCGCCACGTTCTGGCATTTGATACGCTCGCGCAGGCGCACTGCCTCCGCCAGGGGCAAACGATAGGTAAAGTCACCCAAAATGTAGAGACGGTCGTCCGTCGCCACGCACTTATTGATGGCATCGATGACCTTGCGGTTCATCTCCTCGACCGAATCAAACGGCCGATCCATATCGTGCAAGATATTCGTATCGCCCAGGTGCAGGTCGGCGGTAAACCACATCATCGTCTGTATCCTCATTTCGCAACGTGTCTAACACGTGCCTAGTATACAGACGCTTTGGCGCGTCGGTTAGCCAAAGAGCCCACCGAACGGACCTCGGCGGCGTTTGTCTTTCTTTTTCGACGCGTCACCCTGGGCGTTCTTGTCCTGCCGCTTCTTCCGGTCCTGCTCCAACTCATCGTCATCGAGCAGCATATCCCACTCAAACGGATCGTCTGTCAGATCGAACAGGTCGTCGTCATCAACCATGACCGCCTCCATTGCCGACTAGCGGGCATCCACCACATAGAGGCCAACGCGCACCTGATGCCACGGGCTGCGCTCGGGAGCAACCTGCTGCACACGGGCTTCAAATACGTCCTCATGCCCGTAATACATCATCAAGGACAGCGGGCCAACCTCGTCTCCCGGAACATAGCCAAGCTTGGTCTTGCCATAATAGATCGCAACCGCCTCAGGGTCGTGAGGATTATCACGTTCGGCACGCAGCGTCAGTTTATCGCCCGCTTTAAGATCGCCCAAGACCAAGGCGCCGTCGGCATACTGAAATCCCGCAATGTGAAACGACAGAAGAACACGTGAAGGCTCGTACATAGCAGCTCCTCTAACGGCCGGGATACCCGGCACTCAACCTTATCGAGAAGTCTACGGGCCCGTGCGGACATAAATTCATCCTTATCTGATTCTAATGCACAAACATGCGCACGAACTTGTGCTTCCAGCTTGCATAAGGGGCATAGCGGAATGGCACGTCCAACCACGTTGCCTTGTTCACGATGCTCTTCTTGTGGCTAAACGTATCGAAGCTCTCGCGTCCATGGTACTGCCCCATACCGCTCGCACCCATGCCGCCAAAGCCCATATGGCTCGTAGCCAAATGCATGATGGTGTCGTTGACGCAGCCGCCGCCAAAGGGCACGTAGCGCACAAAGCGCTGCTGAGCCGCACGGTCCTGGCTAAAGATATACAGGGCCAGCGGCGTCGGACGATCCGTAATAAACGTCTCGGCCTCGTCTAGGCTCTCAAACGTCAGCACCGGCAAAATGGGACCGAAGACTTCCTCCTGCATCACGGCGTCATCGGGGGACACGCCGTCCAAAATCGTCGGCTCGATCTTGAGCGAAGTCTCGCGCGCGGTACCTCCCAGCACAACCTTATCGGAGTCGATCAGCCCGCGTACGCGCACGAAATGCTTGGCGTTGACGATATGCCCGTAGTCCTCGTTATCGAGCGGATGCTCGCCAAACATACGGCGGACCTCCTCCTTGATGAGGCCCAGCAGCTCGTCGTGCACGCTCGTATCGACCAGCAGGTAGTCGGGCGCCACGCAGGTCTGTCCCACGTTGAGCCATTTACCAAAGGCGATACGCCGTGCCGCAACCTTCAAGTTTGCCGTCGCATCCACAATGCAGGGACTCTTTCCGCCCAGCTCAAGCGTCACGGGCGTAAGGTTTTTACTTGCGCGCTCCATGACGAGCTTGCCGACCGGAACGCTACCGGTAAAGAAGATCTTGTCCCAGCGCTCATCGAGCAGCGCCTCGTTTTCGGCCCGCCCGCCCTCGACAACCATCACCAAGCGCGGATCAAATGCCTCTTCACAGATTTGCTTGAGCACCGCGCTCGATGCCGGAGCATAGGCGCTCGGCTTGATGACCACGGTATTGCCCGCGGCAAGGGCGCCGGCGAGTGGCTCGAGCGTCAGTAAAAACGGGTAGTTCCACGGAGCCATGATGAGTGTGACGCCATAGGGCACGGACTGCGTCTTGCACACACTCACGGCGTTGGCGAGGTCACACGGACGCAGGCGCGAGCGACTCCATCGAGCCACATGCGCAATCTGATAACGAATCTCGGAAAGCGAGGTGCCGATCTCGCACATATACGCCTCGTCATGCGACTTTCCCAAATCGGTCTTGAGCGCATGGGCAATATCGGCCTCGTGGGCCCGCACCGCATCGCGTAAACTCACGAGCGCACGACGTCGAGCATCGACATCAAACGTGGCGTGCGTCTTAAAATAGGCGCGCTGATCGGCAACGATGCGCGCGATTTCCTCGGTGTTCATGGGCCCTCCTAGTTCTCGTCTTCAAACATACCACCCGCAACGACCTCGTACATATGCTCGAGCTCCAAACGGTCCATTAAAAGCGGAACGGGGTACAGGGGATTGGCCTCGGCATCGGCATGCGCCGCCATCTCAGGAATGTCGGAGCGGCGAATGCCCGTCACATATTTGGGTATGCCCAAGGCGGCGTTCATGCGGTCGACCCAATCGATAAAGGCCTCAGCAGCCACGTTGTCCAGCGCATTAGCCGGCGCAATGCCGGCCATGCGGGCGAGATCGGCGAGCTTGGGAGCAGCAGCTTCGCCATAGGCGCGAAGCATGTGCGGCAGGATGATGGCGTTGGCCAAGCCGTGGGGAATCCCGTAACGCCCGCCCAGGCTGTGCGCGATGGCATGGACGTATCCAACATAAGAGCGCGTAAAGGCAACGCCCGCTTTATACGCCGCCGAAAGCATATTGCGGCGCGCACGCATGTTGCCACCGCACTCATAGGCCTCGAGCAAATTGTCGTGGATGAGCTGCACCGCCTGGCGCGCCATCTTGCGCGTATAGGGCGTGGTGCTGCGCCCGATAAAGGCCTCGACGGCATGTGTCAGGGCGTCCATGCCCGTTTGCCCCGTAATGGAGGCGGGCAGGCCGCGCGTAAACTCGGGGTCGTGCACCGCAAAGCGCGGGATCAGCACAAAGTCGTTAATGGGATACTTGTAGTGCGTCTCGTCGTCGGTAATTACCGCTGCAAGCGTGACCTCGCTTCCCGTGCCCGCCGTGGTGGGAACGGCGATGAGCAGCGGCAGGCGACGATGGATACGCAACAGGCCGCGCATCTTGTTGATGGGCTTCTTTGGCTGCGCGATGCGCGCGCCCACGCCCTTGGCGCAGTCCATGGCCGAACCGCCGCCAAAGCCGATAATGGCCTGGCAGGCGCTCTCTCGATACAGAGATGCCGCTTCCTCCACGTTTGAGACCGTGGGGTTCGCACATGTTTCGGCATAGACCGCAGCGCTAATTCCCTTGGACGCGAGCGCTGTCTCGAGCGGTGCCGTGAGCCCCAGACGGGCAATGCCGGGATCTGTCACGATAAGAACATGGTGTATTGAACGCTTTTGAAGCACTGCGGGCACTTCCTCAGCGTGCTCTAAAATGCGTGGCTCGGTATAGGGCAGCACCGGCAATGCGATGCGAAAAACCGTTTGATACGTTCGGCACCAGGCGCGGCGGGCTAGATGCATAAAGGAAGCTCCTTCATTTGTTGATTGGTCAACATTTGCTCGACCGATTGTACTCATCGGAGGTCGCACGAGGTCTAGCAATCGTTAATCAATCAACATCTACACATGCTTAAATTGTTTTATTAAAAATCATTCCTAATAGGCTTCACATTCGGTCTCATTTATGGATAATAGAACTCGTCAAGACGCACGTCCGGAGAGGGCCCTTACGGGACCGGACGAGCGCACCATCGCCATCGATCGAAAGGATCGAATCATGAAGTTTGTTTGCCCCGTTTGCGGTTATGTGGAAGAGTTCGACGGCGACCAGCTGCCCGAGGATTTCAAGTGCCCCCAGTGCGGCGTTCCCGGCTCTCGCTTCCTGAAGCAGGAGGAGGGCCAGCTCGAGTGGGCTGCCGAGCACGTCGTGGGCGTCGCCAAGATGGAGGGCGTCTCCGAGGACATCGTTGCCGATCTGCGCGCCAACTTTGAGGGCGAGTGCTCCGAGGTCGGTATGTACCTGGCCATGGCTCGCGTTGCTCATCGCGAGGGTTATCCCGAGATCGGCCTGTACTGGGAGAAGGCTGCCCACGAGGAGGCCGAGCATGCCGCCAAGTTCGCCGAGCTCCTGGGCGAGGTCGTGACCGATTCCACCAAGAAGAACCTCGAGATGCGCGTTGAGGCCGAGAATGGCGCCACCGCCGGCAAGACCGATCTTGCCAAGCGCGCCAAGGCCGCTGGCCTCGATGCCATCCACGACACCGTGCACGAGATGGCTCGCGACGAGGCCCGCCACGGCAAGGCTTTCGCTGGCCTGCTCAAGCGCTACTTTGGCTAAGCCAACTGCCTGAGACATAACCTCTAGCTCGAAGAAGGCCCGGACCGTATTGGTTCGGGCCTTTTTGTGTCTCGAGGACTCGTTAACGCCCTGAAATAGAGCTATCTTCGGCATCGGTCTCTCGTCAAAAACTAAGTGAGTAGACTTTTCGAAACTTGCCGAGCAGACCATCCGTATTGCTTTATAAAGTCGCAGGTAAATGACTTGTTTCAAAACGGCCTGGTCGCCAAAGTGCCAAAAGCCTACTCACTTAGAACCGCAGCCGTCCACGATCGAGCTGTTTTGCGTCTAACGGGCATCTTTCCGTCGATTACTCCCAATTTTGTCCAGTCAACGAATAGTTCAGACCGGAGTAATGTCTCAGCCCTTTGCTCATCTGAGCTTTTATCACGATATTCAGCATCGAGCATCCTGCATATGGCCTTAACGATCGCGCGGAATCTATCCTCATCGGATATCTGTCTGTGTGTCAGGAGAAGTACATCGTAGCCCATGGCCTGAAGGGCCGTCATGCGGTCAGCGTCACGCAAGCCATCCCCTGCGCGTCCGTGCGAGGCCTTTCCCTGACATTCAATGGCCACCTGTCGCCTGCCGTCCGGCGAAGAAAGAAGTAGGTCGATATATACACGGGACTTTCCCACAATCGCTCGAGCACTTGTGCTTAGCATCACTTCAACATTAAGCTCTATGCCGCAAAAACCTTCGCCTCCCAGGGATCGCGGCAGTGCAAGTAGCAAATACGCCTCGACCTCAAAAGGCGACGCGGCGCCCAATGGAACGAGTTGCGATACCGCTATAAATCTATTGCCGTAACGCATCCCGCAAACATCTGAACAAAAACGGTCAAGGTCTCCGCCCAAAACCAAAGCGTCTCGACGCCATAAATTTGAGGCGGTGCCGTCCTCGGACGGGCAGCGCACCCAACCGAACGTTGTCGAAATCGCGCCCGAATCAATTGCACGCGAAAGCTCCGCCTCAAGTGCCGCCGGCAGGGCACACACCGCAAACAAGCCACACATCTCCGCCAATACCAAAAGAAGCTGAAGATCCGTCAGATGCCGCAACATGATGAATGCCGTCAGTAGAGGAGACGAAATCAAAACCCCATGCTCCGTTCCCAGCACGGATTCCCTGGGAAGCTCACCAAGAAACAGCCGCTGCCTAATGCTGGCAGGACAAGTCCGTTTGTTTCTCGACCGAACCAATGTATACAACGGAAAACCGAGCGCGACCGCAGCCGTCGGGTTGCGGGCGAGATCATATCGCTGCCGGTCTTCTTCCGGTCGTGGAAGCGGCGGACACAAAGCGCGGACTTGAGGAGGCAAACGCCAGTACCTAAAAGCTGATATGTCACAAAGTAGATCCTTCATAGGCACAGGAAAACACGAATTTCAACCCAGTCAGTCACGCATTGGCGCGAACGCACCAAAATGGCGCCGAACGGACTGCCAAGTTTTCAACAGCCCTCCCCAACTGGCCAAAAGCTTGCCGAGAGCTGGACGAAGCCCTGTTGAAAACCCCATTTTTTCTCATGCAGGAGCTTTGCGCGGCAAGTGAGTAGACTTTTTTGAACATCCCGAGCAGGCCGGTCATCCTGCTTTTCAAAACCGCAGGTAGATAGCTTGTTACAAAACTGCCTGGTCGCCAAAGTGCTAAAAGTCTACTCACTTAGGTTGCAGAGTGCCCCCCCCATTAGCTGCAATTCCAAGGTAGTTAGTACTTTTGGACTCAGATCGTCATACTGAACAAGAATTTGAGTTGAGTTTTCAGGGACAGATGCGCCATCGGCACACCAAAAACAGTCACCGATATCGATAAAAGGGATGCTCGAGCGCGTGAGGGCCCGTGCAAAAGAGCTTCCGCCCGCGTCACACTCCACGGCCACGACGCAGTAAAGGCCGGCGTCCGCGTACTCGATCGAGACTTCCCCTGCCGGAAACGTTTTCCGTACAAGCGCCGCCAGGCCATCACGCGCCCCACGAGCACGAACGCGCACGCGGTTCACATGTCGCTCGTAATCACCCGATTCCAGCAAACGCGCCAAGGCAACCTGATCAACAGAACTTACCGACGAGGCGTAGAAACCAAGGTTGCGTTTAAACCTCTCCATTAGTTCATCGGGCAGCACCATGTACGCCAAACGTAACGCCGATGAAAGGCTCTTCGAAAACGTGTTGGTGTAGATAACCGACTGGGCGGCATCGATCGACGCGAGCGCGGGAATCGGCTTGCCGGCAAGGCGAAACTCACAATCAAAGTCGTCTTCGATGAGATACCGACCTGGCCGCTCGGCGGCCCAGCTCAGCAACGCATAGCGACGTGCAATGCTCGTCACAAGACCGGTCGGATACTGATGAGACGGCATCAGGTGAAGGACATCGGTCCCGGTTTTCTGCAGCGCGCTCAAGTCCACGCCCTCAGCATCCAACGGGACATGCCGCACTTCGCAACCCATGGCCTGATAGATGCGCGTCAAGCGCAAATAGCCTGGATCCTCGACGGCATACACCTTGTCCGCGCCAAGCAACTGAACCAACATGGTATCGAGCAGCTGGGCGCCCGCACCGATAACGATATTGTCGGGATTGACATTCATGCCCCTTGTCCCGCGCAGATGGCGCGCAATCGCACGTCGCAGTCGAGCGGTGCCCTGCGCCGGTGCGGGCGAAAAGATTTCACGTTCGTCTTCGGACGTCAGCGTCGCCCGTAGCGCACTTTGCCAAAGCCGCGCCGCCTCCAAAGCGGAAGGAGAAAGTGCGTCGAATCGCTCTGCCTGCCCCATGGCATCATGCGCGCTGGGACCAACAGGGACAGCATCTCGGTCGATATCCCCCGCAGCCAAAGCCAAAACCGGCGCATCCGGGAGCTCGCACGCGTAGTAGCCACGACGCGGCATTGAGCAAATATAGCCCTCGGCAAGCAACTGGCTATATGCATTCTCGATGGTAATGACACTGATACCCAGATGACTCGCAAAGGCGCGCTTAGACGGCAGATGCTCCCCCGCCGCAATACGGCCAGCAACAATATCATCGCGAATTTGCTGGTAAACATACTCATAAAGCGATGCTTCGCCGCGATTTTCCAAATTGTAGTCAAGCATGGGTCTATCACCTGACCTTATTGAATCATTCAATCTGGCATTAGTCTGACCTTGTTATTATCTCGAAAACTGAGTATTTCGCCATACCCAGCTCCCCGATAGGATGTTCCGTTAAGCAATGCACATGCCAACCAAGGGAGCAACCATGGCAGAACAGACCAGCAAGGCCGATCGCGTCAAACTCAATCGCGAGCTCGCGCAGATGCTCAAGGGCGGCGTCATCATGGACGTCACCACGCCCGAGCAGGCACGCATCGCCGAGGAGGCGGGCGCCTGCGCCGTCATGGCGCTCGAGCGCATCCCGGCCGACATCCGCGCCGCAGGCGGCGTGTCGCGCATGAGCGACCCCAAGATGATCAAGGGCATCCAGGAGGCCGTCTCCATCCCCGTCATGGCCAAGTGCCGCATCGGTCACATCGTCGAGGCGCAGATCCTGCAGGCCATCGAGATCGACTACATCGATGAGTCCGAGGTTCTCTCCCCTGCCGACGACGTCTATCATATCGACAAGACCCAGTTTGACGTGCCGTTTGTCTGCGGCGCCCGTGATCTGGGCGAGGCGCTGCGCCGTGTTGCCGAAGGCGCCACGATGATTCGCACCAAGGGTGAGCCGGGTACGGGCGACGTCGTTCAGGCCGTGCGTCACATGCGCAAGATCCAAAAGCAGATCCGTGACGTTGTTGCCCTGCGCGACGACGAGCTCTTTGAGGCAGCCAAGCAACTGCAGGTTCCGGTCGAGCTGGTGCGTGAGGTCCATGCCACGGGAAAGCTTCCCGTCGTGAACTTTGCCGCCGGCGGCGTAGCGACCCCCGCCGACGCCGCGCTGATGATGCAGCTGGGCGCCGAAGGCGTCTTTGTCGGCTCGGGCATCTTTAAAAGCGGCGACCCCGCCAAGCGCGCAGCCGCCATCGTCAAGGCCGTGGCAAACTTCACCGATGCCAAACTCATCGCCGAGCTTTCGGAAGACCTGGGCGAGGCCATGGTGGGCATCAACGCCGACGAAATCGAGATCATCATGGAGGAACGCGGGCGCTAGTCCAGCAGAAGGGATCGCACATGAGCGATTACGCAGACCAGACGGTCGCCGTGCTGGCGGTCCAAGGCGCTTTTGCCGAGCACGAGGCAAGGCTATCCGAGCTGGGCGCACGCTGTATTGAGCTAAGGCAGGCGGCTGATTTGAAGCAGGACTTTGACCGTCTGGTACTTCCCGGCGGCGAGTCTACCGTTCAAGGGAAGCTGCTTGATGAGCTTGGCATGCTCGAGGAGCTTCGCACCCACATTGTTGAAGGCATGCCCGTCCTTGGCACCTGCGCCGGCTTGATTCTATTGGCGCGCGATCTTGCCGCACACGACGATAAGGGAACGCCGCGCCTAGCAACCATGAACGTACTCGTTGAGCGCAACGCTTATGGCAGACAGCTCGGCAGTTTTCGCACCAAGGGCCAGGTGTCCGGCATCGACGGTGAAATGCCATTAACATTTATCCGTGCACCCCGCATCGTCGAAGTGTACGGCAAT
The DNA here is from genome assembly GCA_905205405.1 of uncultured Collinsella sp. Classification (GTDB taxonomy): domain Bacteria; phylum Actinomycetota; class Coriobacteriia; order Coriobacteriales; family Coriobacteriaceae; genus Collinsella. Next base: position 12,652 of record CAJLDK010000013.1, read on the forward strand.
GCCAAGGCCTTAGCGAAAGTCGACGGCCGTATCGTCGCCGCCCGCCAGGGCAACCAGCTCAGCGTCACCTTCCATCCCGAACTCGATGAAGACACCCGCCTCCACGAACTGTTCCTACAAATGTAGGTAGAATTTAAACGAGCGTGGATTTTCGGACATACAACAAATGAGAGTGGATAATCTCCCACTTTGAGCTTGAATGCAGGCTCAAACCGGGAGATTATCCACTCTCATGCTATGTAGTCGTTGGGGACGTTCTTAAACGACTAGTCAAACAAGAACGTCCCCAATGACTACCTGACAAGGAGTGTCCCAAACTACCGGCAGAAAAGGAACGTCCCCAACTGCCACCCCCGGAGCAAGACAACGCCGCAGGTTGAGCATAAGTCAGCGAAAACGCCCCTAAGCGAGCAAGGTGACGTGAAATGAAAGGGCGCTGACCTTATGGTCGCGCCCTTGAAATTGAACGTCAGATTGCCGCTTAGGGGCGTTTGCAGCGTCAACTGGTTACGCGGTTCGTAGAACCGCGTAACTAATTAGAAGCGGTTGCCGCGGAAGCCGCCGCCGTTGCGGCCGCCACGATCGCCACCGCGACCGCCGCGGTCGTTACCGCGGTTGCCGCCGAAGCCGCCACGGTTGCCACCGCGATCGCCATAGCCACCACGGTTGCCGCCAAAGCCGCCGCGACCGCCGCGGTCGCCGCCACGGTCACCAAAGCCGCCACGGCCACCGCGATCGCCACCGCGACCGCCGCGGTCACCGCCACGACCACCGCGATCGCCAAAGCCGCCGCGACCGCCACGGTCGCCGCCACGGCCACCGCGATCGTCACGACCGCCGCGAGGACCGCGGTCCTCGTCCAGGCCCATGGCGACGAGCGGAGCAATAACCTTATCGAGAGCGGCCATCAGCTCGGTGGCCTCCTCGTAAGAAAGCTCGGGCAGGAGCTTCTCCTTCTTGTTGGCAAGCTCGACCAGGCCCTCGGCGGCATCCTCGGCAGCGAAGACGACGATCTTGCGCATATCGCCCTCAGCGTCGTCGATGCGGCCGACCAGATCGGCAGCCTCGGCCTCGGCCATCAGGCCATCGAGCTCACGAAGGCGCATGCCCAGCAGGTCGGACATTTCCTTCTGCTCCATCTTGGGCTTGAGGTCAAGCAGCTTGATGGCGCGCTCGATGTTCGCCATGCGCTCGGCCTTGGCCTCCTCCTCCTTGGAAATAGCAAAGCGACGGCTACGCAGCAGGCGGGCAGCCTTCTGCATCTTGTCCATCAGCTCTTCGTCATCGTAATCAACGGCGGCCTCGACAACCTCGGCCTCCTCCTCGGCAGAAACCTCGTCAGCAGCCTCAACCTCGGCAGCTTCGGTCTCCACGGTCTCGACTGCCTCAACCTCGGCAGCCATGGTCTCGTTCTCGGTCTCGTTCATGATCTCTTCGTTCTCAGACATGAGACTCCTTCTTGGCCCTCTCGGGCATCATCGCCCCATTCGCGGGGCCCGTCGCGCACTCTTTGCGCTTTAAACATTCATGCCTCTCGGCAAAACGTCCATTAGTTTATGGTGTCGCCATCCAATCTAGCTGCAGAATCTATGTGCACACATTAATGCGACATGTCGCGGTATCATGGCCTGAACCAAACGCATCCACCTTAAGGAGCCCGCCATGATTAAGCCCATCATGAAATCCGAGTTCTTTTTGCGCCTGCCTTCCGAAGACGCGGGACCCGACGATGCCGCGACCGGGCAGGACCTCCTGGATACGCTCCATGAGCATGAGCACGAGTGCGTGGGGCTCGCCGCCAATATGATTGGCGTGCGCAAACGCATCATCTGCGTAAAGGACGGCAGCAAGTCGCTGCTTATGTACAACCCGCAGATTCTTGAGCAGGTCAATGCCTACCAGACGAGCGAAGGATGCCTCTCGCTGATCGGCGAGCGTCCCTGTACCCGCTATCGCCGCATTAAGGTTGAGTATCTGGACGAGAACTTCGTCCACCGCATCAAAAACTTCTCGGGCTACACCGCCGAGATCATCCAACACGAAATCGACCACTGTTGCGGAATCGTTATATAGTTCCGCCGATTCAAGAAAGCTCCCTGCAGAAAAATAACTGCAGGGAGCTTCTCATAGTGCGGAGCTTCTATCCCACTAGCTCTGGCGGTAATGATCGAAGAAGTCGGCGAGGTCTTCGAGGGACTCTTTGAGTACTTCCATGCGCGGCAGGTACACGATGCGGAAGTGATCGGGCTCGGCCCAGTTAAAGCCGCCGCCGCGCGTGATCAGGATCTTCTTCTCGTGCAGCAGGTCGAGGGCAAACTGCTCGTCATCGGTGATGTTGAACTTCTTCACATCCATCTTGGGGAAGATGTAGAACGCCGCACGCGGCTTAACCACCGAGATGCCATCAATCTTGTTGAGCGCCTCATACACAAAGTTGCGCTGCTCGTAGACACGGCCGCCGGGACGGATGTAGTCGTTGACGGACTGATGGCCACCGAGTGCCGTCTGAACGATCGATTGAGCCGGCACGTTGGAGCACAGGCGCATGTTCGAGAGCATGTTGATGCCCATAATAAAGTCACTCATGCAGCGCTGGTTACCCGAAAGCACCATCCAGCCGATACGATAGCCCGCGATCATGTGCGACTTGGAAAGGCCGCTAAAGGTGACGCAGGGCAGGTCGGGAGCGAGCGAGGCAATCGAGACGTGCTCGTAGCCGTCCATGCACAGGCGGTCGTAAATCTCATCGGCAAAAATCATGAGCTGGTGTCTGCGCGCGATCTCAACGATGCCCTCGAGCACCTCGCGCGGATAGACCGAGCCCGTGGGGTTGTTGGGGTTGATGATGACGAGGGCCTTGGTCGCGCTCGTGATCTTGGACTCCATATCCTCCAAGTCGGGATACCAATCCGCTTGCTCATCACACAGATAGTGAACGGGATGACCGCCGGCGAGGGTTGCGCACGCCGTCCAGAGCGGATAGTCGGGGCTGGGGATCAAAATCTCGTCGCCATTGTCGAGCAGCGCGTTCATCGAAAGCTGAATGAGTTCGGACACGCCGTTGCCCGTGTAGATGTGCTCCATCTGAACATTGGGCAGGCCCTTGATCTGCGAGTACTGCATGATTGCCTTGCGCGCAGAGAACAGGCCGCGCGAGTTGGAATAGCCTTCGCAGTCGGGCAGCTGCTGGCGCATGTCCTTGATGACCTCATCGGGCGTGCGGAAACCAAAGGGTGCCGGATTACCGATGTTGAGCTTGAGGATGCGCTCGCCTTCGTCCTCCATACGGGCAGCCTCGTCGACGACGGGGCCGCGCACGTCATACAGGACGTTCTCGAGTTTGGCGGATTTAGAAAAAGTACGCATGGTGGTGCTCCTTGGAATTTGAGCTGAGGGATGGGGTTCGGGCTTGGAAACGTTGCGGGGCGATGATGTCTCGCCTTGGTCGGCGTCACCGGCGATCAGCCAGGTAACATCGACCTCCAAAATACGGGCGAGCAGCTCTGCCACATCGCGCCGCGGAATCGTCTTGCCGCTCACATATTGGCTCATCTGACTCTTGCCGAGTTTTTTGCCGAGCATCTCCGATGCACGGATTACGTCCGACTGGCGGACGTCGCGATCGGACATAGCCTGTCGCAGGCGATCGCAAAACGCCTCTTGGGCCACAGGAACCTCCTTGCTGGCAAAGTTCAATTTATAGAACACGAATTGAACCAAAGTTCAATTTAGGCAGCAGTATAACGCGCCACCTCATTCGAAAGTTCAATTTCATAAGAAAATGTACCGGACTCTGAGATTTGCCCAAAGCGGACAATGACGTGTACACGTTTAGAGGTATTCGAGGAAACGAGCCGCCGCAAGCGAAACGTCAGCGGTGCGGCATATGGCGTTGATCTGCCGATGGGGATGCCCTTCGAGCGAACGCACGGCAACATCGAACTGGCAGCGGCGCAAGATGAGCGCGGGAAGAATGCTCACGCCCAGGCCGTCCTCGACCATAGCCATAATCGCATAATCATCCCAGGTCGACAGCTTAGAGCGCACCGCCAGGCCCGCGCGGCGGAACAGCGGCGTGATCTCGTCGTCGCTACCGCGTTCCAGCAGAATAAACTGCTCGTTGGCCAAATCGGCAAGGGAAACGATCTCCGCGGTGGCAAGCGAGGAGTCCGCTGGCACCACGGCCATCAGCTCGTCTTGCACCAACGGCCGCGACGCCATGCCGGCGCCGCGTGGCTCACGCGGGATAAAGCCCAGATCGCAGCGGCCCTCTGCCACCCATTGTTCAATCTCTGAGTAATCGCCCATCAGCAACTCATAATCGACGTCCGGGTGATCGGCGCGAAAACGCGCAATCACCGGCGGCAACACGTGGGTCGCCACACTCGAAAACGTACCGATGCAGATTTTGCCGCGCATGAGCCCGCGCATCTCATCCACCCGTCGTTGCAGGCGGCCAAACTCTTCGCATAACGCCTCGACTGCCGGCATGACCTGCCGCCCATCGGCAGAAAGCACTACGCCCTCGCGGCTTCTATCGAGCACTTTAAAGCCCCAGTCGGCCTCGAGATCGGCCACCATACGGCTCACGCCCGACTGCGAATAGCTCAGCCGCTCGGCGGCGCGCGTAAAACTGCCGGCGCGCACGGTCTCGAGCAGCACCTGCATCTTTTGAATATTCGTCTCCACGGCACCCCTCCACCTTTGCATGAGTCTTTGTCATGTTATCCATGCATTATATTCGCTTTTCTTCTAAAGCCAGTTCACCCATAGTGAACATGCTCGGATATAGAGGGGATATCAGCACATGAACAACGGACTGTTTGCGTACTTAGCAGCATTGCTATTGTTTGGCTCCAACGGCATCATCGCCGCCGTCATCGCACTGCCGAGCTCCGATATCGTGCTACTACGCACGTTTTTGGGCGCACTCTCGCTTGCCGCCATCCTCGCCATCACCCAACGCCATAAGTTGCAGGCGCCATCTCGCCCCCGCGAAGCCGCAGCCCTCCTCCTCTCGGGAGCCGCGCTGGGCGCCAGCTGGATTTTTCTGTTCCGCGCGTATCAGACGATTGGCGTCGGCGTCTCCTCGCTGCTGTACTACTGCGGTCCCATCATCGTCATGGCCCTCTCACCGCTTATCTTTGGCGAAAAACTGACCGGCGGCAAAATCGCCGGGTTTATCGCCGTCGCCTGCGGCGCTTTTCTCATTGCGGCGCAAGGTCTCGGCGGCAATATGCCCATTGTGGGCATCGTCTGCGGCATCGCCTCGGCCTTCTGCTATGCATTGATGATCATTGCCAGCAAGAGAGCGCCGCACATCGAAGGCCTCGAGAACTCCGCGCTCCAGGTGAGCGCTGCCTTTGTGACCGCGCTTGTCCTCACACTCGCCACTCAGGGAGTCCCCTCGTTCTTATCCCCCGGCATCGCCGCAGGCATAGATTGGCGCGCCGTCGCTATGCTCGGCGTCGTCAACACCGGCATCGGTTGCCTGCTCTACTTTAGTGCCGTCGCCAAGCTGCCCGTGCAGACCGTCGCGGTCGTCGGCTACCTCGAGCCACTTTCGGCCGTCGTATTCTCCGCCGTCCTCTTGGGCGAAGCCATAACGCCGGTCCGCCTGATGGGCGCCGCGCTTATCATCTGCGGCGCGATCTTTTGCGAACTCGCCGGCAAACGCGCAAGCGCCAAGGCCGGTATCGCCCAGGCAGCACGCGCCTAAAAGCCCCTCTTCAGTTTCCACCGACGAGCCCTATCGATCCCACCGAGCTGCTCGAGAGCGTCGCCGATACGCCCGAACAGCAACAGCTCGACGGCCTCGAGAGTGCCCAGCTCAACGACGTCAACTTCTAGCGACGTCACACATCGATGACAGTGGCCCTGCACCTCACGGGAGATGCAGGGCCATTTTGCATTGCAGTAAAGCTATGGGCTACGAACGACGCGGCTCGGGAACCACGAGCCTATCGGGGCTCGCGCCCTCGGCATCCATCAGGCTCACGTAGCGAATCGATGGGTCATCGTAGGTCGCGTAGTAATAATTGCCCGTACGCGCGCTAAAGCATCCGGTGTAGATGGTCTTCTCGAACTTGCCGTCGCCCATCTTGGACGCTCCCTCGATCATCGCCACGCCCTCGAGCGAACGGAACATGCGGACGACGTTTTCGGCCTCGCTGCCCTTTTGCGGGTAATTGGCATTGAGGTAGGCCGCCTTTACAAAACGGCTCGGCGAATAGCAGTCGCCCGGAATACCGCGCATGCCGGCACCAGCGCCATAAGGCTTGAGCTCGGCGGCGCGCCATGTCGCCGTCTGCGGAAAATCGCTGGTGGCGGTGATATAGGTGCGCAGGTTTTCCATATGCCACGGGAAAGTCGGCTGGTTGGCAAGGGTATCGACCGGGTCGTCGTATACATGCAGGCCGTCGGCCATCATCTCGACCACGATACTGCGCTGGCTGTCGCCGATAATCCAATGGAGCAGCGACACGCCCAGGCCCTCGCCGGCAGATTTGGCGACAATCACCGTATCGCGCAGTGCAGCCTCGGCCTCGTCGACCGTCGAGAACGTCGCCGCCACCCACAGGGGAAACTCGTAGGCCGCGATATTGGTCTTGCCATCAACCGGCCCCTCGGCATACTCGGCATAGCCGGGAAAGTTGAGCCCCGCCACAGCCAGGCCCGCATCGTTGCCGCAATCGAAAAACATGGGATAGTTCTTGTAATCGATACACATACCGATTACCGCATGCGCCGCCGTCGCATCGTCGATAAACGAGTACGGGATGTGGAACCCGCGGGGCACCACGCGAACCTGCTCGCCGTATCCAAAGCTCCAGTCGAGGTTGCGGCCCAGATACATGTAGCCGGAATTATCGGTAAATCGAATGCTCGTGCACATAGCGCCTCCTAGCTCAATGTTCTTACTAAGGTCATTGTCACCAAACAAAGGAGCGCTAAACAAAAAAGTCCGGACATGACAACAATGTCATACCCGGACTAAAAACGACGAGGTGCGGTGCTTTGGTCCCCTTAGACCAACTTTCCAAGACAGTGATCAATCATGTGCTGGATCATCTGAGCCTCAAAGCCTGCGTAATCGCGGCGGCACTCCTTCATCTTGCCGTCGACGATCTGGTCAAAGGCAACCTTGCACTTGATATAGCGCGTGGACTTGGTGACCTCCTCGTGCGTCAGGCAGCTCTCCTCCATCTTGCTGGCACCCAGGCCAAACACCAGACGGGGGTTGTAGAGCACGTGGGGCTCGCCGGCGTCGTCCAGGTAGACGCAAACCTTCTTGGTAACGCCAATCTGGTTAGCGGCAAGGCAGCCGGCATCGTCGAGCGACTTGATGGTATCGATCAGGTCCTGAGCAACCGACTCGTCCTCGACGGTCGCAACCTCGCAACGCTGGGACAGGATAGCCTCGTCGTGGCAAAGCTCTTTAATCATACGTTCCTCCATAGGGGTCGTTGTAACCGCTTAAGTATACGGTACCTACACAATTTCATGCGAAAGATACCGCCCGTCCGTTACAAACCGCCGAACATCAACATGTGAGGAACACCAACTTCACAAAGGCGATATAGTGGGTGGGTTCGTGTCAATCGGCCTAAACTCGGGGCCGAACAAGGAAAGGGTATGCATGGACGAACTTTTTCACGTCAGTGAGCGCAAGTCCACAATCGGGACCGAACTTCGCGCTGGACTGACAACATTCCTGGCGATGGCCTACATCATCGCCGTCAACCCCGCAGTGCTCTCGGGCGCCGGCATCGATGCGGGAGCGCTCGCCTGCGCCACTTGCCTGGGCGCCGGCATCATGACCATCTGCATGGGCATCTTCGCCAACCGTCCGCTCGCATGCGCGTCGGGCCTGGGCATCAACGCCATGATTGCGGGCATCACCACCACCATGTGCGGCGGTGACTGGCACGTGGCCATGAGCGTCATCTTCCTCGAGGGTGTCGTCATCTTGCTGCTCGTCCTTTGCGGCCTGCGCGAGGCCATTATGGACGCCATCCCCGTGGTTCTGCGCCACGCTATCTCGGTGGGCCTGGGTCTGTTCATCGCCATGATCGGCCTGTGCGACGCCGGCATTATCACCGCTGGCGCCGGTACACTCGTCGGTCTGGGCGACATCACCTCCCCCACCTTTATCGTCGGCATCATCTCCATCGTCGTGACGGTTGCCCTGGCCTCCCGCAACGTGCCGGGCTCGCTGCTCATCGGTATCATCGTCGCCGTTATCGCCGGCATCCCGCTGGGCGTCACCCATGCGCCCGAGGGCCTCATCGCACCGCTCGACTTCTCGACCTTCGGCGCCCCGTTTGCCAGCACTGCCGACGGCAACCTTGCCATCGTGAAGGTCCTGACCGACCCGATGCTGCTCGTCGTTGCCTTCTCGCTGCTCATGAGCGACTTCTTCGACACCATGGGCACCGCGATGGCCGTCGCCAAGCAGGGCGAGTTCTTGACCGAGGACGGCAATGTCGAGGACATCCGTCCCATCCTGGTCGTCGACTCCGTGGCCGCTGCTGCCGGTGGCTTTATGGGCGTCTCCTCCATCACCACCTTCGTCGAGTCCACCTCTGGCGCTGCCGACGGTGGCCGCACGGGCCTCACCTCCGTCACCACCGGCGTGCTGTTCATTCTCGCCGCGTTCTTCTCCCCCATCGTCACCATCGTTTCCAGCGCCGCCACCTGCGGTGCTCTGGTCTACGTCGGTTACCTCATGATGAGCGAGGCCTCCGAGATCGACTGGTCCGACGTGTCGCAGGGTTTCCCGGCGTTCATGATTGTCGCCGGCGTGCCCTTCACCTACTCCATCTCTGCCGGCATTGGCCTGGGCTTTATCGCCTACGTGATCGTCGCGCTCTTTAAGGGCGAGGCCTCCAAGATCAAGCCGCTCATGTGGATCGCAGCCCTCGCCTTCCTCGTCTACTTCTTTGTAGCGTAGGCGCAAGATTCGCAATACCAAACAGCAAAGCGCGGAGTCGCATCGAGCGGCTCCGCGCTTTGCTTTTAAAGCCAGGCACCACACGGACACGCGATGTATTGCTTCGCAAGTTTTGGACGTTTTGCTCTCCAAACGGCACTACCGACGGCTACATCCTGCAGATATGCTGGATATAACCGCATAGGCCCTATGAGGATGGGAGTAACCATGGCCGCCTTGTTCACGACCCCCAAGCGCAATGACAAAACCTCTGGAGCCCATTTTGTCGAGCCCGACCTGCGCCGTCGCACGCTGCTCGCACACGGCAGCTGGCGCCGCGTGACGCGCCGCATCGTTGTAGGCGCCGTATGCGCGCTCACGGTAAGTTCGCTGCTCATGCCGAGCGTCTCACTCGCGGCCGAGTGGGTCAACGTCGGCGGCACTCAGTACAACACTGCAGCAGGCGACGAGGCCGGCACCTGGGCCTGGGACGGCGGCGCCGACATGAAGCTCAACGGCTATAACGGCGGCGCGATCGAGGCAGCGGGCAAGCTCAACGTGAGCTACGAGGGCAACAACACCGTCACTAACGACGACGGCCGCGGCATCAAGGTTAAGGATGGCGCGAACGAGAACGCCGAGCTTAATATTCAGGGCGACGCGTCCAGCACGCTCAACGTGACATCTTCTCGTGACGCCATCACTTCCGTCGGCAACATCAACATCGACGGCGCTGGCACTGTCAACGCCACGAGCACCGAGCACGATGCCATCGATGCCGGGGGCGATGTCACCATCAAGGGCTCGGGAAACGTTAACGCCACGGGCGATTCGGATGGCATCAGGGCCGACGGCAACATCACGATCGACAACAGCGGAACCGTCACCGCCAAGGCCACCGAGGATCAGGGTATCGATGCTAACGAGAACCTCATCATAAAGGGCGGCGGCAAGGTAGAGGCAAGCTCTATCAAAGACAATGCGATTTGGGCCGACGGCAACATCGAGATCTCGGGTGGCAGCCAGGTCAAGGCAAGCTCCGAGGAAGACGCCGCCATCGACGGTAAAAACAGCCTCACGGTCACGAACGCTTCCCTCAACGCAAGTGGCGTTGGGTATGGCATCTATGTCTACAAGGGCATCACGCTCGATGGCGCGACCGTGACGGTCCGCGCAAGCTCAGATGGCGGGGAAGCCAGCGCACTCTTCACCGATGAGGACAACATCGTCATCAAGAACGGCCCGACTGTGGATGCGCTCGCAGAAGGCAGGTTCTCGGTTGCAATCTCCACCAGTAATTTCTACTCCGACGAAGCGGGTGGCCATATCTACATCAGCGACTCCGTTGTCAAGGCCATAGCCCGCTATGCCGAGACCGGCGGCGACGGCCCCGACCACTACAGTGGAGACCAAAACGACGAAATCATCCCTGAGTCCGAGGGCCTGAACATCGGCATCTTCGCGCAGACCGAGAAGGGCATCACGCCCGCGACCATCTCGATCGTCCGCAGCAAGGTCACGGCCGAGGGAGACACGGCGGCTATCTTCGCCCTTGCCATGAGCGCGGACGGCAAGGCGATCGGCACCATCGAAATCAAGGACGCCATCATCCAGACGCCTGCAGGCGGCAAAGTCATTGACTATCGCAACAAGGAAGAGCTCAGCGACGGCATCGTCTACGAGGCGGGGCAGACCATTGGCACGGGCGATGCCACGATTGACTCCCCCTATGACGCCGCTGTCGCCAAGAGCACGGTCATCGTGCCTCCCGAGGAGACCAAGCCCGAGGAAAAGCACGGCAAGACCAAGCCCGAGGGTTCCAAGTCCGAGGGCACGAAGACAACCAAGACCGTTGCAGTTGCAGCCAAGGGAGCCAAGACCGTCGGCAAGCTCGCGGCAACCGGCGACACCTCGAACGCAGCCATCGTGGCAGCCGCCCTTGCGGGAACAGCCGCCATCGCCGCAGGCGCCCTGGCGAGTCGCAAACGTTCGTAAACACTTTTTCGCACAGGACGGGTGGATCGCAGCCCTTGCCTTCCTCGTCTACTTCTTCGTAGCGTGAGGGCAAGGCTGCAAAAGCTGAACAATAAAGCGCGGAGTCGCCATGCGGCCCCGCGCTTTTCTTTTAGCGTCGGTCCCTGCGCCGGCGTGCGGCCTATTTCTCCCCCATTTTGGCCATTTTGCCCTCCAAACGGCACTACCGCCGGCAACATCCAGCAGATACGCTGAACCTAGCCGTATAGGCCCTATGAGAACGGGAGCAACCATGGCAGCCTTGTTCACGACCCCCAAACGCAATGACACTACCGCCGGAACCCATGTTGCCGAACCCGACGTTCGCCGTCGCATAGGACTCGCGCACGGCAGCTGGCGCCGCGTGACGCGCCGCATCGTCGTAGGCGCCGTGTGCGCGCTCACGGTGAGCTCGCTGCTCATGCCGAGCGTCTCGCTCGCGGCGGAATGGGTCAAGGTCGGCGAAACCAAATACAACGCCGGCACTGCGGCGGGCGACGAGACCGGCACCTGGTCGTGGGACGGCGCCGACGACTTGAAGCTCAACAACTATAACGGCGGCGAGATCCAGGCCGCAGGCAAGCTCAACGTGAATTACTCGGGAAACAACATCATCACTGCCGACTGGATCGAAGGCATCAAGGCTTCTCATGGCAAGAATGAGAACGCCGAGCTCAATATCCAAGGCGACGCGGGCAGCACGCTCAGCGTGACATCTACTGAGGACGCTATCCTCTCCACGGGTAATATCAACATCGACGGAGCCGGATCCGTCAACGCCACGAGCGCTGGGTTTGATGCCATCGACGCCGAGGGCGATCTCGCTATCAAAGGTTCGGGCAACGTCAACGCCACGGGCGTATCGGATGGCATCAGGGCAAACGGCAATATCACGATTGACGACAGCGGGGCCGTCACCGCCAGGGCTACCAAGGACAAGGGTATCGGAACCGACAAGAACCTCACCATCAAGGGTGGCGGCACAGTCGAGGCAAGCTCAGCCGATGGTGAGGCCATTTGGAGCGGCGGCAACATCAATATCTCGGACGGCAGCCAGGTCAAGGCGAGCTCCGAGAAAGACGCCGCCGTCGAGGCCAAGGGCAGCCTCGCAGCCACAAACGCCTCCCTCAACGCAAACGGTGTTGAATATGGCGTCTATGCCCACAAGGGCATCACCCTCGATCATGCAAACGTGACAGTCCGCGCAAGTAAAGGCAGATACGGTGACGCCATTGCCCTCTTCACCTACCAAGACGATATCGTCGTCAAGAACGGCTCCACCGTGGACGCGTTTGCGGAAGGCGAGGTTTCGGCTGCATTCTCCACCAGAAACGATCGACCCAACGAGGAGGGTGGCCACATCTACATCAGCGACTCCGTTGTCAAGGCCATAGCCCGCTATGTCGAGAACGGCGACGGCCCCATCCCCTACAGCGAAAACCAAGATGGTGAGACGAGCCCCGAGCCCCAAGGCGAGAACATCGGCATCATCGCCCAGACCAGCGAGGGCGTCACACCCGCAGTCATCTCGGTCATCCGCAGCAAGGTAACGGCCGAAGGAGATACAGCGGCAATCTTTGCCCGTGCCATGAGCGCTGACGGCAAGACAATCGGCACCATCAAGATTGAGAACGCCGCCATCCAGACGCCCGAAGGCGGCAAGGTCATTGACTATCGCAAGCTCCGTGACGGCATCTACGAGGCAGGCCAAGCCATCGGCACGGGCGACGCTGTGATCGACTCCCCCTATAACGAAGCTGTCGCCAAGAGCATGGTCATCGCACCTCCCGAGGTAGCCAAGCCGGAAGACCCCAAGCCCGACGAGACCAAGCCCGCAGAAAGCAAGCCCGCGGAGTCCAAGCAGAACCCCAAGCCTGAGTGCTCAAAGCCGACCAAGGCCGTTGCGGCTTCAATCACGAAAGCCAAGACTACCGGCGTGCTCGCGGCAACCGGCGACACCTCGGGTGCGGCCATCGTGGCAACCGTCCTTGCGGGAACAGCCGCTATCGCCGCAGGCACCATGGCGAGCCGCAAGCGCTCTTAGACGCCTCTGCGCACATGGCAGCTCCCGCGAAGGCCCCGAGTCCCAGCACCGTTTAACAACGCCACCGCCGAGCTCCCCTCCGGCGGTGGCGTTTTCCATATGCGTCCGCAGGGTATGCACGAGATTGTCTTTGGTCTAGCCCAACCTGCATGAGCCGGCGTGCGACAATGGGGGCCGTCGATATCACAACGCCGAGAGAAGCCCGTCATGGAAGCGCATCAAAAGCAGATAACCGTTCATGCACAGCATGCCGAAAGCGCACCAGTCATCTATCTTCCCGTGGTCATGGGCGACGGCACGGAGGTTTATGAACGCTGCCGAGAGCTCAACTGCCCGCCCTTCACGCTTGTCGGCATTGGCAGCCTCAACTGGAATCGCGAGCTGAGCCCCTGGGTATGCGACGGTACCGTGCGCGATGCCGAGCCCTTTGGTGGACAGGCCGCTGGTTTTCTTGACGAGTTGTTGAAGCAGATAATCCCAGAGGCCGAATCATCGCTCCCGCAACCGCCCACCTGGCGCGGCGTTGCCGGCTACTCGTTGGCGGGTCTTTTTGCACTGTGGGCACTTTGGCAAACAGATGTCTTTGAGCGCGCGGCGAGTGCATCGGGGTCGCTGTGGTTCCCCGGCTTTATCGACTACGCGCGCGAGCGCACGATGACAGCTACGCCCGACGCCGTCTATCTGTCACTCGGCAAAAAGGAAACCAAGACGCCCAACCGCATGATGCGGCACGTACTCGACGATACGCGCGCGATGGAAGAGCTGTTTATCGAGCGTGACATTCCAACAACGCTGGAGCTCAACCCCGGCAATCACTTTACCCAAACTGACCTGCGCATGGCACGCGGCATCCACTGGATACTGACGCATTAAAAATGGCATCCACGCGTACATACGCATGGACGCCATTTTTAATTTGGCTGAACGCAGCTGCTATTCAGCAGTCTCCTCAAGCTCGGAAGTATCGAACTCAAAGTCGTTACCGGGCAGGATGGCGTTGAGCACAATGCCCACCAGCGAGCCCACGGCAAGGCCCGAAAGCGAAATCGTCACGCCGCCCAGCTCCAGCACGATGGCACCGGCGGTACTGTAGGCAATGCCGAGCGAAAGCACGAGCACCAGAGCCGCCACCAGCACGTTGCGGTTGTTCTGGAAATCAACCTGGTTCTCGATGAGGTTGCGGACGCCCACGGCACTGATCATGCCGTAGAGCACGAGCGACACACCGCCGATAACGCACGCCGGCATGGCGGCAATCACCGCAGCAAACTTGGGGCAGAACGAAAGCACAATGGCGCAGCAGGCGGCAATGCGAATCACTCGCGGGTCGAACACACGCGTCAAGGCAAGCACGCCGGTGTTCTCGCCATACGTCGTATTGGCGGGGGCGCCAAAGAGCGATGCCAAGATGGTCGCCAGACCATCGCCGAGCAGGGTACGGTGCAGACCGGGATCGGCAATGTAATTGCGTTCGCAGGTAGAGCCAATGGCGGAGATATCGCCGATATGCTCGATCATAGTTGCAAAGGCCAGCGGCATGATGGTGATGATGGCCGTCGTGGCAAGACCGCTATCGAACTGCGGTCCAAAGAGCGCAAACACGGTGTTGTCCCACACGACGGGCAAGCCAACCCAGGGGGCGGCTGCGACGCCAGAGAAGTCGACCTCGCCCAGCGCGGCCGCAACGGCATAGCTCACCACAACGCCCAGCAAAATCGGCACGATCTTGACCATGCCGCGCCCCCAAATATTGCAGATGACGATCACGGCCACAGCGACAACGGCAACAAGCCAATTGGTCTGGCAGTTGGCGATAGCAGAGCTTGCCAAGATCAGGCCGATGGAAATGACGATGGGGCCGGTCACCACCGGCGGGAAGAAGCGCATGACGCGCTTGGCGCCAAATGCGCGGAACAGCGCTGCCAGCACCGGATAGAGCAGGCCGGCGCAGGCAACGCCCAGACAAGCGTAGGGCAAAAGCTCGGCCTCGCCGTTGGGCGCAATGGCGGCATAACCCGCGATAAAGGCAAACGACGAGCCCAGGAACGCGGGCACCTTACCGCGCGATAGAAAGTGGAACAGCAGTGTGCCGATGCCGGCGAACAGAAGCGTCGTCGAAACGGAAAGGCCGGTGAGCACGGGCACGAGCACCGTGGCTCCGAACATCGCAAACATGTGTTGCAAACCCAACACGAACATGCGCGGGCGGCCGAGCGACGATGCATCGTAGATGGCATCGGTGACGGCGGGCGTCGAGGATTGGGACATGGAAGTCCTTTCACGATGGAAGGGCGATCAGGCATATCGGATAACCTGCCCGAACGATACGATCCGAACCATTGTACGCGATACGCAATGCCTCGCACGCGCCGCCACCTGCAAACGGTATCGTTACTTCCAAACGCGCTCGGCAATGCGCTTGACCAGAGCGATCTTTGCCCATTGCTCATCCTCGGTCAGCTTGTTGCCAATCTCGCAGCTGGCAAAGCCGCACTGGGGCGACAGGTACAGGTTCTCGAGCGGCACGTACTTTGCGGCTTCGCGGATGCGCTCGACGATGGCGTCCTCGTTCTCGAGCTCTGCCGCCTTGGTGGTTACCAAGCCCAGCACGACCTTCTTGCCGGGAGCGACGTACTTGAGCGGCTCAAAGCCGCCGGCGCGCGGCGTGTCGAACTCCAGATAGAACGCATCGACATTCTCATGTGCGAACAGGTACGGCGCGATGGGATCGTAGCCGCCCTCAAAGGCATAGGTGGAGTGGTAGTTGCCGCGGCACACGTGCGTGTTGACAACCAGATCGTCGGGCTTGCCCTCGATGGCGGCGTTGTTGAGCGCCACGCCCAGCTCGCTTACCTTTTGCAGGTCGACCGGGCTCATGCCGGTTTTGGCAACAAAATCGGTATCGCAGTAGATGCCCCAGGTGCAGTCATCAAACTGGATGTTGCGGCAGCCTGCTGCGTACAGGTCGGCGATCACCGTACGATAAGCGGCTGCAATGGCGTCGGCAAGTTCCTCATCGGTCTTATAGACAGCGCGCAGGCTCTCCTGCTGGCCGTCGCAGCGATCGAGCGTGACCTCAGAGAACGTCTGGATCGGCGCCGGAATGGTCTGGCGTGCGACCTGGCCCTCCCCCTCAAGCGCCTTGACGAACTTAAAATGCTCGACGAACGGGTGGTTCTCGCCGCTGATGGGGCCGGTCACCACCGCGGTATCTGCCGTGGTCTCCTCATCGTGGAACATATAGCCCGTACGCGAAACGCGGCGCTCAATGCCGTTAAGGCCCCACATAAAATCGAGGTGCCAGTAGCTGCGGCGGTATTCGCCATCGGTAATTACCTGTAAGCCGGCTGCCTTCTGCTTGGCCACCAAATCGCAAATGGCCTCATCCTCGACGGCCTTAAGGCCGGCGGCGTCGAGCGTGCCCGCGGCATAGGCGGCACGTGCATCCTTAACAGCCTGGGGACGAAGAAAGCTGCCGACGATATCGGCGCGAAACGGCGCGTTCGGTTGAATCAAGGTGCTCATAGATATCTCCCTTTGCATTGGTTGCTTTACTGGGACAGAGTATGAGCGCTCATATGGCTATCGTAAAATATACGTTTATAACAGTTTGATATAGATGCTTCCTATATCAAATGAGACTGCCGCAAAGAGATTTGACCCGTGCAGAACGCAGCAATCTAGATGTGCTGACGGATCGCGTCGATATAGGCCTGCCCATAGCGCGTGAGCGTCGTATTTTTGCGCGTGATAATGCCGATCTCCATGTATTCGTCCACATCGAGCGGAATCGAGATGATACCGGGGCCGTTAAGTTCATGGCTGATCACGCCCGAACACACCGTGTAACCGTTAAGGCCCATGGCCAGGTTGAACAACGTCGCACGGTCACGCACGCGGATATTCTTGCGACGCTCAAAAGTCGAGGTCAGTTCCTCGGAATAGTAAAACGAGTTATAGCTGCCCTGCTCGTAGGACAGGAACGGGTAGTCTTCCAAGTCCTCAAGCGTCACGCTCGAGCGGCCCGCCAGCGGATGGTCTGCGCACACGAAGACATGCGGCGTGGCGCAGAAGAGCCCCTCGAATACGAGCTCGTTGGCGGCAAGCATGCGCTCGATAACCTCGCGGTTATGCTCGGATAAGTACAGGATGCCCAGTTCGCTTTTCATATGCGCGACATCCTCGATAATCTCGTGAGTCTGCTCCTCGCGCAGGGTGAAGTCGTAACGCGCGGCATCGAACTCGCGGATCACGTCAACAAACGCGTTAACGGCAAAGGAATAATGCTGGCAGCTCACGCTAAAGTGCGGCACCTGCTCGGATGTGCCCTTGTACTTGCCCTCGAGCAGGTCGGCCTGGTCGAGCACCTGGCGCGCGTAGCCCAAGAAGGTCTCGCCTTCCTCGGACACAATGACGCCCTTGTTGGTGCGCTCAAAGATATGCACACCCATCTCGTTTTCGAGATCGCGGATCGATGCGGTAATCGAAGGCTGCGACACAAAGAGCCGGCGCGAGGCCTCGGTAATGCTGCCGCATTCGGCAACTTTGACGACATATCTGAGCTGCTGGAGCTTCATGGCTGTCTCCTTAGCTGTTCGTGAGATTCGCGTCGGCAGTACCCGGCAGGCGCATAAACGACGGCATCTCCCCCGTCGCGGCGCAGGCGGCGATCTGATGTAGAGCCCCGGCGACCGCATCGTCTGCCGCAGTGCCGACATGCCAGCGCGCTGCCGCCGTGACGGCCTCGTTGGCATTGGCGACTGCAACGGAGTTGGGAACGGCATCGATCATGGGCAAATCATTATCAGAATCACCGAATACGGCCACCTCGTCGGGCGTCAAGCCCAAAGCACGCGCCAGCTCCAGCGCAGCGCAGCCCTTGTCCCAACCAGCCGGAAGGATGTCGAACAGACGCACTCGGTTGTTGGGAAACACAAGCGAGAGTTCCGGCACCTCAGCGGCAACGCGCTCGCGTAGCTCCGCGAGCTCCTCACGCGAACGGGCACTCCAGATATTCGCCTTAAACACCGGCGCGTCATCGACGACGGGACGGCACGGGGCCTCTTCGCCTTTGAGCCACGCGTTGCCGCCCGACTCCATGGCGCGACGAACGCGCTCAGGATTGCTCGTCACGCAATAGGCATCGTTGCCCCAAAAGTCATCGCCCAGGCTGTAGACTTTTAGAAATGTATCGTCGGTCTCTTGCTCGAGGTAATCGGCCAG
Organism: uncultured Collinsella sp.; assembly: GCA_905205405.1. Taxonomy (GTDB): domain Bacteria; phylum Actinomycetota; class Coriobacteriia; order Coriobacteriales; family Coriobacteriaceae; genus Collinsella. The sequence continues at coordinate 30,864 of CAJLDK010000013.1, forward strand.
ACGCATCAGAGCATCGTTGTCGGTCGCACGCGAAGCGACTACTTCGCCGTCGACAAACATCACCTGGCCGTTACAGAACGCACCGGTCGAAAAACACTCGGAACAATTTTTGAACATCCAACCCATCGCGGACGGCTGACGACCCGAAACCGGGCCAAAGTGCAGACCCGCCGCCTGCATGGCATGAATGCCCTCAATGGCGTAGTCGCTGGCTCCGTCATGCCCAGCCGGAATCAGCGTATCGTCCATATCGGTCAGCACAAGTTTGATCATAGAGTCCCCCGTCATTTTCACCGTAACCATTGTAACGACCTGCCAATAAGGGACAGGTTCATTTTGGCAGGTTTTATCTGGGAAAATGTAACGCCCCAGTCGCCACCTGCCAAAATAAACCTGTCCCTTTTTAGCAGGTGCGCTAGTATAGGGAACAACAGATTCGCTGCGGGAGTGCCGGCGGTGCAAACCACAAGGCTGAGAGGGCATGGGGCCCAATCCTTTGAACCTGTCAGTTAATGCTGGCGTAGGGAGCATGCCGCCTTTACAGGGGCGCTGTCTATGCACAGCGCCCCTTTTCTATGCCAAGGAGGCATGTGCAGTGATCGATTCGAAACAGCTCAAGCAACAAGTGATCAAGGCCGTGGAGGAGATTCGCGCCACCAATCCGATGGCCGGCTCCATCACCAACACGGTGACGATCGACTTTGTCGCCAACGCACAGCTCGCCGTGGGCGGATCGGCCGCCATGGTCTATCTGCCCGACGAGGGCGAGGCGCTCGTTGCCGGCGGCGGCGCCATCTATCTCAACATGGGCACACTCTTCCCCATCTACGAGCAGACGATTCCCCGCGCGGCCAAGGCGGCACACGACGCCGGCAAGCCCTGGGTGCTCGATCCGGTTGGCCTGGGCATCGGTAGCCTGCGCACCCAGCTGGTAAACGAGCTCAAGCAGTACAAACCCGCCATCGTGCGCGGCAACGCCTCCGAGATTATCGCGCTCGCCGGCCTGTGGGGTCTTGAGGGCGAGGCGGCTGATCTGAGCCGCGTACGCGGTGTCGACACCACCGACACGGTCGACGCCGCCCGCGATGCCGCCGTGGCGCTCGCTCGCTACACCGGCGGCGCCGTAGTGGTCTCGGGTGAAGTCGACCTGATCACCGACGGCACGACCGTGGCCAAGTCCCACGGCGGCAGCCCACTCATGTCCAAGATCACCGGCTGTGGTTGCTCACAGGGCGGCGTGCTGGCCGTGTACGCCTGTGCTGCCGATCCGTTTACGGCAGCCATCTGCGGCACCGCCGTCTACAACGTTGCCGGTACGCGTGCCGCTGCTGTCGCCGACGCGCCGGCAAGCTTTAAGGTCGCCTTTATCGACGAGCTCTACCGTGCGACCGCCCAGGACATTGCCGATAACCGACTCGAGCTCGAGGAGGCATAAGCCATGTCCGAGCCCGCAACCAATGCCGGCATGAACACCCTGGTCGCTGTGGCCATTGCCCCATGTGGCACCGGCGACGAGCTGTCTGCCGAGGTCGCCGAAGTCGTGCGCGTCATTCGCGAGAGCGGCCTTCCCAACCGCACCACCTCGATGTTCACCGAGATCGAGGGCGACTGGGACGAGGTCATGCAGGTCGTGCGCGACGCAACCTTTGTGTTGGCGAGCAAGGGCATCCGCACCGAAGTCGTGCTCAAAGCCGATATTCGACCCGGATTTACCGACACCATGACCGGCAAACTCGAGCGCATGGAAGCACAGATCAAAAAGCAGGAGGAAGCACGATGAGCATCCGCGACAACCTTGATATCTCGGCCTATCTGGTACTCGGCCCCGAAAACACGCTCGGGCGCCCCGTGGGCGATGTGGTGGCCCAGGCACTCGATGCCGGCTTTACCTGCATCCAGGTGCGCTCCAAGGTGGCAAGCGCCCGCGAGATCATCGCGCTGACCGGCGACGCCGCGCAGGCAATCGCACAGGCTGGCAAGACCGGTCAGGTCGCTTTGCTGATCGATGACCGCCTTGACTGCGTACTCGCCGCACGCGAGCAGGGCATTGCGGTCGACGGCGTGCACGTGGGCCAGAGCGATATTCCCGTCGAGGTCTGTCGCAAGCTGCTGGGCCCCGACGCCATCGTGGGCCTTTCGGCCCGTTGCGAGGAAATGCTCGAGTACGTCAAGACCGCCGACATGAGTCTGGTCGACTACCTGGGCATCGGCCCGCTCCACGAGACCGAGACCAAGCGCGACTGCGGACGCGCAGCCGATGGCTCCATCATCACCAAGAGCTTTGAGGACCTGGCCGCACTCCACGCGGCAAGCCCCGTGCCCATCGTGGTGGGCGGCGGCGTTAAGACGGCCGACTTGCCGCAGCTTAAGGCAACCGGCGTCGACGGCTTCTTTGTGGTGAGCGCTGTCTGCAGCGCCGATGACCCCTACGCCGCGGCCAAGGAGCTCGTCGACACCTGGCAGCAGGCATAGGCATAAGCCGAGCAGCTGATCCGCAGCCTCACATCTTCAGCAATGGAAAGCGCATCCCAGTTTGGACCTCCATTCCGGGATGCGCTTTCCATATAGAGGCTCAACGGGAAACCGCATCCCAGTCTGAACGCATATTCCGGGACGTACTTTCCGAAACCCCACTGTTTGGGAAACTGTAACCCGTTCTGAGCGCTCATTCTGGGACGCGCTTTCCGCCGAGTCCACGGCAGCTTGCCCTACCCCGCTAGATACGCTTCCAACGCCGGCAAGGTCGCCTCCGCATCGCGGCGGCCGATCTGATAGATACGCTCAAGCTCATCGGGCTCGCGGCACAGCGACGGCACCTTCACCGATTCGCTCGGCCGCACCACAAAGATCTCGCCAGCGGCCTCGCGACGCGCCAGGTCGTCGAGCGTGGCGTTATATACCTCGTGCCGGTGCTCAAGCGCCGCAACAAACTCCGGATAGTGACGATACACGCGACGCAGCATAGGCATCACGCTATTGGGCTGCTTTACAAAGCCCGCCGGCTGCGTCAGCACCACCACGTTGCGGTCATAGCCCTGCGCAAACAGCCATGCGCTGGGAATGGAATCGGCAACGCCGCCATCCAGGTACTTGTGCCCCTCAATGGCAACGGGTCGTGTTGCCACGGGAATCGCCGACGACGCCCGGATCCACTCGATATCATGCTCATCACCGTAAGGCAGGTCATGGTAGACGGCCCGCCCCGTCTTAAGATCGGTGCACACGCAGGTAAACCGCATGGGGCAGGCACGATAAGCCTCCAGGTCGATGGGATCGCGCTCGATGGGAACCTCGTGATAGGCAAACTCGGCATTGAACATGTCGCCGGTTCGCAGCCAGCTCGTCACGCTCGCATAGCGCTTGTCGGCGCAATAGGCCTTGTTGTAGCGAATGGCACGGCCGATCTGGCGCGATTTAAAGTTGTAGCCAAACGCCGCGCCCGCCGAGACGCCCACCATATGGTCACAGGTCAGGCCGCACTCCATCCATACGTCGAGCACGCCCGCCGTATACATACCGCGGTAGCCGCCTCCCTCGAGAGCAAGCCCCACCGTGGGCGTCGTATCTGGCTGTGCCATGCGACCATCTCCGTTCCTGCGTTTTAAAACGAAACAAGTATACCCGTCAACATATATCGCCTCAGTCGCATTTTCATCGAACATCGTCGCGTTACCGTTTGGCGAATAATGGCGAATAATGGCCGCCCGCAACATGGGCACCCCTGCATAATTCCATACACTTGTTTATACTACTCAGTAGTTATCAGCAACGAACGTCAGCCGGCAAATAAACCCAACGACGCAGCAAGGCGGGGGCTTGGAAACACGCGAGGCGTTGAGCAACAACGCGTGTGCACAACGAGCTCGCCCGACGCAATCCGCCCCGACCCCAGAAAGCCGCCTACAGCATGGATACCCCCAGCAATTACACCGAGACGCTCGAAAAGACCGTCCGCGACCTTCTCAAGCGTCAGGAGGATCTGGTCAGGACCGCCTTTACCGACCAGCTTACCGGGCTTGGCAACCGCGGCGGCTTTGCCCGTTCCCTCGAGGAGCTCTGGGAGCAGGACACCCCCGTTACCATGGCGTACATCGATATCGACAATCTCAAGCACTGCAACGACGTCTTTGGCCATGACGAGGGCAACCGCTATATTTTGCAGGTAAGCCTCTATCTCAAGCTGTATATGGAGGTGGACGAAGCGGCGTTTCGTCTGGGAGGCGACGAGTTTGCCATCCTGTCTACGATTGCAACCGAGGACGACCTCGCCGAACGTCTGGAACGCTGCCGAACGGTCCTGCTCAAAAACAACGATGCCGAGATGCCTCACTCGTTTAGCTACGGAGTGGCACACGCCGACCCCGCCCTGGGCGAAGCCCCCAATCGCTTGACGAACGATGCCGACCATCGCATGTACGACTACAAGCTACGTCATGCCGTGCACCTTGATCGACGCAATATCGCACAAGCCCACACCGACGACTTCGAAATAAGCGATCGAATTTTCGACGCCCTTTCGATGCTCAACGAAGGCCGCTATTTCTTTATCGAGAACTTGGACAAACATCGAACCCTTTGGTCACAAGGCGCCTTGCGCGATCTTGGTCTTCCTTCGGAGCATATAGACAACTGTCACGATTATTGGAAAACGCGTGTCCATCCCGATGACCTTGAGGCCTATACCAACGACATCGACCAAATCTATGACGGCTCCAAACATCGTCACGTCATGCAGTACCGCGTGCGCAATGCCGCCGGCGATTACATCCTCGGCCGTGCTCGCGGGTTTCGTATCGACGGCGACGGAAATGTCCCCTCGCTCTATGTCGGCGAGCTCGTCAACCACTCGCTTGCCGAGACCGTCGACGCCGCCACGGGTCTCGGAACGCAGCGCACGCTGATCAACGCTATCGATGCCTGCCGTCGCGACCGTTGCGAGACGGGGCTTATAGCAGTGCGCGTTCGCGGCACGGCAAAGCTCAACGAGCTCTACGGGGCCGAGGCCGTCGACAACATGCTCGCCGAATACGCAGGCCGCATGCTGTCGATTACTCGCGGCAGGAGTCGCGTCTTCCGTTCACGCAACGCCCAGTTCGTCGTGCTTAGCAACAATTTGGATCACGAAGCATTCGAGCAACTGATCCAACATCTCAAAGAGGCCGTTTTCGCTCCCGTTCGAATCGCGGGCGACACTATTACCCCCGTCTGTCTTGTCGTTCCGGCCTTTTACGAGCACCTGACCAATCAAACGGCCGCCGTTTTAGGCGAACTCGACCGTCGCATTCGCACGGCCGGCGGGCTTGTTCCCAACGACAGCCTCCCCATACCCGAGGTGGAGCGCAAAAGCGCCATCGCCGAACGCATCGATCCGCTCACGGGTCTCTATCGACCCAGCGAGTTTATGCGCCGCGCCAACGAATTTCTCGAGACAAGGCACAACGGCGCCTGGTGTATCGCCACCGTCGATATGGGGCACATGCGACTGTTCAACGAATGGCACGGACAGGCCGAGGGCGACCGCGTACTCGCCGATGTGGGCACGGTTCTCAAGGACATCGAGAATGCCGCCATGGGCGTCGCAGGGTACTGGGGCCAAGACGATTTTTGCGTACTCATCCCCTTTGAACACGACACCGTCCATCAGATCTATAGCCGCGTTCGCCAGGCCGTGGTCAAGCATGATGACGGCGTGGGCTTCTGGCCGTCCATGGGCGTCTACCCCATCGACTCCAACGAGGAAATCACCATCGATGCGCAGGCCAAGGCCATGTTTACCAATCGGCGCGCAAAAAACGACTTTAAGGAGCGCATTGCCATTTTCCGCCCCGAGGAATACGAGCACGAAATCGCGTTCCACCGCACGCTGACCGAATTCCAGTATGCGCTCTCAAACGGCCGCATTACCTACTACGTGCAGCCCCAGGTCGACATGGAAACCGGCGAGATCATTGGCGCCGAGGCACTCACGCGCTGGATTGACAAGGATGGCTCCCTCATTTCACCCGCTACCTTTATCCCCGCCCTCGAAGAAAGCGGTTTTGTGGTGACGCTCGACAAATACGTTTGGCAGGGCGTTGCCTCGTGGCTGCGTGAGCGCATCGATCGAGGGCTGCGCGTAGTTCCGATCTCGCTCAATGTGTCGCGCGTGGATATCCTTGCCTGCGACGTCGCCAAGCATATGGGGGCGCTTGCCGCCCAATACAACCTACCGCCCGAGCTCATGCGCATCGAGATCACCGAGACGGCTTATACGGGAGAGTCCGAGGCCGTGGATAAGCTGACGGCCGACCTACACACTCGCGGTTTCTCGACCTACATGGACGATTTTGGCACCGGCCAGTCTACGCTCGCGATGCTCAAGAACGTCAACGTCGACGTCATCAAGCTTGATCGCACGTTTGTGCCCACCGACCGCGATCAAAGCCGTAGCGCGCAAATCGTTTCATCAATGCTCGAGATGGCGCAATCGCTCCATCTGCCCGTTGTAATCGAAGGCGTCGAGACCAAAGAGCAGGCAAACATGTTGCGCCAAATGGGTGCCCGCTACGCTCAGGGCTTCCTCTACTACCGCCCCATGCAGGTGGAGGATTTTGAAGCGCTGCTCGATGGCGGCGGCCGCAACTGATACGCTTACGCGCAAAACACTACCGCCGAAGGGGCGTTTGTCCCCATCGGCTAACTTATTCCCCCAATCCAAACCGAATTGGGAATATGATACAAACCACTGTTGTGCCCAAGGAGGTTATCCATCATGAACGAGCCGTATCGCCTGGGCGAGCAATCAATCATTGCCTATCTTCAGCGACTTGCGAACGGGGTCTCGACCGCCGAGCTCGATGTTGCCGCGCTGCCCACGGAACTGTGCGCCATCGGCGAGCAGTTACAGAAGACATTTGCCATCCTGCAGCAAGAACGCGAGCTGCTTGAGCGCGGCGCCTATATCGATTCACTCACCAATCTTGGCAACCGTGGTGGGCTCGATTGCCATATCGACCAGCTCTGGCGCAAAGGTGTTCCCTTCACCTGCGCCTATATTGACATCGACCACCTCAAGCACTGCAACGATACGTTTGGCCACGCCGAGGGCAATCGCTACATTCTGAGCATCTGCCGCGCGCTTACCGAGACAATGGAACCCAATGACCTGCTGTTCCGTATCGGTGGAGACGAATTTGTACTTATATCCCCCACGACAGACGAATCCGAACTCGAGCAGCGCCTGGAGCGGACGCGCGCCAACCTTATCGAGGCAATATCGGGCGGCAAAGCGCCCATGATCGCTAGCTTTAGCTTTGGCTGCTCGCGCGTCGACCCGCTGGCAGGCGATACGCGTCGCCAGATGACAAAGGACGCCGACCGCAAAATGTATCGCTACAAGCTCATGCACCGTGTGCAGCAGCCGAAGGAAAACGACGCATCCATGCGCCCGATCGCCAATCAGCCTCCCTGCAACGACCGGGTGTTCCAAGCGATCTCCATGAGCTCCGAGACGCGCTATCCGTTTATCCTTAACCTCGATACCGGCGAATCGCAATGGTCGATTAATGCCGTGCGCGATTTCGACCTACCCTCCCAGCATCCCTACAACTCACTCGATATGTGGCTTGCCCGCGTTCACCCCGAAGACCGCGACAACGTGCGCAGCGAGCTCGATATGGTGGTAAACGGCGCGTGGCACTTCCATTACATGCAGTATCGAGTCCTGAATACCGCCGGAAAATATGCGCTGTGCGATTGTACGGGTTACCGCCTGGATAGCACCGAAACCGAGCCCAACATGTATGTGGGCATTATCATCAACCGAAGCTTGGCAGATACGACCGATTCCGTGACCGGTCTGGGCGATATCCACGCCCTGGTCAACGCCATTGGCGAAATGCGTCGCGTGGCGCGCAAGGCGAGCTTAATCGCCATTAAAATCGACGATATCGCAAAGGTAAATGCCCGATTTGGCTTTGATGCGGGCGACCGCGTTTTGGCAGAATGTGCCGCCTGCCTCATGGATTGTTCGCGCGGTAAGGGTCGTCTGTTCCGCTCGACCGGACCGATGTTCGTGGCGCTTTTCGACGAATTCGATCCCGAAGAGACCGACGCGATCGCAGAGGAAATCGAGCGGTTCCTGGGCTCTCCCGTGCTCTTTGGCTCATTTGAATATCAGCCGCCCCTTCGTGTGGCCACGCTTCATCTGGACGCCGTCGACCGACAGCCCGTTTCCGTTCTGAATGAGCTCAAAGTGCTACTTGAAGAAGCGTCGCAGGTACCGGGCACCAAACTGAACTAGCGTCGTGGGGCGCGATGTGAAACACGAGCCGTTTCGTATCGCGCCCCGCGCCATCTGCCTTATCGTGCGATAATCCTCCGCAGAAGTCACCGACAGCAGAGGGAGTTTGTGATGAAGGTTCTTTTGGTCAATGGCAGTCCCAAGGCAAACGGCAATACCGCCCGCGCACTCGCCAAGGTCGCCGAGCAACTCAACGCCGAGGGCATCGATACCGAGGTGTTCCAGCTGGGCGCCAAGCCCATTCGCGACTGCATTGGCTGTGGCCAGTGCGGCAAGCTCGATTGCCGCTGCACCTTTGACGACGACGTGGTGAACGAGCTGATCGCTGCCGCCGAGCAGGCAAATGGCTTTGTCTTTGGCTCCCCCGTCTACTATGCGCATCCCAGCGGACGCATCCTCTCGGCTCTCGACCGCGCATTCTATGCTGGCAGCAAGGCCTTTGCGCACAAGCCGGGTGCCGCGGTCGCCGTTGCCCGCCGCGGCGGCACGTCGACCACGTTCGACGTGCTCAACAAGTACTTCACCATCAACCAGATGCCCGTGGTGGCCTCCACGTACTGGAACAACGTCTTTGGTGCCATGCCGGGCGAGGCCGCCCAGGACGCCGAGGGCCTTGCCACTATGCGAAACATCGGCAAAAACATGGCATGGCTCCTGCGTTGCATCGAGGCAGGACAGGCCGCCGGCATCGAAGCCCCCGAGGCCGATCGCGAGCGCACCAACTTCATTCGTTAGAACGGCGGGGCCATGAATATTCAAATCTTCGGGACTAAGAAGTCCTTCGACACCAAGAAAGCACAGCGCTTCTTTAAGGAGCGCCGCATTAAGGTGCAGTTTATCGACCTTAAGGAAAAGGAGATGAGCAAAGGCGAGCTCACAAGCGTGATGCAGGCGGTCGGCGGCATCGACAAGCTGCTCAACCCCAGGGCCAAGGACGAGGAGACGCTCGCGCTCATCCAGCACCTCACCCCCAGTCAGCGCTTCGATAAACTGCTCGAGAATCAGCAGGTTCTAGCCGAGCCCATCGTGCGCAACGGCAAAAAGGCCACCGTCGGTTATTGCCCCGATGTATGGGGAGCCTGGGAGTAGCCTGTGTTATTTGCCAGCGCGTGGGTATAAGAGCAGGCGTTTGGCATAAGATTCAACTGTAAGCCATGTCTAACAAAGGAGGGCACATGCCCAACAAACCCGTGAAGATCATCATGCTTACCGGATACCTCGGTGCCGGCAAGACCACGTTGCTCAACCACATCCTCGCTAACGACGGCGGCATCCGCGCCGCCGTAATCGTCAACGATATCGGCGAGATCAACGTCGACGCCAGCCTCATCGCCGACGGCGGCCTTTCCGAGACCGACGACCTCATCCCGCTCACCAACGGCTGCATCTGCTGCACGCTTTCGGACGACCTGGCCAACCAGCTGCAGGGCATCGCCGATTCGGGCAACTTCGACTACATCATCATCGAGGCCTCGGGTATTTGCGAGCCCATCCCCATCGCCTACACCATCTCGAGCTTCTGCGACGAGGCCAAGGTGGGCGGCGAGCCCAAGCTCGCGCTCGACAACATCGTGGCCGTGGTCGACTGCGCCCGCATGTACGACGAGTTCAACGGCGGTCGCGACCTGCTCGCCGAGGATATCGATGAGGACGACATCGAGAGCCTGCTTATTCAGCAGATCGAGTTTTGCTCCACGCTGATCCTCAACAAGACCGATACCGTCACGCCTGAGCAGATTGCCGAGCTCAAGGCCATCGTGCGCAGCCTGCAGAAGGACGCCGTGATTGTCGAGGCCCAAAACGGCGAGGTCCCCATGGAGGAGCTGCTCGACACCGACCGCTTCGACTTTATGCGCGCCTACAACTCCGCCGCCTGGATCGAGGCCATGGAGCATCCCGAGGAGCACGACGACCCCGAGGTGCTCGAGTACGACATCGAGACCTTTGTGTACTCCCGCCGCAAGCCGTTTGACCTGCAGAAGTTCACCGATTTTGTTGAGCAGGAGTGGCCCGACGAGGTCATTCGCGTCAAGGGCCCGCTGTGGCAGACCGGCGATCCGGACATGTGCTACATGTTTGAGCAGGCCGGCCACCAGATGCGTCTGATGGAGAACGGTCTGTTTGTCGACTCTGCGCCCGAGGGCGAGAAGCAGAAGATTATCGACGAGAACCCCGAGATCATGCAGATTTGGGACGACGAGACGGGCGACCGCATGACGAGCCTGTGCATCATCGGCCGTCACATGGACAAGGATGCGCTCATCGCCGCCCTCGATGCCTGCCTGACCGACTGGCACCGCGCCTAGGCTATCGAAGCGAGCATTTTCTGCCACGTAACCGCCAAACCACCACGAAGGTGCCTGTCCCCTTCGTGGTGGTTTTTCATTCTGAGCCAAGGAGATTCATGTTCAATATCGTGCTGTATGCGCCCGAGATTCCGGCCAATACGGGCAATATCGGCCGTACCTGCGTGGTCACCGGTACCCGCCTGCACCTGGTGGAGCCGTTGGGCTTTTCGCTCGACGACAAGACGGTGCGTCGCGCCGGCCTGGGCTACTGGCAAAACTTGGACGTGACGACCTATGCCGGCTGGGAGGATTTCCTTACGTGCAACGGCCTCTCCCCCGCCGATGAACGCCTGCATCTGCTGACCAAAAAGGCGCGCCGCACCTATGCGCAAAGCACCTACCGCGACGGTGACTATCTGGTCTTTGGCAGCGAGAGCTCGGGGATTCCCGAAGAGCTGCTCGCCGCAGCGCCTGCGCGCTGCGAGCGCATCCCCATGCTGCGCGACTGCGACTCGCTCGATAACGCCGAGGCCTGGGAAGCCCACGAGGAGGCGCTCGGGCATAGCGAGAGCGGCCACGAGGCCATCCTTCAGCAGGATATCTGCGGCAACTTCGTCAATCCGGACGACTACCGCATCAGCGCACTCAACCTCTCCAACAGCGCCGCCATCGTCCTCTACGAGGCCCTGCGCCAGACAAACTTCCCCGGAATGTGACAAAGGGACTGTCCCTTTGTCACATATTGCACCTACTGATTTAAATGGAATTAACCGGTTTTAAACGCTTTTAACTAGAAAAGATGCCAGTATATTACTAACTTTTACTGAGTTGCACCGTATGGGTTTCTATGCTTCCACCCCGTAAAGGACAGGAACCCCGCAGCAAATGGTCCCCACACATCAGAATTCAACTTCAAATACAAACGATTGCCGGAGTTCTCGCTTAGCTTGGCTTGTCAGGCTCGAATTCGCCCTTATGTTCAGTTTGCTGCATGCCTCGTCGATAGCCATAGCAAGTGATACAGACATGGTCATGGTCGTTTCACTTTTCAATTCGACCCGATAGCTCTTCGCCTTGTTTTTATCCTCTCCACCACATCTCGTCTCAATTAACAAGAGAACATCTGAGTCATGGGCATACCAATGGAGCTCAGGGCGCTGTGGAACCATGTCACCCTCAAATTCCTGTGTAAACAGAATTTTCTTCTCGCTTCTCGTTGAATCGCTCAAGGAACCGTCGATTCGAACCGAGCCCTTCTTTCCCGCCTTGGCATTTCCCTTAACCTGGCGGCCTCGCCGAGTTTCCTCGTACTCCGTCACCTCCAGCTTGCAGCGCTTCGCGCCAAGCATGAACGCAATCCGTCTCAACTCGGCCATCTTGTCTTGTTGCATGGTTGCAAAATAAGAGTCAAGTTCAACAAAGCGAGACCGATCAAAAGCATCTATGTAATATGTGGAGTAAAGAGATGGTTTAGGATAGAAAGACAATTCGCTATCCCCGATTGCCTCGCGGTACAGATTGAAAATCTGCGTGCCCTTAACAGTATCCAGCCAACCAATAGCATCTCTACAGGCGTCGATGCCCCGGCGCTCATTTCCGTCAACAATTCGAATCATGTTCGGCAAATGGAATGAAGGACTCTGATAGGTCTCCTTGGTTACCGGCCTGTATCTATTAAGCTGCTGCTGGTATGCCCAATCGTTGACCGCGTCACCGATATCCGCAGCAGTACCTGCCGCACCATCGGCCGCATCAGCAATAGCTGCCAAGGCGTCATCGACCAGCGGAGTTGCAGCACGCATTGCACCATCGGCAACTTTCTGTACGGTTGCAACCGCGCCCGCCATCGCGCTTCCGGCGCCATCAACCAACCCGGCAGCGGCCTTACGGATATCAAAACTCTGCTTATGTCGCGGCGGCTCCTCCCTTTCGACAACAGCCAGATCGTCTTTATCCTCCATTGTGACCTCCTATTTCCGATAGTCGAAATCAACCGTATATTCATCGCCAAATGCCGAGTTGAAGGTAGTGTCGAGAAAGGTGGTGTAGTGCCCGATCAGAAGCGAGCCGGCCCCAGCGATCTGTTGCCGTTTATCCAACATGCTATTCACCCCTACTCAAACGCAACGTCAACATTGACGTCATCGCCGCATAAGGCTTTGACCTGTTTTTCGATAAGGGCGCAGGCTCTATCATCAGATTCTTGGAGCATATTGCTTTCCTTGACCTTCTTGGTCTGCTCTTTCTTTGCCTGTTTCAATAACGTGTTTAGATCATCCGTGCTTACTTGATTCCAGTTAAGAAAGCCATTGTCCTCAACATATTTCTTAAGCGTATTGGGGTCTGTCGAGAACGAGGTGATCTCCGAGTGAGGCAGTATAACCTTTACGCTCTTGACCTCTGAATTCTTATCGGCCATATTAGCCCGTACGATTGTAACCTTCATCTTATCGGCATCGATCCCGATGTCAGCTTTGCCGTCAATCGTTGCGACATATCGCTTAGACGTAAAGGGGTTTTCCCACCCAAGCGGATTGCCCGCCTCATCAATTGAAAGCAGCTGGGTGAAGTTGTACTCGTACGTCACGAGCTTAACGACTGGCGTGATCTCCTCGCGAATCGAATCATCGCTGATCGTTGTAGGATTACGCGTCAATGACATCCAGATACCCCAGGCAACCGCTAGAACCGTAACAACGACTAACCCGCCAAAGGCAACCTTTTGCGGTATCGTTGTAAGAAATTTTGTTTTTGCCATCCTGTTTCACCTTTCCTTTATTGCCCCGACGTTCCCATCATCTTCCAGCGCGAGCATGATGGCACGAATCATTCCGTCAACGGCTCAATGCAAAGCGCGACCGTTCAAAGAAAACGGCCGCGCTTTCTTTTCAATTCCCGCGAACTATTCCTTGACGCTGTAACCCGACACCGTCGGCGCAAGCCTCGAGGCGTCAACCTCGCTCATTACCTCAAACTTCACCTTCTCGCCAGGCGCCCAGGCAGATGTATCTGCGTAGCATTCTTCCGCCCTCACACCATCGGCATCGTAAAGGGCAACGTTTAGATAAACGTTTTCGAACGATATGTCAGAGGTATTTTCGACGATTGCGGTGTACGTATAGAGACCGTAGCCATCATCACTTTTCTCAAAATTCGCCGATGAGAGCAAACCGTTGATAACCTCATCGTTATGCGTCTTCTCCTCTACGGTCCTACCGTTCTTAATTAGCTCGTCAAACTCATCTTGATACTCGTCATCGACTGTTAAGTCATATCGATCGACCAGTTTCTTAAGCTGTGCGGATCGTGCGTCGTAGGCCTTTTCCCATTCCTCGTAGTACTTAGGATCAGATTCCGCATACTTCTTGGTAACATCAAGCTGATTGTCAAGCAGGTTGAGATAGGCGATGACATCTTCCTGCATCTTAGCGTCTTTAAAAGGCGCCTTTTTGAGTTCTTTGTCGTTATCGATCTCGGTTTTAATTATCTCTTTTCGCACTTTATTCGAGCTTAGATCAGCATCTTCTCCAAGCGATTCGATATAATCCGACCGCTTTTGATAACCTTGAGCAATCACAGCCATTGCACGGTCATCGGCATAATCAGGTTCATCATTTTTCTTCTCAGACTGCGAACAGCCGCTCAGCAGAAGCGCCCCACAAAACACCATCGCAAATAGCGCGGTCACCAGAGCCATTCCATAACGCCTTTTCATTTCGTCCTCCTTTAAATACAAAACAAAACACGATATATAGCCCTCGTCAAAAAGCAGACGAATTGGCAACGCGGTGGCACTATTTGGTTCAAGGGCGTGAACTGGATAAACATCGAGGGAAGGAGTGGGCTCTGTGTAATTAACTCCCCTCGTCAAAATGTCTAGCTAAAGAGGACGAGCAGACGACAAACGGTCAAAACTGGTCGCGTCCGCCCGTCTCCAACGATCGAACGTCGAGACGCTGACGTTCAAAAGCGCAGCAGCCTCTCGCCTCGTTACCTCTCCCCCTTCGAATAATTTGATGACATCGCGATAGCTATCTGGGCGTTCGAATGCCGGCCTTCCAAATTTCACGCCACGCAAACGCGCCGACGCGATGCCCTCCGCCTGGCGTTGCTTGATGTTTTCGCGCTCTAGCTGCGCCACATAGCTCAAGATTTGAAGAACCAGATCCGCCATGAACGTTCCCGTAATGCCATCAGGCTGCTCGCGCGTATCGAGCAATGGCATATCAAGCACCACGATGGCAGCATTCCTATCCACCGTGATGCGTCGCCACTCATCGAGGACTTCACGATAATTGCGGCCCAAACGATCGATACTTTTGATCACGAGAACGTCGCCTTCGCGCAGCCTGCGAAGAAGACGCTGGTACTGGGGACGCTTAAAGTCCTTACCGCTTGCCTTGTCAGCATAAATCTGGCTCCGTTGCACGGGAAACCTTGCCAGCGCGTCTAATTGGCGGCCCAGGTTCTGGTCTGCGGAAGAGACACGCGCATACCCAAAGATTCGATTGTCCATAATTGCCCCTATCGGCTGCCTCTTGGCAGCATCAGCTCAAGCGAGAGCCCACTCACTATAGGGCGTGCAAATTTCGCGAATGGGTTGAGGCCATTTTGACCCTCACGCGAAAACTGTTCAAGCGCCATGCCGACAGATGCTGGCTTTAACGGGAATGTGACAAAGGGACAGTCCCTTTGTCACATTCGGTTAGAGGTAGCGGCCGGTGATGCTTGCGGAGCAGGCAGCGATGTCGCCCGGCGTGCCGACACAGACGATTTGTCCGCCTGCGTCGCCGCCGCCCGGGCCCATGTCGATCACGTAATCGGCATTACGGATAAGGTCGAGGTCGTGTTCGATCACGATAACCGTGGCGCCCTTGGCAACGAGGCCGTCAAACACACTCAGCAGCACCTGAACATCGAGCGGATGCAGGCCGATCGTGGGCTCGTCGAATACGAATACGGCATCGTCCTGCACGCGGCCCATCTCGCTCGCAAGCTTAAGTCGCTGCGCCTCGCCGCCCGAGAGCGCCGGCGTGGGCTCGCCCAGTGTCAAGTAGCCCAAACCCAGGTCGTGCAAGGTCTGCAAGCGCGCCTGGACTTTCTTGAGTCCCAACGTGGCGTCAATGGCCTCGTCCACACTCATATCCATGAGCTGCGGCAATGTAAGTAGGCTGCCGTCCTTGCCCTCGCGATGGATATACGAGGCTGCGTCGGCATAACGCGAGCCGCGGCATGCAGGGCAGACGATCTCGACATCGGGCAAAAACTGCACGTCAAGCGATATCGAACCCGTGCCATCGCACGTAGGACAGCGCAAGGTGCCAGTGTTGTAGCTAAAGGCGCCCGCCTTATACCCTGCCTCCTTGGCCTCGGGCGTACGGGCAAAGGCGCGGCGCAGCTCGTCATGGATGTCGGCATAGGTCGCCACCGTCGAGCGCACGTTGGCACCGATGGGCGTGGCGTCAATCAGGTTGGCGCGCGCGATACCCTCGGCATCGATCCAACGCACGTGCCTGGGCAGGCGCTCGCCGGCTGCCTGCGCCTTGAGTGCCGGGATGAGCGTCTCGAGCACCAGTGTCGTCTTGCCCGAACCCGAAACACCCGTCACCGCGACAAGGCGGCCGCGCGGGATATCGACTTCGAGTGGTTTGACGGTATGGATGGCATCGGTCGCCATGCGGATATGGCCTAGGTCGAACAGTTCGTCGTCAGCCACCTGCGGGCGCAGACGCTTGGGGTCCGAGCGCAAGAACGGGGCGATGCGGCTGCCCTGCGATTGTTCGACCTCGTCCACCGTACCTGCAGCAATCACATTACCACCGCCTGCTCCGGCAACGGGGCCCATCTCGACCAGATAGTCAGCTTCCGCTAGAACGCGCGTATCGTGGTCAACAACAACCACAGTGTTGCCGTCATCCACCAGATCGCGCATCACGCCTACCAGACCGTCGACATTGGCAGGATGCAAACCGATCGAGGGCTCGTCCAGCACATAGAGCACACCCGTCGATCGGTTGCGCACCACGCGGGCAAGTTGCACGCGCTGGCGCTCACCTGTGGATAGCGTGGCACCGGCGCGGTCGAGCGAAAGGTAATCGAGCCCCAGGTCGACCAGGCGACGCGCCGTGCTCAAAAACGAATCGCAGATGTCCGTCGCCATGGGCCGCATCTCGGTCGGCAAGGATGAAGGCACCTCGCGCACCCACTCAATCGCCTCGCCCAGCGTCATGGCCGCCGCCTGTGCCAGATTGATACCACGCACCTGGGGCTGGCGCGCAGCCTCGGAGAGACGCGTGCCGCCGCAATCGCGGCACGGGCCCTCGCGCAAAAAGCGAGCTACGCGCTTAAGTCCCTTATCGTCCTTAACCTTGGCGAGCGCATTCTCAACGGTATAGACGGCGTTGTAATAGGTAAAGTCGAGCGGCGTGGCGCCCTCGCCGTTTTTGGGAACGTAGAGAATGTGTTTCTTAACCGCCGGACCATGAAACACGATATCGCGCTCGACAGGCGTGAGCTGGTTAAACGGCACGTCGGTGCGCACACCCATCTCGCCAGCCACCTGCTTCATCAGATCCCACATGAGCGTGCCCCAGGGAAGCACCGCGCCCTCGTTGATGGTCTTTGACTCGTCGGGCACCAGACTCGCCTCGTCCACCTCGCGCATGACGCCGGTACCGCCGCAAGTAGGACACGCGCCGCCGCTGTTAAAGGCAAGGTCCTCGGCACTCGGCGCGTAGAACTCGCGGCCGCATGCGGGGCACGTGAGCGACAGGCCTGCGGCCACGTTGAGGCTCGGCTCCACGCGCGCACCGCAATGTGGGCACACGTGATGGGCGCAACGGCTAAAGAGCAGACGCAGGCTATTGTTGAGCTCGGTCATGGTACCAAAGGTCGAGCGCACGCCTGGCACACTAGGACGCTGATGCAACGCGAGTGCCGCCGGTACGTGCAATACCTCGTCCACCTGGGCGTGCTCGGCCTGCGTCAGGCGACGTCGAGTATAGGTGCTGAGCGCCTCCAGGTAACGGCGCGAGCCCTCGGCATAAAGAACTCCCAGCGCCAGCGAGCTCTTGCCCGACCCCGACACGCCAGCAATACCCACGAGCCTTCCCAGCGGAATATCGATATCGATGTCCTTAAGGTTATGGACGCGCGCACCGCGCACCTCGATAGCCTGCGGGCTCATCTTCTGTTCCGTCACCTTTATCACCCTACTCATGCCATAAAACGCGGTCGCGGATATACTCGCCCAGCATGGGCACGGTAAACCGCACAAGGCCGTATCCGGCGGCCTCGATGACGCGCTCGCGAATCAGGCTTGCGCGATATTTACTCGCCCAGCTCTGAGTGCGATCGCAGCGCTCAATGATATCCGCCATGCGCGTCGGCTTACCCTCTTCAGTAGCCATGGCCTCGATAAAAAGGCGCTGTGGACTGCGCAGCCCGTAATACAGGGGCGCATCGACCGCTTCGTAGAACTCGGAGACGGCATCCGCATGGCCATCCTCGACATCGCGTCTTTCAATGACTCGCGAGTTGCGCCGGACAGCAGAGCGCCACATGTAATATCCCACCAGCTGAACCATATAGGGATGCCCCATGCTCTTGTGTGCCGCAAGGTCCGCCGTCTCCGCGTCAACGCAAAGGCCAGCGTCTTTAACCGTCTGGATATATGAATCGCGCACCTTGGGCAAAGATATCGCCCCCAGCGTACGCTGCTGGGCACGCCGCAAAAACGTCACGCTCGGCTCTTCGAGCAAATCGTCTACCATACTGGGTAAGCCGGCGAACACCAGCGCAAGACCGCGCTGGTCGCTATCGGACAAGCCCGTGGCATCCTGATCTCCGAGCACCTGCTGATAGAGAACGGCAAGAGCCGCCAGTTCCTCGATAGACGCAGATTGTGCCTCGTCAATCGCAAACAGTATGCCCTTGCCTGGACCGAGCTTCTTGAGGCGCTCGTTGACCAGCCCCCGTAGCGTCTGGCCCTTTGCCCGAGCCGCCTCGACCGACATCCGACCAAACGACGGCCCAAACTCCATTGACGTCACAACGGGTTTATTCGAGCGAAGCGCGTCGGCCAGGCGATCGCATAAGCCAAGCGAAGCGGAATCGGAGACAACCGCCCATCCGCGCTCATTGGCTAGACGTTGCAGCTCCCGCAGGAGAACCGTCTTGCCGCAGCCGCGGTTTCCCGTAATGAGCATGAGCCTGCCCGGCGCTCCGGCGCCGTTGTCGAGTCCTTCCTCGAAATCTTCGACGACCGACTCGCGACCGATGAGCATCGGAGGCCGCTTGCCTGCCGTTGGCTTAAAGGGATTTGGATTCATGTCGGCCTCCTCGGATTGGCAAACCCTGGTAATAGTTATACCAACTTGTACCGAGTTATACCAATAGCATGTGACAAAGGGGCTGCCCCTTTGTCACATGTGGCCGAAAAACTCGGCGTCGGCTGCTCGCCAGGGGCGGAAGGTGGCGGGATCGACCTTTACGTGCGCCGCGGCGGGCACGTCGTACCATTTGACCGTGTAGCCGGCGCCGTGGGCGCAAAAGACCGAGTCGGGCGTGTTGGGCAGATCGGCCTCGGGCTCATAGGCGGCCGCCTCGATGACGCGCTCGGCATCATGGCAAGCCGCATAACCGGCGAACTCCAGGTACAGATGTCCGCGACCGCTCGTGTAGGCAGCTACCTCCAGCGCATAATCCTGCACCTCGGATGCCGGCACGCGACCCACAAGCTTCGCCCTCTCGCCCGCCATTGCCGGCGGCTCGTACTCGGCACCCATGCGCGTGGCATCCGAGAGCGCCCGGCCCACGCACTCCCCCGGCACCTCGAGCTCAAAGTGGTACCACGGCTCCAGCAACACGTCTGCGCCGGCCTCGCGCGCCCGCATCAAACCCTGGCGAATCGCGCGGTACGTGGCCTGGCGAAAATCGCCGCCCTCGGTGTGTTTGGCATGCGCGCGGCCGCCCGTAAGCGTAATGCGCACATCGGTGATGGGCGAGCCGGTCAGCACGCCCAGGTGGTCGCGCTCCATGGCGTTGGTGAGTGCCAGACGCTGCCAGTTAAGATCGAGCTCGTCGGTCGAGGTCACGGTGCCAAACTGCACGCCCGAACCTGCTGGCAACGGCTCCAGACGCAGATGCACCTCGGCATAGTGGCGCAGCGGCTCAAAGTGGCCCACACCCTCGACCGGCTGCGAGATCGTCTCCTTATAGAGAATGCCGCCGGGCTCAAACTCGACCGCAAGGCCAAAACGATCGGCCAGCACGCGCTGCACGACCTCGAGCTGCACGGCGCCCATCAACTGCAGGTGAATCTGCTCAAGATGCGTATTCCAGCTTACGCCGAGCATGGGATCTTCGTCCGCCAACTCAGTCAATGCTTTGAACACCGTATGGGCGTCGTGTTCGCCCGGCAGCACCGTATAGGTGAGGACTGACGCAATGACGGGCGCATCGCCCGCGGACTCCGCGCCCAGGGCGTCCCCTGGGCGAACGTGCGCAAGACCCGTCACGGCGCAAATACCGCCAGCAGCAACTTCTTGGGCAAGCTCATACTTCTCGCCGTTATAGATGCGTACCTGATCGACCTTCTGTTCCCACGCCTCGGCACTAGAATGCCCGCTGATCATCTGTTTTGCGCGCAGCGTGCCGCCGGTCACTTTAACCCAAGCCAAGCGCTCGCCACGATCCCCGCGGCTGACACGATAGACGCGCGCGGCAAACTCCGGGAGCCACGCCTGCTCACGCATCAGCGCGCATATACCATCCAGTAGCTCGTCAACGCCTTGGTCCTTGAGCGCCGAGCCGGCAAAGCAGGGAAAGAGCTTGCGCTCGGCAACCATGCGCGACAGCGTTGCGACAGAAAGCTCACCCGCTTCAAGAAACTCCTCGAGCGCCGCTTCGTCCAACGCAGCAGCGTCCTCCTGAACGGCGCCGCCCGCCAGCAGTTCGCCGGCATCCAGGCAGCCCTCGGAAAGACGCTGCCTAAGTTGTGCCAGCAAAACATCGCGGCCGGGATGCTCCAAGTCGATTTTGTTGATAAAGATGAACGTCGGGATGTCATAGCGCGCAAGCAGGCGCCACAGGGTTTCGGTGTGCCCTTGCACGCCGTCATTGGCGCCCACAACCAAAATCGCGTAGTCGAGTGCGCGCAGCGTGCGCTCCGCCTCGGCAGAAAAATCGACATGCCCCGGCGCATCCACGAGCATGACGTGGGTATCGCCATGGTCGAGCACGGCCTGCGACGAGAAGATCGTAATGCCACGCTCGCGCTCGATCGCGTTGGTGTCCAGGTGTGAATCGCCATCGTCAACGCGGCCGCGCTTGCGAATGCGACCCGCGTTGAACAGCATGGCCTCGGCCAGCGTGGTCTTGCCGGCATCGACATGCGCCAAGATTCCAACGACCGCTTGCTTCGACATGGCTCTCCTCTTATTGCAAGCCCATCGCACGCGGCAACGGGCATCCTCGTTCCACACTGGATGATACAATTTACGGGCCGGCGGGCGAAGCGGGCCCTATCCCCCGACCGAGCTCATCGCCCTGCGTTGCCGCGCGGCGATTTTCGTAGGTTCGCGCCTTGCGAAAGCCGGCACCTCCCCTTTTTGTCCGCCCGGACTCATCTGGGCGGTAACAACGCGAGCCCCACAACGACGCGTTTTACCAAAAATGGCCCCACTCGAGGCCATTTTTTATTTGAGCTGGGTGATGATACGTGCCTTGGCTCCTACGCCTCGCGCAGCCAATCAAACGCGACACGCGGCGTACCGTCCGACACATATACGATACCGGCGCGCTTAAACCCGGCCTTGGTGATGGCGCCCTGCATGGGCAAGTTGTCCTCGTGCGTGTCAATACGCAGATGGTCGGCGCATTCCTTGGCAAAGGCAAACATCGCCGCCGCGATACCGTGCACGGTGCCGTCGGATGCCACGCGATGCAGCACGGCATACGGAGTGTCGCTGCGCCATTGACCGTCCTCAATCACGTCATAGCACTCGTCCGGACCCGGTAAAAAGGCAAACGTCGCCACCACGCGGCCGTCGACTTCGCACACGTAACTGCCACCAGCGGCAATATCGGCAGCCAGCTGCTCGGCCGAAGGCGTGCCCTCGGGCCACTGCGTGGCGTTGCCATGCGCGCGCATAAAGGCGCGGGCCGCGTCATAGATAGCCATGACGGCGGGAATGTCGGTATCGAGGGTTTTTCTGATCATCACGCGGCGACCTCACGTTTATTGGTATCACTTTGATTGAGCAATCATACCAGCGTTTGGAAAGGGCAAGGAGCGGATGGGAAGCAAAAAGCGAGCCGCCTGGTCAAAGGCCAAAAGCGAGTTTTTGGGCGCTGCCACCGGCGGCGATATGAGCGACCTGTTTGCGCGCGAGGACGAGCGCCGCGACGCCCTGGACGCCGAGCGCGATGAGGCTTGGCGCTATAAGTCGTGCGAGCGCAAAAACCGGTACGACACACGCGCCGAGGCCGAGGCCGTTATGGCCGACTGCGAAAACCGCGGGCGGCGTGGTTTAGCCTGCTACAAATGCGAATACTGTGGCGGGTGGCATCTGACGTCGCACCCTTGGAAATAGACCCCGCATCGGCACGGTGTTGACGGAGCGCCAACCATCGCACGCAAGCTACGGGCGCGGCGGCACCAAAACATCGTAGCGAACGGCCTTGCCCGCAAGTTGATAGCTCGGCTTAACGCCGGCAAGCAGCGGCCCCTTCACCGGCCGCTTGATAACGACCTTGCGCGGGCGCACCGCAAGCGCAGCTTCGACCAGCGACTCCTCATCGGCGCACGGCTGTTCCAGATGGTGCAAGAGTTGGAACTTCTTTTTCACCGCCGCGCTCTTGGTGCGCCCGGGAAACATGGGGTCCAGATACACCACGTCGGGAGCGGTGAGCTCGCCCTGCCCGATCAGCTCAGCTGTATGGCGAAGGCCGGCAATGCTGTCCTCGCCCGCATGTAAGCGCATGCGCGCCACGGCTGTCGCAAGCGCCGGATCATCTGCCGCGCGATCCAAAGCATCCTTGAGGAGCGCCGCGATCACGCAATCCTGCTCATACAAATCGACCGCAAAACCCGCGGCAGCCAGCAGCAGCGAATCCTCGCCAAAGCCTGCCGTGGCGTCAATCGCCCATGGGCGCTCGACGCCCTTTGTGCGCGCAACCTTTACCAGCAGCTCTTGCTGCAGACGACCCTGCTTGAGCCGCGGAAGCATGCGGCCAAAATCGGCACGCAGCTCCATCGTGCCATCGGTGAGCGTGAGGCCCTCGGACGTCCGCACGAGCTCGAGCCCAGCAGCCCGAGCAACAGAAAAGGGATCGACGACGCCCATGGACACTCCTTAGCAAACAAAACGAATACGTGAGCGCCACCTCAGTTGGCACCCAACCGTCCGCTATTGTCCCACACGCGACATGGTCCACAGCATCCCAATGCAAAGCACCGCCATCAATCCCGTGCACACGGCAGCGATCACGGAATCGCCCATACGCCTTCCTAACGAACGCGGCTCACGCACTTGCTTGGCTCCGTACATCACGGCTCCTCCTTCGGTCCAGCTCTTACCATGGCCTCATCATCGCAGCGCCGCGCATACGCTGCCATCGATTTGGCTTACGTCCAGCTTTCCTTTTTGAAAGGTTGGACCGCACAGGCAAGAGTCGCTTTCAGGCGCATGCATCGCCGCGTTGAACTACAATGTGCTTCACCATATATGCCGCAACCTGGGCGCGACAGATTCACCGCGCCCGCATCGAAAGGACCAGTTATGAGCGCCGCTCGCAAGACACTCAAAATCCTTGCCCTGATTTATTTTGTTCTGGGCATCGCCAGTCTCGTCATTGGAATCGCCGGCATCGCGACCGGCAAGTTCGAGTCCACCTACGGGCCGAACGCCATGCTCGCCACGGTCGTGCTTGTCGCCAAGGGCCTCATCGATCTCGCCGCAGGTGTTGCGGGCATCAAGGGCGCCAACAAGCCCTCGCAGGTGGATGGCGCGTTTAAGCTCGGCATCGTTGCCGCACTCGCCACGATTGCGCAGGCCGTGCTCACGCTTCCCGCGTTTGGCGGCGACGCCATCAACTATGGCGCCTTTGTCATCGTGGTCTACGACCTGTTCTTTGTTCAGCAGGCGCACGCCGTTAAGGCCGAGAACAAGGACCGCCTGT
>CAJLDK010000014.1:0-53748 GCA_905205405.1 uncultured Collinsella sp.
TTCCAGCCATAAAAAAGCCTCCCATTCTTGTGTCCAAGAAATGGGAGGCAGTTCAGAAAACGGGGGGCGAATGGGCTTCGTGGTCTGTCTGGCAGGTTTGGCGCCGGCGCTACTTAATCACGCGCACGCGATACATCGACGGAATCTGCTTGAGCGCCTCGATCGTGCTGCCGTCCAGGTGCTCATCGGTGTCGAACATGGTGTAGGCGTTCTCGCCAGCGGACTCGTTGGTCATGCGCTGCACATTGGCGTTGTCCTTGGCGAGAATGGCCGTGATCTGGCCGATCATGTTGGGCACGTTGGCATGCAGGCAGGCAATGCGGCTTGCGGCGCGCGCCTTGCCCATGCTGCAGGCGGGGTAGTTGACGCTGTGCGCGATGTTGCCGTTTTCCAGGTAATCCTTGAGCTCGCTGATGGCCATGTCGGCGCAGTTGGCCTCGGCCTCGCCGGTGCCGGCGCCCGAATGCGTGGTGATAAACGTATTGGGCATCTTGACGGTCTTGGGCGTGGCAAAGTCGCAGCTAAACCAGCTGAGCTTGCCCTCGCGCAGGGCGGCGTCGACGGCGTCCTCGTCAATGATGGTCTCGCGCGCGTAGTTGATGAGCACGGCGTCGGGCGCCAGCAGGTTAATCTGCTCGGTGCTGATCATACCGATGGTGTCGGCCTTGCTGGGCACGTGCACGGTGAGGTAGTCGCAGCCGCGGCACAGATCCTCGAGCGTGCCCACGCGCTGCACCTCGCGGCTCAGCACCCACGCGTGCTCGACGGAAATGAACGGATCGTAGCCGTAAACGTCCATGCCCAGGTCGACACAGGCGTTGGCGACCTTGGAGCCTACGTTGCCCAGGCCGATGACGCCGATGCGCTTGCCCTTGAGCTCGCGGCCCACAAAGGCCTTCTTGGCTTTTTCGGCATCGACCTGGATCTCGGGGTCGTCGGCGTTGTCGCGCACCCAGTTCATCGACTGTACCACGCCGCGGCTCGAGAGCACCAGCATGCCTAGGACGAGCTCCTTGACGGCGTTGCTGTTGGCGCCGGGGGAGTTAAAGACAACGACGCCCTTCTTGGCGTACTCCTCGACGGGAATGTTGTTGACGCCGGCGCCGCAGCGGGCGATGGCGCGAATGCCCTCGGGCAGCTCGTAGCCGTGCAGGTCGGTCGAGCGCATCAGGATGGCGTCGGCCTCCTCGGCGGTGCTTACAAACTCGTAGCCCTCGCCAAACTCGACTTTGCCGTCTTTAGTGATGTCGTCGATGGTCTTAATCTTACGCATGGAAAAACTCCTTAGCAGGTTTTGATCTAAGCAGGGTGGTTTGAAGTGGCTGGTCGGCCCGCGCGTTGCGGGCTAGTTAGATCGCGGGCTCAAACTATGCTGCGCTTCGAAGTCCTTCATGTACGAGGCCAGCGCCTGCACGTCTTCCATGGTGACGGCGTTGTACACGCTGGCGCGCATGCCGCCCACCAGGCGATGGCCCTTGACGTTTTGAATCTGGTGCTCGGCCGCGCCTGCGACAAAGGCGGCGTCGAGGTCGGCATCGCCGGTGCGGAACGTGACGTTGGCGATGGAGCGGCTGTCGGCCTGCGTGGTGCCATGGAACAGTTCGCTTTGCTCGAGCAAGTCATAGAGCAGGTTGGCTTTGGCCCAGTTGCGCTCGGCCATGGCGGCAAGTCCGCCGGTCTGCTCAACCCAACGGAACACCTTGCCGCACACGTAGATACCAAAGGTGTTGGGCGTGTTGAGCATGGAGCCCTTGGCGGCCTGGGTCTTAAGGTCCATGTACTGCGGCATCTGCGCAAAGGCTGGACCGTCGGCGATCAGGTCGTCGCGCACGATAACCACGGTGACGCCCGCGGCGCCGGCGTTTTTCTGAGCGCCGGCGTAGATGAGTCCGTAGCGCTCGACGTCGAGCGGCTGCGACAAAAAGCAGCTCGAGACATCGGCGACCAGCGGCACGTCGCCGCAATTGGGCAGCTCGTGGTACATGGTGCCAAAGATGGTGTTGTTCTGGCAGATGTAGACGTAGTCGAGCCCGTCGCCCGCAGCCTCGGCGGCAATACGCGCGTTGATGTCGGCCATGTCGGGGATGCGGTCGAAGTTGGTGTCTTCGGAGCTCGCGAGCAGCACGGCCTCGCCGTACTTGGCGGCCTCCTTGTACGCTTTGTTGGCAAAGTTGCCGGTCACGACGTAGCCGGCGCGGCTGCGGCGCATGAGGTTCATCGGAATGCCCGCAAACTGCAGCGTGGCACCGCCCTGCAAAAACAGGACACGGTAGTTGCCGGGGATGCTCAGCAGGCGGCGCAGGGTTGCCTCGGCGTCGTCGATGATCTGCTGGTACATGCTAGATCGATGGCTCATCTCGAGCACAGACATGCCGCAACCGCGGTAGTCCATCATCTCGTCGGCGATCTCGGCGAGCACGCTGGTGGGCAGTGCGGCCGGGCCAGCTGAGAAGTTGTGCACACGTGCCATCTTCTAGGTCCCCCTTATAGTCGTTTGAACGTTCGGGATACTTTAGCACAGTGGAGCGCCAGGCGCGACCGCATCATGGTAAAACTCGACTGCGCCGCTATGATTTACAGGATGGTTACATGGGGGAGGGATTATCTCGAGGCTCGTATCGGATCCGCCTCGGCCTTTGCTTGTTTCCAGGGGCGTACGCGACCGTTGGTAAGGTCGTCGTAACCATGAGCGATGGTACGTTGAATGTGATCTTCGCGTTCCTGAATGGTAGTTAGCGCGCGCGTCTGATCAGAAATAGGCTTTACGACAGGCATATGAAACTCCTTACATAGAATCATATGTAGAACTCTATGTTGAGTGTAGCGGAGGATGGCGTTGGACGTGTGCGTGCCTGCATTCGTAAGCGCGGTTGTCTGGCAAGTGTGATTTGGGGCGACCTCGTCAAAGCTTCTGAGCTGCGAAAATGACCGTTAACCGGATTTAATTTTGTTGCTCAACATTTGACACTCTGGGCGTGGTAACTTTTTTACCAACAGGTATGATTATTGTCATATGCGCCGCGCCTGCCTGCCGGGTTGCGGCGCACTTGTGACAGCCTTTGACACCCTTGGAGCGTGTACTGTGGATGTAACCACAAAAAGCGTTCGGGGGGGGGGTGCTCACCCGCGAGCAATTCCTCCCGCATGAGATGCGCATCGTCGCTGCCCTGCGTATGCAGGGCGCAAGCGACGAGCAGGTCATTGTACGCGTAAAGAGCGAGAACCTCTTTCAATATCCCACGGAGCGCATGGTCGCCAACCGCGCAACCGTGTGCCTTCGACGCCTCGACGCCATGGTGCCCACGGACGCCGCATGCGCCGCGCGCGGCATCGACCCCAATACCGCCGTCGAGGCTGCGTTATCCCTAACCGGCCTCATAGCATCCGGCACCCCCACGCAGACGGATCAGGCCATCTTCTACAGCATGATCTGCCGCTACGACATCGTGCGCGAGCTCGTGCTCGTCGAGGTGGGGGAGCGCCTGCAAAACTTCGATTATGCCTTCACGGCGGTTGACCTCAACGCCTTTATGACACGCTTTACCACGGAGTATCCGGACGCGGCCCGCTGGACCGAGGCCACGGTCAAGCGCATTAAGGGCTCGCTCCGCCAGACGCTCCGCCATGCCGGCCTTATCGGCGAGGGTCAGGGCCCGGAGTCCGAGCGCCTGTCACCACTCTTCCTCGATTCCGATGTCGAGCGAGCCTTGGTTCAGCTGGGCGAGCAGTCGCTTATCGCGGCCCTTACCGGCAGGGCGGTGATGTAGCGTGGCTCCCGTCAAAAGCGCCGTCGACCCTGTTATCACCCCGGCGACCGATCTCACCACCAATATCGGCATCCATTCCCGCAAGAGCGTCGTGGCGGCGCATGCCCGCTCCGAGCGTGCCTGTCAGGAATTTGAGTGCCGTGCGCAGCTTCTGCGCGAGTGCCTGTGCAGCGAGGACTTTTTGGCCAACAAGGGCATAGGCAATGAGATCGGCTTCCACACTTTTTGCTATGACCCCGCGCTGGAGTTTGAGGCGCGTGCATTATTTGACACCCTTTCACGCGATGCCGAGGCCGGCAAGCTTCCATGCACGCTCAAGGTCGTGAACCTTTACGACGCCGTGCTGGCAATTCTCGAAAAGCGCCGGGTCCTCAAGGCTATCCAGCGCCAAGAGGAGCGCCGCGGTACCCAGCGCGTGCTCGAGGACGTGGCCAAGTTCGCCTCGCCCGAGAAAGTTGCCGCGTACATCCTTGAGCAGACCGAGCCGTTCGCGCCCAGAGACG
The DNA here is from genome assembly GCA_905205405.1 of uncultured Collinsella sp. Lineage (GTDB taxonomy): Bacteria > Actinomycetota > Coriobacteriia > Coriobacteriales > Coriobacteriaceae > Collinsella. The sequence continues at coordinate 4,271 of CAJLDK010000014.1, forward strand.
TCATTCTCCTCACCGGCGCGGGCGAGGTCTTCCCATTCTTTCGCATGCACACGCTTCTCCACTGCATGCTTGCGGATTTTGATGAGGTGCCTGTGGTCGCTGCCTATCCGGGCAGCTTCAACGGCTCTTCTTTCCAGCTCTTTAACCGTCTGCCGGCCGATAACTACTACCGCGCCATCGATATCTCGTAAGCACGGCTTCCCGCAGACAAGGCCCCGCCGCCGGTAACAACCCTTTGCCATAACGTTCCCAAACCCAAAGGAGCACCCATGGACAACACGATCATTCGCGACCTCTTTGCAAAAGACATTAACCGCTCCATCAACGGCGTGGTCAAGGTCCAGGATTCAAAAGATGGGTCCATCCGTCAGGAGCTTGACGAGTACGTGGTGACGCGCGAGCTGCAAGGGCACCTTGCCACGTTCTTCAAGGCATACGGTGATGCCATTGATGTGCCCACCGACAAGATCGGCGTGTGGATCAGTGGCTTCTTCGGTTCCGGTAAATCGCACTTCCTCAAGATGCTGAGCTACCTGCTCGAGAATCGCCAGATCGGTGGTAAGAGCGCCATCCGCTACTTTGACGGCAAAATCGTCGACCCCATGGTCGCGGCTGCCATGGAGCGCGCCTGCTCGGTGCCCACGCAGGCCATCCTCTTTAACATCGATAGCAAGGCGGGCCAGTGGAAGCAGGGTGATACGGCTCCCACGGCGCTGCTTCGCGGCTTTGAGCGCATGTTCTACGAGGCGCGCGGCTTCTACGGTGAGGACCTCAAGCTTGCAAAGCTCGAGGACCACATCGATTCCCTGGGCAAGACCCAGGAGTTCCGCGAGGCCTTTGAGCGCGTCAACGGCGAGTCCTGGCTCCAGACCCGCGACACCTACAGCTACTTTGAGGACGACGTCGTCGAGGTGCTGCAGAGTGTGCTCGGCATGAGCGAAAAGGCCGCATGGAACTGGCTCGAGGGTTCTGAGGACGAGGTTTTGGCCCCTGATGTCTTTGCCAAAAAGGTCAAGGACTACGTGGACGCTCAGGCAGCGGCCCACGGCGGCAACTTCCGTTTGCTCTTTATGGTCGACGAGGTGGGTCAGTTTATTACAAACGACCAGGACCCAAGCCTTATGCTGAGCCTTCAGACCATCGTCGAGGAGCTGGGTGCCGCCTGCGGTGGCCGCGTGTGGGTGATGGTCACGAGCCAGGAGGCCATCGACAACCTGAGCCTGCCCGTGGGCAACGACTTTTCAAAGATCCAAGGCCGCTTCAATACCCGCCTTTCGCTCTCCAGCTCTAGCGTGGACGAGGTCATCCAGCGCCGCGTGCTCGAGAAGACCGCGCCGGCGGCCGATATGCTTGCACAGGTCTACGAGCAAGACGCCGCCGTGCTCAAAAACAACTTTACCTTTGAGGGTGGCTCGCGCTCCGACCTTGCCGGCTTCGCCAACTCCAAGGAGTTTGTCGCCAGCTACCCGTTTGTGGGCTATCAGTTTAAGCTCCTGCCCGACGTGATGACCGAGGTACGCAAGCATGGTGTTAAGGCCAAGCACATGTCCACGGGCGAGCGCTCCATGCTGAGCGCATTCCAGGAGAGCGCTCAGGTCATCCAGCATGACCAGACCGGTGCGCTCGTGCCGTTCTGGCGCTTCTTCGACACTATCTCCAAAGATCTTGAGCACGGCATCAGCCTGGTGGTCGACCGCGCGGTCCGTGCGGCCGAGAACGCGGAGGGCCTTGAACCCTACGACGTTCAGGTGCTTAAGCTCCTGTACTTGATCCGCTACATCGGCTACGTCAAGGCCACGGTCGAGAACATCTCCATCCTTATGATCGATAGCCTGGACGTGGACAAGCGCGCCCTTAAGGACCGCGTCAAGGAATCTCTTGCCCGCTTGGAGCGCGAGAGCTACGTGGCACGCCAGGGCGATACCTATAGCTTCCTCACCGACGAGGAGCAGGAGATAGCGCAGGAGATCGCACGCACCCCGATCGACAACGCGAAGGTGATTGAGTACATCAAGAAGCGCCTGTTCGAAAGCATCTACACTGCGCGCAAACTCAACCGCGGGACCAACGACTTCCCCTTTGACCGCTACGTGGATGGCTCGATTCATGGATCCAACATGGGTGGCATGGAACTATCCGTGGTGACCATGGCCAGCGATCTGGGCCGTGCGGACGATGCCGAGCTGGCATTGAAATCCGTGGATAAGGCCATCGTGGCCTTGAGCGACGAGGTGGATTATTGGGCCCCACTCGTCAACGCCGCTAAGATTCGCATGTACGCCCAGACGCGCAACCTGCAGGAGCTACCGCCGAGTACCCGCCAGATCGTCGAGGCCAAAATGCGCGAGAAGGACTTTAACGAGAAAGAGGCTGACGCCCTTTTGGCTGAGGCGGTGCTCCATGCACGATGCGCCGTCAACGGGCGCATGATTGAGATCCGTGCTGCCAAACCCGCCCAGGTCTTTGAGCAGGTGCTGGCGCAGCTGTGCGATGTGGTCTTTGAAAAGGCCGGCTATATCGGCGCGCCGGTCACGAGCGATTCCGATATCCGCTCCACTCTGGCGGGCAACGTTCAAGCGGGGCTCGCTGGCATGAACGCGGGTAACACGCGTGCGCTCAAGGAGGTCGAGGACTACCTCAAAGTGCAGCACCAGCGCCATCTGGATACCGCTATGGGCGATATCCAGCGCCAGTACCAGCAAAGGCCCTTTGGCTGGCGCGAGGTCGACATCGCAAATGTGGTGGCGCAGCTTGTGGTGGAGCAGCGCGCGCAGGTGCTGTTTGGCGGCCAGACGGTTCAAGCTAACGATAGCCGCATGGTGGCGCTCCTGCGCAAGGATGCCGATAAGGCCCAGGTGCGCTTGCGCGTGCGCATGAGCGACCGGTTGCTGCGCGCCACGGGAGAGCTCATGCGTGATCTGTTTGATCTCAAGACCGTGCCCTCCAACGAGGATAAGCTCGTGGCCGAGCTCAAGGAGCGCCTTGAGGGCTTGCGCGAGGCGTGCCTCGCCATGGCACGCGACTACTACACGGGCATCAAGCCGGCCTACCCGTATCCCGGTGAGGACGAGTGCGAGAAGATGCGCTCGGAGGTGGCCGACGTCCTTAAGGACCAGAACGAGGCCGAGGCGTTCTTGACCACGTTCACCAAGCATGAGGACCGCTTGCTCGATGCCAAGGAAGACTTTGATAAGGTGGTTGAGTTCTTCGAGTCCAACCAGCGAACAGCGTTTGACCACGCCAAGGATTTCTTGAGCCGCACCGAGGGTATCGAGTATGCCTCCGATGACATTCCCAGCGCGGTTGAGAATGTGGCAAAGGTGCGTGAGGTTCTCAAAGATCCCAAGCCCTACGGCCGCATTAAAGACCTGCAGCCGCTTATGGATCCCGTCGAGGACGACATGAAAAAGCTGCTGGGCATCCGCCGCAATGAGTTTTTGTGCCGAATCGAGAGCGATCTGCAAGACCTGCAGGCACAGGCTGAGAGTCAAAAGGGCTTTGTCAATCAAGCCAAGGATGCCATAGCAGACGCCGGCGCCAAATACGAGTCGTTCAAAAACCGTGCCCACAGTGCTCAAAGCCTCAACGAGCTGAGTGTTGCCGCGACTAACTGGGCCAACTGGCTCAGCGCAGCAACCAACGGGATGTACGACGCTGTGGATGCGGCCCGCATGCGTATGGACAACGAGCGCCGCACCACCGAGGTCACGAGTACGGGTGAGGTGGTCAAGAAGATCTCCAACAAGGCCGTTGCGTCGTCAGCGCCCACGCCTGCACCCGTGCCCCAGCGCAAGATCAAGACTGTGCGCCGCGCCGATCTGGCCAAGCCGAGTCGTCTCTTGTCCGCAGGGGACGTGGAGCGCTACGTGGACGACCTGCGCTCCCGCCTTATGCAGGCGCTCGCTGCAAACGACGAGATCCGTATCAACTAACCCGCGGAGCCACCGGTGCCAAAGCGCGCACCGGTGGCTTATGGCGTTTAGAAAGGCTCATCAACCATGAACGATTCTGCTCTTAAGAGCTTCTGCACCTGGGCCCGTACGGAGCTCATCAAAGGCGTGGAGGCGCAGATGGTGCGCTATGGCATCACCGAACCTGCACCCGCGCCCGTTGGGTCCGAGACCATCAACGGCCTGCCCCTAAGTCCGGCTGAGATTGAGCAACGCGACGAACTGCTGCGCATGCAGGCAGAGGTGGGTCACGAGGCGCTGCGCGACCGTGCGGCCTACACTTGGTTCAACCGCATCGTGGCCATTCGCTTCATGGATGCACGCGGATGGCTTCCCAGCCGCATGCGCATACTAAGTCGTGCGGACGGCAGCCATGGCAGCGAGGCCGTGGAGAACGCACTGGACGTGGAGATGGCGACGGTCGATACCGATCGCATAGCCGAGCTCAAGATGGCGGGCTTGGATGAACCGCTGTGGCGCTACCTGTTTGTTGCTCAGTGCGAGGAGCTTGCCGATTGCCTACCGGGCGTCTTTGAACGCGTGGGCGGAGCCATGGAGCTGCTGTTGCCCCAGGGGCTCATGATGGCCGACGGCGTGGTGGGCAAACTCAACGCAGTCCTCACTGACGAGGACTGGCGCGAGGGCGTGACCGTTCTGGGCTGGATGTATCAGTACTACAACGCTGACGTTAAAGACGAGTTCTTCAAGTCCAAGCGCAAAGCAGCGGCGGCGGACATCGCGCCCGCCACGCAGCTCTTCACGCCCGAGTGGATCGTGCGCTACATGGTCGAGAACTCGCTCGGCCGTCTGTGGATGCTCAACAATCCCGGGAGCTCACTGCGCGAGCGCATGGAGTACTACATTGAGCCCGATGCTGAGCACGAGGACTTCATCCGCATCTCGAGTCCCGAGGAGATAACCCTCTGCGACCCCGCATGCGGCTCGGGCCATATCTTGGTCTACGCGTTTGAGCTGCTCTTCCATATGTACGAGGAGCGCGGCTATCGTGAGCGCGAGATCCCCGAGCTCATTCTTACTAAAAACCTTGCGGGCATGGAAATCGATTCCCGTGCGGCGCAGATCGCGGAGCTGGCGCTTGCCATGTGCGCCCGCGAGCACGATCGTCGCTTTTTCAAGCGCGCAGTGCGCGCCGACGTTACCGTGCTCTCGAGCATTCCGCTGGGGGATGACGAACTGCCGGGCAACAAGAAGCTCGCCGAGGAACTGAGCCATTTGGGTGAGATCGGCTCGCTGCTTAATCCTTCAGAGGGCGAGATCGACGAGCTCAAGGCTGCCGCCGTGAACTGTTCCGACGACCTTTTTGCCTCTGCGACCAAAACTAAGCTCGAAAACGCTGCCGCCATCTGCGAGAAGCTGTCCCGTCGTTTTACCTGCACCGTGGCGAATCCTCCGTATATGGGAAGCAGCAGTTTTAACCCCTTCATGTCCAAGTGGGTCAAGAAGAACTATCCCGACGTGAAGAGCGACCTCTTCTCCAGCTTTGTCGTTCGCATGTTCAGTCTCGCCAAGGACCACGGCGAGTGCGGAGTCATGTCGCCTTTCGTCTGGATGTTCATCGGAAGCTATGAGAAGCTCCGCAACGAGATTATCGACAACAGAACGCTTACCTCCCTCATTCAACTTGAGTACTCGGGCTTCGCTGGCGCGACTGTGCCCATCTGCACCTACACGTTTCACAACTCACTCATCAAGGGCTACAAGGGAGGCTACGTGCGCCTTTCTGACTTCGTTGGCGCCGCTGTCCAGGCTCCCAAGGCCCTCGAGGCGATCCGAAACCCCGACTGCGGCTGGTTCTATCGCCGCGACGCCGAGACCTTCAAGCAGATCCCCGGCAGCCCCATAGCCTACTGGGCCGGCGAGGGGTTACTTTCTGCTTTCTCGCTGGGTAGCTCCATTGGCGATTTTTCGGACTACACAGGGTCTCAAAACAAAACAGGTGATAACAATTTGTATTTGCGCTTGTTTTGGGAGGTTGATGCACATTCGGTTGGGCGCAAGGGCTCGTGGGCCACTTATTCAAAGGGCGGTGACTTTCGTCGATGGTTTGGCAATCTTCATTGGCTGGTTTCGATCAAGAAGGACGCAATTGAGTTTTACCGGAGTAATCCGACCTCCAATTTGCTGGCGTCGAAATATTGGTACAGTGAAGGCATTTGCTACACAATGCTGACATCAGGCAAGCCGAGTTTCAGGCTATTTCCACCGACGGGCGGATTTGACATGGCCGGCCCATGTATTTGCAATCTGGGCCAAAACAAGAACTGGGCGTTGGGCTTCCTCAATTGTTCCATCGCTGCCGATGTCCTCAGCATGCTTAACCCCACTCTTAACATGCAAGTGAGAGACATCAAAGCTCTTCCCACGCTTATTTCCGCTGAGCTTCAACCGGCAATTAATAGTCTGGTCGACAGCAACGTAGACATTTCCAAAATCGACTGGGACTCGTTTGAAACCTCTTGGGATTTCAAGCGTCATCCACTGATTTAGGTGTTTTTATGACCGTAGAGAAGAATCAATTCGACGAAGGTGTTAACAGGGTCTCTAGTCTTTTGGCACTGTATGACAGCCTGCAAATAGAAGGATCTGCTAGAACGTCGAAGGAAAAAAGACCGACGGATATCTTGCGCGCTGCGCTCGTTTTGCTTCATTCGGCGGAAGAGGATTATTTTCGTAATATACTCATTCATTGGTATCCCATAAAGGCTGATTCGAAAGCCTTGAGCGAAGTCTCGCTAGCTGGCAGTGATGGAAGAACATCCAAGTACAGCTTTGATAGATTTGCTTCCTTTTCTGGCAAAACCGTCGATGAAGTAATTTCCGAATCTGTGCGTGAGCATTTTTCGCGAATGAGTTTCAACAGCTATAAAGATATTGATAGTCGCCTTAAAAAGATAGGCTTGTCGCTCGGTGCTTATAAGCGACAAGCTGAAATAGATGCGCTAATTCAGCGAAGGCACAAGGTTGTTCACGAAGTTGATTTAATGCAGGACGAATCAAGTGGAAAGAGCCGAACAAGACCTATTAAATCTGCTCAAGTTCGGATTTGGATGGAATGCTCAATGGACTTGGTTCAAACAATTGATGAGCAAGTGAGTGCTTGGGAAAAACAGGAAACACAACCGCCGGAAGAAAGCTCCGTCGGCATCGATGAAACCGTTTGCGCTGGAGAAGAGCCGAATGGGGTATAGCCGTGTTTCTTCAATTTCCTGTTGTTGACAACGTCTTATACATTCATTAAGAGGTAACTAATGTCAATCTTACTTTCTGATAAATACGAGGCCCGCAAGGCCGAGGTCAATGCTCGCTTTGAGCAGCTTCGCGCTAACGAGGAAGAGCTCAACCGAATCTTTGCCAAGATCTACAACATGGAGGGAGAGGTGCCCATCGAGGTCGAGGATAAGTACGTTTCGGTGGCGCGCATTTTCGACACTGCCGATGAGATTCCCGAGAGCTATAAGGGCAATAAATACGTGCGCACCAAGCGTGACGAGATCACCTCGCTCATAAGCTATGCCGTGGGCTGCATGTTTGGCCGCTATTCGCTGGATGTGGACGGGCTGGTCCTGGCCGATCAGGGTGCCACGGTCGACGACTATCTGGCCAAGGTGCCCGATCCCGCGCACGTGACCTTTATGCCCGATGCCGACAACGTGCTGCCCATTACCGATGACGAGTACTTTGACGACGACATCGTGCGCTACTTTATCGACTTTGTGCGCACCGTGTACGGCGAGGAGACGCTTGAGCAGAACCTGGCCTTTATTGCCGAGGCGCTCGGCGGCAAGGGCACTTCGCGCGAGGTAATCCGCGCCTACTTTTTGAAGGACTTCTTTAAGGACCACTGCCAGACCTATAAGAAGCGCCCTATCTACTGGCTGTTCGACAGTGGCAAAAAGAACGGCTTCAAGTGCCTTGTTTACATGCATCGATATCAGCCCGACCTGTTGGCTCGCATCCGCACCGACTATGTGCATGAGCAGCAGGAGCGCTATCGTGCCCAGATCGGCTATGCCAACGATGCTCTTGCCAGTGCCGAGCGCGGCGAGCGCGTGCGTTTGGATAAGCGCGTCAAAAAGCTCAATGACCAGCTTAAAGAGACCATTGCCTACGAAGAGAAGCTGCACCACTTGGCAGACCAGATGATCAAGATTGACCTGGATGACGGCGTCAAGGTCAACTACGCCAAGTTTCAGGATGTGCTGGCAAAGATTAAGTAACTGCAATTACGGTAAGGATATTCATGCCCAAGATCGATGTAGAAGAACAGCTCAAGCTGCGTTTTTTGCAGCCGTTGTCCGCATGTATGCTGCGCCGTGTGGTGATTTGGCACGATGCGGACGGCGAGTTTGCCCATGAGTTTGAGCGATTGGCTGCCGAGGGTTTCGACGGCGCGGGGGCCGATGATGGCGTTATGCCCGCCCACGGTGACTTTGAGCGTCCGGTGCGGTTTGTTGAGGCCTGCGAGGGCCGCATGTTTGCCGTTAAGAAGCTTATCAACCGCGATGACCTTGCGAACGATATCTTGTTGTATCGCCGTTGTCCGCGCGGCAGGCTTGAGGGTGATTGGCTTGCCGATGTTGAGCTGTATGCCGATCAGTTCCAGGCTGACTATCTTTCACTTTTGGCCGATCAGCTGGGTATCGAGAATATTGACGCCGTGCGCGAGAGTCTGCGCGAGCACAAGACGTTCTTTGATGCCAAGACCCGCTGCGCTAAGTTTGCCGCGTGTGTTCCGCATGCCTCGGGCGCATCCGATATCGAACTCGGCATCCTTACGGTGATTTTTGGCGGCAAGGAGCCTGGCGACGCGCGGCCTGCGTTTGTGCTGCGCGGTTGCATGACCACGCTGCTGCATGAGGGCCCCGATGCACTGGCCGAGTTGGCGGACAATTACTGCGTGCGCGATGTCCTTTCTGCCTTCATTTTGCGTTGCTATGGGTTTGAGGGGCCGCTGTATGAGCGTGATTCGCTGCTTGCGCTGGCATCCCATGTGCTCATCACGGCGGCATCCACCGCGCTTCCCGAGGGGGCGCTCAAGGGACTCGAAAGCTATGTGGTTCCCGCATACGGCCCCTATTGCCTTGAGGCGGTGCGTGCGTGGGACCAGACTGCCGATGCTCAGGCGTCGAGCGAGGATTTATTTGAGATTTGCCGTTTGGTGGAGGATGCCCGCGGGCTCTTTACACGGTTTGAGGCCCTGTCGATCGATGTGCTGACCTCGCTTGATGTGTTCCCGTGCGTCAATGAGGCCGTGCTCTCGCAGCTGTTCTGCTCGTTTGCTCGGGGCGCGGACCGTGTTGCAGATGCGCGCGCCTTTGCGGCGCGTCGCTGCGACCTAAGCTGGTACCGCCGTGTCGAGAGCTACTTTGACCTGCTTGTCGCTGTGGCCGATATGTGCGCGTTTAGGCAGGCGCACGCGGGCGGGTTCCATCTGGCGCAGCCCCAGCAGGTGTGGGATGCCTACGCGTCCGATTGGTATGCCATGGACGCTGCCTATCGCCATATGTGCGCCGCGTATTTGCGGGCACGCTCCATCGAGTGCGATGTGCTCGAGGAGCCTGCCCGAGCCGTAGTGGACTGGGCGGAGAATCTCTACAGTAACTGGTTCTTGGCCGATGCCAATGCATGCTGGGCATCCGCTGCGCAAGGGGAGTGGGCCGATTGCGGCTATATCGAGGGCCCCGAACGACAGGATGAGTTCTACTGGCACGTGCTGCCCACCTTTGTGGGTTCTGCCAAAACGACGGTCGTTATCGTGAGCGATGCGCTGCGCTATGAGGTGGCCCGCGACGTCGCGGCGCTGCTCGAGCGCGAGCGCGGCGGCAACGTCAAGGTTTCTAGCATGCAGGCGGTCTTTCCCTCCATTACCGAGGTGGGCATGCCCGCGCTGCTGCCACACCAAGCGCTTAAGCTTGCGGAGGATGGCTCGTTTGTGCTGGCTGACGGCATGCCCACTGCGACGACTCCGCAGCGCGAGGCCGTGCTTACCCACGTTGAGTCTACGAGCCGCGCTTTGCGCTCAAGCGCATACCTCAACATGGCGGGAACCGAGCGCAAGGCGTTGCTCAAAGACTCCAAGCTCGTTTATCTCTACCACAACAAGATCGATGCCACGGGCGAGAAGGCCGCTACGCAGGATGATGTTTTCGATGCCTGCGCGGACACCGTGGAGGAACTTGCCACGTTGGCGCGTCGTGTGTGCACCGACGCCCCGGGCGCGCGTGTTGTTATAACGGCGGATCACGGCTTTATCTACACGCGTCGGGAACTCAACGAGTGCCAGATGCTCGGCAAGCCAGACCTTCCCTTCCTTGACGCTCCCGTCATGCACGGCAAGCGTCATCTGGTGGTGCCCAACGAGGCCGTGGCCAAGCTTTCGGACGAGGCACGCAGGGTGTTTGTTAATGTTGACATGGGGCGTTTGGGTGCCGGCTTTGAGGGATTTGCCCCGCGCGAGAACGTGCACTTTAAGCGTCCCGGCGGGACTAACAACTACGTCCACGGCGGCATGAGCCTGCAGGAGCTTTGCGTGCCCGTTATCGGATTTTGGCGTGCGCGCTCGGGTTCCAAGGACTTTGTCGATACGCGCGCGGCGACGCTGCGCGTACTAAGTGAGGGACGTCGAGTGACCAACTCGCTCTTCTCGGTCAACTTGATCCAGGAAGAACCCGCCCAAGGCAAGGTACTGCCGTGCGAGTACGAGCTGGTGTTTACCGATGCAAGCGGCAACGAGGTGAGCGATACGGTTAAGGCGCATGCCAACAAGACTTCTGTTAACTCGCAGGAGCGCGTTGTGCATGCCAAGTTTGCGTTGCGTGCGGCGGATGGATTCTCGGCCAAGGGTCCGTACTATCTGGTCTGCCGTGAGCGCGAGACGGGCAAGATCGTTTGGCGCGAGACGTACACCATCGCTGTTTCGTTTGCCCCTGTTGCTGACTTTGGTTTTTAGGAGTGTGCCCTATGTTTGATAGCCATGACGACGATCTGTGGGAAGTTCCCTCGATTGATGTGAGTGCGCCGGCGGAGGCTGTGCCTGCGGTGGAGACTGTGCCTGCGGTGGAGACTGTGCCCGCGGTGGAGAATGTGCCTGCGGTGGAGCCGGCGGAGACCGCTGCGCCCGCCGATGCCGTGGCGCCCGCCGAGGACGAGCCCTCGACCGATGACTATGCCCAGGCCGTGGCCGAGGCTCCCGAGGACGACGGCTACGACATGGATGGACTGGACGGCAAGCTGCTCGAGCACTTTGGCGGCAAGATCGTGCGTAAGGACCTGACGGCCCTTATGAAGCGCGGCGCCAACGTGCCTACCTTTGTGCTGGAGTACTTGCTGGGCATGTACTGCTCAACAGACGACGAGGATGCCGTGGCGGAGGGCCTGGAGCGCATCCGCAAGATTCTCACCGATAACTATGTGCGCCCCGACGAGTCCGAGCGCATCAAGTCCAAGATTCGCGAGCTGGGGCGCTTTACCATCATCGATAAGGTGACGGCCAAGCTCGACGAGTACAAAGACATCTACGTGGCGTCGTTTGCCAATCTGACCATTGAGCCGTTTGTGATGCCGGCCGAGTACGTGCGCGACTACTCCAAGATTCTGCAGGGCGGCATTTGGTGCATCATGAGCATCGAGTATCGTCATCCCATGGAAGAGGAAGACGAGTTTGGCATGGAGGTCTTTGGCGACGATGCGCCGCGCCGTTCCAAGGCCAAGCGCAAAAAGCGCGGACCCGAGGACTCTCCGTTTAGCGTGGCGTCGCTCACGCCCATCCAGATGCCCAACCTGGACCTGGAGGCCATGATCGACGAGCGCCAGTATTTCTCGCGCGACGAGTGGCTCAACATGCTGCTGCGCTCTGCCGGCTATGAGCCCAGCGAGCTTTCGGAGAAGGAGCGCTTGCACTTTATCGAGCGCATGGTGCCGCTGATCGAGCGCAATTACAATCTGTGCGAGTTGGGTCCCCGTGGCACCGGCAAGAGCCATATCTACAAAGAGGTCTCGCCCTATGCCATCTTGCTTTCGGGCGGCCAGACCACCACGGCCAACCTGTTCGGCCGTATGAACTCCATGCGCGCCGATCGCGTGGGCCTGGTGGGCCATTGGGATTGCGTGACGTTCGACGAGGTCGCCGGCATGCGCTTTAAGGACACCAACGCCGTGCAGATCATGAAGGACTATATGGCGAGTGGCAGCTACGCGCGCGGCCGCGACCAGATTAACGCCGATGCCTCCATGGTCTTTGAGGGCAACATCAACGACACCGTGCAAAACGTCCTTAAGACCACGCACCTGTTTGATCCGTTCCCGCCGGAGTTTAACAACGATTCGGCCTTCTTCGACCGTATCCACTATTACCTGCCGGGCTGGGAGATTCCCAAGATGCGTTCGAGCCTGCTGACCAGGCATTACGGCTTAATCACCGACTGCCTGTCGGAGTTTTGCAAGGAGATGCGCCGCAAAGACTTTACGCATCATATCGACCGTTACTTCCGCTTTAACAGCGACTTTAACAAGCGCGATGAGATCGCCGTGCGCAAGACCTTTAGCGGCCTGGCCAAGCTGCTGTTCCCCGACGAGGCTATGGACAAGGACGACGTCCGCTGGCTGCTGGACTACGCCATCGAAGGCCGTCGCCGCGTAAAGGAACAGCTCAAGATTATGGCGGGCGTCGAGTTTATTGACGTCAACCTGGGCTATATGGATGCCGACAATCCGCAGGACGTGCACGTGGTGCGCGTGCCCGAGCAGTCCGAGGATACGCTGATTCCCGACGGGCCGCTGCTGTCCGGCCACGTGTTTGGCGTGGGCAGATCGCAGGGCGGCGAGGTTGCCGTGTACAAGCTGGAGAACAAGGCCGTTGCCGGCGAGTGCAAGTTCAAGCACGAGGGCGTTGCCTTTAACAAGCCGGTGCGCGATACGCTGGAGGCCGCGTTCGACAACTTTGTGAACCTGGCAAACCGCGTGGCGCCGGGCATGCACATTGGCTCAAAGGACTACCTGCTGTTCTATAACGACCTGCAGAGCAAGGGTCTGTCCGAAGAAGTCTCGCTTGCCGAGTTTGTGGGCCTGTGCTCCGCGGCGTGCAACCGCCCGGTGATGTCCGCGCTGGCGGTTCCGGGAATCTTGCGCATGTCGGGATCTATGGATGAGATCCGCGGGCTCGAGGACATCATGCGCGTGGCCAAAAACGCCGGCGCCAAGCGCGTGATATTGCCGCTGAGCGCCATCGCGGGCCTGCAGAGCGTTTCGTCCGAGATTATCTCGGGGTTGAGCCCGGTGTTCTACATGGATGGCGACCCGGTCGATGCTGCGAAGAAGGCGTTGGATCTATAGGGATGCGAGCGTGCGGGCTTGCGTGCGCGAGGCGTTTGATGCGCACGTGAGCCCGCGAGCATGGTGGCGCGCTGCGCGTGAGGAGGCCTTGCCATGGCGGAAGAACGTTCTGTTGGCGAGCTGCTCGATGAGCTGTTTGGCTTTGAGTCGGTAGCCAAGCGTCAGACGGCGCTTGAGCAGTACGATCGCGGGGAGTTATTGCGCAAGGCGCGCTCCCGCGAGCTACTGGCCGCGATCGGGGGCGTCGAGGCTGCCGAGCGTGCTGCGCGTGAGTCTGCCGTGCGGGCCGTTGACGGGTATGTACGCCGCGTTGAATTTGATTCTCTTGCGCGCGCTCGCAAGCAGGTAGGCGTTGTGGGCCCGTTGCAGATGGAGCGGCGCTACGCTGCCTTTTTGCGTATGGAGGACAAGGCCGAGCTGTTGGCCCGCTTGGAGCAGACGCTTGCGTTTATCGAGGTAAAGCTGCTTGCCAATACGGCGGACAGGGTTCGTGCGGCATACGATGCTGCGGGGGCTTTGGTGTTGCAGGGCGCGGCGCGTCTGAGCGACGTGCGCGTTGTGGATGCCGCACCCTTGGATGCCAATCTGCTATGCACGCAGTTGGAGCAACTGCGTTGTGCCGCCGACGCAACGGACCTTGCCGGCATGATCACGGCGACGTTTGAGTCCGAGCTGAGTGCGACCGGCCCGCAGGGTGTTGACGCGTTTGCGAGCGATGTGGCTGGCGATGTGGCGCTGGAGCGCGAGCTTACTAATGTGCGCGGTGCTGCGCAGCGAGCGCACTTGGCAGCCCAAGCGTATCGGGCCGAACGCGCTGCCCGCGTTGCAGGGAGCACGGTGGAACCGGTATCGTTGCCGAAGTCTGCTTGCGTCGCGTGCGAGACGGGGTGCGATGCCGGAGAGCTTTCCGAGTTGCTCTCTCAGGTTAAGAAGTCGTTTGAGACTTATAGGTGCGTTGTTGCCGATGGCGGGTTGTTCCGTGCCTTTGGCACCGGTTCGCTGCATGGGATTTGCCGGGGTAGCAGTTATTTCGACTACGATGATCGGTTTGACGAAGACGTGTTGGTGGGCGAGTACGACGGTGCTACCAGGCACAATGTCCGGCGCGAGGTTGCGATTCCCGAGCTTGTGGACGAGGCTTCGGCCGACGGCGGCGACTCGCTCGAGGTTGCCGTGGCGCGCATGCGTGAGTTTAACGGACGGCGCTACGATGGTGTGCTGGATGAGGATCCTGCGCGCCATGTGAATGCGTTTTGGTATGGACTCAAAAAGCTCAGTCAGTATTGCGAGGCCGCCGTGCGTGTGGATGAGCGTGCCTGGGATTGCTTTATCGATAAAGTACAGTTTGCCTACGACGAGCCCGTGGGGCGTTTGGCCACACAGATGGATGACAAGCAGGTTGCGGCTTTCGTTGCAGCCGTGAATGTGCTCGGCGCTGCTGAGTAGGGGTCTGATCCGGTAGGGGGTTTCACAGTGAAGATCGATGTTGATGTTGACCAGCTGCGCGAGAGTCTGCTCGACCGTGCGGGGAGTGCAGCCGGCGTGGGCTTTCCGGCCGCTATGCTCGAAGTGATGGATATCGAGGACGAATCGCCCCAAGAGCTGCTAGCACGAGCCGAGCGCGAAGGCCTCGATCTCCGCGACTTTGCCGTCGACGATGACGCTGAATGATGGCCATCTTTGTTATTGACGAACATATGTTTGTATTTTATACTCATGCTTGAACATACGTCCAACTTCATGGTATAAACTAGGTGGTCATCTCTTAAGAGAGGGCTTCCAAGTGCCGGGGACGTTTTCCCCGGCTTTTTTATTAAGGATTGCCCATGCGAGAGCTGAGTATCTTTATTGATGAATCTGGAAGCGATGATCTTCGTGAAAGATACTATCTTGTGGCCTTTGTTTTTCATGAACAAGATATTCCCATCGCTGAGGGAATAGAGAAATATGAAAGGGCGGTAGCCGAAAGCGGATTGCCGCTTCTTCCGTTCCATGCTTCTCCTCTCATGAATGGAAAAGATCAGTTCAAGGACTTGGGCATCAGCGAGAGAAAAAGGCTGTTCTCACTATTTCGAGTTATGTTTCGACATTTGCCCATCTCGTACAAGGTGTTTGTATTCAAGACGCATCGGTACCGAACTCTTAAACAGATTGCTGATGCGATGCGGCGTGAAATCATCGATTTCATATTCGACAATTTGAGTTGGTTTCAGCAGTTTGATGCTGTAAAGATTTACTACGACGGAGGACAGGGTTCGGTTTCGAGTGCGCTTCACAAGGCAATCGATTACGCTTTGGCTAAAAATGCAGTTATCTATAAGCCGACAACTTCATCGGATTACTATTTGGCTCAGGCCGCGGACTATGTCTGTACCATTGAGTTCACGAGTCTGAAATATCAGGCAAATAAGCAGACTAATACTGACCAGAAGTTTTTTGGTGGTAGTACTGCGTTTAAAAAAGGCTTACTAAAAGAAGTTAGAAAGAAGGCCGTCCCAAATTAGCTGCCCTGTGGCCGCTACGACGCCAGCGTGGCGATGACGGCTTCGTCGCCGGCGTATATGAGGGTGTTGCCATCGGGGATGATCGTCTGGCCTTCGCGCTTGAGCATCACCACAATAAACGGATGCTTGCCTTGCGGCACATCGCGCAGGCGCTGGCCGGCCAGGCGACCGTGGGGGGTCACGGTGACCTCGCGCAGCGTAACCTCGGCACGCTCTTCAAACGTCGGGGCGGCCATAACCAGAAGGTCGCCTTCCTCGATCACGGTATCGCCGTTGGGCAGCACGGGGTGCGCGCCGTCGCGCAGCACCAGAACCACAAGCATGTCCGTCGCACTGCCAATGTCGGCGAGCGAACGTCCGGCAAACGGATGTCCAGCTCCCATCTTGAGCTTGACGAACGACATGCCGTCCTCGTCGCGGTAATCGTTAAAGGTGCGGCGCACGTCGCCTTCCGCGTCGATCATATCGAGTTTCTTCGCCACTGCTGGCAGCAGCGAGCCCTGCACCACAATGCTTGACACGGCAATCACAAACACCAGGTCAAACAGGTCGTGACCACCGGGAACACCGGTTACCACGGCAAAGAGACTAAATACGACCGAAGCCGCGCCGCGCAGACCCGCCCAGCTTACGAGCGCAACCTGGCGAGGGTTGGTCTTAAAGGGCACCAGCAGCAGGCCCACGGCGATGGGGCGGCTCACGAAGAGCATAAACGCCATGAGCGCCAGGCCGGGTAGCAGCATTTGCGGCAGGCGCGCGGGCGTGACGAGTAGGCCCAGCAAAAAGAAGATGGTCATCTCGGCCATCTCGGTGAGGGTGTCAAAGAAGTGCGCCAGCTCGACCTTGCCGGTGATGTCGCTCGCGCCCAGCACAATGCCGGCCAGGTACACGGCCAAAAAGCCGTTGCCGCCCAGGTAGCTCGGCAGCGCGTAGGCGACGATTGCCACGGCGAACAAAAAGATGGTCTGCGCGCCCTCGGCTGTTGCGCGTGCGCGTTCAATCAGGTGGCCCGCCGCCCAGCCGATGGCAAGGCCCAGGCCCACGCCCAGGATAATCTGCTTGGCCAGCAGTGTGGGAATGTTGATGTCGCCGCCGGCTGCGAGTGTGGCGAGCACGGCGGTGAGCATGTAGGCGACGGGGTCGTTGGAGCCCGATTCGACCTCGAGCAGCGAGTCGGTGCCGCCCCTCAGCGAAAGGCTGTGCTCGCGCAGAACGCTAAAGACGCTGGCCGCGTCGGTGGACGCCACAACCGATCCCAGCAGCAGGCCGCCGATCCAGTCGAAGCCCAGTACAAAGTGTGCGAACACGCCAGTGATGCCGGCGGTGGCGATAACGCCGAGCGTGCTCAGCAGCACAGCGGGCGCGGCGACGGGTTTGGCACGGTCGATGTTGGTGTTAAAGCCGCCGTAGAACATGATGAACAGCAGCGCCGTGCTGCAGACGGTTTCGGTGAGCGCGTAGTCGCTAAAGTCGATGTGCGCCGGACCGTTGACGCCGAGCAGCATGCCGAGCGCAATAAAGATGAGGAGGGTGGGGAAGGGGAGTTTTTTGCCGACGGGTTTGATGGTCAGGCACAAAATGATGACGAGGCCGATAAAGAGAAGTATCTGGTTCATGGATAGTGTCCGCTCCTGGGTGGTTGGCGTGGCACGGTCAGTTGTCTGCGGTTATTTGTACCCAAAGGTGGTGGGTTTATGGGGGCGGATTACGGGCGTGCGCGATATCGTCATAGACGGCTGCCGTCTTTGCCTCTGCTCGGAAACCCTTTCCAGCTTTATTGCAACGGAGTACAATGGGTAACGTTTAAGTTCAACTTGAAGTTTTAGTTGCGGCGCCGGGCTTCGGCCGCAATGCAAGGAGAGGCGTACCATGGCGATCTATGTGACATCTGATGCTCACGGGCACGTGCGTGCGCTTGACGAGGCCCTGTCTAAGATCTCGTTGACGTCCGACGACACGCTGTACGTGCTGGGCGACATGATCGATCGCGGGCCCGATCCGGTCGGCGTTATTAAGCTCGTGCGCTCGCTGCCCAACGCCCGCGTGCTCAAGGGTAATCACGAGCAGATCATGCTCGATGCCATCATTGGCCAGGATCCGCTCGATGCCGAGACCTGGGATATCAACGGTGGCTGGACGACGCGCGAGCAGCTCAACGACATGGAATTTGAGGCATACGAGGAGCTCGTGCGATGGATGGCCGCGCTGCCGCTCTACGCGGTGGCCGAGACCGAGGAGCGCCCGTATCTGCTGGTACATGCTGGAATCGAGATGAAGGCGGCGCGCGCGTTTTTGCTTGAGCATGGCGTCGATTGTGCCGATGGCGTCGGAGCGGTGGGTGCCGATCGCGAGCTGCTGCAGCAGATGCTCGCGGTGCAGTCGTCCGATGACCTGCTGTGGATTCGTCACGGCTATTGGGATGCGCCGACGGGACTGCTTTCTGCCGAGGGCGAGGGCCCGGTCGTGGTGAGCGGCCACACGCCCACGGTGTCGCTTGGGCGCTATTGCGTGGTGGATGGCCTGGCGGGGCTCGATGAGGAATCGGGCCGGGGGCGTTTTGTGCGCCTGGGCGGCGAGGATACCGCCGGCGTGCCCGATCGCATCGATATCGACTGCGCCGCCGCCACCGGCTCCGAGTTCGGCCGCGTCGGCATCCTGCGCCTGGATGACGGGGCCGAGTTCTATGCGAACATCAACCCGGGCGAATAATCGGTGCAAAGGGTAGCTAATTTGGGACGGGGCTTTTTGACTACTTTCGAAGAGTAGCGCCTTCTTGCTCGGTAAGCGCTAGAAATGAGGAGCGTCTGCGTCCTCGGCAGCGCGAAAATGCTCGAAAAACCGTCGCAACGGAGTCAAACGACGTCGCGACGGTTCTTTTTTGGCTGCCCGCTGGCTAAGTGAGTAGGCTTTTTTGGAAATGCCGAGCAGCCGGCAAATTTGCCTCAACAAAACCGCAGGTCATTGACTTGTGTTTTGCCGGTGTGGTCAGGGATTCGGCAAAAGTCTACTCACTTAGTTTTGCGTGATGCATATTGTCCGCAACGAGACCCCAGCCGGGGTGATTCCATCGCAAATTCCGGTGACCGGGGGCAGCTAATTAGGCGCCGTATGGGTTGCGGTCGCGTTCGATGCGTTGGCGGATGTGGGCGTACTCGATAATCAGTAGCACCAGGAGTAGGGCCATGATGGCTAGGTAGCTCACCACAGCGCCCATCAGACCCAGCAGCTTAATCAGGATCACCGGCACCACCACGCTTACGGCGAAGCAGATCAGGTAGATCTTGGTGACATCGCCGGCGTGGCGCAACACCGTGATAATGGCATAGATAAAGTCGATTGCCGCGGTGACGCCGCCGGCGACAACCATTAGCAGTGCAAGCGTGCGGTAGCGCTCAAAGTTGAGGCCGTACATAAAGCTCATGAGGGGAATGCCGGGGCCTGCCATAAATGCGGCGCACGCTCCAGTAATGACTACGATCAGTGCCATAACGGCAACAATAATCAGATCAAAGCGGCGACGCTTGCGCGGATTCGCCCAAATGCTCGACAGACGTAGGAGCTGCGGTTTATAGATAAATCCAATGCTCAACAAAATGGCCTGCGCCGGAAAAAACAGTGCATTAAAGTACAGCTGATATTTGTATGCCAGCGTGCCCTCCATCACAAACTTGGGCATGCTCTCGATAAGGTTGAACAGGAACAGCGCACCAAAGAGCGGGGCGCACTGGACAAACAGGTGGCCAGCCTCGCGCAGACTCATGCGGCGTGATTTTTCGGTTTCGAGCAGGGCGAGCGGGGCGGTGACCAGTACGAGCGAGGCAATCGCGGCGATGCCCATGGCCATGGCCGCGATGGGCATGCTGCGCGTGAGGAACAGTGCCACGCTAAAGACCGCGATGACGCCGGCGGAACGCAGCGTTTGGCTCATGCCTGCCAAATAGAGCTTGTCGGCCTGCTGCAGGCGGCCCTCGTACACGTCGGCGATGCCGTCGATCACCTTATAGAGGTAGACGCCCAGGCCGATCGTGGCCATCTGCGCATCGTAGCCGCGGGCGCTGCTGTATACCAGGCCGCATGCCAGCGCGAGCGCTCCGCAGAGCCAGCGGTTGAGCTGGTAGGAGGCGAAGGAGGTCTTTTCGTCGATGTCCGAGACCTGAAAGTTGCGCACGCCGTAGTTGCACGCGATCATGATGAGCGTGCCGGTGACAAAGGCGATGGAGAACTTGCCGGCTTCCTCGGCGCCCACAAGCTGCGTGGACACGATGGTGAGCAGGGGAAACGCCATGCCCCATACGGCGGTGCCCAGGGTATTCCAAAGGTAGTCGCGACGGGTGGCGTGATCTTCGTACTCGGCTTCTTGCGTGGAGAAGCCGCCGCCGTAGACGGCTCCGAGCAGGCGGTTCCACCAGGCATTGACCATGCGGCGGATGGGGCCGGGCTGGCGATCGCGCTCGCGGCGACGGCGTGTAGCCTGGCTGCTGTCGGGACCGCCGGCGTTACGCTGGCTTAGCTCTTGGATTCGTGCGAGCTCCTCGGCGGTGTGCGATGCGGGGAACAGGCCGTTCTCGATGCGTCCGCCCTGCCCGTGCGCCCCGCCCGATACGGTGGGGTCGGTGACGCCGTTGCGGCGGGCGATGGTGCGTCGGATGCTATCGAGGGGCGTGATGCTCAAGGCGATTCCTTTCTATTGCTGCGCTCTAGTATAGCCGCGGTGGTATCGATTCGTGTTTTTGAACAGGTTGTTCAATATATTCGGCAGGCGGCAGCAATTTGTCGGTAAGCGTGCGGTATTCTGTTGAAGTTTTATGACCCCCCGATGCCGCCCTCGCGGTACCAAGGAGCTTCTACCTATGGACGTCGCCGCATTCTTACTGGCTCTTGTGCCGATTATTTGGCTGGTCGTGATGCTGCTGTGCTTTAAATGGCCAGCTTGGAAGGCCGCTATCGGATCGTTTGTCCTTTCGTGCGTGCTTGCCTTCGCATGGTGGCACCTGCCGGCAGCGCAGATCGCGACCGCCTCGCTTGAAGGCTTTTTGATGGCTCTGTGGCCCATCGTCCTGGTGATCATCGCCGCGGTATTCACGTATAACCTGTGCGTTCGCACGGGCGCCATGGACGTGATCGGCAGCATGATCACCTCCATCAGCAGCGACCGCCGTCTGCTGGCGCTGCTCGTGGCCTGGTGCTTCGGTGGTTTTATGGAGGGCATGGCCGGTTTTGGCACTGCCGTCGCCATTCCTGCCGGCATGCTCGCGGGCCTGGGTTTTGAGGCCGTGCCCGCCGTGCTCATCTGCCTGCTGGCCAACGGCGTACCCACACCCTACGGCTCCATCGGCATCCCCACGGTGTCCGTTGCCGACTTGGTGGGTCTGGATTCCCTGCACCTGGCGACCGTTCAGCTGGTGCAGTTGGCGCCTTTCTTTGTGATGATGCCGCTGTTTATCGTACTGGTTGCTGGTCGTGTTGCCGATGACCAGGGCAACGTTGCAGGCGTTGCCGAGCGCCTACGTGGCGCGGCGGGCATCGCCGTGCTCTCCGGCGTGTCCTTTGCCGGTGCGGCTCTGGTCGTTGCTAGGTTTGTGGGTCCCGAGCTTGCCGTCGTCGTCGGTTCTATCGTTTCGCTCGGGCTGACAGCTGCGCTTGCTATGCGTGCCGAGAAGTCGGGGCATCTGGACGCACGCTTTCACATGAATATCGAGGCCGGCGAACAGCTCACCGCTAAGTCGGCGCTTTCTGCCTGGTCGTGCTTCATCCTGATTTTTGTGCTGCTGTTGGGTACCTCCAACCTGGTGCCCGTCGTGCACGCCGCGCTCGCGCCGTTTGCGAGTCACGTGCAGGTGTATTGCGGCGAGAACCCCGGCACGCTTACGTTTTCGTGGATCAACACGCCGGGTGTTTGGATTTTCCTGGCTGCGTTTGTCGGCGGTGCCATTCAGGGCGCTTCGCCGCGCTTGATGGGTGAGGTGCTGGCCGCGACCGTCAAGCAGATGATGCCGACAGTCATTACCATGCTTTCGGTGCTGGGTTGCGCCAAGGTGATGGGCTATGCGGGCATGATTTCTTCGATCAGCGCGTTTTGCATTGCGGTCGCTGGCGGCCTGTACCCGATTCTGGCTCCGTGGATCGGCGCCGTCGGTGCGTTCGTGACCGGTTCGGGCACGTCCTCAGGCATGCTGTTTGGCCCCATCCAGAGCCAGGCTGCTACAGCGCTGGGTGTGAGCGACTACTGGATGGTCGCGCTGAATGCGCTTGGCGTTGCTGCCGGTAAGATGATTTCGCCGCAGACGCTCGCGATCGGTCTTGCCGCCGTGCATGTACGCGGTAAGGACGCCGAGCTTCTGGGCGCCATCCTGCCCTACGCCGCCGGCATGCTGGTCCTCATGAGCATCATCGCCATGCTCGGTCAAGGGCTACCGCTGTAGTTGGCACTTGGGGACGTTCCTTTTGTGCCGGCACTTTGGGAACGTTCCTAAGTGCCGGCATCTGGGGACACTCCTTGGTTGTTGCCTGTTCAAGAGTGTCCCTGATGGCTAGTCGTTTAAGAACGTCCCCAATGACTAGTCCGCTTGCGTGCGATTTTTGACCGTTGGGCGGGCGCTTCGCAGTTGCCGCAAAAACGTTTTTGCATATCGGGTACAACGGGCTTTACGTGAGTAAAGTGCGCGCCGCGTCCACGTGTCGCGTTTTTAAAGGAGGCCCCATGCCTGGTGTTACCCCTGCAGAAGTTTTGTCCAACTTTGGTATTACGCTCGTTGAAGATCCCGCCGAGAATCAACCCCGTCTGCTGGTCGATCTACCCGCCGCGGAGCTCGTCGAGCACGCTATCCGCCGCGAAGAAGGCCGCATGGCATCCAACGGCGCGCTGGTGATCGAGACGGGGGAGCGCACTGGCCGTTCCCCCAATGACCGCTTTATCGTTGACACCCCCGATGTCCACGACAAGATTGCCTGGGGCGCCGTCAACCGCCCGCTGTTCGTCGAGAGCTATGAGGCCATCAAGGCCGGCATCGTCGACTATCTCAACGAGCGCGACGTGTTCGTCACCCGCGGCATGGCAGGCGCCGACCGCAACCACACGCGTCGACTGCTCGTTGCCTGCGAGCGTGCCAGCCAGGCGCTCTTCATTAAGCAGATGCTTGCCCGTCCGCTCGCCCGCGAAATCGCGCGCACCGGCGAACCCGACTTTTGCGTGCTTGCCGCCCCTGGCTACCAGTGCGACCCCGCCATCAAAGGCCTCAACTCCAGCGCCGCCGTGGTCATCAACTTCCAGGAGCGCGTGATTTTGGTCGCGGGTACCGGCTACTCCGGCGAGATCAAAAAGTCCATCTTCAGCGTCATGAATTACCTGCTGCCCGTCGAGGACGACGTGCTGCCCATGCACTGCTCGGCCAGTATGGATCCCGTCACGCACGAGACCGCGGTGTTCTTTGGCCTGTCGGGCACCGGCAAGACCACGCTTTCGGCCAACCCCACGCGGCTGCTGATCGGCGACGACGAGCACGGTTGGTCCGACATGGGCATCTTCAACATCGAGGGTGGCTGCTACGCCAAATGCGAGGGCCTGGACGCGTTCCACGAGCCTGAGATCTTCAACGCCGTCCGCTTTGGCGCGATCTGCGAAAACGTGGTGCTCGACGAGAGCCGCAAGCCCAACTACGATGACGTCTCGGTCACGCACAACACGCGCGTGGCCTACCCTGTGGAGCACATTCCCAACGCGTGGACCAAGGGCATGGGCACCACTCCGAGCGTCGTGCTGTTTTTGACCTGCGACGCCTTTGGCGTGCTGCCGCCCATCTCGCGCCTGACGGCCGACGCCGCCATGTATCACTTTGTGACGGGCTTTACGGCCAAGATCCCCGGCACCGAGGTCGGCGTCACCGAGCCCACGCCCACGTTCTCTTCGCTGTTTGGCGAGCCGTTTATGCCGCTCGACCCCATGGTCTATGCCAAGATGCTCGGTGAGCGCATCGCCGACGGCCGCACGCGTGTGTACCTGGTCAACACCGGCTGGATTGGCGGCGGCTACGGCGTGGGCCATCGCATCGAGCTTGCCTACACGCGCGCCCTGGTGGCCCGCGCCCTCGACGGTACCATCGAGGACAGCGAATTCGTGCATGACGATATCTTTAACGTTGACATTCCCACCACGTGCCACGGCGTGCCCGACGGCATCCTGGTGCCGCGCCAGTACTGGCAGAGCACCGCGCGCTACGACGAGGCGGCGCACAACTTGGCCGTGATGTTCGAGGAGAACTTCGAGAAAAAGTACTCGCACCTGCCCGAGTCCGTGAAGGCCGCCGGTCCGCACGCTCAGGTGCACGCCGACGCCCGTCATCGCGGCCGCGGCCTGCTGGGACTCCGACACTAGCGTCGCCGCGAGTCCATATCCGCCACAAAGGGGACAGGCACCTTTGTGGCGGTTTTGCTTGGGCGAATGACTCGGGTTACAATACGCCTGACATATCGCCCCCTTCTCCGGATGGGGGCAGCGTAAGCGCTCTTGTGGCGGCACCGTAGGACTTTGAAGGTGGCCGTCGTAAGGGCGCTTTTTGTTTAGGCACCCGGGCTCGGGCGCATGCTATGAAGGGAGAGCACATGAAGAGTTTCGTTGCCGAGGATTCGTTTTGGGAGCTATTTCCGCAGGCGGCTGTCGGTGTTGTGGTCGTAAAGGGCATGAAGCCCGCGGCTCAGATTCCTCAAGAGGACGTTGATGCGATTGCCGCGTTGCTCGACCGCGCCAATATCGATGCGGAGCGTCACCTGACGAGTGATACCATCAGCGAGAATGCGCCGGTTAAGGCATGGCGCGAGGCATATCGCCTATTCAAGACCAAGAAGGGCGCGCGTTGCTCAATCGAGAACCTGCTCAAACGCGTGCTCAAAGGCAAGCCGGTGGGCCACATTACGTCCGCGGTGGACATCTACAACACGGTGTCGCTGACCTACGCGCTGCCCGTGGGAGGCGAGGATTTGCATGCGATCGAGGGTGACCTTCGCTTGAAGGTGACCGACGGTGGCGATGCGTTCCTGCCTCTTGGCGAGGAAGCGGATGACCCGACGCTGCCCGGCGAGCTCGCCTATATCGACGATGCAGGCGCCGTGTGCCGCTGCTGGAACTGGCGCGACGGCGTTCGAACGGCGCTGTCCGATGATTCGGCCGATGCGTTCCTGGCGATTGAGTGCGTGGAGCCCGAGCGGATGGGGGATTGCCAGGCCGCGATCGATCGCTTAGCCGAGCTGCTCGAGCGCTATCTGGGAGCGACGGTTGTCGTGAAAACGCTTGTGACCCGCGACAATCCCTGCGTGGAGCTGTAGCGGCGCCTAGAACCTATTGATGTCCCAAACCACCACAAAGGTGCCTGTCCCCTTTGTGGTGGTTTTTATGTTGATGGGTTAACAAATGGGATATTTGGGTACGGGTGTTGCCTTGTGCGGCTAAGATGTTTACCCGTTAGCATCATGTAGGCGAAAGGCGGTCGTCACCATGCAGCAGAACGACGAGACACGTTTTGAGGACTTTGTCGGACTGATCAGCGGCCTCTACAAGGAGATTCAGCGTATCAAGACGTCCGAAGGCGCAAGGCTGGGCCTCAAGGGCTCCGACGTTATGTGCCTGTACTATCTTGAGCGCAGCAAGGACGGCCTGACTGGCGCCGACCTCGCCCGCATGGCCGGCGTTACCCGTGCCGCCGTTTCGCGCACACTGGCACATCTGGAGGAGGGCGGCTACGTCGAGGTTGACGACTCGGGTGATGCGGCCGTCAAGTATCGTGCTCCGGTGCGCCTGACTGCCCTGGGCGGCGAGAGCATGAGCGAGGCCGATCGCATCATTCGCGAGGTGCTCGATACCACCGGCAAGGCCATGGGCGTGGAGCAGCGCGAGCAGATGTATGCATCGCTGCGCACGATCCTCAACACCCTGCGCGAGATCTAGAGCCGCGCTGGCGCTAGCTTTCAGCCAAGAACTGCATCGTCCCGTTTGAGCGCGTACGCCGTGCCGGGACATTGCTGTCAAAATTCCCTGCGCGAGACCTGCGCAAGAAAGGATTCGTTATGTCCGTCCGCATTATTACCGATTCCGCAAGCGATATGTCGCCGGCGGAGCACCCCGCTCTGCGTGTTCTGCCGCTGTCCGTCACCTTTGGCACCGATGTGTATATGGATGGCGTCGACATCGATCACCAGCGCTTTTACGAGATGCTTGTGGAGCGCGATGAGCTGCCCAAGACCGGTCAGGTCAACCCGTACGCCTTTTCGCAGGCGATTGCCGAAGCGCGTGAGGCCGGCGATGAGGCCGTGATTATTACCGTGGGAGCCAAGCTCTCGGGCACCAACCAGAGTGCTCGTACGGCACTTGCCGAGGCGCCGGGCGGCGACATGTTCGTCGTGGACAGCAATAACGTGACCTTGGGCGAGCGCGTGCTGGTCGAGTATGCGCTGCGCCTGGTGGACGAGGGCCAGGGCGCGGCTCAGGTTGCGGCGGCTGTCGAGGCCGTGCGCGACCGCGTGGTCGTCATCGGCCTGCTCGAGACGTTGGAGTACCTGGTGCGCGGCGGTCGCCTGTCTGCTGCGGCCGGTGCCGTGGGTACGCTGCTCAACGTAAAGCCCGTGGTGGCTGCCGAGGACGGTCTGATCGTGCAGCTGGGCAAGGCGCGCGGTTCCAAGAACGGACGTAACCTGCTCAACCAGAAGGTCGAAAAGGCGGGCGGCATCGACTTTTCCATGCCGCTGGCGCTCGGCTATACGGGCCTTTCGGATGCGGTGCTCAAGAAGTATATCGAGGACAGCGCGGCACTGTGGGCTGGCCACACCGAGGGCGAACTGCCCGTTCACACCATCGGCGCCACCATCGGCACCCATGTAGGCCCCGGCGCCGTAGCCGTAGCCTTCTTCCAGCCCGTTAACTAGCCCACCTGCCAAAACCACCACAAAGGGGACAGGCACCTTTGTGGTGGTTTATGCTATTCCGGGTGGAAGGGAGCGAGCAATGGCGTCTGAGGGCTTTTTTGAGCGGGTGTACGAGGTGGTCGAGCAGATTCCCGAGGGGATGGTCGCCACGTATGGTCAGGTGGCGCTGCTTGCTGGACGTCCACGAAGTGCGCGGTACGTGGGGTATGCCCTGCATGGCAATCCGCGCCCCGGCGAGATTCCCTGTCACCGCGTGGTGTTTGCCGATGGCCGCATATGCGATGGTTTTGCTTTTGGCGGTCCCGATGCTCAACGTGAGCTTTTGCTAGGGGAGGGTGTGGCGTTTAAGGACGACATGCACGTCGACTTGGCCGCCTGTCGCTGGCCTGCAGGGCTCTAGCGGCTCTGCCGTGGTTAAAACCACCACAAAGGTGCCTGTCCCCTTTGTGGTGGTTCTAGTTTACCTGAGCTAACTTATGGAGAAGCTATGGGGGAACATATTGACGCTACAAAGTAAACCACGGTGAACTATATTGTATTCAGCAACGGAGCAGGCAATAGGCGATGAAAAAGCCTGCCCTGTTGAGTTTGATTCGCATTCCTCCCCTCTGTGCGATTCAACGGTGTACTTCGGGAACAGGCCCGCTGGCAACTAACTGCCAGCGGGCCTGTTCCTGTTTTTCGGGGGAGTGCAATGGGCAGAGCCGAACCGGTCGGGCACCAAAAAAGGCGGACGCACTAGCGCCCGCCCTATAGCAATCGAAAGTTCTAGCCAGCAGATCGATCTAGTACACCATGCCCATGGCGTCCTGAACCTCGGCCAGGGTCTGCTCGGCAATCTCGTTGGCGCGACGGTTGCCCTCGTGCAGCACGTCCTTCACATAGTCCAGGTCGTTTTCGTAGCGCTGACGACGCTCGCGGATCGGCGCGAAGTACTCGTTGACGGCCTCGGTCACGTACTTCTTGAGCTGGCCGGAGCCGCCCATGCCAATCTCTTCGGCAATCTCGACCTCGGAACGGCCAGTGCAGATGGCGGCCGTCGAAAGCAGACCGGACACGCCGGGGCGGTTCTCGGGATCGAATGTGATCATGCGCTCGGAGTCGGTCTGGCTCTTCTTGATGCGCTTGGCCGTCTCCTCGGCGGTCATCGAGATGTTGATGGCGTTGCCGTAGCTCTTGCTCATCTTGCGACCGTCCAGGCCCGGCAGTAGCGGGGTCTCGGACAGCAGCGCTTCGACCTCGGGGAACACTTTGCCGTAGCGGTTGTTAAAGCGGCGGCCGATGGTGCGGGTGAGCTCGATGTGCGGCAGCTGGTCGCGACCGACGGGCACCACATTGCCCTTGCAGAACAGGATGTCGCAGGCCTGGTGCACCGGGTAGGTGAGCAGAAGGCCGGTGAGCTCGTGGCCCGAGGCCTCCATCTCGGCCTTGACCGTGGGGTTGCGCGCCAGCTCGGCCTCGGAGACCAGCGACAGGAACGGCAGCATGAGCTGGTTGGCGGCGGGCACGGCGGAGTGCGCGTAGATCATGGTCTTGTCGGGGTCGATGCCGCAGGCAAGGTAGTCCATGACCATGTTGTACACGTTGTCCTGGATGTGCTCGGTCGTGTCGCGGTCGGTGATGACCTGGTAGTCGGCGATGAGTACGTTGGTCTTGGCACCCATGTTCTGCAGCTCCACACGGCCCTTGAGGGTGCCGAAGTAGTGACCCAGGTGCAGGCGGCCGGTGGGGCGGTCGCCGGTAAGCATGGTGAACTTCTCGGGCGTTTTTGCCAGGCCCTCGCGAATGGCGTTGCTCTTTTGCAGCGCGACTTCGTAGCTGTTCTCGTTTGGCATGATTGCTCCTAACGTATGTTCATTGGTCAAGATGATAACGCGTTTATTGGAGGGGCGGGTCGTAAGTAGGCGAGGGGCGGGAGATCGGCGGCATGTGCGATGGGCGCGGCATGGCTGCGCGTTTGGCCGGGGGCGCCTGGGCGCTTCCTCGGCAGCTTACCCTAGAGCTTGTGGTGGCGCTCTTCCTTACGTTCCTCGGCTGCCTGCTCCTCCTGCTTAAAGGCGGGGTCGTCGGGGGTGACGAGCTCATCCTCGTGTGTGCGCTTGTTGTAATGGTGGCGCAGCACGGGCTCAAACAGATGTAGATGCTTGGCAAAGGCCGCCGAACCAATGGCGAGCACGGTAAAGATGAGCACGCGCATGGGCACCTCGACCTGGTTAATCGCGGCGGCGCCGGCCGAAAGCATGATGCACCAGGCGTAGATGAGGAGCACTGCCTGTTTTTGGTTGTAGCCTTCTTGGATCAGGCGGTGGTGGATGTGGCCCTTGTCGGCCTGCCCGATGCTAATGTGGGCGCGCTTGCGGCGCACGATGGCGCTAAACGTGTCGATGATGGGCACGCCGGCAACGATGAGCGGAATGATAAGCGAGGTGAGCGCGGCGGTGCGGCTCACGTTGAGCAGCGAGATGGAGCCCAGCGCAAAGCCCAGAAGCAGCGACCCCGAGTCGCCCAAGAAGATGCTTGCGGGGTTGAAGTTGTAGCGCAAAAAGGCCAGACAGGCGCCAAAGAGCGCAATGGAGAGCGCGGCGGCGTCGATGCGGCCCGAGAGAACGGCCATCGAAAACATGGTGAACGACGCGATGCCGCAGATGCCCGTGGCCAAGCCGTCGAGGCCGTCGATGAGGTTAATGATGTTGGTGAATGCCACCAGATAGATCACGGTGATGGGGTAGGCGAGCCATCCGAGCATGATCTCGCCGGGGGCAAACGGGTTGACGATGACGCCGATCCGTAGGCCGCCGATACAGGCGATAAGCGCGGCGAGGACCTGTCCGGCCAGCTTTTGCTTGGGCTTGAGCTGGAAGACGTCGTCGATAGCGCCGGTCGCAAAGATGACGGTAAAAGAAAGCGCAAGTATGGGGTAGCTGATGTGCAGACGGGGGTGGGGCACCAAAACGGGCGGCCAACCCAGGTACCAGGTGCCTAGGATTTGCACAATACAGGCAACGACCAGGCCCAAAAACACCGCCGTTCCGCCCAAACGCGGGATGGGCTTGGTGTTGATGCGGCGCTTAGAAGGATAGTCGACGGCGTCGAGCTTAATTGCCAAGCACTTGACCAGGGGCACCGTGAGGAAGGTCGTGATGAAGGCCGCTGCTGCCACGCATAGATACGGTATGTAGCTCGGGGATGAAGCCATGAATCTAAAAACCGCCAAGCGTCGAAGGAAAAGGTCAAAGGTTGCTAAGCGCAAAGGGCATAGCCGAACCATGATACTCGACCAAGGGGGGTGCATGGAATTGCACGCAGCGATAATCACGCGCTTACCAGATATTAGGGTATTGTCGATAGCTTGTCGGGATACCGGCGGGGATCCATATGGGCTGTAATGGTGGTTTTCGGCAAATGAAAACCACCCCCCACGTTACGAAAATGAACCCACCTAAAACAGGTGGGTGCCCTCATCGACTGTTCCAGCGTCCTTAACAACGAAGGATACCTGTACTAGGTACGACTGTGTGGGCTCCCTAAATAAACGCGACGGTTCACCCAGTTGCTCCGCGGGGGGCGGAATACCTACATCATAAAGCGGCACTTTGTCGATTCCAGTCTTGACATTATAAAAATCGTGTCGGACGATTACGGCGCCTTGGGCTCGAGCCGTCTGTGCGGTTGGTCCCTTTACGTTTGAGCTGCTGAATCATTGTTTTGGAGCATGTTTTTATGCCGACGTCGTTGACCGAACTTTTTTCGCCCGCCTGCCATTTGTGTCCGCGCCGTTGCGGTGCGGCGCGCGACGAGGGCGCGCGTGGCGTGTGCGGCGCCGACAACACGCTTAAGGTCGCCCGCGCGGCGCTCCATATGTGGGAGGAGCCGCCCATTTCGGGCGAGGCCGGCTCGGGTACGATTTTCTTTAGCGGCTGTTCGCTCAAATGTATCTACTGCCAAAACCACGAGATCTCGACGGGCAATTTCGGTCTTGAGATTTCGCCCGAGCGTTTGGTCGAGATTATGCTGGAGCTGCAGGACCAGAGCGCCAATAACATCAACCTGGTGACGGCGACGCACTATGCGCACCTGTTGCCTGCCGCGATTGCCGCGGCACGGACGCGCGGGTTGGTCATCCCAATTGTCTACAACACGAGTGGTTACGAGCGCGCGAGTGCCGTGGCGGCGCTGGGCGACCTGGTCGACGTGTGGCTTACGGACTTTAAATATGCCGATGCCGGGCTTGCGCAGTCGCTCTCCCACATTAAGGACTACCCGCGTGTGGCCGTGTCGGGCTTAGCGCAGATGGCACGCGAGATCGAGCGCCGCGGGGGAGAGCTAGTGGACGAGAATGGGCTCATGAAGCGCGGCATGATCGTGCGCCACCTGGTGCTGCCGGGGCATGCGGATGACTCGTGCCGCGTGCTAGACCTTGTGTGGCAGACGGTGGGCGACGTGCCGATCTCGGTCATGAACCAGTACACGCCCAATGCGCTCATGCGCGAACAAGGCGGCGACCTGGCGCGCGCCGTGACGCGCGAGGAGTATGAGCAGGTGCTCGACCATGCCGACGACCTGGGCTTTACGACGATGTTCTGGCAAGAGGGCGGCGCGGTAGACGAGAGCTTCACCCCAGCCTTCGATACCACCGGCGTCCTTACCAGCACAAAGTAACGCATTCGCCGATGATTTTTCTGGGACGGGGATTAAAAAATCATTCGGTACACAATGTTTTTTAATCCCCGTCCCAGAAAAATCATCGAGAGGATCGCCTGCTCGAAAAGTTGTCAAAATAGCCGCGCCCCAAAAAGACTGATTATTGGGCGTTGACAGTTGGCGAGCCGTAGGTAAAATATCGACTTGTCCTGGGGACGTAGCTCAGTTGGGAGAGCGCTGCCGTCGCATGGCAGAGGCCGAGGGTTCGACTCCCTTCGTCTCCACCCTTGGATTTGATAAGCCGCTGACATTGTGTCGGCGGCTTTTTTTAAAAGAAAGGGCTGTACCATGGCCGAGCTTGAGTCCCAACCACTGTCTGCCGAGGAACGCGCCGAGTTGGAAGAGCTCCGCGCCGAGAAAGCTCGTCGCGAGGCCCAGGAAGAGGCACGCCGCGAGCGTGAGGAGTTGGCCGCCCTGCGTGCCGAGCGCGAGAAGGCCGAGGAGGCCGCTGCGAAGGTTGCATCCGAGCCCAAGCCCGCGCCCGCACCCAAGCCCGCTGCTGCGAAGCCTGCACCTGCCGCGCCCAAACCTCAGCCTAAAAAGGCCGCTCGTTCCAAGTCCGTCGAGCCCAAGCCGAGCCGTGACGAGATGACCTTTGCCAAGCGCATGGTTACCTCCAAGGAGCCTACGGGCGAGAACGAGATCCCTGGCATGGCGCCGGCTCAAAAAATCATCATTGTCCTTGCCCTCATCGCGTTTGTCATCTTTATGGGCTACACGATCCTGACCAGCATGGGCCTGCTCTAGCCCATTCGCGCTGGGTGCCATGCCCGAACACTCTGCCCTTTTCCAACCCTCAACCTCTGCACAACGCATCCGAAAGGTCGCCCCATGGCTTTGACCGACATCTCGCATCCCACCGACATTGCAATGCTCACTGATCTGTACGAACTCACTATGGCCCAGGGCCTGTGGGAGAGCGGCAAGGCCAATGAGCAGGGTTGCTTTACGGCGTTTTACCGCGACCATCCCTTCGGCAGCGCGTATGCCGTCATGTGCGGCACCGCCGAGCTGCCCGAGCTGGTCGAGAATCTGCGCTTTACGCCCGAGGACATCGACTACCTCGCCTCGCTCCAGGCCCCGGCCGGCGGCGCGATGTTCAAGCCTGGATTCCTCGACTACCTGCGCGATTTTCGTGCGCATGTAAACATCGACGCCGTGCCCGAGGGCGAGCTCGTCTTTCCGCGCGAGCCCATGGTTCGCGTCACCGGCCCCGCGCTGGAGTGCCAGCTGCTCGAGACGGCGCTGCTCAACATCGTTGGGTTCCAGACGCTTGTCGCCACCAAGACGGCGCGCGTGGTGCTGGCGGCGGACGGCCGTCCCGTTGCCGAGTTTGGCCTGCGCCGCGCTCAGGGTCCCGATGGCGGCTTGGCCGTCGCGCGCGCGAGCTACGTTGCCGGCTGCTCCTCTACGTCCAATGTGCTCGCCGGCCGCCGCTACGGTATTCCCGTCTTTGGCACGCATGCGCACAGCTGGGTGATGAGCTTCGATTCCGAGCTCGAGGCCTTCCGCGCCTTTGCCAAGTCGAGCCCCAAGAACTGTACGCTGCTCATCGACACCTATGACGTGCGCGAGGGCTGTGAACATGCCATTACGGTTGCCAAGGAGATGGAAGCGGTGGGCGAGCGCCTGTCGGCCATTCGCATCGACTCCGGCGACCTCGCCAAGCTCTCAAAGTATGTGCGCGGCCGTTTTGATGCCGAGGGCCTGCCCTATGTGGGGATCTCGGTTTCTAACGATTTGGATGAGTACACGATTCAGTCCCTGCTCGACCAGGGCGCGCCCATCGACAGCTTTGGCGTGGGCACCAAACTCGCGACCTGCTACGATCAGCCTGCGCTGGGCGGCGTGTACAAGCTTTCGGCCCGTCGTGCGAGCGACGCGGAGCCGTGGACGCCGGTGGTGAAGCTTTCCGAGCAGCCCTACAAGCGCACGATCCCCGGCGTGCAGCGCGTACGACGCTATTACGACGGCTTTGGCGGCCCGGTTTGCGACATGATTTATGACGAGGATCATCTGGCAGGGGAGGGCGCCGCGCGCGGCAATACCCTTGTGGCCGTGAACGATGCCGCCCTGGTGACCGACGTGTCCGAACTCGAGTATCGCGAGCTGCTGGTGCCGATCGTGCGCGATGGCAGTGCGGTGGCTCCGCGTGAGAGCATCCAGGACGCGCGCGAGCGCTGTGCTTGGGCGCTCGACCATCTGGACGCAGCTTTCAAGCGCTTCCTGTACCCGCAGACCTATGTGGTGGGTATGGAGCAGGGCCTGGCTCAGGTGCGCGACGAGCTCGTGCGCAAGAACATGGCCGCGGCCTCTGCCTTTCCCTGGGCTCACTAATTCCTTGGGCGGTAGGGGCGAGTCACGCTTCCCTGGCCACCGCCTCGGCCGTTCGCTGAACAGTTGATTGGTTTGACGTATGACGACTTCTTATAAAACGATGGTGGTAAAGATCGGTTCGTCCACGGTGGTGGGCGCCGACGGCAAGGTCAACCGCGCCTTTATCGGCGGGCTTGCCGACCAGGCCGCAGCGCTGCGCGAGCTTGGCTGGCGCCTGATCGTGGTGAGCTCGGGCGCCATTGCCTGCGGCTATCCCGTGCTGGGCTTCGACCGTAAGCCGGTCGGCGACCTGCCGAGCCTGCAGGCCTGCGCCTCGGCCGGTCAGTGCATCATCTCGTCGGCCTACGACGAGGAGTTCCATGCGCGCGACCTGCTCACCTCGCTCGTGCTGCTCACGCGTCACGACACGGCGCGCCGCACGTCCTACCTGCACGCGCGCGACGCCCTGCTTCGCCTTGTGGAGCTGGGTGTGGTGCCGGTCGTCAACGAGAACGATACCGTCACCGTCGATGAGATCAAGTTTGGCGACAACGACACGCTGGCGGCGCTTGTGAGCTGCCTGGTTTCTGCCGATCTGTGCGTGACGCTCTCGGACATCGATGGTCTCTATACTGCCAATCCGCATGAAGACCCCACGGCCGAGTTTGTTCCTGTCGTGCATAAGATCGATGCCAAGATTATTGCCTCGGCGGGCGATTCTTCCACATCGGTGGGCACGGGCGGCATGATTACCAAGATCCGCGCGAGCCGCATCCTGATGACGGCGGGCATTCAGAGCGTGATTTGCTCGGGCGAGGAGCCCGATGCGCTCGTGCGTCTCGCCCGCGGCGAGAGCGTGGGCACGCTGTTCGATCCGCCGGCGGAGCGTCTGGACATCGCACCCCGCAAGCTGTGGATCGCGCTGGGCGACAAGGCACATGGCTCGGTGACGGTCGATGATGGTGCTGCGAAGGCGCTGGTCAGCCGTGGCTCTTCCCTGCTTGCGGTGGGTATTCGCGAGGTCGATGGCCAGTTTGCCGAGGGCGATGTGCTCGATGTGTGCGATCCGAGCGGTATGGTCGTCGCCCGCGGTATCGCCGAGGCCGATTCGGACGTGCTGGAGCTTGCTGCCGGTCGCCGCCAGGACCAGATCGCCAGCAACCGCCTGCTCGCAGACCTGGCCGAGAAGCCCGCGATACACAGGGATAACTTGATCGTATTTGCATAAAGAAAGACAGCGCTGCGGATCGTTTCCCGTGGCGCTGTCTTTCTCGTGCCGGCACTTGGGGACGTTCCTTTTGTGCCGGCAGGTGGGGACGCTCCTTTGCTAGAAGATTTGGCGCAGGTCTCCGCGGTTGAGGGCTTCGTTGAAGAGGTGCTTGAACACCACGCTACCGTGTAGACCGTCGTGCTCGAACTCGTTGGTCACCCAGGCATGCGAGTTACCCACGCGGCTGAGCGTATCGAGCTGCATGCCCGAATCGACGTACATGTCGTCGAAATACACCGCGGCCTGCAGGGGCACCTCGTTGCACGCCAGTCGCTGCGGGTCGTAGATCTTGTCCCAGCTGGTGTCTTCCATCAGCAGGTCCATGGCGGGCTTGAAGGGCTTGAGCTCGGGCATCTGCTCGAACATCCACGGGAACATGGCCTCGCCGGTAAACATGAGCGGGCGCGCGAGGGTGTCAAACTCGGCGCGGTGTGCCTTCTCTTCAGCCGCGGTCCAGCCAATGGGCATGGTGTCACCGTCGGCGTATATGAACTCCTGCAGCGTCCAGTACAGCGGATTCGTGCGCGTGTTGGTGCGCTCGAAGGCGCGCATCAAAAAGCTGTCGGATACTGAGGAGCCGCAGCTCAGCGTACCGTCGCCGTCAACAAAAGCGTGATCGATAATCCAATGCATGCGCTCAAAGCTCGGCTTCATGCCAAAGTCGCTGCCCATGAGCTGTAGGCGCTCGACCGTCATCGGCGAGCCGTCGGGCAGCACGGGCTTCTGAGCCTCGAGCGCATCGGCCAGGGCTGCCACGCGCTCGACGTCGGCAGGGTAGCGGTCGTAATACTGCTGCGTTTTGGCGACCATGCGCGGGAA
This sequence comes from uncultured Collinsella sp., assembly GCA_905205405.1. Taxonomy (GTDB): domain Bacteria; phylum Actinomycetota; class Coriobacteriia; order Coriobacteriales; family Coriobacteriaceae; genus Collinsella. The sequence continues at coordinate 40,093 of CAJLDK010000014.1, forward strand.
GGTGTGCGCGTAGACTTCGCTTGCGCTCGCCGGCACGTGGGGGATGCCGCCGCAGGTAAAGCTTGCCGCCACGCCCTCGGGGAAGAGCGACAGATAGCTCAGCGTCAAAAAGCCGCCGTAGCTCTGCCCGAGTGTGACCCAGGGCCTGCCGCCAAAGCCTACCAGGCGCAGGTACTCAAAATCGCGCACGATAGAGCTGGCGAGGTGACGCTTGAGGAAGTCCGCCTGCGAGCGGGCCGCATCGGCGCCGGCTGCCTCGGCGCGCTCGCCCAAGGCCGCGATCGTGCGTCCGTCAACACAGCTGCTGCGTCCGGTGCCGCGCTGGTCGGGCAGGACCACGCGGAAGTGTTTGACGGCCTCCTCGATCCAGCCGTCGCTCGTGGGCGACAGCGGACGCGGGCTCTCGCCGCCGGGGCCGCCCTGCAAAAAGAGAAGGAGCGGCAGGTCGTCGTTGATGCGGTCGGGTGCGCAAACCACGCGGTAGAAGAGCTTGATGCTCTCGGGCGCGCCGGCGATGGGCGCCGGCATGGCGCCGCGGCGCATGGTGCTGCCGACGGCCAAAAGCATGGGCTCCAGGCCGCGCCAGTCGAGGGGGACATCGATGCTGTGGTCCTCGACATACAGGCCGGGGACGTGGTACGAAGTAATGAGGGCCATGTGAGTCTTCCGTTCGTTGCGGTGTTTCGGGTTGACCAATTCTACCGCCGCGGGCGAGGCCATGCGCAAATCGGCTACCATGGTTGCAAACTTCTAGGAGAAAGGGCCGTCCATGTCGGTCGATATAGCCACGTATGTCCACGATCTTGCCGTTGCCGCTAAGGCAGCGTCGGCCTCGCTTGCCACGGCGAGCGACGAGCAGCGCCAGGAGGCCGTGCGCGCCATGGCCGCAGCACTGCGCAACGGTATCGACTCCATCGTCGCCGCCAACGAGCTCGATATGTCCGCTGCGCGTGATGCGGGCACCTCGGTCGGATTGCTCGATCGTCTGCTGCTGACGCCCGAGCGCGTCGAGGGCATGGCCGCCGGCCTGGAGAAGCTCGCCGAGCTGCCCGATCCCGTGGGCCGCGTGCTCGATCACCGTGTGCTTGCGAGTGGCGTGGACCTTACGCGCGTGAGTGTGCCGCTGGGCCTGGTTGCCATGGTCTACGAGGCGCGCCCCAACGTGACGGCCGATGCCGCGGGCATCTGCATCCGCACCGGCAACGCCTGCATCCTGCGCGGCGGTTCGCTGGCCTATCACTCGTGCGCCATGATTTCTGAGCTGCTGGCCGATGCGCTTGAGGCCCAGGGCTTTCCACGCGAAGCTATCTCGATGATCGAGTCCACCGACCGCGAGGCCACCGGCGAGCTCATGAAGCTCCGCGGTATTGTCGATGTGCTCATTCCGCGTGGCGGTGCGGGCCTGATCCAGCGCTGCGTGCGCGAGTCGCTTGTGCCGGTGATCGAGACGGGCACAGGCAACTGCCACATCTACGTGCATGAATCCGCCGATTTTGACAAGGCGCTCAACATTATCGTCAACGCTAAGACGCAGCGCGTGGGCGTGTGCAATGCCGCCGAGTCGCTGTTGGTCGACCGTGCCGTGGCGGATTCGTTTTTGCCGGCGGTCGTTGCCGTGCTGCACGACCACGGCGTGCTGATTCACGGCGACGAGGCCACGTGCGCCGCATGCGCTGCCGCCGGGCTTGCCGAGGGCGACGACTATGTAGCCGCGACTGAGGAGGACTGGGGCCGCGAGTATCTGGCGCTCGAGATGAGCGTGAAGGTCGTGGCGAACGAGGACGAAGCCATCGCGCACATTAACCGCTACGGCACCATGCACTCCGAGGCCATCGTTGCCGAGGACGAGGATGCCTGCGAGCGCTTCCTGGACGCGGTCGATGCCTCGGCCGTGTATGCCAACGCCAGCACGCGCTTCACCGACGGCGGCGAGTTTGGCCTGGGCGCCGAGATCGGCATCTCGACCCAAAAGCTCCACGCCCGCGGCCCCTTTGCCGCCGAGGCCCTCACTACCTACAAATACAAGCTCCGCGGCACCGGCCAGGTCCGTCCCTAAACCTGTTGCAAACGAAAAACCACCACAAAGGCGCCTGTCCCCTTTGCGGTGGTTATAGGTGGCGTGGGCGGTTAGGCCTGGAAGGTGTCGCGATCGGGAGCGAAGGATTGCATGGCCGCGATGGTACGGTCGAAGAGCTCGGGAAGCTCCCAGCCCAGCATCTCGGCGCCCTGCGAAATCACGTCACGCGAGCAGCCGGCGGCAAAGCGCTTGTCCTTGAACTTCTTCTTGAGCGACTTGGTCGTAAAGTCCATGACGCTCTTGCTCGGGCGCATGACGACGGCGGCTCCGATCAGGCCGGTGAGCTCGTCGCAGGCGAACAGTATCTTTTCCATCTGCAGTTCGGGCTTGGGCAGCGAGGTGTTGAAATCGGACGTGTGCGTCTGGATGGCGCGAATGAGCTCGGGAGAGGCGCCCTCGCCCTCGAGGATCTCGGCCGCATAGATGGTGTGGTTCATGGGGTCATCCTCATGCTCCTCCCAATCCAGGTCGTGCAGCAGGCCGACGATGCCCCAAAACTCCTCGTTCTCGGGGTCGAACTCGCGCGCAAAGTAGCGCATGGTGCCCTCGACCGTTTCGCCATGGGTGATGTGGAACGGGTCCTTGTTGTGCTCGTTGAGCAGTTCGAACGCACGGTCGCGGGTGATTCCGGCGGTAAGTGGCTCTGCCATAAGAGGCTCCTTGTGCTCGTAGGTATCGCTAAGAATGAATACTACTAGAACGACTAGAACGAAAAAACCACCACAAAGGTGCCTGTCCCCTTTGTGGTGGTTTTTGGCGCGGATGGGTTAGTTGAGGGCGGCTTGGGCTAGGCGGGCTTCGGCGTCCTCTTCGGTGACGCCCAGGGCCACGGCGAACTCCTCAATGGAGCGGCGCTTGGCCTCCTTGAGTACGCGCATGTAGTAAGAGCTGGGCTTTTTATCAGCTTCCTCGGCCTGGCGAATGCGGTGCATCATGGTCTTTGCCACGCGGACCGTCTCGGGCGCGCCCAGCTTGAGCTGCTGCTTAAAGTGCGTCTCCTCAAGCGAGCTGTTACGCTCGGTAAAGGTGTCGCACTCCAGCTCGTCATAGTGGCTCAGCAGGTGCTCGGCATCTTGCTGGGAGATGGCGGCATGCAAACGATCGGCCTGCGCCACGGGGTACATGAGGATCGTCTGCGCATGTCCCTGCTTGGTCTCGAGCAACAGCATGGGCTGCGGCGTGTCGTCCCTAAAACCGACGACGGTGCAGACTCCCTGACCCGGATGAATGACGTGTTGACCGATTGAGAACATGCTACCTCCAACTTATACGAATTTACGTATGTCTAGAATAACACGCTGACGTGCGCAAACCCTTACTTTATGCAGGAAAAGCACACAATTCTGATAGGTAAGAGTATTCGATAACAGACGCAGCTCATTCACACCTTTATGCATTTTCAACGCCTGCATAATCTGCAGGCAGACCGGCATCTTTGAGTGACTCCATGCAAGCTGTAGTCATTTTTGTGCATATGCAATATCTATTAGCTTTACCCTGCGACAGTGCCCGTCGCTTGTGATAGAGTGCTACAAACTCTGGCTTTTGCCCTACGAGTGACCAAGAGCTCGGGGGCTTTAACACAAGGAGGATCTATGCCCGAGAAGATTGAAGAGCTGGTACGCGCTGCGCTTGCTGCGGCCCAGGAGGCCGGCGACCTTTCCGCATTTGAACTTGACGATTGCGCTATCGAGCGACCGGCTGACACTTCTCATGGCGAGTGGACCTCTACCATGGCCCTGAAGTCCGCCAAGCTGGCCCACTGCGCCCCGCGCAAGATCGCCGAGGTCATCGTTGCCCATATGCCCGAGGACCCCGCGATCGAGAAGGTCGAGATCGCAGGCCCCGGCTTCATCAACTTCTACCTCTCCGTTGCCGTCAAGAATGCCATCTTTGGCGAGGCTCGCGAGAAGGGCATGGACTTCGCTAAGTCCAACGTCGGTGGTGGCCTGAAGACCCAGGTCGAGTTCGTTTCCGCCAACCCCGTCGGCCCCATGCACATCGGCCACGGCCGCTGGGCCGCGCTGGGCGATTCGCTCTGCCGCGTTATGGACCACGCCGGCTATGAGATCCAGCGTGAGTTCTACATCAATGACCACGGCTCTCAGATGAACACCTTCGGCAACTCCATCAGCACGCGCTATATGCAGCTTGCCGACATCATCGCCAAGCAGGGCGTTGATATCGACGAGGCTCACAAGCTGCTGATCGCCGACCGTGACGCCTTTGTTGCCGACGAGAACGACGAGCACCCCGAGACCCATCCGTATCAGGACAACTTTGCCGAGACCTTGGGCAAGGACTCTTACGGCGGCGACTACATCATCGACGAGGCCGCCGAGTTCTGGCGCACCGACGGCGACAAGTGGGTCGACGCCGATCCGCAGGAGCGTATGGAGAGCTTCCGTGAGCGCGGCTACGTGAAGATGGTCGACAACATGCGCGACCTCTGCCACGCCGTCAACTGCGACTTTGACCGTTGGTACTCCGAGCGCTCGCTGTATGTGAAGGACACCGAGGGCGAGACCGCCGGCACCTCCGCCGTCGACCGCGCTTTTGAGAAGCTCGACAAGATGGGCTACCTCTACACCAAGGACGGCGCCCTGTGGTTCCGCTCCACCGATCTGGGCGACGACAAGGACCGCGTCCTGATCAAGTCCGACGGCGAGTACACCTACTTCGCCTCCGACGTCGCCTATCACTGGGATAAGTTCCAGCGCGTCGACCACGTCATCGACATCTGGGGCGCCGACCACCACGGTTACATCGAGCGCGTCCGCTGCGTCTGCGACGCTCTGGGTTACCCCGGCAAGTTCGAGGTTCTACTGGGCCAGCTCGTCAACCTGCTGCGTAACGGCAAGCCCGTCCGTATGTCCAAGCGCAAGGGCACCATGGTGACCCTTCAGGAGCTCGTCGACGAGGTTGGCTCCGATGCCGCTCGCTACACGCTCATCTCCAAGAGCTCCAACCAGATGGTCGACTTCGACATCGAGGCCGTTAAGAAGCGCGACAACTCCAACCCGGTCTATTACGTGCAGTATGCTCACGCCCGCGTGTGCTCCATCCTGCGCCGTGCCGCCGACGTTACCGCCGAGCAGGCCGACGAGATGGGCATGAAGGCCGTTGCCGCCAAGGCCATCGGTGAGAACGTCGATTACTCGCTGCTGACCGACCCGACCGAGCTCGCCCTTTCGCGCAAGCTCAACGAGCTCACCGACCTGATCGCCAGCTGTGCTCGCGATCGCGCCCCGTTCCGTCTGACCCACTTTGCCGAGGAACTCGCCGGTGACTTCCACAGCTTCTACGCTGCCTGCCAGGTGCTGCCGAGCGAGGGCCGTCCCGTCGACCCCGAGCTTTCGCGTGCCCGTCTGGCCGCTTGCGATGCCGTCCGCGTGACGCTCGCCCTGGTGCTCACCCTCGTTGGCGTTTCCGCGCCCGAGCAGATGTAACCTGCGGGTCATTTGACCGTGTAGGTTTGGTTTAACTGAGCCCTATAAGCCCGATCTCCCACGGAGGTCGGGCTTTTTTCGCAAATGCCGACGTATTGACGAATTTGGAACTGCTGGAAATACGAAACTATGCCGGTTTACTACGATGAATTGGGAATTTCCAACCACGCCGGCTTTTCGCAAAAAAGCGCAAGGCATCTACCTGCGGTTTTAGTTCAACATGTTTCGGAGTGGTCGCGGTTGATCGATTCGTCGTAGTAAACCGCCATAGTTTTGGCGGAGGCAGTCTGATTTGTGGGTGGTAGACCAAAGAGTGTCCCTTTTGACTAGTCGTTTAAGAACGCCCCCAATGACTAAGTTGCAGGTGGCGGCGGTTGTGTTACACTAACGCTGCGTAGTTGACGCAATCATCTCGATACAGATCAATGATGTCCGTCGTTTTGAACGGAACTAGACTGTTTAGCCGCCCTGAAGGTTTATGCAGGGAGCATGTGATCACAGGGCTTGAAAAGAAAGTTGAGCAAACACTGTGTCTGATCAACAGCAAGAAAACGAAATAACGACGACGCAGGCCGCTCCCGCTGCACCGGTTGCGTCGGACCAGGTCGCGGCGCCCGCGCAAGCCTCGGCTCCTGAGACGCCTAAGGCTGCTTCGACGCCTATGCCTGTAGCGGCTGAGAAGGCCGTGCCTGCAACTGGTGAGGAGGCTGCTCCGGCAAAGCCCAAGCGCATGCGCCGCACGGCCAAGCCTGCCGCTGACGGCGAGGAGGTCACCAAGCCAAAGCGCCGTACCACGCGCACGACGCGCGCCAAGCTCACCGTTGCAGCTGACTCCTCGGCGCCGATTTCCGATGAGGTCGCGCAGGCACGTGCGTTGGCGCAGATTAGCGAGGCTCAGGTGGTGCGCGCCCGCCGTCGTGCTGCCGAGCGCGAGGCCGCGGCTCTGACCGAGCTTGCAGCTCCGTCTGTGCCCGAGACGCCTGCCGCCACCGAGACTCCTGTCGCCGACCAGCCGACCGAGAAGCCGGTACCGCGCACACGCCGCCGCACGGCTGCTAAGGCCGAGCAGGTTGCTGAACAGGTAACCCCCGAGCTCACTGAGGCTTCGGTCCGTTCCGCGGCAGGGGAGGGCACATCGCCTGTTGAGCCCGCTGCGCCTGTCGAGGCCAGCGAAGTTCCCGTTGTCGATCCGGCTTTGCGCCCGCACCGTCGCGGTCGCAAGCCCAAGGCCTTCGTCGAGGCCGAGAAGGCCGCAGCCGCAGCCGCCGCCGCTCGGGATGCTGCGGCGACCGCCAAGTCCTCAACTGCTGCCGATGAACCCGTCCAGGATGCTACGACTTCCGAGGCCGTTTCTGCCGATGCCGAGCCCGCCGACGTCCGTCCCGGTCGCAGCCGTCGCACTGCTGCTAAGCGCACGTCCAAGGCTAAGGCTGCCAAGAAGGGTGCGTCCGAGGATTCCGCCGAGACGACCGCCGATGCATCGACTGATGCCGTCGAGCCCCAGGACGTCGAACAGCCTGCATCCGAGAAGCCCAAGCGCGGTCGCAAGAAGTCCGTTAAGGCCAAGGCCGCCGAGCAGCATGCTGATGTCGAAGCGCAGGTCGATTCCGGCGCCGAGGCCAATGACGCCGCTGCGGCCAATGTTGACACCACCGCAACCGATGGTGCCGCCCCCGCCGAGGGCGAAGACGGCGTTCGCCCCAACCGTCGCCAGCACAAGCGCAACGAGGAGCGCAACGAGCGCAAGGACGAGCGCAACAACGACCGTCGCAACCGCCAGCGCGATCGCAAGCAACGCAACAAGGAGCGTAATGCCGCTCCCACCGAGCCCACGCTTTCGCGCGAGGAGCTCGCTGCCATGAAGGTCGCCGAACTGCGCGAGAAGGCCAAGGAGTTCGAGATCGAGACGACCGGCAAGAAGAAAGCCGAGCTTGTCGAGGAGATCTACGTCACCGCCGCGAAGGCCGAGGGCTTCCGCGACATCAAGGGCATTCTGCAGATTCGCCCGGACAGCTCCGGCATCATCCACGCCCATGGCTACATGAAGTCCAACGACGACGCCTTCGTGCCCGCCTACCTCATCCGCTCCGCGCGCCTGCGCACGGGCGACGTCATCGAGGGCTCGCTGCGTCCTTCGCGCGGCGGCGACAAGCGCGCCGGCCTCGCCAAAATCACGACCGTCAACGGTCTGGACCCCGAGCAGATTCGCAACCGTCCCAAGTTCGGCGACCTCACCCCGGTCTATCCCAACGAGCCGCTGCGCATGGAGCACGGCAAGGACTCTATTACCGGTCGCGCCATCGACATCGTGTCACCGATCGGCAAGGGCCAGCGCGGCCTGATCGTGTCCCCGCCCAAGGCCGGCAAGACCACGATCCTCAAGAAGATCTGCCAGTCTATCTCGATTAACAACCCCGAGGTGCACCTCATCTGCCTGCTCGTCGACGAGCGCCCCGAAGAGGTCACCGATATGCAGCGTTCCATCAAGGGTGAGGTTGTGGCGTCGACCTTCGATATGCCTGCCGACAACCACACCCGCGTGGCAGAGCTCGTCATCGAGCGCGCCAAGCGCATCGTAGAGCTGGGTGGCGACGTCGTGGTGGTGCTCGACTCCATCACGCGCCTCGCCCGCGCCTACAACTTGGCGGCGCCTGCCTCGGGCCGCATCCTTTCGGGCGGCGTCGATTCGGCGGCACTGTATCCGCCCAAGCGCTTCCTGGGTGCAGCCCGCAATATCGAGAACGGCGGCTCGCTCACCATCCTGGCCTCTGCCCTCATCGACACCGGTTCCAAGATGGACGAGGTCATTTTCGAGGAGTTCAAGGGCACCGGCAACATGGAGCTTAAGCTCGACCGCGACCTGGCCGACCGCCGCATCTTCCCGGCTATCGACCCCGTTGCCTCCGGTACGCGTAACGAGGACCTGTTGGTCGACGAGCAGATGCGTCCGTTTGTCTTTGGTCTGCGTCGCATTCTTGCCGGCATGAACAATACCGAGCGTGCGGCGGCGTCGTTTATCAAGGGTCTGAAGGGCACCAACACCAACCAGGAGTTCCTGGTGCGTTCGGCCAAAAAACACAGCGACTACGAGCAGACGTTCTAGGTTGTCATCCACGCGCTGCGATAGTCATCAATGCGATAAAGGGTCGGGGCTTTGAGCCTCGGCCCCTTTCCATTGCGCCGCTCCGCGCTTATTTTTGACCGTAAGACCGACGAGCAGCAGGTTTCCCGTTTCAATCCGACATCGTCGCTTGCAATCGGCAGGGTGGTTTCGCATAATAGCTTTTAAGCTTCGCGACGGAAAACGCAGATGAAACGAACCATATACCGTTGCTTTGGGGCATAGCCCCGCTTCATCTTCTCTCGCGCAGCCAACTGAATGATGCGATTTGGGTGCTGGAAGATGGGGAGAGCTCATGGCTTCTTCTGATGCAACACAACGAGCAGTCCTTGCCGGACTTTCGTGCGGGATCGGTCTTGCCGCTCCCGTGGTTATGTATGCCGCGACGCTGCCGTTTTCGTCGGTGAACGAGACGGTCGTGGCGGGTGCGGTTCCCTTCGCCGTGGGCGCGGTGGCGGGCGTGGGTATCTATGCCGCCTCGCTGGGTATCTCCGAGTACCGTGTGCAGCGTGAAGAGCGTCTGTTCCAGCCCGATGCCATGGGCGGTGCCGCCAATCTCAATCAGCATCAAAGCGAGTTCAAGACCGCCTCGATTCCAGCTCAGCAGCAGGATGCGACTCCTTACGCTGCGACTTCTGCTTCTCAGGCTCAGTCGGAGCAGTCTACCTCGGCACTCCTTTCCGGCCTGACTGGTGCGTTCCAGCGCCGTCATGTCGATGATGGTGTCCCTACCATCGCTCGAGCCGCAGATGCTATGGACGAGGCCGAGGCTTGGTCCATGATCGACAGCATGCTCGACGACGATTCGCCGGTGAGCTGCGACCCTGCACGCTCGCGCGACGTCTATCAAGTCGCCATCGACGAGCTCACCAACGGCGGGCAGACCGGCTCCTTCAATCGCGATGATATCGCCGCCGCGGCACGCGCCGTGTCGGGCTCCCAGGCCGCCCCTGCGGGCAGCACGGCGGCTTTCGTGGCACTCGTTGCCAATGCGGCGGTCAATAACGCCTACAGCGCTACCTCGGCGGACGCGAACGCTTCTGCCGATAATTCGTACGTTGATGAAGCCATGACCGCGGACGAGGAGGCTGTTGCCGCCCGCCGTGCCGCCGAAAGCTCGCTTTGGGGCGCTCCTGCCCAGCAGCAGGCGGCTGAGGCTGCGCCGTACAATGCAAACCTCGCCAGCATGCCTATCATCTCCGGTGCCGCGGGCATCGATCTCGATGACCTCGATGAGCCTGCAGCCATCACCGCATCGATTGATGCCCAAGATCGCATCGACACCGGCGACCTTCCGGACGCCTCGCTCGAGGTTGATGTCCCCATGGCCGATTACTCGGGCCACGAGGGTATGTGGGCCGCCGCCACCGCGATTCTGGATGAGATTGACGAGCCTGCTCCTGTTTCAGCCCCCGCTCCCGTCGCTGCCCCTCAGCCTGCTGCCCCCGCCTATGTCGGCCGTCACAGCGCTGTGTTCCCCGAGGATACTGCCCGTATCTCGCGTGAGAGCATCGAGCGGGCCGAGGCTATTGCCGCCGGCATTATGGAAAATCGTCGTCACGAGCGCGTCAATCAGATCCTCGAGGAAGAGATCGAGCGTCTTCAGTCCTCTACCGCCAAGCGTACGGGCCGTGCTTATCTGAGCGTTATCGAGGGCGGTACCGCCAGCTTCGCGCCGCTCCGTGCGGAGGCATAACTTCTGCATGGTTAAGATCAATCGAAAATGGGCGGTCGTAACCTGCCTGATGGCGCTCTTGATCTGGGGCAATTCGCTGGTTCCCGGCTCGGGGTCGGGCTCACTGAGCCTAACGGTCATGGAAGCTATCCGCGGTTTTCTGCACGGCGTGGGACTTCCATATGAATGGGTGACCAACTTTGTTGTTCGTAAGTGCGCGCATTTTTCCGAGTATATGGTGCTCGGCATCCTGGCAACGCACGCCTTTGATTTTGAGGGCCGGCGCACCTTTGACGTGATACTGCCCACGGCGGTGTTCCTGCTGCTGATTCCCTCGATCGACGAGACGATTCAGCTCTTCGTGCCGGGACGCGCCGGCATGATCACCGATGTGGTGATCGACTGCTGTGGAGCGGCAACGGGCGTTGTGCTCCGATATCTCTTACGGTTGCTGATGCACGCCAAAAAAGCCGCCTAGGACGTATTGTTTGGTCCTAGGCGGCCTTTTTTATTTGAGGGCTTATATGAGGCGTGGTGGCGTCGTTCCGTAGGTCGGATTTGCCGGGCGCGCCACGCCCTGTGGGTGCGTCTGCTACTGAAGCGCCTGAGCGCCCAGGGCCAAGCAGCCCATAATGCCCTGTTTGCCCTCGAGGCTGTTGTTGACGATATAGCTATCAATGTCGGCCATCTCGGGCGTGACGATGTAGCCGTTGAGCATCTCGGCGCACTTCTTGCGCGCGAGCGGCACGATGGGGGTGTGGTCGGCCACGCCGCCACCGATGACGATCTTTTGCGGTGCGTAGCACAGGATGTAGGTCATGAGCGCCTGCGCCAGATAGCCGGCGAGCAGGTCCATGGCCTCCGGGTCATCGGCCATCTCTCCGGCGCTCTTGCCACCCCAGCGCTTTTTGACGCCGGGACCGGCGATGAGGCCCTCGAGGCAGTTGTCGTGGAAGGGGCAGCCGCTGTGCTCGCCGATGGTGTCGCGCGGGTCGCGCGTGACCAGGATGTGGCCGGCCTCGGGATGCATCATGCCGTACACGAGCTTACCGCCCGAGAGCACGCCGGCGCCCACGCCGGTACCGATGGTCAGATACACCACGTCAGTGAGGCCCTGGGCGCAACCAAAGGTGACCTCGCCCAGGCAGGCGACGTTGACGTCGGTGTCGTAGCCGCAGGGAATATTGAGCTCGTTTTGGATGGTGCCCAGCAGGTCAAAGTAGCGCCATGCCGTTTTGGGCGTCTCCAGGATCTTGCCGTATTGGGACGAGGCAGGGTTGACTGCGGTGGGGCCAAAGGCGCCGATGCCCAGCGCGGCGATGTCCTTGTCGGCAAACCATGCGTTGACGGCCTCAACGGTCTCCTGCGGGGTCGTGGTCGCAATCTGCTCGCGTTCCAGGACCGTGCCGTCTGCATAGCCCGTGGCGCAGACCATCTTGGTGCCGCCGGCCTCGAGCGCTCCGATAAGCTGCTGCTCTGCCATAGTATCCCTCTCTGGACGAGTTGCTCCGTGACTAAAGTATAGCGCTCTAAAAAATAAATGAGGTCGCTATAAAAAGAAACCTCATGGCCCAACGGGTTCACGAGGTTTCTTTAGTGCCTTTAGTTACTGACCGTCCTTACCCGCGCGGGTTGATTTTATCACGTAGCGACTTGAGGTTCTCAAGCGCAGCGTTGAGCGTCTCGTCTCGCTTGGCAAAGTGGAAACGAATCAGATGGTTGACGGGCTCGCGGAAGAAGCTCGATCCGGGAACAGCGCCCACGCCCACCTTGGAGGCCAGGTCCTCGCAGAAGTCGAGGTCGCTGTCATAGCCAAACTCCGAGATATCCATCATCACGTAGTAGGCGCCCTGCGGCACGTTGTGCTCAAGATCGATGCTATCGAGCCCCTGACAGAATAGGTCGCGCTTGGCGGTGTAGAGGTCGAGGACCTCCTGGTAATAGCTGTCGTCGAATTTGAGGGCGGTGACGACAGCTTCCTGCAGGGGAGCGGCAGCACCCACGGTGAGGAAGTCGTGGACCTTTTTAATGCGCTCGGTGATCTGGGCCGGGGCGATGGTGTAGCCCAGACGCCAGCCGGTGATGGAGTACGTCTTAGACAGCGAACTGCAGCTGATGGTTCGATCGAACATGCCGGGCAGCGTGGCCATATAGACGTGCTCGTGGGGCGCGTAGACGATGTGCTCGTATACCTCGTCGGTAATGCAGTAGGCGTCGTACTTTTTGCAGAGGTCGGCGATTAAGGTGAGCTCCTCGCGCGTAAAGACCTTGCCGCAGGGGTTGGAAGGGTTGCACAGGACGATGGCCTTGGGATCGTTGTCGCGGAAGGCCGCCTCGAGTGTCTCGCGGTCAAAGTCGAACGCAGGTGGGTTAAGCGGCACGTAGATGGGCTCGGCACCCGAGAGGATCGTGTCGGCGCCGTAGTTCTCGTAGAATGGCGAGAAGATGACGACCTTGTCGCCGGGGTTTGTGACCGTCATCATGGCGGCCATCATGGCCTCGGTGGAGCCGCAGGTGACCACGATGTTCTCGTTGGGGTTGATCGGCATGCCCATAAAGTGCTCCTGCTTGGCGGCAAGCGCCTCACGCATGGCCTGGGAGCCCCAGGTGATGGAGTACTGGTGATAGAGCGGCTTGGGGTCGCTGGCGATGGCGCTCAGGCTGTTGAGCAGCTGCGCCGGGGGATCGAAGTCGGGGAAGCCCTGCGACAGGTTGACGGCGCCATACTTATTGGAGATGCGCGTCATGCGGCGGATGACCGAATCGGTAAACGTTGCCGTACGGTTGGAGAGTTCTTTCATGCTTGTCCTTTCGAGCATTTGCAGTGGGGCAAGTTTACTCCTATGAAACCGGTGGGAATTGCTCGAAATGGTCTCGAAAAACTCTTTTCAAAATTCTTGAAAATTGGGGCTTGCATCGCGTGGCGTTCCTTGCAATAATAGTCGAGCGCGAAGCGCACAGGACACGGTGGGTGTAGCTCAGTTGGCTAGAGCGACGGGTTGTGGTCCCGTAGGTCGAGGGTTCGAGTCCCTTTACCCACCCCAGTTCTTGTTTCGTGTTGATATCGGGTCGTTAGCTCAGTTGGTAGAGCAGGGGACTCTTAATCCCAAGGTCCAGGGTTCGACCCCCTGACGGCCCACCACACGATATCTCCTCTAAAGTCCGCCACAACGGACTTTAGCTTTGGGTCGTTAGCTCAGTTGGTAGAGCAGGGGACTCTTAATCCCAAGGTCCAGGGTTCGACCCCCTGACGGCCCACCCAAAGTATGTTAAAGCGATTGGCTTAGGCTGGTCGCTTTTTTGTTGACCTCGCATGGGGTCGAACCCGTCGGGG
>CAJLDK010000015.1:0-47828 GCA_905205405.1 uncultured Collinsella sp.
GGCGGGGCCATTGTGGCTCTTGACAGCGGATTGGGTCATATGAGCGAAAACCCGCCAGAGCGAGCAAGGTGCCTTGAAGCGAGGCGGCATTGACCTTCTGGTCATGCCGCCGAAGTTGAAAGGCAGATTGCCGCTCTGGCGGGTTTGCAGCGTCAACTGGTTACGCGGGCTGGTAAGCCCGCGTAACCCTAATAATTGGCTTCGTAACCGTTGCCGTCGCCGGTGGGCTGTTCGTAGTAGTCCGAATCGCTCGAATCGCCTGAGTCATCGGAATCGTCAGAGTTGATCGATGAGGTTGCGGTACCGTTTGCGTAGTCGTCAGACGTGTTGTTGCTGAGGTCACCGATCGTAGAGCTGGAGCCGTCGGAAAGACCCATGGTGTTGGGACCCTTGGGATCCTTGCCGGCATCGACGCGCTCCATCATTTCCTTGAGCTCGTCCTCGTAGACAAAGACATAGCTCACGCCGTCGATCATGGTGCTGTCGTCGGCGTACGAGGGCAGGTTGGCCGAGTAGATACCGTCGACATCCATACCGCGCATGGCATTGACCGTAGCCACGATATCCTGAACGCTCATATCGGTTACGAGCATATCGGACAGCGAATTAACCAGGCCAAAGATCTTCGTGGCATCGAAGTTATTGAGAATCTGGTTGGCAAGGGCGCCAAGCACCTGACGCTGGTGGCGCATGCGCGTGTAATCGCCGTCGGCATAGGTGTAGCGGCAGCGGGCATAGGTAAGGGCGGTGGCACCGTCCATATGCTGCTGGCCAGCGGTAATCTTAATATCCAGGTGCTCGGGGTCGTCAACATCATCGGTTGCGTTAATGTCGATACCGCCAACCGAATCAATCAGCGCCTGCATACCGTCGAAGCTGACCTCGGCATAGTGGGAAATCTGAACACCGCACAGCTCGTTGACCGCCTCGACCATGGCCTCGGCGCCGCCAACGGTATGGCAGGCGTTGATCTTCATGGTCTCGCCCTTGTACACGACCTTGGTGTCGCGCGGAACGGAAATGAGCGTCGCCTGCTTTTGCGTGGGGTCGATGCGTGCCAGGATAATCGAGTCGGCACGATACGTATCCTCGCCCGGACGGCCGTCGGTGCCAAGAAGCAGCACGTAGAACGGATCCTTTGCTTCATCGGTGTCAACCAGAACCCGACGCAGATTGTCGGTAATGACATTAGAATCGCCGAGCTTGCCCATAATGGTGGCAAACCACAGGCCGGCAGCGGTAGTGGCACTCAGCAGCACGCCAAGCACGACAATGAGCGCGACGTGACGAATCGTGTGGCTACGGCGACGCTGACGAGCGCGCTCGGAATAGCGAGCCACGTTATCGCGACTGTAGATCTTGGCCTGCGCACCAGTTGAGGGTCTTCGGGTGGCGGTATCCGCGAGGGGCTTTTTATTAAACATAGGCAACCTGTATTAGTAGATAACGGGATCGGGGACGGTAGCATGCTCGACATGCGCGCCGAGCGCCTGCAGCTTTTCGACAAACTGCTCGTAGCCGCGCTTGATGTGATGGATAGCCGAAACCTCGGTCGTCCCGTCGGCGATCAAGCCCGCTACGACGAGGGCCGCTCCGCCGCGCAGATCGGGCGAGGTAACCTGTGCACCCGAGAAGCCCTTGACGCCATGAATCATGGCATGATGGCTCTCGATACGAATGTCGGCACCCATGCGCACCAGCTCAGAGGCAAACATAAAGCGATTCTCGAAGATGTTCTCGGTAATAACGGAACTGCCGTCGGCAAGGGCGGAGAGCACCATAATCTGCGCCTGCATGTCGGTCGGGAAACCGGGGAACGGAAGCGTCTGGATGTCGACCGGCTTGATACGCTCGGCACGGTTCACATGGACGCCATCCTCGACGCGCTCGCAGTCGATACCCATGAGCTCCATCTTCTTGAGCACCATGCCCAAATGAATGGGGCAAAAGCCCGTGACATCGACACCGCGATCGTCCGCCATCAACGCACCGGCGACGATAAAGGTACCGGCCTCGATGCGGTCGCCTACTACGCGATGGGTAACAGGATGGAGCTCTTCCACGCCTTCGATAGTCACGACGGGAGTGCCGGCGCCGACAATCTTGGCGCCCATCTCGTTGAGCATATTGGCGAGGTCGACGATCTCGGGCTCGCGGGCCGCATTGTCGATAACCGTGGTGCCCTGCGCGCGCACGGCAGCCATGATGAGGTTCTCGGTGGCGCCCACGCTGGCGAACTCGAGCGTGACGGTGGTGCCGTGCAGACCCTGGGGAGCATTGGCGTTGATGTATCCATGGGCAGTGTCGAACTCGACGCCCAGAGCCTCGAGGCCCAAGATGTGCATATCGATCTTGCGTGCACCCAGGTTGCAGCCGCCCGGCATGGCGATCTTGGCGCGATGGAAGCGACCCAGCAGGGGTCCCATCACAGCCGTGGAGGCGCGCATCTTGGCGACAAGCTCGTAGGGAGCCTCCCAGGAGTCAACCTGGGAAGTATCGATTTCGAGCGTATGCTCATCGAGGACATCGATCGTGGCGCCCATACCTTTGAGCACCTTGCCCATAACGTGGACATCGGAAATATCGGGCACGTTTTGAAGCGTTGTCTTGCCCGGTGCCAGAAGCGTTGCAGCCATGAGTTTGAGCGCGGAGTTCTTAGCACCCGAGACGGGCACGGAGCCTCCGATGGCGTGGCCGCCTTCAACACGGATAATATCCAAGGTCTACCCTTTCAAAAAGCATGCCCGGGGTGGCTAGGCCATCCCGGGCATGATGTGTTCGCAAATGGTCGAACGCTAAATCGTTTGACTATTGGGCAAGCTTGAGCTTACACCATGCGATTTCATTATAGAGGTAGGCGCGGCGTGCATCATCCTCCGACAAATTACCCAGCTTCTCTTCAAAACCTTGAATATCAGCTTTAACCTTGTCGGCATCGACGCCCGCCAGATCGCAAGCGCGCTCGGCGAGGACAATCACGACATCGTCCGCAACCTGGGCATAGCCGCCGTCCACAGCAAACGTATGGTCGACGGTGCCCATTTGCTTATCGCAAACGCGAACGTAGCCGCGATCGATCGTGCAGATCTCGCTAGCGTGACGCGGAAGAATGCCGAACTCGCCGTCCGTGGAAGGCAGGGCGACAAACGCCGCCTCGCCCTCATAGGCGCAGCTCTCCGGACACACGATGCGGATTTGCATAGCCACTACTTCTCCTCCATCTTGGCGGCGCGCTCGCGCACGTCGTCAATCGTGGACGCATAACGGAACGCCTGCTCGGGCAGGTCGTCGCACTCGCCGTCGACAATAGCGGCAAACGAACGGACCGTATCCTCGACGCGGATGTAGACACCGGGGTTGCCGGTGAACTGCTCGGCGACGTGGAAGGACTGAGACAGGAACTGCTGGAGCTTACGGGCGCGGTTGACCGTAAGGCGCTGCTCCTCGGAAAGCTCGTCCATACCCAGAATGGCGATGATGTCCTGCAGGTCGGAGTACTCCTGGAGCAGCTCCTGGACTGCGACGGCCACGCGATAGTGCTCCTCGCCAACAATCGAGGGATCCAGGGCGTCCGAAGAGGAGGCCAAGGGGTCGATGGCGGGATACAGACCGAGCTCGGCGATGGAACGCGAAAGGACGGTCGTGGCGTCGAGGTGCGTAAACGTCGTGGCGGGAGCCGGGTCGGTCAGGTCGTCTGCGGGGACGTAGACAGCCTGAACGGAGGTGATGGAACCCGTCTTGGTCGAGGTAATGCGCTCCTGGAGGTCGCCCATCTCGGTAGCCAGCGTGGGCTGGTAACCAACGGCGGACGGCATACGGCCCAGAAGTGCGGAAACCTCGGAACCAGCCTGAGAGAAGCGGAAAATGTTATCGATGAACAGTAGAACGTCCTGGCCACGATCGCGGAAGTACTCAGCGGTGGTAAGGCCGGCCAGACCGATGCGCAGACGCGCTCCGGGCGGCTCGTTCATCTGACCGTAGACCAAGCAGGTCTTGTCGATAACGCCAGACTCGCTCATCTCGAGGAACAGGTCGGTACCCTCGCGGGTACGCTCGCCAACGCCGGTGAACACCGAGGTGCCGCCGTGCTCCTGGGCGAGGTTGTTGATGAGCTCCTGAATCAGAACGGTCTTGCCGACGCCGGCGCCGCCGAACAGACCCGTCTTGCCGCCACGGATGTAGGGCTCGAGCAGGTCGACGGCCTTAATGCCGGTCTCGAAGATCTCGGTCTTGGTGGTGAGCTCGTCGAAATGAGGTGCCGGGTGATGGATGGGATAGTACTCATCGATCTGGGGCATGGGCTTGCCGTCGACAGGCTGGCCCATAACATTCCAAATGCGGCCGAGGGTCTCGGGGCCGACGGGCATCTTCATAGGTGCGCCGGTATCGACCGCGACGACGCCGCGCTGCAGGCCGTCGGTCGACGTCATGGCGACGGTACGAACAACACCGCCAGGAAGCTGAGACTCAACCTCCAGGATGGTGCTGATGTGACCCATCGGCGTATCGGCCTCGACCGTGAGCGCGTTGTAGATCGAGGGGACAGCGCCATCGAACTTAACGTCGACGACGGCGCCGATGATACGGACGATACGTCCCTCACCGGCCGTCTGACGCGCCGTGGCCTCCTCGACCGCCGCTTTAACGGTGGTATCTGCCATTAGTGTTCCTCCAATGCTGCGGCTCCGCCCACGATCTCGTTGATCTCCGTGGTAATGGAAGCCTGACGCACGCGGTTATACGTACGGGTAAGAGTCGAGATGATCGACGTCGCGTTCTCCGTGGCGGAGTGCATGGCCTTACGACGTGCACCCTGCTCGGCGGCGGCCGAATCGATCAGCGCCTGGTGAATGACGGTCAGGATGTAGCTGGGGACCAGCTCACCCAGAACGTGCTGGGCGCTCGGCACGAACTTGAACGAGGACGAGACACGCTCGGGGCCCTCGTCAGCGTTCTTGCGCGGGCCATGTGCCATGGCGACCATCTCGGGGTCGAGCGGAAGCAAATGCTCGGTACGAAGAACCTGATCGACGCGGTTGCGAGCGTGATGGTACACGATCTCGACGCGGTCGAGCTGGCCCTTGGAGTACTCGTCGCAGATATAGCTCGCGATCATGCGGGCGTCCTCGAGGTTCGGATCGGCCGAAGAGCCCTCGAAGTGCATGACCGTGTTGGCGCGGCTGCGGAAGTACTCGCTCGCCTTGCGACCGCATGCGATAATCTCGCACTCGGCGCCATCATGCTCCCATTCGCGAGCGATCTTCTCGCAGGAACGCTCAACGTTGACGTTGAAGCCGCCTGCCAGACCGCGATCGGACGTGATCGCGATAATCAGACCGCGCTTGAACTCCTCATGCGTTTTGAGCATGGGGTTGTCGCCTGCAGTCTCTGCATCGCTCGCAACAGTATGCATGACGTCGGTGAGCGCCTTCTTGTAGGGCTCAGCCTGCGTGGCGCGATCGAGCGCGCGACGGATCTTGGCCGTAGAGACCATCTCCATCGTGCGCGTGATCTGCTTGGTGCTCGTGACCGAGGAGATTCGCTTCTTAATGTCGCGAAGGTTAGCCATAGAGCTTAGTTCTCCTCTGCGCCCTCAGCTGCACTCGCGGTGGAGGCATGCTTGGAGGCGTACTCGTTCTTGAAATCGGTGATGGCCTGAAGCAGCTGCTCTTTGGTCTCGCCGTCGATCTTGTTGGTACGGACCTTCTGCAGCAAGCCACCAAAGCCAGCGTTCATGTACTCGAGCAGCTCGGCGCGGAACGGCAGCACCTCGGAAAGGGGCAGGTCGTCGATGAAGCCCTCGTTGCCGGCGAACAGCGTAACGATCTGCTCGGCGACGTCGAACGGCTTAAAGCGCGGCTGCTTGAGAAGCTCGGTCATGTGCGCACCGTGGGTGAGCTGCTTTTGGGTCGCTGCATCCAGGTCGGAACCGAACTGGGTAAAGCCGGCGAGCTCACGGTAGGCGGCAAGGTCCAGACGGAGGTTGCCGGCGACCTGCTTCATGGCCTTGGTCTGAGCGGAGCCACCGACGCGCGACACCGAGATGCCGACGTCGACTGCCGGGCGCTGGCCCTGGAAGAAGAGCTCGGACTGCAGGTAGATCTGACCATCGGTAATGGAAATGACGTTGGTCGGAATGTAGGCCGAGACGTCGCCGTCCTGGGTCTCGATGATCGGCAGTGCCGTCATGGAGCCGTAACCGTTCTTCTTGGACATCTTGACGGCACGCTCGAGCAGACGAGAGTGCAGGTAGAAGATGTCGCCAGGATAGGCCTCGCGTCCGGGCGGACGATGCAGCGTCAGCGACATCTGACGGTAGGCCACAGCCTGCTTGGACAGGTCGTCGTAGATGACGAGCACGTGGCCGCCGGGGTTGGTCTCGCTGGCGGGCTTGCCGTCCTCGCCATTGTACATGAAGAACTCGCCGATAGCGGCACCGGCCATAGGCGCGATGTACTGCATAGGGGCGGAATCGGCAGCGGTGGCCGAAACGATGATGGTGTAGTCGAGCGCACCGTGCTGAGCGAGGGTCTCGCGGATGTTGGCAACCGTGGAGGCCTTCTGGCCGATGGCGACATAGATGCAGACCATGCCCTTGCCGCGCTGGTTGAGGATAGCGTCGATGGCGATGGCGGTCTTACCGGTCTTACGGTCGCCGATGATGAGCTCACGCTGACCGCGGCCAATAGGCACCATGGAGTCGATAGCGAGCAGACCGGTCTGAACCGGCTCGCACACCGGGGTACGATCGATGACGCCGGGAGCCTTGAACTCGATGGGGCGACGGTGCGTGGCGACGATGTCGCCCAGGCCGTCGATGGGCTGGCCCAGCGGGTTGACGACGCGGCCGAGCATGGCGCGGCTCACGGGAATATCCATGACGCGACCGGTGGTGCGGCACTCGTCGCCTTCCTTGATGACGTTGACGGCACCAAACAGAACGGCACCGACCTCATCGCGGTCGAGGTTCTGGGCAAGGCCGTAGACGGTCTCGCCGGTCTCGGAGCTCTTGAACTCCAAGAGCTCGCCGGCCATGGCGTTGCGCAGTCCCGAGACGCGCGCGATGCCGTCGCCGACCTCGTCAACATGGGAAACCTCTTGCGTGTCGACGGTAGCCGCCAGGCCATCGAGCTTCGCCTGCAGGGCGCGGGCGATGCTTTCGGCATTGAGGGTATCGGACATAACTAGGCTTCACCTCCGTTATTCAAAATCGTGGAACCGAGGGCCTCACGCGCTGCACGCAGCTGGGTCTTGACGGTAACGTCGCGACGCTGGCCGCGGGCCTCGAGAATCAGACCGCCGATGACGGACGGATCGACCTTCTCGATCAGGAATACCTTGCGCTTAAGATCGGCCTCGCATTTCTCGGTAATCGTGCGGCGCAGCTCGTCATCGAGCGGGATAGCCGTAGTGACGGTGACGCCTACGACGTCCTCGTCGGTCGCGGTTACCATCCGATAAGTCGATGCAATCTGCGGCAGAAGATCGAGCTGGCCGCGCTCGAACACGGTACCGAGGACGGCAAGCACCTCGGGGCTGGCGTTCGCGATGACCTCAAGCTCGTGAAGATCGCGGAACACATGGCCCTCGGCCTTAGCGGCCTCCAGGAGGGTGCGTGCATAGGTCTCGAGAACCCTGTTCTCCATGCGGCTGTTAGGCATTCAGGCTACCTGCTTCCTTGATGTAGCGCTCGATCAGACGACGCTGCTCGTCGTCGTTCTCGAGGGCCTCGCCGACGATCTTGGTCGCAACAGAGACGGAAAGATCGGCGATAGAGCCGGCAGCGGCGGCATAGATGGAGTTGCGCTCGTCCTCGGCGTTGGCGTGGGCCTTGGCGATGATGTCCTCGGCCTCCTCGTGAGCCTTGGCGATGATACGGGCGCGCTCGGACTCGGCGTCCTGGCGGGCGGCGGTCACGATGTCGGCAGCCTGACGACGGGCGTCGGTGACGAGGGCGTCGGACTCCTTGCGGGCCTCGATGGCCTTGCGCTTGGTGGTCTCGGCCTCATCGAGGCTGTCCTTGATGCGCTTGCCGCGCTCTTCCATCGTCTGCAGAATCTGCGGCCAGGCGAACTTGGCCAAAACGATGAAGATGATGAGGAAGGCAATGAGTGCAGGGACGAATTCCGCCATCTTGGGGACGAGGATCTCGGCCTTGTTCTCAGACTCCTCGGCGAATGCCGACACCGGCATGGCGAGCATGGCGCCCGTCAGCGCAACGGCGGCTTTCGCGTGGTTGAAATGCTTCATGGCGACTACCTTCGTGCTCAATTACGAAATCAGCGTAACGACGAAGCCGATCAGGCCCAGAGCCTCGGTGAATGCAGATGCAAGAATGAAGACGGTGAAGGCACGGCCCTGGACCTCAGGCTGACGAGCCATAGCGCTCGTAGCACCGAGTGCTGCAAGACCAATTGCGAGACCGGCACCGATAACGCCGAGACCATATCCGATAACTCCCACGATTCCTCCTTTGTCGTGCGCATGTGCGCAGGATAAATACCTATGTTGTAGAGGCGCACGCGGGTGCCGCGCCTCCGAACACCAAATGAATGCGACCGCTAGTGGGCGTCAGCCTCTGCGATCTGGATGTACACGGCCTCGAGGACCGTAAAGACGTATGCCTGAACAAAGGCAACGATCAGCTCGACGGCGTAGATCACCAAAAGGATCAAAACCCACGCCACGCTGGGCAGGGCGCCCACGGCGTTCATGGCCGTAAAGTGCTCCAGCATCGGCTGGGCAAAGAGCGTGGCCATGATGGCGAACGAGCCCATGACGATGTGGCCGGCGAACATGTTGCAGAACAGACGGACGGCGAGCGTGATCAGACGCAGGCACAGCGAGAAGAGCTCGATGACCCACACGAAGACGTTCATGGGGAAGGCAACGCCCGCAGGGGCGAGGCTCTTGAAGTACCCAAAGAAACCGTGCTTCTTGATGCCGAAGTAGATGAAGTACACAAACGACACGAGTGCAAGGGCGGCGGTACAGCCGATGGCACCGGTGCCGGGCTTCATGCCGGGGATGAGGCCGATAAAGTTGTTGATCAGGATAAAGAAGAACAGCGAGGCCAAAAACGGGAAGTGCTTCTTCCAGTTGTCGCCGACGACGCCCTTGGCGATATCGTCCTGCACGTACTCGATGACCCACTCGACGCCGTTAACGAAGAAGCCCTCGGGGACAACCGTCTGCTTCTTGGTAAACGCGAAGAAGACCACGAACATGACGACAGCGGCGATAAGCAGCCAGAACGAGTACTGCGTCAGGCCCGCGTTAAGGTCACCCACGACCGGAGCCGAGGAGAACTCAGCGACGAGCTCGGCGATCGCGCTGGGTAACTTGGCAAATGCGTCCAAGATTCCACCTTCCCTGTTTGCCCGCACCAAGGTGGGGCAACGCCTTTAATCCTTCATAATCACCATGCAGGCGATCACGATCCAACAAATCAAAAACCCGGCGAGCTCGCCGCACAAAAAGGCGATGAGCGCCGCGGGAACTACCAGGTGCACGATTACGACGCCCATAAAGAGCACCGCAAACGACACCATGATACCCAACATGCCCACGGTCATGTTGGCATCGCGTCGATGTGCCAGCACCGGAGCAAGCGCAAGGTACAGCGGCAAAAATGCAACAAGACCAACGACGAATCCCGTTGCGATGAACGGTACGTGACCTGCCAGCTCAACCGGCATCTGCGTTCCCTTCTCGCGACATATAGCCCACATGGAGCCATACCCCGCTCACATCGTCCTAGTATTTTAGGGCGCATGATTGCAAAATCAATGCACCGTTACCCAACCTTAATCGCGTCTTTAACCCCGGGGGGGTGTCAAACGGACAAAAGGCCAAGCACTGAGGACGAATGGGTCGCGATAGCCGACGAGCGTACTTGACGAACATCGCAGCGCGCGCCGACGCAGCCCGACAGCGTTGCTGACTATTGTACGAACCGGACAGGCAATGACAAGTTGGAAAACGTAAGTTAATACACATCTGTACATTTTCTTAAGACACTCTTTATACCGCACATACGGCAATGCACGTTTTGAGCCCTCGGCGGCCATCCCGTCACTAATAAATATGCGTGCGGGCGTCACTCGAGCGCCCGCACGCACCAATCACGCACGAATGACCACGTGCATCTGCCCTCGCCCAGCGGCTACAGCGTGCCGTAGATGCGATCGCCAGCGTCGCCGAGGCCGGGAACGATGTAGGCAGCCTCGTTGAGATGATCGTCGATGGCGCAGGTATAGATATGCACGTCGGGATCCTTCTCGGTCAGCGACTTGAGACCCTCGGGTGCCGCGACGATGCACAGCATACGGATGTCCTTGACGCCGCGCTCGCGCAGATAGCTGATAGCCATCTCGGCCGAGCCGCCCGTGGCGAGCATGGGGTCGACGACCAGGCAGATGCGCTGGTCGATATCCTTGGGCATCTTGCAGTAATACTCATGCGGCTCGTGGGTGACCTCGTCGCGCTCCATACCGATGTGGCCCACGCGAGCAGAGGGCACCAGGTCGAGGATACCGTCGACCATGCCAAGGCCCGCGCGCAGAATGGGGACGATGGCGAGCTTCTTGCCGGCAAGCTGCTTAAACGTAGCGGTGGTGATGGGAGTCTCGACTTCGACGTCCTCCATGGGCAGGTCGCGCATGGCCTCGTAGCCGTCAAAGAGCGCGAGCTCGCGCACGAGCTGGCGGAACTGGTTGGTGCCGGTCTCCTTGTCGCGCAGAATCGACAGCTTATGCTGGACGAGCGGATGATCGACAAGCGTCACGCGGGACGTATCGTAGGTAACGGTCATGGGTTGAATGCCCCTTTCGTTGCGGCCGCAATATGGCCTTGCTGACATGGCACGCCGCAGTGCTGTTGCCACGCGCCGTGCATAAGTTTAGCGGTTTGTTGTATCGAGTGGCCCGTCGCAGCCCTACTGCGCAGTGCTGAGCGAACGCTTGACCGCATCATGCCAGCCGGCGAGATTGCGCTCGCGACGCTCAGCGGACATATGGGGGTGGAACGTCTTGACGATCTGGGCGTTTTGCTCCAGCTCCTCCAGATCCTCCCAATACCCAACCGAAAGGCCCGCCAGATACGCGGCGCCGATTGCCGTGGTCTCCACCGACTCGCACTGCAGTACGGGAATATCGAGCAGGTCAGACTGGAACTGCATGATGAACTCGTTGCGCGAGGCACCGCCATCGACGGACAGGCGCTCGATCGAAAGACCCACGTCCTGCTCCATGGCGCGCAGCACGTCATAGCTCTGATAGGCCATGGACTCGCAAGCGGCACGCACGATGGTCGCTCGGCTCGAAGCGCCGGTCAGGCCGCATACGATGCCGCGGGCATGCGCGTCCCACCAAGGTGCGCCCAGGCCCGAGAAAGCGGGAACAAAATAGCATCCCTCGTTATCGTTGATCGAGGAGGCGAGCTGTGCCGATTCGCTTACGTTGGAGATTACGCCCATGTTGTCGCGCAGCCAGTTCATCGTCGAGCCGGCGGCAAAAATAGAGCCCTCGAGCGCATAGTTGATCTTGCCGTCTGCAGCGATACCGATAGTGGAGACCAGGCCATTCTTGGATTCGACGATCTCGCTGCCGGTGTTCATGAGCATAAAGCAGCCCGTGCCATAGGTGTTTTTGGTCTGGCCGGGATGGAAGCAGCAGTGACCGAACAGCGACGCCTGCTGGTCACCCGCCACGCCCATGATGGGCGGCATGTTGGTCATGATGTCGCTCGCGACGCGGCCGTAGTCACCGGAGCTCCAGCGAACCTCGGGCATCATGGAGCGCGGGATGTCGAAGAGCCCCAGCAGGTCGTCGTCCCAATCCAGCGTGTGGATATTGAAGAGCGCCGTGCGGCTGGCATTGGTGTAGTCGGTGGCGAAGACCTGGCCGCCGGTGAGGTTATAGATGAGCCAGGTATCGATGGTGCCAAACATAAGGTCGCCCGCCGCCGCGCTCTCGCGCGCGCCGTCGACGTTGTCGAGAATCCACTGGACCTTGGAGGCCGAGAAATACGGGTCGAGCGTAAGGCCGGTGCGTGTTCGCACCATCTCCTCGCAACCCTGCTCGACCAGCTTGTCGATGGTCGAGGCGGTGCGGCGACACTGCCACACGATAGCGTTGTAGATGGGCTGGCCACTCACGCGGTCCCACACCACCGTGGTCTCGCGCTGGTTGGAGATGCCGATGGCTGCGATGCGGTCGGAATGGATGCCACTCTTAAACTGGACCTCCATCATCACGCCGATCTGACTGGCAAGCACCTCCATGGGATCCTGCTCCACCCAACCGGGACGTGGAAAACTGGTTTTGACACTGCGACGTGCCTGGGCAACGATGCACCCGTATTCGTCGACGATAGTCGCGAGCACCGAGGTGGTGCCGCAGTCGAGCGCCATGATGTAGGAACCGCCAAAGCTAAACGAGGCATCTTCCATCCCCAGGCTGCCCAGATTCAACGACATCGCTAACACCTTTCTAATGCAACGGGTCGGACAGGACCCGCTCGATCTCCGATGCGGGAAGTGCGCCTTGGCGCAGGATCTGGAGCTCGCCATGCTTAAACGTCACGATGGTCGAAGCGTCGCGGCACGGCGTCTCGCCCGCGTCGACGGCCACATCGACCCCCTCCAGAATGCGATCCTCAACGTCGGCAAAGCTTGCCGGCGCGGGCGCGCCGTGCGTATTGGCGCTGGTGCAGACAAGCGGACTGCCGCAGGCGCGGATGAGCGCCTGCACCACGGGCGAGGCCGACGCGCGAAGGGCCACCGTGTCGTCGGCGGCGCGCATAAAGGTCGGCACGCAGGGGGCCGCCTTGACCACGATAGTCAGGGCTCCCGGCCAGCATCGTCGCGCGAGTATGCGGGCATCTTCCGGGATATCCACGCCATAGCGATCGAGTGCTTCGACGCCATCGACCAGCCAAGCGACGGTTTGCGTGAGCTCACGTTGCTTGAGAGTGAAGATACGGCGATAGCCGGTGCCGAGCGCAGGAACTGCGGCGCCATTGACGGCAGCCTGCGGATCGCGCGGCCACGATGGGAATTCGCTTGTATCTTGGGGCACGGCGTCCGAGAAGGCGCTGACTGCCACGGCGACACCGTAGACGGTCTCGGTCGGGATCAAAGCCAGGCCGCCGCGGCCGAGCACCTCGGCCGTGCGCTCGACGGCAAGCCGATGCGGCTCGCGCGTTCCCTCGTATACCCGATAGACCGTCTGCATGTGTATGCCAGCCCCTTACGCTCTGGTGCAAGTTTGTTTACTGTGGGGCATTCTCGCACGAAACGTTCAATCTATTTGCCCAGAGCGCATGTTGGTTTGGTGAGCGGCTCTAGTAGTCGGTGAAAGTGAGGGGGTTATTGGACTGCGACGAACTTCTTTGGCCTGCCGGCGTGGCGTTCTTGGGCGGCGTAGCGCTCGATGCTGTCTATCGTTATCATCCGACGGCCGTCGACGAGTTCAACATCGAGCTTTCCGGCTTTGACCAGCGCGGTAATCCGCGGAGCGGAGACTTTGAGGTCCAGCGCTGCGTCTTTAAATGTTCGGCACGCCGCTTCCCGAGCGTCCTCGTGGTCGATTTCGACTGAAAGGGCCACGACCTCGGCCGAGCGTTCGTACCCTGCCGGAGTCAAACCGTTGTTGAGGTCGTCGGCCAAAAACGCCATCAGTGCCTCGGTGGCATGGGCAATCGCGTCTTCGCGCGTATCGCCATCGGCAAAGGCGCCGGGAATCTGCGGGAAGCTGGCGCAGTAACCGTCGTCTTCTTTTATGAGAACGCAGTCATAGGTAAATCGCTGCCTCATTTTGCCTCCAACTACCGTCCAGCTTGGCGACGAATACTTGCCCACGTGCCCTTCTTTGGTCGATCACCACCAGAGCCGTTCACGGTGACAACACGATCGTTAGAAACATACTTAGCATGACTACCGACTTGCGCGACCTTCACGAATCCATCGTGCTTGAGTAGGGCAATGATTTCCCGAAAGGTAAGAGGTTGCATGGACCGACCTCTTTCAGCCGTCCTAATTATAAACTAATTTATAATTTTTGTTAACCAGTTAATAAATATTAATGGCGCTGCTTGGGCTCGGTGACGATGGCTCGGACGATGCGGGGGCGATCGGTGAGGTCGTGGACGATGCGCACGTCCGACAGACCCGCTTGGCGGCAGAGCTCGGCCGCAGCGTCGAGCGCGCCCTCGTAGAGCTCGCAGGCAAAGAGGCCGCCGGCGCGCAACATGTAGGGCGCCGCGTTGAGCAGGCGACGGAAGATATCGAGGCCGTCGGCGCCACCCTCGAGCGCCAGATCGGGCTCAAAGTCCTTGACCTCGTGCGGCAGCGAGCGCATGACATCGGTGGGGATGTAGGGCGGGTTGGAGACGAGTACGTCAAAGGTGCCCCACTCTTCACGGGGAATGGAGCTCACCAGGTTCGTGAGGCTGAAGGCGACCTCATCGGACGTGAGGCCAAGCGCATCGCGGTTTTTGGTAGCAAGGTCGATGGCGCGCGGCTCGATATCGGTAGCAGTGCAGGTGACGTGGCCGCGACGCTCCCAGGCGATCGAGAGCGAGATACAGCCCGTGCCGCAGCCGACCTCGAGAACGCGGGCAGTGCGGGGCTCGGCTGGGGCAGGCGCAGCGGCATCCTGAGCTGAAACCGTCTCCTGGTCGGCACCCTCGATGGCGATGCCGCATTCGTCGAGCTCGGGCTCGGCGGCTTCCGCGGCTTCGGCTTCTGCTGCTTGCGCGGCGGCTTCCTCGGCCTCGCGATCGGCCAGTTCCTCGGCATAGGCACGGCTGCCCAGTACGTCGCCGCCTAGCGCCGCCTCATCGGCAGCCGTCAGGTTAGCGGCACGGCGCTCGGCAGTCGCCCGTTCGTCTGCCAGCGCGGCCTCGGCCTTGCGTGCCTCCTCGACCTCATCGTTCCAAGGCAGCTCAACACGCTGACGGGCAGCAGCCTCGGGGCTCAGCACCTCGGCATCCAGATAATTGAGGACTTCCTCGACGAGCATCTCGGTTTCGGGGCGCGGAATGAGCACACCGGGAGCGCACGCGACGTCAATCATGCGAAACTGTGTGCTGCCGGTAATGTACTGTAGCGGCTCGCCTTTGGCGCGACGAACGACGGCCGCATGCATGGTCTCGAGCTGGGCCGCGTTAAGCGTCTCGTCCATACGCATATATAGGTCAATGCGCGCCAGGCCCGTGGCGGCGCACAGCAGCCACTCGGCAGAAAGACGGGGGTGCTCCTCGCCGCGCTCGGCCAGGTACTCCTTGGTCCACTCGAGACAACGCTTGATGGTCCAGATCTCGTTTGCCATGGGGTCCTCCCCTCTTAAGCGCCGGGCGGCGCGCGAATGTCGGAGCAGATTGTAAGCGAGGCCAGCGCTTGGCAAGGGACGATTGAAGGCGATTATCGAGAATCAGCCCAGAATTTTGTACCGAGCTCGCTCAAAGTGTTCGTTCGTCGACGTCTAGATTTGCATTCGTCAAGCTTTTGGCAAGGTTGCCCCAAAACTGACCAATATCTAACCAAATACTTGCCACATCGCTTGACGCGCGACGCACCAAAAAGGGCCCCGCGACTTCTTGGACGATTTTTTGAGCATTATTTTCGGTAGCGGATAGATATCGTTAATTGCTTTTAGCAGGCAAGCAGCTCAAAGGCCATCAGAACCGATTGAATAACATCTCAAAGCAATGTGCCCAATGACTCCCTACGGATCATTTGACAACCAAGGAAACGCCGATGTTTTGGCAATGCCAGCGAGCGACGTCCAGAGCGAACAAGTTGGCATGAAAAAGGCAAGGCATAGACCTTCTGGTCATGCCTTGCCTTTTGAATGACAAATTGTCGCACTGGGCGGCGCGCAGCGTCGGCCGGTCCGCCGTTCGGTAGAACGGCGGAACCTAAACGGCCTGAGCCAGCTTCTCGGCTCGCTCGGCGGCGGCGAGCGCCTCGATGACGGTGCCGAGCTGGTCGCCCAGGAGGACGCCGTTGTAGGTGGAGTTGAAGCCGATGCGGTGATCGGTCACGCGGTCCTGGGGCTGGTTGTAGGTACGGATCTTCTCGGAACGGTTGCCGTGGCCGATCTGGCTCTGGCGCTCGGCACCGAGCTCCGCCTGCTGCTTCTCGAGCTCCATCTCGTACAGACGGGCGCGCAGCATCTGCATGCAGACTTCGCGGTTCTGGATCTGGGAGCGCTGTTCCTGCGACTGCACCACGGTGTTGGTGGGCAGGTGGGTGATGCGCACGGCGGAATAAGTGGTGTTAACGCACTGACCGCCAGGACCGGAGGCGCAGTAGGTGTCGATACGCAGGTCGGACTGGTTGATCTGGACGTCGATCTCCTCGGCCTCGGGAAGTACGGCGACGGTCGCCGTGGAGGTCTGGATACGGCCCTGGGACTCGGTCTTGGGAACGCGCTGGACGCGGTGCACGCCGGACTCGAACTTCATGACGGAGTAGACGCGGTCGCCCTCGACCTTGAACTCGATGGACTTAAAGCCGCCGGCCTCGCTGGGGCTGGAGTCGAGCACGGTGGTCTTCCAGCCGCGCGACTCGCAGAAGCGCTGATACATCTTGTACAGATCGCCGGCAAAGATGGCCGCCTCGTCGCCACCAGCGGCGGAGCGAATCTCGACGATGGTGTTCTTGTCGTCGTTGGGGTCGCTCGGGATGAGCATGTACTTAATGTCTTCCTCGAGCTGGGGAAGCTTGGCCTCGTTTTCGGAGATGTCCATCTGGAGCATCTCCTTCTCATCGGCATCGGTAGTATCGTGGAGCATTTCCTTGGCGGCCTCGATGTCATCGAGCGCGCCGATGTACTCGCGCGAGGCAGCGATGAGGTCGGACTGGTGCGCGTACTCCTTGTTGAGACGCGTGAACTCCTTGATATCGGAGGCGACGGCCGGGTCGGAAAGCTTTTTCTCGAGCTCCTCGTAGGCCTTGATAATCTTTTCGAGCTTGTCGCGCATGACGGGACTCCTTTATATGCGTGAAGGTGAAAATCGGCAGAATTGATGGGGCGCACGGCGCCATTGCGGGGGTAAGTCCAGCTAGAGCATGTCGATCTTCAGATACATGCGCATCCCTTCGCGTACGGGGTACATAGTTGCGGTCTAACCCATACATGATAGCGTGCGCAGGCAAACCTGCATATAACCCGCACGGAATCCGACAAAGGGAGAGTCCCTTTGTCGGATTCTAGAGCGTATGGAGCAGGGCGATGAGGAAGCGTACGCCCTGGAGGTAGGCGCGGCGGGTGATGCGCTCGTTGGTGCCGTGGACGCCGCGGTCGCACTCGTCATCGTCGACCACAAACGCCGAAAAACGAATGCATTCGGAGCAAATGTGCTGGTAGTTGGCAGCGTCGGTCGCGCCGATCACGGTCGAGGGAACAATCGCCAACGGCTCGGATGATCCGTTTTCCTCCGTCCCCTTTGGATCGCGGAAATAGCGGGCGGCGATGGAGCGAACCGCCTCGAGGCCGGGACCACCGATGCGCGGGGACGGCGAGGGCTCGGAGCTGCCGGGGCCCAGCTCCACTTCGACACGACCGGCAAGGTCCGCCCCGGCAACCGCCTCACGGCAGCGCGCCACAACGTCGGCCACGCTCGTGCCCTCGAGCATGCGGAAGTTAATGTTGGCCCACATATCCTGCGGCATTACGTTGGCGCCGGCGCTGCCTCCCTCGATCTGCGTGGGCGCGCAGGTGGTCGTCACCAGCGGATAGAGCTTTTTGCTGGCGAGGCACTCGCGCACGATGGCATCCCCGTTGGCGGCAATCTCATCCGCCGTGTAGAGCCCCAGCTCGACAAGCTGCGCGGCAAGCAGATCGGTCACGCGCGTCGGCCACTCGATATCGCAGATTGCGGTGATGGCACGGCTCAACACCTCGAGCGACGTGCCGCCGTAGGGGTTGGAAGAATGCCCACCCGCGCTCTTTGTCTTGAGCACAATGTCGGCATAACCCTTCTCAGCCAGGTCGGCGTGCATGAGCCAACCCTCGCCCGCGTTGTACTCGGCAGCCGAAACAATACGGTAGTCACCCTCGTCGATCAGATATTCAAGTTCAACACCGCGCTCCTCGAGCACGCGGCCGATAGCTCCAGCGCCGTACTGCGTGGTTTCCTCGTCCTGGCCAAAGGCGAGCAACAGCGAACGCTTGTGCTCCCAGCCGTGCGCCAACGCATACTCAACCGCCTCGAGAATGCCTGCGACCTGATCCTTCATGTCGATAGCGCCGCGACCCCAAATGTAGGTGTCGTCCACCTGTCCGCTAAAGGGGGCGTGCGTCCAGTCGGCCTCGGTACCCGGCACCACGGGGACCACGTCCATGTGGCCCATGAGCATGACGGGTTTGAGGGCGGAGTCGGAACCGCCAAGCGTCACCAACAGCGAGTGGTCGATAAGCTCGACCTCGCCCGCCGCAAACACGCGCGGCCAGGCCTGCTGCATATAGGCGCGCAGGTCGTCGAAGGGCTGCCAGTCCACCGCCTCGGCATCCATGCTCGAGATGGTCGGAAACGACAGCACGCGGCCCAAGCGCTCGCACGCGCCGGCCTCGTCCATATCGGCAAAATCGTCCTCATGCGCAAAGAAGCGCCAAACCTCGGCCATGACATCCTTTCGATTGTGACGACAAAGGCCGCCCCACGGGAGCGGCCCTGCAACGCAGGCGTTTGCGCCGGTTATTTGTCCTCGAGATAGCGAGAGAGGAACTCGCGAGTGCGCTGATGTTTGGGGTTGCCAAAGAGCTCGGCCGGCGCGGCGTCCTCGAGCACCACGCCCTTGTCCATAAAGACCACGCGGTCGGACACCGTGCGGGCAAAGGCCATCTCGTGTGTGACGACCACCATGGTCATGCCGTCGGCCGCGAGCTTGCGCATGACCTCGAGCACCTCGCCCACGATCTCGGGGTCGAGCGCGGAGGTCGGCTCGTCGAACAGCATGATCTGCGGATTCATGCACAGGGCACGGGCGATGGCCACGCGCTGTTTTTGACCACCGGACAGGCGGCCCACGGCAGCGTGCGCGAACTTTTCGAGCCCCACGCTCGTCAGATGCTCCATCGCGACCTTCTCGGCCTCGGCCTTGCTCATCTTTTTGAGCGTGACGGGCGCGAGCGTGCAGTTGTCGAGCACGTCCATATTGTTGAACAGGTTGAAGCCCTGGAACACCATGCCGATGTCCTCGCGCAGCTTATTGATATTGCAGCGCTCGGCCGTAAGGTCCTGGCCGTGGAACCAGATGTGGCCCGCGTCCGGGGTCTCGAGCAGGTTGAGGCAGCGCAGGAAGGTCGACTTGCCCGAGCCCGAGGCGCCGATAATGGTGACGACCTCGCCGGGATTGACAGCGAGGTCGATGCCCTTAAGCACCTCGAGCGAGCCAAAGCTCTTGCGCAGGCCCTCGACGCGGATAAGCGGCTCATTGGTCTGTGCGGCGGCCGCGGTGCCGGTAGTGGCGGTATCTGCCATGATGATTCTCCTCGTCTTGAGCCTAGTTGGAGCTGGGCAGCGTTGCCGGGGCCTCGGCGCCAAGCTTTTTGCCAAAGGCCTCGAGCAGGCGGCTCGCCACGAGCGTCAGGATCAGGTAGACCACGAGCGCCACGCAGTAGACCTCCATCTGGCGGTAGTACACGCCGGCGACCGTGGTAGTAGCGTACATGAGGTCAAACACGCCGATGACCGAAAGCACCGACGAATCCTTGATGTTGATGATGAGCTCGTTGGTGAGCGCCGGAATCGCATTTTTAATGCCCTGGGGGAACACGACCTTGCGCATGGCTTGCCACTGTGACAGACCCAGCGAGCGCGCTGCCTCGGCCTGACCGGGGTCGATGGACTCGATGCCGCCGCGCAGGACCTCCATCATGTAGGCGGTAGAGTTGAGCGAGATGGTGACGAGGCCGGCAGTGAAGGTACTCCAGATCTGGTTGGCCTGGGCGGTCTCGAAGCCCATGCCGCGCAAAACGGTGAAGCCCGCGTAATAGATGAGTAGACCCTGGACCATCATGGGCGTGCCACGCACGATGGTGGAGTAGATGGTCGCAAAGCCGCGGCCGACACTCTTAAAGAAGCGCACCAGGTCGTTGTCCACGCGATCGAAGGTCTGAATGCGCAAAAACACAAAGAGCAGCGCAAGGAAAAAAGCGATGACGGTACCGAAGGTCGCAAGTGCGATGGTGATCTCGATGCCGCGGATAAAGAAGTCCCCGCTCTTGTAGGTCATGTAGACCAGGCTCGACAAAAAGTCGCTGGGGTTGGAGTCCGAGACAATACTCACCTGCACCAGGTCGATAAACGACATGACGCAGCGGTCGACAAAGAAGATCGCCGCGATGACGACCACGACATAGCTGCCCAGGCGCGCGCCGCGACGGAAACGCTCGGATGCAAACGGTGACTTTTCGCGATAGTCGCTCCAGTGCATAACCTTGGTGACGAGCGCTGCCGCCGACACGACGATCCAGGCCCAAAGAATCGCCCAAAGGCAATCCTGGAAGATGCCGGTGGGCGCCAAAAAGCTCAGCGGCGTGGGGTTGCGCTGGCTAAATGCCAAGCCGAGCGCCGCGATAACGCTCGTGCCCAGGTACACATAACGGTGGTCGGCCTTGATAAAGGAGGCCAGACGATTGATGGCTTTCATGCTGTCTCCCTATGCCGGCTGACGGTCGAGGCACGCGTCCCACATCTGGTCGCGCTCCTCTTGGCTGACGCCCTTGAGCGTCTTATCGATAAGTTTGAGCAGCTTGTCCGAGCCCTTGCGGCAGCCGACGTTTGCCGCGACCTCCTGCTTAAAGCCCTCGCCCTCGGCAAAGTGGATGGGGACGATACCGGGATTTTGGGCCATATAGCCCTTTTCGTTCTCCGTGTTGTAGGTCACGGCGTCGCACGTGCCCTGCAGCAGGTTCGAGAACACCGTGGGCACCGAATCGACCGGATTCTTGTGAACGACGCCCGGAATCTCGTCGATGACGGTATCGAGCATGGTGTCCTTTTGGCCGAGCACCGTGGCGCCGCTAAAGTCGCTGAGCTTGGTCGCGTTTTGGTAGGGCGAGCCCTCTTTTACGAACAGGCCAAAGTAGCCGATAAAGTACGGATCGGAAAAACCGACGGACTCCTCGCGCTCGGGCGTGGCGCTCATGCCGGCAATAATGAGGTCGATCTGGCCGTTGTTGAGCGAATCGATGAGGCCCGAGAAGCTCTGCTTGACGGCAACGGGCTCGCCGCCAAGGGCCTTGCAGACGATCTTCGCAATCTGAACATCGTAGCCATCGGCGTAAGCGCCCTTCACGTTGTCGATGGGGATGGTGTACTCGCTGGCTTCGGAGACCTGCCAGTTGTACGGGGCGTAGGCCGCCTCCATGCCAATGCGGATCTTATCCTTGCCGATCACGGAATCGGACAGGTCGTCGCGACCGCCGCCTGTCGTGGGCTGGACCACCTTGAGTGTGGACGGACGCTGGCAGCCGGCAAGCGCGCCGGCGACAACGGTCGCGCTCGCAGCGAGGGCGCTACCCAAAAAGATGCGACGGCTGCATACCGGCTGTGGATGCGCGTCGCGCTGTTGTCGAGATTGCATCTGGTGCCTTCCCAATTTCGTTTTGCTGACAATAAGACAGGATATACGCCCGCAACCAGCAGCGCGGCATGTGCGCGAAAAATTAATAGACACACGAGGACGATTGGCGCAAAGCAGCCTGCCCCATGTACCACTTGGCATGAAAAAGGCAAGGCATAGACCTTCTGGTCGTGCCTTGCCTTTTTCATGCCAAATTGTCGCTCTGGGTGGCGCGCAGCGTCGACCGGTCCGTCGTTCGTTAGAACGGCGGAACCTCTAGAGCAGGGTGACGCTAAAGGAACGGATGTCGGTAGCGCCCGGTGCCAACGTGATGGTGTTGACCTTGTGCTCAAAGACATCGTCCTCGGTGTCCATGGTGGTGTGGCCGGTCCAGGGCTCGAGCGCCACAAACGGAGCGTCGTTGGCGGCAGACCACACGCCGATGTACTTAAAGCCCTCAAAGTCGATCTTGACGCCGTGGCCCGACTTGCGGCCGCGCAGCGTGAGCGTGGAGCCCGGAGTATCGGTGAACATGATGGCATCGTTATCGAAGCTGCGGTGCGTGATGGGCAGCACGTCCGAGTTATCGGGAGCCTTGTAGCTACCCTCGAACGTCATGAGACCGTCGGGCGTGATGATGGGAGCCTCGTTCGTCCAGGCCTCGGTAAACGCCAGCTCGTAATCCTCGAATACCTCGTCCTCGGCACCGGGGGCGGGCACGTTAAATGCGGGGTGGCCGCCCACCGAGAACGGCAGGTCCACGTCGCCGGTGTTCGTAACGGCAAAGGTCTGGGTAAGCGTGGCGTCGCCGGTCAGGACATAGGTCATGTTGAGCTTAAAGTGAAACGGAAAGGCCTTGAGCGACTCGGGCGTATCGGTGATCTCGTACGTTACCGAGGAGCCGTCCTCCGAAACCTCGACCAGCTTGTGCTCGACGATGCGCGCGAGTCCGTGGCGCGGCATCTCGCAGGTGCCGGCCGCAGACGTTGCCGTGTTGTTGCGCAGCGAGCCCACAATGGGGAACAGGATGGGCGCATGCTTGCCCCAAAAGGTGGGATCGCCCTGCCACAGATACTCGTTGCCGTTGAGGGCAAGGCTCGTGAGCTGGGCACCCATGGAATCGATGGCCGCGGTGAGGCCGCCGCGCTTGATGGTAGTGACGGTGGACATGCTACTTCCTCCAATAGTAAACAACGGTGTCGAGGGCTATTGTCCCACTCTTGGCGGCGGGGTTGAGCGACAGGTGCAGTTATTGAGCAATAGCGTAAAGGTCAAACCCGCCCTGCGGCGTGCTATCGACCGTATCGGGCGCCTGTGAATTAAAACTCACCGGAACCATGCGCTTTGAGGCACGGTAACGCGTGCCGTCGGTGGCGACGGGCGGCTCATCGACCGTGAGCTCGTAGTCGCCGGGCTTGAGCTCGATGCCGTCACCTTCGGAATTGACGTATTGGTACTCGTCGATCGCTTGCCCCTTGAGCGTGCGACCCACGATATGGACGAGCATCTGGCTGTCGCCGCGCGCGGTGTCCCACGTCGCGCCGTCCTTGACCTCGACCGATACATGCACCGAGCGCGTGCGGCTGAGCGATTGTTCGACGGACATCTCGACCTTGGCGGCGTCTTTTCGTTGTTGTTCAACATGGCTCCAGACGTTTCCAATTACCGAGCATGCGATAACGCCGGCCATGAAGGCGATGAGGATGGGGCCGAGCGGAGAGCGACGGCCCGCGTCCTCCTCGCGAGCCAGGTCGGGGCGACGTGTGGGCGCGGGTGCTTGGGCACCCTGCGAGGGCACGTCGAGAATGCTGAAGGATGCCGTACTGCCGGGGTCGATGTTATGGCGCGGCTGCGGGATCTTGGCCGGCGAGATGGACATGTCCGCCGGCTCACCGAGTGTGGCCGTGGCATCGACCTTAGCTTCATCGGCCTCGGCTTGGGCCCAAGCCTGCTCAAAGGTCAGGGGCTCGGCGGCATCGGAGGCGGCGTCAGGCTCGACAGCAGCATCGTTGCCGGCCTCGTCCTCGTCGCTCGACACGTCACGCGGCGCGGGCTCGTCCCACTCCTCGTCCGGAGCCTCGCCCTCGCTATACCACCATTCAAAGTTATCGATATCCATACGGGGCGCCCCTTAAGCCTCGCAAATAAACACTTGCCAGCCTTATACCCCCAGATGGCACGGGAGCTCGCCGGCACAGACAGGAAAAGCGTCACAACATTCGACGCTTTTCCTCGTTTTCGAGATTTTCATCAAATGTTGTGACGGTTTGGGCAGCAGCCACACCACGAATGTGACAAAGGGACTGTCCCTTTGTCACATCTGGAGGGTAACAGGGATTTGGATGCAGCAAAAGTCCTCTTGGTGGGACTCGTCGTAGCTCGTGGTATCGAGGTAGCAAAAGTCGAAAGCGTTGCCAACGGGCTGGAGCGCGTGCTTGTCCATGCAGGCCACGACGGCGCGGATGCCCTCGGGTTCGTACGGCATGCCCCAGCGGCTCATGCACAGGTATGTGCCCTCGGGCAGCACTTCTATGCCGATCTCTGCCAGCTCGGCAGCGTCGCTCGGCAGCAGTTCCTCGGCACCGCGCGGCAGCACGGCAAAGGAGCCGGCGCCGGCAATGGGGTCGTCGGAATGCAGCGCCTCGCGACGCAGCATGGCGCCCCAGCCGCGCATGGGGCGCGTGCCCGTGAGCGCACGCATGCGCAGAATCGCGCGCATGAGCGTGGGGTGCAGCATCGAGCGGCCGCGCTCGATATCGGCCGGGAACTCCTCAAAGACCACGTAGCGGCGCTCAAACTGCTTGAGCTCCGGTTTGCCCTCGCGCTCGCGCCAATAGACCGCCTCGTCGTAAAAGCTCAGGCGCTCCTGCACACTGGCGCGCTCGGCATTAAGCCCGGCAATCTGCTTGTCGAGCGCCTGGACCCGCGAGCGCAGGTGATCGGTCATCTCGCCAATGTCGAACGTCGAGGTCAGGCGGTCGACCTCGTCGAGCTCGAGCCCCAGGTCGCGCAACATGCAGATCAGGCGCATGAGCGGGATCTGCGTGGGCGAATAGAAACGGTAGCCTTTTTCGTTGACCACGGCGGGCTTAAACAGGCCGATCTTGTCGTAGTAGATGAGCGTTTGGCGCGAAACATTAAACAAGCTCGCCATCTCGCTAATCGCATACATGCCCGTCTGCATAAGTCCTCCCGACACATCCTTTTAGCGCACAAAGCCCGCCGCCCACAGGGGCAGCGGGCTCAAACACTCCTCGTATCCTACCCTAAAAGCGCCTATGACCAGCGCTTATAGTTTGCGCATGACACGCCGACGGCCTCGAGCGCCTTGGCGGCGATGTGATGCACCGCGTCGTCGAGCGTAGCGGGGCCGTTGTAAAACGTGAGCATGGGCGGCATGAGCATGACGCCCGGTACGCGCGCCAGGCGCGCCATGTTATCGACGTGAATGGCGCTGAAGGGCGTCTCGCGCACCATGAGCACCAGGCGGCGCTGCTCTTTCATCTGCACGTCGGCCGCACGCAGCAACAGGTTTTCGCTGTAACCACTCGCGATGCCGGCAAGCGTCTTCATGGAGCAGGGAGCCACGATCATACCGTCGACCGGATAGGTGCCGCTTGCGATGGCGGCGCCGATGTTCTTGTTGTCGTAGACCACATCGGCGTGCGCGACAAACTCGTCGAGCGTCATGCCGAGCTCCTGCTCGATGGTGATCTCTCCCCCGCGCGTGACGACAAGCGCCGACTCGGCACCGGCCTGACGCAGGCATTTGAGGCACTCGAGGCCCAGCGCGGCACCGCTGGCACCAGATACGCCAACGACAATGCGACGGGGACGGACAGAAGACTCAGGCATGACAACTCCTAACAACAAAATGGCAGCTATAGGTCGGGCAATGTCAGCGAGCGCGCGTCTGGCGAGGCAAGGTGCCCCGAAACAAGAAGGCATAGGGCTTATGCCCATGCCTTCGCAGTTGAGGGGCAGATTGCCCGCCAGGCGCGGGCGCAGCGTCGAGTGGTCCGGCGTTCGGTAGAACGCCGGAACCTTAGAAAGCAATCTCCTTGGCCCACTTGTCCATGTCGATCTCCATGAACTGCGAGCGGATGAAGTTCTTCTTGAGGTCGAACGGAACCGTGCAGTCGAAGATGGCCTTGCAGGCGATGCCGTGCTCGCGAATCGAAGGATCGAACGCGGGGTCATTGGACGGGTCGAGCACGTGGCAGTGGCAACCGGGGATGGTGATGAGGTCCACGTCGGCCTGGAAGCGCGTGGTCATGGCCCACATCACGTCGCTCATGTCGAAGATGTCGACGTCTTCGTCAACCAGGATCACATGCTTGAGCTCGGAGAATGCCGAGAAGGCGAGCATGGCGGCGTTGCGCTGACGGCCCTCGTCATTTTTGCTCGACTTCTTGAACTGCATGATGGCAACGAACTTGCCGCCGCCGCAGGGAGCAGCGTGGACGTTGAGCAGGCGGCCCGGGATAGCGGTCTCGACCATCTTGTAGATGGAAGCCTCGGTGGGGATACCGGCCATGGACACGTGCTCGTGCGAAGGGCCGATGCAGCTCTCCATGATGGGGTTGACGCGCGTGGTGACGGCGGTGATCTTGATCACCGGGCAGACCTTGGCGCCGCCGGTGTAGCCGGGGAACTCGGGCATGGCGTAGCCGTGGCCGTTGACATCCTCGTTGATGGTCTCGTCGTGCATGAGGTAGCCCTCGAGCACATACTCGGCATTGGCAATGCACTTCTGCGGAACGGTGACGCAGTCGGCAAGCTCGACAGCGTGGCCGCGCAGGGCGCCGGCAATTTGCAACTCGTTGAAGCCGAGCGGCGTGGTGGGAGCCTCGAAGCCGCAGCACATGTACACAGCGGGGTCCAGGCCGATGGAGATGGAAATGGGCATGTCCTCGCCGCGCTGGCAGTACTCGTCAAAGAAGGCGCCAAGGTGACGGCTGCCCGGGGTGATCCACATGGCGAGCTTGTCCTTGTCGACGCAGGAGAAGCGGTGGATGGTCACGTCGGACTGGGAGCCGTCGGGGCTCGTGCCGTAGGCGAGGCCCATGGTGATGTAGGGGCCGCCGTCGACGGGCGTGTTGGTAGGAGCGGGAACGATCTTGCGCAGGTCAAAGCCCTCGTCGGTCGCCTTGTACACGACCTCCTGGCAGTCGACGTGCGCACCCTCGGCGATCCGCTCGGGCGCGATCAGGTTCTCGAAGCGCTTGCCGATTTCGAGGCCCAGGTGCTCCTCGTCCAGGTCGAGCAGGGCGGCAACGCGCTTGCGGCTGGCAAGCATGCCGATGCAGACCTTGGCATCGTCAAAGCCC
Organism: uncultured Collinsella sp.; assembly: GCA_905205405.1. GTDB lineage: Bacteria > Actinomycetota > Coriobacteriia > Coriobacteriales > Coriobacteriaceae > Collinsella. Next base: position 26,908 of record CAJLDK010000015.1, read on the forward strand.
TTGACGTTGTTGAAGACCATCGCCGGACCCTCTTTGGTCGGACGCATAACGGTGCCGCCGGCACCGACGTGGCGATAGACGCCCGAGACCTCGGCGTCCGGATCGACCTGGGTGTCGGTCTCGAGCAGCTGGCCGGGCATCTCGCGCAAAAAGTCGAGCGCGGAGCGCAGATCGTGGATCTGGGAAGCATCGGTAGTGGACATAGCGTGCTCCTTTCGGGAGAGTGTCCGGCGGCGGGAGTGCCGCCGGCTTGGTAACGTAATGGGGCCGCAGCGCTCATAGATGGGGCGCTCGGGCACTCGCAGTTCAAGCACTCGGCTAATTACAGCCAAGCACTCGACTGCTTACATCAGGCCAAAGAGGTGGAACCAGGCGGCCTCGACCAGCACGACGATAAAGACGACCGCAGTGAGGGGAATGCCCATGCGCATAGCCTCTTTGGAGGTGTAGCCGCCAGCGTCCTTGCCCTCGCCGATAAGGATCGGCAGGTTATGGAACGGCAGGATGTAGTGGATGTTGATGGACGTGAAGACGATGAGCGCCACGGCGAGCGGGCTCACGCTGGAGCCGGCCGCAAAGCTGATGAACGCCGGCACGCACACGCCGAGCACGGCCATGACCGAGCCCATGAACATGTGGATGATCATGGAAAGCGCGGCGACAAGCAGGGCGAACAGGAAGATGTTCTCGGGCACGGAGCTGGGAAGCACAACATCGGCGATCCAGGCGTTCATACCGGTGGCACCGCCCACGGAGCCCACGGCCATGGCGGCCGTCAGGAACATGAGGGACTTGATGTCGACGGCATTCCAGCTGGCGGGGGTGAGGACCTCGCCGATGATGGGCATGGCAAGAGAGACGCCGATGGCCAGGGTGACCCAGCCGATGTAATCGCCCGAGACGGTGAGCCACAGCGCAATGGCGATGACAAGCCACACGATGGTGCGAATCTCCTTGACGGAGAGCTTGCCGAGCGCGGCCTGCTTGGCCACGATCTGCTCGCGATCGTAGACGAGCTCCTTGCTGGGCTTAAAGAGGAAGAGGCCCAGGAACAGGGTGCACAGCAGCGCGACCAGCATAGGCACGCTCATGCACAGGAACCAGTCGACAAAGGACGGGCTCATGCCGCCGGCCTCGGCGCTGTACTGCGCAACGAGCGGGTTGAGCGTGGAGTCGCCCGTCAGGAAGAACATGGAGCCCGGGGCGGCAGCGGCAAACACGAGGAAGCCGAGCTTGCCGCGGTCGTCGTCACCGTAGCCGGCGGACTCGGCGATGACCGAGACGACGGCGAGGATGAGGAAGGCGCGGGGGAACGGATGCGGGATCAGCAGCGACAGCACAAAGGTGAGCGCGAAGATTGAGATGATGAGCGACTTGGCATCGCGCACGAACTTGAGCATAAACGCATAGGCGATGCGCTCGCCCAGGCCCGACTCCTTGACCGCGCTGGCGATGAGGTAGGCGCCGATGACGAGCCACATGGTGGCTTTGGTCCACGAGCTAAACGTGGAGGCGACCGTCGCCGAGATGCTCGCGGCACCCGTGTCGTCCACGCACACCTTGAACAGAACGAGCAGCGCGCAATAGAGCAGGCCCACAAAGCCCGGCTGTGCCACGCCACACGCCCAGAACACCACCGTGGCGAGCGTCAACGCCAGACAGGTCTGACCGCCGACCGTAAGCTCGACCGTCGAGCTCAGCTCCGCCAAAGGAAGAAACTTCACCAGCAAAAAGACAACGATACCCAGCACAAAGCCAATTTCGCGCTTGGTGATCTTAAACGCCTTCTTTTCCGCTTCCATCTCCCCACCTTTCTTGTTGGGGGCGCTCCGGATTCGCGGCCACGTTGCCACTTAAAAAGGGGCGCCCGTTATCGGACACCCCTTACGTTGCGCTGTGTTGTGGCAATACAGTCAAGCGGGATTTTTGGATGAGAAGCGATCCTCTGGACAAAAAGCGTCACAACATTCGACGCTTTTCCTCGTTTTCGAGATTTTCATCAAATGTTGTGACGGTTTGGATGTGGCAAAGGGACTGTCTTTTTTCACATAGCGAGGGCTGCGCGGATGGAGGGAACCTCCAGAGCCTCGCGGAGCCAGGGGGCCAGCTGCTCGGGGTGACCCTGCAGGTAGCCTTTAAGCTCGGACGGGGCCACGCGGCGCACTTCCGAGATCTCCTCTTGGTTGATATGCAGCTCGCCCGGCTCAACATGGGCAAGGTAGACCTCGCACCATTCGCACTCGCAGCGGCCGTCGCCGTGGTCCTCGCGGTAGGTCACGTGACCGAGGTGTTTGAGCTGGTCGGGTGCGCGCGTGATGCCGAGCTCTTCGTTGATGCGGCGCGCCGTCGCGGCGACAACGTCCTCCCCGGGGAGCGGATGGCCGGCACAGCTATCGGCCAGCACCCCGCCCCACAGGCGTTTGAGCGGACTGCGACGACAGAGCAGCAGGCGTGCGTCTTCGCCCTGGCCCTCGACCAGAAGCGTCAGAAATGCCTGATGCAGAATGCCCTCACCGGCATGGGCATCGATGCGGTCGACGGGGCTAAGCGTCTCGCCGGTCGCGGCATTGACCGCCACGACCTCGGCGCCCGCGCCGCCCTCATCCCAGCCGGCGCGCAGAATGCGGGCTGCGGCCTCCTCGAGCGCGGCGATGAGCTCCTTGGTGGTGTCGAGCACGCGCTGCAGGTCGCCCCCGCTCGCCTGTTCAACATGAAAGCCCGTGCTCGCAACGACCGGCACGCCAAAGCGCGTGGCCAGCGCCGCCGCGATATCGTGCGCCGGAATTTCGTCTCGATGGCACGGAACAGCCAGGATGCTCACTGTCGCCGTGCGGCCGGGCTCGGGGCGCGGAATGGCCTGCGCCGTGGCGCCCAGGTGCGCGAACTCCGGCGAGCAGGCGTACACCGCCATGCCTCGCGGTGTCACCGTCAGCTGGGCCTCGAGCGCAAACTTGCCCTCGCCCACTGCAACCTTTGTCGTGTGCATACCCATGGGATCTCCTGTCGCCCGCGATGTACCTGAGACCATCTTCGCCTGTATTGCGACTATACAGGCAAGCGCAGCCTGCGACAAAGGGGGGCAGGCACCTGACACATTCTGTTAGAGTTGCAGGGATTGAATCCCGCTTATTCATGCGACATTGGAGTGACAACCTTGACCGCCGCAACCACGCCTAAAAGTAAGTCAACCGCCGCCGCGCTCTCCCCCGCGCGCACCAAGCTCTGCCTGGCGCTGCTCGTGCTGCTGGGCTTCTCGCTCGGCTGCTCGGAGTTCGTGGTCATCGGCATCGAAAGTGACTTGGCGACGGAACTCGGCATATCGCTTGCCACTGCGGGCCAGCTCATCAGCGTTTTTGCATTGGTCTACGCTATCGCGACGCCGGTGCTTGCGCTCAGCACGGGGCGCTTCCGTCGTTACCAGCTGCTCGTGTGCTACAGCATTATCTTTGTGCTCGGCAATCTGGTCATGGCGTTGGCGCCCAACTTCCAGGTACTGTTTATCTCGCGCATTGTCCTGGGATCCGTCTCGGGCGCACTGCTCGCCGTGGGCGTGACGTACATCCCCGAGCTGCTGTCCCCGCAGCAAACTTCGCTTGCCATCTCGGTGGTATATGGTGCGTTTTCCGTAGCAATGGTCTTTGTCACTTCGATCGGCAAGTTTGTGGCCGACACGCTCGACTGGCACGTTGCCATGTACGGCACGCTGGCCTTTGCCGTTCTGATCTGCGCCGCGCTCGCGGTGTTTATGCCGCGCGCCGGACAGACCGACGAACCCGCCACCTTCCGCGAACAGGCGGGTCTGCTGCGCGAACCGAGTATCATCACCGGCATGCTCATCTTCTTGTTTGGCGTGGGATCGGTCTATGTGTTTTACGGCTATGTGACGCCCTATCTGGAGCAGGTGCTGGGCATGGGCACGGTCGAAGCCAGCACCACGCTCATGGCCTACGGCGCGTTCTGCCTGATCTCGAACATCCTGGGCGGATGGATTGATGCGCGCTTTGGCATGAAGGCGCTGCTCGTGACGTTTGTGCTGCAGGCTGTGGCGTTACTCGGGTTGTTTGCTGTGGGCGGCACCATGCCGCTCGCGCTGGTCTTTGTCTTTAGCTTGGCGATGCTCATGTACCTGTTCTCGGTGTCGTGCATCACACACTTTATGGACGTGGCGCGCAGCCGCCATCCCAAGTCGATGGTGCTCGCGAGTTCGGTTGAGCCCATGGCGTTTAACGTCGGTATCTCGTTTGGCACCGCAGTGGGCGGCGCCGTGGTAAACGGAATTGGCATTGCGTACGTGGGTGCCGTGGGCGCTGCGTTCTCGCTCGTAGCCTGGGCGCTTGCGCTAGTGACGATCAAGCTCGCCCGCTGGGAGCGCCGTCGTCAATCAGCACAGCCCCGGATGCAGGCATAGGGACGAACACAGCCCAAGGTGGCGAGCAACCAGTGAAAACCGTCCCATACTAGTAGTGTTTATCCGCCTGCAAGCTCCGGCAGTGCAATTTCGTGTATTTCAGATACACGCTTTTCTACGATTTCGTGTATTTTAAGTACACGAAATCGTACTAAACTATGTATCTGAAGTACACGAAATCGGAAAGGTGGCCCCATGCGCAGATCAATCGAATCCGTTATCGAATCATGGGCGACAAAGGACGCCTCACGCCCCCTCCTCATCCGTGGTGCGCGACGCGTAGGCAAAACGTACGCTGCCGAGGAAATCGGCAGGCGAATCGCCGGCGATGCGTTTGTCAAACTCGACTTTCAGACCGATCTTGAACTGATTGCTCCGCTGTTCGACTGTCCCACCGACGACGTTGACACCATCGTGGCGCGAATTTCAGACTATAAACGCACCCCCATTCGCAAGGAAACCGCCTTCATCCTGTTTGACGAGGTGCAGCTCTGCGAACGGGCGCTCAACTCGCTTCGCTTTTTCTCGGGTTCGGGCTGGCGCATATGCGCGACCGGCAGCCAACTCGGTGTCGCCACGCGCAAGCGCAAGTTGCCTTTTCCCAGCGGCGTTCGTCAAGAGACCATGCATCCCATGTCGTTCGAGGAGTTTCTCTGGGCGCTCGATGAGGAGCAGATGGCCGATGCTGTTCGTACCCACGCCGGCACGCTCGATGCTTACGCCGCGCACCAAGCCGCGCTCAGCCTGTTTCATCGATACCAGGTCGTAGGCGGCATGCCCGCCGCCGTCAACGCATATCGCAAGACGTTATCCATCGAAGACGCGCGCGTCGAGCAGCGCGAAATCGACGAGACCTACACCGCCGATATGACCGACCCCGAAAACGGGATCAGTGGCGTGGCGGCGCGCAAGGTATGGCGCTCCATTCCGTCCCAGTTGCTGAGATCGTCCACAAAGAAATTCAAGTACTCCGAGGTCGAACGCGGAGGCCGTCGCGCCAAGCTTATCGAGCCGCTCGACTGGCTCGAAGGCGCCGCCATCATATCGGTCAACAACCTGACCGAAGGCATCGAACCTCCCCTCGTTCCCTTCGACGACGAAGACGGAAGTTTCTTTAAGGTCTATCTTCTCGATACGGGCCTCATGTTCTACAAACTCGGTATCAACCCGCGGCTCTGGCTCGACCTCAAAGAGGATTCCGCCATAGCACTGTCTTCCGACTTTCGAGGTGCCCTGGCCGAAAACTCGGTCATGCAGGCATTTTCGAGCAATGGTTTGCGGACGTACTATTGGGTGCCGCCGTCGTCTTGGAAGACGAGCGGTGAGCTCGATTTTCTACTTCAGACCGACCGTATGGAAATTGTGCCCGTCGAGGTAAAGTCCGCACGCAACGTGCGCGCAAGAACCCTCGGGTCGTTTATGGACAAAGCCCGGTCGCCATATGCCTACATTTTGTCCGAGAACAATTTTGCCCGCAGCGAAACTGATGACGGGCGCGAGCTGCGCCACCTCCCCTTGTACGCAGCGGGTTTTATCGGAGCAAACTGTCTCAAGGGCAGCCTGTAAGCCCCGCGCGACCGCCCAGAAAGGAAACCGCTCATGCAACGCATTCTTTTTATCTGCTGTGGAAATATCTGTCGCTCGACGATGGCTGAGTCCGTGTTTACCGAGCTAGCGCGCCGCGCTGGACGCGCGGGCGAGTTTGTCATCGATTCTGCAGCAACCTCAACCGAAGAGATCGGCAACCCGCCGCATCATGGCACGGTCGCCAAGCTGCGCGAAGTCAGGATTCCCGTCGTCGCACATCGCGCACGTCAGGTGCGGCGCGCGGAGTATGGCAACTGGGATCGCATTGTCTATATGGATGCTGAGAACGCGCGCGGTCTGCGTCGCATCTTTGACGACGACCCCGACGGCAAGATTACGCGCTTGCTCGATTGGACCGAGCGCCCCGGCGACGTGGCCGATCCCTGGTACACCGGCAACTTCGATGCCACCTACCGCGACGTGCTCGCCGGTTGCACCGCTATGCTCGAGCAGCTGTAATCGATGAAATGCAGAGTTTTTAGAGCCACAAATCGGATGAAATGCAGAAATTTGACCTTACTCGCACGCAGGACAACGACGATAACGCCTAAGCACGGGCATAAACGAGATCGGGATTCCCATATACAAATCGAGCGTGGATTTTCTCCCACTTTGAGCGCGAAATTGCGTCCAAAACGGGAAAAATCCACGCTCATTATCTCGGCGGGAGAAAATCCTCGCTCGACTACTCGTCGACGATCTCGGCGAGCCAGACGTTCAATGTATCGACCTCGGGGCAGCAGAACTTTGCCGTGCCGGGCTCGTTGCCGGGCACGGTTCCGCCGTAACGCAAGATGTCAATGTAAGGAAAGCCCACATGGCAGGCCATAGCGCACATCTTGCCGCGGTCTCGGTCAAAGTCAAAGACATCGCCTGGCTTGTGACCATGATGGCAGCGGCACGTTCCCAACTGGTCCACGCAGCTAATGCGGATACGCGGACGCTTGCCACGCGGCGCGCCGAGCGGCTTGCTCTCGCCTGCAGGCTTGGCGCCGCCCTCGTCAGCGTTACTCATGGTCAATCACATCCAGGCAGGCCTCGATGGGAAGGCCAGCCGACTTGTCCTCTTGGTCGGCATTGCGCTCGATAAGCTCGGCCACCACACGCATGGCATCGGCCGTGGCACGCTGGAGGCTCCAACCGTTCATCACGCGGCCCATGAGCACGGCCGAGAACGTATCGCCCGTACCCGGGAAGTACACCGGGATCAGCTCAAACGGAATCTCAAAGTATTCCCCCGCCACATGGTCGTAGCCGATGACGGCACTCGCCCCATCGACCTTCGCACTCGTAATGACAACCGACTTGGTGCCCAACGCGAGCATGGCGTCCACGAGCGTGCGGGCCTCATCGGCCGTAATCTCTTCGGCGATAGGCGTATCGGTGAGCAGGCACGCCTCGGTATAGTTGGGCACCGCGTAGTCGGCGCACTCGACCAAGCTGCGCATGAGTCCGATGGTCGACTCGGGCACGCCGGCATAGAGCTTGCCGTTATCGCCCATGATGGGATCGACGAACACCCTGGTGCCCTTTTGAGCGCGGCGGTGGCAAAAGTCCGAGATGATGCGCGTCTCCTCCTCGGTCACGATAAAGCCGGTCGAGATAGCATCAAATTCAAAGCCGAGCTCCTCCCAGATAGCGAGGCTCTGGCGCACGTACTCCGTGGTGTCGTGAATGTAGAACTTGGGATAGTTGAGCGTATCGGAAACGAGCGCCGTCGGCAGGTTGTGGATGCGATAGCCCATGTGCGACAGTACCGGCAGCATGGCCGAGAGCGCGACCTTGCCGTAGCCGCACATATCGTTGATCAGCAGCAGCTGAGTGTTCTTCATGAGTGTCCCCCTTGGGTCGGGCGCGGCGCGATGTCGCCATAATGCGACTAAGTGTAGCGCAGTGCAATCTAAGTCTTGCCTTCGGATGTAAGACCAAGTTTGGGCGTAATTTTGTTCTTAGAGTTTTTCTGACGCTTCTTATTGCAGAAACTTGGCCTTAGAAGGCGCTATAAAATTCTAAGAACAAGTTTTGGCTCAAATTTGTTCTTAGGACACTAACGATGCTCGCACCCATCACACCCGGACGACAGGGAAACGTCAGGCACAACCTTTCAGGAGCCCTCGCCTATGATTCGTTTAGACCCGCCAATATGGATTCATTCTTTCCAATCAATTTATCCGCTGATTCCATGCGGCTTGTCTCCGATTGCCGCGCCATACTCGGCGAGGTTGAGGGCATGTCTCGCTTTGTTCCGAACATCGACATGTACCTTTCTATGTACGTTCGCAAGGAAGCGCTCTTGTCCTCTCAAATCGAGGGTACGCAATGTACGTTCGATGATGTTCTTGACCCGTCAAACGAATCCAATGCGAGCCGGGACCTAACCGACGTCGTCAACTACACTCGAGCGGTGCAGCAGGCGACCACGCTCATGGAGGAACTGCCACTCTGTATGAGGCTGCTCAAATCCGTCCATGCCACATTGCTTGGAAATGGCAGAGGCTCCGACAAGACGCCGGGCCAGTTCAGGACGACTCAGAACTGGGTCGGACCAAACGGCTGCACGCTCAATGAGGCCCCGTATGTCCCTCCCAACACGGAGGATATGAAGGAGGCACTTGGCGACCTCGAGCTTTTCATCAACGAGCGTGACGACATCGATCCAGTCATCAAGGCCGCTTTGGTGCACTACCAGTTTGAAACCGCGCACCCGTTCCTCGACGGCAACGGACGCCTCGGGCGTCTGCTCATCCTCCTTTCGCTCATACATGATGGGGCGCTCACCAAGCCGGTCATCTACCCCTCGTATGAACTCAAACGACACAGGAGCGAATACTACGATTGGCTTATGCGCGTAAGGCAGAGAGGCGATTTTGAGGGATGGGTTTCGTTTTTCAGTACCTGCTTGCTTGCAAGCGCACGCGAGGCGCGGGATTCGATGCGGAAGCTTGTCGACCTCCATTCGGAAACCGAAAGGCTGATTCGCGAAAAGGCGGGAAGGGCTACGACGAACGCCCTTATGCTACTCGACCTTCTCGAGGGCAATCCGATCGTCGACACCGCCTTTGTGTCTGAACGAATGCAGATTAGCAGATCGAGCGCAAACAACCTTATATCCCAATTTACCGATTGGAGCATTCTTGTCCAACGTGATACGAGCAGGAAACGATACCGCACGTTTTCATATGAGCCATATCTCGCCATCCTCCGAACCGGCGACGAGCCGCTCTAAGTCTCGGAAAGCCAAGGGGCGAGACCGGCAGCTGCCAGTCTCGCCCCCTTAATGAACCTATCGAAAACTCCGGGATACGCCGTGGCCCGCTGAATCTACGCTGCGAAGACTGTCCAAGATTCCCCTGGCACCGGCACCCCAGCACTGCCACAAAATCGATTCGGTACCTTGACAATCAGTTAGGTACCTCTAGAATCACTTAGGTACAAAACAATTTCTCTACCTAACTAAAGAAAGGAGCAACACCATGTGCGACGAATGCATCGACCTCTGCCCCCATACGCCGGGCGGCGACCCCATCGAGCCTGCAGATTCGCCCGAGGCGCAATCGCAATCGGATGCACTTGCCAAGCGCATCCTTAACGGGCTTGGCTTCTGCGGCCATTACATGCACTTTCATGGCGGAGGCGTATCCGGCAAGGCGCCCATCATCTGCCTGCTGGCCAAGCAACCCGGCGGCGAGATGTCGCAGCAGGAGCTCGGCATGCACTTTGACCTCAAGCCGGGATCGCTTTCCGAGATCCTGTCCAAGCTCGAGCTCAACGGCCTCATCGAGCGCAGCCGTAACCCCAAGGATCGACGGCAACTCACCATTCGCCTGACCGAAACCGGCCGGGAAAACGCCCGCATCGACCAGGCGGCCCGCATCCGCTTTAGAGAACGGGCCTTTAGCGCGCTCACCCACGACGAGCGCGAGGACCTCGCCGAAATGCTCGATAAAATCCGCGTAACCTGGGAGGAACTGGATGATTAAAACCCTCATGGGAAGCATCCGCGACTATATGAAAGTCACTGTTGCCACGCCGCTGCTCGTGCTTGGCGAGGTGCTCTGCGAGATGCTGATTCCATTTATCACCGCCAACCTGATCGACGCCATCAAAGACGGCGCCACCGTAGCCGAGATGCTTCCCACCGCAGGCTTTTTGGTGCTCATCGCGCTGACGTCGCTTGCTTTTGGCGCCGCGGCTGGTGTCACCTGCAGCCATGCGAGCTGCGGATTCGCCAAGAACCTGCGTCACGACCTGTTCTACAAGATCCAGACGTTCAGCTTTGCCAACATCGATGAGTTCTCGAGCTCCTCGCTCGTCACGCGCCTGACCACCGATATCAACAACGTGCAGCAGGCCTTTATGATGATCATCCGTATCGCCGTGCGCGCGCCGCTGGTATTGATCTTCGCCTTTACCATGGCGTTTATCATGGGCGGCAGCGTCGCCATGGTCTACCTGGTCATCATTCCGCTGCTGGGCTTTGGACTGTTCTTTATCATCTTTAAGGTGCGCCCCATCTTCTCGCGCGTGTTCCACAAGTACGATGCCCTTAACGAGTCCGTCGAGGAAAACGTCACCGGCATGCGCGTGGTCAAGAGCTATGTGCGCGAAGACTTTGAGAAGGAGAAGTTCGCGACCGCCGCGCGCGACGTCCAGATGGACTTCACCCGCGCCGAGAAGCTGCTCGCCTTTAACAACCCCATGATGAACATCTGCGTCAACGGCGCGTTTGTCATCATCATCTACCTAGGCTCCAAGCTCATCATCACGAGCCAGGGCACGCTGTTCGACGTGGGCCAGCTCTCCTCGACCTTTACCTATGGTTTCCAGATTCTCATGAGCCTGATGCAGCTGTCGATGATCTTTGTCATGGTGACCATGGCCGACGAATCGGCACACCGCATTGCCGAGGTGCTGGCCGCCGAGCCCACGATCGCCAATCCCGCCGAGCCCGTGCTCGAGGTTGCCGACGGTTCCATCGACTTTGACCACGTGAGCTTTAAGTATTCCGCGCATGCGAAACGCCAGGCGCTCGACGATATCGACCTGCACATTACGAGCGGCGAGACCATCGGCATCATCGGCGGCACCGGCTCGGCCAAGTCCACGCTCGTTAACCTCATCGCCCGCCTGTACGACACCACCGAAGGCGCTGTGCGCGTGGGCGGCGCGGACGTGCGCGACTACGACCTGGACGCGCTGCGTCACCAGGTCGCCATGGTGCTGCAGAAAAACGTGCTGTTTAGCGGCACCATCGCCGAGAACCTGCGTTGGGGCGACCCGAACGCCACCGACGAGGAAGTCCGCGAGGCAGCGCATCTGGCCTGCGCCGACGAGTTTGTCGACGGTTTCCCCAAGGGCTACGACACCTGGATCGAACAGGGCGGCTCTAATGTTTCGGGCGGTCAGAAGCAGCGCCTGTGCATTGCACGCGCCCTGCTGCGTCGCCCCAAGATCTTGATCCTGGACGACTCCACCAGCGCCGTCGACACCAAGACCGACGCAAAGATCCGCGCAGGACTGGCAAGCTATCTGCCCAACACGACCAAGCTCATCATCGCCCAGCGCATCAGCTCCGTGCAGGACGCAGACCGCATCATCGTCATGGAGGGCGGCCGTATCGCGCAGATCGGCACCCATGACGAGCTGCTTAAGACGAGCGAGATCTACCGCGAGACCTTTACCTCGCAAAACAAGATGTCTGCCGAAGGTACGCAAGACGCCGACGACGTCTCTGGCGACGCGAACACGGCGGCAGACAACACCGACATGACCGCAACGCAAGCTCAGACCCAGGAAGGAGGCGAGGCCCATGAGTAAGGCAACGACCGCCGAGCGCGCGCTCAACCGCAAGGGCGGCACCATGTCGCGCCTCATCAAGACGCTCTTTGGCTTCTATCCCGTGCTTTTGCCCCTTGTCGTCGCCGGCGTGGTGCTCTGCGCCATCATCAACTCCATCGGCGCGACCTTCCTGCAGAGCGCCCTGCAGATTATTAGCGAATCGTGGCAGTCGGGCGATTGGGAAGCCGCACAGCCCAAGATTCTGCAGCTCGTGACCACCCTCGCCTGCATCTACGGCGTCGGTGTCCTGTCCTCGCTCTTCTGGAACCGCGCCATGGCTATCGTCACGCAGGGCTCGCTCGAGAAGCTGCGCGAGATGATGTTCAACCGCATGCAGGACCTACCGATCCGCTACTTCGACACGCACCAGCGCGGCGATATCATGAGCCACTACACCAACGACATCGATACGCTGCGCCAGATGATCAGTCAGTCGCTGCCCAACCTGCTCATGACGATCATCATCATTGTCACGGTGTTCTTTATCATGCTGTACTACAGCGTGTGGATGTGCCTGGTCATCATCGCCGGCGTCGCCTTTATGACCTTTATGACCAAGCTGCTCGGCTCCAATTCCGCGCGTTTCTTCATTGCGCAGCAGACCGAGCTCGGCGTGGTCGAGGGCCATATCGAGGAGGTCATGAACGGTCAGAAGGTCGTCAAGGCGTTCTGCCACGAGTCTGCCGCCGAGGCCGATTTTGACGAGCGCAACGAAAAGCTCTTCGAGGTCTCACAGAAGGCCAACATGTACGCCAACATCCTCATGCCCATCCTTATGAACCTGGGCAACCTGCTCTACGTGCTGGTGGCCCTTGCCGGCGGCATTTTCCTGGCGCTGGGCGTGCCCAACCTGAGCATCTCGGGCATGGCGCTGTCCATCGCCGTCGTGGTGCCGTTCCTCAACATGACCAAGCAGTTCTGCGGACAGATCGGCCAAATCTCGCAGCAGATCAACGCCGTGGTCATGGGCCTCGCCGGCGCCGACCGTATCTTTGAACTCATCGACGAGAAGCCCGAGGCCGACGAAGGCTATGTGACGCTCGTCAACGCGCAGGTCAACCCCGATACCTGGCAGCTCGAGGAGGCTGACCACCACACCGGCATGTGGGCGTGGAAACATCCGCACCGCGCAACCGGCGAGATCGAGTACGTGCCGCTGCGTGGCGACCTGGTCATGGACAACGTCGACTTTGGCTATACGCCCGACCACGAGGTGCTGCACGGCGTGTCCGTGTTTGCCAAGCCGGGCCAGAAGGTCGCGTTTGTCGGCGCCACCGGAGCCGGCAAGACGACCATCACCAACCTCATCAACCGCTTCTACGACATCGCCGACGGCAAGATCCGCTACGACGGCATCAACGTCAACAAGATCCGCAAGGCCGACCTGCGCCGAAGCCTGGGCGTCGTGCTGCAGGACGTGAACCTGTTCACCGGCACCGTGATGGATAACATCCGCTACGGCAACCTGGATGCCACCGACGAGGAGTGCATCGCGGCGGCCAAGCTCGCGGGCGCGGACGACTTTATCACCCGCCTGCCCGACGGCTACGACACCATGCTCACCGGCAACGGCGCCCAGCTGTCGCAGGGCCAGCGCCAGCTGATTTCGATCGCCCGCGCCGCCGTCGCCGATCCGCCGGCAATGATTCTGGACGAGGCCACGTCGAGCATCGATACCCGCACCGAGGCCATCGTGCAAGCCGGCATGGACAAGCTCATGGAAGGCCGCACGACGTTTGTCATCGCGCACCGCCTCTCCACCGTGCGCAACTCCGACGCAATCATCTGCCTGGACCACGGCCGCATCATCGAGCGCGGCAACCACGACGAGCTGATTGCCAAGCGCGGGTATTACTACCAGCTCTACACGGGTGCGTTTGAGCTGGAGTAGGAACGATTACTGACGGAGGGTTCCCCGGGGCGGCGGGGTAACTCCTCCGTGCTCAAACATTCTCGCTGCGCTGCGAAACTGCGCGCGGAGGAAATACACCGCCGTCCACGGGGCACCCTCCTACGCGTGATCAGCCCGTCGTTTAAAACGGAATAAAGGTTAGTGAGGCCCTGGCCGTTTGGCCGGGGCCTCGTTTTGTGTGAGCTACTTGAGGAGTTGGGCAATGGCGTTGACGAATTTTTGGACTTGGAGGGTGGGCTCGAGCGGGTAGTGCAAATAGACCGGCACCTCGCGGCCGCACAAAAACGGTACGCCCACAAAGGCCGGGTGCACGCCCGACCACGCTCCGCAGGTGAGCACCGCGTCGCCCTTTTCCTCCGCCTCGTTAAAAAGCGCAAAGTCAAAGCTGTCCACGTCGATCACGTCCACGCCGCCGTCGGCCAAAAGATCGATACGCAGGCTGTCCATGGCGTCGTTGCCGTGACGAAGCACGCGCAGGCGCATACCCTCCAGGTCGGCAACCGTGATGCGCGTCTTGCGCGCGAGTCGGCTTGTGCGCGGCACGTCGATATAAAACGGCACGGTAACGATGCGAAGCTTTTGGCAGGCGTCTCCCCAGCGCGGGGTCGAAAAACTCGACTGCACCACGTCGACCTCGCGTCCCAGACTGCGCATAACGGTCTCGTGCTCATCGTAAAGGTCCCCCACCGGCACAATCTCAAAACGCAAACGCGGTTCCATGTCGTGCAGCTGCGGCCATAGCGCGAGTGTATGGCGCCCCGGGCACATCATCGACACACCCAGGCGCACGGCGCCGCCATCGCCCGCCGCGCGTCGGGCACGACGCAGTGCGTCCTCGGACTGGCGCATGATCGAGCGCGCGTCGTCCACCAGCAGAGCACCCGCCGGCGTCACCTTGACGCCCGAATGCGAGCGCTCGAACAGCGTGATGCCGAACTCGGCCTCGAAGCCCGAAACCTGCTTGACGAGTGCCGGCGTCGACACGCGCAGCTTTGCCGCGGCACGCGAGAAACTTCCCAGCTCCGCGGCGGCCGAAATAGCGTCAAGTCGTCGATCGTACACGTCAATCTCCCGTTTTCGCACGCGCGGGCCCACAGCACCGCAGGGGGTCGTTTTCGCAGGTCACGCGCTCAATTGAGAACAAACCTCAATATACAGTGTAAACCTACGGTTAACGTCATTCTAACAAATATGCAATTCACCTGCGCGAACGCTAAGCATACGATAACCAGCGAAAACCACGTGGGTCGGTTAATGGAAGCGGCCCACCGGGAGGCACAAGAAGGGAAGTTCCTATGAGCAATTGGCTTAAGCTCGAGGGCGATGTTTGCGCCGTGACCGGCGCGCTCGGCGGCATGGGCGTCGAGATTTGCCGCGAGTTCGCCCGCAATGGCGCCAACGTCGTCCTGCTCGACCTGGACGAGGAGAAGGTCAAGGCCGCTGCCGCCGACCTCGCTGCCGAGTTTGGCGTCCACGCCGAGGGCTACAAGATGAACGCCACCGACGAGGCCGAGGTTCAGGCCGCCGTCGACGCCACCATCGCCAACTTCGGCCGCGTCGACGTCCTCGTCAACACCGCCGGCATCCTGCGCTTCGCAGCCATGGAGGACCTGCCGCTCTCCGACTGGAACGAGGTCATCAACGTCAACCTCACCGGCTACTTCATCACTTCGCAGCGCTTTGGTCGCGAGATGATCAAGGCCGGCCAGGGCCGCCTGGTGCACATCTCGACCGTCGCCAGCCACTCCCCCGAGACGTTCTCGGGCGTGTACAGCTCCACCAAGGCGGGCGTCAACATGATGTCCAAGATGCTCGCTGCCGAGTGGGGCCCTTACGGCGTGCGCTCCAACTGCGTCGAGCCCTGCTTCGTCAAGACCCCCATGTCGGCAAGCTTTTACGCCGACCCCGAGGTCGAGAAGAGCCGCAGCCGCCTGATCGCCACGCGCCGCATCGGCGAGGTCAGCGATATCGCCAACGCCGTCATGTTCCTGGCGTCCAAGCGCTCGGACTTTACCACCGGCGACGCCATCAAGGTCGACGGCGGCTTCTCCAACATGATGGGTGACCTCACCGCCAAGCCCGGCGGCCGTCGCGCTTATGCCGACAACTACCTCAAGAACAAGGGTGTCGAGCTTTGGTCCGACGAGTCCGGCGTCGCAAAGCCGACTGACCAGTAAACAAGCCCGGTAGAAAGGGGCGCGGGGCAAGCACCTCAGCGGCGTTTGCCCCTCCCCTCCCCCCGCATCGATTAGAAAGAGTCCCATGGCTTCCACCAACTCCAACAAGGGTCGCGCCGTCGTGCTTTCCGCCGCGTGCGTCACCATGTTCTTCATCAGCTCCATCGCGCTGTACTCCGTCGTGTCCAAGAACCTGCTCGCCGTCTATCCCGAGTGGTCCAGCGCTCTTACCTGGGCCTTCCCGGTCTTTCAGACCATCATGGCCGTGACGGGCATCTTCGCCGGCCGCATCTCCGATAAGATCGGCCCGCGCAACGTCGTGATCGCCGCCGCCGTGTGCTACGGCCTGGGCTGGTTCATGTCCGGCACCGTTACCGAGCCGTGGCAGTTCTACCTGTGGTTCTCGCTCGTCGCCGCCATCGGCAATGGTCTGGGCTACAACCCGGCGCTCACCACCGGCCAAAAGTGGTTCATCGACAAGAAGGGCCTCGCCTCCGGCATCACCCTGGCCGCTTCGACCGCCGGCCCCGCCGTGCTGTCCCCGGTGCTCGCCTCGCTGCTCATCCCGAGCCTCGGCATCTTTGGCGCCCTCAAGGCACTCGGCGTCATCTTCTTTGTGATGATCGCTGCCTCCGCCCTGTTCCTGAAGGCCCCCGAGGCCGGCTGGCTGCCCGAGGGCTTCGAGGCCCCCAAGGGCGGCGCGCACGCCGGCACCTTCGGTGACCTCACCCCGGGCGAGATGGTCAAGACCCCGCGCTTCTGGGTCCTCATCGTCACCTTCGCCTTTGCTGCCACTGCAGGCACCCTGCTTGTGGGCAAGGTTGCCTCCATCGCCGCCGTCCAGCTCTTCGCCGACCCCACGAGCGCCGCGGCCGTCGCCCTCGGTGGCGTGGTGGTCTCCGTCAACACCTGCGCCAACCTGGTCGGCCGTCTGTCCTTTGGCCAGATCATCGACAAGCTCGGCGCCTACAAGTCGCTGCTCATCAGCCTTGTCGTCACCATCGTCGCACTCGTCATCATGTCGATGAGCTTTACGCAGAGCATGTTCTTTGTGGCGCTCGCCCTGCTCGGCTTTAGCTTTGGCGCCCTGCTCGTCATCTACCCGCCGCTTACCGGTGGCGCCTTTGGCACCAGCAACATCGGTGTCAACTACGGCATCATGTTCTTGGGCTATGCCGCTTCTACCTGGATCAGCCAGCCCATCACCGCCGTGCTGTATCACGCCGAGGCCGGCAGCGCCGCCTACCAGCAGTCCTTCTACGGCGCCATCGTGATCGCCGCCATCGCCGTCGTACTCACCGTCTACATGATGGTCTCCGACAGCAAGAAGAAGTCCGCCTAGTTGTACCGATGCGGCAAAGGGGCAGCCCTTTTGTCGCATTCCACCAGCCACCAGCATTAAGGAGTCGTAATGTCTGAGCTCAACCCCGTCCGCATTGCCGTTATCGGCGCCGGCGCCATGGGCCGCAACCACATCCGCTTTGTCGCCGAGGAGCCCGAGGCCGAGCTCGTCGCCATCGCCGACGCCTTTGAGGGCGCCCGCGCCACGGCCGAGGCCGCCGGCGTGCCGTTTTATACCGATCCCGCCCAGATGATGGACGAGGTCAAGCCCGAGGCCGTCATCATCGCCACCCCCAACGACCTGCACCTGGGCGTTGCCCGCGAGGCCATCAAGCGCAACATCGTGCCGCTGGTCGAAAAGCCGATCTCCAACGATCTCGAGGATGCCCAGGCCTTCGCCGCCGAGGCCGAGACCGCCGGCGTGCCCGTACTCGTGGGTCAGCACCGTCGCCACAACCCGTTTGTGAACAAGGCCAAGGAGATCATCGAGTCCGGCGAGCTGGGCAAGCTCACCGTGTCGAGCTTCCACTACATGATCTATAAGAACGACGAGTACTTCGACGTCGAGTGGCGCCGCAAGAAGGGTGCCGGCCCGATTCTGGTCAACCTGGTGCACGACGTCGACCTGCTCCGTTACCTGCTGGGCGAGCCCGTTGCCGTCCAGGGTATGCAGTCCAGCGCCGCCCGCGGTTTTGAGACCGAGGACTCCGCCGTGGTCAACGTCCGTTTTGCCGATGGCGCGCTTGCGAGCATGACCATCTCCGACGCCACCGCCAGCCCTTGGAACTGGGAGGCAACCGCTCGCGAGGATCCGCAGTACCGCCCCTTCGACGCCGACGCCTACTTTATCGGCGGCACCAAGGGCGCCCTGTCGCTGCCCCGCCTGCACCAGTTCTCCTACGACGGCGCCTCTAACTGGCACAAGCCGCTGCAGATGGAGATTCCGGCCGTCGACCCGGCGCTTCCCCACAAGATGCAGCTCAAGCACTTTGTGAAGGTCGTCCGCCGCGAGGTCGAGCCCGTCGTGACGCCGGCCGACAACGTCAAGACGCTCACGCTTCTCAACGCCGTCAAGGAGGCCGCCGAGACCGGCCAGCTCGTCGAGCTGTAACGCCTTAAGAGCGGCCGCGACAGAAACCCCATGCCGAGCCCCTCGGTCCGCCACAAATAAGCCCCTCTTCTTTGCCCCGCGAGCAGCCTCCTGCCCGCGGGGCTTTCTTTGCAGCCGCGGCGCGGGCGGGTGGTAGACTGGGTGGCTCATGCACCTGTAACGTACTCACAGACAGGAAGTTCCATGGATCTTATCGCCCAGCTCGCCCGCGAGCTCAACCTTAAGGCCGCCAACGTCGAGGCAGCCGTCAAGCTCATCGACGAGGGCAACACCATCCCCTTTATCTCGCGCTACCGCAAGGAAGCAACGGGCGGCATGGACGACGTTGCCCTGCGCGCGCTCGACGAGCGCCTGTCCTACCAGCGCAATCTTGAACAGCGTAAAGAGGACGTCATCCTGCTCATCGACGCCCAGGGCAAACTCACGCCCGAGCTCGAGCAGCAGATTCGCGAGGCCACACAGCTCCAGCGCGTCGAAGACCTCTACAAGCCCTACCGTAAAAAGTGCATGACCCGCGCGCAGAAGGCCCGCGAGGCAGGTCTGGAGCCGCTTGCCAACATGGTCATCATGCAGGCCTCGGCCAAGGGCAGCGCGCTCGACGCCGCCGCGGCATACGTCAACGAGGAGGCCGGCTTCGACACGCCCGAGAAGGCGCTCGCTGGCGCCGCCGACATCGTGGCCGAGACGGTAGCCGAGGACCCCGAGAACGTCGCCGACCTGCGCGCCTTTACGCAAAACACCGCCGACATCGTCGTCGAGGCAACCGACCCCGCCGAGAAGACCCCCTACGAGCCCTACTACAACTTTGACGAGCCGCTGCGCCGTATTCCCAACCACCGCGTGCTGGCTATCGACCGCGGTGAGCGCGAGGGCAAACTCCGCGTGCGCGTGAACGTCGACGGCGCTGCCGCCACGGCGCGCCTCGGCAGCCGCTGGCCCCGTCGCCAGGGCGTGTTCGCGCCCGTCTTTGACGCCGCTATCGCCGACGGTTACAAGCGTCTCATGGCCCCCTCGCTGGAGCGCGAGGCCCGCGCCAAACTCACCGTCCGCGCTCAGACCGAGGCCATCAATGTCTTTGCCAAGAATCTCGAGGGCTTGCTCTCGGCACGCCCCGTGCGCGGTGCCCGCGTGCTCGCGCTCGATCCGGGCTACCGCACCGGCTGCAAGGTCGCTGTCATGGACGAGACCGGCAAGCTGCTCGACCACGGCGTTGTCTACCCCACCAAGCCGCGCCACGACGTCGCCGGCACCAAGCGCGAGCTCGCCCGCCTCGTCAAGAAGGACGGCGTCAACACCATCGTCATCGGCAACGGCACCGCCAGCCGCGAGACCGAGGAAGTCGTCTCGGAGTTCATTGCCGAGCAGGCGCCCGGGCTGCGATACACCATCGTCAACGAAGCCGGCGCGTCGGTGTACTCCGCCTCCGAGCTCGCCAGTCAGGAATACCCCGACCTGGACGTCACCGTGCGCGGCGCCATGAGCCTGGGCCGCCGTCTGCAGGACCCGTTGGCAGAGCTCGTCAAGATTCCGCCCCAGTCCATCGGCGTGGGCCAGTACCAGCACGACCTTGACCAGGCCGAACTCTCGCGCACCCTGGGCCACGTGGTGGAAGACGTCGTCAACCGCGTGGGCGTCGACGTCAACACCGCGAGCGCGAGCCTGCTGGGCTACGTGTCGGGCATTACGCCGAGCGTGGCCAAGAACATCGTGGCGTACCGCGAGGAAAACGGCGCCTTTACCGATCGCCGCCAGCTCAAGAAGGTCCCCAAGCTGGGACCCAAGGCATACCTCAACGCCGCGGGCTTCCTGCGCATCAGCGGCGGCAAGAACCCGCTCGACGCGACAAGCGTCCACCCCGAGAGCTACGAGGTGGCCACGTCCGTCCTAGAGCGCGCAGGCGTTAAAGCCAGCGAGCTCAGCCGCGGTGGCGTGCCCGACATCGAGCGCCGCCTGGGCAGCATCTCGGCGCTGGCAAGCGACCTGGACTGTGGCACCCTGACGCCCATCGACATTGTCAACGAGCTCAAGAAGCCCGGTCGCGACCCGCGCGACGACGCGCCCGAGGTGGTCTTTAGCCGCTCGGCACTTTCTATTGACGACCTGGAGCCCGGCATGGAGCTCAAGGGCACGGTGCGCAACGTCGTCGACTTTGGCGCCTTCGTCGACGTGGGCGTGCATCAGGACGGCCTCGTGCACATCTCCAAACTGGCCAACCGCTTCGTCAAGCACCCCAGCGACGTGGTGCGCGTCGGCGACACGGTCAAGGTGTGGGTCGAAAAGGTCGATCGCGACCGCAAGAAGATCTCGCTCACCATGGTGCAGGGGAAATAAACCGCCAAAGCGAACGTCCCCCTCTTCGCGGCGAGTGTCGCAAAGGTTGATTTCCGATCTCAACCGAACACATTGAGCTGACGGCACGCTCCCGCAGTTAACCGAACGCCCCCGCGGCCCCTCTCGGGCCCCGGGGGCGCCATTTTCCCAGTTGAAGGAATGGTGGAGATGTGTTTCGATGGGTCCGGTGGCCATGCTCCGCCCGCCGCCCGGCAC
>CAJLDK010000016.1:0-46451 GCA_905205405.1 uncultured Collinsella sp.
CCAGGCGGCCGAGCATGGCGAAGCCCATGGCCGGCAGGATGTTGGCGGCAACGCCAAAGCCAGCAAGGACAAAGGGCGGGATGAAGTCGAGCATGCCCTGGATGGCGTCAGCACCCAGATAGAACGACAGCGAGCACAGCAGGAACGCCATGATGACACCGGTGGAACCGATCAGGAAGTGCATCGCATAGACACCCTTAAGGTTGCCCTGGCCGGAGAAGACATCAGCGCGGTCAACCAGGATCGGCAGGGCGGCGTTGAGGATGTTCTTGATGGCAAGGCACAGCGTGGCGATGGGCATGGCGAGCGCGATGGCTGCCTCGGTGCTCTGGCCCAGCTGGATAGCGAAGGCGCAGGCGAGCACGCCGCCGATCGTCTCATCAGGCGGCACGTAGGCGCCGATGGAGATCGAGCCCATGAACAGCAGCTCCAGGCTCGCACCGATCGCGAGACCAGACTGCAGGTCCCCCAGGACCAGGCCCACGAGCGGGCACAGGACGATGGGGCGGAACGCATAGAGCGTACCGAGCTGGTAGTCGAACTTACCAAATGCGGCGATAAGTCCGATGAGGATTGCTTGGGTAAGCATACATCCCCCTTTCCATATAGGACACTACGAAGAGCTCAGACTCTTCGAATTCAAACGCCTAGAGCACGCTGGCGCAGTCAACCTTGGGGTCATCGGCCAGGGGTCGAATCTCGACCTCAACGCCACGATCCAGCATCTCGCGCACATCGGCTTCCTCGGCCGCGGTCAGGAAGATCTGACGAGAGACCTGACGAGCATCGGGGCGCTTCTCGTCCTTGGGCTTGGTGTTGCCCAGGTTGACCGACTTGATCTGTGGGCAGCCCTCAACAAGCTGCTTTGCCTCAGCAATAGTGGCGACGCAGATGATCATCTTGTACTTGTCGGTCACGCCCGAGTTGATAGCTTCGATGGCATGCTCCATATCTTTGATGACGAGCTTGCAGCCGGCAGGCTTGCCCATCTTGAGCGTCGTCTTCCACACCGGGTCGTTGGCGACCTTATCGCCCACGCAGAAAATGCAGTTGGAGCCGAGGCCCTGAACCCAGGAAACTGCGACCTGGCCATGAAGCAGGCGATGGTCAACGCGAAGTAGCTGAATCATAATGTGACCCCCCAAAGGTCTTGCGCCGTCTTACGGCATGTCAATAGGTGCTGCGGATTAGAACTCTTCTTCCTCGTCGTCATCGACCAGCAGGTCGTTGACAAACTTCACGCGCGTATCGTCCGCAGCGACGATGGCGCGAATCGTCTCCTCAACCGGCGCCGACTCGTCAGAGAACAGCAGCTGGATGAGCAGAGGAAGGTTCATGTTGGTAACGAGGTACGTGCGGGGACGCGTCTGGACGATCTTGGTGAACTCGTTGTTGACGCTGCCGCCAAAGAGGTCGGTGCAGACAACGACATCATCGTCGGCAGCCATGCCCGCCAGCAGTTTTTGGGCCTCCTCGGCCACGTCCATGCGGTCATCGACGAACATCGAAAGATCGTGGACGTTGTCGCGCGCGCCCGAGAGCAGCTCGACGCTCTCCTTGATGCCGGTAGCGAAGTGCGCATGGCTGGCGATGATGTACTGTCTCATTCTGTGTTCCTCTCAATAGCCCGGCACGTTCCCGCACCCGTTTTCTTTAGTAGTCGAACTGGTGATAGTAGCGACGATACTTGAGGTTGTGCTTGGTGACCGTCTCGTAGTAGCGAGCCAGGCGGTCGGTCACGAGCACCGTCAGAATCCACGGGGAGACGATGACGCGGAACTCGTCGTCAAGGCCGGGGATCGCGAACTCGGCGGTGTCGATGATGTTGATGTCGGTGTCGCCGGTCACGCCGCGGGTCAGGAAGGCGCGGACGCGCTCGTCGAGCTTGCGGTTCTCGTCCTCGCCCATGAACAGGAAGACGGGGACGCCCGGCTCCACGAGCTCGAGGGTGCCGTGGAAGAAGTCGGCCGAGGTGATGTAGCGGGTGCGCTTCCACTGCATCTCCTCCAGGATGCACATCGAGAACAGGATCGTCTCGCCCCACAGGGCGCCGGAGCCGATGAACATGGTGTAGGGGGCCAGGGCGTACTTCTTGGCGAGCTCCTCGGCGCGCGGCTCGAAGCGCTTGCGGATATCGAGCATGTCCTTCCAGATGTCCTTGGTCTGCTCGATAAACAGGTCGAACTTGGGGAAGCAGCCGCGGCGGTTGAGCAGGCGCAGGCCGAAGCAGTCGGCGAGGTAGTAGCCCATCTCGCAGCCGCCATTACCATGATCGGAGGCCATCTTGACGCAGTTCTCGGCGCCGACAGCCTGGCCGATGAGACCCTCGGGCTTGGTCATGGCGTAGACACGAATGCCCTTTTCCTTCATCTTCTTGACGGCCTCGAGCACCTCGGGGGTGGTGCCGGACTCGGAGGCGGTGAGCACGACGGACTTCTCGGTCATGCGCTTGTGGCCGGAGACGTTCCACTCGGCGGCGTGGATCAGGTAGACCTCGAGGTCGCGGTCGCCGAACTTGTTCATGAGGTACTCGAGCTGCATGAGCTCGTCCCAGGTGCCGCCGACGCCCATCAGGAACACGGCGTCGTAGCCCTCGTCGGCGACCTTGTCGGCGAGCGCGGTCATCTTCTTGCCGGTCTCGTAGAGAGCCTTGCCGTCCTCGAGGTAGCCCTCCTGGTCGAAATGCATGATCTCGATCTTCTCGGTTTCCTTCATTTGTCTCTCCTTTCTGGGGTTGTCTCTACATCCCCCATGCCAACGGGCATCAAAGCCCGCTTACATTCCGTAACACTCGGCCGCTTTGGCCTTAAGCGCATTGACTGACTCTTCGTAGCCCTCCGCCTTAACCTCCATCTGTTTGGAGACGGCATCGAGATACGGGTGTACGTCCCATGACTTCAGACGCTCGGCGATTATGGCCGCAATCGTCTGGAAGAACACAAGATTGGGAATTGCGCTGAGCAGCGGAGCCACCTGAGGCACCGCAACCTCGTGAGCCCTACCCCTGGGATAGGCCGTGAGCAGCACTGTTTTTGTCGTAACGTTCGATAGCGCATCGGCGATATCCGCAAGACGCTCCGACCCCTGCGGATCGTCGACGATAAACACCAGGTAGCCTGGGGTTATCTGCATCTCGGGACCGTGGACGAACTCCTCGCCCTCGTGATGCATGGCAGGAATCTTGATGGTCTCGCTCAGCTTGAGGGCCGCTTCTTCGGCAACGCCATAGTTGGGGCCGTTGCCGACGACCATGGCGGGCATGTGCTCAGAAAGCTCGAGCATGTGGTCTTGGACATATGCCTCGGCGATCTTGCACATCACGGCATTGGCCTGGATAGCCTCGCGCAGGTCGTCAAGACGCTGGGCAACGCCCTTGGCGTCAATCGTTCCGCGCGCCTGGCCGCCGTAAATACCAAAGAGCACCAGGTACTCAACGAGGACCTCGACGCCCAGAGTCACAAAGTCCACCGACTCGACACCCACACCGTAGTCAAGAACGATGTCAGCGTGTTCCTTGATGGGTGCCTCGACGTTTGCCGTGAGCGCAACTGCAGCCATATCGTGCGCGCGCATGTAATCAAGAGCCGCGATCGTATTGGTCGAATAGCCGCTCTGCGAAACGGCAATGTTGAGCGCATGCTGCGGATAGGTGTGTTCAAAATCGACGAAGGCCTCGGGCGTCACAACGGACACCTGCATTTGTAGGGTATCTTGCAGGTAATCGCGGGCGCAATCGGCGGCATGGCGCGACGAACCCGAAGCAACGATGCGCAGCGCGTCAAAAGAACCGGACTGGAAAATATCAACGAGCTGCGCTACCAGCTCAGACGAACACTCGAGGTTCTCTCCCATGCGCACATGGGCAAGCTGAACGTAATCGAGCATCTTCATCGTCTCACCTCGTAACAAATCATTAGTATTTGATACCAATCACAGTTACAGGTTACGGCTTTTTGATACCTCTTTGTCGATTAATTTATCCCCATCGGCGAACGGTCGATTTTGAGCCATGTAAGGTTGTATATGCAGTCTGCTCAACGAATCAAAATTCCGTCAGCTTTTCAGCCCGTTATGCAAAAAAACCAGCTAGTACGTATAGGTATATCCACCCGCATCACCGCGGTTAAACGACTTGACGTACTCGATCGCCTGGCCGCTCGCATCGAAGCTCACGCACTCAAGCGTCAAGGCAAGATCGCCCTGCTCCAGTCCAAGCAGGCCGGCATCTCGCGCGCCCAGCGCTTCGATATCGAGCTTTTCCTGTGCCATGACCGGCTTTCGGCCCAACATCTCATAGGTCTCGTACAAACTGAAGACCGACACGTCAATATCTTCGATTGTGGGAAACAGCAGGCACGGGATGAACGCCATCTCAATCGATACGGGATCGCCGTTGACGCAGTTCAAACGCCGAATCGAATACAGTAAATCGTCCTCGGCAATGCCAAACAGGTTGGCATAATATGGACCCGCATAACGCTTGGAACGCGCGAGGATGCGGACGGACGGCTCGCCGCCCGAAGCACGAACCGATTCGCGAAAGCCTCCCGTTCGCTCGTAGGCAACGGGCACTTTCTGTGCCACAAACGCGCCCTTTCCGCGGACGCGTCGAATCTGCCCACGCCGAACCAGCTCATCGACAGCGCTTCGGATGGTCAAGCGCGTCGTACCAAATTCCTCGGCGAGGTCTTTTTCGGACGGGATCATGGAACCCGTGGGATATATACCGCGCTCGATACGCTCCTCGATGCGGCGTCGAATGCGCATATAAACCGGGGTGGCATCTACTGTTTCAGCCATTGTTCACCTGCCACGCTCCTCATGCCGTTCTTTTCGCCGTTATCGGCAAAGCGGAACTTTGTGGGCAAAATCACCGATTTGCAATGCTCCACAAAACGCATGTCCTTATCAAATTCTATCGTGCTCTCGTAGAACACCGGCGTTCCCTCTTCTTGCTGGAGCAACTCGGCCTCTTCGGCGTTCAAACGCGAGATGGAGATATGCTCACGTCCATGCTCAACGCGCACGCCACCTTCTTTGAGCAAGACATCGTAAAGGCTCTCACACTCAAAATCGTGATCGGGAAGCGAGGGGCACAGGGACAGGTTAACGTGAGCCGTCTCGATTGACGCCGGCTCGCCCTCAATAAGTCGAACACGCTGCATGCGGAGCAAAGGAGCGCCTACAGCAACCCCAAGCTTGTCGGCAAGCGCCTCATCCGCCTCGATGGCCCCGGTGGAAACCAGACGAGAAGAGGGGTGCAGGCCGGCAGTCCGCACAGCATCGGAGAAGTTATACGTTTCCTGAAAGATATTGAGCGGTTTGGGAGGACACACATACGTACCCGATCCGCGACGGCTCTCGAGCGTTCCACACGAGATGAGCCGCGTGATACCGGCGCGCAACGCCGTACGCGAAACGCCAATCTCTTCGCACAGCACGCGCTCGGCCGGCAGGCGATCGCCGCCGGCAAGCTGATGGTGCTGGATATACCAAAGAATCCCCTCAACAGCACGATCTTTGGGGGGAATTGCATAAGATTCGCCTGCCATTGCACAGACTCCTCGTTCAGAAACGTATGTCGCCAAAATTAGGCCAGACCACCCATGGCATCAAATTCGGCCTTGATCTTCTCGGCGACATTCCGATACGACTTATACAGGCTTGAATCGCGTTTGACTTCATCGGTCATAACGGGAATCTCTAGTTTGGAAACCTCGTCTTTTCCCGTCTGAACCGCCACAACAACGCCCATACCAAGACACATATTACGCTTGGCTGCGTTCATTTTTGCCGCCTTAGCGGGATTTGCCAGAATACGCTGGGCAAATTCCTGTTTAGAGACCGCTTCATCGGCCTCCGGATCGCCCGCCTCGGCCACTTCGCACTGCAACACGTCCGCATAGTCAAAAATCTTCGGCTCGCCGCCGCGCTGATGTACGGCCCACTTGCGACGCGTGGCATCCTGGTAGATAGCCGGCAAAAACGTAAACCGCGGCGGGTCCAAAATCGTATCCGTGATGGTAAACACATCGGGATCAAAGGCATCCTGCGGGTTTTTCTTCTTGAACAGCCCCATATCAGCCTCCCGTACTAGCATTAAACAACTCAAGCTGAATATAGCACCAATTTCAAGCCGTCACTTTAGCACATCGGTGCGCGGCGCCTACGGCTCGCCCAGCGGAGAATACGTACGGACGAGGGCCGGGGTGCCTGCTTTGTTTTGAGAAGTGGGCTCCGCGAACTTCTCAAAACAAAGCAGGCACCCCGGCCCCGGCGATGTATCACTGGCTGACCAAAGTTACATACACAGCTTCCAAGGCAGCATCAGCAAAGTCCCTATTTCATTAAAAAATATCAGCCTCGCATATCGAAACGGTCGAGAGGGCCGCCTCCGGGCCGGTGCCCTTCCTCGGAGAAGTTCGCGAAGCCCACTTCTCCGAGGAAGGGCACCGGCCCGGAGGCGGCCCCAGCGCGAGGCAGTCCCGGATGCCTACCTACTCGTTGTCGCCCGCGGTCATCTGCGTTGCGGAGAGCGTGCCGTCGGCAGCAGTTGCAGCCGCAGCGTCGGGCCAGACCCAGTCGGTAAAGGCTGGGTGATCGAAGCCCTCGTCACACGCGAACTCAAAGGCCTCGGTGCGGAAGGCCTCCCACTCATCAATCTGCTCGGCAAACTTATTGGCGTCGACCATGCGCAGCACGTCGGCGGCCAGGGCCCAGCGGTCCATGTTGTTCAGACGCAGCATGTCGAACGGCGTGGTCGTGGAGCCCTTCTCCTCGTAGCCGTGGACGCGGAAGGCGTCGTGGCCGGGGCGGTTCCAGACCAGGCGGCGAATCGTGCCGGCATAGGCGTGGAACGCAAAGAGCACGGGCTTCTCACCGCAGCCGAACAGCTCAGCCCAGCGCTCATCGCTGATGGCCTGGTCGTTCTCGCAGACGTTCTGAATCTTGAGCAGATCGACCACGTTAACGAACCACACCTTAATGCCTAGCTCGCGCAGCATATCGGTTGCAGCCAGGGCCTCAAGCGTCGGCACGTCACCGCACGTGGCAACCACGACGTCAGCCTCGGCGAGCGAGTCGGCAGTCGATGCCCACTTCCAGGTTGCGACGCCCTCGGCGAGCTCGGCGCAGGCCTCGTCAACCGTCTGGAAGGTCGGGGCAGGCTGCTTGCCGCAGAAGATGGCGTTGACGCAGTCAGTGGACTGGTAGACGCGCTCGGCCACAGCGAGGGCCATGTTGGCGTCGGCCGGATAGTACGCATTCACGATATGCGTATCGTTGGCCTTGTTGAGCAGCAAGTCGATAAAGCCGGGGTCCTGGTGCGAGAAGCCGTTGTGGTCCTGGCGCCAGACATGGCTCGACAGCAAAATGTTAAGGCCGCTGATGGGGGCGCGCCACGGAATCTCGCGCTTGGTGGCCTCGAGCCACTTGCAGTGCTGGTTGACCATGGAATCGACCACGTGGACAAAGCTCTCGTAGGAGCTCCACACACCGGAGCGGCCGGTGAGCACGTAGGCCTCGAGGAAGCCCTCGCACTGGTGCTCGGACAGCTGCTCGACAACCTTACCGGAGCCGGCGAGCAGCTCGTCGTTGGCATCGTCCTCATAGAAGCCGGCATCCCACTGCTTCTTGGTCACCTTGTAGGCAGCTTGCAGGCGGTTGGACGCGGTCTCGTCGGGACCAAAGATGCGGAAATCGTCCATGTTCTTGGCCAGAACGTCGGCAGTGTACTCACCAAAGACGCGGGCAGCCTCGGTGGAGCCCCAGCCATGGCCCTTCTCGGCGACGGGAATCTCGTGGGCGTGGATATCGGGCAACTCGAGCTCGCGACGTACCTTGCCGCCGTTCGCGTTGGGGTTGGCGCCAATGCGCAGCTCGCCGGTCGGCATAAAAGCCGTCACCTCGGGGCGCACCTGGCCCTCGGGCGTAAAGAGCTCCTCAGGCTTGTAAGAGCGCAGCCACTCGCGCAGCACGCGGAAGTGCTCGTGGGTGTCCTTGGCGCTCGCCAGCGGCACCTGATGGGCACGCCAGGAGTCCTCGGTCTTCTTGCCGTCGATCTGCTTGGGGCAGGTCCAACCCTTGGGCGTACGGAATACGATCATGGGGTAGGCCGGGCGGACCACGGTCTCACCTGCGGCGGCCTGGGCCTGTGCAGTAGCCTTGATGTCGCAAATCTCGTCAAAGACCTGCTCAAACAGGGCGGCAAAGCGCTCGTGGATGCTTGCGTGGCTCTCGTCGTCAAAGCCGGCGACAAAGAAGTGCGGCTTGTAGCCCATGCCCTCGAAGAACTTGGTGAGCTCCTCGTCGGACACGCGGGCGAGGATGGTGGGATTGGCGATCTTGTAGCCGTTGAGGTGCAGGATCGGCAGGACGATACCGTCGGTTGCCGGGTTCACGAGCTTGTTGGATTGCCAAGAGGTCGCGAGCGGGCCGGTCTCGGACTCGCCGTCGCCCACCACGGCCACGGCCAACAGGCTCGGGTTGTCCATGACGGCACCGTAAGCGTGGCTGAGCGTGTAGCCGAGCTCGCCGCCCTCGTGGATGGAACCGGGCGTCTCGGGCGCAAAGTGGCTCGGGATGCCGCCGGGATAGGAGAACTGGCGGAAGAACTTCTGCAGGCCTGCCTCGTCATTGGTGATGTCGGGGCGAATCTCGCGGTAGGTGCCGTCGAGCAGCGACTGAGCAGTACCGGCGGGGCCACCGTGACCAGGGCCCATCAAGAAGATAGCATTCTGGTTGTGGTCGGCGATCAGTCGATTGACGTGACCGAGCAGGAAGTTGATGCCGGGCGTGGTGCCCCAGTGGCCAACCAGGCGGTGCTTAACGTCCGGACGACCGAAGTCGCGCACCTCACCGGTTTTCTCGTCGACAAAGTCGGGGCGCATTAGCGGGTTAGAGCGAAGGTAGATCTGACCGACGGACAGATAGTTCGATGCGCGCCAATACAGGTCGACGCCCTCGAGCTCGGAAGCCGGCACCTCGTGGCCCAGCTTTTGCCACGGCGTCCCCAGTGTTTTAGCCATTGTTTATGTCCCTTCGCTGTGCGGTCACCCTCCAATACGGCAACCTTTCGTTGGGACCAGTATATTTGCTAAAACGTTTTATCATGGTGAAAAAACGTTTTACCACCCTTATCAATCCCATCGATTAGCAAAACGCGACATTCACCTGCGGCGTTGATTGTCACAGGTGCTCCACATTCGGTCTCTGCAAATTGGTAAACGTGTTTAGTTGTGTTTAGTAAGCTCGAGCACGCTGTCCTTAACGATAAGCTCCGGCTCCAGAACGACCTCTTCGGCACGCCTGCCGCCCCTACCGGCAAGACGCTTGGACATGCAGCCAAAAGCATGCTCCGCAAGGACACCAGGGTCCTGCTCAATCGCGGTCAGTGCCGGCTCAAAGAGAACGTCGGCCGCCGAGTTGTCATAGCTCACCACCGAGATATCGCCCGGGATGCTCTTCCCCATCTCGTGCAAGCGCTTGAGCAAACCGAGGGCAATGTTATCCGAGCTTGCGAACACGGCAGTGGCGTCAGTTGCGAGCACTGCCTCCGAGGCCTCGTATGCGCTCGGAATGTAGTACTCGCTCTCAAACTCCAAACGCGCGTCGATCGGCAGGCCAACCTCGCGCAGCGCGCGCTCATAGCCGGCAAGTCGCTTGCGACCCGTATTGGAACGGCGGGCATTAACCAGGCAGGCAATACGGCGGTGGCCTTGCTCGATCAGATAGCGGGTGGCCATATAGCCGCCCATCTCGTGGTCGAACATCACCTTGTCGCACTCGAGCCCCTCAATGGCACGGTCGACCATTACGGCCGGGATGGGCAGGTGGCTGACCTCTTCGCGCAGGGCGCGGTCATCGGAGAACTCGTCACCCACCACCAGGAAGACGCCATCAACGCCGCGCGTCACCAGCTGGCGCAGCAGCTCCAGATCGTCATCGGCGCTTCCGCCCGAGCTGGTAATGAAGAGCGCATAGCCGTCCTCGCGGCAGCGCTTTTCCAGGCTACCGGCGAGCGAGGCAAAAAAGCGGCTCTCGATGTTAGGGACGATAAGGCCCAGCGTGCGCGACTCGCGCATGACCAGGCTGCGCGCAATCTGGTTGGGAACATAGTGGTTGCGCGCCGCGACCTCTTTGATGAGCTTGCGGTTTTCTTCCGAGATGCGACAGGGCCGATTATTGAGAACAAGCGAGACCGACGAGGGGGAAAGCCCCACCTCCTGGGCGATCTGCTTGAGGGTGACTTTGTTGGCCATCTCGCTCCTTCCGGGTTTACGCGCAATCTCTTGAAAGTATAGCGACTACCCCTCTACCTCGGTGATAAACACTTTACCAATCCGGTGGACGGCTGTTTTATCGCCGCCAGCGCACCAAATCCGTCCGGGTGGGGTATATTGCAATCGATTGATGACAACGACCACCAAAAGGCGGATATTCGTATGCACGAGAACGATTTTTTTAACGAGGACCTGCTGTGCGCGCTCGCTGGCGTTGCCGGCGAGGACAACGTGCTGATGAGCGAGCCCATGCGCGAGCACACCACGTTTAAGATCGGCGGTCCGGCCGACGTCTTTGTCACGCCCGATACTGAGCAGGGCCTCGTCGCCACGCTCGATACCTGCTATCGCTGCAATCTACCACTCACCATCGTGGGCAACGGCTCCGACTTGCTCGTCGGCGACAAGGGCATCCGCGGCGTCGTCGTAGCGCTGGGCGAGGGCCTCTCCGACATTACGGTCGACGGCACGCACGTCACGGCGGCAGCCGGCGCCTTGCTTTCCGATGTCGCAGCCGCGGCAGCCGAGGCCGGCCTTACCGGCATGGAGCCCATCTCGGGCATTCCCGGATCGGTCGGCGGTGCCTGCTACATGAACGCCGGAGCATACGGCGCTTGCATGGCCGATGTGCTGGAGTCCGTGCGCGTCTACAAGCCCGCCCGCATGCTCGACGACGGCACCCGCGGTAGCGGCAGCATTATTGAGTTCGATGTCGATGAGCTCAACCTGGGCTATCGCAAGAGCCGCATTGCCGACGACGGTTTCGTCGTGCTTTCGGCCACTTTCAATCTCGCCCCGGGCAACGCCGCGATGATCAAGGCCGACATGGACGACTATCGCCAGCGCCGCGAGGACAAGCAGCCGCTCGATATGCCGAGCGCCGGCTCCACCTTCAAGCGCCCCGAGGGCCACTTTGCCGGCAAGCTCATCATGGACGCCGGCCTGCGCGGCCACGCCGTCGGCGGCGCCCAGGTGAGCGAAAAACACTGCGGCTTCATCGTCAACGCCGACCACGCCACCGCAGCCGACGTCGACAAACTCATCCGCCACATCCAAGCAACCGTCAAAGACCAATTCGACGTAGACCTAGAACCCGAAGTCCACCGAGTCGGCGAATTCCTCTAAAAAAGAAGGCCCCGAAAGGGGCCTTCACTTTCTTTTATTCAGACAACCAATCCGGTGCGTAGCGCCCCGAACCCGAGAGGGCCGCGTGCCCGCCCGCAATATATTTGATTGATCGCGAGTTCCGCACGCAAAGAAGGCCACTTAATGTGGCCTTCGTCTTGCGCAGGACTGCCCGAGCAGGCAATCAAATATATTGCGGGCGGGCACGCGGCCCAGTCGGCTTTACGACAGCGCAATACCGCCAAGCCAGCCCCAACGCACGCCAGAGCCAGTACCATAAAAGCTAATGAACGAATCAAGCGACTTAGACGTAATGGCGCCCTCGTTGCTCATTACGATGCCGCCGCCAACGTAGATACCCACATGACCGTAGATAAGGCCCGGAGCACCCGTGCCGCTGTGCGAGGAATCGGCCACGATCATGCCCACCTGCAGCGCCGAGCGGTCGGAGCTATAGCACCAGGCGTTGAACATGTCACACGCGTTGCCGCCAAAATAGCCCACGCCGGCATTGCGGAAGACATTGGTAACCCACGCCGCGCACCAGTTCTGACCCGGCGAAGGCGTGGAGTAGCACGCGTTGACGACGGCCTGCTGCTTGCCCGAGCCGGCATTCTGCTGCGGAGTTCCGGGCGCATACGATCCACCGCCCGAGCTCGAACCACCCGAGTAGGAATTGTTCTTGTTCGCGGCGGCCGCGGCAGCGGCGGCCTTCCTAGCGGCCTCCTCGGCCTGGGCGGCAGCGAGAATCTCGGAATCGCGCTGAGCCATGAGCTCCTTGACGTCGTCGGAAAGACCGTTCAGCACGGTCTGGACTTCTTGCTGCTTGGCCTGCATATCCTGCATCTGAGCCGTCTGCTGGTCCTTGAGTTTCTCCAGGTTGGCCTTTTGTGCTTCGAGCTCGGTCTTCTGCGCGTCGAGCTCAGCCTGAATCGTCTGGATATCCTCGATGGCATCGCGGTCGCTCTTGTTGATCTTCTCAACGTAATGCGCGTTGGCGACGAGTTCCTCAAACGAGCCAGAGGCCAGCAGCAGCGACAGGATGTTCGTACCGCCGGACTTGTAGCTGGCGGCCACGCGATCGGAAAGGTCGTTGCGCTTCTTCTTGAGCTCGGCCTTCTTTTCATCGATCTGGGCCTGCGTGTCGTCAATCTTGCCCTGGACATTCTCGATGTCGTTGAGGGTCTGGGCATTCTTGTTGGCCAGCGCCGCATACTCATTTGCGATGCTGTCGAGCTGGGCCTGAACCTCGTCGAGTTGGGCCTGGGCGGCATTCAGTTTGTCGGTGGTTTCTTGACTGGCCTCAGCCGCATGGGCGCGGGCGGGCAGGCCAAAAAGAACAGCCGCAGAAGCGGCGCCGAAAAGAGCCTTAAGGGCAGTGCGGCGCGAAAGCTCCTGCGTAAAGATGGAATCGTTGTTTGGTGACATATGTACTCCGTTACATGCTTATTTATATGTCGCTCAACTCAAACATATTAACGCACATCGCGCTTGTCCCAACTATTTCCACGAACGGCTGGAAAAGCATGGTCAGCGGCTCGCAAATACGTCCCACACCAAAGGTAAGGATTATGCAAATAACACCCTATGAGTACGTTAACATCAATCCTCTGGTTTTCCTGCCCCGCGTGTTTTGGGCGCCCCCAGCTGCGCTATACTCCCCTCAAGAAGTGTTCCTGATTCGATAGGAGACTACATGTCCAAAGCACTCGACCCCAAAGACACCTGCGTCCTCGTTACCGGCGGCGCCGGCTTTATCGGCTCGCACACCGTCGTTCAGCTGCTCGAGGGTGGCTACCAGGTTGTCGTCGTCGATGACCTCTCCAACTCCAGCGCCGTTGCCATCGACCGCGTCAAGACCATCGTGGGCGACGAGGCCGCCAAGAACCTCACCTTCTACGAGGCCAACGTGCTCGACCGCGATGCGATGAACAAGATCTTCGATACCCACCAGATCGACCGCGTCATCCACTTCGCCGGCTTTAAGGCCGTTGGCGAGTCGGTGAGCAAGCCCGTCGAGTACTACCACAACAATATCGAGAACACCCTGGTGCTCATCGATGTCATGCGCAACCACGGCTGTAAGTCCATCATCTTCTCGAGCTCTTCGACCGTCTACGGCGATCCGGACAATCCGCCCGTCACCGAGGAAGACCCCAAGAAGCCCGCGACCAACCCCTATGGTTGGACCAAGTGGATGATTGAGCAGATCCTCATGGACGTCCACACCGCCGACCCCGAGTGGGACGTCGTGCTGCTCCGTTATTTCAATCCCATCGGTGCCCATCCGTCGGGCCTGATCGGCGAGGACCCCAAGGGCATCCCCAACAACCTGGTGCCCTACGTCGCCCAGGTCGCCGTCGGTAAGCTCGAGGCCGTTCAGGTCTTTGGCAACGACTACCCCACCCCCGACGGCACCGGCGTGCGCGACTACATCCACGTGTGCGACCTGGCATCCGGTCACGTTGCCGCCCTCAACTGGATGAACGGCAAGACCGGCGTCGAGATCTTTAACCTGGGCACCGGCACCGGCACCTCGGTACTCGAGGTCGTCGCCGCCTTCTCCAAGGCCTGCGGCAAGGAGCTGCCCTACGTGATTCGCGAGCGCCGTGCCGGCGATATCGCCGCCAACTGGTGCGATGCCTCCAAGGCCGAACGCATGATGGGCTGGAAGGCCCAGTACGACATCGCGGACATGTGCCGCGACAGCTGGAATTGGCAGAGCCATAACCCCAACGGCTTCGCCGACGCCGAGTAGCCACTCCCCCGTGCTAGGTTTTGTGGCATGCCTCAAAACCTAGCACGCGACATGCTCGGCACATGCCGCTTCCTGCATGGGTAGATTTCTAGACATGTCCCAAAAATCTACTGGCCCCGGCCTCCAATGTGAGGTCGGGGCTTTTTAGGAACTCGTTCTCGAGCTCGAGCTCGCGCATGCACTTGCGGCCGCCGCGACCGGGTGGTTGGTCAGCTCCTTCTTCCTGACCGTCACCCATCTTCCCAGGGTCTTCTCGTTGATGCCGAGGTCGGCTGCCACTTGGGCGATGGGCTTCCCCGACGCGGCGGCGAAGTCTGCGGCCTCGGCGCGGTACCCCGCTGTGTAGGAGGGCCCGTCTGCCATGACTGACACTCCTTTCTTTTTGGCGCTGAAACGATTATCGCCGCTCAACGCCATTCCTCTAAGTCAAGTGTCCTTGAATACGATACAGTTCAAATGGACGAGGAGAATCTGGCGCTCCTCTCGATGAGCCCGGAGAGGTCCCTGGTCGTCACCTTCCCCCGCGCGAACGCGAAGCGGACGGCGGCGAGCCATGTCCTCACCGCGCGTTCCATTTAGGGAGTCCTCGAGAAGTCGATCTCTCTGTGCGATAATCGAGCTATTGAGTCTCGCGAGTTTAGAGCTGGTGATATGCATTGAAAATCAAGATGAAAAACATCGGCAGGGTCGCTGAGGCCGATATCGAGATTAATGGTATTGCCGTGATCGCCGGGGAGAACGGGACGGGGAAAAGCACGGTTGGAAAAGCGCTTTATGCGGCCTTCAACAGCATGTCCGATTCGGAGAACAAAATCGACCGCATGAGGCGCAATAGTGTTGAGCGCGCCATCAGGAAGGCATATGTGGGAAGCCCTCTCGACTCCACGTCTCGCCACAGGCGAACTGCTGGAAGAATGAATAGTTTCATCGACAGGGTTTTTTCGGGCGAGTGCACGAGGGACGAGCTTATTGATGAGATAAAGGAGTATTACGGGGAGGAGATCTCCCGTGAGATCGAATCCGATTTCACGAATGGCGTAGCAGGAGTTGCCGATCAGATTATCGAGATCATGGATATCTCCGATGATGAGGTATTTCGTGCGATTGCGACAAACAGGTTCCGAAGCGAGTTCAACGGCCAGATCAATTCGGTTTTCGGCGAAGAGCCCGGGAAGGTCGAACTCCAGATAAAGGACGCATCTACGGTTTTCTCGGTTGCAAGTGACGAGGTGGCGGAGGTGCACGATAGGAGGGTTTTGCGATTCAGGGCGCATTATCTGGACGACCCGTTCCTGATCGATTCTCTCGGAGGACCCTACGGCCCCGCTTTTCGGTTCAAGCCCCTCCTTGGACACCAGGAGGAGCTGCGGCAAGATTTGATTCAGGCGACCATCCGTAACGATGACAGCGAGTCCTCGCTGTTCGAAGAGATCGCGAAGGAGCGACACCTGAAGGTTCTCATGGACAAGGTTTCCTCCTTATGTCCGGGGCATTTCGAGAGGAGCGAAAGTCGCGGTCACCTTACGTATCTCGAAGAGGGCTTCGCTCGGGGGTTGGAGCCTGGGAACCTTTCTGCTGGCTTGAAGACGTTCGCCATCATGAAGGTGCTCTTGAAGTC
Source organism: uncultured Collinsella sp. (assembly GCA_905205405.1). Classification (GTDB taxonomy): domain Bacteria; phylum Actinomycetota; class Coriobacteriia; order Coriobacteriales; family Coriobacteriaceae; genus Collinsella. The sequence continues at coordinate 15,782 of CAJLDK010000016.1, forward strand.
CGGCGCGCTAGATGCCGGAGGGACTATTATCCTCGATGAACCCGAGATTCATCTTCATCCTGCATGGCAGCTGGCCTTCGCCGAGATAATCGTGCTGCTCCAGAAAGAGCTCGGGATGCACGTCTTAATGAGCACCCATAGTCCATATTTCCTGAATGCGATCGAAGTGTATTCTAAGAAGCACGCTGTTGATGGATTGTGCTCATATTATCTTGCGGAGACCTGCACTGATGGACGCTCTCGCTTTGCCGATATAACCGGCTCGACTGAGGTCGCCTACGAGAAGCTGGCGGCTCCTTTTGATACGCTTGAGAGGGAGGAGTACGGCCTTGAGTAGCGACCTGTGCGCCTCCTGCCCTCATCCGAACTCTCCCGCGGTGCCAGATGGCAGCGATGGTTGCTCCCGTTGCAGGACCTGTATCCTAAGGGACTGCACGTCGACCATCTCCAAAACATCCAGAGACGGGAGCGTCTCTCTTGTGGATGACGATTTGCCTGTTGTCAATTTTGACTCTGTTAAAGAATGCTACTGCAAGAAGGTCAATAGGTGGATGCAACTCCCGCGCTCCGCCGATGCGCTGTATTGCGATCGGGAAACGTTATATCTAGTCGAATTTAAAAACGGCAGTCTGAAGGAGACGCTGGGGAAGAGGCTCAATCCCAAGGATGACGAAGAGCTTGGTATCAATCTTGGCCAAAGGGACGCCCTCATCGAGAAGTGCAAGGACAGCGTTTTGATCTGCTCGGACCTGTGGGGAAAGAGGACGAGATGGTTTCGCGAGCACTGCGTCTTTGTTTTGGTATACAACGAGGACAAGAACAAGACCGCGTTGAAGCGGGTTGCCAGCTCGATTAGGAAAAAAGCGCGTTTTGGGCTTCCTGACAAATTGAAAGGTTTTTGCGTGAAGGATGTCTTGACGCTAACCGAAAAGGAGTTTTCGACATCGCTCCTTTCAACTTGGCGAGACGCAGAAGAAATCGCGGAGGTCGACGCGTAGGAGACCGAAAAGCATCCGGTGGCTATTTGCTCCCGATATCGATCGTTCGTCTGCAGTCGGTTTTCTTTCCGCTGCGCCCGCCAGTTTGCGATGAGTCGCGCACCGTGTGAAGCTCAACACGGATGAAATACAAATATAATCCCCCCCTTGCACTGTGTTGATAAATATTGCTCGTCGAACTCATCTGAACTGGGCTTTCTTGCATAGAACTGCCTGAACCTGAGCGTTTTCGGGTATCGCATTGCCCGATCGAGCACCATCGCGACCTTCTCAAGCTTGTCCTCGGGCGGACTCATAGCCACAGCCCCGCATGTCGTCCCGGTTGGAGCCGGGATGAGCCCTCAGGAAGCACTGCATGAAGTAGCGCATCCGGTTCACGGGCCCCAGCGGGTTCTGGCCGTCGGGAACGCCCTTGAGCAGCTTCGCGTTGTAGTGCTGGCTCTTCAGTGACAGATTGTTGACGGGAGCCGTGTGGCGCCCGGCTCCATGTCGTGGATGAGCGTGGAGCCGGGCGCCACACGGCTCCCGAACGTCGCCAAGGTCTTCGCCCTGCTTGTCTTGCCAAGGCCCTCCCGGATGAAGATTGAATTGCCTGGCTCATCGCAGCCGAGCGCGACACGGCCTCTACCCGAGACCATCATCTCTACACATAGCCCATCATTCGACAAGAACGCGCAGTTTGTCCTGCATAGGCGCATGGTGTCCCCCTCCGCCGCAAGAGGTGAGCAAAAGAGAGGCTCCCCTCGCCACTACCGGACAAAGGGACCTCTCTGGGGAAACACGCTATAAAACCTTCTTGCCGGGCGGTCGAGTACAGCACCGACGGCGTACCCGTGGAGACCTACCCAGAGCCCACGCCATTTCAAGTTTCTTGGTCTTCAACGCCACAATCCGATAATCATCCAGCCGTCGAAATGACCTCGTCACAGGCGGCAAGCATCTCCTCGTCATGAGTGACAACGATTACAATATGGTCTCTCTTAATTTCATGAAGCAATTTGATCAGCGCGCCTCGACTCTTCGCATCAAGTGCTGAGGTCGGTTCATCAAAAAGCATAACGTCCGGCGATTTCAACAGCTGTCTCACAATTGCAATCTTTTGCTTCTCGCCGCCGGACACCCCTCCTTTCCCGCCGTCAAGCATCGCCGTTGCCCCGTTCTCCACAGAAGCAACCATTTCGTCTAGCCCCAATATGACAAGCATCCGATTCAGCTTATCCATCTCGTAATCATCAGAAAGCAGCGTAAGATTATCGAGAATCGTCCCCTCAACGATAGGGGGTTCTTGCTCCGTAATGCTGACTCGACACCGCCGCAATGCATATCGATCGATGCAACGCTGTGACACCCCGTTGTAGCGAACGGCCCCTTCTGTGTCATCTGGATATAGCCCCAATATCACTGACAGCAGCGAGCTCTTCCCCGAACCATTCGGCCCCGAGATTCCATATAGCCGACCCCTGGAAAACGCGAGCCCCTCAATGCTTAACGCGACCCTTTCCGCCCCTGGATAACGTAGCTTGATGTTCTCTAGACGGATTTCCTCAATCGGACCAAGCGCCAATTTGCCATTCGCTTCCACCGGGACATCCCAACTTCTTTTCAGCCGCTCATAGCATACGCGATTAGTCTGGTAATCCCTTCCCCAGCCCAACAAATACTGTACCGCTGAGCTTAAGTTCGAATAATATCCAACAGCAGTCACGAGAAAACCAGGCAACAGTCTCCCGCCCATCACTTCAACCGCGCCCACAGCAAGAAGACATCCTTGAGCGGCGGAAGCGACCAACGCGTTGCCAAAGGTAAATCTAGACCCTACTTCCTGATTTGCTCTCATCGTTGGATAGAGCCCATTAAAAGCTTCGACCAGTACAGCGCGGGACCTATCGAACAAAGCATGTTTGCGGATGAAATCAACTTTCTCCAACTGATCTTGTAGACAGGAAAAAAACCTCGCGCTCTGCTCTTGTACGTCAAAACTTCTCTCAAACAGCCTTGCGCGTGAAACCGCATAAAAAGCGGCACTCGCTGCCGCAAGAACAAGGCAGACCACACTCAACTTGATATTCAGGCTACCGAGAACAAACAGGGCGGACAAAAGGGTGATAACGTTGCTTGAAACCCCCACAACCGAGTTGATTACGAAGATGACAAGGTCATTAGCGTCGTGATTGATTTGCTGGTTATAATACGACGCGTTGAAGCCCTCGAAGAATGCCTGGGGAAGGTGCTTCACGTGCTCAAGCGTATCCGCATTTAAGCCGAACCCCGCATGCGACTGAAGGTTGATGTACAGCATCTCTGAGCAATACACTAGTCCCGCTCGAACCGCTTGGACCGCAACCAAAATAAGGCAACAAACGAGAACGGCGGCAAGATCGGCGCTGGCCGGCATCGCCAATCGGTTTACCACTATGCCGGTAAGAAAGGGACCCGCAAGCGCAAGCAGCCCGACCAAAACTGTTACGACAAGATAGGCGTAGAATCGACCGCCCAGTATATATTTTCTACAGAGATTAAGCATCAGCCTCATTTTGCCCCGCACCCCGTTTTGCCGTATTCATCATCTGGGAGAGCAGCATTTTTTGCTCGGCATCATACCGGAAGGAAACGCAACGTTTCCCCTCACCGTTTAAGGCGTGGTTGGGGCACCCTCCCATGCACATGGGAAAAGCAAAGCACTCTTGGCATTCCGGGTCATCCGGCTCATATGCCATCCAGTTAATCATGTTCTTGCTCAACATTGGCGGCTCGAAAATAGTTCCGACCCTCCGCTCCTTCATTCCAATGTCATCCCAGCACTTATACAAATCTCCGACGGGATCAACCACGTACGAGTTGATTCCAACGGCGCAACATATCCCGAAATTCGTCCCACCAAAAGGTTGAACTTTGAAGCCCCGCGCAATTGCCCTTTTATAAAACTCAGTCTCCTCATACGAGAACTCTTTTACAGTAAAGCAGTGGCTGTCGTTCGCACATACCTGATTGATATCGTCAACAGGGGCTAAATAGAAGTGAACCTTATTCATCAGGCCATTTAGCTCGAGATAATCCAATAGCTCTTGAGCGGCCTCGATGTTGGTCTTGTCGACGTTGCTCCTTATCGAAATATCGATGATGTCGGCACACTCTTTGACGTTCTTGAGAATACGTTCGTATGTAGGGCTTCCGTCGTGAAGAATCCTTCTCGAATCGTGATCCGACTTCGATCCATCTATAGTCACTTGCGCGCTCGTCACACCACATGCCGCGAGCCTCCTTGCAACATCAGGCGTCAGCAGATAGCCATTTGTCACTATCGATGCGGAATATTCACACGTTGGCCCCACGACATCTTTCAGATCCGACGTAATCCGTTCGATCATCTTCATTCCGAGCAGAGGCTCGCCGCCGTACCATCCAACTGAGAGACTTGCGATACCAGGATAGTAATCTTTCACGAACTTGGAGAGCTGTGTCAAAACCTCCTCGCCCATCGTCGTGTACGCCTGTCCCTTTTCATAGCAGTAGGGACAGCAAAAGTTGCAAGCCATCGTTGGCGCAATGGTAAGGGACAGAGCAGTATTCGCAAAGCGCGCGGCGCGACTTTGCAACCTGATCTCCCCAAGCTCGTCCCTCTCCTCATTGACTAGGATGCCTCCCCTTATCAGCTCCGCGACAAGATCATCGGCATCCCGAACGTCCCCTTCTTGAATCCTTTTGAATTTCTGCGCGTATTCCGGATTTAACGACAGGATGCCGCCGGTTCGCGCATTCATGATAAGAAGACTTCCGTTATGTTCATGCACCACATTAAATTGCGACAGTTTTACTTCGCACCATCTCCATTTCCAACCAAATCCATATCGACCCTCAGACGCTGCGCATACGCCAGCGCACTACCTTCTTCGATAAAAACTGCACGAAAGCAGCAATAGACATGCGAGCGACACGATGACCGCATGGCCGCATGCAGCCATCAGGACCGTCCCGCCGGCAGCCCCGCACGCCCTCATCCAATAAGCCATGTGAACCGGGGGTAAAACGGTTGGGAAACTCATCGCGATAACAAGGCCCGCGAACGTTGCGACCAGCAAGGCTCCCGACACAAGAGATCTGATCCTGAACACCTCATATGCAACCGCAACCATCAGCGTATAAGCGGCGTCTATAACGATATTCGACAGGAGTGCCGAGGTCACATTACCAACCGTAAGGCTGTCTAGACCGCTTCCGGAGCACACGGCAAAGACCGCAGCGACACCGAGAGTAAACACGATGTAGGGGCACAGCGTATACACTTCGCAAGCCAATGTCTTTGCCGCAAACAGCTGCCAGCTGCGGAAGCCCCGAGCAATCGAAACTCCCCTTGCCGACACGCTCGTCGCATCACCGAATAGCGTCCCCGCCACAACAACAGAGACGATTGGGAAGAACACCGTATGCGCCATGGAGACGACACTTAGCCAGGAAGAGATACCCGTTGGCCCAACCCCTATCGAGAAAAGATAGCCCGGATCGGCGGAAAAGCCAAAGAACTGGCCCTCTCCCCCTGCGGAGACCCATGCGCCGGACCCGGCAAACACATAAATCCCCGCGATGCCCAAATACATCAGCGCTATTATCACGGCGAGTTTCATTCTCCTTGCGCGGAACAGTTCCGCCCTGACCGACATCCCAAGATTCATCGAACCGCCGTCCTTACAAATAGCGAGACGAGCGCAACTCCAACCGACACAAGCACAGTGCCGCCCGCATACAGCAAAACCTGAATTACACCAACATTCTGCATACTCAGGGAACACAGGTTCATCAGGTAATACACGGGCGAGAGCATGAGCAGCAAGCTGGGCTGACCGCTTCCGTATGTACTTGGGAACCACACCATCACAAATGTCGAAACCGCTATTGCAACGACGCTGCTCGCCACCACACTCCTCGTGAGCAAATACAGGGCGAAGGTAGCGGCGTACATCGAAATGAGCAGCAGCGCGATCATCAGCGCAATCGATACAAATTGGGCAAACCCTGAGCACGAGGCCCCAACGTCCCATTGGGCCATCTTGGTTAAATACAGCGCAGTCGTAGAAAGAAGATACACGGCACCGACCAGAGTGCAGTTCACCAACAGCTTCGTGATCACAATCGCCGCCTGCGACACCCCTCGCGATCTCGATACGGCGTAAGCCACGGATTCAAAGTCTCTCGACGTAGCGTAAACCGCGTAGAGAATCGTCACCGGAATCCAGACCACTGTAGACGCAAAAGACGTCCGGGCAACAGAGCCCAAAACGTCCCCTGCATCCACTAGGTTTCCAATAAAACCTATAGCCCCTCCAAGCGTATACGGGTCATCACCGGCGACCATGATCAGCACCTCAGACGAAGTCGCAGCCGCAACCACATACAGCACAGCCGCAAGCGCAATCATCAGAGCGGTCGCCGGGTGCCTGGCGAGCAACCATACCTCGCTCCGAAAAGCTGAGATGAACTCGCGTTTCATCACAGCTCGCTCTCTCGACCGATGAGCTCCGAATAAAACTCCTCAAGGCTCTTCCTATGAGAATACGCCTCCGCAACCCTCACACCTGCGGTCGAGAGCGCTTCGATTGCAATGCCCCGCCCTTCCTTTTTCTCCTCATAGCGCATAAGGACGCTGCCGTCCGGCAGAAAAGAATGTGAGGTCTCATCTCCGAGAACCGATCTCGTTCGCTCCAGATCGTCCACATGCAACACGAAACCACCGCGGCATGACTTTTCCAGCTGAGGTGCGGTCATCCTTCGAATGAGGCGACCATGACTTATGAAGAGGTAATCAGTTGCCAGCTTGTGCATCTCCTCAAGATTGTGGCTGGATACGAGAATCGTTTTACCTTGATCTTTGTTAAGATGCGTAAGGATTTTTCTTACTTCGACTATCCCCATCGGATCCAGGCCGTTTGTCGGCTCGTCCAGGATCAACAGCTCCGGATCGCCCAGCAACGCTATGGCCAGATCGAGACGCCTCCTCATTCCCATTGAGAAGTTCTTCACTTTCTTCCCGCCGGCCTCCCCCAAACCGACGGTTGATAACACACCGTCGATGGAACGATCGGTGGGAAGCCCCCACTCAATACAGCGAACGACCAAGTTGTCTCGCGCGGTCAGATTAGGATACGAAGCATTGAGGTCGGGCATATAACCCAGCCTTTCCCTGCAGCTCCGTATTTCACGTCTCCCGGTTTGCCCAAACATCGAGATCGTTCCTGACGATGGCTCCGAAAGCCCCGTGATCAATCGAATTAACGTGCTCTTGCCGGCACCATTCTCCCCAATGAGTGCACACAGCTCGCCTTCCATTAAAGAGAACGAGACTGATTTAACCGCTTCAAACCCGCCATATCTCTTGGATATGGCACGCAATTCAACTGGGACTTCCCGCATGGACGACATCCTCCCCGTCAATAAAAAGGGACGACATGGCAATTGTGCGGGGTTATAGGTAACGTCGGTTCGCCCCCCATATTGCAATGCCACATCGCCCCTCAGGCGCTGCTGGCCAAAATATCTTTGAACAGTCTGTGCACGCCGTACGGCGTGCACTATCCGCTAAAAGCGGATAGTGCACTCCTGTGAAGAACACTTGGTGCTGCAGCTGCCGTGCGCGTAAAAGAAGCAATTGCTGCACATGGGCTCAGCCCCGGCTGACGGCTCGGTAATCCATTCCATTTCATTCCCCTCCTTTCGCGGTAGAAAGCCAGTTCATCTCTGCCCCCTAGAAACGGAACGTGCAGGACTGATTGGGGCACCTCTTCGTGCATCCCCCGTGCGCGTAGAAGAAGCAGTTGCCGCACGCGGGTGCAACGCCTTCCTCCGGCTCGTTAATCCAATCCATCTCTCCCTCCTTTCCTTGCATACCGAATTGATAATGTTATTCTAATTCGATATGTATCATATTTCAATATAAGCTTATTTATATATTACACAAGGTAAGCACCCCCTGCATCCAGCACAGGAAATGACTCTCTCGTTCCCCAGTGACGCGGCGAGAAATACAGGCCACTGCAGGACGTTGAATGAACAGCCCGTGAAAACCGTTGTTTTCACGGGCTGCACCTGCTCAATACTTTTTTATTCTCCAGCCTCAGTCGTCTCTAAGATCGACCACGTAAACATGATCTGACTCCAGGACCGGGTCATCACCCGTCGCGGTCGCCCTGCTCAGCGCGTTGCGGGCGCGCCGCGTCGCCAGTTCCTCAAGTTCTCTTTCGTTGACGCGCTTAATAAGATCGCCAGGCTGGCAATCAAGCTCTACGCAAATATCCAGCAATGTCTTTAACCTAATTGCCTTCACCTTGCCATTTCGTATTTTTGAGATACTTGCCGGTGTGTGCCCGGTCGCCCGAATGATATCCGTACTCGTCTTTCCGCGTCGAAGCAATAAGCTTTCAAGCTCAATAATCAGATAGTCCATGCCGCCCCTCACACCAAATCCTCGGTCTGGTCTTGAAGCAGAGCTCCGTAGCGCCATATCGCAGAAATCGAGAAGCAGCAAACGGCCCCCAGCACAGCACCAATATCTATGGGCAGGGCCAGGTTTTCAAACATCGAATAGGCGTTCCCCAGCAAGTCGAAGGGGCCAATCACTATCGAAAGAAACCCCGGAGAAAACAAGAGGTCACCTATTGCCGCTGCAACAAACAGCCACCCGATAATCGAGATTCTTCGAGCATGCGAAAGGGTAAAGGGCGATTCGCCATGAGCCATGTCCATGCTGATTCCCCGCAGGGTCCATGTGGCCCCTCCGGAAATCAGAAGATACATCAAAGGAACCACTACGGAAACCGTCTTTGATGGATCATATAGGTTTCCTTGAGCAGCCATAAGCCCAATGGAAATAACCACCACCACCGAACAGCAACACACCGCTATAAACAGCGCCGTAAACAGAATCCCAAGCCTTCTTCCGAGAGTCATCATCTTCTGGATGGACTTATCGATCTTCTGGGCGCTATTCACCACAGCTCCTCCTAAAGCAATCAGAGGTCTTCTTACTTACTGTTTTTCCTACATTGTAACGAACTCGATAAGAAGAGGGTCGCTTCACGCCGCGCAATCCCGAACTCCAAGCGTTTCTCATCAGCATTGCCCATCTTTCGAGTCGAAATTCAAATCCAGTTTCTTATCGCATGCTGAAATCAACCCGAACTGGATGTGACTGGAAAACAGCGCGCTGCGTCGGTCGCGCTTTCCCGAGCGACTCTGGCACAACAGACGATATGAGTTGAACATTGGGGCCTCTCCCCTTGCAGCTCTCTCGTGGGTCGGGCGACAATGGTCGTACCATCAACCGCGGCCGCGCGCTGCGGGCCCTCGGCCTCGGCTGCGTCGTCGGGGCGGTCCCGAAGATGCACCGGCCCGCGGCCGACCGCGGCCGCAAGAACGACCGCCGCGACGCCGAGTGGCTGGCACGCATGCTGGCGCGCCGCAACGTCGTCGAGGTGTGGGTCCCCGACGAGCGCCCTCGAGGACGCGCGCGACGACCTGCAACACGCCAAGCAGCGGATGTCGAAGTTCCTGCTGCGCCACGGCCTCGTCTTCGACGAGACGACGCCGGCCGGCAGGCGCAGGGGCGCCTGGACGGGGGCCTACTGGGACTGGACGGAGTCCCTCTCCTTCGACGAGCCCGACGACGCCGCGGCCTACGAGCACTACATGGACGGAAATGACCTGGTAGAGAACCCTCGCACCGTCTACGTCGCAGGGGACGTAGACGAACTCGTCGAGCACGAGCAGCCTCGCGGGCGACACGTCGTTCAACAGTTTCGACAGCGTTCCCTTGCGCTTCGCGTTGCCGAGCTCGAGAACCAGCTGCGCGGTCTGCCAGAACCTGACCGACATGTCCGCGGCGACCGCGCGCATCGTGAGGGCGACTGCCATGCGCGTCTTGCCGCGCCTGGACTTACCGAAGAAGACGAGGTCTTCGCGCGATTGTTTGTGTCAACGGCCAACTGAATGTGAACCCTTCTTGCATTGTTGCAACCTGGCTGGCAGCCGGTCTTTAATGACGACGACCATTGTCGCCCGACCCACAAAAGAGCCGCAAGGGGAGGAGCTCCCAATGTTCAACTCATATCGTCTATGGCGCACTACCATTCACCGAAAGTCGGGAACTTTTTCATTCTCTCTATACATGTTTAAACAACATGTTCTACAATAGGGACAATAGCAATGGAAACTCGGGACGAGCCGTCTATCCATCTACGGCGCAGCCCCTTATTCAAAAGGACGGTGAGTGCATCCATGGAGCGTGCAAGCGGCGTTCTGATGCCCGTTTCGTCATTGCCCGGACCTTACGGTATCGGCGGCTTTGGCTGGAACGCCTATGACTTTGTCGATTTCCTCGCCTCGTGCAAACAACATTACTGGCAGATTCTCCCCCTTACGACAACGAGCTATGGCGACTCGCCCTATCAGTCGTTCTCGGCCCGTGCGGGCAACCCCAATTTCATCGACTTTGCCGAGCTTATCGAGGCCGGCTATCTGGAGCAGTGCGATATCGACGGCGTGTACCTGGGCTCCGACCCCAGCAATGTCGACTATGGTGCCATCTTTGGTGGCCGTCGTCAGATTCTCGACCGCGCCGCCGAGCGCTTTGCCGCCGACAAGCCGGCCGACTTCGACGACTTTGTCCAAGCAAACGAAGACTGGCTCATCCCCTACTGCGAGTTCATGACCGTCAAGGAGGAGTGCGGTCTCAAGGCCTTTTGGGAGTGGCCCGCAGAGCTCCGTACCCGCGGCGAGGCTTCTGCCAAGGTCTGCGCCGCCCATCCCGCGCGCATGCTCTACCACCAGATGACGCAGTACTTCTTCAATCGTCAGTGGAGCCGCCTCAAGGCCTATGCCAACGAGCGCGATATCCTCATCATCGGCGACCTGCCCATCTATGTCTCGCGCGACTCCGTCGAGATGTGGGCCACGCCCGAGCTCTTTAAGATCGACGCCGCCGGTAATCCTGTGAGTGTCGCCGGCACGCCGCCCGACCAGTTCTCGGCCACCGGCCAGTACTGGGGCAATCCCATCTACGACTGGGACGCCATGGAAGCCGACGGTTTCTCCTGGTGGGAGGGCCGTATCCGCGCCGCCCTCGACATGTACGATGTCATCCGCCTGGATCACTTCCGCGGCTTCGAGGCCTATTGGGAGGTGCCGTTCTCCTCACCCGATTCGTCCTACGGTTCGTGGACGCAGGGCCCCGGCCTCAAGTTCTTCAAGACGCTCGAGGAAAAGCTCGGCACGCTGCCCATCATCGCCGAAGACCTGGGCTTCCTCACCCCCGGCGTCATCGACATGCGCGACAACTCGGGCTTCCCCGGCATGAAGATCTTGCAGTTCGCCTTTGAGGGCACCAACTCGTACTACCTGCCGCACAACTACATTGCCAACACCGTCGCCTATGTGGGCACACACGACAACGAGACGGCGCGCGGTTGGTTTGAGGGAACGGCCACCCCGCGTCAGCGCGAGCAGGCGGCCCTGTACACCCACCAGCAGGCAGGCGAGCCCATGGCCGATGCACTCAACCGCGCCATCGCCGCCAGCGTAAGCGATACCTGCATCTACACCATGCAGGACCTGCTCAACCTGGGCAACGAGGCGCGCATCAACACTCCCGCCACCATGGGCGGCAACTGGACCTGGCGCATGCTCGATGGCGCCATCACCCGCGAGCTCGAGCACAAGCTCACCGGCTGGACCGAGACCTACTTCCGCATCCCGTCGGAAGCCGAAATCGAGCTTCCTCAATAGGAGCTACCGCGCCCGACCCCTCCCCACCGTGCGGACGCGCTTGCTTTTTCCCGCGCGAGGCCACCCCAATCCCCTCGCGCGGGCTTCTTATGAATTGCAGACATGAAACAACCCATCACAGGAGAAAACATGCCCCAAATTAACCTCATGGAACTCGCCGAGCAGTCTTTTGGCACCTCGCTCGAGCAGCTCGACGACCGTCGCATTTACAAGCTGCTGGTCAAACTCGTGCAGGAGCGCTCCGCCGCCTGCCCGCTCAACAACGGCAAGAAAAAGCTCTATTACATTTCCGCCGAATTTTTGATCGGCAAGCTGCTCATCAACAACATGATCGACCTCGGCATCTACGATGAGGTTAAGGACCAGCTCACCGCCGCAGGCCACGACCTCAACAAGATCGAGGAGTTCGAGGTCGAGCCGTCGCTCGGCAACGGCGGCCTGGGCCGCCTGGCCGCATGCTTCCTGGATTCCATCGCCACGCTGGGCTTGACCGGCGATGGCGTGGGCCTCAACTATCACTACGGCCTGTTCCGTCAGCGCTTTGTCGACAACCAGCAGAAGGCCGTCCCCGACGAGTGGCTCGGTGAGCAGGACATCCTAGTCGACGACGGCCGCTCCTACACCGTCGAGTTCGGCGATTTTGCCGTTACCTCCAAGCTCGTCAACATCGACGTGCCCGGTTACGGCCAGCCCACCAAGAACCGTCTGCGCCTGTTCGACCTGGCGAGCGTCGACGACGGCCTGGTCCCCGGCAGCTCCATCGACTTCGACAAGACCGAGATCGCCAAGAACCTCACCTTGTTCCTCTACCCCGACGATTCCGACGAGCAGGGCCGCCTGCTTCGCATCTATCAGGAGTACTTCATGGTGAGCAACGCCGCCCAGCTCCTGATCGACGAGGCCGTCGAGCGCGGCAGCAACCTGCACGATCTGGCCGACTACGCCGTGGTCCAAATTAACGACACGCACCCCACCATGGTCATCCCCGAGCTCATTCGCTTGCTCACCACCGAGCATGGCATCGAGTTTGACGAGGCCGTGACCATCGTACGCTCCATGGTCGCCTACACTAACCACACGATCCTTGCCGAGGCGCTCGAGAAGTGGCCGCTCGCCAGCCTGCAGAAGGTCTCCCCTGCCATCGCCGACATTATCGTCAAGCTCGATGAGATCGCGAAAGCCGAGCACGATGACCCGCGCGTCGCCATCATCGACGAGCACGACACCGTCCACATGGCCCACATGGACATCCACTTTGGCTTCTCCATCAACGGCGTAGCCGCCCTCCACACCAAGATCCTGGAGGACACCGAGCTTCATCCGTTCTACGAGATCTATCCCGAGAAGTTCTCCAACAAGACCAACGGCATCACCTTCCGCCGCTGGATCCATGGAGCCAACCCCGCGCTCGCCAGCCTGCTCGACGATGTAATCGGCACCGACTGGCGCAGCACCGGCGATCTGAACAAACTCGCCAAGTTCGCCGACGACAAGGACGTTCTTGAGCGCCTGGCCGCCACCAAGGTCGAGGCCAAGGCCATCATGCGCCAGTTCATGGCGCTCGAGCAGGGCGTGACCATTCCCTCCAACGCCATCATCGACGTCCAGGTCAAGCGCATCCACGAGTACAAGCGTCAGCAGATGCTCGCGCTCTACATCATCTGGAAGTACTTCGATATCAAGAACGGCAACAGGCCTAAGCACCCTGTCACCATCATCTTTGGCGGCAAGGCGGCGCCTGCCTACACTATCGCGCAGGACATCATCCATCTGATCCTGACGCTGTCGCAGTGGATTGCAAACGACCCCGACGTGGCTCCCTACCTGCAGGTTGTCATGATCGAGAACTACAACGTCACCGCCGCCGAGCGCGTGATCCCCGCCGCTGACATCTCCGAGCAGATCAGCCTGGCCTCCAAGGAGGCGAGCGGCACCTCCAACATGAAGTTCATGCTCAACGGCGCCCTAACCCTGTGCACGCTCGACGGTGCCAACGTGGAGATTGCCGAGCTCGTGGGCGACGAGAACATCTATACCTTTGGTGCCTCGTCCAAACAGGTCGAGCAGCTCTACGCCGACGGCACCTACAACGCCGGTGCGCTCTACCGCAAGCCCGGCATTAAACTGCTGGTGGACTTCATCACCAACCCGGCCTTTATGGCAACCGGCAACGCCGAGCGCCTGCAGCGCCTGCACGACGACATTAAGGGCAAGGACTGGTTTATGGCCCTGCTCGACATTGAGGAGTACATCCAGACCAAGGAGCGCGTGCTGGCCGACTACGAGGACCAGGACGCCTGGATGCGCAAGGCGCTCATCAATATCGCCAACGCCGGCACCTTCTCGTCCGACCGTACGATCTCCCAGTACAACGACGAGATCTGGCACCTGAACTAATTTCGCTTCCCTTACCCATCCTCTTGAGAAACGGAGTCGTGGCAACACGGCTCCGTTTTTTGTGCCCGCGTATTGCCCGTGGCCCGCCTCGACCAAACAATCTCGGTCTGTAACACCTAACCGGCAAAATTGGGTCTATCTGTTACAGATCAAGACAAACAGAATTATTGCAAGAAACTGTCTCAATCTGTAACAGATAACCGCTGGAATCGGGTCTACCTGTTACAGAATGAGACAGACGGGCAAGGCGGCTAAAGTAATCTCAATCTGTAACAGGTAACTGCCGAAATCAGCCTCTCGTGTTACGGATTGAGATGGAAGGACGGGCAACTCGACGCCGTCTCGATCTGTAACATCTAGGCCCAATTTGGCCCTCTATCTGTTACAGATCAAGACAAACTGACAGATGGGCAGCCCCGGCACAAAGAAAGGCTCCCCTCTCGCCCAGTGGACGGGAGGGGAGCCTTATATGTGACCGCGGCAAAAGGATGGCAAAGCCGCAGTCGCCCAAAGGGAGGGCCTGGATGCACCGGGCCTAGATAAGGTTCTTGCCAGACACCTTATCGAAGAGATGAGTCGCGTTCTTCTCGAACTTGAACCAGATGGGGTCGCCAGCCTTGAGCGCGCCCTTGGCCTCGAGGTCGACGACGGGGATAATCAGGACAAACTGGCCGTCGGGAGCGGTCACGTGGACATGCTCGGTCGAGCCCATGAGCTCGGTCACCTCGACGGTGCCCTGGAGCGCACCCTCCTCGCCCTTGTCGGCAAGCAGAATCTGCTCGGGACGCACGCCGGCCGTAATCTCCTTCACGTCGCCGCCGTCCCAGTTGAGGGCAAGCTGAGCGCAGGTCTCGGGGGCGAGCGCCACGTTCATATCCTCGGTCTTGACGGTAAAGCCGTTGCCCGAGCGCACCAGCTGGGCATCGAAGAAGTTCATCTGCGGCACGCCGATGAAGCCGGCGACGAAGATGTTCGCGGGATGGTTGAAGACCTCCTGCGGGGTGGCGATCTGCTGGACGACGCCGTCCTTCATGACCACGATGCGATCGCCGAGGGTCATAGCCTCGGTCTGGTCGTGGGTAACGTAGATGAAGGTGCCCTTGATCTCGTGACGCAGCTTAATGAGCTCGGCGCGCATCTGGTTACGCAGCTTGGCATCCAGGTTGGACAAGGGCTCGTCCATCAGGAAGACCTTGGGGTCACGCACGATGGCGCGGCCGATGGCGACACGCTGGCGCTGGCCACCCGAAAGCGCCTTAGGCTTACGGTCGAGATACTCGGTAATGCCCAGGATCTCGGCAGCAGAGCGAACCTTGCGGTCGATCTCGTCCTTGGGGACCTTCTTGAGCTCGAGCGTAAATGCCATGTTCTCGTACACCGTCATATTGGGGTACAGAGCGTAGCTCTGGAACACCATGGCGATGTCGCGGTCCTTGGGCGCCACGTCGTTGACGCGCTTGCCGTCGATGAGCACGTCGCCCGAGGTGATATCCTCCAGGCCGGCGACCATGCGCATCGTCGTGGACTTACCGCAGCCAGAAGGGCCAACGAGGACGATGAACTCCTGGTCGTGAACGGTGAGGTTGAAGTCCTCTACAGCGAGCACACCGTCCTCGGTAACCTTGAGGTTGTGCTTCTTCTCCTCGGTTTTCTTCTTTTTGCCAAAGAAGCCCTTCTTTTTTGACTCGTTGTTGGGATACACCTTCTGAACATGTTTGAGAACGATCTCGGCCATGTCTTTACCTTTCGATACGCGGCGCCGCGCTGAGAGGCGCCGCCAAAACTTGCAAAACAGTTACGGCATCAGCCCTTGACGGCACCTGCCACAACGCCGTCAATGATGTACTTCTGGCAGAAGATGTACATGATGACGATGGGGATGACGACCATCATGATGCATGCCATCATGGGGCCGAGCTCGACGTGGCCATAGCCGCCACGGAAGTACTGGATCAAGATAGGAATGGTCTTGTACTTGGTGGAGTCGAGCGTAAGGTAGGGCAGCAGATAGTCGTTCCAGACCCACATGGTCTCAAGGATGCCGACCGAAAGATAGGTGGGCTTCATAATGGGAAGGACGATCTTAAAGAACACCTGGACCGGGTTGCAGCCGTCGATCATGGCCGCTTCCTCAATCTCGAGCGGGATGTTCTTGACGAAGCCGGCGAACATAAAGACCGCGAGGCCCGCGCCAAAACCAAGGTAGATGAAGCAGATGTTAAACGGCGTGTTAAAGCCGATGCGGTCCGCGAGGTTGGACAGCGTGAACATGAGCATCTGGAACGGTACGACCATCGAGAAGACGAACAGGTAATAGAAGAAGTTCGAGATCTTGCTGTTGACGCGCACCACGTACCAAGCGCACATGGAGCAGCACACCAGAATCAGCACGACCGACGTGACCGTGATGATGAGCGAGTACATAAACGCCGAGGCAAAGCCCTGCTCGTTCAGAGCGTGCACGTAGTTTGCGAGGCCGTTGAACGTCTCGGGCGTGAGCAGATCGAACGCCGTGGTGGTGCTGATTGCGGTCGCTTTCTTAAAGGAATTGAGCGCAATCATGAACACGGGGTAGATCCATGCGAGCGACAGAATCGTAAAGAAGATCGAGAGCGCGCGGTTGATAGCCTTATCGCGTTTCATTACTGCTGCACCTCCTTGGACCTCGTGGCCTTAAGCTGGATCATAGAAATAGCGACAACCAGGATGCAGAAGATAACTGCCTTGGCCTGACCGATGCCCTGCCATGCGATGCCAGCACGCGAATAGAACGTGTTGTAGATGTTCAGGGCGAGCATCTCGGTGGAGTGCGCCGGGGCGCCACCGGTAAGGGCGAGGTTCTGGTCGAACAGCTTAAAGCCGTTGGTGATGGACAGGAACAGGCAGATGGTGATGGTCGGCATCAGGTTGGGGATCTTAACCTTCCAAAACGTCTGCCATGCCGTAGCGCCATCGACCTTGGCGGCCTCGATGTAGTCAGACGGGATGGACTGCAGACCGGCGATGTAGATGATCATCATGTAGCCGACCTGCTGCCACAGGGTCAGGATGATAAGGCCCCAGAAGCCAGCAGCAGAGTTAAGGGCGATGAGCTGGGCGCCCACGTTGGAGAGCAGGCAGTTGATCAGAATCTGCCAAATGTAGCCCAGCACGATGCCGCCGATCAGGTTAGGCATAAAGAAGATCGTACGGAAGATGTTGGTGCCCTTGAGCGCTTTGCGGGTGAGCGCCTGCGCGATGGCCAGCGCGATCACGTTGATGAGCACCGTCGACAGGAAGGCAAACGCCACCGTAAAGAAGAACGACGTGGAGAACTGCGGATCGGACAGCGCGCGCACGTAGTTCTCGATACCGACAAAGTGCGCGTTATTGATGGTAATAAACTGGCAGAACGAGAGATAGAAACCCTGGATAAAGGGAATCACGAACCCGATCATAAACGCCAGGCACGTGGGCAGCATAAAGAGCGGCCACCAGCGCTTGAGTGCTTTGCCCATAGAAGGGTCCTTTCAATATGCAGGGGGCGGGCAAACCTACGTCTGCCCGCCCCCTGTCGCTAATCAGATAGCTTGGGCAGCAACTGCTTACTCGGAAGCAGCCTTCTCGGTCTTCCAGCCATCGACGAAGGCGTTCTTGACGCCGTCCCACTTGGTGTTGTCGGCAGCATAAGCGATGAGAGCCTGCTTGAGGTTCTTCTTCCACTCCTCGGAGGGGATGTAAACGAAGTCCCAAGCGACGGTCTTCTTGCCGTCCTTGGCCATAGCAACGGCCTGCTGCGAGAAGACGTTGGTGGTCTCCTTAGCGCTCTTGAACGGGGCGGTCAGACCCATCTTGTCAGCGATGATGCTGGTGGCGGTGTCAGAAGTGACGCACCAATACATGAAGTCCTCGGTGGCCTTCTGGGCATCCTCGGAAGCCTGGGAGCTGACGCACCAGTAGTTCTCGCCGCCGGAGCACAGGCCCTGGTTCTCCTCGCCGTCGACGCCGATGTAGATCGGCAGCATGCCGAGCTGGTCGTCGGTCATACCGGCCTTGGTGAGGTCGGCGTAGGCCCAAGAGCCGTTCTGGTAGAAGACGGCCTTGCCGGTTGCGAACTCGTTGGTGGCGTCGTCACCGGTCTTGGAGGCGAGCTGCGAAGGATCGCAGGTGGAGTCGGTGATATACAGGTCGAAGATCTGCTTAAAGTTGTCGAGATACTCGCCCTTGATCTCGTCGTCCTCCTGATTGTGCTCCTTCTCGAACTCGTAGTAGAGCGGGAGGTTGGCGAGGTGCGTGGTGTAGCGCCAGCTGGAGGAGTCATCCATGCCGGCGGAAGTGAAGGCACCGTCAACGCCGAGCTCGTCCTTGCGGGCCTGGATGTCATCGGCGCAAGCCTTCAGCTTGTCGAAGGAGTTGATGTCCTCGGCCTTGTAGCCGGCCTTCTCGAGGAGCTCCTTGTTGTAGATGATGCCGTAGCTCTCCTGAACCCAGTCGATACCCAGATCCTTGCCGTCGGACTGCAGCGCCAGGGAGTCGTCGATGAGCTCGCCGCGGAGCTTGGTGTCGGAAAGATCGGCGCAGTAGTCCTTCCAGTTCTTAAGGCCGGTGGGGCCGTTGACCTGGAACAGCGTCGGAGCGGAGCTCTTGGACATCTCGGACTTGAGCTTCTCCTCGTAGGTGTTGGAGGCGGCGGTCACGATCTTGACCTCGACGCCCTTCTCCTTCTTGTACGCCTTGGCGATCTCCTTCCACTCCTTGTCGACCTCGGGCTTGAACTGGAGGAAGTAGACCTCGGCAGCGTCACCAGAAGCAGAGGAGCCGGAGCCGGCAGAACCACCGCAGCCCACGAGACCCAGACCAAGAACCGCAGCCGCGGAACCAGCAAAGCCCAGGAACTGCCTTCTGCTCATTTCGTTCTTCATTACAATCCACCCTTTCACACCGTGGCGGCACCCTTTGCCGCCGCCTTCGGAGATTGGCTCGGGGACTTTGCCCCTTTTGCTGATTTGCACAATACGCTATTTGGCTAGTTGTTTGAACAAGTATTACTAGAGCGGTAGAAAAACTTCGGTGAACGGTAATTTCAACTTGATACTTGACAAGTTTTGTATAAACAATTATACGTTATCGAATGCAGAGAAAACGCCCGGTCAAGCCGATGCATCGTCGGTTTGACCGGGCGTTTTCTCTTTGAGGGCATGAGTCTCGTCAGGCTGCGAGCTAGCCGGCTATCGCTTGGAGTTGACGCGGTAGTGGAAGATCTCGGGGTGTGTGCGGGCATGCGTGACCTCGAACAAGATGCCGTCCGAGGTGTACGACTGGCTCTCCATAACGGCGACGCAGTTGTACTTGCCGAGGTCCAGATAGCTGCAGTCTTCATCGTTGGCGAGCTCGACACTCACCGTACGACGGCTCGCCATCACTTTGACGCCGCGCTTGTGCTCCAGATAGCCGTAGATAGAATCCGCCGCGATCTCGGGGGTCAGGCCCTTGGCGATCGACGCCAAAAAGTAGCCATGGTCCACTTGGCGCGCGCTGCCGTTGAGGCTTCGGACACGCACTACGCGAATCAGCTCCTCGCCCACCTTAAAGCCCAGGCGACGTGAGAGTTGCTCAGTGCAAATCAAATGTTCAAAAGACTTGACCTCGGTCGATGCGACGGCATTGTTGCGTTTTGCGAACTCGCCAAACGACTCAACCTCTTCGAGTGCGCCCAGCATGTCGGTTTCGCCCTTAAGCCAAATAACGCGCACGCCCTTACCGTGTATAGGCTGCACAAACATCTGGTCGGCCAGCATGCTCAAGGCGCGTCGAACGGTATTGCGCGTGCAGCCAAACTCCGCGGTCAGCTCGGCTTCGGTTGGCAGCATCTCCTGAAACGCATAGGTCCCGTTGATGATGCGCGAACGGATCTCGCGGTAGATTCCTTCGTAAATCGCTTTTGGCATGATTTCACCTCTAATGAATATGTATGGCTAGGCACGATAGCATTTCTTAAAGTTGTTTAAACCGATTATCGGTAAAGCACGGATTATTTACCGTCGACGGTTCCCCCGAAACCCAAATCGGACCGAATCAAAACCGTCAATGCGGCAAGCAGCCAGTCCTCTACAATGAGTTCATTGTTTAAACGTTCTTGCTCGCACAGCATGTTGCATCCGGAAGGCATATTATGCTGCAGAAAATCCAACGTTTTGGCGGAGCCATGTTCGCGCCCGCCATGCTGTTTTCTATATCAGGCCTCATGGTCGGCATCTCCGCCCTCGCCACGACCGTAGACATCGTCGGCGATCTCGCCGTATACGGAACCCCTTGGTACGTTTTCTGGACCATCATCCAGCGCGGCTCGTGGACGGTCTTTAAACGTCTCCCGCTCCTTTTTGCCGTAGCGCTGCCTATCGGTCTTGCCCAAAAGCAACCGGCACGCTGCTGCCTCGAGGCACTCGTGGCCTATTTTGCCTATTGCTTCTTTTTGAGCGAGATCATTAAGCTGAGCGGAGACAACCTTGGACTTAAGTACCCATCATCTTTGACCCCCGCCAGCGGCATCACCGTCATCGACGGCATCAAGACGCTCGACACCGGCATTATCGGCCCGCTGGCGGTGTCGGCAACCGTCGTTGCCATCCATGACCGCTTCTACGATGCCAAGGTTCCCGATTGGCTCGGCACCTTCTCGGGTTCCTCGCTGGTCTACCTCATCAGCTTTTTTGCCGTGTTTGCCCTTGCCGCCATCTCGGCCGCCATCGTGCCCTTCGCATACGCTGTGACCGAAACGCTGCGCCACGCACTTGCGGGCGTCGGCCCCTTCGGCGTGGGCATCTTTGTGTTTTTGGAGCGAGCGCTCGAGCCCATGGGGCTGCACCATCTGCTCTATATGCCCATCTATTACGACAATCTGGTCATTCACGACGGTATTTACGCCACGTGGACCAACCTGCTCCCCATTCTCTCCCATAGCACGCGCCCTTTAAATGAACTTGCGCCCTGGGCAGGTTTTACCGCCACCGGCTGGGGCAAGCTCTTTGGCCTTCCCGCCATCGCGGCAGCATTCTATTTCACCGCCAAACCCGAACGCCGCGCCGGCCTTAAAGTCATCCTTTTGCCCGCCATCGTCGCCTCGGTGGTCTGCGGCGTCACCGAGCCGCTCGAGTTTCTCTTTATGTTCACCTATCCCGGACTCTTTTTGCTCTACGCCGTCCTATCCTCCTGCCTTGCCATGACCATGAACTTCTTTGGCATCGTCGGCATCTTCTCGGGCGGTCTCATGGAAATGACGGCCTTCAACTTCATCCCACTCATGCGAATGCATGCCGGCTCCTACCTTTTGGCGCTCGGTATCGGTCTTGCCTTTAGCCTCATCTTTTTTGTTAGTTTTCGAGCACTCATCTTGGTCTATGACCTTAAGACGCCGGGCCGCGAGGATCATGTCTCCAATCGCGCGGCAATCGATCGTTTAACCGGAAGCGGCTTTGCCAAAGAGCAATCTCCCAATGGCGAGGTCAGTATTCAATCCGATCAAGATCACGTCCTCGCTGAGCGGGTAATTCAGCTTTTAGGTGGCGTTGGCAATATCGTGGGCGCAACCAACTGCGCCACGCGCCTGCGCGTCGAGGTCGCAGACCCTTCCATCGTTGCAGATAATGCGTCGTTTGTCGCGGTGGGCGCCAAGGGCCTCATCATTACGGGCAAGACCGCCCAGGTGATTATTGGCATCTCCGTTCCCCGCGTTAAAGAGCATTTTGACCAGATCATGGGCCTCGAGCCGGGATTTGTGCCCACCACCTCGGCCTCCCCTGCCGCCAGCGCAGCCCATAAGCGCGGCGATATCTGCTTCTTCGATATCGACGGAACACTCGCCTGGCAAGACCCTCGAGTGGCACAAGAGCTTCCCGAGAGCGAGCGAGACCTCTCCCCCTATCCCAATGAAGCGGTCTCGCAAGCCATCCGTGATTTTGTCGCCAAGGGCAATATGGCGTTTATCTGCACAGGGCGCACGCTGAGCTGCATCCATCCAAAGCTGCTCGAGCTGCCCTGGACCGGCATCGTCTGCCTCGCGGGTGGCTATGTCGAACTTGAGGGACACGTGATTCGCGATTTGGCGATGACGCCCGGCATGCTGCAGCGCCTTGCTCCCATTCTTGAGCAATCGGACGAAGTGATTCGTTTTGAGGGACTCAATGGCGTCGTTCGCATGAGTGCCGATGCGCCCGACGCCCCGGGATACGCCCGCACCGTGGGCGATGCAATTACGCAGCTGCAACATTACAGCGCCTACAAGATCTTAATGTCCACGTCGCTTGCCAACCGCATCGCTCAGGATCAAGCGTTTGAGCCGCTGCTCTGCTTTAACGAGCTCGAGCTCGAAGTGACCGAGATTTCGCCTCGCGAATGCACCAAGCGCGAGGGTATCCAGTCCGTACTCGACGCCCTCGATCCCCACCACGGAACCGTATACGGCATCGGCGACGCCAGCAATGACGTCTCGCTGATGAACGCCGTCGACGTTGGCATCGCCATGGGCAATGCACCGGACTATCTCAAAAAGCGCGCGGACTACATCACCGACTCGGTCGACAAAGATGGCGTCGTCAAGGCGCTCGAGCACTTTGGACTGGTCTAACTACGAAACTCGTCCGACATGCGCCGTTGCCTTAAATCCCCAAACCTGCCACGCAGGCAGGCACAATGTGGCAATATGTTGCCTGCACACTACATCGATGCAACCTAAGAAAGAATGCGAGAACCCGTGTCCAGTCCGTTTACCTGCTTTTTAGCCCAGCACTTTGACCAGATTAATGACTATCTGGCCACGTTCTTTGACGGACAGGCGACCTCTGCCGATATCGAACGCTACCTGTACGCGCCGCTCTCGGCTTTTACGGCCAACGCCGGCAAGCGCCACCGCCCGCTTATCTGCATGCTCGCCGCAACCGCAGTGGGCGGTAGCTTTGAGAGCGCCCGCAGCGCCGCGGCGGCTATCGAGCATTTCCAGTCGGGTGCGCTCATCCACGACGACATCGCCGACAACGGACAGCTTCGTCGAGGCAAGCCCTGCATGCACCTTACCGAGGGCACGGGGCTCGCCATCAATTGTGGCGACCTGGCGCTCACCATGGTCACCAAGACGGTTCTCGACGATCCCACGCTCGAGTCCGACGTGAAGCTGCGTGTGCTCCACGAGCTTACCGAGATGATCGTCCGCACCATCGAGGGTCAAGCGCTTGACCTGGGTTGGGTCCGTGACGAGCGCTTTGATATCTCGGTTGATGACTACCTGGACATGGCGACGCACAAGACCGCGTATTACAGCGGAGCCACGCCGCTTGCCGCCGGAGCCATTATCGGCGGCGGCAGCGAAGAGCAGGTCGAGGCGCTACGCGCCTTTGGCCTGCACACCGGCCTTGCCTTTCAGATTCAGGACGACCTGCTCAACTTGGTCAGCACCAAAGAGGCCGCCAACAAGGACTTCCGCACCGACATCACCGAGGGCAAACGCACGCTCGTTGCCGTGCACGCCCTGTCTGATGAGCGCCATCACGACGAGGTCGAGGCAATCCTTTCCTCGGGCACCGAGGACCCCACGCAGCTCGCGCGCGCCGTGGAGATCTTCCAGGAGACCGGCTCCATCGATTACGCCCACACCTATGCGCTCGACCTGACCGCTAAGGCCAAGGCCGCTATCGAAGGCGTCGAGCTCGACCCGCATGCGCGCGAGCTCTTCCTCTCAATGGCAGATTTCTTTGTGGAGCGCCTTAGCTAGCGGGGGTCATAAAACCTGTGGGCAGCGCGTTTGGGTACAAGTTGCTACACTGTTGAGTGCATGTTTATGCATTGTCTCGCGTTGTCTATCCGACACGCGCTCAAAATAGTACGAATCGTACGCCGAAAGGGGTTCGTTCATGGAACCTATTACCACGGGCATGCAGGGAGCAGCCGTCGAGGATGTTCAGTCCCGCCTTCTGCAGCTCGGTTACACCATCGATGCCGACGAGGTCGCCGACAAGCGCTTTGGCACCACCACCGAGCAGGCCGTTGGCACGTTTAGGCTCGATAGCGGCCTTGCGGCCGGTTATGCTGTCGATATCCCCTGCTGGAGCGCCCTTGTAGACGCTTCATACAAGTTGGGCGACCGCACGCTCTACCTTCGCATGCCCAATTTTCACGGCGCCGACGTCAAGGCCCTGCAGCGCGCTCTCAACGTTTTGGGCTTTGCCTGTGGCGAAGACGACGGCTACTTTGGTCCGCATACCGAGGCCGCCCTGCAGCAGTTCCAGGAAAATGTCGGCCTGTTTGCCGACGGCATGGCCTTCCAGGACACCTACGCCTACATCAACCGCCTGCACCACGTGTGGGAGGGCAAGCCCTCGGTCACCGAAGCCGAGTCTCGCATCGGTTTTGCGCGCGCCGCCAACGTGCTCGAGCGTTTCCAGATTGCCGTCATCGGCGAGGACCCTATCGCGCGCAGCGTAGCATCGCGCATGTGGAACATCGCCACGGCGACGACCGACAGCAGCGGCATGATGCTCTGCGATTCCGAGGTTCCGACCGACGTTGACCTGGTGCTCGAGATCGCAAGCGACGAGTTGCCTGCAGACGCCGCCCCGCGCGCCACGATCGCCCTCGCCGAGTGCCACAACCTGGCCCAGCGCATCCGTACCGCCAATGTCGCCGCACAGCAAAAGCCGGCACGAATTCGCATCGAGCTCACCGGCATGACGCGTTACAACGGCACCTTTACCGCAAGCGACGCGCAGACCCTCGCCGTCCGCCTTCTCGATGGCGTTTGCGATGCCCTCGCAGATTAGGTAAACTAGACGAGTTGCTTTTGGGCAACACCAAACATTGGGACGTAGTTCAACGGTAGAACTCCGGTTTTTGGTGCCGGCTGTTGGGGGTTCGAATCCCTCCGTCCCAGCCATTAAAACTGAGCGCCCTAAGCCCATAACGGCCCAGGGCGCTTTCTTGTGGGCAAGCGGAGGAATTCGAACCCGCAAGGGTGCGGAGCTGAGGAAACGCGAAGCGTTTTCCAGCGCAGCACGCAAGGAGCGAAGCGACGCAGCGGGGCGCGGCCGCCGACCAGGCGGACGCGGAATCCCTCCGTCCCACACCAGCCAAGAGCCCCTCACGTCAAGCAAATCGAGCCAACGCCGCCAAGCGGAGGGATTCGAACCCGCAAGGGTGCGGAGCGACGCAGCGGGGCGCGGCCGCCGCAGGCAGACGCGGTGTCGGCACTTGGGGACGTTCCTAAGTGCCGACATTATAGGAACGTCCCCAAGTGCCGGCTCGGGACTATTTTCGAGGACCCTCCGAAGGACTGTGGCCAAAAAACGGCAAATATGAGTACTGTTACCGTTGTAGCTACATTATTTTCTTTAATAAAAGAAGATCTTAATGAGATTTATTCGCATCAAGGTCTTCCTTTAATGAACACTTGAGGAGATACGGCAGCTTATCTGCTCGATCGACACGTCAAATCACCTTAAATGTGGTCAAAATTACTGCTACTAAAAGAGTATCAGTACTCATATTTGCCGTTTTTTTGGCCACGGCTCTTTATAGACACCCTGTACAGCGACGGCGGTAGATTTCGGAACGTGTCCGTCAGCCCCGTTCCGAAAAGCGAGCCGCATGCAACGGCCAAGCCACGACAGGCCCCGGGAGAGCGGGGACACCGGCTTAGGTTTATCGCGAGTTCCGCACGAACAGGAGGCCACTTAATGTGGCCTCCGTCGTGAGCAGGACTGTAGAGCAGGAAACCTAAGCCGGTGTCCCCGCTCTCCCGGGGCCGGCGGAATTTAGTTGTTCAGCATGCGGTCGAAACTTCCCGAGTCGCCATCCCGATAGTCGGCGGTCATCAGAATCTCCTGCGGAATGCGCCCGCCTTCACGTAGCACATTGCGGAACTGCACGCGCGTGACCATGGGCAGATCCTTGATCGTCGCCGCCAAGTTCTGCGGCACGCCCTGGTTGGCAGCCGCGCGCTCGCACTCGCCGCCGGCCTTCACGCGACGCTTATGCTCGGCGAGCATGGCGCGGTACATACCGGCATGCAGGCGAATCTCAACCACATTGGCATTGCGAGCCTGCTCGACGATGCGCGCGCCCTCGCGGTCGATATCGCCCACGTAGTAGACGTAGTTAAAGCGATAGCCGATCTCGGCCAGATAATCGTCCAGAGCATGCGAGACGCTCGCCTTGCATCCGCCGCCAAAAATCACGCCGCCCACCTTGATGCCAAAGAGCTTGGCGTGCTTGCGGCCACGCAGCAGCCTGACGATCTCGTCGTAGGTGTCCAGGTTCTCGACCATAATGAACGGCTTATCGGCGCCCAGCGTAAAGAAACCCGTAAAGTGCACGGGGCGGTTGGGGGCGACCTTGATCGCCTGCATGCTGATGCCCTTTTCGGTCATGCGCCTTATCAGGCGCTCACCGTGCTTGCCGTCAAAAGCCTTCTCGTCGTTAAAAATCTGGTAGGCACGCTGGCGGCGCGAGGCAACCGGCGTATCGGCACCTCGGTTTTGCTCGATCCAAGCCTGGATGATTGCGATTTCCTCGGCAATCTTGCGGTTGGACATCTCGTTGTGCTGAGTGCGCTGCGGCGCCTTTTTGCCGTCCTTGCCCTCGACCTTAACAATTTGAGTCTGCTGCTCCTTGATCTTAGAGAGCGCCGTAGGCGTAGGGACAACTTTGAGCAGCTGCCTGCCCAAAACGCGGGCAAGGGCAAACGCCGATACCTCGCCGTGGACGGCCGACTCGGGCTGCTGGGTAGCACTATCAGCCGCGGCAGGCTCAGCCTGTGCATGAGGCTTACGCTTGGAATCTGCCCGGGTATTACGTTCCTGCTTGGGCGCAGACGAGCGCTTTTGCGGACGATCGGACTTGGCCTCCTTCGCCGGCTGGCGCTTGACCTGATCCACCGGAGTCTCGGCCTTCTCATCTCCGTTTTGTGTCGCTGTCTTCTCGGCCGCGGCCTCGGCATTTGAGCCACGACCGCCGCGGTGACGACGACGGCGGGGCTTGCCTGAGGCGCTCTCCCCCGCCTGCTTATCAGCGGTCTGTTGAGCTTTGACCTCAGTGTCAGCCGCAGGCTGCGACTCGGAAGGTTGCTGCTCGCGAGCCGCCGGCTCAACGGTTTTCTCGGTTTGTTCGGCCTTCTCGGCCTGAGCGGTCGGAGCCGGCTCGCCCTTCTCCTGACGCCTTACGGGATACGAGCGCCTCGCAAAACCACGCCCGGGACGGCATGAACCCGGAGCCTTCTTGGCAGACTCCTCAACATCGTCTGCAGCCTCGGAAGGCTCTTCAACCTCATGCGCGACATCCTGCTGCGCAGCCTTAAAGTGGGCACCACGGCGACGCTGGGGCTCCTGGGCCTCCACGGGCTTTTGCTCCTTCGCGGGCCTCTGCGACTCGGCAGCAACCTCGTTCTCAACAGCCTCGGCATCCGTCTCACCCTTTTGAGCAACGGCACGACGGAAGCGCTCCTGCTGGGCGCGGCGCTGCGCATCGCGCTTGCCACCCCCGCCAAAACCGCCGCGTCCTGCCTTGGCCGTAAAGGCACGCACGACGTTCTCATCGAGCAACTCATCGGTATCGACATGCTCACGCGGAGCAGCTTCTTCCACAGCAGGCACGTCAGCGGAATCCTCGACGACAAAATCTTCGACGGACTCGGCAGGCTGCTCCTGGGCATCGCAGATCTCGACATTGATGGTATAGAACGCCGGGCGCCCGTTAATGCCGCTGCCCTCGATCTTGGTCACGATATTTGCCGCGATAAGCTCATCGCGCATCGCCTTGGTGTCGCATTCCTTATCGACGGAGCGGAAAATCTGCGCCAGCGCGCTCGACTTAATCTTGAGCGCCTTGCGGCAGAGCAGGTCGTAGGCAACCAGCTTGGCGCGCTCGGCAGAAAGCGATGTCTGGCTGCTCAGACGCTCAGCCAGAGCATCGACATTGTTTTGATTATCGGAATATACCGTCTTGGCCACGGGGCCCCTTTCATATGCACACATATACGTCCATATGGTACAACGCACGAGCCTATCCACGCAAAACATCTGCGAGAACGCCCTTGCACCACCTGTTCTCACAAGAAAAAAGACCGGGTCCGCTTGATTGCGGACCCGGTCTTTCCGAGTCAAATAGATGGGAGATTCAACCCGTCCGACCGACTAGGCCTTGGCGGCCTCGGCGTCGGCAGGAGCTTCAGCGGCAGCGGCGCGACCGTACTCGGCCTTGCCCATCTCGGACCACTCGGGCTCCTCGTCGGGCATGGAGCCGGCCTCCTTGCCGAAGAACTCCTTGAGGCAGTTGACGGCGACGATGAGGCCCAGGACCATCAGCAGGACGGCGAAAACGAGCTGCAAGCCCTTGGTGGCGGCGACGGAGACGGCGGCCGTGGTGGCGGTAGCCGGGATGGTGCCGAAGAAGCCGTAAGCCTGGACAGCGGTCATGCAGCCCATGGCGCTCTGGACCAGCGAGGTGAAGGTGCAGCAGAGCAGGAAGGCAACGGGCACGTAGAGCATCCAGCCCTTGCGGCCGGTGCACTTGCAGAACACGGCGAGGGTGATCATGGTCATGCCGCCGAGCAGCTGGTTGGAAGCACCAAAGAGCGGCCAGATGTTGGCATAGCCGCCAAAGGCGAGGGCGAGACCGGGAAGCAGGGTGACGACCGTGGCGAACCAGGGGTTGCCGAGAACCTTCATGTAGCCGGCCTTGGACTCGATGGCCAGGGCGTCGTTGGTCTGGGCAAAGAACTCGGAGAACGAGGTGCGGGCGATGCGGGCGACGGCGTCGAGCGAGGTCAGGGCCAGAGCGGAAACGTTCATCGTCATGAAGACGGTAGCGAGCGTACCGTCAACACCGAAGGCCTGCATACCGCGGGAGATACCAGCAGCGAAGATCTGGAACGGGGTGGAAGCGACGCCAGCGTTGAGGGCGCCGGTACCGGCGGTGTTCATGTCGGAGAACATGATGCCGGCAACGATGATGGCAAGGATGCCGACGAAGGACTCGACGATCATGGCGCCATAACCGACCTTGACGGCGTCCTGCTCCTTCTCGACCTGCTTGGAGGAGGTACCAGAAGAAACGAGGCTGTGGAAGCCGGAGAGGGCACCGCAGGCAACGGAAACAAACAGGACCGGGAACATCATGCCAGAAGCGCTGGAGAAGCCGGTGAAGACCGGAGCGGTGATGGTGGCCTGGCCGTTGACGCCCAGGACGACGATGCCGAGGACAGCGCAAACGATCATGACGATCATCATGATGGAAGTGAGGTAGTCACGCGGGGTCTTGAGCATCTGGATGGGCATAGCGCCAGCGAAGACCAGGTAGACCATGACGACGGCGAACCACTGGAACTTATCCAGGTAGACCGGGAACTGCATACCGACGGCAAACATGAGAACCATGAGGACCACGCCGGTGACGAACTCGGTAGCACCGGTGAGGTTGAACTTCTTCTGGGCCCAACCAAAGGCGATAGCGACGAAGGTGAACAGGATGGAGATGGTACCAGCGCAGCCGGCGGCATAGGACTTGGTGAAGTCGATGGCACCGGTAGCAGCACCAGAAGCGTCAACGGCCGGGGTGAACATGAACGTCTTGCAGACCATGTCGGTGAAGGCGGCGATGACGATGATGCAGAACAGCCAGCAGAACAGCAGGAACAGGCGACGGCCGGTCTTGCCGATGTACTTCTCGATGAGCTGAGCGAGCGACTTGCCGTTGTTCTTCATCGAAGCGTACAGAGCACCAAAGTCGTGGACGGCGCCAAAGAAGATGCCGCCGACGAGGACCCAGAGCACGACGGGCAGCCAGCCAAAGGCCATGGCGACGATCGTACCCGTAACAGGGCCAGCACCGCAGATCGAGCTGAACTGGTGCGAGAACGCGGTAAAGGCGGAGACGGGCGAGAAGCTCTTGCCGTCCTTCATGCGCTTGGCCGGCGTGAGGGCCTCTTTGTCAACGCCCCACTTGTTGGCCAGCCAGCGGCCGTAGCCCAGATAGCCACAGGCGAGCACCGCCGCGGCCACAACCATGAGCAAAACTCCGTTCATTACATTTCCTCCTCTAAAAAGAACTTCTCAGACATAAAAAATGAGGGCCGTCGGTTGCGCTCGACGGCCCTCATCTTCATCAGCCGCCCGTTATCGTACGGGCTAGCTGTATGTGCTAACCCGCATCAGATAATTACTACGCTGATAATGTTTAGCTGATGCGTGAACATGTCTAAAAAATCCTCTTCAATCATGATGCGAACGATCCGTGCGTGTTCACATCCCCCAGTGGATGAAACGCAGTATGAAACTTTAGTTACCTAAAGTCAACGCAAATTTGTAATGGATTTTCAACTTTTTTTGAATTTCTCGGTATAAAACGCCACTGACCTCGGACTTTACCCGACAAAAGTTTTTGCATGAGAGATGCCCCTGAGGGCCGCGGGAGCCGGGCGGCGCATATGAACTTTCCTGCTCTACAGTCCTGCGCAAGACGGAAAGCACATTAAGTGCTTTCCTTTG
>CAJLDK010000017.1:0-45461 GCA_905205405.1 uncultured Collinsella sp.
CAGCCATAAAAAAGCCTCCCATTCTTGTGTCCAAGAAATGGGAGGCAGTTCACACCCCGGGGCTCTTCACAGTTTTGATGGTGGACCTGACAAGATTCGAACTTGTGACCTCCCGGTTATCAGCCGGACGCTCTAACCAACTGAGCTACAGGTCCATCATGGTGGAGGTTAGGGGGATCGAACCCCTGACCTCAGGCTTGCAAAGCCCGCGCTCTCCCAGCTGAGCTAAACCCCCACGGAGACAGTAATAAACACCCCAGCGGCGACTCGGCTCTCGCTGGGGTGTTTATTGCGAAAGAAAGTGGTGGACCTGACAAGATTCGAACTTGTGACCTCCCGGTTATCAGCCGGACGCTCTAACCAACTGAGCTACAGGTCCATCGCGCAAGGGATATATTAGACGAGTCGTTACGCGCGCGTCAACAACTTTTTTGAAAATCTTTGGGAGGGATGGTCGCTGGGCCGGCGAGATGGTTTTGGTTTGCTGCTCGGACAGTCCTGCGCAAGACGAAGGCCACATTAAGTGGCCTTCTTTGCGTGCGGAACTCGCGACAAACCAAAACCATCTCGCCGGCCCAGCGACCATGGGATCCCAAGGTTTTCAAAAAAGCGGTCGGCGCGCAGGTGCGCCGACCGCCGATATATGGGGTCTGATATTTTCTACCAGCTAGGGCCTCTTACTCGTCGAGGAGATCCTCTGGCATGTCGTTGCCGTCGCCTAGGTCGACTGGGGCCTCTTCGGTATCGGCTGCGGCCTCGACACCTTCGCCTTCGGGCTTCTCTTTGGCGGCTGTCATGCGGGCCACGGCGCAGATGCGGTCGTTGTCGTCGACGGTCATCATCTTGACGCCCTGGGTGGCGCGGCCGGTCTGGCTGATCTCGTCGGTCTTGACGCGAATGACCGTCGCGCCCTCTGTCACGATGAACAGCTCGTGCTGCGGGCCCACCGTCTTCATGGCCGCGAGGTTACCCTTACGCTCGGTCATTTGGATGGTGTAGACACCCTGGCCGCCGCGATTCTGCTCCGGGTAGTCCGCAACCGGCGTGCGCTTGCCGTAGCCGCGCTCGGTGATGACGAACAGATCGCCGTTGCCGTTAGTGACTTCCATGCCCAGAACGCTCACGCCGTCCTTCATGCCGATACCGCGAACACCGCTGGTATCGCGGCCGGTGGCGCGCACCTGCTCCTCGGAGAACATGATCGCCTTGCCCGCGGTGGTGGCCAGGATAATCTTGTCACCCTCGCGCACGCGGCGCACGTTCAGCAGCGCGTCGTCGTCACGCAGGTTGATAGCGATCAGGCCGTCGCGACGGCTGCGGTCATATGCGCTCATCACGGTCTTCTTGACCATGCCGCTCTTGGTGGCAAACATCAGGTACTCGTTAGCGGGGAACTCGCGGCAGCTGATGACGCTCGCGATCTTCTCGCCCTCCTCGAAAGGCAGCAAGTTGACGATCGCGGTACCGCGTGCCTGGCGCGTACCTACCGGCAGCTCGTGCACCTTCAGGCGATAGACCTTGCCCTTGCTCGAGAAGAACAGCACGTACTCGTGCGTGGACGCGATGAACATCTCATCGATGACATCGTCCTCTTTGAGGTTGACGCCCGACACGCCCTTGCCGCCGCGTTTCTGGGCGCGGTAGGCGGCCACCGGGATGCGCTTGACATAGCCGGTGTGGGTGATGGTCACGACCATGTCCTCGTCGGCAATGAGGTCCTCGACGTCCAGGTCCTTCTCGACCTGGCTGATCTCGGTGCGGCGCTTATCGCCAAACTTCTTGGAGATCTCGCGCATCTCTTCCTTAATGACGCCCAGGATCTTCTCCTCGTGCGCCAGCAGGTCCTCGTAGTAGGCGATGGCGCGGCGCAGGCCGTCCAGCTCTTCCTGAATCTTGTCGCGCTCCAGGCCGGTCAGGCGGCGCAGCTTCATCTCGAGGATGGCCGTGGTCTGCTCGGGCGTAAAGCCAAAGCGCTCGATCAGGCGACTGCTGGCCTCGGAGTCGGTCTGCGAGGAACGAATGATGCTAATGACCTCGTCGATATGGTCGAGAGCCATCAGGTAGCCCTCGAGGATATGCGCGCGGGCCTGGGCCTTCTTAAGGTCGAAGCGGGTGCGGCGGGTGACGACGTCGACCTGGTGGTCGATGTAGTGCTGCAGCATCTCGCGCAGGCTCAGGCATTTGGGGACGCCGTTGACGAGCGCTAGGTTGTTGGCGCCGAAGGTCGTCTGCAGCGAGGTGTACTTATACAGGTTATTGAGCACGACCTGCGGAATGACGCCCTTCTTGAGCTCGATGACCAGACGGATGCCCTTCTGGTTGGACTCATCGCGCATATCCGAGATGCCCTCGATGCGCTTGTCGTTGACGAGCTGGGCGATCTTCTCCTGCAGGGTGCCCTTGTTGACCATGTAGGGGATCTCGGTAAAGACCAGGCGGTTGCGGCCGGTCTTGGTGGACTCCACGTGAGCCTTGGCGCGCACGGTAATGGAGCCGCGGCCGGTCTCGTAGCTCTGCTTAATGCCGGCGCTGCCCATGATGATAGCGCCGGTGGGGAAGTCCGGACCGGGCATGATCTGCATGAGCTCGTCGACAGTGGCGTCGGGATTATCGATCAGGTAGCAGGTTGCCTCGATCGCCTCGGTGAGGTTATGCGGGGCGATATTGGTGGCCATGCCGACGGCGATGCCCTGGCTGCCGTTGACCAGCAGGTTGGGGAAGCGCGCAGGCAGCGCCTGAGGCTCGGCGAGCGATTCGTCGTAGTTGGGCTGCCAGTCGACGGTATCCTTCTGCAGGTCACGCAGCAGCTCCATGGCGGGCTTTGCCAGGCGGCTCTCGGTGTAACGCATGGCAGCGGCGCCGTCGCCGTCGATGTTGCCGAAGTTGCCGTGGCCGTCGATGAGCGGCGTGCGCATGGAGAACCACTGCGCCAGACGAACCATTGCCTCGTAGACCGCGAAGTCACCGTGCGGATGGTACTTACCGATAACTTCGCCGACCGTCCAAGCGGACTTCTTGTGCGGGCGGTTGGGGTAGATGCCGCTCTCGTTCATCGCATACAGGATGCGGCGGTGCACCGGCTTTAAGCCGTCGCGCACGTCCGGCAGGGCGCGCGCCGTGATGACCGACATCGAATACTCGATAAATGACTGCTTCATCTCGCGGCCAAACTCCGAAATCTGGAGCTGGCCACCGTTGATATCCTCGCCGGCCGAGGCGCCGCGATCGACTTCGCCAAAGCTCTCCTCGAGCTCACCGTCGTCGTCCTCTTCCTCGTCATCATCGGCATCGGGGTTATAGGCATCCGGATCGCCGTCCTCGCCCTGCTCAGCACGGGCAAGCAGGCGCTTCAGATCGTCGGGCATGCCGGCATCGCCGGCCTCGCCCATACCCTCGTTATTGTTGATATCGTCTGCCACGTTACCTCCTCTTAAGCGTCAAGGAAGCGTGCATCATGCGCATGCTTCTCGATGTACTCGCGGCGATAGCCGACCTCGGAACCCATCAGCTCGCGCACGGCGCGGTCTGCCACCACGGCATCCTCGATCGACACGCGCTGCAGGATGCGGGTCTTGGGGTCCATCGTCGTTGAGGCAAGCTGCTTGGGATCCATCTCGCCCAGACCCTTGTAGCGCTGGACGGTATAGCCCTTGCGCTTCTTGGTGATCTTGCCGTCCTTGGCCTTGCCGTCCTCGTCGTTGTCGTCGGGGTTCAGGCCCAGACTCTGGATGGTGTCGCGCAGGATCTCGTCTTCGGGCTGGCGGCCGTTGGGATACACGTAGTGGATCTTGTTGCGCACCTTAATGCCAAAGATGGGCGGGCAGGCAACATAGACGTAGCCGGCATCGATCAGCGGACGCATGTACTTGTAGAAGAACGTCAGCAGCAGGATGCGGATGTGCGCACCGTCGACGTCTGCATCGGTCATGATGATGATCTTGTGGTAGCGCGCCTTGGTGATATCGAAGTCGCCACCGTCGCCGGCACTCGTCGTGACGCCGCAGCCGATCGCGGTAATCAGCGACTGGATGGTGTCACTCGAGAATGCGCGATGGTCACCAACGCGTTCGACGTTCAGAATCTTGCCGCGCAGGGGCAGAATCGCCTGGATGTCTCGGCGACGGCCGTCCTTGGCCGAACCGCCTGCCGAGTCGCCCTCTACGATGAAGAGCTCGGTCAGCTCGGCATCGCGCACCGAGCAGTCAGCGAGCTTACCGGGCAGGGACGCCGTCTCGAGCAGGCTCTTGCGGCGGGTCGCCTCGCGCGCCTTGCGGGCGGCGTTGCGCGCCTTGCAGGCCTGTTGCGCCTTCTTGACGATCTCGCGGGCGGGCTTGGGATGCTCCTCCAAGTAATCGGCGAGGCCGTCGGTCACGATCTTGAGCGTGAGCGCGCGCATATAGGAGCTACCGAGCTTGGCCTTGGTCTGGCCCTCAAACTGCGGATCGGGCAGCTTGACCGAGATAACGGCCGAAAGGCCCTCGCGCACATCGTCGCCGGTCAGGTTGGCGTCTTTTTCCTTGAGCAGGTTCTGTTTGCGCGCGTAGTCGTTGATCACGCGGGTGAGCGCGGTGCGGAAGCCCTCAAGGTGCATGCCGCCCTCGGGAGTGTAGATGTCGTTGGCAAACGACATGACGTTCTCGCCGTAGCCGCTATTCCACTGCAGGGAAACCTCGACCTCGCCCATCTTGGCCACAGGCGCGTCCGGGTCCGATTTGCCCTCGATGTAGATGGGCTCCTTAAAGGCCTCAGGGACGTCCTTGCCCTCGTTGAGGAACTTGACGAAGTCGATGATGCCGCCCTCGTAGCAAAACTCCTCCACGTGGGGAGTCGCCTCGCGCTCGTCGGTCAGCACAATCTTAAGGTTCTTATTGAGGAACGCCGTCTCCTGCAGACGGTTGTGCAGCGTATCGAAATCGTAGATGCAGGTCTCGAAGATCTCGTCGTCGGGCCAGAAGGTGACGGTGGTGCCCGTCGAATCCGAGGTGCCCACGACCTCCATCTTCTTGACGGTCTTGCCGCGCGAGAACTCCATCTCGTAGGTGTTGCCATCGCGACGAACCTGAACGACCACGCGCTTGGACAGTGCGTTGACGACGGAGATGCCCACGCCGTGCAGGCCGCCCGAGACCTTATAGGCCGAGTTATCGAACTTACCGCCGGCGTGCAAGATCGTCATAACGACCTCGAGCGTCGGGATCTTTTTAACAGGGTGCTCGTCGACGGGGATGCCGC
Organism: uncultured Collinsella sp.; assembly: GCA_905205405.1. GTDB lineage: Bacteria > Actinomycetota > Coriobacteriia > Coriobacteriales > Coriobacteriaceae > Collinsella. The sequence continues at coordinate 5,233 of CAJLDK010000017.1, forward strand.
GCCCGTTGTCGACGACCGTGATGGAGTTGTCGGCGTGGACCGTCACCTGGATCTCGGTGCAGAAACCGGCCATGGCCTCGTCGACGGAGTTGTCAACGATCTCCCACACCAGGTGATGCAGACCGCTGGCGCTCGTCGAGCCGATATACATGCCCGGGCGCTTACGAACGGCCTCGAGACCTTCGAGAATCTTAATCTCGCCGCCATCGTAATCGTTTTCGTTTGCCACACGTCCTCCTTCAGTCAAGAAAATGTGTACAGCCTTACTAGTTTATCGTAAAAAAATACCCTCGGGAACGAGGGTATTTGGCTCTACAAGGCCACCAGATGCGATTTAAGGCTCTTTTTTGCTTTGCACGCCCTTGGCCCACTCGGCACTGGCTCTCATGGCATTCTCGAGGGCCTCGCGCAGTTTTTGGTCTTCGATGGGCGCCACTTGGCGCTCGATCTCGGTACGCTCGGCCTCACTTAGGTCGGCGTGCGGGGCCGGCGGTCGCTCGGTCGTCGCCGGGCGCAGGCGCTCCTTGGCGGCGGGCGGCGTGTGACCGGGCGCGGTGGTTTTGAACACCAGGCCGTCCACATGCGCACCGGCGCGCTCCATGCGCGCACGGATGATCTCGCGCAACAGCGTCATTTCCTGCGTCCACGAGGGCGAGTCGAGATACACCAGCAGCTCATTGGACTCGGGTAGGTAGCGCAGCCCCGTCACATGCCGTCCCTCGCGCGTGCCCGAGCACACCGCGTTCCATGCGCGATAGACCGCGCGCGACTCCTCGGCGGCCTCCATCTGCGCACGGCGCTTAGGCGTTGCAGCCGCCAGGATGCGCTGGCGCTCTGCGTTCAAAAATCCACTGAAGGCGACTGTCTCGCTCTCGCGCTCGTAATTAGCACGTCTCACCCATGCTCACCACCTTGGCTCGATCAAGCAGGTCATCGGTAAAGTACCCCAGGTTGGTCGTAGTTATGACCGTCTGGATATCATCGCCGATCAGCCGCAGGAAAGCGCCGCGACGCTCGCCGTCGAGCTCGCTCATCACGTCGTCCAAAAGCAGCAGCGGGGCGGTGCCCAGGACATCGCGAGCCACGGCCACCTCGGCCACCTTCCAGGACAGTACCAGCGTGCGCTGCTGTCCTTGGCTGGCAAATGAACGGGCGGAGCGACCCGCCACGGTGAACTCGATCTCGTCGCGATGCGGTCCCACCAACGTCACGCCGCGGCGAATTTCCTCGTCGGCATGCTCGTCAAGGGCGGCCAGCATGCGCTCGTACGCCCAACCCTTCAGCTCTTCGCGATCCTCGACCTGGGGCAAATCCCCCAGCGTGGACGCATAGGTCACGTTGGCAGCCTCGCCGGACGCCACTTGCCCGTAGGCAGTGTGCACATGGCCCGCCAGCCGGTCGAGTAGGGCCAACCGGTGCACGAGCAGGGCCGAGCCCGCGCGAGCAATCGAATCGTTCCACGCGCCGAGCATCTCGCGACAGCACCAGGTCTCCTTGAGCAGGGCGTTACGCTGGGTCACGCAGCGCCCATAGGTGCTCGCAAGATCGGCATAACGCGCGCTCAGCTGCATGCCAAAGTCATCGAGGGCGGCGCGGCGCACACTGGCGCCTCGCTTAACCATGTCCAGATGGTCGGGGCAAAACAGCACGCTCGGCAGAATCCCGCGCACACCGGCGGCAGAGCATCTCTTGCCGTTGCGACTAAACGAGCGCTTACCGTCCTCCGCGCTCAATCCCATATCAAGCACGCGGCCGTCGCCCTCGAGCCTCAGCTCGATCTTGCACGAGCCCACGCCGTCATGGACGAGCTCGGCTGCGGTCGGATGCCTAAACGAGGCGCCGCTCGTCAGCAGCTGCAGCGCCTCTATGAGATTGGTCTTTCCCGCCGCGTTGGGTCCCGCAAGTATCGTCACGCCCTCGTCCAGGGCAAGGCGATAGCTATCGAAGCTGCGGTAGTGCGCGACGGAAAGATCGCGGGCGAACATGGTCATGGCGCAGCGCTAGATGCGGACCGGCATGACCAGGTACAGGTAGTTGATCTTGTCGTAGGACTTGAAGATGCCCGCCTGCGAGTAGCTCTTGAGCTCCAGCGTGATCTCCTTCTCCTTGGACAGGGCATTGAGGCAGCCGAAGATGTAGTGGTAGTTGAAGGCGATGGTACCCGACTCGCCCTCAGCCTCGACATCGATCGTCTCCTGCGCAAGGTCCTGGTCATTGGAAATGGAGGACAGGCCCATCTGCCCGTTCTCGACATCGATCTCGAACTTGACGGCGGGGTTGGCGCTCGCGATAACGGCCACGCGCTTGAGGGCGGCGTTAAAGGCGGCGACATCGATCTTGACGCTCGTCACGCACGAATCGGGGATGAGCTGCTTGTAGTTGGGGTACACGCCCTCGATGCGACGCGACACGTAGGTGGTGTTGCCGGCCTCGAAGACGACCTGGGTGTCGGTAGCCCCGATCATGATGGTCGCCTGGCTGGCCATGATGTTCAGCGCGTCGTTAAAGGCGTCAGCCGGAACGTTGAGCTCAAAGGAGCCCTCGAGGGTCGAGGTCTCGACCTGCGTATCGCACACGGCCAAGCGGAAGGAATCGGTCGCCACCAGGCGTACGGTGTTGTTCTCGACCTTCATGTGCACGCCGCCCAGGATGGGGCGAGCCTTGTCGGTCGAGGTGACGCGCCACACGCGGCCGACCATTTCGGACAAGACATCGGTCGGCAGCTCCACGGCACTCTCGATGGCATAGGCCGGAAACTCGGGGAAGTCATTGGCATCGAGCGTGTTCAGCCTAAAAGAGCTCTTCTCGCAACCAATCAGCACCTGGCGCTCGGACAGCTCAAAGGTGACCGGGGCATCGGGGAGGGTCTTGGTGATATTGGAGAGCATCTTACAGGGGATAACCATCTCGCCCTCTTCTTCGACATGCGCCGCGATGCGATGACGGATCGAGATGGTGTAGTTAGAGGTCTGGAATTCCAAGATGCCGTCTTGGGCCTTAACGAGCACGCCCGACAGGATGGGGAGGGTGGATGCCGAAGCGACACCCTTCATAACGACGCCGATGGCTTGTGTAAGCGAGCTCTGGCTGACGGTGAACTTCATCTTTTAATACCTTTCTATAGATATAAATATCTTAATAATAGTAATAGCACTGACGAAACTGTTGATTACTCCCAAAGACGCAGGTCAGACCCAGAAAGAGAATCGACAGCAACCTGTGTGCAACAGGGGTGGTTTTCCACGTTCAAAACCTGCGCAAAACTTTTCATCACCGCAGGTTGGGTTTTAGACACCTTATGCCCGTGGTTTCGACAAGTTTTCAACAGGTGTCTCTATTTCCCTACGAGCGCAGTGTAATTTTATCGCGCAGCGACTTGAGGTCTTCGGTGACGGTGCGGTCTTCCTGGATCATCTTCTGGACCTTTTTGTAGCTCGTACTGACGGTCGAGTGGTTGCGGTTGCCAAATTCGGCGCCCACCGCCGTGGTCGTCATCTCGCACATCTCGATGGCCAAGTAGATAGCGATATGGCGTGCTTTGGCGATATTGGCGTTGCGACGCGGGCCGATGAGCTCCTCGTGCGTCACGCCGTACTGCTCTTCGATGACGGACTGAACCGTCTGGACGTTGATCTTTTTGGCCGATGTGTCGAAGTACTGGCTGGCGATGGCGTCGATATCGTCAAAGGTGAGCTCCCCGCCCTCGCGCTCGCGGTCGCCCGCCTCGCCGGCGCAGCGCTCGCAGAAGCTCTCGAGTTCGCGGATGTTGGTGCCCGAGACCTCGGCCATGTGTTTAAAGTGCTCGTCGGTCAGGTGCCCGCCGTCGCCCCCATAGGCCGCCAGCAGCGAGTCGTCGCCTGCCTCGGGAGCGGCGACGATGGTGTTCTCGTAATAGCGCTGCAAGATCTTGTATTTCATCTCGTAGCTGGGCTCTGCGACCAGGCAGAGCATGCCGGCGTTGAAGCGGCTGGTCAGACGCTCGTCCATGCTCAGGTCCTTGGGGGCGCGGTCTGCCGCGATGACGACCTTCTTGTTGTTGCGGATGAACTCGTCCATGAGCTGGAAAAAGTAGTCCACGCTCGCGCGCTTGCCGATGATGTTTTGGATGTCATCGATGATGAGCACGTCCACGCCGTGGTATGCCTGCATGATAGGGGCGTTGCTCTTCTTTTGGCGGTCGAACTCGGTCATCAGGTCGTCCAGATATGCCTGGGAGTTGGCATACTTGACCTTGATCTCGGGCGACTTCTCGGCGAGCTCGTTTTTGATGGCAAGCAGCAGGTGCGTCTTGCCCAGGCCCGATTTGCCGTAGATGAACAGCGATGTGCACGTGCCGCGCTCGTCCGCGAGGGCGGCAAACTTGAGTGCCGAGCGATAGGCATGGCTGTTCTCGGGGCCGTAGACAAAGTTCTCAAAGGTAAATTTTGAGTTCGCGGCGAGCGGGGCTCCATCCGCATTCTGCTCGGCCGGTACGGTCGGTGCTGGCATGGGTGAAGCGGGGGTCGCAGCTTGCGTGGACTTAGTCGGCGCTCCGCCCTTCATCTGGTTCATCATGCGACGAAAATCATCGGCCGAGAGCGTGTTCTTGATTGCAATGCCCGAATCCGCGCCCGCCGCTGCGTCGTGAGCGATAGGCATGTGCGTGACGGGTGCGTTCGTTGACGTCGCCGCCGCGGTCGGCAACGGTGCCATGGTTTCACGGGAAACATCGCCGTGCTGGTGCTCGATTGTCGGCACGTCGCCTGCGGAGGCCGGCACCGCCGGGGAAGCAGCGGGAGCCGTGGCGGGCGCCGTCGCGGCAGCGGATTCCGTCGCGGCGCCTTGCGGTGCCACGATGTCGAGCGCGATCGGAGCAAAGGCGATTTCTTCCAGATAGGCCTCAATGGTCGGCTGATGCTTTTTGAGCTGCGCGATGGCAAAGCGCGAGGGGGCCTCGATCGTGAGCGTATCTTCGGTTAGGCTTATGGCGCGCGATTGCCCCAGCATGTTGATGAGGCGTGCATCTTGGCCGTCGCGCTGGCAAAAGGCGATGGCATCCCCCAGGATGATGCTTGCTTCCTCGTCCACTATCTCTCCCGTTCTTTAGCTCTGAGCTCGCACGCGAGCGGCGCCGAGTTCGGTCAGATGGTATTTCTGGCCATGCTTGATGACCAAGCCGGCCTGCGCCAAGTCATTGAGCGTGCGTGACCAAGTGGGGGCCGAGTTTCCAAACGCCCTCGCCAGATCGGTAGCACCGCACGCTTGATTTTGCGCCAGATAGCCCAGCGCGGCGTTGCCGCGATCGCTTACGAACACGTCCGGTTGTGGCTGCGCATACTGATTTGCTGCATTAGGATACATCATTTGAGCTGCTGGTTGTTGAGAACTCTGCATCGGCGGCATTTGCTGTTGAAAACTTTGAGGCCACTGTTGGTAAGGCTGCGGAGTCATCTGCTGGGCCCAGGGGTTGTGCTGCTGCTGCGGCATCTGCTGGTACGGCTGCTGATATCCCTGCTGGTACTGCTGTGGGAACTGCTGGCCATACCCCAGTGGCGGCATCTGCTGATATGGATATCCCTGTTGGTACGGCTGATATCCCATTTGCTGGCCACCCGGTGCCCCCGTCGCCTGCTGCATTGCTGCTGCATCCTGATCCGCCAGCGGCATGGCCTCTGGCACGTTTGGCGGCATCGACATCGACGCCGCCTGGGACTCTTGTGTAGGAAGCATTCCGGGCTGCTGCATCTGTCCCACGCGGGGCTGCATCTGTTGCGTTGCCATGGGCTGCTGCGCAAAAGCTCCCGGCAGGGGATATGCGGGCTGCTTCGTCTCGGGCCGCACGGCAGCACCGCGCCCGCCGGCGCGTTCGATTTCCTGCACGCGTTTAGGATCCAGGCTTACCGTAACCACGGTGCCGTTGCCCATGTTGTCCTCGATGGACACGGCCCCGCCGGCGTTTTCCAAATACTCCTGCACCATGGGAAACCCTGCTCCGGTTCCACGGATATAGCGCTTCATCTTGCTGTTTGCGCTGGTAACGCCAAAGTCGAAAGCGCGCTCCTTGTCGTCGATGCCGGGTCCTTGATCAGCAAAGCGGATGGTGTCTCCGCCGTCCAGAATCGAGATGATGGGCTCGGCAAAGTGCGCGTGGATAAAGTTTTCGACAATCTCGCGGATGACCATGAGCGAGATATGGCCACCTTGTTCTTTCATGCACTGGTAGACGGTGTTGGTCGTCTCTTCCAAATACGTGCGGACATCTTGCGGATCAATGACGATCACACGCGGTGTCGACAGCATGTCGTCATAGACGGCGATGCGCGCGGCGTACATGGCTTTTGGCGCCTGCGTGGTCGTCTGCTCGCCTTCCTCACGCTCTTCGCGCACGCCGGTGATGTGCTCGTTGTCGGGTGCCGGGTCTCCGGAATCGACCATGGTGTAAAAGTCGTCAGACATGCCGCTCGCAATCTTTCAAAAGGTTTCGAACAAATAGTAGCTCACCGTGCAATGTTTCTCATCTTTCGACAACTTTTCAAAACATGTTGAAAACTTTGGAAAATGGACGAAAAGTTCTCAACATTGCCAACATGACCTGTTGAAAACTCGATGAAATATCGTGAAAAGTTGCCATGCACCGCTAAATCGAGCTCGGCTTATGGGGGAACCGTGTGAACTGCGTAACCTTTTACCTTTGATTTCTTGACATTTGAACATTGATTTCCCTACAATCTTCAAGCTCACGTGTCTATATCTGCGTCCGCGCCCCCGCGGACACTCGAAATGCAGCAGGAGGAACTTAAGATGAAGCGTACGTATCAGCCTAATAAGCGTAAGCGTGCCAAGACCCATGGCTTCCGTGCCCGTATGGCCACTAAGGGTGGTCGTGCCGTGCTCGCCCGTCGTCGCGCCAAGGGCCGCAAGCGTCTCACTGTCTAGCAGCGATACACACATCTCGCATGAAGACTATTAAGTCTCGGCAAGATTTCGAGCATGTGTTCAGTCAGGGGCGTCGTTTCAATCACCCTCTGATTCGAATGACCATATGTGAATCGGTTGGCGAAGGCGACTCCGGAAGGGTCGCCTTCGTTGGTGCTAAACGGCTCGGTTGTGCTGTCGTGCGCAACCGTTCTAAGCGTGTGATGCGCGAGGCCGCCCGCAGCTGTGGATTTCCCGTTGCGGGTTATGACATCATCTTGTTCGCAACTCCCAAGACGAGGGTTTCTTCGCCTCAGGAGATGGACAATGCATTGCGTTCGCTTATGAAACGCGCCGGCGTTGCCGGGGAGGAGCGATGAGCAATCACGTTTTGCGACGTGTTGCCATCGCTCCTATTCGCATATATCAACAGGTTATTTCGCCCTTATTGCCTGACGCCTGCATTTATTACCCAACGTGCTCGCAATACGCCGTCCAGGCGATTGAGAAGTACGGTGTTTTGAGAGGCTGCTGGCTTGCCGTGAGGCGCATCGCTCGCTGCAATCCCCTGCACGTCGGCGGTTATGACCCTGTGCCCTAGCGGGCACTCGCTATCGGAGGAAAACTTACATGTGGGATTGGATCGTTAACATCCTTTTCGAGCTGCTCAAGCTCATCCAGACCTTTGCGGTCGACTGGGGCCTGTCCATCATCATCCTGGTGGTCATCATCCGTCTGCTGCTGACGCCGCTTATGCTCAAGTCGACTAAGTCGACGGCACGCATGCAGGTGCTGCAGCCCAAGATGCTCGAGATCCAGGAGCGCTATGCCGACGATCCCCAGCGTCAGGCCGAGGAAATGCAGAAGTTCTACAGCGAGAACAAGTTCAACCCGATGGCTGGTTGTCTGCCGCTGTTGATTCAGATGCCTGTCCTGTTCGCCCTATTTACGCTGCTGCGTAACCTGCCGGACTACTTTAACGACGGCACGTTCTCGTTCTTTAATATTCTGCCCGACCTGACCACCACGCCGAGTGCCTCCTTTGCCGATGGCTTTATGGTCGCGCTGCCTGCGCTGGTCTGCCTGATCCTGTTCGCTGTCCTGACCCTGATTCCGCAACTCTATATGTCGCGCAACCAGACCGGCCAGCAGGCTCAGAGCATGCGTATGATGGCCGTTGTCATGACGGTCATGATGCTTTGGATGGGCTGGAGCCTTCCCGTTGGTGTTCTGCTGTACTACGACGTCTCGTCTGCTTGGCAGGTTATCCAGCAGATTTTTGTGACGCAGAAGGTCATCGACAAGGCGAAGGCCGATGAGGAGGAGCGCCTTAAGAACGCGCCGCTGCAGGTTGAGGTCACTCGTCGCGAGAAGAAGCCGCGCCCGCACAAGAAGAAGTAGCGGGATATCAATCTTATTTAGGTACCTAACTTTTGGAGTACGTTATGTCTGAAGAGATCATCGAGGATATGCTTGAGGAGGTTGCCCCGCAGGTCGCGGGCGATTATCCCGAGATTGCACAGCGCTACAAGGCCGGTGAAGAGCTGACCGACGAGGAGCTCGACACCATTGCCGATGTCGCGATTTCCATCCTGCGTTCCATCCTTTCGCACTTCGATGCCGCCAACTCTCCTATCGATGAGTATGAGGGCGACGAGGGTGAGCTGATTCTGGATGTAACGGCTCCCGACCTTGCTGTTCTCATTGGCCGTCATGGTCGCACCCTTGATGCCCTTCAGGTTATGTTCTCATTGCTGGTGAGCCGCAAGCTCGGCTTTAGATATCCGGTTGTAGTGGACGTCGAGGGATACAAGAGCCGCCGTCAGGACAAGGTTGCCTCCATGGCTCAGTCTGCTGCCGAGCGTGCCATCCGCACTCATAAGAGTGTTTCGCTTCCGCCCATGAATGCCTACGAGCGCCGACTGGTTCACATTGCACTTCGTGGCAATGACGCCGTCGATACTCATTCTGAGGGTTCTGACCCCGATCGCCATGTGGTGATTGTTGCTCGATAATCTACTCGAGCTTATGCTTAAGGGGACGTGGTTTCCACGTCCCCTTTTTTTGTCAAAAGTTCTCGATACACTGATTTTTGTCAGAAAGGAGCTTTCGTTGTTAGTACTTACTGATCAGCAGGCTGACGAGATGTTGAGTCGTCTAACTTCCTATTGCAAAGAGTATTCCTTGAGCGTAACTGATGTTGAGCTGAGGAAATGTATTCAGCATTTGGATTTGGTTCTGGAAACAAATAAGACAACCAATCTCACCCGTATTCTTAACATAGAAGATGCTGCGGTACTACATATCCTCGACTCTCTTGTTTTGCTCCCTTATATCAATAAGGCTCCTGAGGGAGCTTTGCTCGATATGGGAACAGGTGCGGGCTTCCCCGGTATTCCTTTAACCATAACCACGCATCGTAAAGCTACTTATATTGACTCTGTTGGCAAGAAGGTTGATGCTGTCAATTCTTTTGTCCATGCTCTTGGATTGAAACATGCTCATGCCGTTCATGATCGTCTTGAAGAATATGCTCGAAGCCATAAGAAGCAGTTCTCTGTCGTAACCGCCCGCGCACTGGCCCCTCTACCGATTCTTGTTGAGTATGCGGCTCCGTTCCTCAAGGATGGAGGTCTATTTGTTATCACCAAGGGTAATCCTTCGGATGAGGAGCTTGCTTCCGGCATGTCAGCAGCTAAGATTTGCGGCTTCACTTTGCTTCTGAATGACGCAATCGATTTGCCTGAGGGCTTGGGCCACAGGGAGTTCATTGTTCTTAAGAAGAGTCATCCAGCATCCGTTTCATTGCCTCGTGCAAATGGCATGGCAAAGAAGAATCCGCTTGCCTAGATGTTTCACGTGAAACATAATGGATACTACAACTTGCAGTGTTTCACGTGAAACATGGCGGTTGATATCGAATCGGAATGTTTCACGTGAAACATCCTCCGTTTGACAGCTTTAATACACACCAGGAGGGACCGTGGGATTTCGCGACGTTAAGCGTTCTAAGAGCGCAAAAGACACGCGTATCATTGCAATCATCAATCAAAAAGGCGGCGTCGGTAAGTCAACGACGGCTGTAAACCTTGCAGCAGCACTGGGTGAGCAGGGTCGTAAGACACTGATTGTCGATTTTGATCCGCAGGGAAACAGTACCAGTGGATTTGGAATTGAAAAAGAAGACCTTGATCACTGCATCTATGATGCATTGTTGAATGATGTGCCGGCAGAATCGCTTGTTCTTGATACAAATTGCAAAAAGGTATTCGTAATTCCAGCTACGATTCAGCTTGCAGGTGCCGAAATTGAGCTCGTAAGCGCAATTGCTCGTGAAACCCGCCTCAAAGATTTGCTTGAGCCGATTCAGGACGAGTTCGATTTTATTTTCATTGACTGTCCTCCTTCGCTCGGCCTGCTTACTATCAATGCCCTGACCGCAGCAGATAGCGTTTTGATTCCAATCCAGTGTGAGTATTACGCACTCGAGGGCGTTACGAAGCTGCTTGAGTCAATGAAGATGGTCAAATCACGTCTGAACAAGGGCTTAGACACCTATGGTGTGCTTATGACCATGTATGACTCGCGTACTTCTCTATCGAATCAGGTTGTTGAGGAGGTTCAATCGTACTTTGGTGATAAGGCATTTAAGACGCTAATCCCCCGTACGGTTAAAATCTCCGAAGCTCCGTCTTTTGGAGAACCGGTAATTACCTATGCACCTCAAAATAAGGGTGCAAAAGCGTATATGAACCTTGCAAAAGAGGTGATCAAGCGTGCCTAGTGTAAAGAAACGTGGCGGATTGGGACGTGGACTCAATGCTTTGGTCTCAGAGGCCGAGTATGAGACCGGTGGTTCTGCTGTATCTGCTTCAAATGCCGCATCTGTAACAAAACTACCTATTGAGGATATCGTTCCCAACCCTAATCAACCGCGAATTCAGTTTAATGAAACTGAACTTCGCGAGTTGAGCGAGTCAATCCAAGAGCATGGCGTTTTGCAGCCGCTCTTGGTTCGCAAGCATGGAAACGGCTATGAGATTATCGCTGGTGAGCGTCGTTACCAGGCGTCAAAGCTTGCTGGTCTTGAGGAGCTGCCTGTCATCATTAAAGATGTTAATGATGAAGAGATGCTGGCTCTTGCTCTTATCGAAAACCTTCAGCGTTCTGATCTGAATCCCGTCGAAGAGGCTAAGGGCTATCGCCAGCTCATTGATGCCAGCGGTATGACCCAGGAGGCATTGTCGAAGGCAGTAAGCAAGTCACGCTCTGCAATTACAAATTCGTTGCGCCTTCTCGATCTCCCCGAAGTAGTTCAGCAGATGATTTTTGAGGGTAAACTTACTGCTGGTCATGCACGTGCGATTCTTGCAGTTCCCTATGAGGATGCTCGAATTCGACTTGCAGAAAAGGTTGTTGCAGAGGGCCTTTCCGTAAGAGCGACAGAAAATCTTGCTTCATTGTTTTCTGCCGGAGAGACGCCTAAGACGCCGAGGCCTGCAACGCCTCAGTCTTTTAAAAAGGCTGCCCGTGTGCTTCGCCAGGTATTTAATACCAACGTGCGTGTGAAGAGCTCGCGTGGAAAGAATAAGATTGAAATTGAGTTTAAAGACGAAGAAGAGCTTTCTCGTATTCTTGGTGAAATGATTCAGTTTGATCAAGGGGGCCAAGATGAGGAATAAGATTATAACTGCGATTGCATTGGCGACGACTGTCGCGGCTGGTGCCTTTGCTGGCTATAAGATCGCGACAGACGATGAACTTCGGGGTCGTTTGCTTCGTAGCGCGCAAGATATCGTCGATACTTCAAAGAAGAAAATGGATGTTATGACAGAAGATGTTGCCATGCGTACTGCTCAGGTAACGAAGAATCCCAAGATTAATCAAGGTTGGGTTAGCAACCAATGGGAAAATGTAGGCTATTAGGTACCTAATAATTACCCTGCATATTTTGAGGGGCCCTTGTCTGATTCATGAGACAAGGGCCCTTTATTTTGTCCGTAAAAAATGGGAAAGGTAGCAGTTGGTCCAAAATTGAGGTCGATAAATGAAACGGCCCCGGTTGCATATCCTGCAACCGGGGCCGTTCGATGTTTCACATGAAACGTATTGGGGTGCGACTCCCCTATGCGTTCTTCTGAACTTTGAAGCGCTGCTTCAGCTGTCCGCAAGCGGCGTCAATATCGTTACCACGGGAGTTACGAATCGTGGTCTCGATGCCACGGGACTCAAGACGACGCTGAAGATCCTCAACCTTATGAATCGGCGACGGCTTGAGCGGGCTGCCCTCGATGTCGTTAAGCTGAATCAGGTTAACGTGGCACAGCGTTCCCTCGCAGAAGTCGCAGAGCGCCTGCATCTCGGGATTCGTATCGTTGACGCCTTCGATCATGGCATACTCATAGGTCGGGCGGCGGCCAGTCTTCTCGGTGTAGAGCTGAAGCGCTTCGTGAAGGCGAAGCAGCGTGTATTTCTTAACACCGGGCATGAGCTTATTGCGCGTCGACTGGATGGCGGAATGCAGGGAAACGGCAAGAGTGAACTGCTCGGGGATATCGGCAAATTTGCGAATACCGGGAATAACGCCGCTGGTGGAGACAGTGAGGTGACGAGCGCCGATACCGATGCCATCGGGGTCGTTGAGGATACGCAGTGCCTTGAGAACCTCGTCGTAGTTGGCAAACGGCTCGCCCTGGCCCATGAAGACAACGCTTGTGGCACGCTCGCCAAAGTCGTTGGATACATGAAGCACCTGGTCGACGATCTCTTGAGCGGTCAGAGAGCGCTTGAGGCCGTTGAGACCGGTAGCGCAAAAGGCACAGCCCATGCCGCAGCCTGCCTGGGTGGAAACGCAGACGGAAAGCTTGTTACGACGGGGCATGCCGACAGTCTCGACGGAAATGCCATCGTGGTACTCGAGCAGATACTTGCGCGAGCCATCTTTGGAAACCTGCTTGGTGAGTTCAGTCGGCGTATCAAAGGCAAAAGCCTCTTTAAGTTGCTCACGGAAAGCCTTGGGGAGGTTGGTCATATCGTCAAACGAACAAACGTTCTTCTCGAAGACCCATTCGATGAGCTGCTTCGCGCGGAAGGCGGGCTGGCCAAGTTCGGTCACGAGCTCGCGAATATCGTTTTGGCTCAAGTCGCGAATGTCCTGAGATTTAGTCCTGGGATTCATGGAAGCCTTTCGATTTTGGGGAAACGTAGAGGGTATCGCTACAATATGGTATCAGCTGCAGAAATTATAGAGGAGGAGTCTGCCCATGCCGGGTAAAAGCCTAGAGAACATGCACGTAGCGGTCTTGGCGGGCGGTCATTCCGCTGAGCGCGAGATCTCGCTCAATTCGGGAAAGAACGTCGTGGCTGCCTTGAAGGAGGCCGGCTACACTTCGGTGGAGCTGATCGACACGGCTGCCGATGATTTTATGGTAACCATGGCGACCGGCGGTTTCGATGTGGCATTTATCGCCATGCACGGCGCCGGCGGTGAGGATGGCGCCATGCAGGGTGCCATGGAGACCCTGGGTATCCCCTACACGGCCTCGGGCGTACTTGCCAGCGCCTGCGGTGCCGACAAGGAGGTCTCTAAGCTCCTATACGCCAAGGCGGGCATTCCCATTGCCCCCGGCCTTGCGCTCGAGGTGGGCGATGAAGTCGATATCGATCATATCGTCGAGGTTTGTGGCGAGCGCTGCTTTGTGAAGCCGGCCGTCAACGGTTCCAGCTATGGCATTTCCCTGGTCCATGAGCCCTCCGAGCTGCCCGCGGCAATCGCCAAGGCGTTTGAGTACGGCGACAAAGTGCTGGTCGAGAAGTGCATCGAGGGTACCGAGGTCACCGTCGGCGTATACGGCGAAGATGACGTGCGCGCCCTGCCGATTGTCGAGATTCGTAAGCCCGAGGACTGCGAGTTCTACGATCTGGACGTGAAGTATGTCGACCCTACGGATATCCATCGCATTCCGGCGCAGATTTCACCCGAGAATTACGCTCGCGCTCAGGAACTTGCCTGTGCCGCTCACAAGGCCCTCGGTTGCCTGGGTATCTCGCGCAGCGACTTTATTGTGAGCGAGGACGGCCCCGTTATCCTCGAGACCAATACCATTCCCGGCATGACCGATACGTCGCTGTATCCGGATGAGATCCGCCACACCGACGACATGACGTTCCCGCAGGTCTGTGACAGCCTGATCCGTATGGGCCTTCGTCGAGCGGGCATTGCATGCTAATCGAGGACGCGGTTTCGTCAGGAACGCCGCAGTTTGTCATCGACTCCTATGCCACGCTTGCCGACCGCGCCAAAACGCAGTCCTTCGGCCTTATCGAGGAAGATGTGATTATCCTCGATACCGAGACCACGGGTCTTTCGGTGCAGGACAACGAGCTGATCGAGATCTCGGCGGCCCGTCTTTCGGGCCGCGAGGTCATCGACCGCTTCGATACCTTCGTGCATCCCAGGCAGCTGATTCCCGCCGAGATTACCGAGCTCACGAGCATTACAAATGCCGATGTTGCAGATGCCCCGTCGGCGGTTGAGGCCGTCGCCGCTCTCGCCGATTTTGTCGGTGGCTGCCCGGTGATCGCACACAACGCCACGTTCGACCGCTCGTTTATCGAGTCGGTCAAAGGCGGCGTCAACGTGAGCGATATTTGGATCGATTCGCTGGCGCTGTCGCGCATCGCGCTTCCGCGCCTGGCCTCGCACAAGCTGTCTTTTATGGCCGATCTGTTTGGCTGCGACTCGGTATCACACCGTGCCAATGCCGACGCCGACGCTCTGTGTGGCGTATGGCGCGTGTTGCTCGTGGCGCTCACCGACTTGCCCCAGGGCCTCATGGCGCGCCTAGCCGACATGCATCCGGACGTGCCTTGGTCCTATCGTCCTATCTTCTCATTCTTGGCAGGGCAGAACCCTGGTTCTATCTTCTCTCTCAGCGCCGCTCGTGCTGACGTTCTCAAGGCCGATCGCGCCGACGATCGGGTGGACGCCGATGAACTGCCGGTTCTCAAGATGCCGAGTCGTGAGGAGATTGAGGCAGACTATGCGCCAGGTGGCCTAGTCAATCGCATGTATCCCACCTACGAGCCGCGTGATGAGCAGATCGCGATGGCGCTCGAGGTCCGCGATGCGCTGGTCACGGGCACTCATCGAGTAATTGAGGCAGGCACAGGCGTCGGCAAATCGATGGCCTATCTGGTACCTTTTGCCGAGGCAGCACGCCGTAACAACATCACGGTTGGTATTGCGACCAAATCGAATAATCTTGCCGACCAGCTCATGTACCATGAGCTGCCAAAACTTGCCGAGCAGCTGGACGGCGGTCTGTCATTTTGCGCTCTCAAGGGGTATGACCACTATCCGTGCCTGCGCAAGCTTGAGCGCATGAGCCGCGGCCAGGTCGAGATTACCACCAAGCGCGATCCGGCGGACACGCTCACGGCGGTCGCGGTCATTATGGCGTACGTCTGCCAATCAGCCGATGGCGACCTCGACTCGCTCGGCATTCGGTGGCGCAGCGTCAACCGTCCCGACTTTACGACGGCCTCGCGCGAGTGCGCTCGTCGCCTCTGCCCGTTTTTCCCTGATAAATGTTTGGTCCACGGCGCTCGCCGTCGTGCGGCGCACGCCGATGTGGTGGTCACCAACCATTCCCTGCTGTTCCGCAACGTCGCGGCCGAGGGCAGGATTTTGCCTCCGATTCGTCATTGGGTAATCGACGAGGCCCATTCCATCGAGCGCGAGGCGCGCCGTCAGTGGGCGCGCGTGGTGTCGGCGGACGAATCACGCGTTCTGTTTGAGCGTCTGGGTGGCTCGAGCACCGGCGCGCTAAGCCAGGTTTCCCGTGATTTGGCAACCTCCGAGGGCTCTACGCTCTATCTGGGCCTTACTGCCAAGGCGACGTCGACGGTTGCGCGCGCGAGCATGGCAATCGCCGACGTGTTCGATGGCGTTCGCGAGCTCGGCCGCCGTGCGCGTGGGGGTTATGACAATGCCAATCTATGGATTGGCCCCGAGCTGCGCGAATCTGACGACTGGCATGATTTCTTACAGTCGGCCTACGCTGCCATCGGCACATTGGAACAAGCTGACAAGAGCGTCGACGCGCTGGTACAAGCCGTCGCCGCCGACAAGCCCGAGGTTGTTGTCGACCTGGGTGATATCTCGCGCCGCCTGCACGAGCTGGCCGAGAACCTCAAACTCATCATTGATGGCACCGATGAACACTACGTGTATTCGCTGCAGGTCAATCGCAGACTTCGTGCCGGCGGAGAGTCGATGACCGCAGAGCGCATCGACATTGGCGAGGCTTTGGCAACCGAGTGGCTACCCGAGGTTCACACGGCTATCTTTGCCTCGGCGACCATGACGGTGTCCAAAAGCTTTGAGCACTTTAACCATGCGGTCGGCCTTGATCGCATCGGTGCTTCAACGTCGTCATCGCTGCACTTGGATTCGAGCTACGACTTCGATTCGAACATGGCTGTAGTCGTTGCGGGCGATATCCCCGATCCGCGCGATCGTGAGAGCTATCTTACGGCGCTCGAGCGCGTACTGGTCGACGCCCATCTTGCCATGGGCGGATCGGTGCTCACGTTGTTCACCAATCGGCGCGACATGGAGGACCTATACGCCCGCGTTGAGCCCAAGATGGCCCGTGCGGGTCTGGAGCTCAACTGCCAGCAGCGCAACTCATCTCCTCGTCGCCTGCGCGACCGGTTTATCAACGAACCGACCTCGTCGCTTTTTGCGCTCAAGGCCTTCTGGGAGGGGTTTGATGCCAGCGGCGAGACGCTGCGCTGCGTCATCATTCCCAAGTTGCCGTTCTCGAGCCCCACGGACCCGCTCTCGTGCGAGCGCAACCTGCGCGAAGACCGCGCATGGGCGCGCTATTCGCTGCCCGAGGCGGTGCTCGAGGTTAAGCAGGCCGCGGGGCGTTTGATTCGCTCGTCGACCGATAGCGGTGTGCTGATCTTGGCGGATCCTCGCCTGGTGACGAAGGGCTACGGAAAGAAGTTCTTAACGTCGCTGCCCACGAGCTCCTACCAGCGCATCGAATCGGCACAGATCGGTCACTATCTGCAACTGTGGCGCGCACGCCACGAGCGGCGGCGCTAAAGCGGACAGACGAGAGTTTTTGCCATATCGCACAGACGCTTTGACAGGGTGGGGTCATCCAAGATGCGGATGGCTCCGCCCGCTGCGATTATCTGGCTCAGTAGCCAACGCTCGGAGCCGTAATGCACGGTTACCGTTGCCATGTCTGCCCCGCTGCGCTCGATGAGGGTGATGCCGGCCCAGTCCAGATGCTCCGCCATATCGAATGGCATCAAGAGCTTTGCGCTACGCTGCGTCCGGGCAAGGGAATCGTGGAGGGATGCGACGTCCGGTGCGTGAGGCACGACGGAGTCTTCCGTCAAGGTGAGTCCCTCGATTTTATCCATGCGATAGGTGCGCTGCTCATCGACTGCGATGTCCCAGGCAATCAGGTATGTTTGGTCGCCGTTTGCCGTAATGCGCAAGGGGTCGACCAGACGCTCGCGTGACCGTGCATCGTCCATCGAGCGATACGAGATGAGGCAGCGAACGCCGTCCTGAATGGCGCAGCTCAGCTGCTGCCAGTGCGACCCGTGGTTGACGGTGTCAAAGACGTGCTGGTTATAGCCGAGCTCTTCGGGTAGAAGAGCATGTCGAATTCGAGCCGCCGCCTGGGGCTCGATCCCCAACGATTCAAGTTCGTGGTTGAGCACAGCGCCCTCGGCGGCACTCAGGCGCAGCGGTAGTACACGCCCGGCGTCACCGGTGAGGACCACGCGCTCGCCGTGGCATTCGCAGATGATACGCGCACCCGATTCTCGGTCCGCGAGCGTCGAGACGATCTCGAGAATCTCGTCGAGCGACGCCCCCGTGATGTCAAAGCGACTGCAAATCTCGGTTCGTGTCATGCCGCTCTCGCCGGCGGCGTAGAGGGCCTCCATGATGTCGATGGCGCGCGAGAGCCTCTGCTCGCTGGTGAGTTTACGCACGGGCATGCTCGTGCACCGTCCTTTCAATGAGGTGGTTCCACGCCTGCTTGAGCGATTTGGGGGCCATGGGCCTCATGCCGTCCATGGCGTGGGCCATGCAAAATGAGGCGGCGGCTTCAAGATCGCGCACGTCAACGGTCCAAGTCCATCCCGAATCGGTGTGTGCGAGCTCACCTCGCCCGCGCGTGAGGCCGTTGATCATATCGATCTGCGTCTGCGGGGCGAACGAGAACGTAGCCGCAACGGGCGGGCGGTCGGCAAAATCGAATTCAAAGAACAGGTAGTCGTTGAGATTGAAGTCTGCAGGGATGGCGTAGGCCTTCGAAGGACGCCAAGCGCGAACGATACGGTCGCAGCGGAATGTCCTGATGTCGTCGGTGGCATTGTCGAGGCCGCAGAAGTACGCCACGCCCTCGCGCTCGAACATGCCGTAGACGCAGACGGTACGCTCTTTTTGCTCACCGCGTCCGTTCTGATATAAAAATCGCAGCGCGCATCGCTCGGCAAAGGCGCTCCAAACCGCATCGACGGTGGGAGAGCGGCTGATCGTCGCCTCGTCCGCCGTCGTCCTGCCGGTGAGGTAGGCAATCTTGGAGCGAATATCGGCAAGTGGTGCGGCAAAGGTGGAAGAGCCGCTTGCAAGCGTTTGGTCGATGGCGTTGAGTAGGATGTCGGCGTCGTCTGCGGTGATGAGGCCACCTGCTGCAAACGTGTGCTCGCGGTCGATTGTCCACGAGCTTTCCTCGGTCTCCTGCGCGCCGGCAGGGCGAACCTCCTTGATTAGGATGCCGCGTTCGAGCAGTTTGTCACGATCGCGCCGAAACTTGCGCTTATCAGAGTCGATGTTGCCCGAGCCATATCCCAGGTCAGAATCCAAGACGATCTGCTCGGTCGTCAGCGGTTCGGGGGAGCTGTTGAGCACAAAGAAAAGATTGAGGATGCGCTGAGCCGTTTTATCGAAACTGGGCTCCGAATTTTCCTTTTTAATTGTCGCGGTCGCGTCGCTTGCCGTCATAGAGTCCTCGCATGAGAAGGTGGTTTGCTGCCATGATTTTAGTCCGATATGGAGATTAGGCTATATCCTTGTCCGCTCGGGGCGTTAAGATGGCCCGAATTCGGTCGTTTGCGCTCGCTCGGGGTATACTTTCGACTATATACGGTTCTAATGTGCATGCATTGGGCCTATTTGTCGGATTATGGATGTGGAGCGCACATGGCGAACACCCAGAACTATATTAACCACCTGCTGCAGAACACCGGCATTACGCCGGCATGCAGCGAAGAAGAGCGCTTGGCTGCCGAGGATATCGCTCAGATCTTCCGCAACCACGGCTTTGATCCCGAGGTTCAGGAGTTCAATGCCCCGGCGCCCAGTAGGTTGGCATTTGCCGTTACCGGTATTCTTGCGTTTGCCGGCGCCCTACTGATGGGCATCGGCGGCGGCATCGGCTTGGTCGGCACCTTGCTGGCCATTGCCGGCGCCGTTCTTTACGTGCTCGAACGCACGGGCCACCCCGTGGTTTCGCGCCTGGGCAAGACGGGCGTGAGCCAAAATGTCATCGCCTACCACAAGGCCTCGGGCCCGCTCGCGTCTCCGCGCAACCGCCCGGTGGTCGTTGTCGCACACTACGACTCTCCCCGTGCTGAGCTGCTCGCCCGCGAGCCCTATGCTTCTTATCGTGCGCTCATCGCCAAGCTGTTGCCCGTTGCCACGGTTGCCCCTGCTGCCGTTGCCATCTTGCGTATCCTGCCGCTCCCCGGCGCGCTCAAGGTTCTGCTGTGGATTGTCGCGATCCTCGCTTCCCTCGTTGCGCTCGCCAACGCGGCAAACATCATTTCTAACCGTTTTGTGCTTCCCTATACGTCCGGCGCAGTGTGCAACAAGTCTTCTGTCGCCGCTATGCTCGGCGTTATGGACAACGTTGCTCCCTTCCAGGGCGAAAACGAGTTTCCCGACGATGTTCCGTTCGATACCTATTTTGGGGAGCAGAAGCGTCGTGCCGAGGAAATGGCGCGCGCAGCGGCGGAGTATGCCGCGGCCCAACAGCAAAACGACTACGGCAACACCATCGAGTATGAAGAGCCTACCTACGCCGAGGACGAGTTCGGCCAGCCGATTGCTTCCGACGCTCAGACCGAGCCCGAACAGGGCGAGGCTTTCGACGAGCAGATCGAGGGCTTTGAGGGTGCGTCTGCCGACGAGACGCTGATTGGCGCCATCGTGCCCGAGGATCAGAATCAGGCTGTCCAGGCCGAAGAGTTCAATGACGAGGTTCCCGCTGCCGAGCCGGCGGAGGAGCCTGTCGCGGCCGAGCCCGAGCCCAAGCTCTATCGCAATGCCGCCGGCAACATCCGCTTTGGTTCGGATGCCATCCGTGCGCTCGGAATGCTTCCCGAGTCCTGCACGCTCGATTACGAGGAGGGCGAGGAGCCGACGTTTGAGGCCGAGCCTGCTCCCGTCGTGACGGCGCCTGCGCCCGTTGCCACCGTGGATGATGAGTCTGCCGCGGTTACCGCTGCCGTTGCCGAGCCCGAGGCAGTGTCCGCCATCGATCCCGCGGCAGGACTGGACATTTTGGCTCCCGCCGCGCCGGCGCAAGACGTTGCGGACGAGTCTGACGACGATTGCGTTGAACAGCCGAGGCGTGTGTCTTACGAGAGCGATACTGATTTCTCGGCCGAGATTCCCGCGGCAACGCCCCATGCCGATATTGCATCCGCGTTCTCTTCGATTGGCGCCAGCGCTTCCAACTTCTTTAAGGGTGCGCTTGCAAAGGGCAGGAAATTTGTCGACGATTTCGAGGAGAAGCGCGCTGCCGCACGCGAGGCTGCCGAGCAGGAGGCTATCGCTCAGCAGCAGGCAGCCGAGGCGGCACGTGAGCGCGCGGCGCAAGAGTTCGAGCAGAACGAGGCTGTGCAGTCCGTGCCCGTCGACGTTGCCGAAGCTACGACGTCCTTTGAGTCCCAGCAACCGGCGTCCGCGGATGTTGTTGAGGCGACGACGTCTTTCGAGGCTCAGCAGCACGTCGATAGCACCATGTCGTTTGATGCCGCGCAGTTCGATTCCACGATAACGTTTGAAAAGCAAGGCACCGCGATTGCCGAGTCCCTTCCTGTTTCCGATGAGTGGGGCGATGCGGCAGACGATGACGAGCCTATTGATGCTGCCGCAATCCAAGATGCCGCCGAGGACGAGCCCGTCGAGGCCAACTCTGACGAAGAGCAATACGCAACAGCCGAGCAAGATGATTCGACCGAGGTCGAGCAGGAGGAAGCGCCTGCGGTTTCCGAGGCTCCCGAGACAGATGAGTCGAGGCCTTACTCCACGCAGATTTTCACCATGCCGACCCCGAGTGGTTCCGGTGCCACGGTTGCCGATGTTGCTCCCACCCAGGACGAAACGGTCGATTCCCTTATGGCCCAGATTTCCTCCCAAGCATCGCCGCGTCCGCAGATGAATGTTCCCGATCCGTCGGCACCGTCGCCTGCACCCTCCTCGTCTCCGCTGGCTTCGGTCCCCGATCCGTCGCTGCCGTCGATGAAGCAGACAAACGTTGCGTCTCGCACGTCGCTGTTCGACCTTCCCGATCCCTCCGCACAGGTCAACGACCCCTTTGCTACCGCTCAGGGTCCCGAACCCACATCGGCACCCGTTGCGCCTCCTATGCCCGTTGCGTCGGGCGCACAGCCGATCGAGACCATTTCGGCTCCCGCCCCTGCGGCACCCAAGTCTCGCAAGCGCGGCCTGGGCGGCCTGTTCGGTCGTAAAAAGAAAAACGAACAGGACAGCATGAGTGACTGGCTGGGCGTCGAAGACGATTACGATGCCAAGAAGTCCGGTCGCGGCATCGGTTCGTGGGATAATTTCGAGGACGATAACGATGGCTGGAAGGGCGGCGCTACGTCTTCCGACGGCGCTTCTTCCGAAGATATGCTCTCGGCTGTCGCCTCTATGGGCGACGATGAGCTGCTCGGTCACGATATCTGGTTTGTGGCAACGGGCGCCTCGGATTGTGATGGCGCCGGTATGAAGGCCTTCTTGGCTTCGCATCGCGATAAGCTCCGCGGCGTCTTCTTCATCAATCTTGAATCCGTCGGCGCCGGTAGGCTTTCGGTGGTGACGGTTGAGGGCGAACAGCAGCTGCTCAAGGGCGATCGCCGCATCATGAACCTGGTCAGCAAGGTGTGCAAGTCGTTCCATGTCGATTGTGGCGCGCTCGAGATGCCCTATGCCAAGACCGATGCCTACGCCGCGCTCGAGGCGAGCCGCCGAGCCCTCACCATCGCCGGCGTGGACGGCACGCGTCTGGCTTGCGCTCGTACCGAGGACGACCTGCCCCACAATGTCAACCCGACGAACATTGCCACGGTATCCGAGGTCGTGACCGAGGTTATCCGCCGTTCGTAGACGGAGCTCTAAGGAGTCAACGTGTTTTCGTATATTAAGCGCCATTGGCCTGTCTACGTGATTTTGACCTTGATTGCCATTGCGTTGGGGTTTGGAGCCGCCTATATCGTGGGCGCGAAGGGCTCGACCCCCGCCTCTGCAATCAGCGAAGAGGTGGAGCAAGAACAGAGCACGGGTGCCGATGGGATTCCTGAGTCCGAGCAAGCAATCGTTGATGGTGGATCTTCGTCTGCAGAGTAGATACGGCGATTTAAATGATTGAAAGCGGGCGAGCCGGGGGACTGGCTCGCCCGCTTTTTCATCGCGCTAGCGCTTCTTTGGGATTGACCTAAGGCGAGCGAACCATAGGGCTGCGGCACCCGAGGTCAGGAGCGCGGTGATGCAAGCGGCGATGGGGGCTGATCCTGTTGCCGGTAGGTCCTGCGGTAGGGTACAGCGTTGAATGACACTGTCCTCGTCATGTGACTCAAGTTTATCGCCGCCGCCGTTGCGGCAAAGATCGACGCGTGCGCTGTTGGTGAGTGCAGTTTGGGGTGTATAAGCCGACGTTGCCTGCATGTGCACGACTGCGCCCCGAGCATCTGTGCCAAGGATTGCTCTGGCATCGTCAAGGTCGTCGTGCTCATCTTTGAGATCATCACGGGTCCAAGAATCCGCATCGCTTCGAGTCGTAAAGTCGGCGGCTACCGCACCGTATTCAATGCGAATGCCCGTCACGACGGTATTGGATGCAAGGTCGAGTTCTTTCGCCTCGAGTGTGGCGGATTCCGTGGTCGAGACATCCGCCTTCCAGAGGTGCCAGCCGTCGTAATCGACGAGGCGGCAATCTTCACCCAGACTCTCTTTTACTTCGTCGGACTCAAGCCAAGGATTTTCGTGCCCATCGTCAAGCGTCGCGTTTGCCGGCTCATCGACGTCTGTCGAGTCCAACGGCATCGTGCGATACCACACGTTGCACAGACCGTTGAGGTCGCCGATGGCGACGGGGGTTTCGATTGAGACGAATCTCGCCGTGCCGTCTTTGGCGCACTCAAGATCATCGGTAATCGTAAACTCATCAACCCAAGTAGCGGAATCGTTTCGAGCATCGATGGTATAGGAGAAAAGTCCGTCCGTATTGGTTTGCATCGCGGCGCGGTTTTTTCCATCGCCGTTAGCCAACAGACCCTTCCCGATAGGTTGGA
This sequence comes from uncultured Collinsella sp., assembly GCA_905205405.1. Taxonomy (GTDB): domain Bacteria; phylum Actinomycetota; class Coriobacteriia; order Coriobacteriales; family Coriobacteriaceae; genus Collinsella. The sequence goes on from CAJLDK010000017.1 coordinate 28,744, forward strand.
CAAGTTCCTGACGCTTGTCGACCTGTCCTTTGATCTCGATGGGCGCATCCTTCATCGCGACGGATTGGACTTCTCCCGTATCCTTTATTTCAAACGTTATCTCCTCGGCAAGGTCATAGGTCCGCGGAGACATCGTTTCGCGCAACGAGTAGGTGCCGGGTGCAAGATGTTCGATGCGGTGCGGCTTGTCGGATGAGGTCCAGGAGTCTATTTCGGTTTTATCGGGACCATATAAGGTGAGCTGTGCGCCTTTCACTTCCTGCTCTCCGCTTGCATCGACCTTGGAGATATCAACCTTGGTGTAATCGTCGGATACGTTAAGCCGTGCTTCCACAACGGGTGTTTTCTGGTCGGCATAGGTAAGGTCGACGATATGGTGCGTCCGGTCGAGTAAGAAGCCGGTCGGCGCTTGAGTCTCGACAACCTCGTAGCGTGCGGTGCCAGATCCCAGCGGGAGGTCGTCCGCGCGTGCTTCTCCAGTTTCATCCGTCGTGACGGTAGCGACAGTCTCACCGTCGAGCGCGGCAATGCTACCGTCGGGGCGCACGATATCACCTGAGGCACGGATCTCAAAGATGGCGCCCGCGAGGCTGCTGCCGTCTACGGCATCGGTTTTAACGATCCTGATGTTTCCGGTCGCGGCGCGGTCATAATACGAGACGATTGCAACGGGCGTTAGGTTTATATCGGCGGGTATGTTTACCTCGATCTCTCCGCCGACAAGATAGGGCTCTTTGGCCGAGGTTTCGCGTACATAATAGGTGCCCGGCACGAGCGATTCGGGCAGTGTGACGGTGCCGGTCGCGTCAGTCGTAAAGGTGTCCATTACGTTATGTGCTGGATACCAGCATGTTTGTGAGACAGGTTTGTGATTGCTGTCGAGGAGTTGGAAGGTGAATCCGGCTAGGGGAACAGAAGCGCCTGTTTGGGCATCGCGTTTTACAATCTGGAGATGCGTCGACAGAGCGTGGTTGTCCACGATATATTGAAGCTCGGCGCCGTCGGAAATCTGATTGGCCTCGACGGTCCATTCCCCCGCACGTTTAAAACCCTCGGGGACGGTTTCCGGAACCTCACGAACCGTGTAGCCGGCGCGGTCGTATGGGACGGCTCCGTGGACACCGGCTGGTCGCTTGCCTGTGCCGAACCATGCTTCGGGCTGGTCTTTGGTGGAGGCAAAGCCATAGATGTTTGTAGTCAGTGTGCCAACAACCTGCTGAGAGCTGTTACTGACAACCTCAAAGACAACATCTCCTGCCGGCTGCTCCAGGCCGGATTGATCGCTATTGCCGTAGTCCTTGAATTTGGAAATCTCAAGGTCAAACGCAATGGGGATATTGGAAACGCGAGATTCGATCTCGACCACGCCTGAATCGCCGAGTTGGTCGGCTCCAACGGTATAGGACCAGCTGTCGTTGGCTGGCAGGTAGCCCTCGGGGGCTTTTGACTCATAGATGGTAAAGGTTCCTAGGGGGACATCGGTGAGGGTAGCTCGACCGCTTTCATCGGTTGTGAGGGTTTGCGCCCATCCGGGGGTGGATTGCGACACGCACGTGAACTCTGCTCCCGCAAGTGAAGCTCCAGCCTGGGGTCCGGCATTCGTCGCGGCATCGAGTTTTACGACATGCAGGGTGATGGTGCCGGGTTGTTCATCAACGGCGACCTGTCCACCGTCATTCCCCGTGGTAAAGGCGATGCGATCACGACGGGGGACATAGCCGGCCGGCGCCTTTGTTTCAACTAGGTAGTATGCCGTGTTGGGCAGAAGTGCTGCCTGCGCTCGACCGTTGCTGTCCATCTGGATGGTGCCGACACGCGCGCCGCTGGCGCTCTCAAAAACATCGAATGTTGCCCCGTCAAACTGATAAGTATTGTTTCCGCTGGTAATGGCAGCGTTTGCAGACTGCTTTTGGAAGGAAACAGAGACCGCCGGCAGTACATAGAGCATGTCTTGACGTTTGCTGCCGCCCGATACGGCTCCTAGATAGCGCCGCGCGCGGTGCGGAGCGGCTTTGATGCTTCCTGATTTTGCGCTGTCGTGGAGCCATCGCGCAGCCGCCACGACTTCATTGTCGGCGGTAAAGTGTCCACTCTTGGTTTTGCCCTGAGCGGTCGTGTAGGAGTAGGTGCCGTCGACATGGGTAGTGCCGTTGAGCATCCATACGGCAAGCTGGGTGGCGGCACGGGCGCGATCTGGTGAAAGATGGTAACCGCCAAACGACGTGGCGGTAGGATATCCGTGACAAACGATTGCCGCGAACTCGTCGTCGAGCCACACCCAGCCTTGATCAAAGTTGAGCCATGGGCCGCCCGGCTTGGTGGGGCCGGGGCGCTCCTGGTTCATGCAGTAGGCAATCGAGGCGTCTTGAGCTTCATACTTGCCGATGAAGAAGGGCCCACAATCATCGCTAATAGTGCGGAAGCCGAGCTGGTCGTAGCCATCGACGGCAAATGCGGCTCCTGGTGCCAGGCAGCCGAAAAGCAGGAAGAGGAGCAGGAGCAGCGGACCTGTTGTGATTGCGCTGTGGACAGAGTGCGTGGGTGCGTTGGACATGGCTGCTCCTTATCCCTCGTGCGCCGCACGGGGAGGCTGCGACGCGTAGGATGAGGCTACCCCCGAGGTTCATGCGGGTAAGTACCGGAGCCTGACCAAAAGCTTGCCCAATTCCTGACAAATTGAGCTCAAATACAACAATCAAGCAAAAGCGCAGGTAGAAGATAGGGAGAACAGGAGGTCAAAGGTCCTCATCTCCACAATTGACGCGATTTTCAAACGAATCTCCACAGTTAAAACAAGCATCACCACCCTTGTATCGAACAAGACAACCGCGTTATACTAGCCAACACACAAGCGGGCATTGCCAAGTGGTAAGGCATCAGCTTCCCAAGCTGACACTCGCGGGTTCGAGTCCCGTTGCCCGCTCCAGTTAAGAGCACAAGCACGGCACCATCACGGCGCCGTGCTTTTTTCAATAAAGTGCCGGGACTCGAACCCGACAGGGTGCGAGCGTTAAATAAACGCGAAGCGTTTATAGCGAGCAGGCAAGGTCGCCGATAGGCGACCGCAGCCGGTGCGGATTTGCGAAGCAAATACGCGGATGTCCCGTTGCCCGCTCCATCGAGCACGGGAGACAGCCGGGGGCGTCAGATTCAACCCATTTTGCCCGCGCATGGGTGTAGGTCCGGGTGTGTCGCCGCAGCCGGTGCGGATTTGCGAAGCAAATACGCGGACGTCCCGTTGCCCGCTCCATCAGCCAAGGGGGATGCTGGGACACTCGGTTCGATCCGGTCTCCTTCGGCGGCTTTGCGGACCGGGGCATGCTGACCACAGCCGGTGTGCGTCCGCGACGCGGGCGCGCGGACGTCCCGTTGCCCGCTCCTGCTTCAAAATGTTAGGTTCATGCCTGCTGCCCATACTTGCACCCGCGCACGGTACAATGGTTGGGTTACGACCAACGTGCCAATAACCAAAAAGGAGCCGCTATGATCGATCGCTATACCCGCCCGGAGATGGGACACATCTTCTCCCTCGAGAACAAGTACGCCATTTGGCAGGAGATCGAGGTCCTGGCCTGCGAGGCCCAGGCGGAGCTCGGCAAGATCGGCATTTCTAAAGACGAAGCCCAATGGATCCGCGACCACGCCAACTTTGAGAAGGCAAAGGTCGACGAGATCGAGGAAGTCACGCGCCACGACGTTATTGCCTTCCTGACCAACATGAAGGAATACATCGATGCCGATGTTCCCGAGGGCGACCCCAAGCCCAGCCGCTGGGTTCACTATGGCATGACCAGCTCCGATCTGGGCGATACGGCTCTGTGCTACCAGCTCACCCAGGCCTGCGACCTGATCATCGAGGACGTCAAAAAGCTCGGCGAGATCTGCAAGCGCCGCGCCTTCGAGGAGCGCAACACGCTTTGCGCTGGCCGCACCCATGGCATCCATGCCGAGCCGATGACCTTCGGCATGAAGTTTGGCTCTTGGGCCTGGGAGCTCAAGCGCGATCTGGATCGTCTTGAGGATGCCCGCAAGAACGTTGCCTTCGGTGCCATCTCGGGCGCGGTCGGCACGTACAGCTCCATCGAGCCGTTTGTCGAGGAGTACGTCTGCGAGCACCTGGGTCTGGTCCACGACCCGCTGTCCACGCAGGTCATCTCCCGCGACCATCATGCCTATCTCGCCGGAGTCCTCGCCACCACGGCGGCCACCTGCGAGCGCATCGCTACCGAGGTTCGCAATCTGCAGAAGACCGATACGCTTGAGGCCGAGGAGCCGTTCCGCAAGGGTCAAAAGGGCAGCTCCGCCATGCCGCACAAGCGCAACCCCATCACCATGGAGAAGGTCTGCGGCCTGTCGCGCATCGTGAAGTCCAACGCCCAGGTCGCCTTCGACAATGTCGCCCTGTGGCACGAGCGCGACATTTCGCACTCCTCTGCCGAGCGCGTCGCCCAGGCCGATAGCTTCATCGCGCTCGACCACATGTTCCAGTGTCTCATTCGCGTTATCGACGGCCTGCAGCTGTATCCGGCTCGCATGATGGCCAACCTCAACAAGACTCGCGGTCTCATCTTCTCCTCCAAGGTCCTGCTGGCCCTCGTCGATACGGGCATCACCCGCGAAGATGCCTATGCGATCGTGCAGGAAAACGCCATGGCTACCTGGCACGAGGTGCAGGATTGCGTCTCCGGTCCCACCTTTAAGGAGCGTCTCGAGGCTGATCCGCGCTGCACCGTCAGCCAGGAGAAGCTCGACGAGATCTTTGACCCGTGGGACTTCCTCACCCGCATCGATACGGTCTTCGATCGCCTGGAGCAGCTGAGCTTCGAGTAGGGTTAACCTAATTCGACCGCTTGCGGATGCATTTCAACCTTTGGCGCCTTGCCCGTCTTGGGCGAGGCGCTTTTTTTACTGTCGCATATGCGCCCGGGTAATAAAATGAACTCCGACTGCTGTTTCGATGAAAGGGGGCACGTGCCCAGACGCATCAAGCGGGCCACCATCGTCTCGTTTACGCTCATACTCCTTGTTGCCGTCTGTGCGGGCGCCCTGACGTATACCGTTCGAAGCAGTTCTTCCTCCTCGAATGAAGCCGATAGAGATCTCCCGGTGCTCAAAATCGGCGTTACGGATAACGACCCCTATGTGTATGTCGATACCACGGGCGATTACGCCGGTATCGATATCGACATCGCCCGCGAGGCCTGCAAGCGTGCGGGGCTCAAGCCACAGTTTGTCGATATTGACTGGAACGATCGCGACCGGCTGCTCAAAAACGGTGATATCGATTGCCTGTGGTGTGACTATTCTCCCTGTTATCGCGAGGATAAGTATTGCTGGACCGAGCCGTATCTAACCGTGACGGTCTCGGTTGCCGCCAAGAAAACGAGTGGCATCAAGTCCTTGGCACATCTCGATGGAAGTAAGACCATTGCGGTGATTGCGGGTTCGGTGAGTGAACGCCGATTGCTTGCGGGGGATTTGGGGGTCTCGTCGGACGTTCAAATCAAATCATATGGCTCTGCCGAACTCTGCAAAGCCGCTCTAGTCAAAGGGTACGTTGACTGCTGGATGGCGGATGTCCAGTCGCTTGACCGACTCGTTGCTCAGTATCCCGGCGTTTACCGTGTGTTTGCCGACAATGTTATGACGGTTGACCTGGGCGTCGCGTTTGATGACAGCTATGAAGGATCGGTCGTAAAGGATCTCAATACCGCGCTGTTCGACATGGATCGAGATGGCACGATTGACCGTATTGTGGGCAATTACAAGACAGGAGCGACGACGGGCGGGCAAGGAGGAAATTCATGACAACTGATGAGCACCGCTTGAGTCGAAAGACTCTGAACGTCATAGCTGCCAGCGTTATTGTCAGCGCCGTCTTGTTAGGCCTGTTGTATACGGTTGGAACCCATCGCTGTCTCGAAAAAACGCTTGGGTTTGGCCAAGAAACCATGGTGTTTTTGGAGAACGCTTGCGAAAAATATGACCGCTACGAACAGGGGAGAAAAACCGAGGCGACGCACGATTTGCTCGCCGCGGTCGAATCGTTTGTGACGTTCCTGTCCTCTGATCGCGTTGAGGTTAACGACGATCTTATCGAGCAATTTGTCCATGCCGAGAACCTTTCGGGGCTGATGGTCATGGACTCCGATGGCCATATGGCTGCCCACTACGACATCGATGGTCGCGATCCGCTCATGTTGTGGCGAGATGAGTTGGCCTGTTCGCCGGTCGCATCGATGTATCAAGGTTCCAAAGTGACCTACTCAACTGTCGATGAGCGCCGTGGTGTCGTTTTTGCCGTCTGTGCTGTTCCGTATGGCGACGGCGTTGCCCTGGCATACCGCTCACTTGTTTCCGATACGGCGGACGACTATTCATATGCCATAGCCGACGTGCTTTCGAACAGTACCTTCCACCAGGGTCCCACGGTGCTTGTTATGGAGGATGCGGAGATTGTCTCATCCAACAGTGCCGATGCTGACGTGTCGCTCGCCCGACTCCTCACCAGCGTAGGAGTTGAGTGGAAAGACGACGGCCTGACGCGCATCGAATATCGAGGAGACGAATGGTATGCCGTGCGTGCGGCATATAAGGACTACCGCCTGTTTGCGCTATATCCCAAATCTGAGGTCATGTCTGACAGGATTTCATTTGTCGCCGTCGGCGTCTTGGTGTGTCTTGCGTTTTGGGTCGTGGTGCTGTTGGCTCGAAATATCGTTGACCACCGCAATTTGGTCGAAAAGGATAAACAGCTCGGCATTATCAATGCCATAAGCGCCATCTACGATTCGACCTTCCTTTTGCATCTCGACACCCTCGAGATCGAGGGGATCAATATGTCGCCGGCGATAGCGAAGATATTTGCCGAGCACAGCGAGGCATATGACTTTATGGACACGGTCTGCCGGGATATCGTGAGCCCCGAAAGCCGCGAAGCGGTTGTGGGACTCGTAGATATAAGTTCGCTTCGTGAACGTATGGAGGGCGTACCGTACTTGGCTGCCGAGGTGCGAGATTGTCGAGGCGCTTGGTACTCGCTACAGGTTGTCCCCCAGCATCGCGATGAGCAAGGCCGGCTGGAGTCGGTCGTCGTGGCGACGCACAACATATCGATGGTCAAGCATGCCGAGGAGCTGTCATATCAAGACAAACTGACGGGGCTTCGCAACCGCAACTATCTTGAATCGCGCGGAGATAGCCTGGTAAACGAGGACTTGCCCGTGAGCGTGATTATGTTGGACTGCAATTATCTCAAGCGGACCAACGACATCTATGGTCACGAGATGGGGGATGAACTGCTGCGACGGACGACGTCCGTGCTGCGGCGGGTGGCTGGTGCGGATTATCTGCCGATGCGCCTTGGCGGCGACGAGTTTTTGCTGGTTTGCCCCCATACTGACAACGAGTCTGCGCTCGGGCTGGAACAGGATCTTCGTCTCGGTCTTGCCGCGGTAAGCGATGAGGCCCTGACGGTCAGCGCATCGATTGGCGTGGCGACCGTCGAGACGGCTGGAAATACGCTGGCCGATGTATATCGTGTCGCCGACCACAATATGTATCGGGAGAAGCGCACGGTCCACGCACAGGGTGCGGACTGCTAATCTTGCCCCCGCGAGTCCATGCATCGTAGGATGTTGAATCGGTGCTTGCGATAATAAGTCGGCCCAGGCGGGGATAATAGACGTCTGAAATTTCTTTCTGAGAGGGGATCTCAATGATTAGTTTTGACTACAAGCCGCAGGGTGTATGCTCTCGCAATATTCACCTCAATCTCTCTGACGATGGCAGCAAGGTGCTGGGCGTTGAGTTTACCGGCGGCTGTGACGGCAATCTCAAGGCAATCTCCAAGTTAGTCGAGGGTGCTCCTGCCGATCGCGTAATCGAGGTTCTCGCCGGTAATACCTGCGGTATGAAAAAGACCTCTTGCGCCGATCAGCTTACGCGCGCTATCGAGGCCGCTCGCGCCGAGATCGCCTAATGGGTATCGCCGACCACATCAAGAATGGAATATCGCGCCGTGGCTTTGTGCTCGGCGGTGCTGCCGCGGGCGCTGCCACGGTGCTTGCCGGTTGCTCGAAAAAAACGGGCACCAGCGACGATGCCGCCGGCGAGCCGCAGGTTATCAAGGACGATTCGAAGATTGTCTCGATCACTGATGAGTACGAAGCTGTTGATATCGATCTTGAGCCGGCGGCGTCGTGGACGCTGCCGCTGGGCACGCTGCTGTACTACTGCGATGGCGACTACGCCGCCGCGATGATGGCGCCTGCTTCTGCTCTGCATGCCAATACGCTTGGTGTGCTCAACCTGGGCGATGGCTCGCTTACCACATTAATCGAGGATCCTATCGAGGGCACGGGATATGCTTTTTACGATGTCCGTGCCGGCGATGGCGTGTTTGCGTGGGTTGAGATGAACTTTGCCAATTCATCGTGGAAGCTCTACGCTCAAAATCTGTCGGGCGCCTCGCTCTCTGGCGACGTGGCTGAGCTCGATCGAGGTGGCAAGGACTATGATCCGCCCCTGTTTACGGCGTTCGGGTCATCGGTCATCTGGTATAAAATGCCTTCGGCAGGCGGCAATAAAACGAGTAGTGATTCGTTTTGCTATCGTCGCTCGCTTGATGAATCCAAGGCCGAGGTAATTTGGAAATCGATGGGCCGCTTTGCATCGGCCCCGCGCGCGAGCGACGGCATTTTGACCATCTCGCCGCGTGTCCGCAACGACGAAGGCGTCTACTATGGCATAACGGCAATCGATCTGACCGATGGCAACAACACCAAACGTGCCCAGCTAGTCCTTCCCTCGTCAGTCTCGCCTTTCGAGGCCGTATATATGGGCGATACCTTCGTGTTTTCTATCGAGGCGACCTATAGTGACGTGGGCAGCCTGGGCAACATGGGCACGTATATCGGTAATGAGGGAGGGCCATACCTCTTTCTGTCCCGCGAGCCGCTCGCATGTGCTGCCGGCAAGAAGAATAAATATCTCGTTAAGGTACAGGCATCGCATTTTCTCATCGACACCTCTGCCAAGACCTATGGCTCGCTGTTGTCGCCCGACCGCGCTTTGGAATATGGCGATTATCCAGCTACGGCGGGAAAATCGGACTCATTCCTTACGTACGCCACGGTGCGCAACAGCCAGGGTATACCCGAGACGGTCACCGCACGCCTATTCTCTCTTTAAGCTTAGAGGGGTTAAAAAGGCGCCAACAGGGGAATAAACGCGTTGTAATTGTGAGTACCGCCCGCCGAGCTGCCGCGTCATAGTGGCATCCGGCGGGCTCAGGTGCGTTAAAATGGGCTTGTTCTTAGCTGATTGAGACAGGGGGGCCGTGTTATGGCTTCAGATGCAAAAAAGATTCTGCTGGTCGAGGATGAGAAGGCAATCCGTGACGCCGTCGCTGCCTATCTCGAGCGCGAAGGCTACTGGGTTGTGGGTGTCGGCGACGGCCAGTCCGCGATCGAGGAGTTCGAGAAGCATCAGTTTGACCTGGTCGTGCTCGACCTTATGCTCCCCAAGATCCCCGGCGAGCGCGTTTGCCGCACCATTCGCGATACCTCGGATGTCCCCATCATCATGCTGACTGCCAAGGGCGAGATCGAGGACCGTATTATCGGTCTTGAGCTCGGCGCCGACGACTATCTGATTAAGCCGTTCTCGCCGCGCGAGCTTGTCGCGCGCGTACGCGCCTTGTTCCGCCGTGCCCATCAGGCCGACGAGCCAGCCGTCGAGGTACTCGACTTCGGCGATCTGGTCATCGATATCTCGGGCCACAAGATTTTGGTCGAGGGCAAGGAAGTCGACCTGACGGCTTCCGAGTTTAAGCTGCTCACCACGCTTGCCCGTCACCCCGGTCGCGTCTACAACCGCATGGAGCTGGTCGAGAAGGTGCTCGGCTACGACTTTGAGGGCTACGAGCGCACCATCGATAGCCACGTGAAGAACCTTCGCGCCAAGCTGGGCGATGATCCCAAGAAGCCCAAGTGGCTCTACACCGTCCACGGTGTCGGCTATCGCTTCGAGGCTCCGGCCAAGACCGATAAGTCGGACGAGAAATAGGGAAATCACATATGACACCTGCGCGCTTTGAAATCGGACAAAAGCACAAGCAGGAGAGCGAGGCGGGTTCCAAGGCTAGTTGGAACACGCCTCGTTCCGATTCACGGCCAACGATGAGCTATCCCTCGCGCATGGCACTTGCTTTTGCTCTGACATCGCTCATGACGGTATTGGTGCTGGTGGGCGTGGTCTCTGTTGTGTGGGGCACGGTCTTTTCGGATTACACGCGCTCCAATATCGTCGAGATCGCCAATTCTGCTGCCGAAAAGCTTGCGACGTCGTATGAGGAAAACGGCAACTGGACTGCGGGCGAGCTGCGCACGGTCGCGACATCGAGTTTGGTATCCGACGACCTGAGTATGCAGGTCGTCAACAAGAAGGGCGTTGTCGTCTATGACGACTCATGGCCTTCGGCAAGCGCGACCGCCGATGTGCGCGAGAGCGAATCGGCGTCGAGCAGCTCGAGCGGTAAAAAAGCATCGCATAGCCCGGTCTCGTCTGCTCCAACCGACTCCGATAGCGTTGCCAACGTCGAAATCATAACGTCTTCGGGCGAGCATGTCGGACAGGTAAAGCTATGGGCCATCGGCTCCGATGCCTTGCTCACCAAGGCGGATTCTGCATTTAGGGAGAAGACCTTTAACGCCATGGCCCTCGCCGCGGTTGTTGCAATCTGCATTTCGGTCGTTATCGGATCGCTCGTGTCGCGCATGCTCACCAAGCCGATTCATCGTATTACGAGCACGGCCAAGCAAATTCGCGATGGCGATCTGTCCGCTCGTACTGGTTTGCGCGGTGATGACGAGATTGATCAGCTGGGTGAGACCTTCGATGAGATGGCCACTTCGCTCGAGAAGGATATGAAACACGAGAAGCGCCTGACCTCAGACGTTGCACACGAGCTTCGCACGCCGCTTATGGCCATGCTCGCAACGGTCGAGGCCATGCAGGATGGCGTGTATCCCACCGACGATGAGCATTTGGAGACCGTTGCTTCCGAGACGCGTCGCCTGGCTCGTCTGGTGCAGCAGATGCTCGATCTATCGCGCATGGAAAACAGCACGGCTCCGCTCAACCTTGAGCCGGTGGACATGGTTCCTTTCGTGCGTTCCATCGTCAATGCCCAGGAGCGCCTGTTTGTCGACCGCGATCTGCGCTTGCGCTTTGCTGACGAGACCCAAGGTCACGACGATGTCGTCGAAGCCGATCCCGACATGATCACACAATGCGTCATCAATCTCATGAGCAACGCCATGCGCTACACCCCCGAGGGCGGTTGGGTCGTGGTGTCGGTGCTCAGTGACCGCAAACACGTCAGCATTGCCGTTTCTGATACCGGCATCGGTATTGCCAAGGATGACTTGTCGCGCATCTTCGGCCGTTTTTGGCGCGCCGATGCCAGCCGTGCCCGTGAGGCGGGCGGTCTGGGCGTGGGCCTCGCCGTGACTAAACAGATCGTCGAGCGCCATCACGGCTACATATCCGTGGAGTCGGAGCTTGGAAAGGGTACGACTTTTACGATTCATCTGCCTCGCGAGCACACGGCGGACGCGGCATCTACTACAATGGAGCACTAGCTTTTCGCTATTCGGTGAAGGAGGGGTTTCGTCCCTGCCGCTCCGAGTTTGCGAAAACGTGCGGGAAAGAACCCGCATTACTGTCGTATTTTGGTAAGGAGTGACTCACGTGACAACGATGGAGCGTCGTCCGGATTCCCGTGGCAAGGTTCGTGATATCTACGATGCCGGTGAAAACCTGCTGATGGTCGCCACCGACCGCATTTCTGCGTTCGACTTCATTCTTCCCGACGAGATTCCGTTTAAGGGAGAGGTGCTCAACCGCATCTCGGCATTCTGGTTCGATAAGTTTGCCGACATCGTTCCCAACCACCTCGTTTCCATCGACCCGGCGGATTTCCCTGAGGAGTTTGCTGAGTATCGTGACTACCTCGCCGGCCGCGCCATGCTGGTTAAGAAGGCCCAGACGATTCCTATCGAGTGCATCGTCCGCGGCTATCTGACCGGTTCGGGCAAGAAGACCTACGACGAGAACGGCACCGTCTGCGGCATCCATCTGCCTGAGGGCCTGACCGAGGCTTCCAAGCTTCCCGAGCCGCTGTTTACGCCGTCCACGAAGGCCGAGATCGGTGACCACGACGAGAACATCTCGTTCGAGCGTTGCTGCGAGATCGTGGGCGAGGACATCGCCACGCAGATTCGCGACCTTTCCCTCAAGATCTACAAGGCTGCCGCCGAGTATGCAGCGACCCGTGGCATCATCATTGCCGACACCAAGTTCGAGTTTGGTGTCATCGATGGCAAGGTCACGCTGATCGACGAGTGCCTCACGCCTGACTCCAGCCGTTTCTGGCCTGCCGCCAGCTACGAGGAGGGCAAGATTCAGCCCAGCTACGACAAGCAATTCGTCCGCAATTGGCTCAAAGCCAACTGGGATATGACGGGGGAGACCCCGCACCTGCCCGCCGAGGTCATCGATGGCACGTCCGAGCGCTATCGCGAGGCCTTCCAGATCATCACGGGCTCCCAGTTCACAAGCATGAAGGAGAACGCATAAGTGAGTACCCGTAGCGCCACGAACAAGCGCACGCAATCCCACGAGGTTACCGGGGTTGCGCGCAAGTCCGCCGCATCCGCCAAGCCCGCCCGTCAGGCAGCGAGCTCTGTCCGCGTCGTGCCGGCTTCGTCTAAGGCACGCCGCAAAGAGCTCGAGAAGGGCGAGAACCTCGAGGGCCTCTCTAAAGAGGAGAAGCGCGCCCGCAAGGCTAAGCAGCGCGCCAAGGAGGATCGCATCTACACGGTGTCGAATATCCTTCTCAAGCAGGATGAGGACTACACCAAGCGCCGCCGCATCTGGTGGGCCGTGCTCGCTATCGGCATGGTGCTCGTCGTGGCCATTTGGGCTTCGCTGTACTTCGCTCCCGCTGGCATGGTGTCCAGCCCTGTCCAGATGGTCGGCATCGTTTTGTCCTACGTCGTCATTTTGGGTGACTTTATTTACGACTTCGTTCGTATTCGTCCCCTGCGCAACATGTACCGCACGCAGGCCGAGGGCATGTCCGAGAACAAGCTCAACGCTCTTATTGAGCGCGCGGCTGCCGAGGAGGACAAAAAGGACTCCAAGAAGAAATAGCGTTTGCATACATATTTATCGCTAAGATATAAGGCGCGTCGTTTTTGCGGCGCGCTTTTTACTGTTCTATAGATAGATGGAGTGGCACATGATTCGAGCTGCCCTGACGGTCGAAGAGGCTCTGGAGGGCATGAAGGCCCTAGAGCCCAAGATTAAAAACTATGCGCGCCTGGTTGTCCGCAAGGGCGTAAACGTCAAGCCCGGTCAGGAGGTTGTCGTTCAGTCTCCGGTCGAGTGCGCGCCGTTTGCGCGCGTGGTGGTCGCGGAGGCCTATGCCTCCGGTGCCGGTCACGTGACGGTTATTTGGGCCGATGACGCCGTGACGAGGCTCACGTACGAGCATGTCGAGAAAAGCTATTTTGAGCAGACGCCCGAGTGGAAGCGCCTGCAGCTTGATTCACTGGCCCAGGATGGTGCCTGCTTTATCTTTATCGAGGGTGCGGACCCTGCCGCTCTTAAGGGCATCGATCCCGCTAAGCCTGCTGCAGCTTCTAAGGCAAGGAACACGCAGTGCAAGGTCTTCCGCCGCGGACTGGACTACAACATCAACCCGTGGTGCATCGCCGGCGCGCCGGTCGTTGCCTGGGCTCGCGAGGTGTTCCCGGGAGACGCCGATGAGGTTGCAATCTATAAGCTGTGGAATGCGATTCTGCATACCGCTCGCGCCGATGGCCAGGACCCGGAGAGCGACTGGGAACTCCATGACGCCGCATTCGAAAAGAACCTGCGTTTCCTGAACGACAATCGTTTCGACTACCTGCATTACACCTCGGCAAATGGAACCGATCTGACGATTGGCATGACGAAAGGTCACGAGTGGGCCGGCGGCAAGGGCAAGACGCCCGATGGGCACCCCTTCTTCCCCAACATTCCCACCGAGGAAGTCTTCACCTCGCCTGATCGTATGCGTGCCGACGGTATCGTGTATTCGGCTATGCCGCTCATTCACCACGGTAACAAGGTTGACGATTTTTGGATTAAGTTCGAGGCGGGCCGCGTAGTGGACTACGATGCCCGCGTGGGTAAGGCGACGCTTGCGAGCATTATTGACACCGATGAAGGTGCCGCTCATCTGGGTGAGGTCGCGCTTATCTCCAAGAACACGCCGATCCGTGAAAGTGGCGTTCTATTCTATGACACGCTCTATGATGAGAACGCTAGCTGCCATCTCGCGCTGGGTGTCGGTTTCCCCGAATGCATCGAGGGTGGGTATGACATGTCCAAGGAGGAGCTCCTGGAGCATGGCGTTAACGTCTCGAGCACGCACGTCGATTTTATGATCGGCACGGACGATATCGATATTACGGGCATTACGCCTGATGGACGTGAAGTTGTGATTTTCCAGAACGGCCAATGGAGTTGGGAATAGCCCCAGACCGTGGTACAATGCCACCCGCGGGCCGTTAGCTCAGCTGGCAGAGCAGGGGACTTTTAATCCCAAGGTCCAGGGTTCGAACCCCTGACGGCCCACCATAGAATAGAAAAGCGACTGGCGGATGCCGGCCGCTTTTTTGTTGCCGCGACATGGGTTCGAACCCGAAAGGGCGCGGAGCTGAGTAAACGCGTGAGCGTTTGCCAGCGCAGCGCGCAAGGCGCGAAGCGCCGCAGCGGCCGTCTGCAGAGCAGGCCGAACCTCTGACGGCCCACCCAAAGAAAGGAAAACGAAATGAAAACAGATAGATACGGAATTAGCGGCAGCACATTAAAGATAATAGCGGCCATTTCGATGGTTCTCGATCATGTAAGCAGGATCGTCCTGACCAATGGAATCATGACTCACGCATCGTACAATCAGATATCAGACGAACAGTGGGCGATTCTAAGCGAGGCTTCGGATGTGCTTCATGTTCTTGGCAGAATTGCATTTCCCTTATTTTGCTTTTTGATAGTTGAGGGATTTTTGCATACTCATGACATAAAGAGGTACCTGCGAAATATGCTTGTCTTCGCATTCATTGCGGAGCCCATATACGATTTCGTTCAAACCGGGCAACTATTTGACCTTCGGCAACAAAATGTTATGTGTGAGCTCCTGCTTTCCTTGGTCTTTTTGATTGTTCTGGAAAAGATACAAAGTCTTTCAAAACGGAAAAGATACATCGCAGAAACTGCTCTGATTGTTTTGACAGCACTGGCAGCTGAATACACTAAACTAGATGGCGGTGTGTATGGCATTATGCTTGTGGCTGCATTCTATTTATTCCACGACAGCAAGGCCAAGATGTTCTTTGCTGCAGTATGTGCAGTGCTCCTTTCGTCATGCCATATAGTTGGCGGCGGATTTGAGTTTGCTACAGCTAATGTATTTAATCCTGATGTTGCTGCCGCGGTCGTTTCGTTGCTGCTTATCAATCTTTATAATGGTAAGCGAGGGCTGAAGCTCAAATATTTCTTCTACATTTTCTATCCGGCACATCTTGCTCTGCTTTATGGTGTCTCACTTATTGTTTTGAACTGTCTTTAAAAACTCTCAAACAAGTCTCTGAAAACGGAAACAAATTGACTCTAAGACTGCTTGTGAATTTCCGGAAGACCTGAGAGATGCGAGGATAGGCAACGAGGGCTGCAGAGAGATGCTTCTCAGTTCTCTGGCGGATCGCACGTATCTGTATGAGGATCACTTCCACACACTCATTAATAACAGTGATAAACACGGCAGATCCTCAAAACATGAGGCTGTGGAGGTCGAACGATGCTTCGAAAGCATGAATGGCAGCGAGAAAATGAGTTCGGAAGCGCCCTCTGGATGATCCAGCATAGAATAGAAAGCGATCGGCTCCGGCTGGTCGCTTTTTTGTTGCCGCGCCACGGGTTCGAACCCGAACTTCTCTATATATAAGAACGCTTGGCGAACAAAACCTGCCTTTTACCGACGGGAAACAAATAGCTGATGCTTTTGGAGTAAAGTGGCGCTCCAGAGATGACCGATGCCTTAACACCTATAAACCAGCTGGTCATCGCCAATATCAGAAGCCAATGCTTCAGTTTTAACCTCAGTGATGCGACTGAGGGACCTATTCATTTGTGAACAAAATATGGAGTGCGCGATTCCCGCCCCCGGCGCCCCTCCGGTCTGGCAATATATCTCCTTGCCGCGCGGCCCGGTCGGACCGGATCAGCCGCACGGCGTGCACCTTGAGAACCGGATACTGCGAGGATGGACACATTCAGTGTCGCATCCGGGCAGACATCGAACCATTTGAAATGGTCTAACTTGGATTTGTTTTTCGCAAGGCCGCCGAGAGGCGGCCCCGAGAAATTCCTTTTCCTATACAGAACCATATGAATCGAACGGAACCGATCAGCGATGAACTGAGAGGACCGGACGGGCTCGAAGCCCAAATATTTTGGACGGAGAGTTCGATCCTGGCTCAGGATGAACGCTGGCGGCGCGCCTAACACATGCAAGTCGAACGGACGATGAAGAGCTTGCTTTTCAAAGTTAGTGGCGGACGGGTGAGTAACGCGTGGGTAACCTGCCTCATACAGGGGGATAGCAG
>CAJLDK010000018.1:0-41743 GCA_905205405.1 uncultured Collinsella sp.
TTGGTGGCTCGGCAAAGCCGAGCCCTTATATAAGGAGGCCGGAGCCAAAGCTCCGGCCTCACTAACTTTCCTATTAGATTAAGTGAGCGATCGAGGAATCGCACTCCCCCTCTGCCGCGTTAACGTAGGGCCCGCTCTGGAGTTGCCTTTCAGAACATTCCGCAGACCAGGAAACCCCCTTATCCGCAGCTCCGAAGGAGCAGGATAAGGGGGTTTCCTGGTCGAGGACGTTCTGAAAGGCAACTCCAGAGCGGGCCCGGACGAAAACAACCGACTACAGGTCGATGTGCGATTCCTTGATCGGGAATGGCTCGGCGAAGTGGCACGCGCAGCAGTGGCCCGGGGCAACTTCCTTAAACTCTGGAAGCTTCTCGGAGCAGATGCCCTGCGCAATCGGGCAGCGGGTGTGGAAACGGCAACCGGTCGGCGGATCCAGCGGTGACGGCGGGTCGCCGGCAAGGATGATGCGCTTACGAGTCTTCTGGATATCCGGATCGGGCACCGGCACAGCAGACAGCAGCGACTGCGTGTACGGGTGGTGCGGCTCACTGTAGAGCGTCTTCCAGTCCGAAACCTCAACCATCTTGCCCAGGTACATAACGGCAACACGGTCGGAAATATGCTGTACGACAGAGAGGTCATGAGCAATGAAGAGATAAGCCGTACCGAACTTGTCCTGGAGCTCCTTCAGCAGGTTCAGAACCTGGGCCTGAATGGACACATCCAGAGCGGAAACCGGCTCGTCGCAGATAATCAGCTTGGGCTTAAGCGCAAATGCACGGGCAATGCCGACACGCTGACGCTGGCCGCCGGAAAACTCATGAGGATAGCGGTTAATGTGCTCGGGGTTCAGTCCGACAACGTCGAGAAGCTCGCGGACACGCTCAATGCGCTCCTCCTTGGTGCCCACGCCGTGAATGGTCATGGGCTCGGAGACGATCTCACCGATTGTCATACGAGGATTGAGCGAAGCATAAGGATCCTGGAAGATAAACTGCATCTCACGACGCATGTCCTTGATCTCATGCTTGCTCATCTCGGCAACATCTTTGCCCTGGAAGAACACCTTACCGGCCGTCGGCTTGGTGAGGCGCATGATGGTACGGCCCGTGGTGGACTTACCGCAACCAGACTCGCCGACCAGACCAAAGGTCTCGCCAGGATAGATTTCGAACGAAATGTCGTTCACAGCAGAGACGACACGCTTGGAGAAGCGCTTGGCGAACATGCCGGACTCAGCGGGAAACTCCTTAGAGAGGTGCTCGACCTTCAGCAGCGGAGTACGCTCGTTGGTATCTGCCATTACGCCTCGCCTCCCTTCTTGGAATCCTTGCGCGTACGGGACGTCTCAGGAGCGTTCTTGAGGAACTCGGGGTCACCGGAGTAGTGGCACGCAGAGTAATGACCAGACTCGGTGACAACGCGCTCGGGGCGCTGCTTGCGGCACTTGTCCGTCGCATAGGGGCAACGAGGAGAGAAGACGCAGCCCTCAGGCAAGTTCATGAGCGAAGGCGGGTTGCCGTGAATCGGCGTAAGAGGCTTCTTCTCTTCGATGGCCTGCTCCGGGATGGAGCGGATAAGGCCCCAGGTGTAGGGGTGGCGGCTCTCGTAGAAGATCTCCTCAGCAGTACCGAATTCGACAGGACGGCCGGCGTACATAACCATGATCTTATCGGCCATATCGGCGACGACGCCCAGGTCATGGGTAATCATGATGATGGCGTTGCCGTTCTTCTCCTGCATCTCCTGCATAAGCTCAA
This sequence comes from uncultured Collinsella sp., assembly GCA_905205405.1. Lineage (GTDB taxonomy): Bacteria > Actinomycetota > Coriobacteriia > Coriobacteriales > Coriobacteriaceae > Collinsella. The sequence continues at coordinate 1,761 of CAJLDK010000018.1, forward strand.
TAATCTGAGCCTGAATGGTAACGTCCAGGGCAGTCGTGGGCTCGTCGGCAATCAGAATATCAGGATCGCAGGCAAGAGCCATAGCAATCATGACGCGCTGACGCATACCGCCCGAGAACTGGTGCGGATACTCATTGACGCGCTTCTCGGGCTCGGGAATACCAACGAGGTCCAAAAGCTCGGTGGCGCGCTTGAGCGCCTCCTGCTTGGAGTAGCCACGGTGCAGACGAAGACCCTCGCCCACCTGCTTGCCGATCTTATAGACCGGGTTCAAGGAGGTCATAGGATCCTGGAAGATCATCGCGATATCGTTGCCGCGAATGTGCTGCATCTCTTCCTCGGTCATTTCGAGGATAGAGCGACCGCGATAGCGAACGTCGCCGCCCTCAATCTTTCCCGGAGGCATCGAGATGAGGCCCATGATGGTCATGGCGGTCACGGACTTACCGGAGCCGGACTCACCGACGACACCCAGGGTCTCGCCGCGATCGAGCGTGTAGGACACACCGTCGACAGCGCGAACGACACCATCCTCGGTGTGGAAATACATCTTAAGGTCATCGACCTCGAGCAGATGCTGGCCCTCGGGAACCGGCTGGTCCTTCAGGTCCACATAGTTCTTGTTCTTCTTCATCCTTATGCGTCCTTCATCTTGACGTCGAGGGCGTCGCGCAGACCGTCACCCAGCAGGGTGAAGGCGAGCACCGTCGAGAGAATTGCCAGACCGGGCATGATCATCATCCAGGGAGCAGTCAGAAGATACTGCTGACCGTCCTGAATCATGGAGCCCCACGAAGGCGTAGGCGGAATAACGCCCATGCCGAGGAAGGACAGAGCGGACTCGGTCAGAATGGCGCCACCAATGTTCATAGTCGCGTAGACCACGATGGAGGCAACGGAGTTCGGGAAGATGTGACGCACGACGATACGAGCATCGGATGCACCCATCGCGCGCGCAGCGTCAACATAGTCGTTTTCCTTGACCGTCAGGATCGCGGATCGGAAGACGCGCGCAATAGAAGGCCAGCCGAGAATACCGATGGCGATAAAGACATTCTGAAGACCACGGCCGATAACGGCGATCATGGCGACGACGAACAGCACGTACGGGAACGCTAGGAAGATATCCGCACAGCGCATGATGATCGTATCCCAGATTCCGCCGTAGAAACCGGCCAGAGCACCCATGACCAATCCGATCACCGTGGAGATGGCGGTGGCCATAATGCCGACGGACAGCGAAACGCGTGCACCGTAGATAACGCGGACGAGAATGTCGCGACCAAGGGCGTCGGTACCAAACGGGTGCTCGGCACACGGAGCCAGCAGCGACGTCTCGGCCATGGTGGTCGAGTCGGAAGCCGTCGGCGAACCGAGCCAGGGCTTAGCCCACAGATCTGCGGTCAGGGCAACCACAACGACGATGATGATCCAGCAGACACCGATAACGGCGAGCTTGTTCTTGCGAAGACGCTTAAAAGCGTCGCCCCACAGCGTGCGGGACTTGGCGGGAGCAGAGGCGGCCTTGGTGGCGGTAGCCTGCTCCTGAGACTGAGAATCAGTTTCCTGCATGAGACGTACCTCCCTTAGGCCTTATCCGACGGACCGCCAAGGCGGATGCGCGGGTCGAGGAATGCATAGCTAATGTCGACGAGCAGGTTGATCACCATGACGACGACAACGATGAGCGTAACGCCGCCCATAACGATGGGCCAGTCACGCATGCTGATGGCGCGGTAGACCTCAGAGCCGATACCGGGCCAGTTAAAGACCGTCTCGGTCAGGATGGCGCCCGAAAGCATGCCACCGAAGTCGACACCAATATAGGTAACGACGGGGATGAGTGCATTCTTAAGCGCATGCTTGATGATGATCGCGCGATTGGAGAGACCCTTAGCCTTTGCCGTGCGGATATAATCCTGATTCATGACGTCGAGCAGCTGCGAGCGCATGATGCGGGCAGCATAGGCGGTCGAAACCGAAGCCAGCGTGATGGTCGGAAGCACATAGTGCATCCAATCCTGATACTGAGAGCTGGAGCCGCCGGCACCCGAGATCGGCATGGAGAATGCGCCGCCGGTGGCATCCTTAAGGATGACGCCAAAGAACAGCTGCAGCAGCATACCGAGCCAGAAGGCAGGAACAGCAACGAGGATCGACGTGGTCAGCGTTACCAAAATATCCCAGAAGGAATAGCGCTTTACCGCCGAAATGATACCCGCACCGATACCCATGATTGCCTCGAGCACAATGGCGCACGCGGCGAGTTTAACCGTATACGGATACTTCTGGGCAAAGATTTCCGCAACCGGCAGCTTGCGCTGATACGAATTGCCCAGATCGCCATGAAGCAGACCATTCATGTAATTCAAGTATTGGTCCACGAGCGACGTTGGAACGGGATCGCCGTTCTCGTCAAGGATCGCGTTGCCGTCCTCGTCCGCCTGGACCAGGTGATAGCGCACGCGAAGTTGAAGCTCTACCTCGGGGGACAGAGCCTTGTCTCCACCGATCAGCTTGATCGGGTCTCCCGGCACAATATTCTGGAGGGCGAACAGAATCAACGTAACGCCCAAAAATACCGGGATGAACTGAAGCACACGTTTAACGATGTACTTACCCATACCACTCCCCTATCTAGGGATTAACCTAAATGGGATGCCGATCGCCAGACCGGCATCCCAAAATTACCATCAGCCAGTTTACCCCAGGTTAGGGAGAACTGTATGTTTCCCATGAGGTCTACGTAAATACTTGACCCTCATGGAAGCTGCAAAACTCTTAGGCGAGCTCAGCGGTACCCAAATCGGCGTGCTTCTGCGGATCGACATAGAGGTGCTTGATGCGATCGGAGCCAGCGATGGTGTGCGTGTAGAACATCACCGGGATGACCGGGCAGTCAGCGGCGACCATAGCGTCAGCCTCCTGCATCTTGGCGATGCGCTCGTCGTCGTCAACCGTGGCACGGGCCTCATCGACCTTGGCATCGAACTCGGGGTTGTTGTAACCGGAGCGGTTGTCGCCACCGAGGGAGTCGGAGTGGAACAGCGGGTACAGGAAGTTGTCCATGATCGGGTAATCGGCAATCCAGCCCAGACGACCGAACTGATAGTTGAAGTTCTGATACTGCTCGAGCAGGGCAGACCACTCGGGAGTATCGGAGACGGCGGTGACGCCCACCTTGGCGAGGTCGCCGATGATGGACTCCATGATCTCCTTGTGGCCACCGTCCTGGTTGTAGGACAGGGTCACATTAATGCCACGATCACCGTTAGCGCCAGCGGGAGCGACCTTGTCGAGGTACTCGTTAGCCTTGTCGACGTCATAGGCGCAGAACTCCCATGCGCCCTCCTTGTAGCCGGCGATTCCCGGAGGAACGATGCCGTCAGCGGGGGTACGGGTGCCCTTGAAGATGGTCTTGCAGATGGCCTCACGGTTGATAGCCAGGGAGATGCCCCTGCGCAGGTCAGCGTTGTTGAACGGCTCGGCCGTGGTGTTGCAGGTCAGGTAGTAGGTGGAAGGCTCGGAGCCGAGCAGCATGCGCTCGCCATCACCCATGGTGTAGCCATCCTTGGACTCGCCGCGGTCCTTCTTGGCGGCGTCGATCTGAGCAACGGGAACGTCGCAGACATCGAGGTTGCCGGCCTGGAACTCCTTGTAAGCGGTCTCCACGTCCTTGATGACCTGGAAGTGGATGGCGTCGATCTTGGCCTTGTCGCCATAGTAATCGTCAAACTTCTTGAGGTTGATCTCCTGACCATCCTCCCACTTGCCGTCCATCATGAACGGGCCGTTACCGACCGGGGCAAGGTAGAAGCTCTTGACATCGGACTCGGCGCACTCGGGAACCGGGGACAGAGCCGGGTGAGAGGCGACGAACGGGAAGTCGGCGTAGGCGGAAGTCAGCTTGACGACGAGGGTCTCGTCATCCGGGCAGGTAACGCCGGACAGCTCGGTAGCATTACCGGCAAGCAGATCGTCATAGCCCTCGACCATGGAAAGGTGGTAGGAGACCTCGGAAGGACCATACTCGGTAGCGATGGCCGACTTAGTGTTGACCAGGCGCTCCCAGCCGAGCTTGAAGGACTTGGAGGTAACGTCGTCACCGTTGTGGAACTTAGCCTTCTTGATCTTGAAGGTAAACTCAGTGGCGTCGTCGTTAGCCTCAAAGGACTCGCAAGCCAGCGGAACGATCTCGCCCTTCTCGTTATCATACTCCGTCAGAGCGTCGAAGAGCTGGTACTCGACCTGAGTGCCCTGATCCTCCTGGACGTTGTAGGGGTCGATGCAGACCGGGTTGTTGATGTAGAAGTTCAGCGTCGAACCGGACTCAGAACCGGAAGCGTCGCCGCCCTTCTTGCCGCATGCGGCAAGAAAAGCCATGGAGCTCGCAGCGAGGGTGCCGCCAACAAAGGCGCGACGACCCATAACGGGCTGGTGGAACATAGAATCAGCCATGCCATCCTCCTTATGAGATAGGACAAAGTGAATTCGGCCGGGCAACGTCGAGACAGCCCGATCGAACCATTCAAACGCGGCCCGCCGTTATGGCTGGTTATGCAGTGCGGACCAACGTTTCGCAATACAGTAGCGCATTTTATGCACAATATGGCGCTAATTCCGGTTAACGGTCGAGAATTTCTTTAGTTAGGCGAAGTATGTGGGGATATTTTGACTCTATTACAAGTCTGTAAACAAAAAGGGCCCCGCACATGCGGGACCCTTTACAAACGTATATACGCCGATGCTTAGTAGCCGACGATGCCCTGCGGGAAGAAGAACATGCACAGAACGACACACGCAGCAAAAACGACGGCCATAATTACCGTCAGGCGATCGAGGTTCTGCTCCATGACGCCCGTGGCAGAGCTGGAGTTATACAGCGAGCTAGCGATCATATCCGAAACGCCGGTGCCCTTACCGGAATGCATCAGAACGAGAATCGTCAGCGCCACGGCAGAAACAGCCCAAACGACAAACAGAAGAATCTGGAACGGACCCATAGATAAGCTCCTTAATAGAACAATTCAAACTCCAGTACTGTACCACAACCTTCAACACTCCCCCACCTGCCATTTAGGGACGGGGTAGAAATGGCAGAAATACCAAAAAGGGGGTCGTCCGGTTGTGGACAACCCCCTTACTAGAAAACGGTATTTGTTTTCTATTAGGCCTCGGTGGCGAGCACGCGACCCGTCATCTCGGCGGAAGGCTCAATACCAGCCATGGTGAGCATGGTCGGAGCGATATCGGAAAGACGGCCGTCCTCGATACCGGTGAGCTTGGCCTTATCATCAACGATGATGAACGGCACGCGGTTGGTGGTGTGAGCCGTAAACGGATGCTTGGAACCGTCGGAAGCAACGTCAAACATGTGATCGGCGTTGCCATGGTCGGCGGTAATCAGCGCAAAGCCGCCCTTGGCGAGAATCGCCGGGACAACCTTGGACAGAGCATCGTCAACAGCCTCGACGGCCTTAACGGCGGCGTCGAAGACACCGGTGTGGCCAACCATGTCGCAGTTCGCGAAGTTCACGATGTAGAAATCAGCGCGATCCTCGTTAATAGCGGCGACGAGCTTCTCGGTAACCTCGGGAGCGCTCATCTCGGGCTGCAGATCGTAGGTAGCAACCTTGGGGGAAGCGACGAGCACGCGCTCCTCGCCCTCCTTGGGCTCCTCGATGCCGCCGTTGAGGAAGAACGTCACATGGGCGTACTTCTCGGTCTCGGCGGTGTGCAGCTGCTTCAGGCCATTGGCGGCGATAACGTCGGCCAGAACGTTCTCGGGGAACGTCTTGGGGAAGGCGACCTCGACGTCAAACGTCGGATCGTACTCGGTCATCGTCACAAAGTGCGAAAGCTTAATCTGCTCGCGCTCAAAGCCGTCGAACTCCTTGTCCGTGAACACGCGAGTCATCTGACGAGCGCGGTCGGGACGGAAGTTGAAGAAGATGGCCGCGTCGCCCTCGTGAATGCCCTCGTTGTGGGCAGCAAAGGGCTCGACGAACTCGTCGCCGCGCGGATCCTTCTCGTAGTAGGCCTTGATACCGGCAACGGGGTCGGTATCGGCATCGGACGCGTTGACCATGACGTCGTAGGCACGCTGGATGCGCTCCCAGCGGTTGTCGCGGTCCATGGCCCAATAGCGGCCCGAAACGGTGGCAACGCGAGCGTCGCAACCGGTCTCCTCGGAGATCTTAGCCAGAAAAGCGCAGAACTCGCTCATGTAGCCGGCACCGGACTGCGGGTCGACGTCGCGGCCATCCATGAAGGCGTGGACGCGAACGGTCTTGACGCCATGCTGGGCAGCCATCTTGACCAGAGCCTCGACGTGGTTCATGTGAGAATGAACACCGCCAGGGCTCATAAGGCCCATAAGGTGGAGAGTCTTGCCGTCAGCCTTGACGTCGTCCATAGCCTTGACGAAGACCTCGTTCTTGGCGATGGAGCCGTCCTTGATGGCGTTGTTGATGCGCGAAAGCTCCTGGAACACGATGCGGCCGGCACCGATGTTGAGGTGACCCACCTCGGAGTTGCCCATCTGGCCGTCGGGAAGGCCCACGTCCTCGCCCGAAGCACCGAGCGTGGTGTGAGGATACTTCTCGTACAGGCTATCAAGGAAGGGCGTCTTGGCAGCGGCGACGGCGTTCTCGCCATCAGCCGGAGCAAGGCCGCAGCCATCCATGATGATCAGGAGTGCAGGAAGATGACGCTGTGCCATATGTCCTACTCGCCTGCCTTGACGACCATAGAGGCGAAGTCGGCAGCCTTGAGCGAAGCGCCGCCCACGAGGGCGCCGTCAACGTCGGGCTTGGCGACGAGCTCGGCAATGTTGCCGGGCTTAGCGGAACCACCGTACAGGACGCGGATACCGTCGGCGAGCTCCTCGCCAAACATCTCCTTGAGGGTCTCACGGATAGCGCCGCAGACCTCCTGAGCGTCCTCGGCGGTAGCGGTCTTGCCGGTGCCGATGGCCCAGATGGGCTCGTAGGCGACGACGACCTGCTTGGGGCAGGTGATCTCAAGACCAGCAAGGCCAGCTTTGACCTGGTTCACGACGTGCTCGACATAGGTGCCAGCCTCGCGGACCTCGAGGGACTCGCCGCAGCAGAAGACGGGAACAAGACCGGCGGCAACGAGGGCCTTGGCCTTCTTGTTCTGGTCCTCGTCGGTCTCGTGGAAGTAGTCGCGACGCTCGGAGTGACCGATGATGCAGTAGGTGCAGCCAGCGGACTTGAGCATGTCGCAAGAGGACTCAGCGGTGAAGGCACCCTTGGCCTCCCAGTACACGTTCTGTGCACCGAGGGCGATGGGGGCAGCCTGAATGCGGTCATGAACCGTGGTGATGTCAATGGTCGGAGGGCAGACGAGCACCTCGACGCCAGCCGGAACCTCGGGCAGAGCCTGAGCCAGCTCGTCGGCGAGCTTGGCGGCCTCGGCGACGTCGTTGTTCATCTTCCAGTTACCAGCGATAAGAAGGGTGCGATTAGGCATCGAGAAGCGCCTCCACTCCGGGCAGGGCCTTACCCTCGACGAGCTCCATGGAAGCGCCACCACCGGTGGAGATCCAGCTCATCTTGTCGGCCAGGTTGAACTTGTTGACAGCCGCGACAGAGTCACCACCGCCGATGATCGAGGTGCAGTCGGCCTCGGCGACGGCCTCGGCGATAGCCTGGGTGCCGTGAGCGAAGTTGTCGAACTCGAAGACGCCCATGGGGCCGTTCCAGAACACGGTCTTGGCGCCCTTGACGGCCTCGGCGTAGAGCTCCTCGGTCTTGGGGCCGATGTCCATGCCCTCACGATCGTCGGGGATAGCGTCGGAAGCGACAACCTCGGGGACAGCGTCCTCGCCAAAGTGATCGGCAACGCGGTTGTCGATGGGGAGCAGGATCTTGACGCCCTTCTCCTCGGCCTTCTTGAGCATCTCGCCGGCGCGCTCGACCCAGTCCTCTTCCTTGAGGGACTGACCGACGGTCAGGCCCTGAGCCAGGAAGAAGGTGTAGGCCATGCCGCCACCGATGATCAGGGTGTCAGCGGAGTCGATGAGGTGATCGAGAACGCCGATCTTGGAGGAAACCTTGGAACCGCCGACGATAGCGACGAAGGGGCGCTCGGGCTCGGCGAAGATGCCGGTCAGCGTGTCGACCTCCTTCTCGAGCAGGAAGCCGGCGACGGCAGGCAGGTAAGCGGCGGGGCCCACGACGGAACCCTGGGCGCGGTGAGCGGTGCCGAAGGCATCGAGAACGAAGACGTCACCATAGGAAGCGAGCTTCTTGGCGATCTCGGGATCGTTCTTCTTCTCACGCTTGTCGAAACGGACGTTCTCGAGAACGAGGACCTTGCCCGGCTCGACGGCGGCGACAGCCTCAGCAGCCTTCTCGCCGTAGGTGTCGGCGACAAAGGCAACATCGAGACCAGAGAGCTCAGCGAGCTTCTTGGCGACAGGCTCAAGGGAGAGCTCAGGCTGGAAGCCGGTGCCCTCGGGACGGCCGAGGTGGCTCATGAGAATGACGCGAGCGTTGTGCTCAACGAGGTAGTTGATGGTGGGCAGGGCAGCCTTGATGCGGGTGGTGTCGCCAACGACGCCATCCTTGATAGGCACGTTGAAGTCAACGCGGACGAGAACGCGCTTGCCGTCGACATCGATGTCGCGGACGGTCTTCTTGGTAAAGGCCATGTTTGCTTCTACCTTTCGTACGTGTCTGCCTCCCATTACGGCAGACGATTTCCTATAAAAAGGGCGCGACCCTAGGGTGTAAGCCCTATAAGGCCGCGCCCTTCTTTAGACGCTCAACGAGCTATTCGCTAAAAGCTAAATTAAGCAACGAACTTCTCGAAGTACTTGATGGTGCGGACCATCTGAGAGGTGTAAGAGTTCTCGTTGTCGTACCAAGAGGTGACCTGAACGAGGGTCTGGCCGTTGCCGAGATCAGAGCACATGGTCTGAGTGGCGTCGAAGATGGAGCCGTGGGTCTCGCCGATGATGTCGGTGGAGACGATGTCGTCCTCGTTGTAACCGAAGGTCTCGGAGATGGTGGCAGCGTAGGCCTTCATAGCGGCGTTGACCTCGTCGACGGTGACCTTCTTGTCAACGACAGCGTAGAGGTTGGTGATGGAGCCGGTCGGCGTCGGGACGCGCTGGGCGGCACCGATGAGCTTACCGTTGAGCTCGGGGAGAACCAGGCCGATAGCCTTGGCAGCACCGGTGGTGTTGGGGACGATGTTGACGGCGCAGGCGCGGCTACGACGCTTGTTGCCCTTGCGCTGCGGGCCGTCGAGCGGCATCTGGTCGCCAGTCCAGGCGTGAATGGTGGTCATGATGCCGGACACGATGGGAGCGAAGTCGTTCAGACCCTTGGCCATCGGGGCGAGGCAGTTGGTGGTGCAGGAAGCAGCAGAGATGATGTTGTCCTCAGCGGTCAGCGTCTCGTGGTTGACGTTGTACACGATGGTGGGCAGATCGCTGCCGGCCGGAGCGGAGATGACGACCTTCTTGGCGCCAGCGTTGATGTGGGCCTGAGCCTTAGCCTTGCTGGTGTAGAAGCCGGTGCACTCGAGAACGACGTCGACGTCGAGGTCGCCCCAAGGCAGGTTGTTGGCGTCGGCCTCCTTGTAGATCTTGATCTCCTTGCCGTCAACGGTGATGGAATCCTCGCCAGCAACGACCTCGTGATCGCGAGCGTAGTTGCCCTGCGTGGAGTCGTACTTCAGCAGGTAAGCGAGCATATCGGGAGAGGTGAGGTCGTTGATAGCGACGATCTCGGAGCCCTCATGACCGAACATCTGACGGAAAGCCAGACGACCGATGCGACCGAAGCCGTTAATAGCAACCTTTACTGCCATTGTGTCTCCTTTCGTAAGGCCCCCGCAAGCTACAGCGCCCGCCGTTGAGGCCCACAAACTAACCACTCGCCTAATATACCTTTTTTTTGACTTGAATTTCACGAGAATAGTCGAAATTGAAAATCAAATTTACGTTAAAACGTTTTAAAGAATAAAATAGCAGCTAAATCCGTATATAAGTCGATACTTTAAACTACCGGTTTGCTTCAATGAGCTTTTCAAGCCTCAAAACTCGATGGTAGAGGGCCGACTTCGACAAGGGAGGGTCAGCCATCTCACCTAAATCACGCAGCGACAGATCGGGATAGCGCTCGCGCAGGTCGCAAAAGACCGCCAAGGCATCCGGAAGCGCATCGCGAAGGCCGCGCTGCTCGAGCTCATCGATAAGCGCAAGCTGATGTTGGGCAGCACCGGCGCTTCTGGTCTGGTTGGCGAGCTCGGCGTTCACGCGACGGTTCACATCGTTCTTAACCAACTTGACCGCGCGCGCCTCCTCAATCTCGGCAACGCTGCGCTTGGCACCAATCAGCTTTAATAGATGCTCGATTTCCTCGGCGCTCTTAATGTACACGGCATATGACCCCCGCCGTGCATTAACACGAGCATGGACCCCAATCTGCCCCAACAGGTCGCAAAGCCCCTTAGCATATTGCTCGCCCTGCACCGCGATCTCCAAATGAAAATCGCCGCGTGGATCGGCCACGAAGCCGCCCGCGATGAGCGCGCCGCGGATGTAGGCAAGCCTGCAGCAGGGACGGGCAACGATGTGTCGGGGAACACCAGCGACGAGCCCTCCCCTGCGGTCTAGAATGCCCAGCAGCACCAGAGCCTTGTCCAGGTCGGGTTGATCGGGCAGGGTAATGAGATAGTTACGGACCTTATGCAAGACCGATTTACGAACGGTGAATTCCGTTTTGAGCTTAAGAATGCGATGCGTCAGCGTGATCATCGTGCGCGCGACGGCTCCCGTCTCGGTCGCGACCGTCAAACGATACCGCCCGGAGCCGGCCAACGAAAGCGTACCGCTCACACGCGTCAGGGCGGCAAGCGTCGACAAATCGCAGTATTCACATTCGGGTTCGCAGCGCGCAAGCTCGTCACGCACCTCGGCGGTAAACGACATGCAGGCCTATGCCTTCGTGTTGGCGCGCGACAGGTCGCGGTGGGAGATGCTCACGTGATACTGGGCGCCTTCCAGGTAACGGGCCGTGGCCTCGGCGATGGCGACGCTACGGTGCTGTCCGCCCGTGCAGCCGATGGCGATAGAAAGCTGCGGCTTACCCTCCGCGATATAGCCCGGCATCACCGTATCGAGCAGCTGCGTCCAGGCCTTCCAGAACTCCTGGGTCTTGGGATGGTCCAGAACAAAGTCGGAGACCTTTTTATCGAGACCGGTCATGGTGCGCATCTCGGGATCGTAGAACGGATTGGGCAGGAAGCGAACGTCGATCATAATGTCCGCCTCGACGGGCATACCGTGCTTAAAGCCAAACGAGAACACGTGAACGTCCATGAGCTGCTGGTCGGACAACTCGGAGAACGCCATGCGCAATTTGTTGCGCAGCGCAGAGGTGCGTAGGCGGCTCGTGTCGATAATCATATCGGCTCGATCGCGCACACCCTGCAGCTGCAGGCGCTCGCGCTGAATCGCATCGGCCGTAGTCTCCCCCGGCTTGGCAATGGGATGACGGCGGCGATTTTCGCTGTAGCGACGAATCAGTACCTCGTCAGAAGCCTCCAGGAACACGATGTCGCAGCTCATCTCGCGCTCTTCGAGCGCGGCGACCGCATCGAGCAGCTCATCGAACAAGCCCTGGCTACGCAAATCGCAGGTGACGGCGAGATGCCTGCCCACGCCCGTATTGATGCCGACGAGCTCGGCAAGCTGGGCGATGAGACGCGGAGGTAGGTTATCAATGCAAAAATAGCCCATGTCCTCGAACACGTGCATGGCCTGTGTGCGGCCCGATCCGGACATTCCGGTGATGATGACGATATCGGGGATGCGCTCCGAGCGCTCCGCCGCATCCATGGCATCTCCCTTTTGCATGTGCTGCCTCCCAAAAACAAGCGCGGGACCCAGCAACCCGGATCCCGCGCGGTCAATTGCCTATATTGAGTATACCGCCCCGAGCGGATACGAGGCCTGTCTTACGCCTCAAGCGCAGCCTTGAACCAACTCGTAATACTCGTGGGGTGCGTGATGGCGGTGCCGACGACAACGGCCCAGGCGCCAGCATCGATCGCAGCGCGAGCCTCCTCGGGCGTGTGCACGCGGCCCTCGCAGATGATGGGAAGACCGGGGAATTCCTCGGTCGCCTGACGCAGGAGTGGCAGGTCGGGGCCATCGGCCATGGTGCAGTCGATGGCGGCGACGCCGTGAGAAAGCGTGGTGGATACCAGGTCAAAGCCCATATCAACCGCACGGCGAATGTCCTCGATGGTGGCACAATCCGCCATCAGGAGCACGCCCTCCTCGTGCAGCGGGCGGAAGGTATCCTCGACGGTCTTGCCATCGGGACGCGGACGATCGGTGGCGTCGATCGCCACGATATCGGCACCGGCAGCAACGCAGGCGCGAGCGTGACGCAGCGTCGGCGTGATGTAAACGCCCTCGTGTCCATCCTTCCACAGGCCGATGACGGGAACCTCACAGCGACCCTTAATAGCGGCAATGTCGGCAAGGCCCTGACAGCGAATGGCGGCGGCGCCGCCAAGCTCGCAAGCGCGAGACATTTGAGCCATGGTCTCGGGCGTACGAAGCGGCTCGCCCATATACGCCTGAACGCTCACGACGAGCTTGCCCTTCAGGGATTGAATCAAAGGATCGACGGTCATAAGGCTGCAACCTTTCTCAGAACAGCCTCCCGAGGCGTGTTGTCTCGGGAGGCTCCTACAGCAGATACGTTTACTTCAACGAGGCAAGAAGATGCTCAGCGGCACCGATGAGCGGAGCATCGCCCTCCAGAGAACCGATGAGGATCGGCGTGTCCTGAAGCGGATCGAGCGCCTGGCTGGCATAGCCCTCGTGCACCGAATCCTTCCACGTCTGCGAACGCCAATCGGGACCTTGGTGAATCACGCCGCCCGAAAGCACGATGACCTCAGGGTCCAGGATGTTAGCGAGCGAGCCCAAGCTGGCGCCCAGCGCAAAGCCGGCGTCGTGGATGACCTCGGTTGCCTTTGCGTCGCCCGCGCGGCACAGGTCGTTCACATCGCGACCGACCGAAGGACGGCTGGGGTCGACGCGGCCAAAGCGCTCATCGTACATACGACCAATGGAAGTGCCCGAAGCGACAGACTCAAGATGGCCGGAACGCCCGCAGGCGCAGGGAATGCCGGCGGCAGCCGAGCACTCGATGTGGCCCATATGGCCAGCAGCACCATGGAAGCCCTGCATCACGCGGCCGTTCTCGACATATGCGCCGCCAATGCCCGTACCGATGCCCAGGCACAAGACGGAGAACTTGCCCTTGCCGACGCCCCAGTGGGCCTCGCCCAGAGCATGAGCCTGCACGTCGCCTACAACGGCAACGGGAAGACCGAGATCCTCACGCAGACGCGGCCCCAACTGAACGCCGGACCAGCCGGGCATGATCTCATTGGCATACGCGATGGCGCCCGTCTTGGGATCGACGACGCCGGCGGCACCGATACCGACGCCAAGGACCTCGACATCGGGATTCGCCTCGAGAGCAGCCTTGATGGACGCCTCAATACGCTGGAAGACGGCCTCGCCGCCCTCTTGGGCCTCCGTGGGAACCTCGGCCTCAAAAACGGGATGGGGCACACTACCGTCAGCCGGGTACTCCATGATGGCAGTCGCAATCTTAGTTCCGCCGATATCGACAGAGCAGACGTACTTGTTCTCCATGTCGCTCTCCTTCGGAGATAAAAAACAACTATAGGAAATGCGCCGTCAGGCTAGCCGTCACAGCGCAGTAAAGGTTTTCCTGGTGCCCAAGATCGCCGAGAAACCGTGTGGCCATTGACCTAATAGTCATGGCCACACGGTTGAACGGCGAGGTCGGGTGCCTGGGAAAGCTTTACAGGAGGCCGTTGTCCTGGAGGACCTTCCTAATAGCCTCGACGTTCTCGCCGGTCATGGCCTTCACCGGGCGCGGCATGGTCGGGCTGTCGAAGATACCCATGAGGTTCATAGCGGTCTTGAAGGCGCCGACGCCACCGGCATAGCCCTGGACGCCCGAGGTGACATCCCAGATGTGCGAAATCTCATTGAGGCGATCCTGCTCGGCCTTGACGGTAGCCCAGTCACCAGCCTGAGCGGCCTTCCACTGACGAACGTAGCCCTCGGGCTCAACGTTGGCGAGACCCGGGACAGAGCCGTCGGCGCCACCGAGGTAAGCACCGTCGACAACAACCTCGTGGCCGGTGAGGATGCTCATCGGATGGCCGTTCTTCTCGTTCTCCTGAACGAGGTAGCGGAACGAGATGTCATCACCCGAGGAATCCTTGACGCCAGCAAGGACGCCCTCGGCGCCGAGCTTGGCAAGGAGCTTCCAGGGGAGCTTGGTGTGAACGCAGACGGGAATGTCATAGGCAAAGATGGGCAGGTCAAGCTCCTCGTGCAGGATGCGGAAGTGCTCCTCGACCTCGGTCATGCCCTGCAGGGCATAGAACGGGCAGGTGGCGACGAGGGCATCGGCGCCCAGCTCCTGAGCGACCTTGCCGTGCTCAATCATGCGCTCGGTCTCGGTATCGATGATGCCGACCAGAACAGGCACGCGGTGGTCGACGATGCGGACGGCCTCGGCGATGATCTGGCGACGACGCTCGTCGGTGGAGAAAACGACCTCACCCGAAGAGCCCAAGAAGAACAGGCCATCGACGCCGGCATCGATCATGCGGTTGATGCTGCGCTCAAAGGAGGCAACATCGAGCTGGTGATCTTCGGTATCGGGAACAACGACGGGAGGGATAACGCCGGTGAATTTCTGAGTTGCCACAAGAATCTCCTTAGTTGTCTGGCGGGCGGCCCTATGCCACCCACTCTTGTTGGCAGTGTCCAGGCCGTCTAGGCCAAAGAACACGAGTGGAACGTTTGGTTAAAAAAGTCTACGACTTCGTTTTCGAACGCATTGATGCGCTCGTGAGCGTATTTTGCATAGATGATATGCCTCCGGTCACACTCAAGACCGTTGAATACGGCAAACTGATCCTTGGGATCGCTCACGGTATCCATAAGCGATGTGCCCATGAGCACCGATCCGCGCACCCGAGACGACAGCACCTCGAGGCCGCCAGGAAGCGGATTGGCAACCGCCGTGCGGGCGAGGCCCCGCTCGTCCAGAGCAGAAACCGCCAGCGCGACTCCGCCGCCAAGACCCTCGCCCCATGCAAAGATGCGGTCGGGGTCCATGCCATCAAGATTGCGCGCGACCTCCGCCAACGCGCAGCCCCAACGGACGCGCCTGACAAAAGCAGGCGAGGTAATCCCCTGCCGCAGATCGCTGGGTCCAATCGCCTCATCGTCCAGCGCAAGCACGGCATATCCCATGGCCGCAAACCTCGTCATGTGATGCCATCCCCGCACGGGTCGGTCGATGTCGTGAAACATCAGACATAGCGGCACGCGCTCAGAAACTCGGGCGCGACCGGCAGGCTCGATCAAACGTGCGTGGACCACATCGCCACCAAGCTCAAAGGAAACCTCGGAGTAGCGGGCATACGGATTGGCGAAATCGATCGCCGTAATGGCCAGGCCTTGAATCTCAAGATCCATAGCACATGTCTCCAAATCAGAAACATCTGCCTGAACATCACCGTGCCAGTCCCGATATTCAGAGAGCCTTGACGAAACCGTCCCGGGAATCCCCACAAGGTCGGGGACAATCAGCTCGCCGACATTGCTCTCGCACCTAGACATGAGCCTCCCCTCCCTTGCAGAAAAACGGAATGATCAGATCGTCAAAATCCTGAATCTCCTCGTGGCCAAAGCCTTCAAAGAACTCATGACGCTTTTCACAGGTCAGGTTGTTATAGACCGCAAACTGCGTCGCTGGAGGACAGACGGTATCGGCTGTGCCGGTGCCAAACAGCACGGGGCATTTGACCATAGGGGCAAAGTTCTTGGAATCGAAGTACGCCAGCTTGGCATAGGCTTCGTCGATACGAGTCGAGTCCTCGTCAAACCAGCGAGACCAATAGCGCAGGCCCTCGTAGGCAATGTCGTCGGCATCCAAATCCCAGACCAGGCGGAAATCCGACAGGAAGGGATAGAGGATGGCGGCGCGATTGATAAGCTCGCTGTTAAGTGCACAGGTCGCAATGCCCAAACCGCCGCCCTGCGACGCGCCGTTCACAAACACACGGGCAAGATTGATGCCCTCGAGCTCGCGAACGATGCGACACAGGATGCGAATATCTTGGTGCAAGCGGACATAGTAGAGGTTGGCCGGGTCGCCGTCGATACCGGCGACGATATGGCCCGCGACCGTTGTGCCCTCAAATCCACCAATGTCCTCGGAGGGACCTCCTTGACCGGGGCAGTCGAGGGCGATGAGTGCCATGCCCATGCCCGCAAACGACGCCTGCTCAAACCAGCTGCGGCTTGCACCCGGATATCCATGGAACTGAAGTACCAATGGCACGGGCTCGTCCGAGACGGGTTTAAGGTACTTGGCATGCAGGCGAGCGCCACACATGCCGGTATACCAGAGGTCGAAAAGCTGGCAGGTCACGGCATCTGTGACCGATGCCGTCTCGATCGCATAGTCAAGCCCGACCGCGTCGGCCTCGGCCATGCGATCCTTCCAAAAGAGATCGAAATCTGATGGACGGGGCATGGCGCCTCGATATTCACCAAATTGATGTTGTAGCTCCTGAGCACTTGGCATGGCTCGTGAACCCAACCTTTCGAAATCGCAACGGAGGTGCGCCCGGCAAGGGAACCGGGCGCACGGGAGGGAAAGCGAGGCTACTCGCCGAGCTTGGGATGCAGCAGCGACGGCGCAGCGCCGAGCAGCATCTTGGTGTAGGGGTCCTGAGGGTGCTGGAAGACCTGCTTGGCCTCGCCCTGCTCGACGATCTTGCCGCCATTCATAACGATGATGTCGTCAGAGATATAGCGGACCGTCTGGATGTCATGGCTGATGAACACCATGGCCAGGCCGAGCTCCTTCTTAAGGTCGGTCAGCAGGTTCAGAATTTGCGCGCGAACCGAAACGTCCAGAGCCGAGGTGGGCTCGTCGGCGATGATGGCATCGGGGTTCAGCGACAGGGCACGGGCAATTGCGACGCGCTGGCGCTGGCCGCCCGAAAGCTGGCCGGGAAGAACCTCGGCGGCGGAGCTGGGCAGACCGGTGAGCTCCAAGAGCTCCTTGACGCGCTTCTCCTGCTCGGCCTCGGTACCCAGGTTGTGGACGCGCATGGGGTCGAGCAGTTGCTCGCGAACGACCATACGGGGGTTGAGTGCCGTGGCCGGGTTCTGGAACACGACCGAGATGACGCGACCCATGTGGCGACGGTCCTCGGCGGTACGTTTGGTAACGTCCTTGCCCTTAAAGTAGACCTTGCCGCTCGTGGGGGCCTGCAGGCCGCACATGACGTTGGCGGTGGTGGACTTACCGCAACCGGACTCGCCGACGATGCCGATCGTCTGACCGGGCATGAGCCTAATCGTTACACCCTGGACGGCGTGAACCAGGTTAGGGTGCAGAATCGAGCCGGTACGGGTCCTAAAGGTGACGTGGACGTCATCAAGGAAGATGATCGGCTCGACGCCGTTGACTGCGGTCTCGCTCATCTACATCACCTCCGCGTGAGGGGTCAAACCATTTGCCTTGAGCACCTCGTCGGGGAGCTCGGAATAGAAGTGCTCGGTGCCGGGCACGCGCTTGAAGACCGGACGGGTGTCCAGGCCAATACGCGGATGGCTCGAGCGGGGCGCGAAGCGATCGCCCTTGGGGAAATCGCGCGGGCTCGGAACGGCGCCGGGCACCTGGTGCAGGCGGCCCGAACCGCTCTCGATGGACAGAACGGAACCCAGAAGACCGCGGGTGTACTCGTGGATCGGGTTGGTGAGCAGCTCCTTGGTGGGCGCCTGCTCGATAACCTGACCGGCGTACATCACCGTGATGTTATGGGCGACCTCGGCGACCAGCGCCAGGTCATGCGAGACGAAGATCATGGCAAAGCCGAGCTTGGCCTGAAGGTCGTTGAGCAGCTTGATGACCTGCTTCTGGACGGTAACGTCCAGAGCGGTCGTGGGCTCGTCGCAGATGACCAGCTTGGGGTCGCGGGTAAGGGCCATAGCGATCAGGACACGCTGACGCTGGCCACCGGAAAGCTCATGCGGGTAGCTCTCGAGCGTACGCTTGGGGTCGAGGCCCACGAGCTCCAGGAGTTCCTCGGCGCTGCGGGTGCCGCCGCGCTTGGTGAGCTGCTTCATCTGGGCAGAGATGAGCATGGAGGGGTTGAGCGAGGACAGGGCGTCCTGATAGACCATAGCGATATCGGTACCGCGCAGGCCGAACCACTCCTTCTTGCTCATCTTGAGCAGGTCGCGGCCCTCCCAGAGGACCTCGCCGGAAAGGTGCTCATCGTCGTCGGTCAGGCCCATGATGGCCAGCGTGGTGATGGACTTACCGCAACCGGACTCGCCCACCAGGCCCATGGTCTGACCAGGACGGACGTCAAAGTTGACATGGTCGACGACGTTGATATCGCCGTGATGCTCAAACTGGATGCAGAAATCGCGGACCGAAAGGATCGGTTCGACAGACTCGTCGGGCACATGGCGATCGTCACGCTTGAGCTCGACATCGCGCAGGGCGCCAAGGCGAGCGGAGAGGGACTGGGCCTGCTCCTTGTAGGCGCGAACGGGGTCGGAGACCAGCAGGTCGGCCTCGCGACGCTTGGAGGAATCGGTCGGATCCAGGGCGGCGGAGGGAGCAGCGGCCATGGCGTCGGTAATGCCCTCGGAGAGGATGTTGAGCGCCAGGCAGGTGATCATGATGGCCAGGCCCGGGAACAGCGCCTGCCACCAACGGCCGGCGAGCACGCCGCCGCGGGCGTCGGCGAGGATGTTGCCCCAGGTAGCGGTGGGCTCCTGGATACCAGCGCCGATGAAGGTCAGCGAGGCCTCGAAGATGATGGCGTCGGCGACCAGGGTAACGGTGAAGACCATGATCGGGGCGATGCAGTTACGCAGAACATGCTTGATCAAAATCCACGGAGCCTTGGCGCCGGAAACGATGACCGCGCGGACATAGTCCTCGCCGTACTCGGACACGATGTTGGCGCGCACGATACGGGCAATCTGCGGAGTGTACATAAAGCCGATGGCGAAGATGATCGACGGCACGGAGTTGCCCAGGATGGAGACGAAGACGGCCGCGAGGGCGATGCCCGGGATGGACATGATGATGTCCAGGATACGCATGATCGTCTCGGAAACGGCCTTGCGCGAAACCGCCGCAAGGGCGCCCACGACCGAGCCGCAGACCAGAGCCATGGCAGTGGCGCCAAAGCCGATAATCAGCGAGTAACGACCACCGTAGAGCATGCGCGACAGAATGTCGCGACCCTTATCGTCGGTACCGAAGATAAATCCGTTGCCGGGAGCCTGGCGAGCCGTAAAAATCTCGACCGGGCTATAGGGGGCAAGAAGGGGCGCCAGAATCGCAGTCAGGGCGACCAGCACCAACACGACGGCGGCAATCTTAGAAGACAGCGTCATCTTCTTCCAGCCACCGAGCTTGAGCCCCTTGGAGGCAGCCTTCTCGAGCTGCTCGGTTTGCTTCTCTCGAATCTTTACCATAATCTACACCGTCCTGATGCGCGGGTTGATGAGCAGGTAGAGCATGTCAACCACGATGTTGATGATGATGAAGGCAAGAGCAACGACGATAACGACGCCCTGAACCAGGTTCGCCTCGTTGCCCTGAACGCCCTGCAGAATCGCGGTGCCCATGCCGGGGAGGTTGAAGATAACCTCGATGACGACGGCGCCGCCCATGAGGTAACCGATCTTAAGACCGAGGGTGGTGACCGGGGTGATCAGCGCATTGCGAAGAACGTTGATGCCGACGACGACCTTCTCGGGAACGCCGGCGCCGCGAGCCATACGGACATAATCCTTATCGAGCTCCTCGACCATGGCGGTACGCACGATACGAGTCATCTGGCCCGTCAGCGGAAATGCCAAGGCGATAGCGGGCATGATCATACGTCCCAGATAGCCAGCCGGATTCGTGGTGAAGTGAGGCAGAGCACCCGATGCCGGAAGCACCTTAAGGTAGGAAGAGAACAGCAGGATCAACAGAACGGCAAGCCAGAACGACGGGGTTGCCAAGCCGGCGATGGAAAAGACGCGGATCACTTGGTCCGGCCATTTGTCGCGATACAGTGCCGCGATGACGCCGAGTAAAAACGAAACGACCGCACCGATGGCAAGGCCGATGAAGGTCAGCTGCATCGTGACGGGCAGGGCCGTGGAGATGCGCTTGGCAACGGAGTTGCGAGCAGCACCATAGGTGCCCATGTCGCCATGGATCAAATCGCCCATATAGCGCACGTAGCGCACAGGCCAGGGGTCGTCCAGACCATACTTCTCATGGTACTCGGCAACCGCCTCGGGCGAGGCACCGTCACCCAACGCCGTGTAGGCGGGGTCGGTCTTGGAGAACGACATAAGGAAGAACACCAGGACGGTGACGCCCAATGCCATGATCGGCAGCGCCACAAGACGCCTTCCAATCAAACGTAGCAAGTTGTTCACGTTCTCTCCCCTTTCTTTTGTCGGTAGGACCAACTGGTATATGAGTACGGATACTCATTACAAGACCCGAGCGACATCGAGGTCGCCCGGGTCTTTGTTTCAACTATGAGGATACGGTCCCAACGACCGACATCCTGCATACAGACTCAAGCGAGTCTTACGCCTTGACGGTCGCAACGCCCCTGAAGGACATGCTCGTCGTGCCGATGCCCTTGAAGCCATCGAGGGCCTCGCCGTTGGGCGCAGTGGACGGATCGTCCCAGGAAGCGGAGACGGTCTTGACGTGGACAACGGGGTACAGAACGGCGTTGTCGGCAATGATGTCGAAGCACTCGTTCCACTTCTTCTGCTGCTCATCGCCCTCAGCGGCAAGAGCCTCGTCCATGAGACCGTGGAGCTTCTGCCACTCAGCGGACTCCTTCCACGGGCAACGGGTCTGCATCCAGACGTTGTCGCCGTACCACCAGTTGAGCAGCAGGTCGGGGTCGGCGCCGAAGCAGGAAGGATCGCCAGGGGCAAGGAGGATATCGTAGGCCTCGCCGCCGTCGATGGCAGCGTAGGTGGCCGGCGAGGTATCGGTCTGGATGGTCACATCGAAGCCGAGAGCGTCGAGGTCATTCTTGACCTGGGCGGCCATGCCCTTAATCTGCTCGTTGTCGGTGGTGCGCAGGGTGATGGCACCCGGGGTGATGCCAGACTCCTCGATGAGCTTCTTAGCCTTCTTGGCGTCGGTCTTGTACACCGTGGAAGCCTCATGATAGTTGGTGAAGCTCTTGGGCAGGTAGCAGCTGGCAGCGGTGGCAAGGCCGGCGAAGGTGTTGCTGACCATCTTCTCGGTGTCGAGCGCATACATGACAGCCTGACGGACCTTGACGTTGTTCCAAGGCTCCTTGGCGACGTTGAACATGATGAAGCGGGTGCCGAAACCCTGAACGTTATCGATCTTGCAGCCGGCGCTCTCGAGCTGGTCGACGGCGTCAGCGGTAACGAGCTCCATAACGAGCGTGGAGCCCTCCTGCTGAGCGGTAACGCGAGCGGTGGGGTCGGTCAGGATGCTGTACTGGATCTTCTTATCCTCGGCAGCATACTCACCGTTGTACTCGGGGTTGGGAACCAGGGTGATCTCGGTATCGGAGATAGAGTCGTACATCCAGGGGCCGGAGCCGATCGGCTGCTTGGCGCGATCCTCCTCGGTCTGGGTGGCCGGGGTAACGCGGACGATGGCCAGACGATCCTTGAGCAGGGAGAAGTTGGGGACCTTGGTCTTGACCGTCACGGTGCTGGCGTCCTTGGCCTCGATGGACTCGAAGGGCTGGAAGAACGGAGCATAGGTAGCGGAAGCGGCGCAAGCGGTGTAGGAGGCAACGACATCGTCAGCGGTGACCTCGGTGCCATCGGAGAACTTGGCGCCCTTGCGGATGGTGACCTCGAAAGTGGTGTCGTCCACAGACTTGGGATCGTCGGTGGCGAGCTCTTTGAAGGTGCTGTAGTCGTGGTAATCGATGCCGTAGAGGCCCTCGACGACGTGCCAGTTAGCACCCAGGCCCACAGCGGAGCCGGTGCTGGCGGGATCGAAGCTGGATGGAGCGTAAGCGGAACCAGCGGTGATCACGCCGCCGCCACGGTTGGCGGAATCGGTGGAACCGGAAGCGGAACCCTCGTCGCTAGAGCTGCCACCGCAGCCGGTGAGACCAAGCCCTGCGACAGCAGCGACGCTGCCGGTGAGGCCGAGGAACGAACGCCTGGACATACCCTTGTTGATGATGGCCATGTCTTCTCCTATCAATAGAGAATCTTACCCGGGAGCGCCTAGACGTGCCCCCGCGCAACTTGCGGACGATATATACCTTACCTACCGACGAACCCAACTGAGGTGCCGCGCTCGGCGACCGATACATACATACGCTTGAACGGTATTTGCTACCGTTCACCGAATTCATTGACAAACGATTCGCCAGACAGTATGTATCGACGAGGTGAGATATCAGTCTTCGTCAACCCGCAGGATAGCAGGGTTGTTCACCATGGCTAGTCAAACGTTTTAGCGTTAATTAAACCCGAAATCGGCTGGTAATCGCCGTGAAATAAATGATTGAAAATCACGCAATCATGTATATCAGTTGTTTAGAGGCGTGTTTAGTTTTCGGATTGCTTTGCCGCCGCCTCGGCGCGCTCGGCATTCCATGCAACGAGCGCCTCGTGAACCGCTTTGGCGACATCGGCAGGAATGCCTCGAACTTCCGCGATCTCTTGCTCGCTCGCCGCGCGCAAACGCTTCATCGAGCCAAAATGGCGCATAAGGGCACGTTTTCTGGTGGGTCCCACGCCTGGAACGTCATCGAGTACCGAAACCGTCATGGCTTTATCGCGCAATTCGCGATGGAACGTGATGGCAAAACGGTGCGATTCATCGCGCACCTGTTTAATTAGATAGAGCGACGCGGACCCGGTCGGCAGCACGACGGGAGTCTCGTCCCAAGGCACGAAAACCTCCTCATCGGCCTTTGCCAAGCCACAAACTGGTATATCGAGCCCAAGAGCCTCAAGTTGCTTGATCGCAGCGGTCAATTGCGGCTTACCGCCATCGACAACGAGCAAATCGGGGCGCGAGCCAAAGCGCTCGTCGGCCATGCGCTCGGGAGCATAACGTCGTCCCAAAACCTCGGACATCGACACGAAGTCGTTTGCCTCGTCCAATTCGGCCTGAATTTTAAAACGACGATACTGACTCTTGTCGGCGCGCCCGTTGGTAAACACCACCATCGAGGCGACCGTAAAGGTGCCATGCAGTGTAGAGATATCGAAGCACTCGATACGCAACGGCGGCGATGGCAGCGCCAACGCACTTTCGAGCTCCAGGAGCGCTTGATTGGTGCGGTCGTCAGCGTACCCCGTTCGCATCATGTAGCGCATGAGGGCATGGCGCGCATTTTTGGATGCCATATCGAGCAGACGGTGCTTTTCGCCACGCTGCGGCCTATGGAGATGGCAGGAACGCTCACGCTTGCCCGCAAGCCACTCCCCCAGCGCTTCCGCATCCTCAAGCTCGACGGAAAGGTTGACCTCAGCTGGAATATCAGCCGTCTCGTCGTAATAGCGCTTAAGAAAGCCCGACTGGAGCTCTTCCTCGTCAACATCAAGACCCTTGTCGAGAATGAACTCGCAGGTGCGAACAGTTCGGCCCTCGCGAACGACGAAGACGCAAGCGGCGGAGATGGTCTCCTCGCGATAGAAACCGATGACATCTATATCGACACTGGAGGGAAAAACGACTTGCTGACGATCGTCCAGACCCCTGATGACCTCCAAACGACGTTTGACGCGTGCCGCGCGCTCAAAGTCGAGCGCCTCAGCGGCATCCGTCATCTCGGAGGTCAGCTCATCGACGACATCCTTGCGATGGCCCGACAAAAAGCGCTCGACACGCTTGACGTTCTTGGCATAGTCTGCCGGGGAAATCACGCCGACACACGCACCCGGGCCGCGCCCGACATGGTAGTCAAAGCAGGGGCGCCCGTTTTGCGCGCAAATCATATTGACGATGTCTTCCTCGCCCTTGTGGGACTCGACGATACGGCGACAACGACGCCACTCCGCACAGGATGCGGAGCAGATGGGGATAACCTTGCGCAGCGTATCTATCGTCTCACGTGCCGCGCGGCTATCGGTATAAGGTCCAAAATAGCGCGTTCCCGGCTTATGACGCTCACGCGTGTATTTGATAGCGGGATACAGGTCGCCCTTTGTAATGGCGATAAAGGGGTAGCTCTTGTCATCCTTGAGGTCGACGTTAAAGTACGGATGGTACTGACCAATCAAATTGCGCTCGAGCACCAACGCCTCGTGCTCGGTCTCCACCACGATATAGTCAAAGCTCGCCACCAGCTGCATCATCAGCGGGATCTTCTGGCGCTCGTCCTGCAGCGTCACGTACTGACGCATACGGGCGCGCAGGTTTTTCGCCTTGCCCACGTAGATGACATCGCCCTTGGCGTCTTTCCAAAGGTAGCAGCCGGGCTGCGTGGGAACGCGCGAAACCTGCTCGGCAAGCGTTGGAATGTTGTCGTGACCGGCCACGCGCACCTACTTGCGACGAATCAGCGCCGAGACCTCGGGCATCTTAAGGACGACGGCAAGGCCAAAGGTAACAGCAAGCGAGACGACACCCGCAACGCAAACGTAGCCAAGAGTAATCAGAATCGAGCCGCCAAGTGCCCCGACAAAGTGCTCAAGCGCCCACATGACGCCGGCGCCTGCGGCAGCACCCAGGCCACCGAGCAAAAGGCCAAAGAAACCGCCATGCAGGATAGATTTAACCTGAAGACCACGCAGACGACGACGCAGCCACCACAGCGAGCAACCGACCAAGATCACGTAGTCGACGACATACGAAAGCGCGATTGCCGGCATACCGAAGCCCAGCACAACGCCAAACAGCAGAACCGAGCCGGCCTGGCCGATGGCGGAATACAGACAATAGCGGCTATAGGGCTTCATGTCGAGCAAGGCAGAGAAGCTCTTCTGCATCAGCACGACCACGCCGTAGAGCGGCAGGGAAAGTGCCAGGTAGATAAGGAACTCCGACACCAGCGCCACACCGGACTCATCGAACTTGCCAGCGCAGTAGATCATGTTGAGCGGACGCGCGAAGACAATCAGGTACAGCGCGAATGGAATCAGGAAGAACAGCATCTGGGCGACGCCACGCGAAATGCCCGTGCGGACGCTGTCGTAATCCTTCTCCTGTGCGTCGTGAGAGAGCTCGGTATAGAGCGCCGTCGAAAGCGAGGCGGCAATCAGCGCGTAGGGCAGCGTGTACCACAGGCGCGCATAGGCGATGACGGAAGGACCAGTCTCGGGCTGGACCACCAGCGCAGCAGCGTTGGTGATAGAAGTCGAGACAAACATGCACACCGTGGCGAGCAGCGTCGGGATACCGAGCGCAATCGTCTGGCGCAGTGCGGGGTCCTTAAAGTCGATATGGATATGGGGATGCACGCCGTGCTTGCCAAGCGCGGGGATCTGACATGCCATCTGAACAAAGACACCGAGGGTCGTACCGGCCGCAATCAAGATGATGCCGGCACGTTCGCCAAACTGTGCGGACACGGGCGCAAAGCCCATAAAGCTCGCAATGACGATCACATTGTTGAGGACCGGGGCAAACGTCGACCAGAAGTAGTCGCGGTGTGCGTTGAGGACGCCCGAAAACACCGAGCCCAAACCATAAAACAGAATCTGGATGGCAAAGAAACGGAACATGAACGCAGCGGTATCCATGCTGCCGCCGTCACCCGAAAGGAACGATTGCGTCCAGATAAAGCCCGGGGCGAACACGGTCCCCAGCAACGAAATGCCACCCAGCACCAATAGCAGAATACCGAGCAGGTTGCCCACGTACTCGTTAGAGGCCTCGCGACCCTGCTCACGCCTCACGCCCATGTACACGGGCAAAAACGCCGTCACGAGCATGCCGCCCATCACGAGTTCGTAGAGCATATTGGGCAGGTTGTTGGCGACCTGATAGGAAGACGAGAGCAGCGACATGCCGATAGCGGCCGCCATTGCCCACGTGCGGATAAAACCGGTGACGCGAGACACGATGGTCAGGATGGTCATAAGCCCGGCGGAACGACCAACCGTGGAGTAGTCCGACGAGCCCATGTCGTCAGTGTCGTCTCGCGACGAAGAAGCTTCGGATGAGGGTGTCTGAGGCGCAGATTCTTTTGCAAAATGAGCTCCGCACTTCAATTCTTCCTGCGGCATCGCTCAGTCCTCTCTCGTAATCGGGGCGACCGTCGCCCCGCAAAATGCAATTAAATCATCAGGTGCAAGCTCAAGCTGATAACCACGCTTGCCTCCCGAAATAAAAATGGTATCCCAAAGGACACATGTCTCATCAATGAGCGTCCGGTAGCGTTTTTTCATACCGACCGGACTGCAGCCGCCGCGAACGTAGCCAGTCGCCGCAAGCAAATCCTTCACATGCATCATGGCCAAGGACTTCTCCCCCGCGGCACGCGCGGCGGACTTTAGATCGAGCTCGTCGGCAACAGGGATGCAGCACACGACGTGGTCGTTGGACGGCGTCACGCAGACCAAGGTCTTAAATCCTTGTCCGGGCTCCTCGCCAAGCTGCTCCGAAATCGCGACCCCCAGGCCCGCCGACTCATCACCATCGTCTTCGTACGTATGTAGAACATAGGAAATGCCGGCGCTTTCCAGCTCGCGCATCGCATTGGTTTTTGGCGTCTTTACAGCCTTTGCCATGGCATATCCTTTCCCTCGCATTCGGACGCAAGGATTAAGTATATGTCCAATTCGGCTGCATACGTCACTTCGACACAGCAAGCGCCATCGAATCACAAGGAGTCGATGGCGCCCATAAACTGAATCGCCTAT
The DNA here is from genome assembly GCA_905205405.1 of uncultured Collinsella sp. Lineage (GTDB taxonomy): Bacteria > Actinomycetota > Coriobacteriia > Coriobacteriales > Coriobacteriaceae > Collinsella. The sequence goes on from CAJLDK010000018.1 coordinate 28,747, forward strand.
TTATTGAGCATCAAGTTGAGCCTGACGCTCCCGGTCACGCCTGAGCAACGGCGCCAAAAACTTGCCCGTATAACTCTGCGGACAGTCCGCAACCTGCTCCGGTGTGCCCGAAACCACGACGGTTCCGCCGCCGTTACCGCCCTCGGGGCCCATATCGATCAGGCGGTCGGCAACCTTGATGACATCAAGGTTGTGTTCAATCACCAGCACCGTGTTGCCCGCATCGACCAAGCGCTGCAGCACATCGAGCAGCTGGCGGACGTCCTCAAAATGAAGGCCGGTCGTCGGCTCATCCAAAATATAGAACGTCTTGCCCGTCTGGCGTCGATGAAGCTCCTTGGCGAGCTTCACACGCTGCGCCTCGCCGCCCGAGAGCGTCGTAGCGGGCTGGCCCAGGCTCACGTAGCCCAAGCCTACATCGTACAGCGTCTGGAGCTTGCGCTTAATCTGCGGGATATTCCCAAAGAAGGCCAGTGCCTCGGTGACGCTCATGTCGAGCACGTCCGAGATGGTCTTACCACGGTAGGTGACCTCAAGCGTCTCGCGGTTATAGCGTTTGCCGCCGCAGACCTCACAGGGGACATAGATATCGGGAAGGAAGTGCATCTCGATCTTAATTTGTCCGTCGCCCTTGCATGCTTCGCAGCGACCGCCGCTCACGTTAAAGGAGAAACGTCCCGGCGAGTAGCCGCGCGCCTTCGACTCCGGCGTACTCGCAAACAGCGCGCGAAGATCATCCCACAGGCCAATGTACGTAGCAGGGTTGGAACGCGGCGTGCGGCCAATCGGCGACTGGTCGATATCGATAACCTTATCGATACACTCGATGCCCTCGATTTTCTTATACGGACCCACAGGGCGCGTCGAACGGTGAATGGCATTCGTAAGGGCAGGTGCGATAGTGTCGGTAACCAGGGAGCTCTTACCCGATCCCGACACGCCGGTAACGACCGTAAGCGTACCAAACTCGATCTTGGCGGTAACGTTTTTGAGGTTGTTGGCGCGGGCGCCCGTGATCTTAAGGCAGCCGCGACCGGGCTTGCGGCGCTCATCGGGAACCCGGATCATTCGTTTGCCGGTCAGATAAGCGCCCGTCATCGACTCGGGACACGCCATGATATCGGCAGGCGTTCCCGCCGCGACTACGTGTCCGCCGTTCACGCCCGCGCCGGGGCCCATGTCGATCACATAGTCGGCAGCACGAATCGTATCCTCATCATGCTCGACGACGATGACGGTATTGCCGATATCGCGTAGGCGCTCAAGCGTCTTGATCAGGCGCTCGTTATCGCGCTGATGGAGGCCAATCGATGGCTCGTCCAAAATGTACAGGACACCCATGAGGCCGGCGCCGATCTGCGTTGCCAGGCGAATGCGCTGGGCCTCGCCTCCGGAAAGCGTCGCCGAGGCACGATCGAGGGTCAGATAGTCGAGTCCGACATCGACCAGAAAACGCAGGCGCTCCAGGATTTCCTTGACGATGCGTCCGCCGATAAACTGTTGGCGCTCGGTGAGTTCCAGGCCCTCAAAAAACTCGAGCGACTCACGGCACGACAGACAACAAACCTCGTAAATGGACTTGCCGCCCACGGTGACGGCGAGCATCTCGGGGCGCAAACGAGCGCCGTGGCAGCTCGAGCACGGCTCCTCGCGGATGTACTTCTCCAAGCGCGCCTTGGTGTTCTCATTCGTCGTCTCGGTATAGCGCTCGTACAGGATATTGCGCACACCCGAGAACTTGGTGTCCCACTGGCTGCGGCGCCCATCGAGCTTTTGATAGTCGACCGAAATCTTCTGGTCGCCCATGCCGTCTAAAAACGCACGACACACCCGCGGAGGCAGATCCTCCCACGGCGTATCGACGCTCACCTTAAAGTGTTTGCAGACCGCAGCGAAAATCTGCGGATAGTAGTTAGAGTTGCCAAACAGGCTGCCAAAGACCCCGTCGGCGATCGACTTCGAGGGGTCTTCGATTAGGGCCTCGGCATCGACCGTCTTCTTAAAGCCCAGGCCATCGCACTCGGGGCACGCGCCATAGGGCGCGTTGAACGAGAAATCACGCGGCTGCAGGTCATCGATGGAGTGTCCATGCTCCGGGCACGCTAACGCCAGCGAATACTCCAGCAACTCGCCTTCGGTCCCCTCGGGAGCGTCGCGGTCGGGCAGCAAGTATACGTTCACATTGCCGTGCGCCAGCGCAGTCGCCTGTTCAACGGACTCGGCAATACGGCCCAGCGAGTTCTCGCGAATCACGATGCGGTCGACCACGACCTCGATATCGTGCTTGAATTTCTTATCCAAATCGATAGGGGCATCAAGCGAGCGAACCTCGCCGTCGACACGCACGCGGCTAAAGCCCTCGGCGCGAAGGTCCTCAAACAGCTTGGTGTACTCGCCTTTTCGCCCGCGCACCACCGGTGCCAGCACAAACGCGCGGCGGCCCTCCCCCGCCGCCAGGACCTTATCGGCGACCTGGTCGGTCGTCTGGCGCTCAATGACGCGGCCGCATTCGGGACAGTGCGGGGTGCCCACACGGGCGAACAGCAGACGCAGATAGTCATAAATCTCGGTTACGGTGCCAACCGTCGAGCGAGGGTTTTTAGATGTCGTCTTTTGGTCGATCGACACCGCCGGCGAAAGGCCGTCGATTGAATCCAAGTCGGGTTTGTCCATCTGGCCCAAGAACTGGCGCGCATAACTCGAAAGGCTCTCGACGTATCGACGCTGGCCCTCGGCATAGATAGTGTCGAATGCCAGCGAACTCTTGCCCGAGCCAGAAAGACCGGTAATGACCACGAGTTGGTCACGCGGAATGGAAACATCGATATCACGGAGGTTGTGCTCACGAGCGCCGCGAATAACGATAGAGGAATCAGACATGGAAGCTCCTTGCCTCCTATTGCATCGAATCATACTGCCGATGAGTTTAGCGCACTCGACGCGCACAGATGTTCGTAATACAAGATTCGCAGACCTTTAGCTTTGCGTATCGGGCGCTTTGTTTCTCGAAATGCCGTGGAAAGGTTACAGTAATCTAATACTGAACTTAATTTGCTGTACCAGAGGAACGTCCATGACCGAAGATATCCCCCTTGAAATCACTTCGAGCGACATGGCCAATCTGCCCATATTCATCGCCGTCCTTATCGTGGCCGCCGTCGTCGTGCGCGTGTATTTTTCAATCAAACGCAACGAAAAGCCACCCATTGCCCGCGTCTTTTGGTGCGCGACGCTCCTCATCCCGCTCGGCGTGGTAGCTGCATGGATTACGAATCAATCGCTCGTAAATGAGGGCAGCTCCCTATGGGTCCTTTCTTATTCGGCGCTCGGTGCTGCCGCCGTCATGCTTCTTGTCGAGCCCTTGGTTTCGGGACTTATCGACCAAACCGACCTTGCGACGGGAACGGTTGCCTGTATTTGCCGCGACATCCTTGTCATCGCCGCTGTTTCAGCGCTCTCGTTCGTTTCAATCGAAATTGCCTGCAACGAAACGTTCTATCGCATTCCCGCCAACTCATTCGGGTTTTCCGTCGGGTTGCTCGCGACGGTTCTGCTCTCCCTTTATTTGCTGGGACAGCGTCATGGAGGCGTCATGGTCCTCGTGCCCGTCGTCTGTTGCATCCTTGGCATTGCCGAGCACTTCGTCATAACGTTTAAAGGCGAAGCCATCCTGCCAAGCGATATCTTGGCCCTTGGCACCGCAATGGAAGTGAGCGAGGGATACGAGTTTACCTTTACCGCCGGAATCGTAACCTCTCTCGCCCTGCTGGAGATTTCCCTGGGGCTTCTTTCGCTCATCCGACCGCGAAAGCTCCGTACGCCCACCCATGTCTTCCCCGCTATCGCCGCTAACCTCTGTGCTTTTCTGCTCGTGACCGTTGTGGGGCTCTCAGGCTTTTCCAACATCGACTTGGAGCAGGCGCTGGATTTTGGATTTGACCGTTGGCAGCCCATCACCACGTATGCGTCTCAGGGTTTTATCACTTCGTTCACCGAAATGGTCAACGAGTTGCCCATTGAGAAGCCCGAAGACTATACGCCCGATGAGGCGCAGAGCATCGAGCAGGAGCTCGCCGCCGTCTACGACAGCACATATGGCTCGAGCGAACAGCGCGCGGCGGCCGTTGCCCAGTTCAATGAAATCAAGCCGACGATTGTTGCCGTCATGAACGAGAGCTTTAGCGACCTTTCGTGCTTTGAGCAGCTCCAGGCGGCCGGGTACTCCGGCCCCGCATTCTACAACTCGCTTCCCGACACACTTGTTCGCGGCACCATGCTCGCTTCGGTCGCCGGTGGCGGAACGGCGAACTCCGAATTCGAATTTTTGACCGGAGCGACAACGGCCTTTGTCGGATTAGGCAAGATCCCCTATCAGCTGTATCAGATGAATGGCGTAAACAGCCTGGCAAAGGACCTTAAAGAGCTTGGGTATACCACTACCGCTATGCACCCGCAAAACCCCGTCAACTACCATCGAGATAAAATCTATCAGCAGCTGGGCTTTGGAGACTTTCTTTCAATCGGCGATTTCGAAGGTGCGCCCTATTACCATGCCGGCGTATGCGACTACGCCACCTACGACAAGATACTCGACCTGCTTAGAACCGACGAAGCGCCGCAGTTCATCTTTGACGTCACGATGCAAAATCACGGCGGCTACGACTATGGCACCGTTCCCGCCGAAGAGCTGACAAACTATTGGGTCGAGGGAGCCAGCGAAGGCGCCAACAGCGCGCTCAACACCTATCTCACCTGCATCAACGCATCCGACCGGGACCTCGAGTACTTTATCAACGAGCTCCGCAACATCGGCAGACCGGTTGTTCTTGTCTTTTTTGGCGACCATCAGCCGAGCGCCGCAACGACTCTCAACGACGAGCTGTACCCTCAGGAAGATACGGCAAGCCACGCTTTCCGTATCTATCAGTCGACATATCTCGTCTGGGCTAACTATGAGATCGCCGGCAATACCGAGCTCAACGTCTACGACACCGTCGGGGCAAACGAGATTGCAGCCATTACCCTTAATAAGATCGGCGCCCCGCTCACCAATTACCAAAAGGCCCTGCTTGCGACAAGGTCAGATGTGCCCACCATCAATGTCGCCGGCTATCTCGGTGCCGACGGGCTGCGCTACGACTTGGAATCGGAAGACAGCCCCTACGCCTCGACGATCGACAAGCTGCAGCGCATGCAATACCTCGAGTTCGCCAGCAAAGTTCAGTAAGCCCGCCCATTCGCTTGGGCCCATCGTATTGCAAGCACGCTCGGCCCAAACGCATCGCAAATGACTCCCGCTCGCAAACGAGGGTACAATGACGCTCGTGTCACATCGCGGGGCCCCGGCCCCAGCATATACAAAGGAGTCATACATGGGTTGCGAACACGCACAGGCCGCCGGCGGACAAACGTCGCCGTCGCAATTTGAGGAGAACACGCTGTCCGAGGTCAAGCGCGTCATCGCCGTGCTTTCCGGCAAGGGCGGTGTCGGCAAGTCATTTGTCACCGGTGCCATCGCCACCGAGCTTGCCCGTCACGGCCACAAGGTCGGCGTCCTCGATGCCGACATCACCGGTCCCTCTATCCCCAAGATGTTCGGTATGAGTGGACGCCACGTCCATGCCCTTGGCAACCTTATGCTGCCCGAAATCTCCGAGCACGGCGTCAAGGTCATGAGCTCCAACCTGCTGCTCCAAAACGAGACCGACCCCGTCCTTTGGCGCGGTCCGGTCATCGCAGGCGCCATTAGGCAGTTCTGGAGCGAGACCTCGTGGGGCCCCATCGACTACCTGCTGGTCGACATGCCTCCGGGAACAGGCGACGTCGCGCTCACCGTCTTCCAGTCGCTGCCCGTCGACGGCATCGTCATCGTCACGAGCCCGCAGGATCTGGTCTCGATGATCGTCGCCAAGGCGGTCAACATGGCCGAGAAGATGAACGTCCCCATTCTGGGCATTGTCGAGAACATGAGCTATATTGAGTGCCCCGACTGCGGCAAGAAGATCGAGGTCTTTGGCAAGAGCAAGCTCCCCGAGGTCGCAGAGCGCTATAACCTCGACATCTTGGGGCAGCTTCCCATTAATCCGGCACTCGCCGAGGCCTGCGATAAGGGCGAGGTCGAGACCGCGCTGCCCGATGGCATGTTGCCCAAGGCAGTCTCTGCCGTCGAGGCTATTACCCCGCACGAGACCGACGAGGCCTAAGTGAACGCGAGCGCCTTCTATGACGTCCTGGTAATCGGCGGCGGGGCTTCAGGCCTCGCCGCCGCCATTACGGCCGCACGCGTTGGCAAAAGCGTCTGCATCGTTGAGCGCGATGTCGCCTGCGGCCTTAAGCTCCTTGCGACCGGTAACGGCCGCTGCAACCTCTCCAACGAATCGATCGATCCTCAGCGGTATAACCACCCAGCATTCGTCACATCCGTCATGGGCCCCCAGCCCGAACAAGAGCTTATGGGTTTCTTCTCCTCGCTGGGTATCATGACAACCTCCGAGGAAGGCCGGCTGTACCCGCGCTCCCTTCGCGCCGAATCGGTGCGCGACGCGCTTCTCAACGTTTGCGACCGCCTAGGTATCACCTTAATCTGCGGAGCCTACGTTGCCTCGGCGCACAAAGCTTCCGAAGGCTGGGCACTCCAAATAGACCGTCCAGCGCGGGCGCTCAAGGCAAAAAAGCACGACGACCGAAAATCGGAGCTCCGCTCGCTTCGGAAAGCGCTCGCTGATGTCCCTCGCAAGAACGTGGCCCTGCAGGCACATGCCGTAATTATCGCCACGGGCGGCAACCCCACCGGTATCGCCGATACGTTTCGCCTCCCCCTCACTTCGCTGCGCCCCATCCTCTGCCCCGTATCGGCAACGGTCTTTGGCGATCGGGCGGCGCTCAAGACGTTGGATGGCCTGCGCGTCCGCGCCCGCTTGACGCTCGCCCGCAATCATAATGAGCTCTGGCACGAAGACGGTGAAGTGCTGTTTCGAACCTTCGGTATCTCGGGCGTCGCTGTCTTCAACCTCTCTCGTCGTATCCAGCACGGCGATACGATCCTGCTCGACGTTTTCCCCGACCTCTCCAAAGACGAGTTGCTCGATACGCTCAACCGGCGCGTTGAGCTGCTCGGCGGCTTTTCGCCCCGCGATCCCCGTTGGCTCGACGGCATGCTCGCCCCGCAACTCTCCCGCGTCGTCTGCACAGCGTTCGAGCAGTGCCATCCAGGCTCCAACGATGTCATCCACCTGGTCTCGATCCTCAAGCACTTTAAGTTGCTCGTCAAGGGAACAGCCGAGGAGCGCTCAGCGCAGGTCACGCGTGGTGGCGTATCTGTCGAGAGCATCTCAACACCCAGCCTACGCGCGCGCAGCGTTGTCGACGCCCCGCTTTACGTCTGCGGTGAAGCGCTCGACATCGACGCCGATTGCGGAGGCTTTAACCTTGCGTGGGCCTGGATCTCGGGCATTCGCGCTGCAAGCAGCCTGTAGCCGCGCAGTCTATAATCAAAAACGCATTCGGGCCGTCTGGGATACCGGACGGCCTCCTTCTTGCCTCTAAGGAGACCTCGATGATCGAAATCACCCAAGTCAACGCGTCGCTCGATGAAGCCGACGATGAAAATGCCTGTCTCATTGTTGGCAAGCGAGTCGCCAAGCGCGTCCTACGTTGCAAGGACTCCGAGATCAAGTCCATCGAGCTCCACCGCAAGTCAATCGACGCTCGCAAAAAACGAGACGTCCATTTTATCCTGAGCTTTCGTGTTGAGCTGACTAGTCCCCACCTCGAGCGAGAAGCGGTCGACAGCGTTGCCGAGCGTGACCGCTCGCGCGTACGCGCGATAGAAGACGATGAGCCTTCATTCCCCTCCCCCGCCTCCGACGCACCTCAAGAACGCCCTGTCGTTGTCGGCGCCGGATGCGCCGGCCTTTTCGCTGCGCTTACGCTCGCCGAAGCAGGTCTTAAGCCCTTGCTCATCGAGCGCGGCGACCCGGCATTTCGCCGCTCGCAGGCGATCGACCTCTTTCTAAAGGAGCGCATCCTCGACCCCGAGAGCAATATCCAGTTTGGCCTGGGCGGCGCGGGGACCTTCTCGGACGGCAAGCTCAATACGGGAACCAAAAATCCCGCCCATCGCCTTATCCTCGAAACCTTCGTCGAGGCGGGTGCGCCCCGCGATATTCTGTGGGATGCCAAGCCGCACATTGGCTCCGACATCCTTCCCACGGTCGTCACCGCTATATCCCAGCGCATCGAGCAGCTCGGAGGTGTCGTCCGTTATCGAACGAAGCTCGTCGACATTCGCATCGACGCGTCTGGCGCCATCACCGGTATTGATGTCCAATCGTCCCAAGACACCGCTTGCGAGCCAATCGAGACAAAGCACCTCATCCTCGCCTGCGGGCATTCTGCTCGCGATATTTTTGAGCTCCTTAAGGACCACAACGTGGCCCTCGCACAAAAGACCTTTGCCATGGGCGTTCGCATCGAGCATCCGCAACGCGACATCGACCGAGCCCAATATGGAGCCTCGGCGGGACATCCAGCGCTCGGGGCGGCCCCCTACAAACTTGTTGCCCATCTTCCCAACGGCCGCAGCGTGTTCTCGTTTTGTATGTGCCCCGGCGGACAGGTTGTTGCCGCCTCTTCAGAACCGTGCCATCTGTGCGTCAACGGGGCCAGTCTCAATGCCCGCGACGGACGCAACGCAAATGCCGCCCTGCTCGTTAACGTCACGCCTGAGGACCTTCCCAACAATGACCCGCTCGCCGGCATCGAGCTCCAGCGTGCCTGCGAGGCGGCCGCCTATCGCCTGGGCGGTTCCAACTGGAACGCACCAGCACAGCTCGTCGGAGATTTCCTCGCAGGACGCGCCAGCAAGGCGCCCGGAAAGGTAAAGCCCACCTATCCGCTCGGTGTGACCTGGACGGCAATTGACGAAGCCCTGCCGCAGCATATCGTCGAGTCGCTCCGCCTGGGACTTCCCCTACTCGGAAAAAAGCTGCGCGGCTACGACCGCCCCGACGCCGTTCTTACCGGCGTGGAGACTCGTTCGAGCTCACCGGTCACCGTCACCCGAGACCGAACGTGCCATGCCGTGTCGACCCCGGGCCTCTATCCTTGTGGTGAGGGAGCTGGATATGCCGGCGGCATCATGAGCGCGGCCACCGACGGCATCCGTTGTGCCGAAGCCCTGATCGCAGACCTCTAACGCACGAATTCCAGCGCGCAAAAGACACAGGCCCCAAGCTCCACAGGGAACTCGGGGCCTGTTCACTATTTCTTAAACCGTGCACCCTGGCGTTTTCTGCCCGATGCGAACGTGGAACCCTTGCGGGCCTGCGAACGTAAGCGCTCAATCGTCTCGTCCTCAGACGCACCCTCGAGCATCGCTCGAATCTGAACGACGGCATCGCGCAGGCGCGCCGCCTCCTCAAAGTCCATGGCAGCAGAAGCGTTACGCATATCCTCTTCCATGGTTTCGACGATCCGCACGAGCTCGTCATGCGGCAGTTCTTCCAACTGCTCCGCAAGTGTCTGCTCGGGCGCCACCGTTTCCGGCACGCCACCCTCGCCCGACTCATCGGGCGTATAGAATGCGCCATGGCCAAGAGAGTCGCCCTTCGAGCGTCCCTTGGAACCCACGGTTTTTTCGGCCTCGGCAATAAAACTTGAGATGTCGTTGATGGCCTTGCGCACCGTCTTGGGCACAATGCCATGCTCTTCGTTATATGCCATCTGAATCTCGCGACGGCGCTGCGTCTCCTCGATGGCCTCTTTCATCGAATCGGTCATAACGTCTGCATACATGATGACTTCGCCATCGGCGTTACGGGCCGCGCGGCCAATCGTCTGAATCAGCGAACGGCGGTTGCGCAAGAAGCCTTCCTTATCGGCATCGAGAATTGCCACCAGTGAGACCTCGGGGAGATCCAAGCCCTCGCGAAGCAGGTTGATACCAACGAGAACATCGATCTTTCCCTCGCGCAGCGTTCGCAGGATCTCGACACGGTCCATCGTCGCCGTATCAGAGTGCATGTAATTGACCTTAATGCCGGCATCAAGCAGATGGTCGGTCAGGTCCTCGGCCATGCGCTTGGTGAGCGTGGTCACCAGTACGCGCTCCTTGCGCACCACGCGCTCGCGAATCTCGTCCTCAAGATCGTCAATCTGCCCACGAACCGGACGCACATCAATCTTGGGGTCGAGCAGACCGGTCGGACGAATAATCTGCTCAACGTCGTTTTGGCTCACCCGCAGCTCATAGTCGCCCGGCGTGGCCGAAACATAGATGAACTGGGGAATCCTCGCCTCAAACTCATCGAAACGAAGTGGGCGGTTATCGAGCGCCGAGGGCAGACGAAAACCGTGTTCCACCAGCGTCACCTTACGCGAGCGGTCACCTTCGTGCATGCCGCGAATCTGCGGCACCGTCACATGGCTCTCATCGATGATGCAGAGCATATCCTTGGGAAAGTAATCGATCAGGGTAAACGGCGGCTCACCCGGCTTGCGACCGTCCAGATGACGCGAGTAGTTCTCGATACCGTTACAAAAACCCATGGTCTCGAGCATCTCAAGATCATAATCGGTGCGCTGCTGCAGACGCTGCGCCTCGAGCAACTTATCAGTCGCCTTGAGCTCGGCCACACGTTTCTCGCACTCTTCGCTGATCGATTTCAGAGCCGCCTTGACCTTCGGCTTCTCGGTCACGTAGTGCGAGGCCGGCCACACGGGGATGGCCTCGTACTCACGAAGCATCTCTCCGGTGACCTCATCGATCTCGGCAATCAGCTCGACCTCGTCGCCAAAGAACTCAAACCGCAACGGATGCTCGGCATAAGGCGGATACACGTCGACGACATCGCCACGCACGCGGAACGTGCCGCGCGCCAGGTCATAGTCATTGCGATCATATTGAATGTCGATAAGTGCGTGGATAAAGTCATCGCGCTCGAGCGGCACCTTCTTGTCGACGTTTGGAGCCAGACCCGCATAGTCCTCAGGAGAGCCAATGCCATAGATACACGAGACCGATGCGACAACGATCACATCGCGTCGAGAGAGCAGCGATGCGGTCGCCTGATGTCGCAGCATCTCGACCTCTTCGTTAATCGAGGAGTCTTTCTCGATATATGTATCGCTTTGCGGCACATACGCCTCGGGCTGATAGTAGTCGTAGTACGAGACAAAGTAGACCACAGCGTTGTTGGGAAAGAACTCTTTGAGCTCGCTCGCAAGCTGAGCGGCGAGCGTTTTATTGGGAGCCATGACAAGCGTCGGCTTCCCCAGGGCCTCGATGGTTTTAGCCATCGTAAAGGTCTTGCCCGAACCAGTCACGCCCAGCAAAACCTGATAGCGATCTCCATCCCTCACGCCCTGCACAAGCGACTCAATGGCCTTAGGCTGAGAACCTGCAGGCTCATAAGGAGATACAACCTTAAATGGCACCGCAGAGCCCTCAACGCCAAAACGTTTGAGCTCTCCTCCAACACGCTCAACTTCAAATTCCGCCATGGATACTCCTAACTCATATATCTGCAGTATACGCAGGCGGCAGGCATAGTCCTATACGAACCGATCGGGATAGAGGGTCTTATAGCGAACCCAGGCATTATTGACACGAATCAGATACGCCTGCGTCTCGGGAAAGGTGATTGCATTATGAAGCGACGTGCTCTGCTGCGCCCAACCGTCGACATTGCCCATGCCAGCGTTATAGGCAGCAATGGCACTGTCGGTCGACCCGTTAAAATACGTTAGAAGATACGAAAGATACGCACAGCCAAACTCGATGTTCGTAGCGGGATCGTTAAGGTTGTCGGCTGAATACTCGCTACCATCGACAAGACCTTTGGCAATCATATCCTGGGCAGTCTCGGGCATCAGCTGCATTAATCCCCGAGCGCCTTGATTCGACTCGGCCTCGGGATCCCAATTCGATTCCGACTTTATGACAGCACACACCAGATACGGATCAAGATTGTGCGAAATGCTCGATTGCTTTACGTACGCCTCGTAGTCAATCGGATACAAAGGCTTAAAGAAAGCGGCAGGAGCATACGAGTAGACGAGCGAAATAAGGCCAAAGACGAACACAACGGCAAGTGGCGCCACGCGATACCACGTAAAGAAACGTGTCCTAGGCATCGACCTCCTCCTTATCCACTACATCCCCGAAGCCATGGCGCACAAGCCAAGCGTCCAGTTGTTCAAAGAGCGAGTTATCGCCCGCCGCATTATCGATTACCGTCGAAGCGAGATTGCAAAGCGAAGCCTCATCAGGTTGGCATGCAGAACGCGCATCAAAATCAGAGGGCTCCATACCACGATGAATAGCACGCCCGCGACGAACTGCTAAAGGAGCGCTGATAACCAGAATTTCATCAGCCAGGCCAAAAGCATCCTCAAAACCAGTCGGGGCAGAAACCTCGACAACCGCAAAGGGATAACGGGGGGACGAAACCGTGCAGCAAACCGGATCAAGAATCCTAAGCGAAAGCTGCTCAATGAGAACGGGGTGCACAATGCTATTGAGCCTCGCGACCGCATCAGGAGAAACAAAAGCTCGAGAAGCAAGGATGTTACGGCGAACGCCGCCCTCCTCGTCCAAAATATCCCAGCCAAATTCTTCCGCGAGGGCATTGACGATATCGGAGCCTGGCACATACAGCGATTTGGCAAGCTCGTCCAGATCGATAAGCATGGCGCCATGAGATTCGAGATAGCGGCAGGCAGTCGACTTACCCGAAGCAATATTGCCCAAGACAAAAACGGTAAACATCAAGTCCTCCCTAACGCCAATGGGAGTTATTATCGCGCAAATACAAAAGAAGGACTCAAAATACAGCCAAACAGTAAGACAAGCTAAAAGAAGGCGAGTTCTTGTATTACAGCTCTCTATAAAACGCAAAAAAAGGGGGAGGCCGCGAGGCCTCCCCCTTCTTCAAGTCATCCGACGGCTCGGTGCCGTCCACCGGTCAGCGGCGCCCTGGCCTCCCACGGGCTGGCC
>CAJLDK010000019.1:0-30700 GCA_905205405.1 uncultured Collinsella sp.
GCGAAGCCGGTGCGGATCCGCGCAGCGGATGCGCGGAATCCTATACGCCGCACCATTTGAGATTAAAGCTCCCGGCAACGGGGGCTTTTCTTTTACGCCAGCTTGAGTGCTTTCGTCCAAAGGGACGATTTCCTGTCGACTCGTGTAAGATTCCGAGTAGATGTCGCGACTTATTCGCGACCACTCCTTCTCAAGCGACCGATCAGGGTGATATTTCGTGGCAGAGCGTCCGACATACAAGCTCAGGTTTCTCGATCCCAAGAAGCGCTTTCCGGCGATGCCCGAGCAGCCAGCGGGACGCTCGTATGGCGTGGTCTGGAAACTCTTTGGCGAGGATCAGCATGAATCTTGTTATGTCGTCGAATTCGTTGGCAAAAGCCATGTGTCGCTTTTGGGCTACGTAAGCGTTTCGGGTGAGGTGTGCAAGGTGGACCGCCCCGTCAGCGAGGCTCCGCTGCCCAACGATCCCGACATGGAACTGGTCCTTGACGAGTCGGACTCCGGTATTGGTGAGATTATGGTGAGGGGAGCAAACGGCACGATGCGCGCGTGCGCGCGAACCGTCGGCTCTCCCGAAGGTCCCATGCGCGAACAGTCCGATCACGAGACATGGAATTCGACCCGCTCCCTTCCTTACGGTGAGTTCATGGCATCGATGTTCCTGCGCTACGTGATATTCGCTGACTCCGAAAATACCATTGCGAGCACGGCGGACGCCGACGGACTCGACGAGGGTATGCAAAACGTTGTCGACAAGATCAAGCTCGTAAAGTTGCCCGAGCCGGTCGAGGTGTTTTTGGGCTTTAACACGACACCGCTACCTGACGCTATCGAGACGCTGCTCTACCGCGTTGACCATGCCGAGAATCCGAGCGGTATCGAGCGCTATGCCGCCGCCCTTATGAGTGAAATTGACTTGCCTCGCTTGCGCACCATCGCCGCTAAGTCCGAGATGAGCCTGGCTCGCATCGATCGCTCAAAGCTTTTCTATCTCAATTTTGATCGCAGCCTGCTGGACCGGGACGAGATTGACATGCTGCTTGCCATCGAGTGCCGTCTTAACCGTCTCTCCGGCATCCTTGAGCACATCGGGGCCGGATTGGTCCCTGCGGCATCCTCGCCGAGCCTTGAGGGCTGCGCGCTCTTTGATGCGTGGCATATCGCCAAGACGACCAACGATGTTCCCCGACTGCTTGATACGGCCTCGAGCGATAACCCGTGGGGCAAACCGGGTACGGTGGCTTGCCAGCCGGGCGGTGAGTGGGATGTGCGTACCCGCTTCGCGCGTATTGTCGAGGCACTTAACGTGGTCACGCGGCTCGACTATACCTATCGGGCCAACGTTGCCGAAGGGATCATGCTCGTTCGGTTTGGGCAGTCTGTCGTTGATGCCATGCCGCAACGTGAATACGACGCTCAAGATGACGCCTGGCGCGAGTTGGACGAGGACGCGCGTGCGATCTGGGCCGCGGAGCACGATGCGCGCGTGGCACTCACGCTTGCGGCAGCGTGTTTTGCCGCGGGCACCTGCATCACGCGCTGCTATGTGCAGATTGCTGCTCCCGACAGTGAGCAGGGCGAGCGCGTTGTTGCAACGTATTTCTTTGGGCGCGCGGCCTATCTGGCCGATTGCGTGCCTGTCGCCAAGGATCTTGAGAGCATGGACATGGACGATATGCCGTGCAAGCGTGTGCTTGAGGCATATGAGTCAACCGCTCCGGAGACGATTGAACCTGCGGAGGTTCATGCTCGTCCGCGTGATGACCATCGCATGCTGCCGCCGGCGCTGCGCGATCTGCTGCTTGCCGATACGGCTGACGAGCTGGAGGTCATGGAAGAGGACGACGACCCATACGTGGCCCGTGTTGTTGAATTGCGCGAGCAGGCAAAAGTCGACCGTACAGGTGCTTTTGAAGGCTTTTCCCGTCTTGTTGAGGAGTTGGAGGCTAAGTGCGCCGTCGCCGAGCTTTTGGCGACAGGTCCGGTTCAAACGCAGTTTTGCGATAACCAGCTGGTGCGCATGGTGCTACCGGTGTTGGAAGAAGACCGCTCTGTGCGAATCCTTCGTGCGCCCGATGCGCTGTACTTTGCCCAGCACGAGATCTGCAGCTTTTACGCCGAGCAAGAGGACTTTGAACGAGCACTGCCCGAGGTGCGCCATCTTTACGATCTGGCGCGCTCGTCCATGCAGTCGCACTTTGCGCTCATCAACGTGCTTGCGCGTCTGGAGCGCTTTGACGAGATTATCGAGGTGGCGCGCCACGGCCTACGTATTGCCAGCGATCGTTCTGCAATCGGCTACCTGTTCTATCGCTTGGCGTTTGCCTATTGGAATTGCGATCAGCTCGACCTGGCGCTGGCTTGTTACCGTCTGGTGCCGCGCGGCGAGGAGTCGGGCAGCAGCGCGCTGGAAGAAATGCAGGGCCTTATGAACGAGATGGGCGTCAGCGAGCCTCCGACGTTCGAGGAAGCGGTCGAGACCATCCATAAGGCTGGACTAGAGCTGCCGCCAGTGTCCGCCGTGACGAATCAGCTGGCAGATGCCGCTGTGCAACTGGTCGACAACGGTTTCTTTTTCCTGGCGCGCGGTTGTATCTTCCAAATGTGGCGCACCATGGGCAACGACGAGCTCGGCTCCCTCAACCGCTCGCTGGGGTAGGCGAAGCTTTCAAGAAGGAAAGGCTGCTAGGCAATTAGAAAATTTCCTCTTGCTCATCCTTGGCTGTTTGGTTACTATAGAACGGCTGTTACGGAGAGCTGACCGAGAGGCCGAAGGTGCTCGCCTGCTAAGCGAGTATGCCCCAAAAGGGCATCTGGGGTTCGAATCCCCAGCTCTCCGCCAGTATGACTTGAAAGAAGGGTCCCATTTGGGGCCCTTTTTTGTGCGGAGAAAGGAGGCTGGGGATTCGAACCCGAGAGGGCACGGGCGTTAAGCAAACGCGAAAGCGTTTGTAGCCCGTGGGCGAAAAGCCGCCAGGCTTTGAAGCCGGAGGGTATGCGCAGCATGCCCGGACATCCCCAGCTCTCCGCCAGTACGAATTTGAAGAAGGGTCCCATTTGGGGCCCTTTTTATTATCAAGAATGGCGGCTGGGGATTCGAACCCTCAAAAAAAGGAGGCATCCTTTCGGACGCCTCCTTTCAGTGGACTTATTATTCTTGCGCCCTACACCTCGGGCGCCTTGGCGACGGTCTCGCTTTCTGCCGTGAGTGGGCGGTTGTCGATGCGACGGCCCAAGCGATCGAGCTTCACGAGCAGCCATTCAATGGGATTCGGCCCTGCGCCTTCCTCGTCGGCAACCAGGTCCATGACGGCGATCTTGGTGCCGTCCTGCTTGAGCGTGACGCTGCCCACCTTGTCGCCCACATGCACCGTGCCCGAAAGATCGTCGTAGCTAACCTTTTCGGTCACCTCGCCGGCAAGGGAAAACACGGTCGCTTGCGCCGTGGGATCGGCGAGTGTGGCGTCGATCGTCTTATCCGTCCAGTCGGTTTGACCAATGCGCGCCATAAGCGGGTTGCCGTTGGCGGTCTTTTCCTGTGTGTTGGCGATTGCGACCGTCACCTTGTGACCGTAGTACCAATTGGCAAGGGTTGCGGTATCGGTAAAGCGCTGGTCGGTGGTGGTGGAGTTCAAAACGACGGTGTAGATCTCGTCGCCGTCTCGGTTGTAGGCGCTCGTAAAGCAATAGCCCGCGTCGTCGGTGGTGCCGGTCTTGCCACCGATGTTGCCATCTTGGCCCAGCAAATAGTTATGCGTGTCCATGGAATGCGAATGGTCGGTGCCGTCGGCGCCCGTGACCTCGATCCAGGAATCCTCGCTCGCTACGACCTCGCGGATCGTGTCGTTTTTCATGGCCTCCTGCATCATCAGCGCTACGTCGTGTGCGGTTGAGTGCATATCGCCAGCCCACTCATCAAAGTCCAGACCATGCGGGTTTTCAAAAAGCGTACCGGTGCAGCCGAGCTTCTTAGCGCGCTCGTTCATGGCCTTCACAAAGGTTGCCTCGGCGTCTTTGGTCTTAGGGTCGATCTTCTTGCCCACATATTCGGCGAGCACGATGGCGGCGTCGTTGCCCGAGGGAATCATCAGGCCGCGCAGTGCCTGCTTCACGGTGAGCTCGTCGCCTTCGAGTAGGCCGGCTGTTGAATTGCCCACGGTGGCTGCGGCGTTGCTCACCGTGGCCTTCTCGTCCATCTTGCAATTCTCGACGGTTAGGATTGCGGTCATGACCTTGGTGATCGAGGCAATCTTGACCTGCTCATCGGCGCCGCGGGCATAGTAGACGGTGCCGTCTTTGCCCATGACGAGGGCATTGGTCGCATCGATATCGGGCAGGTTTTCGGCCGTGATGCCGCGCGCATCGGCGGTTTTGCCGCAAACATTGTCGGTCGTGAGTACTTGGGCGCCGGCGACGGTGGGCACGCCAGCGGCAAGGGCGATAGCGCAGACAAAGCCGGCGGCAAGCTGGGCTGAGCGCTTTGCAAAAGAGGTGAGGGACTTCACGGATTTCGCTTTCGACGGGATGGTCTCTTCTGGAACTAGAGTATATCGTTTGCCGGCGTCGGCGATCATCGCGTGCGTGCGTGGCCCACATCCGCGCCCGAACGGGCACAAGGGTGCTTAAGGCCGACTTAATCACCAACGCTTGTTGTGTGTGGCATGCGCCCCCTCGGGCATAATGGAGCGCGAGAGGAGCACGCATGAACGAGCGCATTTTGGTAGTTGATGACGAAAAGGCCATCGCCGACTTGGTTGGTATCTACCTTACAAAAGAAGGCTTTGACGTACAGGTCGCCTATAGCGGGGCCGATGCTGCCAAGGCAATCTTGGAGCAGGAGTTCGATCTGGCGCTGCTGGATGTCATGCTGCCCGATATCGATGGGCTTGAGTTGCTGCGCACGATCCGTTCCAGCCATACCTATCCTGTGATCATGCTGACGGCGCGCGATGCCCAGCAAGACAAGATCGAGGGCCTTTCGCTTGGCGCGGACGATTACGTGGTTAAGCCGTTCCGCCCGCTGGAGCTCATCGCGCGCGTGCACGCTCAGCTTCGTCGCTACACCAGCTACGGTAGCCGTGCGCAGGCGGCCGAGTCGCCGACCATCCAGTTCGACGGCCTAGAGATCAACCGCGATGCCCGTTCCGTAACGGTGGACGGTGCGCCGGTTCGCCTCACGCCCATCGAGTATTCCATCTTGCTGTATCTGGTCGAGCATCGCGGCAGTGTGGTGGCCGTGGAGGATCTGTTCCGCGCGGTGTGGAACGAGGATTTTATGCCCGGCTCCAACAATACGGTGATGGTGCACATTCGCCACCTGCGCGAAAAGATCGGTGACGACGCTCAAAAGCCGCGCTTTATCAAAAACGTCTGGGGCGTCGGCTACATAATCGAATAACGCCTTTGATGGTGGGGAAGTGGATATGACAAAAGACGATAGGCAGGCATTCGAGGTGCCCGATCGACTCTTTGAATACGTGAGGTCGGTCGTCGACAACCGCGCGCTTGCAACGGTGCTGCTCTTTTTGCTGAGCCTGCTGCTGATTGGCATCGATAACATCGCTGGAATCTTGGCGGTGCTGCTTGTCGGCTTTTTGCTGATCGATCGATTTGAAATCGTACGCCGCTGCGTGGTGATTGGCGGTGCCGCGTGGGCCATGACGTTGGCGATTGGCGCCATGGCACTCGGCGGCATCGAAGGGCCGGTGCTGTTCGATGCCGGCTTTGTATTCAACATGCTTGGCTTTGTGCTGGCGCTTGCCGTGTGCGTGCTGTTCTTTTGCGGCCGCGCCCTGTACTGCCAGGGCTACGAGCAGGGCGAGCAGCATGCCGATTGTGTGCTGGCCGCTCGTATTCAAGATTGCCTGATCGATCACCCCGACACCTGGGACAACATCGACGGCGACTTCCTGGAGGTCGAGGGCGCACTCAACCGTGTGCGCGATCGCGAGCGCAAGGTGCAGCAGGCCTTGCGTGACGAGTCTCATCGCAAGGACGATCTGGTCACGTACTTGGCACATGACCTACGCACCCCGCTTGCCAGTGTGGTGGGCTATCTTTCGCTGCTGCAAGAGGCTCCCGAGCTGCCGGTTGAGCAACGTGCACACTTTACGGGCGTGGCGCTCGACAAGGCGCACCGGCTCGATGCGCTCATCGAAGAGTTCTTCGATATCACGCGCTTTGACTTCCACGATATCGTGCTCACGCGCGGCTATGTTGATCTGGGGTTGCTGCTGGCTCAGGTGGCTGACGAGTTCTATCCCATCCTCAACGAGCAGCATAAGGAAGCCCAGGTTGATATTCGCGAGGACCTGACGGTGCTCGTGGATGGCGATAAGATGGCCCGCGTGTTCAACAACATCATGAAAAATGCCGTCGCCTATAGCTATGAGGGCTCGACTATCATGATTGAGGCCAGGCGCCAAGACGATGGCGGCGTGCGCGTGCGCTTTATCAATCAGGGCGATCCTATCCCTGCGGCTAAGCTCAAGGTGATCTTTGAGAAGTTCTATCGCCTGGATGCGGCGCGTGCGACCAATCGCGGTGGTGCCGGTTTGGGCCTTGCTATTGCCAAGGAGATCATCGCGGCACACGGCGGTACCGTTGCATGTGAATCGACGCCCGAACACACGATATTCACCATCGAGCTGCCCGCCGCATAGCTAGCGTGCCCTTACAAACACTTGACAATGTGCTCACGTGCGTATGAGCCGCGATTCCTACTATCGATACTGCTGAATTGATATCGATATGGAGGTGTGCGGTATGACGGCTGCTGCGGCTGTGGAGCCCACGGAGCTTGAAGAACTCATGGAAGCGCAGGCCGAGGCCGCGCATGAGCGCGAGGTTGGGGATGCGACTCGCCCCACGGCAGAGGATCTTGCCGCCTCGCCGACGCGCATCGACGTCGAGGGCCTCGACCTGTTCTATGGCGATCACCATGCGCTCAAGGACGTGAATATCAAGATCCGCGACAAGCAGATCACTTCGTTCATCGGGCCTTCGGGCTGCGGAAAGTCCACGTTGCTGCGCTGCTTTAACCGCATGAACGACGGCATCAAGGATTGCCGCATCGAGGGCAAGATTGCGCTCGATGGTCAAGATATCCTGGGCGATTGCGACATCTGCCGTTTGCGCCAGCGCGTGGGCATGGTGTTCCAACGCCCCAACCCATTTCCCATGAGCATCTACGACAACGTCGCCTACGGTCCTCGCGGTATGGGTGTGCGCGACCGCGCCGTGCTCGATGAGCTGGTCGAGGACTCCCTGCGTCGCGCTGCCCTGTGGGACGAGGTCAAGGACAAGCTCAAAGAGTCAGGCCTGGGTCTTTCGGGTGGACAGCAGCAGCGCCTGTGCATCGCCCGCGCACTTGCCGTGCAGCCCGACATTCTGCTGATGGACGAGCCGACCTCGGCACTCGACCCTGTGTCGACGTTGGTGGTGGAGCAGCTGGCCTGCGAGCTCAAGGAGACCTGCACGCTGGTGGTCGTGACGCACAACATGCAGCAGGCCGCGCGTATTTCCGATTCGGTTGCGTTCTTTTTGCTGGGTGAGCTGGTGGAGCACGCGCCCACCGCGCAACTCTTCAAGAATCCGTCCGATCCGCGCACCGCGGATTATTTGACGGGGCGTTTTGGCTGACGCTGTCTTTTACAGGTGCCTTTAGGGTTAAGATGCGGTCATATCGGCCGCAAAGGGGTTCAACATGATCTATTACGTCGAGGACGATGACAACATCAGGGATTTGACAGTCTACGCGCTGCGCAAGCAGGGAATCGAGGCCGAGGGCTTTTCGTGTGATGGCGAGTTTAAAGCTGCCGTGGCACGACGGGTGCCCGATGCTGTGCTGCTCGATATCATGCTGCCCGACACCGATGGCTTGGCGATTATGCGTCGCCTGCGTGCCGATCGCCTGACGGCGACGGTGCCCATCATGATGCTTACCGCCAAGGACACCGAACTCGACAAGGTGATGGCGCTCGATGGCGGTGCCGACGATTACCTGACTAAGCCGTTTTCGCTCATGGAGCTTGCGAGCCGTTGCCGCGCACTGCTGCGTCGCGGCGGCATGGTCAAGCAGGCGAGCGATGTGCTCAGTGTGGGCGACATCGTGCTCTCGCCCAGCCATCGCGAGGTGACCGTTGCCGGCGAGCCGCTTAAGCTCACCCTGCGCGAGTTCGACCTGCTTGAGTATCTCATGCGCAAGCCCGGCGTGGTCTTTACCCGCGAGTCGTTGCTGCAGAGCGTGTGGGGCTGGGACTTCGACGGCGGTTCGCGCACCGTTGACGTGCACGTGCAGACGCTTCGCCAAAAACTGGGCGAGCATGCCAGCGCCATCGAGACCGTGCGCGGCGTGGGCTACCGCTTGGCTGAGCCTTCTGCCGGTGATGGTGCCGAAGGTGACGACACCGCGTCCACCGCATCGGAGGAGTAACCCGTGGTCTTCGCCCCCCAGGGAAAACAAACGCTATCGCACCGCGTTTTTGTGACGATCTTTGTTTGCGCCATGGCGGTTATCGTGGCGTTTACGGTGCTGGGTGCGTTCTTTGTGCAAAACACCTTGGCGGATGCCACGAGTGCCAATCTGGCGCAGGAAACCGAGCTCATTGCTGCCGCCCTCGACGAGCAGCAGGAGCCCATCCCGTTCTTGCGTAGCCTCGATCGCGAGGACTTACGCATCACGCTGATTAACAAGGATGGATCGGTTGCCTACGACAACGAGGCGTCGCCTTCCACACTGCCCAACCATGGCGATCGCCCCGAGGTCATCGAGGCCTTTGAGAGTGGTTCGGGTTCCGCGGAGCGCGCAAGCTCTACGCTCGACGAGATTATGCTGTATCGCGCCGTCGCCCTTGATAACGGCCAGGTTGTCCGCTTGGCGCAGGCCCAGCCTGGCGTTGCGGCGATTTTGCTGTCGATGGTGGCGCCGATGCTGCTTATCGCAGCAGCGGGTGCGGTACTCTCGTTTTTCATGGCGCGCCGCGAGTCCCGTGCCATCATCGCGCCGTTGCAAGAGGTGGATTTGGACCACCCGCGCCGTAGCTATGAGCACGCCTATGCCGAGATGGTCCCCATGCTTGAGCGTATCGAGTCGCAGCGCCAGGAACTCAAGCGCCAAATGGCGGTGCTAGCGGACAACGACCGTATGCGCCGCGAGTTCACGGCGAATATCACCCATGAGCTCAAGACGCCGCTTACGGCGATTTCGGGCTATGCCGAGCTCATCGCAAACGGCATGGTTGAGGGCGAGGATGACCTGCGCAACTTTGGCGGTCGTATCTATCGTGAGGCGGGCCGCTTGGCAGCGCTTGTCAACGATATCCTTATGCTGTCTAACTTGGACGAGGCCGAGCGTGCGACTGAGGGCGAGGCGGTGCCCATTGGGTCCACGGAGCCTATTGAGCTCTCGCGTGCCATCTACACGGTTGAGCAGCGTCTTGAACAGGTCGCCCGTCAAGCGAATGTGACGATAAGTCATGAGACCAAGCCTGTGGTCATCGAAGGCGTGTCGCGCTTGATTGACGAGCTCATCTACAATCTGGCAAGCAACGCCATCCGCTACAATCGACCCGGCGGTATGGTTGCGCTGCAGTGCGGCACCAACGACGAAGGTCATCCGTTCCTCGCGGTCGCCGACACGGGAATCGGTATCGCGCCTGAAGAACATGGCAAGGTATTTGAGCGGTTCTATCGCGTGGACAAGAGTAGATCCAAGGCACGCGGCGGAACCGGCCTGGGGCTTGCCATTGTCAAACATGCGGCCCTGTATCATCACGCCACGCTCGATCTGTCGAGCGAGTTGGGCGTGGGAACCACCATTACGGTGGCGTTTCCCATACAGCAGGACGAGCCATTCGCATAGCGATACAACATAGATAATGATGTAGACGCCGCATCGGACTTTCGGGTGCGGCGTTGTTGTGCAATTTTACGATCGCTTCCGTCATTTTTACAGGAGAGCCTGTTTCTTATGTATAGAGTTTGGTCTCGGTAAAAAGATGCGATAACATACGGACAGTTTTGTCAATCCGAACTGGGGAAATGAAAGGCAAGCTGCATGACCCTTCTTGAACTGTTCCAGCTGCTCAAAAAGCACCTTAAGCTGGTCATCACCCTTCCGGTGGTCTGCGCGATCGCCATGGGCATCGTGTCCTTCGTTGCGATGGACAACACCTACACCGCGACGACGAGCATGTACATTCTCGCCAAGACCGACGATAGCGGTCAGATGAGCTACAACGATCTCTCGGCGAGCCAGATGCTTTCCAACGATATCGCCACGCTGCTGGATAGCGATAGCGTTAAGAGCGGCGCAGCCAATGAACTGGGCCTCACCGATCTGGATGACTACAAGGTGTCTGTTTCCTCCGAGACCACCACGCGTGTCATTACGCTTTCGGTTACCGGCACCGATGCCAAGGAGACGGCTAAGGTCGCAAAGGCCATAGCTAGCTCGGTGAGTACGGTCGCTCAGAACGTCGGCGCTGCCCAGAGCATCAACGTTATCGACGAGGCTAAGACCCCCGAAGCCCCCAGCGGCCCCAAGCGCACGCTGTATATTGCCGTCGCGTTCCTCGCCGGTATCTTTATCGCAGTTGCCTATGTCGTTTTGGCAGACATGCTCAATACCCGCATCCGCGGTGCCGAAGAGGCAGAAGAGCTCCTGGGTATTCCCGTTGTTGGCCGAATTCCGGCTATGAAAGGTGGTAAATAGGCATGGCTAAGGCAAAGAACACCGATAAGCTCGTTGTGCAGAATGCCGCCAAGACCCTTCTGGCCAACATCCGCTTTGCGAGCGTGGACGACCCCATTCGCACCATCACCGTTACCTCCTCGATTCCCAACGAGGGCAAGTCTACGGTTTCCATTAATCTTGCTCAGGCAATCGCCACGAGCGGCAAGAGTGTCCTGCTGGTCGAGGCTGATATGCGTCGCAGGTCCCTTGCCGATATGCTCGGCGTCCGCTCCCGCGGCGGACTCTATGCAGTCCTGTCCGAGCAGATCTCCATTGACCAGGCAATTGTCGAGACGGGTCAGAAGAACTTCTACTTCCTCGATGCCGAGCCGCACATTCCCAATCCTGCCGACATCATCGTCTCCCATCGCTTTGCCAAGCTGGTAAAGGCACTGTCCGCCAAGTTCCAGTACGTCATCTTCGATGCTCCTCCGGTCGGCACCTTCATCGATGCTGCCGAGATTGCCAGCCTGACCGACGGCGCGCTGTTCGTGGTGCGCGAGAACTTTACCAAGCGCGAAGAGGCGCTCAACGCTATCGCCCAGCTTAAGAAGTCCGAGAAGGTCAAGCTCATCGGTACCGTTATGAACTACTGCGAGACCGAGACCAGCGAGTACTACTATTCTTACTACACCAAGGACGGTAAGAAGGTTAAGAAGGGCTCCGACGGTCAGGGCACTTCCAAAAAGGGCATCTTCACCAACCGAGCAAACGTTTAGTTGATTAGGGCCGACCTATGCGTGACATTCATTGCCATATCTTGCCGGGTGTAGACGACGGCGCCGCCGATCTCGATGAGAGCTTGGCGATGCTCGAGGCTGCCAAGCGGGCCGGTGTAACCAGAATCGTTTGCACTCCTCACTGCCGTGATCCCTATTTTGATTACGACAAGATGTGGGATGCCTTTGAGCTGCTGCGCGATAACGCTGACGGTTTTCCGCTCCAGATGGGCTTCGAGGTCAACCATCGAAAGCTCGTTGAGCTTGGTATCGATGCCGCGGATCACTTGCATTTCGATGGGACCAACGAGTTTCTGCTCGAGCTTTCGACGCATGCCGATGCGTATGCGTTTAGAGAGTACGAGAACACGATTTACGATTTGCAGTGCCGTGGCTACCAGGTGATCATCGCTCATCCTGAGCGCTATCGTGCGGTTCAAAAGGATGTAAGTGTGGCGGAGCGCCTGGTCGATATGGGCTGCAAGCTGCAGGCTTCGGCGGACTTTATTGCCGGCGGTCGCTTTGGTCGCGAGAAAAAGCCGGCACAGCGCCTGTTCGATCAGAACCTGTACAGCTTCATCGCGAGCGATGCCCATAACGTGGGTCATTACGATTGCCTGGCGAAGGCTCGCGCGAAGTTTAGCGTGCGCGGAGCTCATTTTCGCTAAAATCTGTCCCTAACGTTCGCATTGAATGAAAGGGCAGCCATGGATATCCAACTTAAGACGGGATGCTTTGATGACGCGGCGTTGGTGCGCCGCGTCGTTTTTATGGACGAGCAGGGCTACGAGAATGAGTTTGACGCTATCGACGAGGATCCGAACTGCATTCATGTGACGCTCTATGTAGACGGTGAGCTTGCCGGTTGCTCGCGCGTGTTTCCCGAAGAACTCGAGCGCGCAGCTGACGCAGAGGCTCCGGTGTCGCCGGCGTGCGACTTGGACGAAGGCGTCGCGGCGGGGGAGACCTACATTATGGGGCGCGTGGCCGTGCTGCCGAGCATGCGCCGTCGCGGTTTGGCGAGCAAGATTGTCGAGGCCAGTGATACGTGCGCGCGTGATGCCGGCGCCAAGCTCATTAAGCTGCATGCGCAGGAATACGTGCTGCCGCTCTATGCCAAGGCGGGTTACACGCAGATTGCCCCGGTGGACTACGAAGACGAGGGCCAGCCCCATGCTTGGATGGCCAAGCGCGTAGATGGCAGATAGGGACGTTCCTTTCCTGCCGGCAGTCGGGGACACTCCTTGGCAATTGGCGCATCAGAGCGTTTGGACATACAGTTTTTCGATTCCGTATGTATATATGCGCGCTAATGGGTTATAAAATCTAAGTCTGAACATAGCAGGTCTGCGATGCGGCTCGGGCAACCGGGCCGTTTTTGCGGACGGGGGTAGCGCGAAAGGACTGCACATGCGTCAATTTAAGACCGAGAGCAAAAAACTGCTCGACCTCATGATCAACTCCATCTACACCAATAAGGAAATCTTCCTGCGCGAGCTTATCTCCAACGCGAGCGACGCCGTCGACAAGCTCAACTTTAAGAGCCTGCAGGACCCGAGCGTCAAGCTCGACCAGGGCGACCTGGCTATTCGTGTTTCCTTTGATAAAGATGCCCGTACCATCACCATTTCGGATAACGGTATCGGCATGACCGCCGAGGAGCTTGAGCGCAATCTGGGCACCATCGCCCATTCCGGCTCCGAGGAGTTTAAGACTGAGAACGCCGAGCAGCAGGGTTCCGATGTCGACATCATCGGTCAGTTTGGCGTGGGTTTCTACTCCGCCTTTATGGTCGCCAGCCACGTGAAGGTCGTCAGCCGCGCTTATGGCGAGGATATCGCCCACGTTTGGGAGTCCGACGGTCTTGAGGGCTACACCATCGAGGATGGCGAGCGTGCTGAGCACGGTACCGATGTCATCCTGACGCTGCGCGAGAACGAGAAGCTCGACGCCGACGGCGAGGCCGAGACCTACGATCGCTTCCTGACCGAGTGGGGCCTCAAGAGCCTGATTCAGCAGTACAGCAACTATGTGCGCTACCCGATTCAGATGATGGTGTCCAAGAGCCGCCAGAAGCCCAAGCCCGAGGATGCTGGCGATGACTACACGCCCGAGTACGAGGACTACCAGGAGCTCGAGACCGTCAACTCAATGACGCCGATCTGGAAAAAGCGCAGCTCCGATGTCGAGCAGAAGGACTACGACGAGTTCTACAAGTCAACGTTCCACGACTTTGACGATCCTGCACGCACCATCAGCTTCCATGCTGAGGGCACGCTCGAGTACGACGCCCTGCTGTTTGTGCCGGGCCGCGCCCCGTTCGATCTGTACAGCAAGGACTACGAGAAGGGCCTGGCGCTCTACAGCTCCAACGTGCTGATTATGGAGAAGTGCGACGACCTGCTGCCCGACTACTACAACTTTGTCCGTGGCGTCGTGGATTCCGCCGACGTGTCGCTCAACATCTCGCGCGAGACGCTGCAGCAGAACCGTCAGCTCAAGGCTATCGCCAAGCGTGTGGAAAAGAAGATTACCGCCGACCTTGAGGACATGCGCGACAACGACCGTGAGGCATACGAGAAGTTCTTTGAGAACTTTGGTCGCGGTCTGAAGTACGGCATCTACTCGAGCTACGGCATGAAGGCCGACGAGCTCGCCGACCTGTTGCTGTTCTGGTCTGCCAAGGAGCAGAAGATGATCACCCTTGCCGAGTATGCCAAGGGCATGCCCGAGGGCCAGAGGGCAATCTACTATGCCGCCGGCGATTCGCGCGAGCGTCTGGCCAAGATGCCCGTCGTGAAGGGCGTGCTCGACCGCGGCTACGATGTATTGCTGCTGACGCAGGACGTGGATGAGTTCACCTTCCAGGCCATGCGTGAGTACGTGGCTGCCGATATGCCCAAGGTCTACGAGGATGACGCTGCTCGCGAGGCTGCCGAGAAGGCAGTTGCCGATGGTGCCGAGCCCGAGGTCGAGGATCGTCACCTGGAGCTTAAGAACGTCGCGACCGGCGATCTTGACATGGCGACCGATGACGAGAAGAAGGAGGCCGAGGACGCCACCAAGGAGAACGAGGATCTCTTTAACGCCATGAAGGAGGCGCTCGGTGACAAGGTCGAGAAGGTCGCCGTCTCTGCGCGTCTGACTGACGCTCCCGCCTGCATCACCACCGAGGGTCCGCTTTCGCTCGAGATGGAGAAGGTGCTCCAGAAGGGGCCCGAGGGCGCGCCCGACGGCATGCCCAAGAGCCAGCGCGTGCTCGAGCTCAACGCCAAGCACCCGGTCTTTGACAAGCTTGTCGCTGCCCAGAAGGCAGGCGACGCCGATAAGATCAAGCAGTACTCCGGCTTGCTCTACGATCAGGCCCTGCTGGTCGAGGGCATCCTCCCCGAGGACCCCGTTGCCTTCGCGGCGGCCATTTGCGAACTAATGTAACTACTCGACGCTGCAAACGCCCCTAAGCGGCAATTTGACGTTCAATCGTCGGTCGCGTACCAAAGTACGCTTCCCTCCTCTTTCACGTCACCTTGCTCGCTTAGGGGCGTTTTCGCTGACTTATGCTCAACCTGCGACGCTTTCGTGGCCCTAAGTAGTCGTTGGGGACGTCCCCAATGACTAGTTGGGTTGCTAATTTGTGCGGGTTGTGGTTTTGTGACCTGCTGAAATTTGAGATACTGTACAACTGTACGTTAACTAATCTTCGTAGTATATTGCTACCCGCAAAACTCAATACCATTGTGCTTCGAGACGCTAAAGCGCCTACGTACAATGGTTATCGATAGTACGATTCGATTCAACGACAGGATGGATGGTCCAAGCGTGAGTCTCGGCAGCAAACTATCCAACGCAAAGGTCTCCTTTGCGATATTTAAGCGCGACATTAAGCGACTGCTTATGAACCCCGTCGCCCTGGTGGTTACCTTGGGCGTGTGCGTCATTCCCTCGCTGTATGCCTGGTACAACATCGTTGCCAACTGGGATCCGTACGGAAATACCCAGGGCATTAAAATCGCCATCGCCAACAACGATCAGGGCACCCAGAATGACTTGGTGGGCGAGCTCAATGCAGGCGATAAGGTGGTCGACCAGCTCAAGGAAAACGATCAGCTGGGCTGGACCTTCGTTGACTCGGCTGCCGATGCCAAAGAGGGCGTCGAGAGCGGGGAATACTACGCGGCGATCGTAATCCCCAAGAACTTCTCCGACAATCTTGTCTCGATGCTCGATGGCAATTACCATCAGCCGAAGCTCACCTATTACGTCAATGAGAAGAAGAGCGCCATTGCGCCCAAGGTCACCGATACCGGTGCCAACACCATCGAGGAGCAGATCAACTCGGAGTTTGTCTCCACGGTGGGCGAGACTGTTGCCAGTATCGCCAAGGATGCCGGTGTCGATTTAAAGGACAAGGCAACCCAGACTCAGGACTCGCTGACAAGTTCGGTGTCCGTGGCATCCGACACCTTGGGTGAGGTGCGCGATTCGATTGGCGATATGAATGCCGCCATCGATAAGACGAGTGGCGCTATCGCCTCGGCTGATGCCGCGTTGGCGGGCCTGCAGGGTCAGACGCCCTCTCTAACGCAGGCAATCGCTCAGGGCAATGACCTGCTGGGCGAGGCTCGCGCTACGGCGGGCAACTCTGTCGCCTCGCTCTCCAAGGCGCTCTCGGAAGGCAGCCTTGCGCTCACCAAGACGTCAGCCTCTGCGAACGCTGCGATTGGCAAGCTGACGGGCACAGTCACATCTACGACCACCCGCATCGACAACTCACTCGAGTCTCTCCAAGCGACGATCGATCACAATAAGGCCGTTATCGGGCATTTGGAGATTCTCGTCAATGACACGTCGACAGGTTCCGAGGAAATTGACGCGCGCATTGTATCGACCATCGATTTGCTCCGCGAGCAGAATGAAAAGCTTCAGAGCATCAAGGACGGTCTGTCTGCGCAGTCGAGCGCCATGGCGAATGACGCCGCGGCCGTCTCGGGTGCAAGCGACGCTATCAATAACGCAATTCAGACCGGTGCGACCAACCTTGGCCAGGCCCAGACGAACCTGGGTCAAAACGCGCTGCCGAAAGCCTCGAGCGCGCTCGATTCCTTTGCCGCCGTTTCGGGCGATTTGACCGGCATTGTGTCGGGTATGACCCCCACGATAGCGAGCGCGCGCGGCACGCTGGCGCAGCTCGACGCCACGCTCAAGCAGGCAAAGACCACGCTGTCCCAAACCGACGCCTCCCTTGCCAAGGTTCAGGACAAGCTCGCGACCGCCGCCAATGACATTGCGGCGCTGCAGACCTCTGAGTCTATGGGCGAGTTAGCCGACCTCATGGACGTCGACGTCAATGACGTGGCAGATTTCATGGCATCTCCGGTTGAGCTGACGTCCAAGTCAATCTATCCGGTCAAGAGCTTTGGCTCGGGCATCGCGCCCTTCTACACCAATCTGGCGCTGTGGGTAGGCGGCTATGTGCTCATCGCTATCTATAAACTCGAGGTCGACCGCGAGGGCATCGGTAGCTTTACGGCGCGTCAGGGCTACTTTGGCCGCTGGCTGCTGCTGGTGATCCTGGGCGCGTTCCAGGCCATTATCGTTACGGTGGGCGACCTGGTCATTGGCGTTCAGTGCGTCAATCCGCTGCTCTTTGTACTGGGCGGCATCGCTATTTCGTTCACCTACGTCAACATCATCTATGCGCTGTCCACCACGTTTAAGCATATCGGTAAAGCCATTGGCGTCATCCTCGTCATTGTGCAGATCCCCGGCTCGTCGGGCATGTATCCCATCGAGATGATGCCCGGCTTCTTCCAATGGCTGCATCCGCTGCTGCCCTTCACCTATGGCATCAACCTGCTGCGCGAGACCGTCGGTGGCATGTATTCGTTCAACTACCTGTTCAACCTGTGCATCCTGGGCGTGTTCCTTGCCATCGCACTCTTTATTGGCTTGCAGCTGCGTCCGCTGCTGCTCAACCTCAACCTGCTCTTTGACAAGCAGCTTTCCACGACGGGCCTCATGATCTGCGAGTCCAACGACCTGCCGCGCCAGCGCTATTCGCTGCGCACGGCCATGCGCGTCATGCTCGATTCGGATTCGTACCGTCGCGAGCTGCTCGATCATGCCGTGGCGTTTGAGCATCGCTACCCGTACTACATCAAGGGCGGTTTTGCCGCCGTGGTAGGCGTGCAGGTTCTGCTCTTTGTGCTTTCGACGGTGCTCGATATCGACAATAACGGCAAGATCATCCTGCTCGTTATCTGGATCATTTCGGTTATCGCCATCTGCGGCTGGCTCATCAACATCGAATACATCCGTGCGAGCCTCAATACCCAGATGCGTATCTCGGCGCTTTCGGACGAGGACCTTCGCCGCGAGATGCGCGAGCACACGGCTGCCATCCCTGCCGCCCGTCGCATGTTTGGTCTCAACGCCAGCGAGCGTGGCGCCAAGGGAGGCGAACAGCCTACGAGCCGTCTGTCGCATATCGGTGCGCATCGTAAGGCTCAAGATGCCGACGGCGCTGACAACGTAAACGGAAACGACGGGGACACCACCTCGCTTGGCAAGCACTCTAAAGGAGGTGAGGCATAAATGAAAAACATCCTGCACCTGTTTAAGCGCGATGTCCAAAACGTGTCTCGCTCCGTGATCGGCATGGTCGTCGTGATGGGCCTGATCATCGTGCCATGTCTCTATGCATGGTTTAACATCGCCGGAAGCTGGGATCCGTACGGCAACACCGGCAACCTTAAGATCGCCGTGGTCAACACTGATGAGGGTTACGAGAGCGATCTGATTCCCGTCGAGGTCAACGTGGGCGAAAACGTAACCGCCACCCTGCGCGGCAACGAGAACTTCGACTGGGTTGTGCTCAACGATCGCGATAAGGCCATCGATGGCGTCAAGTCGGGCGCGTACTACGCTGCCGTCGTTATCCCTAAAACGTTTAGCGCCGACATGATGACGCTTTTCTCGACCGAGGTGAAGCACGCCGATATCGAGTTCTACGAGAACCAGAAGGCTAACGCCATCGCACAGATCGTGACTGAAAAGGGCTCGAGCGCCGTCCAGAGTCAGGTCAACGAGACCTTTACCAAGACCATCACGACCATCGGCCTTAAGACCGTGTCCAGCCTGCTCGACTATATGAGTACCGACCAGGTGAGCAACTTTATCGCCAATCTGTCCTCGACGCTGGGCGATTCGGTCGAGGACCTGCAGGACGTTCAGGCGAGTGCGACGTCGCTCGCGGGCATTTTGAGCTCCACGTCCGATTCACTGACATCGGCGGGCGGCATGCTCAAGCAGACGGGCACCGTTGATGAGTCGACGAAGCAGCTGATGGAGCACGCCAAGAGCGGCATCAATGATTCCAAGGAAGCGCTCAAGGCCGCCAACGATGCCGTTGACGCGGCGATTGACGGAAGCGCGGGCTCGTTCGACAACGTGTCCGCCGAGCTTGCGAAGGCATTCGATGCCGCGAATCAGCATGTTCACCTTACGGTGTCTCAGCTCAACGATGCCGCGGCGGCACTCAACACGCGTGCCGACGATATCGACGCCACGGCCGACCAGCTCCGCAGCTTTGCCGATCAGGTGACTGACGAAAAGCTCCAGGACAGTCTTAAGTCTGTGGCGACATCGCTGGGCAGGATCGCGACGGAGTATCGCAACAACGCCAAGGACCTGAAGGCAACCGCAAAGTCCCTCTCGGACAGCATGGCAGAGGTTAACAAGTCGCGTGCCGAGGTCGATCAGGCAATCGCGGATGCCAAGGCTGGTATCTCGGGCGCCAAGACTGACTACGACTCTACGTTTTCGGTTAAGGCCAAGGAGCTCAAGAAGACCATTTCGGGCGTTTTGGATTCGCTGAACAGCATCTCGGGCGACCTGGATAGCGCCGTAGACGGCTTGACCGACGCATCTGGTTCGCTGGCAAAGGGTCTCTCTAAGGCCGCAGAGCTGGTCAACAAGGCTTCCGATCAGCTAGGTGAGGCATCGGACAAGATTAGCGCCTTTAAGGACGAGCTTGACGGTGCCCTTATGTCGGACGATCTGGCCGCGATCAAGACGATGATCGGCAACGATCCCGAGGGTTTGGCCGTGTCGCTTTCCGGCCCCGTCGCGCTCGACCGCAAGCCGGTCTATCCGATCCGCAACTACGGTTCGGCCATGGCGCCGTTCTACACGATTCTGTCGCTCTGGGTCGGCTCGATCGTGCTGGCGGCCATGATGAAGGTCTCGGTTGACGATGAGCTCATCAACGAGCTCATCCCCGTGCGCCTGCACGAAATCTACCTGGGCCGCTACCTGTTCTTTGGCGGTCTGGCTCTGCTGCAGGCAACGCTCGTGTGCGCGGGCGACATCCTGTTCTTTGGCATCCAGTGCGACAACCCGCTGCAATTTGTGCTGGCGGGTTGGATCGCGAGTCTCGTGTTCTCCAATATCGTCTACACGCTTACGGTGTCGTTTGGCGATATCGGTAAGGCACTCGCCGTCGTGTTGCTGGTCATGCAGGTCGGCGGTTCGGGCGGCACGTTCCCCATCGAGATGACCGGCCCCGTGTTCCAGGCGATCTACCCGTTCCTGCCGTTTACCCACGGCATCAACGCCATGCATGCCGCCATGGCCGGCGCCTACCATATGGAGTACTGGATTGAGTTGGGTATCTTGGCGAGTTACCTGATTCCGTCGCTGGCCCTTGGCGTCGTCTTCCGCCGCCCGGTCATCAAAGCCAACGACTGGATTATCGAAAAGCTGGAGTCGACTAAGTTGATCTAGTTCAGCCAGGTAAACGCCGTCGGAACATCGAGATCTTCCAGTTTGATACTTTATTATGCTGGATTGCGATGCAACACCGGTTGTTGCTACAGTAGCGGGGCGTGCCGGGGGTCCGGCGCGTCCCGTTTTTATTTGACCATGAGGCGGCACGCAGCCATACGCGTGCGGACACCACGCCCAGATTGAGTGTGAGGATGTTCCATGGCCCAATACGCTGCCAACGAAATCGAAAACTTGCCCGATAGCCCAGTAGCCCGTGAGGATTTGGGCGCGGGCGGTATTCCCCGGGGCGCCGGCGCACGCTCTCCGCTGTTCTGGAAGGTTCTGCTCCTTTCGGTGGCGGTCATCTGGGGCTACTCCTT
The DNA here is from genome assembly GCA_905205405.1 of uncultured Collinsella sp. GTDB lineage: Bacteria > Actinomycetota > Coriobacteriia > Coriobacteriales > Coriobacteriaceae > Collinsella. The sequence continues at coordinate 20,601 of CAJLDK010000019.1, forward strand.
TACCACTATGAAGGACGCACTCGGCACCATTCCGGTGTTCGCGCTGCTCTATGTACGTTTTCTGCCCGCAGCGTTGGTCATGTTTGCCGTCTTCCACAAGCGCATCATCGCGCACCTCAACGCTCGCAACCTGATCGTTGGCCTGAGTATGGGCGTGCTCATGTGGGCGGCCTATGCGTTGCAGACGGTCGGTCTGGCACATACTACGGCGGGCAAGAATGCTTTTTTGACGGGCACGTATTGCATCCTTGTGCCGTTCGCGAGCTATTTCCTGAGCGGCGAAAAGCTCACGCGCTACAACTTGGGTGCCGCGCTGCTGTGCCTAGCGGGCATTGGCCTCGTCGCACTCGATAGCGTTGAATTCAACATTGGTGACGTCATTACGCTGGCGGGTGCGGCCTTTTTCGCCATCCAGATGGCGGTGACTGCCAAGTACGGTCGCAAAATGGACATCAACGTCATCACGTTTTGGATGTTTGTGGGCAACGGCGTGCTGAGCCTGGCAACGTCGCTGCTATTCGAGACCCAAGCGCCTCTGTCCGTGTGGACGCCGAGCTTTATCAGTGCGATGGCGTTTCTCTCGGTGGGCTGCACATGCGCGGCTCTGCTCATCCAAAACGTCGGCCTGGCGCATGTCCCGGCCTCGACGGGCTCGCTGCTCCTTTCGATGGAGTCGCCTTCGGGTGTGCTGTTCTCGGTGCTGCTGATGGGGGAGGCGCTCACCTCGCGCCTGCTCGCCGGCTTTGCGCTCATCTTCCTGTCGATTATCTTGAGCGAGACTCACTTCGATTTTTTGCGTCGAAAGCCGCGCCCGCAATTGTAAACAACTTGTTGCGCCGCCCTCCCGGGGCGGCATTTTTTATGCCTCGCCCTTAAAGTAGTACCTTGCACTTTACGCTATCAAAGTGCTTGCTGCAAAAACGATACTGGAGGGCATCTATGGCACCAGCTTTGTCCGATCTTCAACCGCAATCAGCGCCCAAGGCCACCGCAGCGGCGCAGACCGCTATCGGTGACGGTCTCGTTGCAGAAGCTCAGGCTTTTGCAGACGAGCTCGCTGCGTGGCGACACGATCTCCACCAGATGCCCGAGCTGGGTAATAGCCTCCCACAGACCTCTGCGTATATCCAAGCGCGCCTGACTGAGATGGACATCCCATTTGCCACGCTCGTTGATGGTTCCTGCGTTGTGGGCCTTGTCGGCGCCGGTGCCGCCGCGGCCCAAGGCAATGGCGTCTGCACGGACGAGCAGGCCGGTACGGTCATCATGCTCCGTGGCGACATGGATGCCCTGCCCGTTGCCGAAGAGTCAGGTGAGCCTTTCGCCTCTACGAACGGCTGCATGCACGCATGCGGACACGATATGCACGCAACGGCGTTGCTTGGAGCGGCGCGCCTGCTCAAGGCCCGCGAGTCCGCGCTTGTTGATGCCAACGCCACGGTTAAGCTGCTGTTCCAGCCGGGCGAGGAAACCTTTGAGGGTGCCCGCGCCGCCATCGCCGACGGTCTGCTGCAGAACCCGCGCCCCCAGGTCGCCTTTGCCATGCATGTCAATAGCCAGTCGCCGCTTGGCCTGGTGCTCTACGGCAGCCCGGCGCTCTCGGGCGTGTACGGTTTTCGCATCACGCTTCAGGGCAAGGGCGGCCATGGCTCGAGCCCCGAGATCTGCATCGACCCCATCACGGCCGGCGTCCATGTGCATCTGGCGCTTCAGGAGCTCATCTCCCGCGAGGTGCCGGCGGCCAAGGAGGTCGCGCTTACCGTTGGCAAGTTCGCCGGCGGTCAGGCCGCAAATGTCATCCCCGACACTTGTGTGCTCGAGGGAACGCTGCGTGGCTTCGACGTCGAGCTCATGGAGCGCCTCAAGACCCGCATCGCGGAGGTCGTCAAAGGCGTTGCCACGACCTATCGTACGCCGGCGACTATCGAGACACTCTCGGATGTTCCCCCGCTCGTACTCGACGACGGCATGACGCAGGCGTCGCTTGGCTACGTGGGCGCGGTGCTGCCCAAGTCCGCCTTCCTGCCGCTGTTCCACGCCATGGCGAGCGAGGACTTCGCGTTGATCTCGAGCGAGATCCCGAGCGCGTACTTTACCGTGGGCGCTGCTGTGACTGATACGGACGAGCATTTTGCTCAGCATCATCCCAAGGCACGTTTTAGCGATGCCGAGCTTCCCCTTGGCGCCGCGGCTTATGCCGCCGTCGCTTTGGGCTACATCGCCGACCACCGGTAGCACCCAATCTTGCTACTCGTTTGCTTAAAAAGGAACAGTATGTCTCAGCAACGTAAGTTCTTCCCCGGCTGGCTCGTGGTGGCCTCCGGCTTTGTGATCATGGCCACGTGCTACACCATTTTCGTCAACTGCATGAGCCTGTTCCAGCCGTTGATCGTCAGCGACCTGGGCATTTCCCTTGCGCAGTACACCATCTCCAACGCCCACTATCGCTGCGTCTAAGCAGTTTGGCATGGCCGACCTGGGTAAGGTCACGGGCACCATTACCTCGCTCGAGATGGTTGGCGGCACGGTGGGCGCCATCGTCTCGGGAATACTGTTCGATGCCACGGGCTCCTTTACGAGCACATGGATCGTGTGTCTGGCGTGCTCGGTGGCAATGCTGGTGTTCCTGCTGGCGTCTGAGCCCATCGCGGCTAAGCTGCGCGCGAGCGTGGCGGGGGAGTAGGGACGACGTCGCTCGTAGCTCTTTGCCCCGTTTTGTCCGTGGCTGCCTTGGAAGCCGAATGGATGCTCGTACCGTCATTCGGTTTCCCATGTAGCCACGGGCTCAAGAGATGACCCGAAGTCTTTCCGTCCAACGGATTTTGTGATCCGAAGAGGCGGAAGGATTGCAGATTGCACACCGCGGCGGCGCATCTGGCCGAACGAGTCCCCATACCCTCGTTCGGTCAGATGCACCGCCGCTGTTTGTGTTTGTGCCGTATAATGACCACTACCTATGACGCGATACAAAAGAAAGGTGTTTGCCCATGCAGGCACAGAAGGCGGAGGGAACCCGCGACCTTATCGGCGCTGAGATGCGCGCTTGGCAAAAGATGCAGCAGATCGCTGCCGGCGTGTTCGAGCCGTTTGGCTTTAAGCCCATCGAGACGCCCGCCATCGAGCAGGTGGACGTGTTTGTCCACGGCATCGGCCAGTCGACCGACGTCGTGCGCAAGGAGATGTTCCGCGTGTTTAGCGGCGCCAACCTGGAGCGCGTCTTTACCGAGGGCACCGATACCAAGCTCAAGCCCAAGCAGCGCCTGGCGCTTCGTCCCGAGGGCACGGCTGGCGTGGTGCGCGCCGTCGTGGAGAACAACTTGGTGCCCCAGGGCTCCACGCCGTTTAAGGCTTACTACGCCGAGGCCATGTTCCGTGGCGAGCGTCCCCAGAAGGGTCGCCTGCGCCAGTTCCACCAGGTGGGCATCGAGTGGCTCGGTGCTCCCGATCCGGCGGCAGACGCCGAGTGCATCATTATGCTCATGGAGTTTTACAAGCGCCTGGGCTTCGATCTGTCCAAGCTCCGTCTGCTCATTAACTCGATGGGCGATGCCCAATGCCGTCCGGCCTATCGCGAGCAGGTTAAGCAGTTCATTCTCGACCATGCCGATGAGATGTGCGACGAGTGCCGCGAGCGCGCCGAGCTTAACCCGCTGCGCGCCTTCGACTGCAAGAACGACCACTGCCGCGAGATCATGGCCGACGCCCCGCTGATGGGCGACAACCTGTGCGATGAGTGCCGCGAGCACTACGAGCAGGTCAAGCGCTATCTGGACGCCGCCGGTATCGAGTACGTCGAGGATCCCACCCTGGTGCGTGGCCTGGACTACTACACCCGTACCGTCTTTGAGGTCGAGGCTCCCGGCGCCGGTGTCGGCTCCATCGGTGGCGGCGGTCGCTATGACGGCTTGGTCGAGCTCGAGGGCGGCAAGCCCACGGCCGGCGTCGGCTTCGCCGTCGGTTTTGAGCGCGCCCTGCTGGCCCTGCAGGCCTTTGGCAGCGACCTGGGCGCCGATGAGACCCCGTGCGTCTACGTTGCCAACGCCGGCAAGGATCTGCGTCAGAACGTCTTTGCCATTACGCAGCAGCTTCGCGCCGCAGGGATCGTGACCGAGGCCGACTACCAGGGTCGTTCGCTCAAGGCCCAGTTTAAGCAGGCCGACAAGGTGGGCGCCAAGCTCATCCTGGTCCTGGGTGGCGACGAGCTTGCCGCCGGCAAGGTCAAGGTGCGCGACATGCAGAGTCACGACGAGGTTCTCGTCGATTTGGCCAACGTGGTCGAGGCGGTTCGCGAGCGCCTGTAGCGCATGTTTTTTGAGCTGCGGGGCTGCTAACGTGCCCTGCTCATGGAGAGCGATTGTTACGGGGGTGTTTCGCTTTTATGCGGAATGCCCCCGTTTGCGTATGCCGTCCACCGAGAAATACGACCATTTGGGGCAAAAACCCTTGCAATGCAGAAAATACTTTTGTGTGGTAAAGCGCAATCAGCTCCGAAAGTTTTTGCCGAGTGCCTATAATGGATACCGCATGTTACGTGCATAGAAGGAGGAATGGGAGGAAACGTGGCTGAGAACCTAAGCAACCAGTCTGTACCCGAAGCCGCGGCGCGCGTCGCTGCCGTGGTCAACCGCCTCGTTAACCGAATCGGCTCGAATGCCGAGTCCAAGGAGCGTCTCGCCGAGATCGAGATCCCCGAGGAGCTGCGCGACAATCTGGCGCTGTTCTTGCGCCTGGAGCGCCGTGTGCTTAGCGAGTATGATCCCGAGATCGCGGACCTGTTCGACAAGATTTTGACAGCCGAGATTGTGGCCAATGCCGGCAACCCCGGTAGCCGTGCCGCTGACGAGGCCGTCGACGAGCAGGGCGTGCCCACCGCCGACGAGCCCACCGCCGTGGCATTTCGTGAAGTCGTCGATCTGATCGATAGTCTGCCGCTCGATAAGCAGCAGGTTATCGTCCGCGCCTTTACGAGCTTCTTCCACCTGGCAAACCTGTCTGAGGAGAACTACCGTGTGGCGCAGCTGCGCGAGCGTGAGGCCGGTGCGTCGACCGATACCGAGGTCGATCCCGCCAACGAGCTCACCGTCGCCTATCACCAGCTGGTGAATGAGCTGGGCGTCGAGGGCGCCAACGAGCTGCTCGGCAAGCTTGAGTTCCACCCCGTCTTTACCGCGCATCCCACTGAGGCCCGTCGTAAGGCCGTCGAGGGCAAGATTCGCCGTATCTCCAACCTGCTGGAGGAGCGTCCGCGTCTGGGTGGCTCCGACCTGGTGGAGAACGAGCGCCATATGCTGCAGGAGATCGACGCCCTGGTGCGTACGAGCCCCATCGCGCTCAAGAAGCCCACGCCGGTCGAGGAAGCCGATACCATCATCGACATCTTCGATAACACGCTGTTCGACGTTATCCCTGTCATCTATCGTCGTTTTGACGACTGGGTGCTGGGCGACAAGGCCGGCACCGTGCCGCCGCTGTGCCCGGCGTTCTTCCATCCCGGCAGCTGGATCGGTTCCGACCGCGACGGTAACCCTAACGTCACCGCCAAGGTGAGCCGTGAGGTCGCCGCCAAGTACTTCACCCACATGGTGCTCAAGCTCGAGGACAAGTGCCGCCGCATTGGCCGCAACCTTACGCTCGAGGCCACCTACAGCAAGCCGTCTGCCGAGCTCATCAACCTGTGGAACCATCAGGTCGAGATGAGTACCCAGTACACGGCTCGCGCCGAGCTGATTTCCGAGCACGAGCCGCATCGCGCCGTCATGCTCGTCATGGCCGACCGTCTGAACGCCACCGTGCGCCGTATCACCGACACCATGTACCACAGCGCCGATGAGTTCCTGGAGGACTTGCGCGTCGTCCAGCGCTCGCTGGCTGCCTGCGGTGCCGTCCGTGCTGCCTACGGCCCGGTCCAGACCATCATCTGGCAGGTTGAGTCCTTCGGCTTCCACATGGTCGAGATGGAGTTCCGTCAGCACTCCGTGGTGCACGCCCGCGCCCTCAAGGATATCCACGAGAACGGTATCCATGGCGATCTGCAGCCCATGACGCGCGAGGTCGTCGACACCTTCCGCGCTATCGGCTCCATCCAGAAGCGCTACGGCAAGAAGATGGCGCATCGCTACATCATCTCGTTCACCAAGAGCGCCCAGCATGTGGCCGACGTCTTTGAGCTTGCCCACCTGTCCTTTGCACACGAGGAAGACGTTCCCGAGCTCGATGTGATCCCGCTGTTTGAGCAGCTCGAGGACCTCGAGGGCTGCGTCGACGTGCTCGACCAGATGCTTACGCTGCCCGTGGTGCAAAAGCGCCTTGCCCAGACCAACCGTCGCATGGAGGTCATGCTGGGCTATTCCGACTCCTCCAAGGATGCCGGTCCTACCACGGCCATGCTCGCGCTGCACTCCGCGCAGGAGCGCATTGCCAAGTGGGCCGAGAAGAACGATATCGACCTGGTGCTCATGCACGGTCGCGGCGGTGCCGTGGGCCGTGGCGGCGGTCCGGCCAACAAGGCCGTGCTGGCGCAGCCCAAGGGTTCGGTCAACTGCTTCTTTAAGCTCACCGAGCAGGGCGAGGTCATCTTTGCCCGTTACGGCAACCGCACGCTGGCTCAGCGTCATGTTGAGTCCGTTGCCGCCGCAACGCTTTTGCAGTCGGCCCCGAGTGTCGAGAAGACCAACACCGAGACCACGCAGAAGTTCTGGGATATGGCCGAGAAGCTCAACGCCGCAAGCCACGAGCGCTATCTGGACCTGCTGAACACCGAGGACTTTACACCGTGGTTCTCGACCGTGACGCCGCTGACCGAGGTCGGTCTGCTGCCGATTGGCTCGCGTCCCGCCAAGCGCGGCCTGGGCGCCAAGTCGCTTGATGACCTGCGTACCATTCCGTGGATCTTCAGCTGGAGCCAGGCGCGCATCAATCTGGCCGCTTGGTACGGCCTGGGCACCGCTTGCGAGCAGCTGGGCGATCTGGACCAGCTTAAGGCTGCCTACCAGGAGTGGCCGTTCTTCCGCACGTTCATCGACAACATCGAGATGTCGATCGCCAAGACCGACCAGCGCATCGCCAAGATGTATCTGCACCTGGGCGATCGCCAGGATCTGTCCGAGAAGGTCTTCACCGAGATGCAGCTCACCCGTAAGTGGGTCCTTGCCATCGTCGGTGACGAGTGGCCGCTGCAGCGCCGCCGCGTGCTCGGCTGCGCCGTTCGCGTGCGCAATCCCTACGTCGACGCCCTGTCCATCGCCCAAGTCCGCGCCCTTCGCGAGGTGCGTATGAACCAGGACGAGATGGCGGAGGAGAAGAAGGCCGAGTATATGAGCCTGATTCTTTCGACTGTGACCGGCGTCTCGGCAGGACTGCAGAACACGGGGTAATCGATAGCCCTGTAGTCGTCCGGGCCCGCCATCAGCTTACTTTTAAGCACGTCCTCGGACATGCAGGAAGCCCTCGCTGCGCACTTCGTGCGGCGAGGGTTTCTTGCGTCCTGCGGAGTGTGCCTATAAGTAAGCTGATGGCGGGCCCTGCGATGTCCGGTCTTCGGCGGATTACTGCTGAGGAAAAGATAGCGCGCTTCGCGCACTCTGATGGGGCTTCGTGCTGCGGAATGCATTCAGAGGGAAACCCATCGGGCCCCTTCGCCCTCGGTCTTCGGGGATTAAAGCTGAGGAGAAGAATTGTGCGCTTCGCGCCTCGCGTCTTATCGATTGGGATTGAGATGCATTTGGCGCTTCTCGCCTTACGACTGTTCCGGCCGCGGTCCTTTTTGGGATCGCGGCCGTTTTGTTGTGGGTCAAATATGAACGTTGTGTTAATGAGTCGGTAGACGGTGGTGTTTTTCGGTGAGCGGCGTATCCTTCCAACGGTTTATCTAGTGTGTCAGTTGAAAGGAAGAGGGCGCTCGTCATTGTTTGAATGTGAACTGCCGTTTGACCACAAGACGTTGCATCTGGAACTCGAGGATAAGAACTTCGCGGGTGTGATGGAAGGTCACCAAAACGAGTTTAAGACTACGAAATCGCAGGAAGAGCTGGTAGAGGAGTCGCTTGCCAACCCTTATGGCTCGCCTTCGCTCGAGGAGCTTTGTGCTGGCAAAAAGGACATCGTCATCATTAGCTCCGATCATACGCGTCCCGTTCCCTCGCGTGTGACGATGCCTATTCTGCTGCATCACATTCATGCCGCTGCGCCCGAGGCCCGTGTGCGTATTCTGGTTGCTACGGGCATGCACCGTCCGTCGACGCACGAGGAGCTCGTCAACAAGTATGGCGAGGAGATCGTTGCCAACGAGGAAATCGTCATGCACGTCGCAACTGACGACAGCATGATGAAAAAGATCGGCACCCTGCCTTCTGGTGGCGAGTGCATTATCAACAAGATCGCTGCCGATTGCGACCTGCTGCTTGCAGAGGGCTTCATTGAGCCGCACTTCTTTGCCGGTTTCTCTGGTAGCCGCAAGTCCGTCCTGCCTGGCATCGCCAGCTACAAGACCATCATGTACAACCACAACGGTCAGTTTGTGAACGATTCCCACTCGCGTGCCGGCAACCTGTGCCACAACCACGTGAGCGAGGATATGTTTGCCGCTGCCGAGATGGCTCACCTTGCCTTTGTGCTCAACGTGGTGCTCAACGGCAAGCACGAGGTCATTGGCTCCTTTGCCGGCGACATCCACAAGGCGCACGAGGCCGGCTGCGACTTCGTGAAGAGCCTTGCCGGCGTTGAGCCCGTCGAGTGCGAGATTGCCATCACTACCAACGGTGGTTACCCGCTCGACCAGAACATCTATCAGGCCGTGAAGGGCATGTGCGCTGCCGAGGCCACGCTTCCCGAGGGCGGTGTGATCATCGATGTCGCCGGTTGTGCCGACGGTCACGGTGGCGAGGGCTTCTATCACAACATCGCCGACAACGATCCGGCAGAGTTTGAGCGCGCCTGCATCGACCGTCCCAAGGACGAGACCCTGCCCGACCAGTGGACGAGCCAGATCTTTGCCCGCATCCTGGCGCATCACCCCGTGATCATGGTCACCGACCTGTGCGATCACCAGATGCTCAAGGATATGCACATGACGCCGGTCAACACTATCGAGGAGGCGCTCAAGCTCGCCTTTGAGATGAAGGGTGCCGATGCCAAGGTTGCCGTCATTCCCGATGGCCTGGGCGTTGTCGTCGCGCAGCACTAGTGCGTGGCCCAAACGAATCGTTTATAACCGACAAGAAAGATAAGGTTTTATGCTTACCAAACTCCTCTGCGAATTCGGCGCGACGGCCCTCATGATCGTCTTTGGCGTGGGCGTGCACTGCGATACCGTGCTCAAGGGCACCAAGTATCAGGGCTCTGGTCATATGTTTGCCATCACCACCTGGTCCTTTGGCATCTCGGTCTGCCTGTTTGTCTTTGGTGGCGCTGTGTGCATGAACCCCGCCATGGTGCTTGCCCAGTGCATCGTCGGCCTGGTGCCGTGGGGCAACTGCATCCCCTTCATGCTTGCCGATATGCTCGGCGGCTTTGTGGGTGCCGTGATCGCTTGGTTTATGTATGCCGATGAGTTCAAGGCTTCCGAGGGCGTCGTCGACCCCATTGCCCAGCGCAACATCTTCTCGACCAACCCCACCACCGAGGGCACGAACTATGCCCGCAACTTCTTCTGCGAGGCTATCTGCACCTTCGTGTTCATCAGCGCCATCCTTGCTGCTGCTAGCCGCGCCGGCGAGAACGTTCTGATGCTCGCCATCTGCGTCGGCCTGATCGTTTGGGCTGTTGGCATGGGCATGGGCGGCATCACCGGCTTCGCCATGAACCAGGCACGTGACCTTGGTCCTCGCATGGCCTATCAGGTGCTGCCGATTAAGAACAAGGCTGACAACAATTGGAAGTACGGCCTGCTTGTTCCTGGCATCGCTCCGTTTGTCGGTGCCATCGTGGCTGCGTTGTTTGTGCATGGTTTCTTGGGCATGTTCTAGTCCAAGGCTACATAGTTGTCCGCTGGCCGCATGGGGTGACTTCCCGGCGCGTCCTCGGACATGAAAGAACCCCCGCTGCGCACTTGAACTGCGCCCCAATTCTTGGACGGGCTAATAAGCGGCCTACGCCGCACATAG
>CAJLDK010000020.1:0-30499 GCA_905205405.1 uncultured Collinsella sp.
GAGCGGGGGCTCCTATCTTTTTAGTGCCCTCGGATTGGGTCATAGTGTCTGTCCGCGCCAAAACATCGGCGTCGCCTTTGTTGGCACTTGGGGACGTTCCTTATGTGCCGGCACCTGGGGACAGTCCTTGTAATCGTTGGGGAGTGGTTACTTGCTCGCGAACAGCCAGATCAAGATGATCACGAGAACTACGGCAACGATGCAGACGATGGCGCCGGTGAATTTGATGCGTGAGTCGCGGGTACGTTCGCGCACCGCGTCCTCGGTGGCCTCGAGCTGGGCGACTTCTCGCTCGGTCTCGGTGTGTTCGGCTTTGTCTCGGGCCAAGGATCCTGCAAGCGACTCAGTGATCTCTGGGTGGTCGTGCACTTCGGTCGCCTGTTCGATGATCGACTGCGCATGTGCGGCATCTGCTTGGGCGTTGGCGATGCTCTGCTCCTGGTCGCGGCGTGCCTTGTCCTCGGCAGTGATCTTCTCGCGCAGTTCGCGCTGACGAGTCGCGGCGGCTGTCTTCGCCGTCTGCAGCTCGTCGCGCGCGGCATCGGCTTCGGTCGTCACGGCTTGGTGCGCGCGTTTTGCGTCGGCGATAGGGGCTTGAGCCTGCTCGACGGCCTGCTCGGCTGCGGCAAGCGAGTGCTCAAGGTCGGCGGTGATGCGCGGGACATCTTCTTCGGCTTTACGCAGGGCATCTGCCGTGTCGGAAATCTGCATCGAGAGCTCGCTGGTGCGCACCGTATAGTTGGCGGGATTTGCCGAGGGATTGCGTTGCAGCTCGGCATACTCATGACGCAGCGTCTCGAGCTGGGCGCGCGTGGCGTCGACGGTTTGTTGTGCGGCGGCAATGCCGGCGTCTCGCTCTGCCTTCACCTTGTCGCGGATGCGCTTGGAATCCTCAAGACGTCGAACGAGGCGGTTGCCGGTCTCGCGCGAGCTCGCCTCGCGGGCCTCCACGGCATCGAGCGCGGCCTTCAGACGGAGCTCAGTCGCGTCATCCTCTGTCTTCATTTGTTCGAGCTGACCCTTGAGCTCTGTCGCTTTGGAGGCGTGGGCATCACGGTCAATCTCGGCGGCCGCTGCAGTCTTTTGGGCCGTGGCAATCGCCTGGCGCTGGTCGGCGACGATCTGGTCGTAGCGGCCTGCGATATCCTGGCGCGTCTCGAGTTCCTCGGCCTGATCGGCAATGCGCTGCTCAAGTTCGGCCAGGTGGGCGCGGGCATCGGCAAGTGCCTTTTTCGCGGCGTTCATCTCGCGCATGGCCGAGGCACCCTGGGCGATAAAGGTGCCCACGGCGTTCGCAGTGTTCGAGACAGCGGTCCCCAGATCGCGGCTCGCGGCGGAGGAGTGCGGGGCGGTCGGGCGAGCGGTGTCGGCAGCGTCCGCATCGGCAGCCTGCGGCACGGCGATATTGCCGGTACCGCCCTCGATTACAGAAAAGCCTGCTGCGTGCGGGTCGACCGCATCGGCACCAATCGTGGGATGCTCGAGCTGCAGAAACGAGGGCATGGTGCTGCCCTGGTCGGCAACCGGAGTCTCGCCGGGTACGAAGGTCGAGGCTGCCTCGGCGGCCTCCTCTTCCTCGGCGTCAACGTCAGCGTCGGCCACGGCGTCTTTCATCGCTTTGACGGCATCCATCATGGAGTCCATGACGGCGTCGAGCTCTTCTTCCGAAGACACCTCGATGGGACCTGCTGCTTGCGGAGCGTTCTCAGCCTTGGGCTCAGTATCGCTCGGGTCCGGCTGCTCTAGCTGCTCTTCTTTGTCTTGCTCTGCGGCGACATTTGCGTCTGCGGCCTCGTCTGCGGCGGCAGGAGCCTCCTCGACAGCGGCATCAATGCCGCCATCGCTTCTGGTGGAAGTATCGCAGCCGTCAATGGTGTCTGCGGAGTTATCAATATGCTGTTGAGTCTGGGGGTCCAGCTCGTCTGTCATAGGCATGTGCTCCTCATCGTTGTTTGTCACCCTATGATAAAGTCTCGCGCCGACATCCCGCGCGCTGCAGCAAAGTTTCAAAACGTGTTCGATGGCTCGTGTCGATAGCAAAAACTCGGCCACTTTATCCAGTTTGTACTTGACAATCCCTTCGCCGAAAGACGTTATGCCGTTCGCCTACCGAGGCCTTTTCTATTCACTTGAACACGCTAAAGTTGCATGTCAGCTTTTGGCGCGTGAAGTTGGATGCGCGCAGTCGACGGGCGGGCCCGTCGCGATTTGAAAGGACTTTGTATGGGACTTTTCACTGGTAAGACCGTGATCGTCACCGGCGGCGGCAAGGCCACGCTCAAGGACGGCTCCGCTGGCTCCATCGGTTACGGCATCGATATCGCTTTTGCCAAGGAGGGCGCGAACCTCGTCATCACCGGCCGCAACGTTGCCAAGCTCGAGGCCGCCAAGGAGTCTCTCGAGGCTGAGTACGGCGTTAAGGTTCTTCCTGTTCAGGCCGATGTCTCCGCCGGTCAGGACAACGAGGCCGTCGTGCAGAACGTTATCGACAAGGCGATTGAGGAGTTCGGTCGCATCGACGCCGTCGTTAACAACGCTCAGGCCAGCGCCTCGGGCGTGACCATCGCCGACCACACCATGGATCAGTTTAACCTGGCCATTTACTCCGGTCTGTATGCCACCTATCTGTACATGCAGAAGGCCTATCCGCACCTGAAGGAGACCAAGGGCTCCGTGGTCAACTTTGCTTCGGGCGCCGGCCTGTTTGGCAACTACGGCCAGTGCAGCTATGCTGCCGCCAAGGAGGGCATCCGCGGCCTGACTCGCGTCGCCGCCAACGAGTGGGGCAAGGACGGCATCAACGTCAACATCGTTTGCCCGCTTGCTTGGACCGCCGCGCTCGAGAACTTCCAAGATGCCTATCCCGAGGCGTTCAAGGCCAACGTCCACATGCCGCCGGCAGGCCACTACGGCGACGTCGAGAAGGAAATCGGCCGCGTTGTCGTTCAGCTCTGCGGTCCCGACTTTAAGTATATGAACGGCGAGACCGTCACCCTCGAGGGTGGCATGGGCCAGCGTCCTTAGGGGTTCCGCCGTTCTACCGAACGGCGGACCGGCCGACGCTGCGCGGTCACCAGAGCGACAACTTGTCATTCAAAGAGGGCGGCATGACCAGAAGGTCTATGCCGCCCTCTTTTCATGCCAATTTGTTCGCCCTGGCGACCGCTCGCTGATGTTGTCAGAGCATCGGCGTTACCAGAGCATCGGCGTTGTCGGCAGTTGGGGACAGTCCCTAAGTGCCGGCAGATTGGGACACTCCTTTGCAAGATGGCGCTGAAGGCTGTCCCCAACGTCTAGTCGTTTAAGAACGTCCCCAACGACTAGCGCGGGAACCTGATCCTAATGCACTAGTTTCTGTCGAGTCGGTGCTTCTTGCGGGTTGCCCGTATAATGGTTTGCGTATGAACCGCAACCAAGGAGTTCCAGTTTATGGACCAGAACCTTTTTAAATTCGACCTGATCGCCGAGGACCCGACGACGCACGCGCGCGCCGGCGTGCTGCACACCCCGCACGGCGACATCGAGACGCCGATCTTTATGCCCGTGGGCACCAAGGCAAACGTCAAGGGCATTCCTACCGAGACTGTCAAGAAGCTCGGCGCCCAGATCGTGCTCGCCAATACCTATCATCTGTCCATGCGTCCCGGCGAGGATACCATCGCCGAGCTGGGCGGCCTGCACAAGTTCATGAACTGGCACGGCCCCATCCTCACCGACTCGGGCGGTTTCCAGGTCTTCAGCCACAACGATGCCGTCAAGCTCACCGATGAGGGCGTGCGCTTTATTGTCAACGATTACGACGGCCGCCACGTGTTTTGGACGCCCGAGGACAACATGGAAATCGCCATGAAACTCGGCTCCGATATCTGCATGCAGCTCGACCAGTGCCCGGGCTATCCCGCCACGCGCGCCTACGTTGAGCGCGCCGTTGAGCTGTCGAGCATGTGGGCCGAGCGCTGCTATAAGGCGCATACCCGCGATGACCAGGCGCTCTTTGGCATCGTTCAGGGCGGCATGCACCTGGATCTGCGCCTGCGTTCGCTGCGCCATCTGGAGGAGTGCGGCGACTTCCCGGGCTATGGTATCGGTGGCTATTCGGTGGGCGAGGATCACGAGACCATGTTCGAGACCCTGGCGCCGCTCGTGAGCGAGTACATGCCCAAGCATAAGCCGCGCTACCTGATGGGTGTCGGCAACCCCACCACGCTCGTACGCGGCGTGGGCGTGGGCATCGACATGTTCGACTGTGTGCTGCCGACGCGCACCGGTCGCATGGGTACGGCGTTCTCCAGTGAAGGTCGCCTTAACTTCCGTAACGCGCGCTTTGCGCACGACGACGGCCCCATCGACCCCACCTGCACCTGCCCGGTGTGCACGGGCGGCTACAGCCGCGCGCTCATTCGCCACATGGTCACGCAGAAGGAGATGCTCGGCGGCATTTTGCTTTCGATGCACAATATCTACTACCTGCTCAACCTTATGCAGCGTGCCCGCCAGGCCATTATCGAGGGCCGCTACGGCGCATTCGTGAGCGATTGGATGAATAGTCCTGCCGCGGTGGATTACTAAGGGCGACAGACACGCTTGCAGAGCGTGGGCAACGGCAATGGTCGGGCGCCAGCCGGTCGTCACATTCGTTGACACCGGCTGCGCGACCGCTGACCGATAGCTTGCAAGTGCTTGATGCATCGCGGGTACCATACCGAATAGTTGATGCTCGGGCGGGTGTTTGACGCATAGCGTCGACCCCGCCCGTTTTTCTTTTTCTCGATAGGAGTACCCATGATTAAGAATGAGAACGTCGAGGGCGAGCCTGCCTACGACGAGACGTACCGCCGCGGCCCCGTGGTCATGCGCGGCCCCATGATTCCTAAGGACAACACCTACGCCAACCTGCTGGCGCCCGAGGAGTCGACTGACTGGCTGCACGCCGACCCCTGGCGCGTGCTGCGAATTCAGGCAGAGTTTGTCGATGGCTTTGGCGCACTTGCCGAGCTTGGACCTGCGGTGACCATCTTCGGTAGCGCCCGCACGCCCAAGACCGATCCGCTCTACAAGGCGGCGCGCGCCGTCGGGCGCAAGATCGCGCAACGTGGCGTGGCGGTCATCACCGGTGGCGGCCCCGGCATCATGGAAGCGGCCAACAGGGGAGCAGCGAGTGTCAACGGCAAGTCAGTTGGCCTAGGCATTGAATTGCCGCACGAGCACGGGCTCAACAAATACGTGAACCTCGGCATGGACTTCCGCTACTTCTTTGTGCGCAAAACCATGTTCGTTAAGTACAGCTCGGGCGCCATCGTATTTCCCGGCGGCTTTGGCACGCTCGACGAGATGTTCGAGGTTCTCACGCTGGTGCAAACGCACAAGGTCAAGCGCATGCCGCTCGTGTTGGTGGGCAGCGAGTACTGGCAGGGCCTGTTCGACTGGCTCAACGGTCCGGTGATGGACGCCGGCATGATCAGTCCGCTCGATCCGGATCTGGTACACATTACCGACGACCTCAACGAGGCCGCTGACATTGCCCTGAGCGGGCTAATGTAGAGTAGCTAAAATGGGACGGGGCTAAAACGACCAGTGCGTAACGTTACGTGCCAGTCTTTTTAGCCCCGTCCCAAATGAACTGCTTCCAAGTTGCGGTGGAATAGGGATTGATTGACGGCTAATAAGCCAAAAACAGCCCCTATTTCACCGCAACTGATGTGGGCGTCCCTAGCGAGTTGGCTGGTAGCGGGGGCAGTAGCTGATGGCGATGGCATCGACGCCTACATGGGTGGCGATGGTGCAGCCGATGGGGCCGGTGCCGGCGTCTACGTAGTCTTGGCCCGCGAGCGCTTGGCTGACGAGCTCCTGCTCCTCGGCGGCGCCGGTCGTGAGCACGCGCACGCTGGAGCCCGGGTTCTCGTCCAAAAACGTGAGGCAGTCTGCCATGGTGTTGGCGACGATACGCTTGGCGCCGCGGCCCTTATTGATGGCCTTGATCTCGCCCGACTGCCACTCCGGCGAAACGGCCAGGCGAATGTTGAGCATCTGCGTCAGCTGGCCGGCGAGCTTGGGGGCGCGGCCGTTTTTGACCAGGTTCTCGAGCGTTCGGGGAATCAGCAGCAGATGGGCGTCGGGCAACGTCGCGCGGATCTGCGCCTCGGTCTCGTCCAAGCTGCGGCCGTCCTTGCGCATGGCAAGCGCGTACTCCACCAGCAGACCCTCGGCGCCCGAGCCGGTGCGCGAATCGATGCAGCGCACGTCGAGCTCGTGGGTCTCGGCGACCAGGCATGCGTTGGAATAGCAGGCGGACCACTCGCTGCACAGCGAGATAAAGATGGCGCTGTCGTGGCCATCGGCGCGCACGCGGTCAAACAGCGCCTTGAACTCGCCGGCGCTCGGCTGCGAGGTGTGCGGCAGCTGCTCAGAGCCGGCCATGCGCGCGACGTATTCCTCAGCAGTAATCTGCACCTGGTCGAGCAGGTCCTCGCCCTCGATAATCACATGCAGCGGAATCACGTAAATACCGAGCTCTTGGGCGCGGGCGGGGGAGATGTCCGACGTGGAGTCGGTTATGATGGCAAAAGACATAATTGCACCTTTCGATGGGGCGCCACGGCGCCGCCGATTGAGAGCAAAGTGCGACAAGTATAGTGGAGTTGCTCTACATTGCTAGGTTCAATTGTTGAATAGTCAACAGTTTGAAGTGTCGGTGTGGAAATCGTCAACTGGGGAAGAGGAATGCCGATGGAGGCGTTGGAGATATGCAGGCGGCCGGTCGTGCTGTTCGATTTTGACGGCACGGTGGCAGATACGGGCCGGGCGGTGATGACCTCGACACGCAAAACGTTGGCCGCGCGCGGGTTTTCGGAGGCGCAGATGGGTGACCTGCGCCGCATGATCGGGCCGCCCCTGTGGAAGAGCTTCCACGACTTTTACGACTTTACGCGCGAGGAGTCGCTCGTGGTGGCCGACGAGTACCGTGCCTATTTTGACGAGCTGGGTCCGGAGGAGTATCCCGTGTTCGACGGAATCGCCGAGCTGCTCGATGGCTTGGCGGCGCAGGGTCATCGCATGGCCGTCGCGACGTCGCGTATGGAGGCAAAGTGCATTGACATGGTGCATGAGCTGGGTCTTTCTCAGTTCGAAGCCGTGGTTGGCATGAATCCTCCGCAGGGGCGCGAGACCAAGGCCGATTCGGTTCGCGACGCGTTGACGGCCTTGGGTGCGGCCGCGGACGAGGCCGTGATGATCGGCGATCGCTTTAACGACGTCGAGGGCGCGCACGCGATGGGCGTGCCGTGCATCGGCATCTATTCGGGCGCGGCGGCGCCGGGTGAGCATGAAGCGACGGGTGCCGATGCGGTGGTGCACTCGGTGGCCGAGCTTGCTAAACTATTCTCTATCTAGGAACTAAATGTGAGGGGCGGGTACGCTTGCCGCTCATTGGTAAGGAGGTCGTCCATGAATCAGGTGGAGCAGAGCGTCGCTGAGTATGTCGACGAGGTCTGGGAGGATGTCGTCGCTGATATCGAGCAGCTGGTGAGTTATCCTTCCGTGGCAGTTTCTGCCGATGCGGAGCCCGGCGCGCCGTTTGGCCGCCCGGTCCGTGACGCGCTCGATTGCGCGCTCGGCATTGCGCAAAAGCTCGGCTACCAGACGAGCGACGACGAGGGCTATGTGGGCATCGCCGACATTCCCGGCCGCGGCGACAAGCAGCTCGCGACTATCTGCCACGTGGACGTGGTGCCCGCCGGCCCCGGTTGGAACACCGACCCGTTTGCGATGGAGCGTCGCGAGGGCTGGCTGCTCGGTCGCGGCGTTATCGACGACAAGGGTCCGGCGGTGCTGTCGCTCTACGCCGGCGCCTATCTGCTCAAGCACGGCATTGTGCCGCGCTACACCTTCCGCGCGCTGCTGGGCTGCGATGAGGAAGTGGGCATGTCCGACGTTCACCATTATCTGGAGAACTACGCAGACCCCGACTTTCTGTTTACGCCCGATGCCGAGTTCCCGGTTTGTAATGCCGAGAAGGGTCAGTTTGGGGCGACGTTTGTGAGCTCCAAGATCGACGGCGGGCGCATCGTATCGTGGAGCGGTGCCGAGGCGAGCAACGCCATTCCGTCGCAGTCTATCTGTGAGCTTGCGGTTGCCGCCGATGAACTGCCGGCACCCGTTGAGAACGCCGAGCGCCTGGAGATTACGGCGCTCGAGAACGGCCATGCCCAGATTTTTGCGCACGGCATCGGTGGCCATGCTTCGATGCCCGAGGGGACGATCGACGCCGTCGGCCTGATCGTGACGTACCTGCGCGAGGCCGAGGACGCGTTTGGTGCGCGCGACGAGCGCCTGCTGACGCCTGCAGAGCACGAGTTTGTCAAGTTTCTGGCCTTTGTGCATGCGGACGCCTATGGCCGCGGCCTGGGTATCGACGCGACGAGCCCCGCGTTTGGCCCGCTCACCTGCAACCCCGGCGTCATCTGCGTGGCGGATGGCCACATTGAGCAGGTCATCGACGTGCGTTTCCCCGATAGCACCAGTGCCGATACCATCTGCGAGCAGCTCGAGCCGCTCGTGGGCCGCTTTGGTGTGACGTATCGCGTGGGTCGTACCAAGGTGCCGTTCTCGGTCTCTGCCGACGATCCGGCCGTGAAAGCGCTGATTGACACCTATAACGAATTTACGGGCAAGCATGCCGAGCCCTTCGCCATGGGCGGTGGCACGTACGCGCGCAACTTTGCCCGCGCCGTATCGTTTGGCCCCGAGGAGACCGGCCTGGAGCTGCCCGCATGGGGCGGCCAGATGCACGGCCCCAACGAGTGCGCCAACGAGGAACAGCTCAAGCAGGCACTCAAGATCTATATTGTTGCGATCTTAAGGCTCAACGAGCTCGAGCTTTAAGGTTGCGGCGTTTTGCCAATCTAAGTTGCGGTGGAATAGTTTCTAGAATCGGCTGCCTGACAGCCAAACAGGAACTATTTCACCGCAACTTTGTTTTTATTGGTGTAAAAGGCGGGCCATGCTTGGCGGCGGGTTTGTTATTCGTTTGTAAAGCCGAGTCGCGCTTGCGGTAAGGGTCTATCAGATGCCCGTAAGAAACCGTAGTTGGCGCGGGCGATGCCCGGTCGGGGCCGTATCTTTCCAAACAGTAAAGCGGGCAGGGTGCCCGCGAGTCGCATGTATGAAAGGAAGATCATGCTCGATCAGGCTTATTCTCGTCGTCAGTTTCTCGGCCTCGCTGGTGGTCTTGCCAGCATCGTCGGACTCGGTCTTGTTGGCTGCGGTGGCGCAGGCGCTTCTAGCGCCACCGACAAGGGTAGCGCCGCTGCTGCCGAGTCTGTCTCCGGCGAGGTGACCTACGACGGCGCCTCCTCGTTCCAGGCTCTCGTCGAGGCCGCTGCCGAGAAGTTCATGGATGCCAACCCGGACGTCTCCGTCTCCGGCTCGGGCAACGGTTCGGGCAAGGGCCTGACCGCTGTCGCCGCCGGCACCGTTACCATCGGTAATTCCGACGTCTTCGCCGAGACCAAGCTCGAGGCCGACCAGGTCAAGAACCTCGTCGACCATGAGGTTGCTGTCGTGGGCATGGGCCCCGTCGTCTCCAAGAACGTGACGGTCGACGACCTGTCCCTCGAGCAGCTCAAGGGCATCTTCTCCGGCCAGATCACCAACTGGAAGGAGGTCGGCGGCGACGACGCCACCATCGTCGTTCTCAACCGCAAGGCCGGCTCCGGCACTCGCGCCGCCTTCGAGGCCGCCGTCTTTGGCGATGAGGCCGTCGACTTTAAGGGCGACGCCGAGCTCGACAAGTCCGGCGACGTCCAGACTCAGATGGGCAGCACCGACAACGCCATCTCCTACCTCGACTTCTCGCACTTTGACGATTCCAAGTTCAACGCCGTCAAGGTCGAGGGTGTCGAGCCCAAGAGCAAGAATGTCACCGACGACTCCTTCAAGATCTGGGCTACCGAGCACATGTACTGCGCCAAGGACGCCGACGAGGCCACCAAGGCCTTCCTGGACTTTATGCTTTCCGACGACGTCCAGGGCAAACTTGTCGAGGAGCAGGGCTTTATCCCCGTCTCTGCCATGAAGGTCGTCAAGGACGCCAGCGGCAAGGTCTCCGCTAAATAGGTAATCGCCCCCGGAAAGGTTTGCAATGGCAAAACAGCTGCCAAAGCGCGACCTTGAGAACGTGGGCCTGGGCGTCACGGGTGCGTGCGTAGCGCTCGTGACGCTTGTCGTTGCCGCACTCATCTTTATGGTCGCCCAAAAGGGTCTCTCGGCTTTTGTCAAGGACGGCGTTTCGGTCGTTGAGTTCTTCACCGGCACCAAGTGGGACCTGGCCAACACGGCCGAAAGCGGGCTGCCCTACACCGGCGCCCTGCCCCTGATCGTCACCTCGTTTGCGGTCATGGTGCTCTCCACGCTCATCGCGCTGCCCATCGCCATCGGCTCTGCCATCTTTGCGGTCGAGATCCAGCCTAAGTTTGGCTCCAAGGTCTTTCAGCCGCTTATTGAGCTTTTGACCGGCATTCCCTCGGTCGTCTTTGGCCTGATCGGTTTTCACGTGGTCGTCGGCCTTATGAAGAGCGTTTTCCATGTGAGCACGGGTCTGGGTATCTTGCCCGGCGCTATCGTGCTGGCAGTCATGATTCTGCCGACGATGACCACGCTTTCGGTCGATGGCCTGCGCGCCGTGCCCGATAGCTACCGCCAGGGTTCGCTCGCGCTGGGCTACACCCGCTGGCAGACCATCTGGCACGTGGTGCTCAAGTCCGCCATGCCCTCGCTCATGACCGCAGTCATCCTTGGCATGACCCGCGCCTTTGGCGAGACGCTCGCCGTGCGCATGGTCATTGGCGGCATCGAGGCCATGCCGACGTCGCTGCTGTCGCCGGCGTCTACCATCACCACCACGCTCACCACGTCCATGGCGGTCTATGCCGAGGGCTCGGCGCAGGACGACGTCCTGTGGGCGCTCGGTCTGCTGCTGATGGGCATGAGCCTCATCTTTATCCTGATCATCCATCTCATTGGCCGCAAGGGGGCGAAGGCTCGTGGCTAGCACGCGCATCCACATCGACGAGGCGAGACTCGGGCTTGTCCAAAAGCAGGACCGCATCGCCACGGGCGTGCTGACGGCGATTGTCGCCATCGTCATGCTTATCGTCGTCTCCATGGTGGCCTACATCCTGTTCGAGGGTATCTCGACGCTGTTCCAGCCGGGCTTTCTCACGCAGCCCGCACGCGCCAACGGAACGCAGGGCGGCGTGCTCTACCAGCTGTTCGACTCGTTCTATCTGCTGCTGATCACCCTGATCATCTCGGTGCCCATCAGCCTGGGCGGCGCGGTCTTTTTGGTTGAGTACGCGCCCGATGGGCCTATTCGCGACATCGCCTCGACCGCCATCGAGACGCTGTCCTCGCTGCCCTCCATTGTCGTAGGCATGTTCGGCTTTCTGGTGTTCTCGGTGCAGCTGGGCTGGAAGTACTCCATCATCTCCGGCGCCGTCGCGCTCACCATGTTCAACATCCCCATCCTGGTGCGCGTGATTCAGCAGGCGCTCGAGGACGTGCCGCAGGCCCAGCGCGATGCATGCCTGGCCATGGGCCTCACTCGCTGGGAGGCCACACTGCACATCCTGATTCCCGAGGCCATGCCCGCCATCGTGACCGGCATCGTGCTTTCGGCCGGCCGCGTGTTTGGCGAGGCCGCGGCGCTGCTCTTTACCTCGGGCATGAGCTCGCCGGTTCGCCTGAACTTCTTGAGCTTTAACCTGTCGAGCCCCACCTGCGCCTGGAACGTGTTCCGTCCCGGCGAGTCGCTGGCCGTGCACATCTACAAGATCTATGGCGAGGGCAGCCCCGAGGCCCAGCAGATCGTCTGGGGCACTGCGGCACTGCTGATGATTTGCGTGCTGCTGTTTAACGTAGTCGCCCGTATCGTGGGCAAGCAACTGGCAAGGAGGATGACGGCCGAATGAGCGAGACGAATGCGACGCCCGCAACCGAGGCGGCATCGTCCGACACCCAGGACTTTTTGTCGAGCGTGGGGGAGAGCGAGAAACGTGTTCGCGTGAGCGGCAAGGCCGTGAGCGACGAGGTCGTGCTCTCCACCAAGGACGTCAACGTGTACTATGGCGACCACCATGCGCTGCACAATACGTCGCTCGACTTCCACAAGGGTGAGATCACGGCGCTCATCGGGCCTTCGGGCTGCGGCAAGTCGACCTTCTTGCGCAGCCTCAACCTGATGAATCGCGAGATTCGCGGCTGCCGCGTGGAGGGCGAGATCAGCTACCGCGGACGCAACGTGAACACCAAGACCGAGAACACGTACGAGCTGCGCCGTTCCATCGGCATGGTGTTTCAGCAGCCCAATCCGTTTCGCAAGTCCATTCGCGACAACATCACGTTTGCGCCCAAGCGCCACGGCATCACCGACCGCGACGAGCTCGATCGCATGGTCGAGGAAAGCCTGCGCGGCGCGGCGCTGTGGGACGAGGTCAAGGATAAGCTCGACAAGAGCGCCTACGCGCTTTCGGGCGGCCAGCAGCAGCGTCTGTGCATCGCGCGCACGCTGGCGCTCAACCCCGATGTGATTCTGTTTGACGAGCCCTGCTCGGCGCTCGACCCCATCTCGACGCTGGCGATCGAGGACCTGATGTCGTCGATCGTGGCCGACCGCGCCATCGTCATCGTGACGCACAACATGGAGCAGGCGTCGCGCGTGTCGAATCGCACGGCGTTTTTCTACATGGGCGATATGGTCGAGTACGACGAGACCGATGAGATTTTCCAACGGCCCAAGGATAAGCGGCTGAATGATTACCTCACCGGCATGTTCTCCTAGTCCGGGACATGCTTGAGGCCCGCGGCGGCCACGGTTGTCGCGGGACTGATTGGAGAGGCGGGTCATCTCTTGCGGGAGATGGCCCGCCTTTTTGCTCTGCGACCGAAACGACCACCACAAAGGGGACAGGCACCTTCGTGGTGGTTTGGGGTGGGGCTCGCTGCTATCATGGACAACGTTGTATTTCTATGAAGGAGCAGGGCATATGGCGATTCTTTTGGGATGCGATTCCATCAGCCTAGAGTTTCCCACCAAGCATATTTTCGATAGCGTGACGCTCGGCGTGGACGAGGGCGACCGTATTGGTATCGTCGGCAAAAACGGCGACGGCAAGTCGACACTGCTGAGCGTTCTCGCCGGCACGCTGGAGCCCGACGACGGCCGCGTGACGCACCGCCGCGACACCACGATCGGATTGCTCGGCCAAAAGGACAACCTGGTCGATACCGACACCGTGCATCACGCCGTCGTTGGCGACACGCCCGAGTACGAGTGGGCCTCGAGCCCGCGTACGCGCCAGATCCTTGCCGGTCTTATTAGCGACGTGCCCTGGGAGGGCACGGTGGGCGAGCTCTCGGGCGGCCAGCGCCGTCGCGTGGACCTCGCGCGCCTGCTGATCGGCGAATATGACGTGCTCATGCTCGACGAGCCCACCAACCACCTGGACATGCGCACCATCAACTGGCTCGCACGCCACCTAAAGGCCCGCTGGCAGCGCGGTCAGGGTGCCATGCTCGTGGTCACGCATGACCGCTGGTTCCTGGACGAGGTCTGCACCAGCATGTGGGAGGTCCACGACGGCCAGGTCGATCCCTTTGAGGGCGGCTACTCGGCCTACATCCTGCAGCGCGTGGAGCGCGACCGCATGGCCGCGGTTACCGAGGAGCGCCGCCGCAACATGGCGCGCAAGGAGCTCGCGTGGCTGAGCCGCGGCGCCCAGGCTCGTTCCACTAAGCCCAAGTTTCGTGTGGACGCCGCTCGCGAGCTGATTGCCGACGTGCCGCCCGTGCGTGACGAGCTGGAGCTCAAGCGCTTGGCGGTGAGCCGCCTAGGCAAGCAGGTCATCGACGTGGTTGACGTTGATGCTGGCTATGCCGATGCCGATAGCACGCCCAAGCAGGTGCTCTCCGACGTGACCTGGCTTATCGGCGCGGGCGACCGCTATGGTCTGCTGGGCGAGAACGGTGCCGGCAAGTCCACGCTGCTCGACGTGATTCAGGGCAAGATTAAGCCCACGCGCGGCCGTGTGAAGATTGGCCAGACAGTGCGCTTCGGCGTGCTGTCGCAGCAGCTCGAGGAGCTCGAACCCTACATGGGAGACACGATCCGCGAGGTGCTCGGCAACTATAAGAAGTACTACGTCATCGACGGTAAGGAGACTTCGCCCGAGAAGCTTTGCGAGCGCCTGGGCTTTACGACACAGCAGCTCTGGAGTCGCATCGGCGATCTTTCGGGCGGTCAGCGCCGCCGCCTGTCGCTGCTGCTGACGATCCTGGACGAGCCCAATGTGCTTATCCTGGACGAGCCCGGCAACGACCTGGATACCGACATGCTGGCGATTGTCGAGGACCTGCTCGACGGCTGGCCCGGCACGCTGATCCTGGTGACGCACGACCGCTTCTTGATGGAGCGCGTGACCGACCAGCAGTGGGCACTGCTCGACGGCCATCTGACGCATATGCCCGGCGGCGTCGACCAGTACCTGCGCCTGTGCAACGCCACCGCCGAGGGCGAGCCCGTGGGTGCGCCGAGCGCTAAGACCGGCACGTTTGACACCGGTGCCGCGGCGGCTGCGGCCGAAAAGCCCAAGTCGAGTGGCCAGCCCAATGGCCTTTCCAACGCCGAGCGCCAGAAGCTTCGCCGCGAGGTGAGCTCGCTCGAGCGCAAGATGGAGACGCAGCGCGCTCGCGTGGAGGAGGCCGAGGCCGCGATGGCCCAGGTCGACCCCACCAACTACACGGCGTTGGGCGAGCAGCAGGCAAAGATTGACGAGGCCCACGCCGCTATGGACGAGCTGGAGATGGCGTGGCTCGAGGCGAGCGAGAAGCTCGAGGGCGAGGAGTAGGCGAGGATGATTAGGGCCGCATTTTTCGATATCGACGGCACGTTGCTGAGCTTTAAGACCCATCGGATTCCGGCGTCGGCGCAGCAGGTGCTCGACAGCTTTCGCGAGCAGGGGATTGCGTGCGTGATTGCCACGGGTCGCCCGATCTATCAGATGCCGGATTGGCTGTTCGACTTGGGATGGGATGCGTACATTACGCTTTCGGGCCAGCACTGTTTTGATGCCAAGGGCGTTTATCGCAGCTGCCCGATCGATCCGGACGACGTTGCAGTGATTGTGGACCAGGTGGCGCAGGGACGCTACGACTCGCTGTGCATGCAGGGCGAGAACTCGTTTGTGAACCGCCTGTCCGAGCGCGTGGTGACGGCCGGCAGCAACGCGGGAATCGTTTACCACGAGGAGCCGTTTGAGCACGCCTTTGATGCGCCGGTCTACCAGTTCTGCGCCTTTGTGGATCCGGCCGACGAGCATATCGTGACTGATGCGGTGTCGCATTCGCTCACTACGCGCTGGTGCGACCTGTTCTGCGACATTATTCCCGCCAACGGCGGCAAGGACCTGGGCGTGGCGGCGACGCTGGAGCGCCTGGGCATCGACGCGAGCGAGGCGATTGCCTTTGGCGACGGCGAGAACGACCTGTCGATGTTCTCGGCCGTGGGCACAAGTGTGGCCATGGGCAACGCGCAGGATACCGTGAAGGCTGCGGCGACCTACGTGACGACCGCCGTGGACGACGACGGCATCTACAACGCCGCAAAGCACTTTGGGCTGCTATAGTTGCGACTCGGCACCTGGGGACGTTCCTTTTCTGCCGGCAGTTGGGGACACTCCTTGCGGGGTGTGCCTCCGTTTTGTTTCCGTCCCGTGCGTTTTGTGAAACACGGTTAACTTTTTAAACAACGGAGTAAGACATGGGCAACTTTTGCGGTAAAGTAAATCAAGCAAAAGTATCCAAAGGCTAACTAGAAGCCATCGCGAAAGGCGGCCCATGGCCCTACGTGAATCCGGAGAAGACTATCTCGAATCGATCTACGTCCTATCGGAACGTCAGGGCATCGTGCGCTCGATCGACGTTGCCGAATACTTGGGCGTAACCAAAGCAAGCGTCTCTAAAGCCATGGCGGCCTTGGAGAGCACCGGCTACGTGGAGATGGGCAAACGCGACGTGCATCTGACGGAACGCGGTCTTGAGGTTGCCCGTCAAATGTGGGAGCGCCACTGCTTTTTTGTAGGTCTGCTAGAGGACGCAGGCGTAACGCCCGAGGTCGCGTCGCAAGAGGGCTGCCACATGGAGCACTGCCTGAGCGAGGAAAGCTTTGAGAAGCTGAGGGCGATGCTGGGACGGGACAGCGACCGGGACCAGTAGCCCCGCCAACCAAGTCCAACTCAGACAAGGAACCCCGCCAGCAAGCGATGCCCAAGAACCGCCAGCAACGTTACCGCAGGCGCTACAGGTTCTTGACACCCATCGCGCGCATGGCGTTCAGGATGGCGATGATCGCCACGCCTACGTCGCCAAAGACGGCAAGCCACATATTGGCGATACC
Organism: uncultured Collinsella sp.; assembly: GCA_905205405.1. Lineage (GTDB taxonomy): Bacteria > Actinomycetota > Coriobacteriia > Coriobacteriales > Coriobacteriaceae > Collinsella. Next base: position 16,448 of record CAJLDK010000020.1, read on the forward strand.
CAGCGCTGCCAGCACAAGGATCAGCAGCTTAATGCCCAGCGCAAAGATGATGTTCTGCCAAACAATCGTCATGGTCTTGCGCGCCACGCGGATCGCGCGGGAAATGTTGGACGGCTTGTCGTCCATCAGCACCACGTCGGCGGCCTCGATTGCGGCGTCCGAGCCCATGGCGCCCATGGCAATGCCCACATCGGCGCGCGTAAGCACAGGCGCGTCGTTGATGCCGTCACCGACAAAGGCGAGCTTGCCCTTGCCACTTTCGGCCGCGAGCAGCGCTTCAACACGCTCGACCTTGTCGCCCGGCAGCAGCTGCGCGTGGAACTCGTCGAGGCCGAGCTGCTTGGCCACCGCAGCGGCCACTTCCTCGCGGTCGCCCGTGAGCATAACGGTGCGCTTGACGCCGGCGGCGTGCAGGTCGCGGATTGTCTGCTCGGCATCGGCCTTAACGGTGTCTGCAATCACGATGTGGCCGACATACACGCCGTTCACGAGCACGTGGAGGATTGTGCCGGCAACCTCACAGTCCGGTGCTTCAACGCCGGCCGCGGCGAGCATCTTGGCGTTGCCGACGACGACGTGCTTGCCGTCGATGGTTGCCGTCACGCCGTGGCCCGCGTCGTTGGCGGAGTCGCTCACGCGCTTGGGGTCGACCTCGCCCTGGTAGGCGTCGCGCACGGACTGCGCGATGGGATGGTCGGAGAACGATTCAGCAAGGGCTGCGACTTCGAGCAGCGACTGCTCGGTATAGCCAGCCTCGGGGTGCACCGCGACGACTGAGAACGTGCCGTTGGTGAGGGTGCCCGTTTTGTCGAAGACGACGGTGTCCACGTCGGCGAGCGTCTCGAGGTAGTTGGAGCCCTTGATGAGAACGCCCAGCTTGGACGCGCCGCCGATGCCGCCAAAGAAACTCAACGGTACGCTGATCACGAGGGCGCACGGGCAGCTGACGACCAGGAAGGTCAGGCCACGCAGGATCCAATCGGACCAAGCGCCAGTCACCAGGCCGCCGCCAAGCGCGAGCACCGCGGCAGCGCCAGTGACGGCGGGGGTGTAGACGCGGGCAAAGCGCGTGATGAAGTTCTCGGTGCGCGCCTTCTTTTCGCTGGCATTCTCCACGAGCTTCAGAACACGCGCGACGGTTGACTCGCCAAAGGGCTTGGTGGTGCGCACGTGGATGAGGCCCGTCATGTTGATGCAACCGCTGATGATATCGTCGCCGGTCTTGGCCGGGCGGGGGACCGACTCGCCCGTGAGTGCGGCGGTGTCGAGCTGGGTTTCGCCCTCGACGATGACGCCGTCGATAGGCACGCGCTCGCCGGGCTTGACCACGATCACGGTGCCGACGGCGATGTCATCGGGAAAGACCTGTTCGAGTGTGCCGTCGGCTTGCTCGACGTTAGCGTAGTCGGGCGCGATGTTCATCATGGCACTGATCGACTTGCGGCTCTTGCCCACGGCGTATGCCTGGAACAACTCGCCGACCTGGTAGAACAGCATGACAGCGGCGCCTTCGGCCATGTGCGGGTCGGTGTCGGGGAAGAGCACCATGGCAAACGCGCCGATGGTCGCGACGGCCATGAGGAAGCTCTCGTCGAAGGCCTTGCCGCGGCGGATGTTATTGAATGCCTTTTGCAGTACGTCGTAGCCGGCAATCAAAAACGGCACGAGGAACAGCACAAAGCTGGCGTAGATGTTGCCGGGCTCCCCAAATGCGATAGTGAGGGCGCCGAGCTCGTCGAGGGCATAAACAACGGCAAAAATGCCCAGTGCTACCAGGATGCGGTTGCGCTTATGCTCAAGGGACTCTTTCTTCTTGCGCTTCTTCTTTTTCTTTTTGGGATCGGCGGCTGTCATGATTCAAACCTCTCATTTGAGTTTATGAACACTCGCTCATATAATTTCGCGAGCAAAGGCCGCGGCAAGCGCGGCCTCGCAGGTCAACGTATGCGCGGGTTAGAGAATGATCTCGCAGTCCGGCTCGGCGTCGGCGGTGAACTCAACGACGCGGTCCAGGACCTCGTCGAACTTGGCGTCGTCGGCCTCGAGCGTCAGCTTCTGGGTCATAAAGTTGACCGAAACGGACTTGACGCCCTCGAGCTTGGCAAGTTCGTCCTGAAGCTCGCGCGCGCAGTTGGCGCAATCGATCTCGTCGAGCTTAAACTGCTTTTTCATGGTGGGTTCCTTTCCCTGTGTTAGCGGTCTGGGTGCCGGCCGCGCTGATACCGTGGGTGATTGCTATTCGCAGATATGGCTCATGCCCTGGTTAAGCATGGTGTAGACGTGATCGTCGGCGAGCGAGTAGAGAATGTTGCGGCCGTCGCGGCGGAACTTGACCAGGTGCGACTGCTTAAGCGTGCGCAGCTGGTGCGATACTGCCGACTGCGAGGTTGCGGTCGCCTCGGCGATGTCGGCCACGCAGAGCTCGCGGCCCATGAGGGCATGGAGGATCTTGATGCGTGTGGTGTCGCTGAAGACCTTGAACAGGTCGGCCAGGTCGTACAACAGCTCCTCGTCGGGAAGGTCCTCGGGCGAGCAGGTGGTGGGGACGATCGGCTCGGTGGCCTCGATGCCAGTCTTTGTTTCATCAGCGTGGCTGCTCATTGCAACATCCTTTCATATGAACATGCGCTCATATAAATTACTTCCGATTATATGAGCGCATGTTCATATGTCAATACAATTTACGTTAACTTCGATGACTGCTTGCCGCCTCTGCGATTTTCTGCGGGTTGGGAGACATCGACGCAATGCTCGCCAACATATTTTGAGATGTTCGGCCAGCATGCTAAGAAAGCCACCTTGAGAAGCGTTAGGACTGTTCATATTTGTACTTTATCGTGTTAAATACAGCGAGAATCAGTTCTTCCTCTACGGGAGTTCCTGCAGAATCAGTTTTATCTAAAGTTATATTGAGCATTGCTGCAGCCAATCTGGCACATCGGTGGCCGAATAAGTCGAAAAATGTAGGTGGACATCCGCAGAGATCGCCTTTAGAAGAGCGAATTCTCAATTAGATCAATAATCGTGTCGTCTTCCGTGCGGTTTTCATCGATTTTTGCGAACATGTCGCATTCCCAAGGCCCATTGATTTCCTCAGCAAGGGCCCCGACGTGTTGCATGTCGTCGGGTTCTGGCACATCGTTGATGCTCGGGTCATCAGCTTGCGGATATTGGCTTGCAATTTCGCGCTTGGCGGCCTCTTCTTCTTTGAGTGTCTCCAGGACGCGGCGACCGTATTCGAAGTAGCGCCGCAAGACAAATTGACGAAGAGTTTCTTGCAGGATGGCGAAGTTATCCGGGAGTCGACCGGGCCATATCTTCTCGCGAATGCGAATCGCTTCCATGACCCGCCTAAAAGCGGACTGCTTGAAAAACGAATGACGACTAACTGTGATAACGGCATATCCCATGTTTCGCAGCGTGTTTCGGCGTTCCTCGTCAATTGATTGCTGTTCGGGCTCGTCGTGGTAAAAGCCGTTGTATTCGATATCGGTCATCGAATTTTCGAGCAGCGCGTCGAGGTAGAAAACCGTCCGTCGCGTTAGGGCGGCGTATCTTTTGGGGACTGGGATCGGATAGTCCGTTTTGATAGCGCGTATGGCTAAGCCACCCATTGACTTGGGCATTGTCAGCATCATGACAAACGCCGTTTCGAGTGGGGAGCGACAGCCTTCGCGTACATAAGAAAGTGCCTTAAGTGCTTTATTAGATCCACGATACCCCGATGCCTCTGAAAAGAAGGCTCTGAGCTCTTCAACGCTGGTTAGGGCTGGGCGCTCGCGATATTGAGTTTCGTCGGACGTTCCAAGCGCGTAGGAGCCGCAGATTTCAAAGTAATACTCAACGAGCTCCGAAAGGTTGAGGTCGGCTGCTGCTTCTAACGCGCACAGCTTGATATCGACGATGTAGACGTTCGGCTCGAGTTCTAGGTAGCTTTCTGCATCAAACGTATAGCGCGTGCAGTGGCAGATGCAGCCCTTGCGGTGCCTTTTGGCATTATTGGAAAACGTCAGCACATGGATGCTTTCAGAATCGACATTCTTTCTGTTGAGCCATGCTCGCGCCGCTTCCAGGTTGGACGTGGTCGGCGCAGACACCTTGATCTTTTCCATAGGTATGGGATCGGTCGCGTGGCTTGCGAGCGAGTTGACTGTTTGGTATACAGCGCGTGCCGTGGTATGTGACAGAACGATTCCCATACGCGCATGATGGCATAGCGGACGCCATATACGCTCGAAACTTCGGGCAACGGTATTGGGGCGCGGCTTATCTTCTGCGAACGGTGGGTTTTTGAGCTGTCGTATTGAGGGGGGCAGCTTCGGCTGGGGAGGTTTCTGTCGGCTGCCCCATTTTGGTGAACTTTAGTTGCGGATTCGTAGCTTCTAAGCGTTTTTGCCGACCGCTCAGATGCCTCACCAACATAATTTGAGTTATTCGGCCTTATCCTATACGAATGGTGCGATCGCAACGTCCTATTCGAATTGATTCAGGTAGATTTATAGGGCTTGGTTGCGAAATTGGGGCGACTATAGCGCTCGATTGCGGTTCAAGGGGCCTCGACTAGTGGTTCAGCTGGCCGAACAACTCGAAAAAAGTAGGTGGGCCAACCTGCCGACTATGTGAAGCATGCGTATTTGCTCGTTTTGATTAAAACTAGGGTGCAGCCATAAGACTGCGCCCTAGTTTACTGCGTGCCGGTGTGCCCAGACGGATTGCACTGTGCCTGGCAGGCGCTCCCGCAGATGGATCGGTTATTTCGCAAACAGGTTCTTGAGGTTGAACTCGGCCTGTACCGTGCGGAGCATGAGGTCGGTGTCATCCAGACCCAGATGCTGCTCGTTGGCGTCGGCGGCGAGGGTTCCACGGCGGCGCGCCCAGTTCTCGAGCGCGGCTGGGGCGGACTCGCGGGGGAGCGAGCGCACGTCGGCGTCCAGGCTGCGGCAGATCTGGCGCGAGTCGATGACGATGATCTTGCCGGCGCGGCGTGCCTCGGCGTAGCCGTCCAGGTGGATCTTGAACCAGCTGTCCTCAAAGGCGGCGTTGTGTGCCATGTACGGGTACTTCTTCATAAGCTTGAGCAGCTGCTTTTGCAGCTCCTTGTTCTCGCGGAAGGGCGTTTTGCCGTCGATGTCGTCCCAGGTAATGTGGTGGATATTCGACAGCGGCACATCCTCGCCGCGGTAGATGTCGGGCAGGCCACAGTAGTGCGCCTCGGCGTCGTGCGGGATGGCGTCGCTGGTGAGTTCCATGATCTCCCAGCCGACGTTGATGATATAGCCGCGCTCGGGCGCGCGACCGGTGGTCTCGATGTCGATACCGAGCACGGTGCCCTGGATGGGCTTGCGGGCATAGGCCACGCCGAGTGCGTCGCGGTCGCCGCGGATCTCGCGCATAACGGACGCGGCGGTGCGCTTTTGCATCTTGCCGATGGCGGCGCAGGTGTCGGCGTCGGACAGGCCGCGCGAGAGCGTCGCGGGCGTCACGTTGCGCAGGCGTGCCTCGCCAATCTGGTCGCACAGGTCGCGGTTGCGGTCGGCCAGGTCGCGCACGGTGGCAAAGTCGAAGCCGGGGTCGCCCTCGGCAGTAAAGTACTCGGTCTCGAGCACCTTGAGGGCCTCCTCGCCCTTCTGGCGCTCGGACTCCATGGCGCCGTGGTCGCCGTAGATAAACATGGGGATAAACGGCTGGCGCTCGTATTCGAGTGCTTGCGATACGTTCATATGCTACTCCTTGGACGGGCCGCGTTGTGCGGCTCGAGGTTACTGAGTTATGGCGAGATGATAGTTTACCATAGGCAACTATTGGCACCGCGCCCGGGACAACTACAATACCCTAGTTGACCGCTAGGACTTTTACAATGCTGCCGAAAGACACGAAAGGTTCCATCCGTCATGGATTTACTGATTGATATTCTGCTCGACGCCGGCAAGGACACGCTGTCGCTGGTGCCGTTTTTGTTGGTGACGTATCTTGCTCTCGAGACACTTGAGCACGTTGCGGGCGACCGCGTCAACGGCGCTATCAAGCGCGCCGGCGCTGCGGGTCCCGTGGTTGGCTCGCTGCTGGGCATGGTGCCGCAGTGCGGCTTTTCGGCCATGGCGGCCACGCTGTACGCCGGCCGTGTCGTGACCTTGGGCACGTTGGTGGCGGTGTTCCTTTCGACCTCCGACGAGATGCTGCCGCTGTTGCTTGCCGAGCAGGTTCCCGTGCAGACTATGGCGATGCTTTTGGCTTCGAAAGCGCTGATCGCACTGGTCACGGGTTTTATCGTGGACGCTGCCATTCGCGGCCTGCGCCGTAACGCCCGCGCGCACGCGGCGATTCGCCGTACCGTGCTGGGAACCGCGGCCAATCCGGCCCACGTGAACTGCGCGCACGACGACCACAGCGGCGGTGACATCATCGACGAGGTGGCCGAGGCGGGCGTGAGCGCCGACCACATCCACGAGCTGTGCGAGCGCGACCATTGCGGATGTGATGAAGACGAAGACGAGCACGAACACGGACATGGCCACGATCACGGTCATGAGGGCGAACATGAACACCATGATGGTCACGGTCACTCTCACTCCCACGAAGGGACGCCTGTCCTGTCGATCATCCGCAGTGCGATCTCGCACACCGTGCAGGTCTCGGTATTCATTTTTCTGGTGACGCTGATTCTGGTCGCCGTGCTCGAGACGTTCGGCGAGTCCGCGATCGAGCGGTTCCTGCGCGGCAACGAGACACTCGCTGTCCTGGGTTCGGCGCTTGTCGGGCTGATTCCCAATTGCTCGGCGAGCGTGGTCATTACACAGCTGTATCTGGAAGGCGCGCTGCAACTGGCGCCGATGCTCGCCGGCACGCTCATTTCCGCCGGCGTGGGTTATCTGGTGCTGTTCCGCACCAACCGCAGCGCCCGCGAAAATGCCGTGTTCCTGATCATGATGTACGTCATCGGCGCTGGCTGGGGCCTCATCCTCTCCGCCGTTGGCCTCTAAGTAGGCCTAAAAAATGGGCTTCAAATAGCCATGCTCAGCGCCTGCGCAATGCGGCGACGCATGGCATTTTGAAGCCCGTTTTTTGTTGAGCCATGGATTCCGAGCGCTCACACCGCTCAAAACAAAAAGGTAGATTTTAGGCATGTCTCAAAAATCTACCTTGGTTAGTGCAGCAACTCGGTGAGGTTGCGTTTAAAGCGGGCGCGGTCTTCGCTGGTAAATGCCGCCGGCCCGCGAGTGCGTCCGCCGGCGCGGCGCACCTTCTTTTCCTCGTGGCGAATAAACAGCTGCATGTCGATGGTTGCTTTGTCGTAGACGCGCCCGCGCACACCGATAGCGGCGGCATCGCGCCCGAGCACCATGCTCGCCAAGCCAATGTCCTGCGTCACGACCACGTCGCCCGCCTGCAGGCGTTCGACAATGGCAAAGTCGGCGCTGTCGGCGCCCACGCTCACGTCGAGCGTCGTGACCCAAAAGCCGCGTCGCGCGTGCTCGGCATCGCACGGGTCGTCGCGGCGAATGTGCCGTTCCAGGTTTTGCGTGCTGTTGCCGGCGATAACAACGGCGACGCCCGCCCGCCGCGCGCAGTCAATCGACTCGCGCGTGACCGGGCAGGCGTCGGCATCAATAAAGAGCGTTCGCGGCATCTAGTGCACCAGTTTGCCAAATTGAATAGCGCGAACAATCAGCATTACGCCAAACACCAGCAGCGCGGCGCCGCTAAAGATGACGAGCATCTTGGCCGACCACAGCGGATAGATAAACACGAACATGCCGGCGATGATGGAAAGTGCGCCGCTCAGGATGGCGAGGGCGCGGTTGGACGAAAGCTCGGACTCCAGAATGGACATGACACCTTCGACAATCCAGCCAAAGCCGGCCACGATAACCACCATCGTGGTGAGCGTCGCGGTCGAGAAGGCCTGGTTGCGCAGGATTATGACGCCGCCCAAGATAATGAGTAGGTTGGAGATGATGCTCGTCACGCGCCAGCCGGTGGGCAGCAGCGGCTCAAAAATGGCAGTGAACAGTCTGATGGCAGCAGTGATTACAAAGTAAAAACCCAGGACGGTCGTCAAAAAGACGAGGGACTTGGCGGGTGCAAAAAGCAGCGCGATACCAGCGATGAGTGCTAAGACGCCCGTGATGGCGTAGATCCAGCGTACGGCCTTGACGGCTTTGCCCGCCATGCTTTTCTCGTCAAATCCAAACTGGCTCGATTTTTGGTCATCGTTCTTAAAGATGCCCATAATGTCTCCTTTCCGTGCGGCGTAAGCCTTGATCGTTACAACCAGTATCCCCTAAGGGCGCTGACGTATGGGTCGGGGAGGGCGAAACGTAACCCAAAGGCCCCGAATTGTTTCCGTTGTTCCCCACGTCGCGATTTTCTATTCAACAGGTGTAGAACATTGCAGCCCTGTTCGTTATTGCCTACGTTTTAGGTTAGATTTTCCTAAGGACAATTGGCTTGTATTGGGGGTCCCTATGAACGAAACAGTTCCCGCGGCGCCGGTAAGCGCCGAGTCGATGGCAAAGCAGGGTTGCGAAAAGCTTGGCCTGGACACGTTTGACGCGCTGGTCCGCCGCGCCCGTACGTGCCGCCGTTTTGACGAGTCCATGCGCGTGCCGCGCGAGTTTTTGCTCGAGCTGGCGGAACTGGCGCACCTGGCTCCCTGCGGCGCCAATGCTCAGCGTCTGCGTTTTCATGTGGTGAGCGGTGCCGAGGATTGCGCGCGTGTATTTGATGAGCTTGCATGGGCCGGCGCGCTTAAGGATTGGTCGGGTCCTGCCGAGGGCGAGCGTCCGACCGGCTACATCGCGATTCTTGCCGAGCGCGCTGTTCCGGGTAAGCCCGCCGCGCCCATCACCGAGGTCGACACGGGCATTGCCGCGCAGACGATGATGCTCGCCGCTCGCAGCGCCACGCCCGAGGTGGCAGCCTGCATGTTCAAGGCCTTTACGCCCCACGCGATCGATGCTATGGGGCTCGATAACGACAAGTATGAGCTCAAGCTGATCATGGCTTTTGGCGTGCCGGCCGAGACGCAGATGATCGATGCGATCGATTCCAACCCCGACGGCTCAATTAATTACTGGCGTGACGATGCGCAGGTGCACCACGTACCCAAGCGCCCGCTCGCCGACGTGCTGGTGTAGCTGAGCGTCACCGCGGCGTGATCAGACGGTAAACCACCACAAAGGTGCCTGTCCCCTTTGTGGTGGTACGAGGGGAGAGCGTGTGGCAGATCTGTATTTGGTGCGGCATGGGCAGACTGAGCTCAATGTGCAGAGCATTTTGCAGGGCTGGCACGATTCGCCGCTTACGGCGCGCGGGCGCGAGCAGGCGCTGACGGCGCGTACGGCGTTTGCGGCGCGTGGCGTGGCCTTTGATCATGTGTATTCCTCGCCGTTGGGCCGGGCGCGGCATACGGCCGAGCTTATCGTTGGCGAGGGCCGTTCCATTGAGCTGGTCGATGACCTGCGTGAGTGGCATTTTGGCTCGCTGGAGGGCACATCAAATCGCGAGATGCCGCCGCAGCCCTGGGGCGATTATCCGGTGGCCTTTGGCGGCGAGTCGGAAGTGCAGCTTCAGTCGCGCATGGTCGCGGCGCTGTCCCGTATTATGGCCCGGCCGCAGCACAACTGCGTGCTGGCGGTTTCCCACGGCTCAGCCTGCCAGGAGTTTCTTGAGTATGTGACTGGCGGGGGAGAGCTACCCGACAACGGTGCCGTGCTTCATTTTGGCTATTGCGACGGGGCGTTTTCGCTCTTGGGTTGGTAACGAACGAAAGGACCCCTATGAATAAAGATCTGTATCTGGTCCGTCATGGACAGACGATATTCAACCTTAAGCGTATCATTCAGGGGTGGAGTGACTCGCCGCTTACGCAGTTGGGTTGCGACCAGGCGGCGCGCGCCGGCATGTTTTTACGTGCGCGCGGCATTGAGCCCGATCATGCCTACACCTCCACGCTTCATCGCACCGAGCAGACTATCGCCAACTTGTGGCCGGGCTTGGCGTACGAGCGCCTGGACGGCCTGCGTGAGTGGTTCTTTGGCGACTTTGAGGCCGAGCGCGTGATGCTTATGCCCGAGCGCCCGTGGCGCGATTTCTATCGTCAATTTGGCGGCGAGGGCCAGATCCAGGTGCGCGAGCGCATGGTGACGACGCTGACCGAACTCATGCAGCGTTCGGACCATACGTGTGTGCTCGCGGTAAGCCATGGCTCGGCTATCAAGGAGTTTATGGATCACGTGAAGGGTGCGGCGGCCGACGAGCGCGATCGCGTGCCGGGCAACTGCTCGGTGCTGCACTTTGCGTTTGGCGACGAATCCGACACGTTTGAGTTGGTCGAAGTCTTTACGCAGGAGGATTACGCGCGCGAGCTGGGGCTTGAACCGCTTGTAGCGGCAGTAGGCCCGCAGCGCGGGTAGCGCTGGCGTTGCGGCGCGGTTTGCCGGCGAAATTGTTTGATGCGAAAGGGGCGGGGATGCATGCACGGGCATTGCATCCCCGCCCCTTGTTTGTTTGGATGCTGGGTTTTCCAGCTTAGCGTTTGAGTTCGCTAGAACCGTGAGACCTGGTGAGTGAGCAGACCCGTCGGAACCTGCGGCGCGCTGCCGCTGACCTGCGCGGCGGGGAACAGCACGGCTACAGCAAAGTTGAACGGCTCTTTGCCAGAGTAGGCGCCGGCAGCGCGGGCCTCGTCGGCCAGAATCTGCGATGCCCCAGCCAGTGCGGCGACATAGGCGGAGTCACCGGCGAACACCGGGTCGGGCGCCTGATCGAGCATGGCACGGATGGCGGCAACGGCGTCCTCGCGCTTGACCTCCCACACGCGATGTGTGACGCCCGCGGGATCGGTGACGGCGTAGAGCGATGCGCCCTCTTTGGCAGCGCTCAAAATGATATCCATGACGGGCGACGCCTCGTAGGCGAGCGACACGGGGCGCGGCTGCACCTTGAGCTCGGCGATCGCGCGCGCGGTGGCGAGTGCGTCGATGCTCTCGGCGGCAGTCTCGTCGCCGCCCGTCAGCACGCTAACCGGGCAAATCGCCACGACGCCCGTCGCACGTCCCGGCTCGCCCGAGCATTCGTACACGTAATACGCCGCACCCGGGTCCTTGAGCATCAGACCATCGGCAATGGCTCCGCGCAGAGCATCGTTGCCGCTCAGGATGCTGCCCATTGCAGGTAGTGCCTCGAGCACGCGGTCCTGAGCCGGGCGGATGCAGGGAAACGGAAGTGCTTTCATGGGGAGGTCCTAACGCACGAGTCGGTTTGTTCGCGGCTTATTATGCCCCAACTTGGCCGCTCGCGTCCCAGAGCACGTTATCGGCGAGCGCGATTAGCACCTGCTGACAACGAACGATGTCGGCGTGGGGCACATATTCGTTGGGCTTGTGGGCGAGCGCGAGCGAGCCTGGGCCATAGCTCATGCAGTTACGGTTACCCGTCTTGCCGGCAATGACGGCAGTGTCGGTGTAGCCGGTAAAGAAGCCGACGGTCGTGTCCGTGCCCGTTACATCGTCTGCTGCGCACTTGAGTGCAGCTAGAAGGGGAGAGACCGGATCGCGCTCGATGGCGGGGCGGTCGCCCGTCACGGTGTAGCTGCCATGGCAACCGGGAACGGTGGCTTCGGCGACGGCGATGGCATGCTCGACCATATTGATTGCGGCGGCCGTATCGGTCGGCGGGGTCAGGCGCATGTCGACCCAGACTTTGGCGCGGTCGGGCACGACATAGGGGCGATATCCGCCCTCGATTTGGCCAAACGTGATGGTCGAAGGCCCCAGCTCATCGTGCGCGGGCAGCGCCGCAAACGCGCGACGAAGCGAACGCACGACCTCGGCTATGGCGGCGACGGCGTCGGCGCCCTTCCAAGGCTGGCTTGCATGAGCCGTGACGCCGGCCATCTCGATCTCGAACCACGTACGCCCCTTGTGCGCCACCTGGATCTGTCCGTCGGTGGGTTCGGTGTCCAGCACCCATTCGCGCGAGCCGACCCAGCCAGCATCGATCGCGGCCTCTGAGCCGCGCATGAAGTCTTCCTCGTCGACCGAGCAGATGAGCGAAAAGCCGCGGCGTGGCAGCGCGCCATCCGCCGCCACGCGCTCGAGCGTATGGACCAGTGCGGCAATGGCGCAGGCCAGGCCACCCTTCATATCGCAGGCACCGCGGCCATAGAGTTTATCGTCGCGCACAACCGCCCCAAGCGGTGCGATGTCTGCGTCCCAGCCATCGCCCAAGGTGACGGTATCCATGTGGCAGATATAGATCAGCCGCGGCTCGTCGCTTTGGCCCGGCACGGTGACTTTAAGGTTGCGGCGCCCGGGCAGCACCTCGAGTTCCTCAACCTGCACGGCATGAAGCACCGGATGACTCAACCGCTCCAGCTGAGCCTCAACCAGCGCTTTGATATACCGCTCAATTTCATCCTCATACGCGCCCGGGTCTGAGCTGTCGATCCGCACAAGCTCCTGCGCAAGCCGCCAGGCAAAGTCCTCATCAACCATATGCAGCCTCACAATCAGTTTGCTTTCCAAACCGATTGTAAGCCTCCTGAGAGATCCGCGACGTGGGCGTGGCAGTATTTACCGTTCGCAGGCCGAGCCAGCGCGTTTGCCGTCCGAGCGGGTTCACAAGCGACGCAGCGGGTACGTACCCTTCATGGACGACATGCTGTGCGACATATCTGCCTTTCGGTATCACCGGATACCTCCACAGGTCTTGGCAATAATGCCGGACCTGCCCGATTCTGCGGACGATCCGCGCAGGGAGCACCTATGTGAGCATCCGCTCGTCACGCATTTCCTGGGCACCCCGTTACACGTGTTGGCGCAGGGCAGCTGCGGACGTAAGGGCGATCGCATTGTCAGGCATGTTTGGAACGGGGAGAGGCCGTTTGATTCCGTGCGGCAGACGGAGTTTGGCCTCGATGTTGCGTCCCCACTCTTTACCCTGCTGACTCTGGCTTCCTCGGTCTCAAACGAGCGTCTAATCATGTGCATGTATGAGATGTGCGGCACCTTTGCCGTGTGCAAGATTGCGCCTCAGGTAAAGTCGGCACTTGAGCAGGCATATGGGAGCCGATGGAGTGACGCACGGTCGGGCTGGGAAAACGTAAAGGATGTCTCGGGGAATCCAACGGACTTGTGGAAACGACCTCCCTTGATCGAGCTCTCTGAGCTTACAGAGTTCGTCGATAAGGTCCGGGGGCTCCGCGGCGCTAAAACGTTCATACGAGCCGCGAAATGCATTACGGGGGTGGCAGCATCGCCGCTCGAGGTCCAGGCTTCGATGCTGTTTGGCCTTACGAGGTTGCGCGGCGGCGAAGGGCTGAGCCTTACCAATAACGTTGAGATTCGTATGACGCGCAGCGCCCGCCTGATTTCGGGGCTTGATAGGCGCTATGCCGATATCCTGCTGGCAAATAAGGACGGCAGCCGAGAGTGTCTGGTTGAATGCCAGGGTAAAGCCATTCACGGATCCATTGAATCCAAGATTTCGGACTCCGATCGAACGACGGCCTTGCAAGCCATGGGATATCCCGTCGTTCTGATGACCTATGGTCAGCTGGCCGACTTCGATGCCTTCCGCGTGGTGATGGAGCTCATCATGTCCTATCTCGATGTGCCGCTGAAAGACAAGACGCCGCGACAGCAGGAGCTCGAACGGCGGCTTCGTGAGGAGATTTTTATCGATTGGGCGGGAATGTAGTCGCGCGGTGGGTAAACGGTAGCGCGAGCTAGAGTTCTGGTCGCAAAAAGGCTTCAATTTTGCCTTGGAGGGACCCTAAAAATGCTATCTAGAATAAGTTGTTTCGGAAAATAGACAGTCAACTTACATTCGGCACATAGAGACCGATTTTTACCTACTAAAGTCCCTGATAAAGCTGTTTATCAAAGCGGGCGTGCTTAGCGACTGGAGCCTCACTATCGATTATCTGAAAAAACTTGTTCTGGGTATCATTTTAAAGTCGTCCGGAGCAACAAAATCGCCCCCCGTTTCGTGAATGAACTGCGCCCCAATTCTTGGACGGGCTAATAAGCGGCCTACGCCGCACATAGG
>CAJLDK010000021.1:0-28500 GCA_905205405.1 uncultured Collinsella sp.
TCGTGGCCACCATGGTCGTGGGCATCGTCGGCGCGTTCTTCGGCGTGCTGGCGTAAGGGCCCGGCTGCATAGATTTTCGTTGCAACCTGGAAAGGGGATGGAGCAGGCCTATGCCCTCCATCCCCTTTTGTATAGAAGGAGTTCGTATGTTCGCGAAGGATCGCGAAGCAATGCGCCTGACGCCGGCGGAGGTCAGGCTGATTCTTATTGAGTCCCTGCAGTGGTGCGCCAACAACGCGGTCTACTTTTTGGGGCTTATCGGTGCGGCCACGTATGATCTGGCCGGCACGGCCTTTTTGGTTGCCGCCATTACGCTCGTGCGCAATCTTATGACGTCGGCGGGCAATATGGTGTCGGGTTCGGTCATCGATCGCTTTGGACCGCGCCGGACGTCATTTGTGACGTGCGTGATTACGGCTGTGCTATCGCTTGGCGTGGGGTTGGCGCCGCTGTCTGTCCCCGGGCTTGTGTTTGCCGCGTGCGTCTTGGGGCTTGCGGGCGGCTTTATCAACACCTGCACGCATGCGTTTCCGGGATACCTGGAGTCGACCACCGAGGGCCGTACCCGCGTGAACGGTCTCATGGTGTTCTACAGCAATATCGCCTATACCGCTGGCCCGCTGCTCGGTGGTGCCATCGTAAGCTGTTTTGCCACGCAATCGGTCTATCTGCTCATGGCGGGCATGATGGGTGTGGCGGCCGTGCTCTCCTTGGGCTGTCACGAGTGTGTTGCTCCCGCAAAAGGGGAGAAGTCGAAGAGCGGTATTCTGAGCGGCATGGCCGAGGGTGCGCGGCTTACGTTTCGCGACCACGACCTGCGCCTCATCTTTATCTCGGGCTTTTTGGGTTTCTTTGCGTTTGGCGCGTTCGATTCGCTGGAGTCGTTGTTCTACCGTGATGTGCTCAACGTGGATATCGTCTGGCTGGGCTGGCTGTCCTCGGTCGTGGGCCTTACTTCCTCGGTGGGTGCGTTCATCCTGACCAAGCTTTCTACTCGCCATGTCAACCTGCGATTGCTGCTCGGCGCGCTCATGGCCGTGGGCATTGGGTCCATGGTGTACGTGGGCACCGATATGCTGGGGGTCGCGATTATCGGTCAGGCGATTAACGGTATGGCCTGGGGATTCCTAGAACCGCTACAGATGATCTTGATTCAGGAGCGCGCCGACATCAAATACCTGGGGCGCATTACCGGCTTTGTGCGTTTTGGCCTGATGAGCGCCGGCGTGCTGCCGCTGCTGGCGGCTCCGTTTTTAGCGGAGGCTTTGGGCGTCCAGGCGGTGCTGTTTGGGGCATCGACCATTATTGCGCTGGTGGGAACGCTGTTCTTTGTCGCACAAGGGAGGCGTCGGCGGTGTTAGCTATACATTCAATTCTAATTTAATACCACTCACCAGAGAATTTCGACCGTTCACCGAGGATTAAAATAGATTGATAAGTGGTATTAAAAACACGTTAGGTGTATGTCTATAATTGGTATCGAAAAGAAACGCGATGTATAGAGTTGCGTGCAGGACAGAAAGGAAAAGCCATGAAGGAAACCGAGAAGATCGAGATCATGCACTTTAGCCAGGAGGGCTACGTCGAGGACGGCAAGAACGTCTACGAGGCCGGCAAGAAGATGACCGCGCTCGCCGACAAGGTCGCCGACGAGGGCTACGACGCCGTGTTCCTGATGGGCGTCGGCGGCACCTGGGACGAGCTCATGCAGCTCGAGTACCTCATGAACAAGTTCGGCGACCGCGACCTCGAGGTCTACCTGATCCACGCCGCCGAGTGGAACGTCTCCGGCCACAAGCGCATGACCGAGAAGTCCGTCGTGCTCACCGCCTCCGAGTCCGGCACCACCCCCGAGGTGCTCGAGGCCGTCAAGAAGATGAAGGAAAAGGGCATTCGTGTCTACGCCATGACCAAGCCCGAGGGTCTCATCGGCCAGGCTGTCGGCGCCGAGAACTGCGTCAAGATGGCCTCCGATCATGGTAATGGCGGCTGCGAGATGGGCTACTACCTCGCCGACTGCTTCGGCCTGCGCCTGCTCAACCGCCGCGGCTGCTTCCCCAAGTTCGACCTGTTTATCGAGCAGACCAAGGACATCTGGAAGGACATGCTCGATATCCGCAAGCGCTTCGAGCCGCGCGCCGAGGAGCTCGCCAAGAAGTACGCCCTGGCCCCCTACACCATGTTCATCGGCTCCGGCGCCCTGTGGGGCGAGACGATCCTGTTCTCGATGTGCATCCTGGAGGAGATGCAGTGGAAGCGCACCCGCTACATCACCTCGGCCGACTTCTTCCACGGCACCCTCGAGCTCGTGGAGCCGGGCGTCCCCGTCTTCCTGTTCATGGGCGAGGACGAGAACCGCAAGCTCGACGAGCGCGTCCGCGCCTTCCTGACCCGCGGCGTGACCGGCGACACCGACATCAACATCATCGACACCGCCGAGTTCGCGATCCCCGGCCTTGACGACGAGTTCCGCGTCATCGTGTCTCCGTGGATCCTCTCCTCGCTGATCACTGATCGCCTTGCCGCTTACTACGAGACGGTCACCAAGCACAACCTCAACTATCGCCGCTACTATCACCAGTTCGACTACTAATCGGTGACAAATAAGCTACTGATCAAGAAGCACCCTGCCCGGGCGCATGCGTCCGGGCATTTTTATGCCGAAATTCGCAAGAAAGGGGAATCGAATGAGGCAGTTTATCGTGGCGTCCCATGCTCATTTCGCGTCTGGAATCGTCGAGAGCATCGGCCTGCTCTCCGGCGAGCGCGAAAACGTCCATGCGCTGTCTATGTATGTCGACGGAAACGAGGACCTGGTCAAGGAGGCTGCAGCGATTCTGGACGGCTTTGCCGCGGACGATGAGGTCGTCGTTTGCACCGACCTCTTTGGCGGCAGCGTCAACAACGAGTTCACCAAGATCGTCCAGACGCGCCCCAACACGCACCTGGTGACCAATATGAACCTGCCACTCCTTATTCAGCTGCTGTTCGTGCCCGACTCCACCCCGATCGATGAGGCCATTCGCCAGATCGTCGAGGCGGACGACACCAAGGTCAAGTACGTCAACGACCTGCTGGGGCAGGCCGAACTCGATGAGTTTTAATCGTTAGGAGCACATCATGATTCAGATGATTCGCGTGGACTATCGACTGCTTCACGGCCAGGTTGCCGTTAGCTGGACCTCGGCTCTGGGTGCCGACTGCATCCTGTTGGTGAGCGACACGGTCCTCAATGACAAGCTTCGTCTGCAGGCCCTGTCCCTTGCAAAGCCGGAGGGCTGCAAGGTCGTCGTCAAAAACACCGAGGATGCCGTCAAGGCGCTCCAGAGCGGTGTGACCGATAAGTACAAGCTCTTCGTGGTTTGCGAGACGATCCAGCAGGCCGGTGCCGTCGCCAAGGCGATGGGCGTCAAGAAGATCAACCTCGGCAATGTTGCCTTTAGCGAGGATGCCCGCCAGGTCTCGACCAGCGTATTTCTCACGCCCGAAAACGAGGCATACGTCAAAGAGCTGCTCGGCGAGGGCTACGAGCTGTTCATTCAGATGATTCCGGCAGATGCGAAGACTGACGCCGCGAAGGTCATCGGTTAGGGGCCATCATGGTTATCAAGACAATCCTGATTTTCCTTATTGCCCTTTTGGGTTATTCCGAGTGGCTGACGGGCACGAGCTACCTCCAGCGCCCGATCGTGCTCGGACCTCTGGTTGGCCTTGTCATGGGCGACATGGTGACCGGCACAATCATGGGCGCCACGATGGAGCTTGCCATGGTCGGCGCCATCTCGGTCGGTGCGTATAACCCGCCCGATACGATTTCCGGAACCATCCTGGGCGTGTCGCTTGCCATGCAGGCCGGTGCGGACGCTTCGGCGGCCCTGACCCTGGGCATTCCCATCGCAACGATCGTCCTGGCGCTCGATACCGCCCTGGGCCAGCCGGTGATGCTGCTGCTGGTGCACCGTATCGACAAAAACGTCGAGGACGGAGACACCAAGGCCATCACGCGCAACATGCTTATCGCGGGTTATGCGCAGAGCTGGTGCGGCCTGCTGATTATTCCCCTGGCATTCTTCTTTGGCGCCGATGCTGTTGCCAGCCTGCTCAACATCATCCCCGATTTCGTTCAGACCGGCATGGATGTCGCCGCCGCCTTCTTGCCCGCACTCGGCTTTGCGATGCTGGCGCAGATGATTATGAACAAAACGGTGGCTCCGTTCTTCTTTGCCGGCTTCTTCCTCGTCGCCTACTTTGGCATTAGCACGACGGGCGTGGCGATCTTTGCCGCGATCATCGTCGTCGCGATGACGGTTTTGGGCGAGAAGAAAAAGGCGGAGCAGCCCGCAGTGGCAACCGAGGATCCTGCAATTGGGAGTGGGTTCGATGAGTTTTAAGTTTGAGTCTTCTTATGACGGGCTGATTTCCCGCGCAGACCTTAAGAAGCTGTTCTGGCGCTCGATTCCCTATGAGCATTCCTGGAACTACGAGCGTATGGGCCATATCGGCTTTATGTGGGCCCTTATGCCGATCCTTCGCAAGCTGTATCCGCAGGATGCAGACTTTAAGGCCGCACTCAAGCGCCATATGGAGCTCTATAACGTCACGCCGTACATCTCGACGCTCCCCATGTCCATTGCTGCCGCAATGGAAGAGGTCAACGCTACTGACGATAGCTTTGACACGAGCGCGATCTCTAATGTCAAGCTTGCTTTGATGGGACCGCTGTCCGGCGTGGGCGATGCCTTCTACTGGGGCACGCTGCGAATTTTGGCAACGGGTGTCGGCACGTCGCTGGCGCTGCAGGGCTCTATTCTTGGCCCGATTTTGTTCCTGCTCGTGTTCAACGTCCCTCACTACATCATCCGTTACCTGCTGACGTTTGTGGGATATCGCTTTGGCTCGGACATGATCAGCAAGGTCCAGGAATCGGGCATTATGGACACGATCGTCAAGATGGCCTCTATCATGGGCGCCATGGTGATCGGTGCTATGACCATGGAGATGGTCACCGTGGACATTCCGCTCATGGTCGGTGCGGGCGATGGTGCTCAGACGCTCGCCGAGCTGCTCAACGGAATCTTCCCGGGCTTTGTCACGATGGGGCTGTTTGGAATCGTCTATCTCATGCTCAAGAAGAAGATGAATCCGCTGCTTATCATGCTCGTGATCCTACTCGTGAGTATCGCCGGCGCGTTCTTTGGAGTGCTTGGTGTCCAGTAGGGTATCCGTCATAATTAAAACAATGTAAGAGGGGGCGTCGCGCACACTGTGCTGCGGCGCCCTTTTGCTGAAAGGTGGACAAGATGGAGTATCCACAGCTTGCCGTCATGAATATCAGCCATCGCTATTTTGACCTTGAGGAATTCTTTTCCTCGGCAGCGGCCTCGGGCTACACGTGTTGCGAGCTTTGGACCGGGGCGATGCATCTGTATGTCGATTGCCATGGATATGATTCGCTCGAGCAGGTGCGGGAGCTGTCGCAGCGGTATGGAGTTCGGATTGTGGGGCTTTGTCCCGAACAGAACAACCCCAAGCCGTGGAATATCGCGGCGCGTGGGAATGAGGCGCGTGCCCGCACGCTCGCGTACTTTAAGAACGTTGTGGATATCGCGGCGGAACTTGGAGCCGGGCAGGTCATGGTCTCGAGCGGCTGGGCATTTTTGAACGAGCCGATCGAGGACGCGTGGGGTCGCAGCGCCTCGATGCTGCGTGCGATTGCCGAGCATGCGGGAGAGCGCGGCGTGCGACTGGTGCTCGAAGCCCTACAGCCGGTTGAGTCGATGATCGTGAACTCGGCGGCCGATACGAAGCGCATGATCGAGGCAGTTGATCATCCGGCACTTAAGGCGTGTCTGGATATGGGCGCCATGGCGGTGGCGGGGGATACCATCGACGATTACTTCGATCTGCTTGGCGATGATGTCGCCCACGTGCATTTTGTCGATGTTGCGGCAGATGGCACGACGCATCTTGCCTGGGGTGACGGCGACCGCGATATGCGCGCTGACCTGGATAGGCTGGTGGCGCGCGGCTATCGCGGAGTTGCTTCGGCCGAGACCTATGACGGGCGCTATTTTGCCGACCCCGCAGCTGCCGATGCGCAGGTAATGGCAGAGTATCGTCGTGCGATTGGCGCCTAGGTGGGGTTGGGCTGCGGCAATCTGCCCCATGTTTCCAAATGAATACGGTGTGAGCGGCTGTGACGGATTTCCCCCGCAAACACTCTAGTATGCTAAAGTACCCAGAAGACCGGCGGAGCTATGCCGGTCTTCTGTTCTATACGAAGCACAGCATGAGGAGGCTCACCAGATGACGGCCACACCGTGGGGATTCCGGGACATATTGCCCGAGGAGGCTCAGGCACGCGAGGAGATCGCATGTACGGTGAAGGGCTGCTTTAGGGAGCATCATTACCTGCCGGTCGAGACGCCGCTGCTCGAGGACAAGGGTTCGCTCGAGGAAGGTGGCCGCATTGCGGACACGCCGTTTAAGCTCTTTGACGATGATGGGCGTCTGCTGGTGGTTCGTCCCGACAACACGTTGCCGATCGTGCGCTTGGTTTCGACCCGCATGCGCGCGGCCGACCTGCCCCTGCGCCTGCGCTACGAGGCGCCGGTGGTTCGCGAGTGCCAGCGCAATGCCGGCGGCTCGCGTCAGTTTACGCAGTTGGGCTTTGAACTCATCGGTGCGGGAGATACCGCGGGCGATGTCGAGATTGTTTCGCTCGTGGCCGAGGCCGTGCACGAGCTGGCGCTGCCCGATGCGCGCATTATTGCAGGCAGCGTGCGTCCTTTTAAGGAATTGCTCGCGGTATGCGAGGATCGTGAGCTGGCTGCCGAGGCCCTGCGCTGCGTGCACGCCAACGACTTTGTGGGCCTCGATGCCCGTGTGGCGGTAAGTGCCGAGCGCGAGGCCGTCAAGGCTGCCATTAGCGAGCTGCCGCGCTTGCACGGCGGTGCCGAGGTGCTCGACCGTGTGGACGCGCTGCTGGAAGCTGCCGGTATCGTCGCGCCGCTCACGCGCGAGCTGCGTGCCCTGGTCGAGGGCCTGGCTCCCGAGGACGCCCAGGTGCTGTCGTTCGACTTCTCCATCATGAACTCGTTTGATTACTACACGGGCCTGGTCTTTAAGGCCTATGCCGGCGGCCTGCCCGACCCGGTCGGTTCGGGCGGACGCTACGACTCCATCTTTACCGGCGCGTTCGGCGATGGCATCGAGGTACCGGCGGCGGGATTTGCCTTTTCGCTCGAGCGCCTGGAGGCCGCGCGCACTTCGGCTGAGGACGCCGCTCCGGACGGCGACCACGCCGCGGGCCGTGGTGTCGAGGGTCCGCTGCGCATCGCCGTTCCCAAGGGCTCGCTCAAGGTCGACACGCTCGACGTGCTCGAGGCGGCGGGTTTGGACGTCTCTGAGCTGCGCGACCCCGGCCGTCACCTGATCGTGCGCGGCCGCGATACGCGTGCCGGCGAGGGCGCGGTCGGAGATATCGAGTTTGTCATTGTGCGCCCCAGCGATGCGCCCGCCTTTGTGGGCTGCGGTGGTGCCGATTGCGGCATCTGCGGTTGGGATTCGCTTATCGAGGCCGACCTCAACCTGCTGCAGCTGGTCGACCTGGGCTATGGCCTGTGCACCTTTATTGAGGCTGAGCCCGCTTGGCGCGGCGGTCAGGCCGAGCGCAACTATGCCCGTCGCGGGTCGCTTCGCGTGGCCACCAAGTATCCGCGCATCGCGAGCGCCTGGTATGCCGAGCGCGGTGTGAACGCCGATATCGTCTCGCTGCACGGTAACATTGAGCTGGGTCCCATCGTCGGCATGACCGATCGCATCGTGGATATTACCGCCACGGGCGCCACGCTGCGCGATAACGACCTCGTTATTACTGGTCGCATTATGGACTGCACGGCCCGCTTCTTTGTCAATCCGGGTGCCGCACGTCTGGATCCGCGCGTACGCAATCTGGCAGATCGCTTGGCGGCAGCCGTGAAGGACAAGCATTTTGAGCCCGTTGCGGGCTCGGCACAATAGCGCGAGCACGCACGGGCGCCCCAACGTCCGGGCGGCGGGCCGACTGGCGCCGCCGCCCGGTCTCTCGTTTTTCGAACACAACCTCGACCGATAGGGGATACCGAAATGAAGACCATCAAGCTTGCTCCCGGTGAGCGCCTCGTTACCAACCAGCTCAACCGTAAGGGCGTGCTGCCGCAAAACATCGTCGACGCCGCTCGCGATATCGTGGCCAACGTGCGTGCCAACGGCGATGCCGCGGTGCGCGATTACTGCCAGCGTTTTGACGGTGTTGAGCTGCAGAGCTTCCGTCTTCCGCAGGAGCAGATCGATGCCGCGCTCGAAGGCCTCGATCCGGCCTTTGTCGCCGCGCTCGAAAAGGCTGCGCGCCAGATTCGCGAGTTCCACCAGCGCGAGGTCGAGCAGAGCTGGTTTACCACGCGCCCGGACGGCACGATGCTCGGCGTTAAGGTGACCCCGCTTGCTGCGGCCGGCATCTACGTGCCGGGCGGTCGCGCGCAGTACCCTTCCACCGTGCTTATGAACGCCATTCCCGCCAAGGTTGCCGGCGTTGAGCGCGTGGTCATGGTGACCCCGCCGCAAAAGGATGGACTGATTAGCCCGTATACGCTCGCGGCGGCCAAGCTCGGCGGCGTGGACGAAATCTATATGGTGGGCGGCGCCCAGGCCGTGGCCGCGCTGGCGTACGGTACCGAGACCATTCCGCGCGTCGACAAAATCACCGGCCCGGGCAACGCCTTTGTTGCCGCTGCCAAGCAGATTGTCTCGGGTGACGTGGGTATCGACATGGTCGCCGGTCCCTCCGAGGTCTGCGTGCTGGCCGATGCCACGGCCAAGCCTATGGTGGTCGCGGCCGACCTGATGGCTCAGGCCGAGCACGATCCGCTGGCGGCCTGCTATCTGGTGACCTGCGACGAGCAGTTTGCGCGTGAGGTCGAGGCGGGTATCGACATTCTGGTAGCGCAGTCCCCGCGTGCCGAGATTACGTGCGCTTCGCTCGATAACGAAGGCGCCATCGTGGTGGCCGCCGACATGGCGGCCGCCGTCGAGGCCGTGAACACCGTGGCGCCCGAGCACCTTGAGCTGCACTGCAAGGATGCGATGGGCCTGCTCGGCGGCATTCGCAACGCCGGCGCCATCTTTGTGGGCGCTTGGAGCTCCGAGCCGCTCGGCGATTACGTTGCCGGTCCCAACCACACGTTGCCGACCGGCGGCACGGCCATGTTCTCCAACCCGCTTTCGGTCGAAGAGTTCGTTAAGCGCTCGAGCGTTATATGCTATACGCCCGAGGGCCTGCTCTCCGACGCTCCCGCTACGCAGCGTCTGGCCGAGGCCGAGGGCCTGTGGGCGCACGCGCTTTCGGCCGCACTGCGTCGCCGCGTGTTGGAGCAGGGCGAGGATGCCGTGAGCGCCGAGTCGCTCGCCGCGGCCGACCTGACCAAGGTTGCCTGGCCGGGCGACGCCGTGGCGACGGTTGCCGAGGGCGTGGACCTGGCGGCTGCAGGCGCAGATGGCGCTGGCGTAACCGGCGGGGAGGCCTAATATGGCCGAACTCACGCCTCGCATGAAGGAGCTCGTCCAGCCTTACCTGGCCGGTATTGAGCCCTACGATCCCAACTTTACGCCCACGCGCATCAACCTTTCGGCCAACGAGAACACCTATCCCGTGCCGGCTGGCGTGCGCGAGGCGGTCGACGCCGCCCTGGCTGCCACGCCGCTCAACCGCTATCCCGATCCCATGTCCAACGATCTGCGCGACGAGCTTGCCGCTTGGCATGGTGTGGCGCGCGAGAATGTCTGCGTGGGCAACGGCGGCGACGAGCTGCTCTATAACTACCTGTTGGCGTTTGGCGGCGCGGGACGGACCCTGCTCAACTGCCCGCCGTGCTTTAGCGAGTATGCGTTCTTTGCATCGCTCTGTCAGACCGAGGTGCGCGACGTGTGGCGCGACCCGGCGACCTTTGAACTCGACCAAGCGGCGGTGCTTGCAGCGGCGCCTGAGTGCAACCTGGCCATCGTGACTTCGCCCAACAACCCCACGGGCGACGTGGCACCGCTCGACTTTGTCGCGGCCCTGTGCGATGCGTGCCCCGGCATGGTCATGGTCGACGAGGCCTACGTTGAGTTTGCGGACGATTCGTTTGGCGCGGCTACCACGGCGCAGGGGCTTATCGCCGAGCATCCCAACTTGGTGATTCTGCATACGCTGTCCAAGGCGTTTGGCGCTGCCGGCACGCGTCTGGGCTATGTGATCGCGGCGTCCGAGGTCATCGATGTGTTTGCGGCGATTCGCCAAATCTACTCGGTTAACGTGCTGAGCCAGGCCGCCGCGCTTGCCTGCGTGCGTGCCCGCGATGCGTACGCGCCCGTAGTGGCACAGGTTGCATCCGAGCGCGAGCGCGAGCTGTGCGCCCTACGCGCAATGGCTGCCGAGGGTCTGACCGTGGAGGCGTGGCCGAGCGCGGCGAACTTTGTGCTCGTGCGCACGCCGCATGCCACGCGCGTGCGCGAGCGTCTGCGCGACGAGTATTCGATTTTGGTGCGCGACTTTAGCTACGCGCCGGGGCTCGCGGACTGCCTGCGCATTACCGTGGGTACCCCGCAGGAAAACGACGAGGTGCTGGCTGCGTTTGCCGCGCTGGTGAAGGAGGAGATGTAGATGGACCGCTATGCCGAGGTGACCCGCAAGACGGGCGAGACCGACATTGTCGTAAAGCTCGACCTGGACGGAAGCGGCGTGTGCGATATCTCGACCGGCGTGCCGTTTTTCGACCACATGCTCAACGCTTTTGGCCGCCATGGTCTGTTCGATCTGACGGTGCACGCGGTGGGCGACGTGGAGGTCGATGCGCACCACACCGTCGAGGACACGGGTATCGTGCTGGGCGAGGCGTTTTGCCAGGCACTGGGCGACAAGGCGGGCATTACGCGCTTTGCCGACGCGGCGATTGCCATGGACGAGACGCTTGTGATGGCTGCTGTTGATATTTCGGGCCGCGGACAGGCCTACTGCGAGCTGCCCGTGCCGACCGAGCGCGTGGGCAGCTTCGATACCGAGCTGGCCGTCGAGTTCTTCTACGCCTTTGCGCGCGACGCCAAGCTCACGCTGCACGTGCGCGAGTTGGCGGGCAGCAACTCGCATCACATTATCGAGGCCGCCTTTAAGGCCGTGGGCCGCACGATACGCCATGCCTGTGAGCTGGATCCCCGCGTGCAGGGCATTCCCAGCACCAAGGGTTCGCTGTAACCGCTGCAACCGCCGTAAGGGCAAAAACCACCACAAAGGGGACAGGCACCTTCGTGGTGGTTTTGGATGATGAGAAGTGGAGGGGTCGCGTGGGCGAACCGAAGATCGTGGTGGTCGACTACCACAAGGGCAACTTGTCGAGCGTTGCGCGTGGGCTTGCGCGCGCCGGTGCCGCCGCCTGCACGTCGGACGATCCGGAGCAGATCCGCAATGCCGACGGCCTGGTCATCCCGGGCGTGGGCGCGTTCTATGACGCGATCGCCTTTATGCGCCAGAGCGGCGAGGCGGACGCGGTGCTCGATGCCGTCGCCGCCGGAACTCCGCTGCTCGGCATCTGCCTGGGCCTTCAGCTGTTTTTTGAGCGCGGCGACGAGGGCGTGCCGGCGGACGAGGGCGTTGCCGCGGACGGTAATGCCTCCGAGCGGGCTGACGGCCCCTGGATCGATGGCCTGGGTATTATGCGCGGTTCGTGCACGCGCTTGGAGTCGAGCCGCCTGAAGGTGCCGCACGTGGGCTGGGACCAGGTGCACATGACGCCCGCCGGCGCGGCCGATCCGCTGCTTGCTGGTTTTGCCGAGGGTGCCAACATGTATTTCACCCACAGCTACGCGGTGGCCGACGACGCCGATGCCGCCGATGTGCTGGCGCGCACGCACTATACGCGGAGCTTCCCGTGCATCGTGCGTCACGGCAACGTGTGGGGCTGCCAGTTCCATCCCGAGAAATCTTCCGCGCTGGGTCAGCGCATCCTTAAGAACTTCGTCAATATCGTCGAGGAGGCCGGCCGATGATCCTGTTCCCCGCAATCGATTTGATCGGCGGCAAGGTCGTGCGCCTGGAGCGCGGCGACCGCAGCCGTTGCAAGGTATATTCCGATGACCCCGTCGCCGTTGCCCGCTCGTTTGCCGAGCAAGGTGCAAGCTGGGTGCACGTCGTCGACCTGCCCGCTGCCTTTGGCGAGGACGAGGACACATGCGCTGCCAACTCGGCGGCGATTAAGGTCATCTGCGGCATCGACGGTCTGTCCGTGGACGTAGGCGGCGGCGTCCGCTCGCTCGCGCGCATCGACGAGTTGGCCGGCTACGGTGCGCGCCGCATCGCACTAGGCACGGTGCTGGTGACCGAGCCGGGTTTTGCCGAGGTGGCGGCCCAAGGCTTTGGCGAGCTGCTGGTGGCAGACATCGCCGCGCGCGACGGCCAGGTCAAGGTGAACGGCTGGCGTGATGGCGCGGGCGTGGCACTCGACGATGCCGTGGTACAGCTCATCGAGCTGGGTTTTAAGCACCTGGTCTACACCGACATCGCGCGTGACGGCATGCAGACGGGCATCGATGTGGCGGCGTATCGCCATGTGGCCGAGGTCGCAGGCTTTCCCGTCGTGGCATCGGGTGGCATCTCGACGCTCGACGACATCCGTGCGCTGGCCGCAGTGGGTGAGGGCGCGATTGAAGGTGCTATTACCGGTCGCGCGCTCTACGAGGGCAACTTTACGCTGGCCCAGGCGCTGGCCGCCGCCCGAGGGGAGGAGTAGCCCATGCTTACCAAACGCGTGATTCCCTGTTTGGATGTTAAGGACGGCCGCGTGGTCAAGGGCGTCAACTTTGTGAGCCTGCGCGATGCTGGCGACCCGGTGGAGCTGGCCCGCGCCTACGACCGCGAGGGTGCGGACGAGGTCGTCTTCCTGGACATTACCGCCACAAGCGACAACCGTGTGACGACTATCGAGATGGCGGCGCATGCGGCCGAGGAGCTGGCCATTCCCTATACCGTGGGCGGCGGCTTTCGCGACCTGGCGGGCATGCGAACCATGGTGGTTGCCGGTGCCGACAAGGTGTCGCTCAACTCCGCCGCCGTGCGCGACCCGTCGCTGATTAGCCAGGCTGCCGCGGCGTTTGGCAGCCAGGCCGTGGTCGTGGCGATCGATGCCAAGCGCGTCGGCCTGCCTGGCGAGCCAGGTGCCGACAAGTGGGAGGTCTTCACGGCGGGCGGTCGCAACGCCACGGGTATCGATGCGGTGGCGTGGGCCGAGGAAGCGGCTCGTCGCGGCGCCGGCGAGATCTTGCTCACCAGCATGGACCGCGACGGCACCAAGGCCGGATTTGACCTGGCGCTTACCCGCGCCGTGGCGCGCGCGGTGTCGATTCCCGTTATTGCGAGCGGCGGCGTGGGTACGCTCGAGCATTTTGCCGAGGGTGTGATTGAGGGCGAGGCCGATGCCGTGCTGGCGGCGAGCGTCTTTCACTTTGGAACTTTCAGCATTCGCCAGGTGAAGGAGTATATGGCCAGCCAAGGCATCCCTGTGAGGCTGGACTTCTAGTGCTGCGGCTTGCCCAGGCACCGCATCTTGCCGCTCAAACCGTCGCTCGCGTACCAAAGTACGCGTCGCTCCTCTTTCGCGGCAACCTGCGGCACCTGGACAACCCTCGCCGACCTGTGGGATTTCGTTTGTTACTTGGGAGAAATGATGACTGAGGTAATAAATGCTACCGAGCTTAAATACGACGCCCGCGGGCTGATTCCTTGCGTGGTTCAGCAGCATGACACCGGTGAGGTGCTTATGGTTGCTTGGATGAACGAGGAATCGGTGGGGCTGACGCTCAAGACCGGGACCACGTGGTTTTGGAGTCGCAGCCGTCAGGAGCTCTGGAACAAGGGCGCGACGAGTGGCAACATGCAGGAGGTCAAGGAGCTCTGGGCCGACTGCGATAGCGATACGCTGCTGGTCAAGGTGGACTCACCGGGCCCGGCCTGCCATACCGGCAACCGTACCTGCTTCTTTAAGCGCGTGGAAGGGGGAGTGCGATGAAAGTCGTGACGCCGTTCGAGGTCGCCGAATGCAACACCGAGCTCCTCCGCGCGGGCGTGCCATGCCGCGTGCACCTGACTGATGCCTGCGGGGCGCAGTCGCTTTGGCTCGAGGCCGAGAAGGAAAGGCTCGATGAGGCCCATGCCGTCATCGTCGAGTTCTTTGAGAAAAAGGGCGCAAAGCCTCGGTTCGATGAGGCCGGTACCTACTTTACGCTGCAGTAACGAGAGGAAATAACCATGGGAGTCAGAACAGCTAACGTGCAGCCGGGAAACATCGGTGAGACGCTGACGGGACTGGCCGAGGTGATTCACAGTCGTCGCGACGCATCGCCGCAGGAGAGCTATACCGCGCGTCTGCTGACCGACGTCGAGGACGAGCTTCTCAAGAAGCTTGCCGAGGAGGCGAGCGAGGTGATCATGGCCTGCAAGGATAACGACCACGATCACATCCGCTACGAGGCCGGCGACCTGATCTACCACCTGCTCGTGACGCTCGAGCGCTACGGCATCACCCTCGACGAACTGGCCGGCGAACTCAACGCCCGCCGCCACTAGTCATTGGGGACGTTCTTAAACGACTAGTTAGGCGAGGGGCGTGGATTCCCATTCGCCGGTGGGGTGGGGGATATCGAAGGCCCGGTAGCCGCAGTCGTAGGCGTGGGCCTGGGCCTCGCGGATGTTCCAGCAGATGTCGCAGGCGCGGTGCGCGTCCGAGCCAAAGGTGATGGGCACCTCGGCATGGGCGAAGCGGCGCAACAGCCCGGTCGCGGGGTAGTAATCGTCGAGCCCCTTGCGCGGTGCGGCGGTCGAGACCTCAACGCGGCGACCCGTATCGTGGGCGCATTCGGCCATCTGCTCCCAAAACGGCGCGGGGTCAAAGTCGGGTGCAAAGCCGTCCTTCGAAAAGCGCATGACCAGGTCGGGATGGGCCATCGCGTCAAAGTTGAGTGAGCTTTCGCAAGCACGGCACCAGTCGTCGACGTAGCACTCCCACACGCCGCGCACGCCTAAGTTTTCCCAAACATGCAAGTTGGTATCGTCGTCGATCCAACCGCAAAGGGAATCGGGTGTATCGGGGCGCGCGACGTCCTCTGTCCCTGCCGTGCCCGCGGCGCCTGCCGCAATATCGCCCGGGTTGCCAATCCAGTGCACGCTGCCCAGACGTACGACGGCGCCCTGGGACCAGTGCTCTACCAAGGGCTCGCAGCCCTCGTACCAATCGCATTCAAAACCGTAGATAAAGGTGAGCTCCGGCGCAATCTGCGCGGCGAGTTTGCGGGCGTCCTCAAAGGCCAAACGATGTGCCGGCAAGTCGCCCTCGACGACCTGCACCTCGCAGTTAGCATCCACACTGGCGGGCAGGGTAAGGTGGTCGGTCGAGACCATGACGCGGCAGCCGGCGGCAGCAGCGGCACGGACGTTGTCCTCGAACGAGGCGTGCCCGTCCGAGAACGAGGTATGAGTATGGCAATCGACCAGCGGGCAGGCGGGCATGGCGACTCCTTTGCATTTGGTGAATCCGCTCCATTGTAATGGTGCAGCTCTCAACACGCCGCGCACGCCGGGTGCCGAAATCGAGTGGAAAGGCGGGGCGGCGCGTGCCGGCGCCGGCGACTACTTGCTTCGTGCCGCCGCGCGTTTGGCCTGCACTGTTACCATCGCGTGTCTCACGGCGGTGATGGGGCGATAGCGGATCATACGCGGTCCCGACCAACGCATAACCTCGCGGATCTTCTCGCGCATGGCAGGCCGGTAACAATGCGAAGGACATGCCGAGCAAAATGTCTTGGTGCCCATGTGCGGGCAGTGCTCAATGCGCGCGATGGCGTATTTCTGCAGCTCGGCGCATTCGGGGCAGAGCGTAATGGTTCGAAGGCCGAGTTTCACGCGCACGGACTCATCGCCGCCAGCCTGTTCGACCACATGCCCGCCGCCATGATGCCCACGACACCACAGCGCAATCATCTGCGACACCATTTGGGCCTCACGCTCACGTTTGCGTGCTAGCTCCGGTGTGTCGACTGGGCGCGCCATTAGCTCAGCCTCCCGTGCTCGACCGAAAGCGAGAAATCGGCAAACGCGCAGGTGCTGGCACGGTGGCTCACGAGCACAATGGTCTTGCCGCGGCGCTTGAGCTCGTCGATTGCCTGCATCACGGACGCCTCGTTGAGAGCATCGAGCGCGCTGGTGGGTTCGTCGAGCAAGATGAAGGGTGCGTCGTTGAGGAAGATGCGCGCAAGGCCGATGCGCTGGCGCTCGCCGCCCGAAAGCGAGTCGCCCAGCTCGGCAACGGGCGTGTCGAGTCCCTGCGGCAGACGGTCGATGAGCGTGGTGAGTGAGGCGGAGCGGCAAGCGTCGAGCAGCTCGGCATCGGTGGCGTTGGCGTGCGCGACCAGCAGGTTCTCGCGTACGGTGCCGCAGAACAGATGCGTGTCCTGGGTCATATAGGCCTCGTGGCTGCGCAGGCTCGCCGTGTTGATGTGGCGGGCATCGACGCCGCTCACCGTGATGGTGCCGGCTGCGGGGTCCCAAAAGCGCATGAGCAGCTTAAGCAGCGTCGACTTGCCCGAACCCGAGCGCCCCATGATGCAGGTCATGGTACCGGGCGCAAAGGTGCAGGTCACGTCGTCGAGGATGAGACTCGCAGCGGTGTCGTTCGCGACCTGCTCTGTGGCGCCCGCACCGCCCGCGTCCACGCCGCCCACATAGCTAAAGCTCACATGCTCGGCTGCGGCGCCGGCAAACTCAACGTTCTGTCCATCGGCGACCTCGGCGCACTGGGGCTGCTCGTCGAGCAAATCGAGCACGCGTGCGCCCGAGGCGAGCGTCTCCTGCAGTGAGGCGCCCAGGCGGCTCACGGCCATCACCGAGCCAAACGACGACACAAAGGTAAAGACGGCGACAAACGCTGCGGCAAAGTCAATCGTTCCCGCAGCCACCAGCTGCAGCGCACGCCCGAGCATCACCAGATTAGCCACAAGAATAAGCGCATCGGCTACGGCCTCGCTGACCGCCTGGCGGCGCTTGAGGCGCGCGTCCACGGCGCCGACTTGCTCGGTCAGCTTGCCCAGGGCACGGCTGCGATCGGTGCCACCGGCAAACTGGATGGTCTCGCCCGCGCCGCGCAGACTGTCGAGTACAAAGGCGCCCAGCTTACCGGCGCCCTCGCGGCTCTGGCGGCCGGTGGTGCCGCATGCCTTGGCCGAGGTCAGGGGCAGCAGCACGCCCAGGACCGCGTAGGCCACGAGCGCGATGCCCGCGAGCTCGGGGCTCACAGCCAGCAAAAAGCCCTCAAACACAACGGTGCAGACCAGAGCGATGGCAATGGGCGAGATGGTGTGAGCGTAGAAGACCTCGAGCAGCTCGATATCCGAGGTGACCAGGCTCACGAGATCGCCCTTGCCGCGGCCCTCGAGCTTGGCGGGGGCGAGCTGGCGCAGGGCGCCAAACACCAGGTTGCGAATGTGTGCGAGCAGACGGAATGCGATGTAATGGTTGCAGAGCTGCTCGCCGTAGTGGAGCGGCCCGCGTGCGATGCCGCAGGCGGCACAGGCCGCGCATGCTGCGATAAGACCAAGCCCCAAGGCGTTGCGGCCCAGCGCGGCCATAAGGCCAAGGGCGCCAAAGGCCGGTACGAACGCGGCGGTGAGCATGCCAATGCTGCCCAGCGCGACGGCTAACACAAGCCAGCCGGCAAGCGGTCGAACGAGCCCCATCATGCGCTACATGATGGACGGCGCCGAGCGACGGACGCGGCCGGAGTCAAGCGCCGCGGCAGCGGAAGACGAGCTAGCACCGTTGAGGCCATCGGTACAGGCAGCGCTGCCGTCAACAGCCTCAACCGCGCCGGCATCTTCGACGTCCTCGGCATCATCCTCCGCATACGCATATGCCGAGAGCTGCTCCTGGCTGTTCCACATGCGCGCATAGGCGCCCGCGGTGGCCAAGAGCTCGCCGTGAGTCCCGTGCTCGGCAATACGGCCACGCTCCAGCACCAGGATCTGATCGGCGCCTACGATCGTCGACAGGCGGTGTGCCACCACGATTACGGTGTGCTTGCCGGCGAGCGATGCAATGACCTCGCCGATTGCGGCTTCGCTTGCGGCGTCCACATTGCTCGTCGCCTCGTCAAACACATAGATCGG
Source organism: uncultured Collinsella sp. (assembly GCA_905205405.1). Classification (GTDB taxonomy): domain Bacteria; phylum Actinomycetota; class Coriobacteriia; order Coriobacteriales; family Coriobacteriaceae; genus Collinsella. The sequence continues at coordinate 18,223 of CAJLDK010000021.1, forward strand.
CGAGTCGTGCAGCAGGGCGCGGGCCATGCACACGCGCTGGCGCTGGCCGCCCGAAAGGTTGGTGCCGCCCTCGTTGATCACCATGTCGAGCCCGCCGTTGGCCTGCACAAAGGCCGCCACGCGCGTGCGGTCGAGCGCGCGCAAAAGCTCGGTATCGGTGGCGTTGGGCTGAGCGAGCAGCAGGTTGTCGCGCAGGGTGCCGGCAAACAGGTAGCCGTTGGTGGGCACCAGGGTGACGGCGCGCATGAGTGAGGCGGCCGTGGCATCGCGCAGCTCGACGCCGCCGATGCGAACGCTGCCACGGTAGGCACCCTTGCGGCCCGCGATAATCCCCGCGAGCGTGGACTTGCCGCCGCCGCTTTCGCCCACGAGTGCCACGAGCGAGCCGTGCGCAATGGTCGCGCTGGCGCTGTCCAGCACCGTGCGGTCGCCGTATGCATAGCTCACACCCGCGAGCTCGATATCGCCGCGACCGTCAAGCTCAACATCGCCGCGCTCGGGCTCGGGCGTATCCAAAATGCCAAACATGCGGCGCGAAGCGGCCATGCCGTTCATGGCCGTGTGGAACAGCGATTCCAGGCGGCGCATGGGCAAAAAGAACTCCTGTGACAGAAAGACGATGAGGAAGGCAGCCTCAAAGCCAATCTTGCCCGTGGCGAGCTGCAGCGCGGCTACGATAATGCCGAGCGTGGCGCCCATATAGACGACCAGGTCCATAACGCAAATGGAGCGCAGCTGCATCACCAGCAGGCGCATGGTCGCCGTGCGGAAACGCTCGGACTCGGCGTTGATGCGCTCGTGCCAGCTGCGATCGGCCTGGTAGACCTTAAGGGTGGTGAGACCCTGAACGGCCTCCAGGAACATGCCGCCCAGATCGACATAGCTACCCCAGTACTCGGCACCGATCTTTTTGGCGTTGCGCATGACCATCATGATGGAGATGGGGATGACCGGAACGCACGCGAGCAGCAGCGCGGCGGGAAGTCCCGCTTGGCCCACGAGCAGTACAAACAGCGTGATGGGTGCCAAGCCCGCAAAGAAGAGCTGCGGCAGGTAGCCGCCAAAGTACACCTGGAGTTGCGTGGCGCCCTCGACGCTGGTCTGGACGGCCTCGGCGGTGGGGACGGTCTCGGTGTAGGAGGGGCCGAGTGCGGTGAGCTTGTCGTAGACGAGCGAGCGCACGCGACGGACGGCCTCGAACGCGGCCTTGTCGCCGGCGCGTTGGGCCAGGTAGATGGAGGCGGCGCGCACGATGATGGCGGCGGCGAGCGGCAAGGCCGCCTGTGCGAGGGCATCGACGGCGAGCGCGGCGGAAAGGCCGTCCGTGACGATGCCGCCCAAGATGCGCGCAAGCACCCACATCACCGTGATGTTTGCCATCAGGGCGATCCATTTAAACAGGACGCTCGCCACAATGTAGGGCGTTGCCTGCGGAACCAGGGAGAAGAGCCGCTTCTCGAACATGAAACCTCCTATGTCATAACGGTGCCGGGTGGGGTCCTCGGCAGCCGCTTAGTTAGCCAAATGCAACTAGAGTAGCATCGTGCAGCGGATAAGTATGCCGAGGGTTATTTTTTGGCCGATGAACTGCGTAGAAAGTTCAAAATTGTTGAGTGCGGCGAACTTTGTGGTGGACGGAGTGCGGGCGCAATTCTGACCGTGTGCGGCCCCGCTCCAAAACGTGTGCGTCAGCCTCCAAAAGCTGCAAAAAATGACATGTTTGGAGGCTGATGTACATGTTTGGATAGGGGCAAGGGCGACGACGGACGAAAGTCACGCCTGTGCCACGTTCGATGTGCTAGCGTTTGGGTGAATAAAACGAGCCCGTGCGGAAAGGATCCGGACCGTATGCAACGTGGAAGTACATCTCCGCTGTCCCGCGAGACCGATGCGCCCGAAACCATCGTCAAGCTGGAGTGCGACATCGACGATGCATCGCCCGAGGTACTCGCCTATGCCGCCGACCGCCTGCGCGAGGCAGGTGCGCGCGAGGTGCACTGGCTGCCTCTCTACTGCAAAAAAGGTCGCCCCGGCTGGCAGCTGCAGGTGATCTGCTCGCACGAGGATATCGAGCGCCTACAGACGATTATCTTTTTGGAGACCACGACCAACGCCGTTCGTCGCCAGGTGATGGAACGCGTCTGCCTGCCGCGTCGTTTTGAGCAGGTAGCGACGCCTTGGGGCGAGGTGGCCGTCAAAGTAGCCACCCTGCCCGACGGCAGCGAGCGCGCGGCACCCGAGTACGAGGATTGTGCCCGTCTTGCCCGCGAGCACAACGCGCCGCTCCAGCGCGTGATGCAGGCGGCTCAGAGCGCGGCGCTGCGATTTGAGTGATGCGGGCGAGTGACGTGCCGCGCCAATCCAATTAACCCCACCGAAAGGACCACCCATGAAATACCTCATCGCCTCCGACATCCACGGCTCGGCATACTGGACCGAGCGCCTGGTCGCCGCTATCGAATCCGAGCAGCCCGACCGCATCGTTCTGCTGGGCGACCTGCTCTACCACGGCCCGCGCAACGACCTGCCGCGCGACTATGCCCCCAAGCGTGTGATTCCGCTGCTCAACGCCCTGGCCGACCGCATCATCGCGGTGCGCGGCAACTGCGACGCCGAGGTCGACCAGATGGTCCTCGACTTCCCCGTCATGGCCGACTACGCCACGCTGTTCGACGAGACCGGCCGCGAGCTGTTCCTGACGCATGGCCACGTCTTTGGCGCTGGCATGCATAACAGCGTTGATCACGCGCCCGCGCTGCCCGAGGGCTCCGCGCTCGTCTACGGCCACACGCACATCAAGGTTAACGAGGCAAGCGAGGCGCACCCGGGCCTGTGGCTCTTCAACCCCGGCAGCGTGAGCATTCCCAAGGACGGTACGCACAGCTATGGCATCTACGAGGACGGCGCGTTCCGTCACGTGATCCTGGAGGAGGAATAACCATGGCAGAGCAGCTGGCTCAGCAAAATGCCGAGGGCTCGCGCGACCTGTCCACGCTGGTAGACGCGTCGGCCGAGCTGCAGCATCTGGTGCAGACCATCTGGCGCCTGCGTCAGCCCGACGGCTGCCCGTGGGACCGCGAGCAGACGCACCGCAGCATTGGCAAGAACATGATCGAGGAAGCCTACGAGGCGCTCGACTGCATCGAGGCCGACGACGCGGCACACCTGCGCGAGGAGTTGGGCGACGTGCTCATGCAGGTCGTACTGCATGCGCAGATTGCGGCGGATGCCGGCGAGTTTTCGCTGGCCGATGTGGCGCGCGATATCGACGCCAAGCTCATCCGTCGTCACCCGCACGTGTTTGGCGATGCGGATGCCGACAACTCCGACGAGGTGCTCAAGATTTGGGACGAGGTCAAGCTTGCCGAGAAGGCCGCCAAAGACCAGGCCGTGGCGGCAGTCGGGGCCGCACCCGAGGGTCTGCTCGACGGTGTGCCCACGCACCTGCCGGCGCTGATGCAGGCTCAGAAGGTGTCGCGCAAGGCGGCTGCCGTGGGCTTTGAGTGGGAGACGGTCCAGGACGTGTGGGACGAGGTTGCCGAGGAGCGTGCCGAGTTTGAGGCCGAGGCTCCCGGTTCTCCCGAGCGCGAGATGGAGTTTGGCGACCTGCTCTTTGCCCTGGTCAACGTTGCGCGCAAGGAGGGAATTGACGCCGAGAGCGCCCTGCGTGCCAGTACGGCAAAGTTCCGCCGCCGCTGGGCCGCGATGGAGCAGATGGCGGCCGACGCCCACGTGGATCTGGCCGAGCTTTCGACCCACGGCCTCAACGACCTGTGGGACGCCGCAAAAGCAAGCGAGTGACCTGCGCCTCTTGCAGTATCCGTTTGCGCCAGCGCCTCACAGAGAGGTCTCTACAAGCAAAAAGCCATATACAACGGAAGATGTGCCAGCTGTGCTTCGGCATCCCACTCGAGTTGTTTAGGGTGCAACACGTAAGCCATCCCAATCTTCTTGTTAAAGCGCGCGCGGAATCGGTCGAGGGAGATGGTTCCGTATCTGCGTGGCGACTTAACTTCGATGGGGCTGATGCGCGGCTTTCCGGCGGCATTGACATAGGGTCGGGTAACGAGGAAGTCGATTTCCATGCGCTCCTCCCCCTCCTTCTTTCCGCTTTGGGAATAAAAGAAGAGCCTGTGCCCATTGGCCTTTAGAGATTGGGCAACGTAGTTTTCGGTAAGCATTCCTTCGTTCAATCCGATGTCGCCGCGAAGCACGGCCCTGTAAACGTCTTCATCGGTATCGTTGTTGTCAGAGAAGGCAAGCGTTACAAGCAGGCCGGTGTCTGCCATGTAGCACTTGAGGGCCGTTTGCTCCATGCTGAGTGAAAGGCCCACGCTCGGTTCGCTTGCGGCATAGCAGATATTGGCAATTCGCGCGTCTGCCAGCCAAAAGAAGGCTTCTTCGTAGGTGCGCATGCGTGCGTTTTTATCAAGTGAGGAAAGCTTGAATCGTTTTTCGTGCCTAGAGAGCTGACCCGGGATGCCATCGAGTACGGAGACGACTTTGAATTCGTAACCGGTTGCAAAACGAGAGATATCGTTGCGATAGAGCTGGACGATTCGGCGCTTCGAAGCGTCGACGGGCGCAAAAGCGCGCTGTTCAACATAGATGGATACCGGCTCAGGCATGCCGCCTACGAGCATGTATTCGCGCATAAGGGAGAGCGCTCTGCGATGTAGGGCATCGGGGAGCGGCTTCATCTTGTTAAAACTCATGCGAATGAGATCGGCCAGCCCCTTTTCGTCCATGCCCCAAAGAAACTCCTCAAAGTCGAGGGGCTCAAGTTCCAGAGACTCTTCCTCGGATGGGATGACGATATCTTTAATGTTCTGCTTGATGCTGAGCAGGGATCCAGTTTCGATGTAGTCGTAACGTCCGTCTGCAACGAGATACTTGATGAGTCCGCGTGCTTGCGGGTACATCTGGACCTCGTCAAAGACGATAAGCGTCTCGTGCTCATAGAGTTTGACGTTATAGAAAACCGAGAGATAGAGGAAGAGCGAGTCGAAGTCAGTGCGATAGTCTTCAAAATATTGCTTAACTTCGGCAGGTGCTTGAAAGAAATCAATGACAAGGCAGGACTTGTATTCGGTTTCTCCAAACGTGCGGGCAAGCGTACTCTTGCCGACGCGGCGGGCTCCTTCAATAAGAAGTGCTGTTTTACCAGCGCTTTCACGCTTCCATTTTAGTAGTCTGTCATAGGCTTTTCGTTTAAGCATGGCTACCTCGTACACGATATCCAGAACTTTTATAACCTGATTATGCACGATATCCAGAACTTCAGACCCCTAGAATTGCACGATATCCAGAACTTTGCACGATGTAAAAGCACATTATTGGCTCTTTCGTTCGCAAGCCAGGTAAAGACGGTATGCCGATAGAAGAATTTAATGGGGGGAGGGGTGACCTCTAGAGATGAATGCTCGGTGCAAAAACAAGCGCCCCAAAGAATGATTTCTCCAATTCATATGTATCCCTCGGCTAACTTAGGGCATAATACAAAAGTGCGACAAGGCTAACTTATGAACCTGCGCGCCGCTGCAGCGTGCAAACCGTGTCGCCAATCATTCAACCCGTTTCCAAGTGAGAGGGAGACAACATGAGCGATATTTTGGATGTCTACGGTCGCGAGGTGCTCGACAGCCGCGGCAACCCCACCGTCGAGGTCGAGGTCGTGCTCGAGGACGGCAGCTTCGGCCGTGCGATGGTGCCTTCGGGCGCTTCGACCGGCGCTTTCGAAGCTTGCGAGCTGCGCGACGGCGACAAGGGTCGCTACCTGGGCAAGGGCGTTTCGCAAGCCGTCGAGCACGTCAACAACGAGTGCGCCAACGCCGTCGTGGGCCTCGATGCCTTCGATCAGCGCGCCGTCGATGCCGCGCTAATCGCCGCCGACGGTACGCCCAACAAAACCAAGCTCGGCGCCAACGCCATCCTGGGCGTGTCGCTGGCCGTTGCCCGCGCTGCGGCAGAGTCGGCGGGCCTGTCGCTGTACCAGTACTTGGGCGGCGTCAACGCCCATCTGCTGCCCACGCCTATGATGAACATCCTCAACGGCGGCGTGCATGCCGACAACAACGTTGACTTCCAGGAGTTCATGATCATGCCGGTGGGCGCCCCGAGCTTTGCCGAGGGCCTGCGCTGGTGCGCCGAGGTCTACCACACCCTCAAGGGCGTGCTGCACGAGGCCGGCCTGGGCGGCGGCGTGGGCGACGAGGGCGGTTTCGCGCCCAACCTCAAGACCAATGCCGAGCCGTTCGAGTACATTACCAAGGCCGTCGAGAAGGCTGGCTTTAAGCCCGGCGTCGACTTCATGTACGCCATGGATCCGGCGTCCACCGAGTTCTACAACGCCGAGACCGGTATGTACGAGCTCAAGGGCGAGGGCGTAGAGTACACGAGTGCCCAGATGGTCGATTACTGGGAGAAGCTCGTCGACACCTATCCCATCATCTCCATCGAGGACGGCATGGCCGAGGAGGATTGGGACGGCTGGGTTGAGCTCACCCGTCGCATTGGCAATAAGGTGCAGCTGGTGGGCGACGACTTGTTCGTCACCAACACCGAGCGCCTTAAGAAGGGCATCGAGCTGGGCGCCGCCAATGCGATCCTGGTCAAGGTCAACCAGATTGGCACGCTCACCGAGTCGCTCGAGGCTATCAAGACTGCCAAGGAGGCCGGCTACGCTTGCATCGTGAGCCACCGTTCCGGCGAGACCGAGGATTCCACGATCGCCGACCTGGTCGTGGGCGTCAATGCCGGCCAGATCAAGTCGGGCGCTCCGTGCCGCAGCGACCGTATTGCCAAGTACAACCAGCTCATCCGCATCGAGGACGAGCTCGAGGGTAGCGCGCGCTACGCCGGCAAGTCTGCGTTCTACAACATTCGCTAAACGGGCGAATTTGGCGAGGGAGAGGCTGATTCGGTTCCGCCCCGCCTTGGCTGGACGCCGCAAAGCGCTGGGGCGCTGGGCCATATGGCTCAGCGCCTTTTTTATGTCGAGCAAAGGCCGCCGAAGGCGTTGCGTGTGCTCGTGCTATAACTAGAATACTTAGCGCAAACAAACCTCAACCGCACAAGGCGCACATGGATCAGATTTACGACAACAGGTACTATTCCGCCGGTTCGCGTGAGCCGTCGCCTCGCCGTGCCCGCACGGTGCAGCTCGGTGGGTCCGCCTACGTCGGTGCCGACCGCTCCGCGCAGCGCCCGACAAGTACCTCGCGCCCCAATGCTCAATCGAATACTTCGGCAGATGGACCGGTGCGCCCGGCACGTTCGTCGCATGCATCGCGTCCCTCGACTCAGGCACACGACAAATCGAGCAGGCCCTCGAACCGTTTTTCGAGCTCGGACTTTATGCGCTACGCCAACGACAATGCGGTGGTCAAGGCAATCTATGACTTTACGCATGGCTCTCTGCGTCCGCTGTTTATCGGTATCGTGGTGACTCTGGCGCTCGTGAGCCTGTATTTCCCCGTGCGCGACCTGTACGTTGCAAAACGCTCGAACGACATCTTGGCCAAGCAGGTCGAGATTCGCGAGCAATACAGAGACGAGATGAAAAAAGACACTGACAAGTGGCTCTCGGAAGAGGGCATTAAGGATCGGGCACGGGAACTGGGCATGGTGATGCCCGGCGAAAAGAGGATTGAAGTACAGGGTCTGGACGAGGATTCGGATTCGTCGTCGAGCAAAAAGTCCTCAAACGCCAAGAAGGCCAGCGAAGTGGCCAAAGAGATCGAAGAGGTCGGCAAGGACGTGCCGTGGTACATTCAGACGCTCGACATGCTGTTTGGGTTTAGCGGCGTCGAAGGCCAGACGGTCGCGTCCAGCGGCGAGTAGCGCCCAGAGGGGAGCCCGCAATGACAAATTGCAAACGATATAAGGTGGCCGCGATCGACTTGGGAACGGTGTCGTCGCGACTAGTGCTAGCGCAGGTCGAGGGCGGGGCGATCGTGGAATCGTCCAAGCATACCGAGATCACCGACTTGGGCGAGGGCGTGGACGCGACGGGGCGCTTTTGCAAGGCGGCTGTCGAGCGTGTGCTCGCTGCGTGCCACATGTTTGTGGACGAAGCCCGTGCCTTTGGGGCCGCGTGCATCTGCACCACGTGCACGAGTGCTGCGCGTGATGCGTCCAACGCCGCACTGCTGCTGGACGGCCTGCGCGATCTGGGGCTCGAACCGCAGGTGATTCCGGGCGAGGTCGAGGCGCGCCTGACGTTTTTTGGCGTGGCGCACGACTTTGCAGGCGAGCGCATCATCGTCGCCGATTCGGGTGGCGGATCCACGGAGCTCGCGACGGGCGTCTATGCGCCTGAGCGCGGCGTCTTTGCGCTGGAGGGAACGCGCTCGCTGGACATCGGTTGCCGCCGCGTGACCGAGCGGTTTTTCTCCGCGTTGCCGCCCGCGGATGGCGAGCTTGCTGCCGCTGCCGCGTGGGCAGGCGAGCAGTTCGCCGCCTATTTTGAGGGCCTGCCTGTCGACTTTGAGCGCGCCGAACGCTTAGTCGCGGTGGGCGGCACGGTGACTACGCTGGTGGCTCTGGTCCACGAGCTGGAACCGTACGATTCGAGCTTTGTGCACCTACGCGAGCTGTCGCTGGGGCAGGTCTCGGCCGCTATCGAGCGCATGTCTGTGTTGGACGCGGAAGGCATCGCCGCGCTACCGGGTGTACAGCCCAAACGCGCGGGCGTGATCTTGGCTGGTGCCGTGGTGATTCGCGAGCTTATGCGAGCCGGCGGCTACGACACGCTCACCGTAAGCGAGAACAGCCTGCTTGCCGGCATGGCCGCCACCATTAACGAGGCTCTCGACGGTGAGCTACCCACCATCGGCTGGACCCCGAGCCTCAGCGTCCTCCAATAAGTTGCGGTGAAATATGGACTAAAATCGCCCTTTCGGGCCCCAAACAGTCCCTATTCCACCGCAACTCAACAGCCGGCACTTAGGGATGTTCCTTTTCTGCCGGCACCTGGGGACAGTCCTTGGGTTGATATGGGCAGTCAAAAAAGCCCCGTCCCAAATTATCTGCTCTGCAGTTGACGGCGTTCAAAAGAAATGAGCCCGCATCCCCGGGGGACACGGGCCCGTAAAAGCCAAATGGTAGGGGCGGTGGGACGTCTGCGCATTTGCTGCGCAAATGCGCACCGGCTTCGGCCGCCTGTCGGCGCCCTCGCCGGCTCGCTACGGACGCTGCGCGTCCGCTTGACGCTCGCCCCTCGCGGGTTCGAGCCCCGCCGGCATCTTAAAGAAACGAGCCCGCATCCCTGGGGGACACGGGCCCGTAAACAATACGTGGTAGGGGCGGTGGGACTCGAACCCACAATCCTTGCGGCGAGAGATTTTAAGTCTCCTGCGTATGCCAATTCCGCCACGCCCCCGTGAGACTAGAAGTCTAGCACAGGCCGCCCGTTACGCGTTGACGGCCATCGAGTGTTGGCCCGACTTCTCCAGGAACTCCTGGAACTTGGCTTCGTCGCCCTTGTTCTGGTACTGCAGGGCCAGCAGGTATTCCAGGCGGCAGCTCTTGACCTTGTCGTCACCGGCTTCCTTGAGCATGCGCTCCAGCTCGGGAATATCGTTGTGGCGCTTGAGGATCATCGTGTCATACATCAGCTGGCATTCGTGCGCGACTGCCTCGGCCTGGCCGCCCTCAAAGCCTTTGATCTCGCGCAGCAATTCCTTGGACTTTTTGCGGTCCTCCTGACCAACGTAGTAGTTAAAGGCCTTAATGACCAGGTCGACGCGCTGCATCTTGGGCAGATTGAGCCCCAGCAGCAAATCGAACATCTCATCGGCGCGCTTGTGGTCCTCGCGCAGCAGATAGGAGTTCAGGCGCAGGTAGTCGCGGTTGTAGCGCGGGTACAGCATGCTGGTGAGTTTGCCGTCGAGCAAACGATCGAACTCGTCCCACTGCTTAGCGGCCATAAGCTGCTGCAGGCGTTTAAACGTGGTGCGTTTTTTGACGCTAAAGAACACCGACACGGCGATGCAGATGATAACGACGGCGGTCCAGAGTGTGCGGGAATCGGGCATATTAGGGTCCTTAGTCACTCATAAAGCGAGCGGTATGACAACACGTACTGGATGTATTATACGCAGCGCGCAAGCAAACTGGCATAAAAGGTTGATTTCCGATCTCAGCCGAACACATTGAGCAAATAGGCCGTTCCCGCACCTAGCCGAACGCCCCCGCGGCCCTCCCGGGGCCCGGGGGCGGCATTTTCCCAGTTGAAGGAACGGTGGAGATGTGTTTCGATGGGTCCGGTGGCCATGC
>CAJLDK010000022.1:0-27205 GCA_905205405.1 uncultured Collinsella sp.
TGCTTAGAATCGTTCTAGGCAACACCAATAACAATCACTAATCACAAGTGATTTGGGACAAATACTACTGATTATTTTGTCCCGTGAGCATGCCGTCGAGGGTGCGCCAGGCGAGCTCGGCGCACTTGACGCGGGCGGGCATGTGCGAGATGTCCTGGAGCTGGGCGGCTTCGTCCAGGTCTTCCAGGTCCTCCTCGGAGAGCTTCTCGCCGCGGATCATGGCGAGGAAGAGCTCTGCCAGGTGGCGAGCTTCCTCGACGGTCTCGCCGGTGATGAGGTCGGCCATGATGTCGGCACTGGCCTGGCTGATGGCGCAGCCGTGACCGGTAAAGGAGGCCTCCTCGATCACGTTGTTCTCGACACGCAGCTGCAAGGTGAGCTCGTCTCCGCAGCTAGGGTTGATGCCGTCGTGCTCGTGCGTGGGAGCATCCATCTCGTACTTATAGTCGGGGTGCGAGTTGTGCTCCATAAATGTGGTGGAGGTGTACAGATTACCCATTGAACGTGCTCCAAACGTGATGCAGGCCGGCGATGAACTTGTCGATGTCGGCCTTGTCGTTGTAGAAGGCTACGCTGGCGCGGCAGCAGGCAAGGTTCTCGACGCCCAGCCAGGTGAGCAGCGGCTGCGCGCAGTGGTGACCGGCGCGGATGCAGACGCCGTCCATGTCCATGATGCTCGCGACATCGTGCGGGTGGATGCCCTTGACATTAAAGCTCACGACGCCGTGGTGGTTATCCCAATAGATTGAGCCGATGATCTGGACAAAGTCGAGCTGCATGAGCTCGCCCATCAGGTAGTGGACGAGTGCCTGCTCGCGTGCCTGGATGTTTTCGTAGCCCACCGTGTTGACGAGGTAGTCGAGGGCGGCGCCTGTGGCGAAGATGCCGGCGGCGTCCTGCGTGCCGGCCTCGAACTTCTCGGGGACGGGAGCCCAGACGGCGTCCTGCTCAGTAACCGAGTCGATCATCTCACCGCCGGTAAGCATGGGCGGCATGGCGTTGAGCAGATCCATCTTGCCCCACAGCACGCCGATGCCCATGGGGCCCATGGCCTTGTGCGCGCTAAAGGCAAAGAAGTCGGCGCCCAGATCGGCCACATTGACTGGCATGTGCGGCAGCGACTGTGCGCCGTCGACGACCAGATAGCCGCCGTACTTGTGCACGAGCTTGCCGAGGTTCTTGACCGGATTCTCGACGCCCAGGACGTTAGAGACCTGACCCACGGCCAGGATCTTGGTCTTGGGGCCCACCTTGGCCAGAACCTCCTCGGTCGTGAGCTGGCCGGTCTTGGTGGGGTAGAGGTAGACGAGCTTGGCACCGGTCTCGCGGCAGACCTGCTGCCACGGAATCAGGTTGGAGTGGTGCTCCATGATGGTGATGACGACCTCGTCGCCCGGTTCGAGCACTGTGGGCGCAAAGCTCTTGGCGACCAGGTTGAGCGACTCGCTCGTGTTGCGGGTGAAGACGATCTCGTTGGCGTTGGGGGCGCCGATGAGATCGGCGATCTGTTGGCGGACCTTCGCGATGGCGTCGGTGGCCTCGACGGACAGCGAGTACAGGCCGCGCAGAGGGTTGGCGTTCATGCGCTGGTAGAAGTCGCGTTCGGCGTCGAGCACACAGGCAGGGCGCTGCGCGGTGGCGGCGCTATCGAGGAAGGCGATCTCGGGGTGCTGCTGGAACAGCGGGAACTGGCCCTTGTAGGGGTTGGTCTCGATATCTACGGTGGGCCAGCCGCGCGAAGCCTCGTCGCTGGCGTCGAGCTCCATAGGCTCCGGTGCGGTACAGGTGTCACATTTAACGTGCTCGGTATCGATCATGCGAGCTCCTCCTCAAAGTTGTCGATCAGGTTGTTGCCCAGGCGGACGACGGCGGCGCGGGTGCGCTCGTCGGTGGCGGAAAGCGCAGCGTCCTCCAGCTTGGCGCGGATGAACAGGTCCTCGGCTGCGTTTTGGTCAAGGCCGCGGCAGGCGAGGTAGAACAGCTGCTCGTCGCGGACGTGGCCGATGGTGGCGCCGTGGTTGCCGGCGACGTCGTCCTCGTCGCAGAGGATGACGGGAACGGTTTTGTTGTCGACGCCCTTGTTAGCCAAGAGCACCGTCTCGCGCTCGGTGCCGGTTGCACCCTTGCAGCCGTGCACGAGGTCGATGGTGCCGCGGTAGACCTTCTTGGACGTGCCGGTCAGCACGCCGTTGGCGTCGATTTCGCACTCGGTCTTGCGACCGCGGTGGCGCAGCTCGTAGTTAAAGTCGCGCACCTGCTCGCGGGCGCCCAGGTAATCGGTATCGATGGTCACCTTGGCGGTATCGCCCAGCAGGTCGCCGGCAAGGCCGGTGGCGCTGGCGCCGGCACCCAGGACAGTGTGCTGCACGTTGACGCGCGCGCCCTCGTCTAGGAACAGGCCGGTGTCGTCGAGTGCGATCCAGCTGTCGTCGAGTGTCTGCGTGCAGGTCACGTTGACGGTGGCGTACTCGTGGGCGCACACACGCAGCACGGAGCCCACGACGCCCTCGCCGGCAACGGGGGAGTCCAGGGCTAGGGCGAGGTCGAGCGTTGCCTGCGGGCGGGCGACGACGTCGATGGCGGCAATCGCAGCCGCTGCGTCGACGCCACTCACGCGCACGGTAACGGCGGCGTGCTGGTAGGCGGGAACATCGATGACGATGCGCTTGGTGGCGTGCTCGGTCAGATACGCATAGGCAGCCTCGCCCATGCCTGTCTCGAAGGCCTCGGCAGGGGAGAGCTCCTCCTCGAGCTTGATGGCGCCGGCCTGGTAGACAGAGGTGGCGGGCACGTCGAGCTCGGTCTCGGGCGTGATGCGGGCACGGTCGGCAGCGTCGCCGGGGGCGGAGGCGCGGCGCTCGGGGAAGCGCTCGGCCATGGCGTCCATGGCGGCGTCGAAGGCGTCGGCCGAGCCGGCAAGCTGCTCGTCCAAGCCCTCGACCTCAACGGCCTCGGTGGGAGCGGCGGCAAGTTCGTTCGAAAGTTCGAGCTTGGTCTGGTTCATCTTGAGCCAGCCCCAGGTTGCTGCGGGCATCGCGTTGACCTGCTCGAGCGTGGTGGCAGCGGTGTTGGTTTCCTGTTTCATTATCCGATCGCTCCTTCCATCTCGAGCTTGATCAGGTTGTTCATCTCGACGGCGTACTCCAGCGGCAGCTCCTTGGAGACCGGGTTGGCAAAGCCGTTGACGATCATGGTGCGGGCCTCTTCCTCCGAGATGCCGCGGCTCATCAGGTAGAACACCTTGTCGTCGCCGATGCGGCCGATGGTGGCCTCGTGGCCGATGTCGACGTTCTTGGCGCGGATGTCCATGGCGGGGATGGTGTCGGAGCGGCTCTGGTCGTCGAGCATGAGCGACTGGCAGCTCACGGTTGCCTTGGAACCCTCGGCCTTGGGCGTGGCCACGATGGAGCTGCGGAAGGTCTGAATGCCGCCGCTCTTGGAGATGCCCTTGGTCTCGACGGTTGCCGAGGTCTCGGGGGCGTTGAGCACGACCTTACAGCCGGTATCGAGGTTCTGCCCGGCGCCGGCAAAGGTGATGCCGGTAAAGCTCGACCGGGCGCGGCGGCCGTTGAGCACACTCATGGGGTAGAGGTAGCCCACGTGGCTGCCGAAGGAGCCACTGATCCACTCTATGTCGCCATCCTCGTCCACGCGCGCACGCTTGGTGTTGAGGTTGTACATGTTTTTGGACCAGTTCTCGATGGTCGAGTAGCGCAGGTGCGCACGCTTGCCCACAAAGAGCTCGACGGCGCCGGCGTGGAGGTTGGCAACGTTGTACTTGGGCGCGGAGCAACCCTCGATGAAGTGCAGGTCGGCGTCGTCCTCGACGATGATGAGCGTGTGCTCAAACTGGCCGGCGCCCTTGGCGTTAAGGCGGAAGTAGCTCTGCAGCGGGAAGTCCAACTTGGTGCCCTTGGGCACGTAGACAAACGAGCCGCCCGACCATACGGCGCCGTGCAGGGCCGCAAACTTGTGGTCGGTGGGCGGGATGAGCGTCATAAACTTCTCGTGGATGAGCGGTTCCCACTGTGGATCGTGCAGGGCTTCTTCAATACCGGAGTAGACGATGCCCATCTTGGACGCCGTGTCCTGCATGTTGTGGTAGACCAGCTCGGAGTCGTACTGCGCGCCGACGCCCGCCAGGTAGCTACGCTCGGCCTCGGGGATGCCCAGGCGCTCAAAGGTGTTCTTGATGTCGTCGGGCACCGACTCCCAGTCGTGCTTTTGGTCGGTGTTGGGCTTGACGTAGGTGACGATGTTGTCCATGTCCAGGCCCTCGATGGAGGGGCCCCACGTCGGGTCGGGAAAACGATTGAAGATCTCGAGGGACTTTAAGCGCAGATCGAGCATCCACTGCGGCTCGTCCTTCTTGGCGCTGATCTCGCGCACGATGTCGGGCGTGATGCCGGCGTCGAGGCGCTCGAATCCCTCCTCGCCATAGGTGAAGTCGTAGAGGCTGCGGTCGATGTCCGCGACCTCGGTGCGGTTCTTGGTCATTGTGTCGCCCCTTTACGCCTGCTGCCCGGCAGCGGCGGCCTCGGCCTGGGCGCGCTGCTCGGCGGCCTCGCGCTCGAAGGTCTCAAAGCCGTTCTTGTCGATCCAGGGGATGAGCGAGGCGTCGTCCTCGCGCACGATGTGACCCTTGACCATAACGTGGACGCGGTCGACATCCAAGTGCTCCAGGATGCGCGTGTTGTGCGTGATGATGAGCATGGAGCCGTCGCAGCTCTTGCGGTAGGCGTCCATGCCGTGGCTGACGGTGGAAAGCGCGTCGACGTCCAGGCCGGAGTCGGTCTCGTCTAGGATGGCGAGCTTGGGCTGCAGCAACAGGAGCTGGAGCATCTCGACCTTCTTCTTCTCGCCGCCCGAGAAGCCCACGCCTAGCTCGCGGTTGAGGTAGGCGGTATCCATGTTGAGCTCGGCCGCGAGCTCCTTGACGCGACGACGGAATTCCTTGCCCTTCATCTCCAGGCCGGGGCGGCCGGCGATGCTGGCGCGCAAAAAGCTCGACAGCGGCACGCCCGGGATCTCGACCGGGGCCTGGAAGCTCAGGAACAGGCCGGCGCGCGAGCGCTTGTCGGTGGTGAGCTCGGTGATGTCCTGGCCGTCAAAGACGATGCGGCCGTCGTTGACCGTGTAGACGGGGTCGCCCATGACCAGGTGGCCAAGGGTGGACTTGCCGGCGCCGTTGGGTCCCATCAGCACGTGGGTCTCGCCGGCGGCGACGTTGAGGTTGACGTTGTGGAGGATGGTCTTCTCGTCCACGGAGGCGGTCAGACCTTCGATGGAAAGCAGCGGATTTGCGCTCATGCTGTCCCTCTCTGTATATGGTGTACTCATGGGTGTGCGAAACCCTAGGAATCTTCTCGGAATAAAGTTACTATGGGTTCGGCGTTAGTCAAGGGAAAACCCGACTAATCCACTCGACTTTTCAAATTCTGGGACAAAATAACCTGTTGTGTTTGTCCCACTCACTTAAGATTTGGGACAAACAAACCTGGTTATGTTGTCCCAGATGCGATGGGAGGGTAGGTATGCTCATTTCTTCTAAGGGCCGCTATGCCCTCCGACTGATGATCTATATCGCAGCGCTTGGTGACGCCGAGGGCAAGATCGCCCTGCGCGAGGTCGCCGACCGCGAGCGTATCTCGCAAAAGTATCTGGAACAGCTTGTGCGTCCGCTTATGAAGGCAGGCCTGCTTAAGAGCGTGCGCGGCAAGGGTGGCGGCTACATGATGGCCAAGGACCCGGCCGAGGTGCGTGCTGGCGACATCCTGCGCGCCGTCGAGGGCAGCACGGCTCCGGTGGCGTGCGATGGTATCGACAACAGCTGCGCCCGCAGCGATCTCTGCTCGACCGTCAAATTCTGGCGTGGTCTGGACGACGTGATCGAAAACTACGTCGACGGCGTGACGTTGGCCGACCTTGCTGCCGTCCCCGAGATCAACTTCGACATTAAGCTGTAGGGCTGCAAATGACATCTCTCGACAAGGTGTATAAGCAAATTGAAGTTTTTGCTCGGGAATGTGACGCCGAGAAGGTTGTGCTGTTTGGTTCCCGCGCTCGAGGTGACAACTTGCCTAAGAGCGATATTGACATCGCCGTAGCAGGTTGCCGGGATTTCGGCCGGTTGTCATATTTGATCGAGGAGCGTCTTGATACTCTTTTAGATGTAGATGTCGTCAATCTCGACGAGTCCTTATCGCGTCAATTGCTCGATGAAATTGCCAGGGATGGTGTGATTCTGTATGAAAAAATATGAGAACTTTGTCAGCGCCTTGGCGAATCTTGAGGATGCGCCCAATCAGGATCTCAACAATGATTTTGTTCAGAGTGGTTTGATTAATAAGTTCAATCTTCAATTTGAACTGAGCTGGAAGCTCCTTAAGCGTCTGCTCGAGTATGAGGGCGCCACGCTTGCCGCGTCGGGGTCTCCTCGTGCCATCTTGAAGGAGTCCTACCGATTCTACGACTTTATTGATGAGGCGGCCTGGCTAGATATGCTCAAAGACCGCAATACGAACGTCCATATCTATGACAACAAGCTCGCTCAAGATTTGATTCAGCGCATCTTGAACGTATATATTCCCGCTTTTTGTCAGTTGAGGGACGGGCTGATGGAGCGATACGGCGAGCTTCTGATGGCGCCCGACGACCAGTTTGTTTAATTCCTTAAGATTTCGCGGAGGGTTGTTGCCGTTTACCGAGGGGTTGTTGTGCAACAACGGGCGAGCTGCAATACTTATTTTTATCTTTGCAAACTGAACTTTAACTACACCAATGCAGGGAGGATCTTATGCAGCCCAAGCATTCTGCTATTGTCGCGGGCCTGACGCTGGCGCTTTCGTTTGGCGCCGTTTCCGCGCCGGCACCCGCCGCTGCCGAGGAGCCCACGCCGGGCATTGCCTCGGATGCCACCGATATCGATAAGGGCCTTTACACCCAACAGTCCTTCTCGGGCGTGCTGAGGTCGGTCCAGGGCGTTTCGTTTGTTAACGTGACTCCCGAGATGAAGTACTTCACCAAATACGAGAGTCACGGCAACTATAACCAGGGCTTTTCGTACGGTGACGGTTATAACGCGCTGGGTTATTACCAGTTCGACCGTCGTTGGTCGCTCATCCCGTTTATGAAGCAGGCCTACAACTACAACCCCGAAAAATACAGCATGCTCAAGGATGCGATTGATTGCGGCAGCGAGATTTCCAACACGAGCAATGCCATGTACGAGAACGGCCAGCTCACCGAGTTGGGCCGTATTGCGCAGGAGGCTTTCCAAGGTGCTTATAACACCGACCCTGTTGAGTTCTCGGCTCTGCAGGATGCGTATGCGTACAACTCGTACTATGCGGTGACCGAGGCGTGGCTCAAGAGCGGCCTGGGCATTGATATTTCGGGCCGTGCCGATTGCGTTAAGGGCATGGTGTGGAGCATCACCAACATGTGCGGCACCGGTGGTTGCAGGGACTTCTTCCGTTGGGCAAACCTTTCTAACAGTATGACTGATCGCGAGTTTGTGACGGCGCTTTCCAACAGTGTGGTCAATAACGTGGCGACCAAGTATTCGAGCCAGCCCCAGTATCATGAGGGCTGGAAGAACCGCTACCGCAACGAGCTGAAGGACTGCTTGGTTTATATCGCCGAGGACGAGGCCGCTGCCGCTGCGACGCCCGTGCAGCCCGAGCCCACGCCGGCGCCCTCGCCGACGCCTGATTCGAATGACGACTCGAGCGACGATGCCAACGATGACAGGATGGATGCGCCCTCGACCGGTGCTGACGGTGATGGCTCTGCTGGTGGCACTACCAACAACGGCTCTACCTCGAACGGCTCCGTTTCGAACGGCTCTGCTGCGGGCGATTCGTCTTCAAGCTCTGCCGGCAATACGGACAGCGACGCTTCTGGTTCGACCGGCGCTGGCACCTCTAACTCATCCACCGGCTCGAGCGATTCGTCCGTTGGCACCGGCTCTAACAACGGCTCCGGCTCTGACGCAACCCCTGGTTCCGATGCTTCCAAGGATGACTCGAATAAGGCGCCGGACGTTCCCGTTGCTTCGCCGGACAAGAAGCCTTCTTTCTCCGAGCAGCTTGGTTCTACGCTGGGCTCTTCGCTGATGGCTGGCGTCAATAACGGCTCGACCCAGAACAAGGGTAACTCTGATCAGGTTTCCACGGAAAAGATCGAAGCCGCAAAGGGCGACTCCAAGGACAAGGCTTCCGAGAAGACCGAATCCGATAAGGGTTCTAGCTCTGAGGAGAAGAGCGACAAGTCCGAACAGAAGAAGGACGAGGATAAGAAGTCTGAATCTGAGGAGAAAGACAAGAGCAAGGGCAAGACTGAGGACGGAAAGCAGCAGAGCGAGGACAGCGGTAAGGGCAACACCGATGACCAGGTCCAGGAGCAAAATGACTCCAAAACGGTGACCACCACGACCACGACGACTACAACTACCAAGTCTTCGGGCGGCAACATGCCCAAGACGGGCGATCTGATTGTGATGGCGAGCCTTGCTAGTGCAAGCTTGGCCACACTGGGCGCTACGTCTATCGTAAGTGGTAAGCATAAGCTCGATCAGCAGAAGAAGGCTTCTGGGGAGGACGGCTCGGAGGAGTAATCTTCCAGATCGTTTTCTATAAGAGTTTGGGACGGGGTCCGGTGCGGCGGCATCGGGCCCCGTTTTGTTGTGCAACGATTTGTTATGCCCCCTCGGGGGTCTGTTGCTACCGTTGCCCGAAACGTTTTCATGTCGATATTGTTGCGCTCTACCCGCTAGCTACAATGGGCATCGTGCTGCGTTAGAAGGAGAGTTTACGGTGTCTGAACAGGCGAATTATGGTGTTGCTCATGCGTTTGGTGCACGGTTGCTCGGTTATGCGGATAACGCAGCTCTGCCGGTTGATGTACACGACTTTTCCGATGCAATCAATCGGTGCTTAGTCGTCGATAAGACTATGTTTATTGCCGATATATTGGACAGCGAAGTACCCGTTGCGCTTTGCTGTCGGCCTAAGGGTTTTGGCAAGAGCATGAATTTATCGATGCTCAAGTGCTATTTGGAACGACCTGATCACCGGCTGCCGGATCGAAGCCTGTTCGCTGGTACCCAGATTTGGCAGGCGGGCGGCGGTCGCTATCGTGATGAGTACGCGAGTTATCCGGTCATCATGCTCGACTTTACAGCTGCCGCTGCGAGGCGCGACGCCGATGCTGCGGCGGCTATTCGCAGCGCTGTCGCGAACGAGTGCGCCCGATTGCTGCCGCTGCTTGCCGCACCTGATCTGTCAAGACGTGAGGTCCGTCTTATCGAGAGGGCGGCGCGTGGGGTGGCCAGCGATAAGGAGATCGATGCGGCGCTTGGCGTGCTTATCAAGCTGCTCCAGGCAGCTTTCGATGAGCAGGTTGTTCTTCTGATAGACGACTACGACGCGGTATGTCCAAAGCGTTTGGACGCTAAGGACGACGGTAGCGTGGATTCCCTAGAGTCGCTCAGCCGAATGTTGTTCGACACCATTGCCGATGCCGGCGACTCGTTGCGATTGACGTGTCTGATGTGCGAACGCCCCGGTCATGCCGAGTTTGCGTTGTCCCAACGTGGGGTTTCCTATCGGTCGGCGACGCCACTGTCGAGTTGGTGTGATCGATGGTTCGGTTTTTCGGACGACGAAGTCCAAGTGCTGTTGGATTGCATCGGTCGCAACGGCTGTCTGGATGACGCGCGTGAGTGGCTCGAGGGCTATCTGTTTGGTGGTTTTTATTGCTCGAGCCCGGAGCGCGTGGTGGACTACGCACATCGCGATTGCGTCGCGCCCGTTCGGGCGGATCTGTATTGTTACGCCGACCGTCTGGGCGCATGCGTCGGCGACTGGAATCTCATTCGCCTGTCCACATTGTTCGATTTGGTTGAGCCGCATGGGTTTATTGAGGCGCCAGTGCATATGCATGCCGAGGAGGTCGATGCCGCCAAGCCCGAAGATATCTGGACTGCGCTGTATCTGTCTGGATTCCTTACGACGGATATGACGGGGCATTCGGAGGACGGCGCGTGCCTTCGTTCCCTGCGTCTGCCTAATAACGAAGTGCGTCAGGCGCTCCGTCTTGTAATTCTGGAATGGTTTGAGTGCGCCGTTGAGGACGTTGGAGTTATCGACTCGTTCCATGACGGGCTGTGTCGAGGAGACGAGGACACTGTAAAGCAAGCTTTGAGCTGTGCTATCGGCGATCTGGGCATCGATGTGGGCCAATCAGATATGCCGACAGCCTATCATCTGGCGCTTCAGGGGCTCTGCTTTGGACTGCCCGGCTATTGCAATCCCAGCTCCAAGCGAAGTGGCGTCTCGGATCGCTGGGATATCCAGGTGATTCCCACCGGTCGGGTGTTTGACGTGGCCGACACGCTCGGCATGCTCGATGAGCGACCGCTCATTACGGTCAACATGTTGTACGACCCTGGCGTCGATGCCCTGGGCCTGGAACTGTTGGCGGTTCAGGCGCTGCTCGACATAGAGCGCGACGGCATCGATGATATCCGCGTGCCGCGCCCCGCCGTCGGGCGCATGCGTTGGGGCTTTGGCTTTGACGGTCAGCGTGTGTCCGTGGTGTGTCAACGACTGTAGCGGCGGGCGAAAGCCCTTTACTACTCGGCGTCCTTCAGGGGCGGCATGGGCTTCCAGTTGGGATCCTTAACGATCTTGCGGGCGTCCTTCATGCCGCGGCGCAGCGCCGGAATGCCGGTCTTAAAGCATTTGTCGACTGCTGCCAGACGAATGAACTCCTTGCAGAAGGTCGCGGCATTGCCCAGACGGAACAGCATGGGGTGGTAGTCACCGTAGATCTGCATATAGCGAGCGAGGAAGCCTCGGTTGCGCATGATGTAGTAGCGGTTGGTGTCGCTCGTGGAGTTGAGCTGTCGTTTGCCGGCGATATCCCAGTTGGAGACGGCGCGGGCGCGCTTGAGCACCACGTCGGCAACCACGGCGGCGGGGAAGTGCTGGCTGGCCACGTAGCCGTAGCAGGCATCGTCGCCGTAGATAAAGAAGCGCGCGTCGGGCAGGCCAATCTTGTCGACCACGCGGCGCGAGAACATGCCGCCCTCAAAGCACAGTTGGTTCATGGTGCGGTAGCCCTCGGGCCCCAAGTCCCACTTGGCGATGGGGTTAGGGATGCCGAGCGAAAGGATGAGCTGGTACTGCCAAAAGAAAGCGCCGCCGTCAAAGTCCAGGCGCGAACCCTGGATGACATCGTAGCGGTCGGTCCACTTGGCAAGACGCTCGATGCCTTCGGGGATGACGAGCACGTCGTCGTCCATCACCCAGAACCACTGGGCCCCCAGATCGTAGGCGCATTTAGTGCCAGCGGAGAAGCCGCCCGCACCGCCGCCGTTTTCGAGCTGCGGGGCGTAGATGACACGGTCGGTGCCGCCCTGCGCGTCGGGCTGCTCGGTGTCGATGCCCCACAGGCTGGCCAGGCGCTCGTTGAATGCGGTGCACATGGCCTCGGTCTCGCGCGAATTCTCGTTATCGACAATCACGATGCGCCAGGGCGTTGCCGTGAGCTCGGTCATGGAGTCGAACAGGTTGGCCAGGAGTTCCTGGCGCTTGTACGTAACGACAACGATGGCGAGCTTATCGATGGGAGCGGGAAGGGTTGAAGGCATGGGGCAATATATCCTTTCACGCGCGGCGGGCGAGCGCTGCGCGGAAGCTATCGAATACGTCCTTGGGACTGTTCTATTGTAAAGGCTCACCGCACCTTGTCGGCAAGCTTTGAATAAAACGCAGGAACCTGCCACGGGTGTAGCGGCTTTGGCGTCTGACGGCAGCGTGTCTATTGCCGCTTGAGCTAGCGAGCGATAAGGCTTCTAGCTGCATCGATGATGAGAAGCGCCAGAGCAAAGACGATGCTAATGACGGTACCCGTGACGATACATATAGCTGCCGGGCTGTTTTGGCTGACCAGTATGTTTGCGAGCAGGGTGTTGAAGACGGGACGCCACAGGCTACTGGTGAGCGACTGCATCACATAGAAACCGAGCGTGGCGGTCGATAAGGTGACGATGACACCTGCATTCCGCGGATTGCCTAAGGCCCTGCGTCGGGTAGCCGCAAAGAGCAAGGAGGCGGCAGCGAGGGCAAACGAGATCAACGAGGTCGATTTGTAGGAGAGGACTGCCATCGCCGTGAGGTTGCCGGTGAAGGAGAGTGCTCCTTCCAGGATGGTGGCGAGCGCCAAAATCGCAGCGAGCGACCGCATGCCCAAGGCGCCCGCCCTGTCCGAATCCATGACATCGGTAACGTCGCGGAGCAGACCGCCGATCAAAAACGCGATTACGTACGTGGCAGCGCTCATGAGCTTCTGGAGCCAAGAAAACTCGCCGGTGCTTGTCGTACTCATGGCGGCTATATACCCGTTAACAACAAATGCGAGGATGCCAACGGCGATGACCGTCGTCGTGTAGCTCTTCTGGGAGAGTCGACTCTTAGCCAGTCCAAACCATGGCGCCATGAAGACCGTGGCGGCATAGACCCAGATAAACTCAAGGCCTAGCGTGTACCAGTAGTGCGTGCTGAGGGTAACATCGGGAATGGGGGAGACGACCGTGGACCACGCGAGCGCCACGACGCAATAAAACGCAGTGGGCATAACGACCTTGCCCAGACGCTGCGCCGTCCGTTGCATTTGCGACTTCCACGTTGTTCCACCGTCCCAAGCACGCGCGGCTGAGGCGATGAGAAAATAGCCCGAGATCATAAAGAAGGCCTCGTTGGCCCAGCAGCCTAGCAAGTTAATAAAACCAAGCACGCCGGAATGGGGGAAGGCGGCAAGCGGCGCGTATTCCGGCAAGCCGACGCAGGTCGCTTGGAAGGTCCACTGAAAGGTGTGAAACACCGCGATACCGGCGACTGCGACCAAGCGCAAGGCCTCGATGGATATGTTGCGTGCGGCTTTGGGCTGCATGACGTCCTTTCGTATCAGTTTGCCTCTGCGAGCTCCATAGATTATATAAACGCCCGCTGGCGCGCTGACCCTTTGATACCATGAAACGACAGGTATTTCCTAAGGAGCACATTTGTCTACTAACGTCTCTGGCAGCCCTGTTCTGTCGCTGCTTATTCCCATTTACAATGTTCAGCGCTACCTGCGCGAGTGTCTCGATTCCGCCCTGGCACAGACGCTCAAGGATATTGAGATCATCTGCATTAACGACGGGTCGACCGACAACTCGCCGGCGATTATTCGCGAGTATATGGAGCACGATAGGCGCGTCAAGATGATCGACAAGGCCAACAGCGGCTACGGCGACTCGATGAACCACGGTCTGGAGATGGCGCGCGGCAAGTACGTGGGCATCTTGGAGTCCGATGACTTTATGGCGTCCGACGCACTCGAAAAGCTTGTCTCGGCCGCCGATAGCAATAATGCCGACTTCGCGAAGGCGAACTTTGATTTCTACTGGTCTAAGCCCGAGGAGCGCCGTTCGCTGCACGAGATGTTTAAAGCCAAGGACTGTGGCAAGCCGGTGCACCCGAGCGATACGACGCAGTTCTTTAAGCAAAAGCCGTCGATTTGGTCGGCCGTGTACCGTCGCGATTTTCTTGAGCGCAACGGCATTAAGTTCCTGCCGACTCCGGGGGCATCCTTTCAGGACACGTCATTCGCCTTTAAGGTGATCGCGTGCGCCGATAAGGCTGTTTACCTTCATGATGCCGTGTTGTCTTATCGCCAGGACAACGAGAATTCCTCGGTCAATTCTTCGGCTAAGGTCTTTTGCGTCAATACCGAGTATGCCGAGATTGAGCGTTGGATTCGAGAGGATTATGCCCGTGACCACGCAAGTGATGACGTCGCGCGCATGCTCAAGTTCAATCAGCTCATTAAGTACGATTCGTACATGTGGAACTACGTGCGTCTAGCGCCTAAGTTCTATAAGGAGTTCCTGGTTCAGATGGCCAAGGAGTTCCAAGCGGCCTTGGACGCGGGGGAGTTTTCGCTTGACGATCTCAAGCCGTGGAAGCGCGCAAATCTCGCTGCCATCCTCAAAGATCCTGAGGGCTGGGTTGACGAGCATCCGAGTTTTGCGACGGATGGTGCCTTGGGGCGTGCTAAGTATTACGCCTCGGTTGGAGGCCCAGGCGTGGTCGCCGCCTTCCTCATCGAATCGCTGAGGGGGTAGGTCGGCATGGGAGAGGCCTCGTGTCCTAAAGCTACCATTGTCGTCCCCGTTTACAACTCTGCGCGCTCCATTCAGCGATGCGTCGATTCGCTGTTGGCCCAGTCCGAGCGCTCGATTCAGGTTGTCTGCGTCAACGACGGTTCGACCGATGATTCGTTGAACGTGTTGCGTCAGATCGAGCTGGCCGACGATCGCGTACTGGTTATTGACCAGGAAAACGCGGGCGTCTCGTGCGCTCGAAATGCCGGTATCGATGCCGCCGAGGGCGAGACCGTCTTTTTTGTGGACGCCGACGATTACATCGATGTCCAGACGGTCGAGCGCGTGCTGCATGCCATGGAGCCTGCAGATGCCGAGGTCTCCGTTTTTGGCGGCGTCTGTGAACCAGCCGATGCTGCCCCCAAACGCGTCCAACAACTCATGAGCCCCAAAGCCGGTACCTTCGGCGCCCGTGATCCCCAGTTGCTGTTCCATGCGAATGCGCAGCCCTACGCCTGCCGTGCGGCTTTTTCGCGCGAGCTGCTCAATCGCGAAGGCATTCGCTTCGCCCCCGGTTTGGCTTTGGGCGAGGACGTTGTCTTCCAATTTGCGGCTTATGCGCTTGCCCGCAAGGCCGTTGTCATGCCGGACAAGTTCTACCACTACGTGATGGAGAGCGAATCGGCGACGCATGAGTTCAACAGTGCCGAGGCTCGCGTCAAAAAGCTTGACGCCCACATGAGGATGCTCGAGGAGGTCTTGGAGGGCTGGGCGGCCTACGGTCTTTTGGACCTGTGCCCCGGCGAGCTGATAACTTGGTTTTTGGACCTCATTGTGTTCGACCTGGTGCGCTTGGATGCTGATGGCTTCCATCGCGTGGCGGCTCGCGTCAACATGGACCTCACGACGTTTTTGGGAACGGAGTGGGCGGATATGCCTGCTAAGGGTGCCGTTCGTCGTGTTGCCCACAAGCTCGTTGCGGCGACCTCGGGCGTTTCGATGGCAGACGCCACGCAGTTCTATCTTTCGACTCGCGGTCTCAAAGCCTGCCTGGAGCGCTTTATCTAATTCCAAGCGCTGCCGCCCGCCGCAACTCGGCTGCTAAAATAACCCTGTTACACGCTATTCAACAGGAGGTTCTCTTGCAGAACTCTGATACCCCTAAAGTTTCGCTGCTTGTCCCCATCTGCAATGTTGAGCGCTACCTGCGTGAGTGCCTCGATTCCGCCGTGGCGCAGACGCTCAAGGACATCGAGATCCTCTGTATCAACGACGGCTCCACCGATAGCTCGCCGGATATCATCCGCGAGTACATGGAGCGCGACCCCCGTGTAAAGATGATCGATAAAGCCAACAGCGGCTACGGCGACTCGATGAACCGCGGCCTGGAGATGGCTCGCGGCGAGTACGTGGGCATCCTTGAGTCCGACGACTTTATGTTTGAGGACTCGCTCCAAAAGCTGGTCGCCAAGGCCGATGCTGAACATGCCGATGTGGTAAAGGGCGACTTTTACCTGTATTGGTCCACGCCCAGCGAACGCCGTGAGCTGTTTGGGATCATCGACGAGCATATGACGGGCGCCGCTTATCGCCCCGTCGATCGCCCGGGCATTTTCTACCGCAAACCTTCCATTTGGTCGGCTATCTATCGGCGCGAGTTCCTCAACGACAATCAGATTCGGTTCCTTCCCACGCCGGGTGCTTCGTATCAGGATGCGGGTTTTAACTTTAAGGTCTGGGCATGCGCCGAGCGTGCCGCGTTTATTGCGGACCCCATTTTGTGCTATCGCCAAGACAACGAGAAGAGCTCAGTTAATTCGCCCAACAAGGTGTTTTGCGTGTGCGACGAATATGCTGAGATGCAACGTTTTTTGGACGAGCGTCCCGAGCTCAAGGCTCAGCTTCAGGGCATTTTAATGCGCATGAAGGTCGATACGTACCGTTGGAATGATGAGCGCCTGGTCGATGAGTTGCGCGAGCAGTTTTGGGAGAAGGCCTCTCCCGAGCTCAAGTCCGATTGGGATGCCGGTCGCTTTGACCTGTCGCTGTTCGATCCGCGTGGCGAGACCGACTTGCGACTGATGGTCAAGTCGCCCCGCGCCTATATCGATTCGCGCTTTGGCTTTAAAAAGCCGGGCAAGATCAATACGTTTAAGCACTACTTTAAGATTGGCGGGCTGCCGCTGGTCTGGCGCGTGCTGACGTATCAGCGCACCTACGGTGATAATCCGCACCCCGATGACGTTCCGGTCGCACAGTAGGAGCACTTGACTATGGCTACCCCCAAGATTTCCGTTGTCGTTCCCATCTATAACGTGGAGGAGTGCCTGGCCTGGTGCCTGGACTCCCTGCTTGCGCAGGACATGCCCGATTGGGAAGGCGTGCTGGTCAACGACGGCTCGCCGGACGGCTCGCGCGATATTGCGGCTACCTATTGCGAAAAGGACGCGCGCTTTACGCTGGTCGATAAGGAGAACGGCGGCCTGTCGAGTGCGCGTAATGCAGGTATCGCCGCGTCCACGGCTCCTATCGTCGCGTTTTTGGATTCCGACGATCGCTTTACGCCCGATGCATGCCGCGTGATCGTCGATGCCTTTGAGCGCGAGGGCTGCGACGTTTTGACCTTTGGCGCGAATCCGTATCCGCTGGAGGCGGGGTATCCGTGGCTTAACTATGTGCTGAGCCCGCGCGATGTGTCGTTTGAAAGCTATAGCTCTGACCTGCTGTTTAAGGAAGCGTCTCGCCCCTTTGCATGGCGCACCGCCTGCAAGCGTGAGTTTTTGCTGGGCAACGGGATCGTGTTTGACGAAACCGTTAAGTATGGCGAGGACCAGGTCTTCGATTTTGCCGTGTACGGTCGTTCGCGTAAGACCGCGCTTATCTCGAACAAGCTGTATGACTACCGCGTGGCGCGCAAGGGCTCGCTTATGGACACCATGCGCTATGACGACGAGACACGACTGCTGGAGCACGTGAAGATTTACTCCGCGGTGCTGGCTGACTGGCAACGCGACGGTCTCGATGTCCAGTATGCCGATGACCTGGCGTACTTCCTATGCGATCTGGTGCTGTACGATGCGCTCAGGTTGCTGGGTTCGGACTGCGGCAAGGTGTTTGCCGCCGTTGCCGCGGCGCTTGCCGGTTCTGCCGTGGGCAGCGATGCTGCGCTCGCACAATGCGCTCCTTCTGTTGCCGCTATGGTGCGTGCGGCGCTTACCAGCAAGGTCCCCAATGCCCGTGAGTGCAAAAAGCTCATGTTCGATTACGACGTCTTGAGGTTTGGACGCCTGGGTGCCTGCAAACGTATGGCAGCGAACGCCCTGGGAAAGCGAGAAGTGTAGATGAGTATCAAGCGTTTGGCACTTTGCCGCAGTCAGGGCCGTCTGTTTGTGCTGCTTCGTTTTGCCGGTCAGGATGTCGCCGCGCTTATTGAACGGGAGGGTTCTCAAGCGTTTGCCCATGCGACGACGAGCGGTTCTTGTGTGCCGTCGCTGGTGCTCCCGGTCGATCATGGCCGTGTGCTGGCGCTTTGCCCTTCCGTTTCCGATTACGAGCGCGAGCTCGCCGTCTTGGTGCTTCCCTTTTTGGACGGCTCTACGATTGACGTCGCATTTGCGTCCGATGGCCAAAAGCTTGGCTCCATTCGCCCCGATAGCCGCGTGGCCAAGCTGGAATCCAAGGTTAACTACAAAGCAAAGCCTGCGCTGTGCGCGCTTATCCGCGATGCGCAGCGTGGCGAATGCTGCGGTCGCTACGAGATCGATGCCATTCGCTATTTGCCGGCAGACGCCGGCGCGGTGTGGCGCTATGAGGTTACCTGGACGGGAGACCCCCAGTGCACCCCTGAGTTCCAGATCTTCGATACACATATGAACGCCATCGATGTTACCGTGCATGTTTTTGAATCGCAGGTTGACGTGCCGCAGCAGAACGGATGCCGCGTCAATAAAACGTATCTGAGCGTAGAGATGCCTCAGGATATACGGGATTTTGTCGCGATTGCGGCTGATCCCACGGGCCTAATCCAGAGCGGGTTTTGCGCCATGGATGGTCGCCTGTACAACGGCATGGTCGACGACAGCTGGAACCGCATGAAGGACGCGCGTGCAGACGATGCAGCTTATCGACGTTGGTTTGAACAGCATCGCGCAAAGCCGGGCGATTTGGTGTGCCAGCGTGTCGCTTCGGCGGCCTTTGCCTATAGGCCGCTCGTGAGCATTGTGGTGCCGTGCTACAAGACTGATCGGGTCTACCTGCGCGAGCTGCTGGACTCGGTGCTAGCCCAGAGCTATGACAACTGGGAATTGCTGCTCATGGATGCCTCGCCCGAATGGGACGCGGTGGCCACTCTTGCGGCAGACGCCAACGACGAGCGCGTTCGCCGCATCGAGCTTTCCGGCAACGGCGGCATTGTGCTCAACACCAACGCAGGTATCGAGCAAGCGACAGGCGACTACATCGCGTTCTTGGACCACGATGACATCCTGGAACCGGACGCATTATTCCACTATGTTTCTGCGCTGAACAAGGCTGCCGAGGGAGAGCGTCCCCAGGTCCTGTTCTGCGACGAGGACATGTTCCAGAAAACGGGGGAGTGGGGCCAGCCGGTCTTTAAGACGCGACTCAACGTCGACCTGCTCTATAGCCATAACTGCGTGACGCATTTCCTGATGGTGGAGAAGGCGCTCATCGATTGCATTGGCATGTCGCCGGAAGACGTCGCGGGCGCCCAGGATTACGACCTGACGCTCCGCTGCCTTGCGGCGGGCGCGCGCTTTGAGCATATTGCGCACGTGTTGTATCACTGGCGCGTGCATCCGGGGTCGACCGCCGACGGATCCGCCGACAGCAAACCGTATGCCATCGAGGCCGGACGCCTGGCCCTGCAGCGTCACTTTGGCTCGCTGGGCGTTCATGGAGCGGTCGAGGAGTCCGAAACCCCGTTTGTCTACCGTATGCGCTATGCGCTGCCAGAGCCTGCACCGCTGGTGAGCATTGTGATTCCCACCAAGGATCACGTCGAGACGCTCGACGCCTGCGTGATGTCGATCGCTCAGAAGGCCACGTATGCCAACTACGAGATCGTTTTGGTGGAGAACAACAGCGAAGTCCCAGAGACGTTTGCGTATTACGAAACCCTGCCGGAGCGCGTAACCGCTGCATCTGGTGGCAAGGGCAGCGCGCGCGTTGTGTACTGGCCGGGCGAGTTCAATTACTCCCAGATCATCAACTTTGGCGTTGAGCATGCTAAGGGCGACTATCTACTGCTGCTCAACAACGATACCGAGGTCATAAGCCCGGACTTTATCGAAGAGATGATGGGTTATCTGCAGCGTCCCGATGCGGGCGTGGTGGGTGCCAAACTCTATTTTACCGATCATCTGGTGCAGCATGCCGGCATTTTGGTTGGCGTGCGTGGTGCGCTTGCCCATGCTAACCAGGACTTCTCGGCAAAGCGTGAGGGCTATCTTGCCCGCGCTGTGCGTCCGGGCAACTTTAGTGCCGTAACGGGCGCCTGCCAGATGGTCCGACGCGAGGTGTTTGAGCAGGTTGAAGGTTACGACGAGGAGTTCGCCGTTGGCTTTAACGATGCAGATTTTTGCCTGCGCGCATGGGAGGCGGGCTACCGCACCATCTTTACGCCTTATGCCGAGCTGTACCACTACGAGTTCACTTCGCGCGGCAGGGAAGAGGCCAGCGAGGAGAAGCTGCGCCGTTGGAAGCGCGAGCAGGCACTGTTTATGCAGCGCTGGCCGGAGTTTTTCTTGACGGGTAATCCGTGGTTGGGGCCTAACTTATCTGCCGAGAGTGAGTATTTCTCGCTTTAGACAATGGTTTAACTGCTGTCGAGAACCGCTAAGACCACTAAGGGCTATGCCTATCTGGTGCAAATGGTCGGTTACTCCATTTGGCAGCGCGCCAACTTGCATCGTGCCAAAAGTGCCATTGTGAGCGAACACGATGTCACCGAAGGCATTGCGCTGGCAGAGGCTCGTTTTCACGATGTTGTTCACGAGCCCGCGATTTCTGGACTGGGACTTAACGATATCAAATACCTTTTGGCGATGTGCGAGGATAAACAACAGTCCAAATCAGCCGAGATTGCTAAGCGCATGGGTAAAAAGACCAATGAGATCAGCTCTATTAGGGCCAAATTGCTACAAAGAGAGGTTATTCAGGCACCACAGAGGGGCTACGTGCAGTTTGCCGTGCCGGACCTAGATATCTATCTGCGAGAGAATGCTGCGGAGATTCTCGAGCGGTTCTAAATCGAGGCATGAATAGCTGCCGGTTAACTGCCTTTGTCGACTTGGCTCGCGTCCCCCCAATCTAGTAGACTTTAAACCGTTGCTAGATTAGGGGGATTTTCAATGAAACGCTCCATGAAACTGGTTTCTGCGAGGACCTCGTGCTGGTGGGGGACGTCAGCACCGGCAAGACGCACATGGCCTCGGCGCTGTGCACGCTGGCGTGCGAGCGGAGGATGGAGGCCCGCTTCTTCACCGCGTCATCGCTCGTCATGCGGCTGCGGCGCGCCCGCGACGAGGGGCGCCTTGACCGTGAGGCCGCGCTCATCGGCTGCGCTAGGCTGCTCGTCATCGACGAGCTCGGCTTCCTGCCGCTGGATCCCGACGGCGCGCGCGCTCTTCTAGGTGTTCGCCGACGCCTACGAGCGGCAGTCGGTGGTCATCACCACGAACCTGGAGTTCAGCCGGTGGGGCGCGGTGTTCGGCGACGACCAGATGGCGGCGGCCGTGCGCATCGCCAGGGCCACGGCCATGTGGGTCTTGCCCCTGCCGGTCTTGCCGAAGAACACGAGGTCCTCGCGGGCGCCGACGAAGCCCAGCGAAAGCATGTCGTCGCGGCCCCAGCCCTCGGAGAACCGCACGTGCGACCAGTCGAACCCCTCGGCCGACTTGTGCACGGGGAGCCTCGCCTGCCTGAGCAGCCGTGCCCTCTTTGTCGCGTCCCTGTGCGCGAGCTCGGCCTCGAGCATGGCCCTGCAGCCCGCCACCTGCGTCCTCTATCTTGTCCACGTCGATCATTCCCTCCTGCCTTTGCTCGTTGCCGATACGACGCACCGACAACGTTAAGGCATGCGGTCTGGTCGGCGTGGCCGTGCTCAAAACCGAAAAACTATCGTGATCAATTCTGAAAATCGGATGTGACCAAACCCGCAATCACGACGTTAACAAACACAAATAGGCCGGCGCCAACGACAGGCTCGCCCCGTCGAGGCGGGCTGGGATATAATTTCCTAGAAGGAGGCCAAGGGAGGTTCGATGAAGAAGGGCATGAGCATCAATTCCCTCATGAAGCACATGAGGACGAATCACGGTATGGAGGATTTGCGGGGGAGCGACAGAAAGATACTGCTGAGAAACATGGCCTATTTCCATGGCTATAAAGGCTTCCGGTTTGTCCGAAAGCCCAAAAATGCGCTCCCCCTCCCTTCGTTCGATGCACTCATGGACATATACGGGTTCGATTCCGCCATCAAGGCTGCAATCTACCCGGAGATAATGTTCATCGAAACGGCGGTTAAAAACATAGTCTTGGCCAGAATACTTGAGAACATAGAGGACCCCGGGCTGGCGACCTTCTTAAAGCGCGGCCTCCGGACATGCAGGGATGTCAACGGAAGGGTCGTGAACGGGCAGATGGGGGAAAAGCTCAAGCTCAAGAGCCAGCTTCAGAACATCGTGAGACGGAGTTACAAAAACGATCTCGTGAAGCATTATGTCGATCGCGACGATGACGCGCCCGTTTGGAGCATTTTCGAGGTGATGACCCTCGGCGATCTCACAAGCGTATGCAGAAGCCTTCCCGATGAAATCCTCGCCGATATCGCAAGCGACCTAGGTCTCTTACATGCGAACCCCGGCATCGTCATCAACATCGTCGAGACGATTCGTCCCTTAAGGAACGCGGTCGCCCATAACGGGGCGGTATTTGATTCGAGGTTCAGCCAATCGGTTAAGTATCCCAAGACCGACAGAAACCTGGCCGCGGTTGGCGAGCTTCTCGATGAGGATCTTTCTATCGGGTACAGGTTGAATTTCAATTCCATAATCGACTACATCGTTCTCCTGGCCTACCTATTGGCCTTGCTAACGCATCAGAAGAAGCGTTCCAGAGATTTTCTTCGGAAATGCCTGCGGGAGCTCGAGAAGCTCGAGAGCGCTGTCGGGGTTGATACGTACATGATGATCGTCGGAAGCGGTGACCGGCAGAAATACGGATTTATTGAGGGGTTCATCGATGGCTACGGGCGCAAGCGGTGACGTTCCTTCCGTGTGCTAATATGTGCAGAGAGAAACGGCGAAACGCCGTGGGAGGGGCCGATCAGTCGACTCCTCCCTTTTAATATGAGTTGAACATTGCCAAGAGGCAAAACCGGCCCGGCCGCCCGCGGAGCTACCGCGCACGGCCGGGCCTACCTATCTTCACCCTGCGACCGCGCCGCTGGAGGGCGTGTCTGCTCGACGCACGTTCGGCATTCTAATATCCGCGCGTGGCCTTCTCGGCTGCGCATTTCGTTGCTACGGCTGGGGGCCTCGCGGCGAAATCGGAGTCTTTATGCGGGCATGGCGGTCTCCCGCCGCCCAGAAAAGGGACTCGGATGGCCTCCCAACGGCCTCGAGCGCGGCGCGCGCCGGGGTCGGAACCCGTGTCCGGGGGCGGCGGCGCGCTACGCCGCCGCCATCCCGGCTATGGCCCACACCCAGCACGCCATCTCGCGCGCCGTGGCGCAGTTGGCCATGCACGGCCTCTTGCCGGCGGCGGCCATGGCCTCCCTGCGGTCGATCAGCCTGCGGTTGCACTTCGTCGCGTGGCGCCGCGTCGCGGGGCGACCTCTGACCTGTATCGTTTTTTCGGACACGCGGGCTGGAGGGATCGTGTGGCCGCGATGCCCTAGACTGCATTCAAGCCGATGGACGGAAGGATTGCCTCATGGTCGCCAATCAGAAGAAGTACACCGACGAGTTCAGGCGGGAGACAGCCGACTACGTCATCTCCACGGGGCGCCCCATAACCCAGGTCTGCGGGGAGCTCGGGCTCAACCCCAAGACGGTGAACGACTGGGTGCTCAAGCGCAAGCGCGAGTTGGGGGGCGAGCCCGACCCGAGGGCCGAGGAGCGCGAGCTTCGCGAGGCGAGGAAGCGCATACGCGAGCTCGAGGCGGAGAACGCGTTCCTAAAAAAAGCCGCGGCCTTCTTCGCCAAAGAGCAGGCACTCTAGCCAGGTACAGGCTCATGGAGGCGGAGAAGGGCAACTTCACGGTGGCGATGATGGCCAAGGTGCTGGGGGTGAGCCGGTCGGGCCACTGCAGCTGGGTTTCCAACGGCTGCCCCGTCGACGACTGGTCCGAGGCGCGCGACGCCGTGCGGCGCGTGTGGCTCGAGTCCGACAGGCGCTTCGGCGCGCGGTTCGTGAAGTGCTTCCTGCCCGACGGCCTGCGCGGCATCACGCTGTACCGTGTGCGCAAGTGCATGCGCGAGCTGGGGATCCGCGGCTGCACGCCGTACAAGTCGAAGAGGACGACGGTCCCCGACAGGGACGCCAAGCCAAGGCCCGACCTGATCAGGCGGGACTTCACGAGCCCGGTGCCCACCTACAAGCTCGTCGGCGACATCACCTACCTGCGCACCGGCCAGGGCTGGCTCTACCTGTCGACGGTGATCGACCTGAACACCCGCATGTTCGTGGGCTGGTCGCTGTCCGAGCGCATGACCGCCGATATCGTCGTCAGCGCCCTCGAGAGCGCGCGTGCGCGCGGGTACGTGGCAGAGAACGCCATATTCCGCTCGGACAAGGGGGCGCAGTACACCAGCCGCAAGCTCGCTGAGTGGGCCAGGGGCAACCATGTGCGCCTCTCTTGCAGCCGTACCGGCAACTGCCACGACAACGCCGTCGCAGAGTCGTTCTTTGCGACGCTGAAAAATGAAATGTACCACCGCAGGAGCTTCGCCACCAGAACACAAAGGACGCCCGGCTGGTCAGGTCGGCGTTCGCGACGCTCTCCTTCCCGATCTCGGACATCGAGGTCTTCCACACGGACCGCGGCAGCGAGTTCGACAACGCCGAGATCGACCTGATGCTCGAGGCCTTCGGCATAGAGAGGTCGCTGTCGGCCATGGGCTGCCCCTACGACAACGCCGTCGACGAGTCGACCAACAGGATACTGAAGGCCGAGCTCGTCCACCGCGAGACGTTCGGCACGACGCGCGAGCTCCGGGTCAAACTCTCGGACTACGTGCACTGGTGCAACAATTTCAGGATCCACTCGACGCTGGGCTACATGTCGCCGGTCGAGTTCAGGGAGGCGGGGCTGTCCCTCCCGGAATCGTCCAAATAGGTGTTGCCAATCCAACCGCCTCTTTGATTATCAGCCGGGGCTATCTCAGTTTTTTGATTGGGGCGGTTGTTATGTTGCTGAATCTTTAAGGGACGAAGATTGTATTTCAAAGGCCCATGATGTGCATCTGGTCACTCATATCTTTTCGAGACAGAACGATAAGAAGCTATATGATTCTCTTGTTTAAAGATGGTGAGTTCGACGATTCCCAGATTCCAAGAACTATTAGGTCTTTCCTAGACCCCCCTCTTCTTGCTCATTAGAAGATTCAAAGACGCGCGCGAGCGTTGCATACTGGCGTTTGATTCATGAAGACCACGCTCTATTTTTCTTGAATGCGTTAGCCAGGCTACTCTTTCGATGAAGCCCCAGACGCCTCTGATACAAGCGAAACATGGGGCTTTTTGCTGTATTTCGCGGCTGCGTACACGCTTTCGTCGTCCGTCACGTGCTTAAACGAATTGCGTGCTTCAGTGGATTTTCGTGTTACTGGCACTTGCGCTGTTTGGGGCGCCGCTAATTGCTTCAAAAACTAGAGCTAGCACTGTGTCCATGGAAGGACGAAAAAACAAAAGTTTGCTGAGAACGTAACCTGCTTTTTATAAGAGCAGGTTTCTGCCTGCCTTTATAACAATTCCCGCGCTTCGAATAACTGGACTTCCGATGCAGAGGAGATTGTAAGATAATCTTCTCTTAGTAACATTATTTGTGACGGGGGATTCAATATGAAAAAGGCATTGCGTGCCTCAACAGCTTTTTCTCTTGCTGGTCTTTTGACCATTTCATCCTTGATGGGTCCTGTGGCTGCTGCCTACGCTGCGAGCAACGTCCCGTCTGCGGACGCTGCCGTGGACGCTGCTACTGCAGACGATGATGGCGAGGCCTCGCGTGATGCGGGTTCTGTTGATGTCGACGCTGCTGATGATTCATCGCCGGCAACGAACGTTGACGAATCGGCTGATGAGGATTTTGGCGTTGATGTATCTGAGAACCATCAGCAGGCTGAACCGGTCGATTCTTCTTTCCAGTATGTATATCTTGCCTACCCGAGCCTTTCCAGCGGGACTGATCAGGTCGTTGCCTTTGCTACTCCCGATGACGGCGATAGCCTTGCCTCCGCAACTCTCAACTATGTAAGTGCCAATGGGGTTCAGGGGACTATTGAAGCATCTGCAACGGCTGATAATTCTGCTGCTTTTATTTTTGGTTCGCAGTTGGAATCTAATACATATTTCCTCACATCGATAACCTATGCTTTGCAGGGCGATGGCTCTGAGCATGAGGTGGATCTTTCTGACAGGGATTATTCGTTTACGGTCATTAATGGCTCCGTGAGCTCCGAGGGCACTTCTGTTTACTATGCGGACGGCGATGGCAATGCCGTTGAAGCCCAGTCGATTCAGCAGGCATTGGAATGCGCCGATTCACCCGATGGCATTTCCACCTATGCTGAGCGCTCCGCGCGTAATGTGGGGGTTATTGCACTTGACGCGGGACATGGCGGGGTGGATTCTGGCGCTCAGGGTAATGGCAAGAGTGAAGCCGACCTTACCTGGAAGATCATGACAGCCTGCAAAAATAAACTTGAAGCTTACGGCTTTAAGATCGTTCTTGCGCGCGAGCAGTCTGGCTACTATCCCAGCAATGATTATCTTTACCGCGTACAGCGCTGCATTGATCAGGGCGCGCAGGCCTTTGTTAGCTTTCACATCAACTCTGGGTCTTCTGGGGCTCACGGCGCAGAAGTTTATGCTCCTACCGCAAATGGCACCGACTACACGCAGGTCTCTGTTGAGCTTGCCAACAAGGTCATGAACAACCTTGCTGCTATGGGACTAACATACCGCGGCGTATTTCAAATGGAGGTAGGCGACGAGTTCGCCGTTATCCGCTGCGCTCGCGAGCAGGGAATTCCAGGTATTCTTATCGAACATGGCTTTATCTCGAATTACGGTGATGTGGCCAACTATTTCTCGGACGATGGTTGCCGCCGTCTTGGCGAGGCTGACGCTGCCGCAATCATCGCGCAGTTCCCGCATCCCTACTCCGTCAATGGAATTTCCTTCTCGGAAGAACTGGGACATGCGGGGTCAACGGTAAAAATCGGTGTAAATGTTAGCGGCAAGACTGATGGCCTTAGATATAAGTTTGTTTGGCATAGGGCTGGGTCTGATTGGAGTGATTCCAATTGGGGTGTAATCGGTCAAGACTTAACTTCGCCGTCGATTTCTTGGACCCTGCCCCAGGCTGGTGAATATGAGATCTATGCTGATGTCATTGACTCCAATGGATATGTGACTAGCACTTCTAAATACAAAGTTGTTAATTGGTCTCTTGAGTCGCTCGAAGTCTCGGGCGACGCCCGCTGCGGCAAGCCGGTCAAGCTGCAGGCCAAGGTGTCCGGCGACGCCTCCGGCCTCAAGTACAAGTTCGTCTGGGAGAAGGGCGGCTGGGCCAAGTGGGGCGTCGCCCAGCAGCCCTCCGCTTCCTCCTCCTGCGAGTGGACCCCGACCGAGCCGGGCGAGTACACCGTCTACCTCGACGTGATCGACGGCTCCGCCGAGAGGCACCTGACCCGCAAGGTCACGGTCGGCGAGCGCTGCTCCGTCGAGTCGCTCGAAGTCTCGGGCTCCGCCCTCTGCGGCAAGCCGGTCAAGCTGCAGGCCAAGGTGTCCGGCGACGCCTCCGGCCTC
>CAJLDK010000023.1:0-23830 GCA_905205405.1 uncultured Collinsella sp.
TACCGAGAAAATAATGACTGAGTTTTCGGATTTGAATCTATGCCCGATTAACAATCGTCAGGGAATTGTAATTGATGGTGAAGGTTCAAAGGTTATTTGCAAAGAGTAATTTAAAATTCCAGTTTGCTGCACTCGTTCCTAGCAGGGTTTGAGGCAGGCACGCCCCAACAAGAAGCCGTCCCAAAGGGGCAAGAATGGGGACTGCGGACGATTTCTTGGACCGTTACGCGGCCCTTCCCAGCGCGGAGCGGAACTCGGCCGGCGTGCGGCCGCCGAGCGCATCGCTGCGCCTCTCCGTATTGTATCGGCCGATCCAGCCCCCGAGTTCCTCGATGAAGCGGGCGGGGGTCCAGTCCGACCAGTCCCTGCCGTGCCAGAACTCCTTCTTGAGCAGGCCGAAGAAGCCCTCCATCGCCGCGTTGTCCGGGCTGCAGCCCTTGGCGGACTGGATTGGCTACGCTGATGTGGACAGTTCCGGGAGAGGCGCAAGAGACGGGAAGGCCGTGTGCGCGTTCCTGCGCGAGGGCCGTGGGGAGGGGCTGCCTGGGTACGGCGCCTGTCAACTCGGTCTACGTCTTTGATGACCGGGTCGTACTCAATATCAACTTCACGGATGATGCCAAAACGGTCACCCGTGAGGAAGTGTTGGGTTCGAGTGCTGTGGACAATGTTCCAGCATGCTGGGATCGAATTCGCTTGCCGGGATCACGCGGTAGCCGTGGCGCAGGAGCAGGTCAACGAAGACACCGTTACCCGTTGTGAGCGTGCCGCTGAAGGATCCGTCGTAGATATGGCCCACGCCGCACGACGGACTGCGATCCTGCAAAATGCACGCAACAATCTCGGACGGGCCGCCCGCCTGCTCGCACATATCGAGCGCACGTTGAGCACCCTGGCGAAACTCGCGATCAACCGACACGCCCTCGCAGGTACGAACCTCTCCGTTCACAATCTCGGACGGCTTGCGCGGTGTAGGCAAGCCACCAAAAACCTCAGGGCATACCAACAGGACCTCGGTCCCCGTACGCTCGCAAGCCTCGACCAGCTCGCGATGGTAGTTGTCGAGCCCGTTATACTTGCAGCTCTCGCCCATCAAACAGGCACTTACCACGATCTTCATATACAACTCTTCCCACGCAAAACGCCCCATTTGAGATGGACACTCAAATGGGGCGATTGACACTGTGCAACTAGTATTACTGCTGCTTTGGCATCAGCGGGTTCTCGCGCGTGAGGAGATTCATAAACTCCTCACCCGTGATCGTCTCCTTCTTGTACAGATAACGAGCCAGCTCGTGGAGCTTAAACTTGTTCTCCTTGAGAATCTGCAGGGCGCGGTCATGCGCATCCTCGATCAGCTTGGCGACAATCGCGTCCACGCGCTCGGCCGTACCGGGGGCGCAGGTGAGAGACGTGTCCTGGTTGAGGTACGCATTCTGAACGGTACCGAGTGCCATCATGCCAAACTCATCGGACATACCAAAGCGCGTCACCATGTTACGGGCGAGCTTGGTGGCCTGCTCGATATCGTTGGCTGCGCCGGTCGTCATCTCACCAAAGATGAGCTCCTCGGCTGCACGGCCACCGCAATAGACGGCGAGCTTGTCCAGGACCTCCTGGCGTGTGGTCAGGAAGCGCTCATCCTCCTCGACCTGCATGGTGTAGCCCAGAGCACCGCTCGTGCGCGGTACGATGGTAATCTTCGTGACCGGCGCAGAGCCCTTCTGGCGAGCGGCAACGATGGCATGGCCGATTTCGTGGTAAGAAACGACCTGCTTCTCGTGATCGGACAGCACCGTGGACTTGCGCTGCTGACCGGCGATGACGACCTCCACCGACTCCTCAAAATCGTCCTGCGTGGCGCGCTTGCGACCCTCGCGGACGGCACGCAGGGCGCCCTCGTTGATGATATTGGCCAGGTCGGCGCCCGAGGCACCGGGCGTGGCGCGGGCAATCGCGGTCAGGTCGATCGGCGGCTGAGTCTTCACGCTCTTGGCATGCAGCTCAAGGATGTTCTTACGGCCGGTCAGGTCGGGCAGCTCAACGGGGATGCGGCGGTCAAAACGACCGGGGCGCAACAGGGCCGGGTCAAGGCTGTCGGGTCGGTTGGTAGCAGCGAGAACGACAATACCCTTGTGGTTATCGAAGCCGTCCATCTCGGTCAGCAGCTGGTTGAGCGTCTGCTCGCGCTCGTCGTTGCCACTAAAGCCGCCGCCATCGCGCTTCTTGCCGATGGTATCGATCTCATCGATAAAAACGATGCACGGGGCCTTTTCCTTGGCCTGCTTAAACAGGTCACGCACCTTAGCAGCGCCGCGACCGACAAACATCTCAACAAACTCCGAGCCCGAAATGCTAAAGAACGGAACACCGGCCTCGCCGGCCACAGCCTTGGCAAGCAGGGTCTTACCGGTACCCGGAGGGCCGACAAGAAGAGCACCGCGCGGCAGCTTGGCGCCGATCTCCTCGTAGCGCTGCGGCTTCTCCAGAAAGTCGACGACCTCCTTAAGGGATTCCTTGGCCTCTTCCTGGCCAGCAACGTCCTTAAAGGTCACGCCCACATCCTTGGAAGCGATAACGCGAGCACCGGACTTGCCCAGTCCGCCGCCGCCAAAACCACCGCCGCCAAAGTTCATCGACGGGCCGTCATCGCCCATGGCCTTCTTCATGCGACGATTGAGCCACCAACCGATGAGGAAGAAAATCGCCATGGGAAGGACGAGCGTGAGCAAGTAGTAAGTCATCAGGCCCGAGTTCTTATCGGGAACCACCGACTCCAGCGAGGCGCCGGCCTCGAGCACGCGATCGGTAAAGCCCGTGTCACTCGGCACGCCGGTCGTCTTGTAGGCGATGTTCTCGTCCTCGCCCTTCTTGGTGTAATAAATCGTGTAATCGTCCGTGTTGTACTCGACCTTGTCGACACTCTTCTTATCGAGCGCTTTGACAAACGTCGAGTAATCAGTCTTCGTAATCTGCTGCGTGTGACCGATGTTGGGGAACAGAACGGTCGAGAGCACGAGGTAGACGACGAAGGCGATGAGCACGTAGAGGATCATATTCCGTCTACGTTTATTGTCATCCATCTCCATCTGCTTGAACTCCATCTACTGGGGTTGATAATGTTTTCTAGAATACCCAACCCGGACGGCGATAAACCGACGCCGGGCACGAAAGGACAGAGAAGGCATCACTGGGAGTCGGCAAGGTTCAAATCTATACGGGCGACGGCAAGGGCAAGACGACGGCTGCGCTGGGGCTTGCGCTGCGCGCCACGGGCTATGGACTTAACGTACTCATGCTTCAGTTTGCCAAGAAGCTGCACTGCGCCGAGCATGATGCGGCGCCCCGTTTAGGTCTGCGCATCGTACAAGCCGACCGCGACACGCCCGAAGCCTGTGCCGCACAGATCATGGAGCTGGCGCGCGAGCAGATTAGCCAGGTCGACGTGCTGATCTTGGATGAGCTGGGAGAAGCCATGCGCCGAGGCTTTGTGACGCGCGAAGATGTCGAAGCGTTGATCGCAATGAAACCGACCACCACAGAGCTCGTGCTCACCGGCCGCGGCTTGCTGCCACTGGCCGATCTCGCGGACCTAGTAACCGAAATGCGCCCCGTCAAACACTACTTCGACGAAGGCCTCCTAGCCCGCCAAGGCATCGAATACTAAATGATCCGAAGGGGACGGAGGAAAACGGATCATTTTGCCTTATCGCCAGGTCAATGATCCGTTTTCCTCCGTCCCCTTCGGATCATTAGGCGGTGGCGCGGCCGAGCCAGTTGCCGCTGTGGTGGTAGATGGTAAACATCGTGGCCGTGATTAGCCAAGTTACGGGGTAAACCAGCAGCAGGTGCTCAAGCGACGGATCGAACGGCATAATCGCAAACACCCAGATCACCCTGAGCACGACGGTGCCAAAAATCGTGAGCATCATAGGCTGGAAGCTCACGCCAGCGCCGCGGATGGAGCCGGACGCGTTTTCGATAATCGAGAAGATCGCGTAGAACGGCGCGATGAAATGAAGAATCGTCGTGGTGTAGGCCGAAATCGAAGCATCGTCGACAAACAGACGCGACAACGGACCCGAGAACACCAGTAGCACGGCAGACAGGCCACCAATGAGCATAAACGACAGCACAAGCGACGTATGGTAGCCCTTGCGCATGCGCTCGTAGTTGCGCGCGCCAAAGTTCTGTGCCGAGAACGTGGTGATCGAAACGCCAAGCGCCTCGGTAACCATCCAGACAATGCCATCCAAACGGCCCGAAAGACCCCACGCCGTGGTGACATCGGCACCAAACGAGTTGACCGACACCTGAATCAAAACGTTGGAAATCGAATACGCAGCAGACTGAAAGCCAAGCGGCAGACCACACGAGATCATGCTCTTACAAATGCCAGGATCAATGCAGAGTTTGGACAGTGAAAGCCGCCACGCACCCGGAGCGTGCATCATACGAATCACGATCATCGTGGCGTTGGAGCAAATGGTCAGCGCCACCGCGATGCCGCAGCCCAGAGCCTCCATATGAAGCACGGCAACGAAGATGACATCCAGCACCGCATTAACAAGGCAGCCGGAAGCAATGATCACAGCAGGACCGCGTGTGTCGCCCACGGCGCGCAGCAGCGCCGTTCCCATATTGAGCAGCAGCGCCGCAACCATGGCGGCAAAATAGCAACGAGCATAGGCCACGCCCTCGGCCAATAGTTCATGCGGCGTGTTCATAAGTACCAGCATGGGCTCAACGAACACTATGCCAAGAATCGAGAAAACGATACCGCCCACCAGCGCGAGCGTCATGGCCGTATGGACCGAACGACTCAATCGCTCATCATCGTGCTGACCAAAAAACTGACCGGTAATGACCGCGCAGCCGGCGCCAACGCCAACGCAAAAGCCAATGCAGAGCTCGGTAAGCACCATCGTGGCTTGAATGCCACCCAGTGCGAGTTTGCCGCCAAACTGGCCGACGATATACGTACCGATGAGCGTGTAGGCCTGCTGAAAAAACGAACTAAAAAAGATGGGAACGCACAGCGAAAGCAGCTGCTGCCAAATAACACCCTGCGTTACATCGATAGCCGTAGATTTCTTAGCCACACGCCCTCCCCAAAAGCGCACGTCAACCGACAAAACAGCAAATTAAGGCCAACGCCAATACCAGCTTAGCACCG
The DNA here is from genome assembly GCA_905205405.1 of uncultured Collinsella sp. Taxonomy (GTDB): domain Bacteria; phylum Actinomycetota; class Coriobacteriia; order Coriobacteriales; family Coriobacteriaceae; genus Collinsella. The sequence continues at coordinate 5,177 of CAJLDK010000023.1, forward strand.
ACCGGCGCCGACCGAAACACCCCGAATAAGAGCCCGGTGCGAACTATCTGCCTAGTGATACAGCCCCGGCTGGTAGTGGTACTCATTACTCACGTGCGGGCACAGCTGCCAAAAGGCGACGGCACTCGCCGCTGCCACGTTAAGCGAATCGACCCCGTGCGCCATCGGAATGCGCACGGGCCGGTCGCAGCCCGCGATAGTCTTGGCACCCAGGCCGGCACCCTCGGTACCCATAAAGATTGCCAGGCGGTCAATCTCCTGCAGCACGGGATCGTCTAGCGATACGGAATCGTCCGTCAATGCCATGGCAGCACAAGAAAAACCGGCTTCGTGCAGTGCCGCCAGGCCATCGTGCGGCCACACACGAGCCTCGCTGCCAATGCGCGTCCACGGCACCTGAAACACCGTGCCCATGCTCACGCGGGCCGAGCGACGGTACAGCGGGTCGCAGCACGTAGGGCTGACCAAAATACCGTCAACGTTCAATGCGGCCGCCGAACGGAAAATCGCGCCCACATTGGTATGGTCGACAATGCCCTCGAGCACGCACACACGCACCGGACGCTCCCCCGCCGCCTCGACGACGCCGTCGAGAAACTCATCAACCGGAATCTGCCGCGGGCGACGAAACGCCGCGAGCGCGCCGCGCGTCACGTTAAAGCCCGTCAATTGCTCCATGAGCTCCATGGAGGCAACGAACACAGGAACCGGACCTGCGCCCTCGCGTACAACCAGGCGCTCAAACAGCGGCATCATCTGATCGAGCCAGCGTTCGCCCAAAAGAAAGCTCACCGGCTGGTATCCGGCACGCACCGCGCGCTCGATAACCTTGGCACTCTCAGCGATAAAGATACCCTTTTGGGGCTCCAGCACGCAGCGAAGCTCGCGCTCGGTCAGTCGCACGTAGGCGTCGAGCCGCTCATCCGTAAGCGAATCGATTCGCAGAACCTCAACGGCATCAGTCATAGCAGCCAGCCCGCACCCTTCTTAACAGCACATCTATACCAAACGAGGCGACGCGAAGCGCCGCCCCATGCATTCAATCAACCCGATAATACCGTTCACGCTAGGCGATTCACGCCTCAACGCAACGATATGTCACGAACTCATAATCGAGACCCTCGTCACCCTCGCCCGCGGCAATCGTGGCAACCCCGCCAGCCTGCGAAACTTCCCATGCAGGATCGGCGTCCAAATTGGGAAAATACGTGTCCACGGGATGGACGCAGTGGTTATGCGTGACCTCGGCCTCCACGCAGTACGGCAAAAACTGCCGATAGACATCGCCACCACCGATCACCCAGGCAACGGGCTCATCGGCAACCGCGGCGAGCGCCTCGTCGATACTATGCACCACGTCGACGCCCTCGGGAGCAAAGCTCTCGTCGCGGGTGAGCACGATATTGCGACGGTTCTTGAGCGGACGCCCGCCGGGAAAACTCAGCAGGGTCTTGCGCCCCATAATAACCGGGCAACCTTTGGTGCACGCCACAAAATGACGCATGTCGGCGCGATTGGACACTACCATATCGCCCTCGCACCCAATGCCCCAGTCGTCACACACGGCGACGATAGCAGATAGCTTACACGTCATGATCGCCACCTACACTGCAATGGGAATGTTCTTGACCTGCGGGCCGTGCTCGTAGCCCTCGACGATCAGGTCGTCGGTCGTAAACGCGTAGAAATCGTGCACATCGGGGTTGAGCGTTACCTTGGGCGCAGCAAACTGCGGACGCTCGATAAGCTCGCGGACGATATCGACATGACGGTCGTAAATGTGGGCATCGGCGATCACATGCAGCAGCTCACCGGGAATCATATCGACCGACTGCGCGACCATCATCAGTAAAATGGCATACTGGCACACGTTCCAGTTGTTCGCGGCCAAAATGTCCTGGCTGCGCTGATTGAGAATCATGTTGAGTGTGGGCTTGTCGTCCTGCGGGCGCTGCGTAACGTTATAGGTCACGCTGTACGCGCACGGATACAGGTGCATCTCGGACAGGTCGCTAAACACGTACGTGTTGGTCATGATGCGGCGACTGTACGGCGTATGCTTAAGGTCGTACAGCACGCGATCCATCTGGTCAAAGTCGCCCTCGGCATAATGGCTCTTCTGGCCAATCTGATACCCATAGGCCTTGCCGATGGAACCGGTCTCGTCGGCCCACTCATCCCAAATATGGCTGTTGAGGTCATGGACGTTATTGGACTTCTTTTGATAGATCCACAAGATCTCGTCCATGGCAGATTTAAGCGCCGTGCGACGCAGCGTGAGCGCGGGGAACTCCTCGCGCAGGTCGTAACGTGCCGTAACGCCAAAGTTTTTAATGGTATAGGCAGGGGTGCCATCCTCCCACACCGGTCGGACCTTTTGGCCCTCGGTCGTGGTGCCATGGTCCAAGATATCGCGGCACATGGTTACAAACTGTTGATCAGCTTTGCTCATTGACCCTCCTGTCAGTCGCCTATAAGCGAGATTCATTGTAGCCCAGGCGCACGCGGCCCCACAGCCCAAACATAAGCCCTCACTTTCTGACATATGCCAGAAATTCCTTGCGCAAATCCGCACGTTCGCTATTCTATTGTTGACATATGTCAGATTTGGAGAGCGTATGGCAGGAAGACGCGAAAAATTGCGCCGCGTTGGGATCATTCCCGAATATCGCGGCTTTACCCCCGACGGCCTTGCCAGCGGAGACGCCATCGACATGACAATCGACGAGCTCGAAGTCCTGCGGTTATGCGACCTGGAAGGCCTCAATCAGGAGGCAGTCGCCCAGCACATGGGTATCGCTCGTGCCACCGTGGCGGCCATCTGCAGCCGCGCACATCGCAAGGTGGCAAACGCGCTGGTCAATGGACGGGCACTCAGCATCGAAGGCGGCAGCATCGCGTACTCCCCCATTACCACGACGACGGCCGCATGGCCAGCAAAGGAGGTCGACACCATGAGGGTGGCAACGACGTACGACAACGGCAAAATCTTTATGCACTTTGGCCGCAGCGAGCAGTTCAAGATCTACGACATCCAGGATGACAAGGTGCTCAACGAGCAGGTCGTAGGCACCGGCGGCACCGGTCACGGCGCCCTGGCGGGTCTGCTTGCCAACGGTGGCGTTGACACGCTCATCTGCGGCGGTATCGGCGGCGGCGCCATCAACGCGCTCACCCAGGCTGGCATCATGGTCTATGCGGGCGCCCAGGGCAGCTGCGATGCCTGCGTCGAGGCCCTCATTGCCGGCACGCTCGCGCAGACCGGCGAGGCCACCTGCGACTGCCACGGCCATGACCACGAGCACACCCACGAGCATGGCGAGTCCTGCGGCTGCCACGGCCATCACGGCCATGATGGGCACGAGGGCTGCGGCTGCCACTAGCGGCACGGCACCGCAAGCTCGGGGCGCGACGCTAAACGCAACCCAACAATCAAAGCCAACAACAAAGGCCACCCGGTAGCTTCCGAGTGGCCTTTGCCATATCAAGCTGGAATTACAGTCCTATTTCTTATTGCGCATCTGAGCTTCCATCTGGCGCAGCAGGTCCATATCGGACTTAGGACCGCCCGTTCCCAGGCCGCCCAGACCGCCCATGCCGCCCAGACCCATGGCATCCAGGCCGGGAATATTGGGCATGCGCATCTTTTTGCCCTTCTTACCCTTTTTGCCCTTCTTACCGCCGGCTTGCGCCTGATTGGCCATCGTGCGCATGCGGCCCATCATCTTGTTCATCTCACCCCACTGCTTCATAAGGCTATTGACCTCGGTGGGGGTCACGCCGGCGCCCTTGGCGATGCGGGCGCGACGCTGGCCGTTGATAATAGAGGGACGCAGGCGCTCCTCCTTGGTCATCGACATGATGATGGCCTCGTTCTTGTCGAAGATGCCCTCGTCCAGGTTGCCGCCCATCTGGTTGAGCGCGCGCTGACCGCCGGGAAGCATACCCAGGATACCCTTCATGCCGCCCATCTTCTTGACGGCCTTCATCTGGTCGAGCATGTCGTTCATGGTAAAGCCCTCGCGCAGCATGCGCTCGGCAGCCTCAAGCTGCTCGGCATCGGCCGCCTCCTGAGCCTTCTCGATGATGCCGACGACGTCGCCCATGCCTAAGATGCGCTTGGCCATACGGTCGGGGTAGAACGGCTCCAGCGAATCGGGCTTCTCGCCCATGCTCACGAACTTGATAGGCTTGCCGGTCACCTGGCGCACGGAAAGCGCGCCGCCGCCACGGGCATCGCCGTCGAGCTTGGAGATGATCACGCCGTCAAAGTCGGTACGCTCGGCGAAGGTCGAGACGACGTTGACAATATCCTGGCCGGTCATCGCATCGACGACCATTAGCACCTGATCGGGCTTGACGGCCTTCTTGATGTCCACGGCCTCCTGCATCATCTGCTCGTCGATCTGCAGACGACCGGCGGTATCGACGATGACCACGTCACGCAGGTGGTCGACGGCCTCCTGGATGGCGCCCTTGGCGATGTCGACCGGGTGCTCGCCGTCACCGCGGAAGACCGGCACGCCGATCTCGCCGCCGAGCGTGGCAAGCTGGTCGGCAGCAGCGGGACGGTAGACGTCGCACGCGGCGAGCAGCGGCGAGCGGCCCTGCTTCTTGAGCAGGTAGGCAAGCTTTACGGCCGCCGTGGTCTTACCGGAGCCCTGCAGGCCCACGAGCATGATGACGTTGGGGATACGGTTGCTAAAGACGAGCTTACTCTCGGTGGAGCCGAGCATCTCGGTGAGCTCGTCGAGCACGATCTTGACGACGTTTTGCGCCGGCGACAGCGACTCCATGACCTCTGCGGTCATGCAGCGCTCCTTGGTCTTGGCGACGAACTCCTTGACAACCTTAAAGTTGACGTCGGCTTCGAGCAGCGCCATGCGAATATCGCGCATGGCCGAGGTGATGTCGGCCTCGGTCAGCTTACCCTTGCCGCGCAGGCGGTCAAATGTGTCATTGAGGCGATCGCTCAGAGAATCAAACACTAGTCACTCCTTAATTGGACTCGCCCACCAGGGCGCGGCAGAAATCTTTGGCATTGAACTCCTGTAGGTCATCGACCTGCTCGCCCACGCCCACGCGCAGAATCGGGAGCTTGAGCTTCTCGGCCACGGCCATGGCGATGCCGCCCTTTGCCGTACCGTCGAGCTTCGTCATGATGATACCGTCCAGACCCAGCGCCTCGTTAAACTCGAGCGCCTGGTTCAGACCGTTCTGGCCGGTGGCGGCATCGATCACGAGCACGACCGAGACGGGCATGGGGCCGGCGGCCATATTGGCGGCGCGCTTACGCGTCACGTTAACCACCTTGGCAAGCTCGCGCATGAGCTCGGGGCTCGTGTGCAGGCGGCCGGCGGTGTCGATCAGCACCAGGTCGCTGCCGCGCTTATCGGCCTCATCGAGCACGTCGTAGCAAACACTTGCCGGGTCGGAGCCGCGATCGCGCTTGATGACGGGGACGCCGGCGCGCTGACCCCACACATCGAGCTGCTCGATGGCGGCGGCGCGGAAGGTATCGGCAGAACCGATCACGACATTCTTACCGCGGGCGGCCATGGCGCTCGCGATCTTGCCGACCGTCGTGGTCTTGCCGGCGCCGTTAATGCCTACAAACAGCACGCAGCTCGGCGTGTCGGAGAACGGATCGCGCTCGGCGGGCACAAAATGCTGCTCGAGCTGCTCAGCCAGGGCGCGACGGAGCTGCGGGGCGGTCTTGAGGTTCTTCTTGGCGGCCGTCTCGCGCAGATCATCGGAGACCTGAATGGCGACCTCGGCGCCCATGTCACCCATAACGAGGGTATCCTCAAGGTCCTCCCAAAAGTCCTCGTCGACCTCGCCGCCAAAGTAGAAGACCTCGTTGAGGGCCTCGCGGCTGCGCTCAAGTCCGCGCGAGAGAGCGTCAAAGAATCCCATTATGCATTCACGACCTTTCCGGTTTCGCGATCGAGTTTTTGCGAGACGACGCGGCTGACGCCGTCGGCTTGCATCGAGACGCCATAGAGAACGTCAGCGTCCTCCATAGTACGGCGCTGATGCGAAATGACCAAGAGCTGCGTATCGGAACGCAACACGTCGAGCGCGCCGATGAGCTTGGACAGGTTGGCGTCGTCAAGTGCCGCCTCGACCTCGTCCAGCACATAGAACGGCACCGTGCGCGTGCGGTACACGGCAAAGAGCAGGGCGAGTGCCGTCAGACTCTTCTCGCCGCCCGACATGAGCATCATCTTGGTGATGCGCTTGCCGCGCGGCTGCGCCACGACCTCGATACCCGTCTCGGCCGGATGCTCAGGATCGGTCATCTCCAGATGAGCCTGGCCACCCGGGAACAGCATAGCGAAGATCTCGCGGAAGTTCGCGTCGACCTTCTCAAACGTCACAAGGAACGCCTTGCGCATCTTGCGATCAATAGCCACCGTGATCTTGGTGAGCGCCTTACGCGCGCTCACCAGATCGGCCAGCTGCTCCTCGATGTAATCGGCGCGGCGCTTGAGCTGCTCGTACTCCTCCATGGCAACTTGGTTCACGGGACCAAGGTTGTTGATCTGGCGCACAAGCTGGTTGAGCTCGCGCTCGGCGGCATCGCGGTCCGTGGGCGCGGGAAGCATGAGCGCTTCCTCGAGTACCGTGTTGCCATCGGCGGTAATGGCCTTAATGGCGGCCTCTACCTGCACCTCGAGCTTGCCACGCGCGACCTTAAACTCGTTTTGCGTGGCGGTGGCGGTATCGACCTTCTCCTTAGCGCGGGCAACCTCTGCCTTGGCATCCTCGATGGTCTTCTTGAGCGAAGCGGAGTCCGCCTCCTCCAGAGAGGCCTGGTCACGCAGACGCGCTGCCCAATCCGACGCGCGCTCCAGCAGGGCCGAATAGCGCTCGTGCATGGGATCGACGCGCAGGCGCAGCAGCTCGAGTGAGCGCGAGGCCTGGCGTGTTCCGCGGATACGGCGGTCGATGCCCTCCAGGCGATGCTCCAGATCGGGCACGCGGCCCTTCAGAGAACGAAGGCGCTCGCTCGTCTGGGCCAGGCGGACCTTGGCATCGGCGAGCTTGCCGGCGGCCTCGGAATCGTCACGGCGAACGCGGTCGAGTTCGTCGTTGGCTTCGGCAATCTGAAGGCCAAGATCGCTTGCCTGCGCTCGGGCCTCGTCACGCGAGCGGGTGAGCTCGTCCACGCGCGGGCGCGCAGCGCGAACGGCCTCGGCGGCCTGCTCGCGGCGCTTGGAGATGCGCACGCGCTCGACCTCGGCGTTGTTGGCGCTTTGCTCCAGGCGGCCAATCTCGGAGAGCAGCGAGCGGCGCTCGCCCTCAAGACGGGCGATCTCGCCGGCGGCATCGCCCTCAGCGGCACGCGCCTCTTCGACGGCCGCATTGGCCTCGACGACCTGATCCGACACATGCTCAAACACAGCAGCCAGATCGGGTTCCAGGCCCTCGAGCTCACGGATGCGACGCTTGCGCTCCAAAGCACCCGAAGCCTCTCCGGCGTCGAGCCCCACACGCACCAGGCCGCCGCAGGCGACGCGGGCGCCATCGGGGGTCACGTAAGTCACGCCGTCAACGACAGGCGCGGCCAGCGCAGCCGCCAAGTCGTCGACAACGTAATAGCCGCCGAGAAGGGCCTCGACAACCGGGCCATAACCGGAGCGCACGGACAGACGATCGACCAGACGCGTACCGGCAGCGCCATTGGCAGCAGCACCACCGCTCACGCCGCGCGCCACCAACAGCGCCTCGCCCGAAGCCTTCTTTTGGTCCAAAGCCGCACGACCGGCGCGCTCAAGCGTAGCGGCATCATCAAACAAAAGAGCATCGATATCGCCGGCAAGTAGTTGCTCAACCAGGCCCTCAAGCTCACGAGGGGCGTCGAGCACGTCGCCCAAACGGCCTGAGACATCATCGCCCAGTGCGCCCATCAGACGGCTCACCAGCGGCGAGCTGTCTGCCATGCGGGCATCAAGCTTCTTTTGGCTGGCAAGCTCCGAGCGCACCTCGGACAGCTTGTTGCGCGCCTCACTCTCACGATTACGCAAGTCCTTCAGGGCTGCACGGGCGACCTCGGTGGCCTCACGCGCATCGGCCTGGGCCTGGCGCGCTTCCTCAAGAGCACCCTCAAGCTCCTCGGCGCGGTCGCGACGGCTCTCGAGCGAGGCCGTGACTTCCTCGAGCTGATCATCGATCTGCTCCAGGCGCGAGGCGTACATATTGTCCTCGACCTCAGCGTTGCTCAGCGAGTCCTTCACCTTGGCGAGTTCGAGCGCCGCGTTATCGGCCACACGCTGCACATCGCGTTGCTCACGCGTAAGCTGCGAAATCTGACTGTCGAGCGCCACGCGCCGCTCGTGGAGCTGAGCGGCGGCAGGACCAGCGGCGTCAACGTCCTCCTGGGCCTGCATGTGCGCGCCGGTCACTTCCTCAAGCTGCGCACGCGCGTCCTCGAGCTCCTCTACCACTCGACGACGCTGATGCTCGGAGCTCGAGATCTGGCCGCGCATGTCGGACAGGCGCGACACCATGTTGTGGCCCTTTTCCTCGAGCAGGCGCATATCGGAGTTAATGCGGCCGACCACGTCTTGCATATGGCGGCGCTGCTCGCCCAGATCGCCCACAAACAGGCCCTTTTCCTCGAGCATGACCTGGAGCTTCTCGAGCTCGCGTTCCTTTTCGCCCAAGCGGTACTGCGCAAGCTCCAGCTCGGCGGCACCTTCCTTGGAGCGGCTCTCCAAGTCGTTCCACTGCGACTGCAGCGAACGCAGCTCGTCGACGGCTAGCATCTGCGTAAGCTCGTTCGCGCGCGAGGACAGCTCTTTGTACTTGCGCGCACGATCGACCTGACGCTCCAGCGGTCGCAGCTGACGGGCGATTTCCTTATTGATGTCGCGGGCACGCGTCAGGTGCTCGTCCATCGACTTAATCTTTTTGAGCGCACGCTCCTTGCGGCGCTTGTGCTTGGAGATGCCGGCGGCCTCCTCGATGAGGGCACGGCGCTCCTCGGGGCGGCTCTGCAAAATGGCGTCGAGCTTGCCCTGGCTGATGATGGAATGCGTATCCTTGCCCAAGCCCGAATCGTGCAGGATGTCCTGAATGTCCAACAGGCGGCACGGACTCGAGTTGATGAGGTACTCGCTTTCGCCCGAGCGATACATACGACGGGTGATGGCGACCTCGTCAAAGTCGACGGGCAGCATATGGTCCGAGTTATCGAGCACCAGCGTGACCTCGGCGACACCCACCGGCTTGCGCGCTGACGAGCCCGAGAAGATGACATCCTCCATGGCCTGGCCGCGCAGCTGCTTGGCGCTCTGCTCGCCCAGGACCCACAGAATCGAGTCAGAGATGTTCGATTTTCCCGAGCCGTTGGGACCGACGATGACGGTCAGGCCCGGCTCAAACGTCATATGGGCACGGTCGGCAAACGACTTGAACCCTTTGAGCGTGAGGGACTTGAGATACACGGCTCCTCGCTTAAACAGGCTTCTTGTTGAGAATCACGCCGTTGGTGGTGTAGCCCATGCGGTCAAGTGCCTCAAGTGCAGCGGCTCCCTCGGCTTCCTTCTTTGAGGAGCCGGAGCCGCGACCCTGGCGAATACCATCGATCAACACCACGGCGGTAAAGGTGGGCGCATGCGCCGGGCCCTCGGAGCCAACGAGCTTATACGCCGGGGGTTCGTGACCGTCGGCTTGCACGCACTCCTGCAAGAACGATTTGGGGTTCGCGGGGTGCTCGGCACGCTCGGAGGCCAGGTGCGGTTTGAGCGTACGATGGATAAAGTCCGCCGCAACATCCCAGCCGGCATCCAGGTACAGCGCACCCACGAGCGACTCGTAGACGTTCTCGAGCGCCGAGTGCAGGCCGCGCGCGCCGGTACCGGTCTCGGAGGCACCAAAGATGATGATGTCGTCGATGCCCAGCTCATGGGACACCTCGGACAGCGTGGCACCCGAGACAAGGGACACCTTCAGGCGCGTAAGCTTGCCCTCGTCAAACTCCGGATAGGATTCAAAGAGCGAACGGGCAACCACGGCGCCCAAAATGGAATCGCCCAAAAACTCAAGACGCTCATAGCTCGCCGAGACGGGCTGACCTTCCACGGCAGAGGGGTGCGTGAGCGCCGCGCGCAGCAGCACCTTGTTATTGAACTCGTGGCCCAGGATTTCCTGGGCGCGCGCGAGTCGTTGAGATAAAGCCAAGACTTAGGCCTCCTTGGCGTTTTCAATAGCGTCGACAGCGTCGGCGACAGAGTTGAGCGACAGCAGGGTCTCGTCATCGATCTCGAGGTCGAACTCGTCCTCGATGGCCGTCACCAGCTGCAGACGCTCGAGCGAATCGGCATCGAGATCGTCGAAGGTGGTCTCGTCGCTAATCTCGGCGACATCGACGCCCAGAACGTCAGCGGCGACTTCGGCGATCTTATCGAAGATTTCGGAGCGGTCCATAGCGCTTCCTCTCGTATTGCGTGAACATCAACGCGCTGGCGCCGCAAGCGCAGCGCCAAGACACGGTTTTGATTCTACCCCACGACGCAGGCCGCGAGGCACATAACAGCGCCCTAACTCGCTCCTACAAAACGATGCCGACCATAGAGTTGGCGACGTTCTCGACAAGCCCGGCGCGCACGGCCTCCGCCGCGGCGAGCGTACCGTTTTTGACGGCCTCGACTGAGGTGGCACCATGGCCGATCAGAACTACGCCACGCAGGCCCAGCAGAATGGCGCCACCCTTAGCATCACCCGAGAGCTTTGCCTTAATCTCGCGCATCTGCTTTGTTATGAGCAGCGCGGCAATCTTGGTGCCGAGCGAAGACATAAAGACACCCTTGAGCTCCTGCAGCAAAAACTTGGCAGCGCCCTCGGTGGCCTTGAGTGCGATGTTGCCCGACATGCCGTCGGCGACCACGACGTCAAAATTGCCCGACGTAAGATCGGTGCCCTCGCAGTTGCCCACAAAACCGGGAACAGCGGCCTTCATGGCCGGAAAGCACGACTTGGTGAAGTTGGAGCCCTTTTCGTCCTCGGTGCCGTTGGCAAGCAGACCGACGCGGGGATGCTCAATGCCCAAGACGACGCGCGCATAGGCGCTACCCATCTGGGCAAAACGAACCATGTCGTCGACCTCGACATCGGGGTTGGCGCCCATGTCGCAGAGGACCGTCAGGCCGCCAGCGCGGTTGGGCAGTGCATTGGTGAGGCACGGACGGACCGGCTGCTTCTTGCCCTCGGCCTGATACCTAAATGGCGTCACGTAGGCGGTAGCGGCAGCGGTCATGGCGCCGGTGGAGCCGGCAGAAAAGAAGGCATCCGCGTTACCCTTCTTGATAGCGCGGCAGGCAAGCACGATCGAGGACTTGCGCTTGGTCATCACGGCTCGAATGGGATCGTCATCCATGGCGATGACATCGGGCGCCTCCAAGGCCTCAACGCGAGCGTGAGCCGCGGCAAAGGGGTTCACGATCTCTGCGGGACCGACGGCCAAGACCTCGATATCGGGATCCACCGCAAGCGCCGCCTCGATACCGTCGAGGACAACCTGGGGCTTCTCGTCTCCACCCACAACGTCTACACAAACGCGAACGTTACTCATATACATACTCCTTATACAAAAATGGCCGACTCATTGAGCCGGCCATTGTGGTTCCAGTTGGAACGGCATCGCATCCAGAGTATACAGTTACTCGGTAACGATAACCTCGCGGTCCTTGTAGAAACCGCAGCTGGGGCACACGTGGTGCGGGAGCTTGACAGCGCCGCAACGGGGGCACGTGGACTGAGCCGCAGCCGAGATCTTCATGTTGGCGGAACGGCGGGTGTGAGTGCGGATACGACCCTGCTTTTGTTTAGGTACGGGCATAGTGACCTTCCTTATGAACTATCCAGTGTGGCGATTACGCGCAAGTAGCGATACTACCACAGTTTTACTCGTCAAGCTTGAGATTCTTCAATGCTGCAAATGGATTTTCCGTGGCAGCGGCCCATTCGGCCTCTGCTTGAGCGGCGCAATCGCATTGCTCGACGTTGAGATTGATGCCGCAGGTGGGGCATAGGCCGCGACAATCGGGCTTGCACAGGACAACGAACGGCGTGTCCATGACAACCGCGTCGTTGATGGGCTCACCCAGATCGACGATGCGATCCTCGCCCAGTAACTCGTAGCCGTCTTCGTAGGCCTCGGGATCCTCGGGCTCGTTAAAGAGATAGAATTCCTCGATCTCACCGGCGATATCAAACGAAGCGGGCTCCAGGCAACGGTCGCACTCACCGGTTGCATGCGCGCGGACCATGCCCGTAAGCAGAACACCGGTGCCGGCATTGGTAAAGACCACATCGTAATCAATGCCGTTCTGCAGCTGGTACTCCTTCTCGCCCACCGTATAGGTGGCAACATCGACCTTACCGGTCAGCGGATACGAATCTCCAGGAAACTCGAGCTGCTCGGAAAGATCGACGGTAACGCTCGGGAACTCAGCCATTACCACTGACCATTCTGTTGGGCGGCACCCTCGTTGAGCTGCTGACGGCAACGGGTAACGGTGCCGGTCAGGCTCTTGAGGTTCTCCTCCAGGTGCGTAAAGACCTGCTCTGCATAGTCCTCGGCAGCATAACGCGTCTCGCGCTCGTACTGCTGGGCACGATCGCGGATGTCGTCGGCCTGCTGCTGCGCAAGGCGGACGATCTCCTGCTCACCGGCAATGGTGAGGGCCTGCTGCTGAGCGTCGGCGATGATGGAATCGGCCTGGGCGGCGGCGGAAGCCATAAGCTCCTCGCGCTCCTTAAGGATACGGCGGGACTTCTGCCACTCCTCGGGATAGCTCATGCGGATCTCGTCGAGGATGTTGAAGAACACGTCGGCGTCGATGACCTTGAACTGAGCGTTCTTGCCGAAAGGCGGCTTGGCTTCCTCGATCAGCCCTTCGAGCTCATCGACCAAGCTGACGATCCTATCGCCAGGAAAATTCTCGCCCGGCATCCGGTCTCCTTTCATAGGTAACATATCATCGTGCTAGTTTACCACATGCCACCAGGCAATAAGAAACGTCACGAAAAGCGATGTTTGAGCGCTTTGACCACATTGGGCGGAACAAAATTGGAAACGTCGCTACCGAGCGAAGCAATCTGGCGCACCACCGAACTCGAGATGTAGCCGTACTGCGGAGCACTCATGACAAAGATGGACTCCAGCTCGTTATCCAAGCGATAGTTGAGGTCGGCCTGCTGCAGCTCATACTCAAAGTCGGTCATGGCGCGCAGGCCCTTGACCACGGCCCCCGCCCCCTGCTCACGAGCGAAGTCGACCAAGAGGCCGGTAAAGGGCAGGACCTCGACGCCGTCGATATCGCCGAGCGCCTCGCGGGCCAGCGCCACGCGCTCATCGAGCATAAACGTGGTGCCCACGCCGTTTTTGCCCTGCGACTCGGCAACAGCGACGATCACGCTGGGAAAGATGCGACGGGCGCGGCGGATCACATCGATATGGCCAAACGTGATGGGATCGAAGGTGCCCGGGACGATCACGCGGTTGATGGTGTCATTCATGGGCGTTCTCCTGAACCGTCATGGCATCGTTGTTGTAAGCATCGGTGCCGGCGCAATCTTCCTCACTATCGTCATCGCCGACCCAACGAAGCAGGTCGACCGAGGTAATGCCGTAGCGCTTCTCGCGCACGATCTCAAAGCCTGCCGGATGCGCGCCCGCATCGGCGGCGGCATGCTCAAACAGGGCATAAGCGCCAGGTGCAAGCAGACCCTGCTGAGCCAGGTTCTGCAGCAGTATCTCGACCGGCTCGGCACCAAAAGCATAGGGCGGGTCGAGCAGGACCAGATCAAAGGGGCCGCCCGGCACACGACCGCGCGAGGCGCTCGCCAGCATGTCGCCCGTTACCACGCGCCAACGCGCACGGTCACGGCAGAGCGACTCGATATTCTTGGTAATGAGCCGCGCGGCATTCCGATCGATCTCGAACGTCGTGAGTGAGCGGGCACCACGTGAGAGCATCTCTAACCCTAAGGCACCGGAGCCGCCAAAAGCGTCCAGCACGCGGACCTCGTCCAGATCGAAGTCGAATGCCGACATGACCATAGATGCGCATGCCTCGCGCACGCGATCGGTCGTGGGGCGGGTGACATCGCGACCACGGGGCTCCTCGATCTTACGACCGCGCCATTCGCCGCCGATGATTCTCATCCTCCGCTGACCTCCTTAAAAATGTGTCGATATCGCATGGCGACTGCATCGCGCAGGGGGCGCGTCGCCACGGAGTCAAGGTTGCAAGCATACCGCAAGAGCTCGACTGCGTCCAAATGGGCCCACTCGATCAGCTCCTCGTCGGCATCCAGGTCAACAAAGCGCAGGGTCACTCCGCCATGCTGGCGGTACCCCAGGATTTCGCCCTCGTGGCGCAGACGCAGGTCCATCTGGGCGAGCGTAAAGCCATCCGAGGTCTTCTCGAGCGATTGCAGGCGATCTTGTGCTGCCGAAGCGCCGCCGTTGCCCTTGGAGTGCGTCATGACCAGGCACGTGCCCGACACGCTGCCACGGCCCACGCGACCGCGCAGCTGGTGCAGAGCAGCCAAACCAAAGCGCTCGCCGTTCTCGATGACCATGACGGTGGCGTTAGGCACGTCGACGCCCACCTCGACCACCGTAGTCGAGACGAGCACATCGATCTCGCCACGCTTGAAGGCGTCGATCACGCGATCCTTCTCCCCCGCTGGCATGCGGCCGTGAAGGCGCTCGATGGCAAGCCCCGGCAACGCCAGACGCAGGCGATCGAGCTCGGTCGCCGTATCGTGCAGCGGCACGGGAACCGTCACGCGACCCTCGTCGTCGCGGGCGATGCCGGGCACGTCTTCCAGCTCATCGGCCGAGTCACTCGGCTCCACGAGCGGACAAATCACGTAGGCCTGCTGACCCTTTTCATGCGCCTCGCGGATGGCGCCATAGGCGAGGTCACGGCTCGACTCGGTGAGAACACGCGTCGTCACGCCAGCGCCAGGGACGGGCCGATGGCGGATGATACTCGTGTCCAGATCGCCGTAGACCGAAAGCGCCAACGTACGCGGGATGGGCGTAGCCGTCATAACGAGCAGATCGGCACCGGGGCCCTTCGCGCGCAGGGCGTTGCGTTGGCCGACGCCAAACCGGTGCTGCTCATCGATGACCACGAGCGATAGATGCTTGAACGCAACGTCATCCGAAAGCACCGCGTGGGTGCCAAAGAGCACGTCAAGCTCGCCCGATTCCAGCTGTGCATGGATGCGCTCGCGCTCTGCGGCCGGCGTGGCACCCGTCAGAAGCGCCCAGGACATGCCGGCCTGCGAGAGCAGAGGGCCGGTCTTATCGGCATATTGGCGCGCCAGCACGCCCGTGGGCGCCATAACGCAGGCCTGCGTACCGCTATCGGCAGCCACAGCCAGCGCGCAGGCGGCAACGGCGGTCTTACCGGTACCGACATCGCCCAGCAGCAGGCGGTTCATCACGCGCCCGCCATCGCACATATCGCGCAGGATATCCTGGAACGCGGCCTCCTGCTCGTCGCTCAGCGAAAACGGCAGGGCCTGCTTGAGCGCGGCAAGACGATCGCCCGCGGTGTGGGCATAGGGCGCCACATCGACCAGGCCGCCGTCGTTGCGCAGGCGCAGCGCCAGCTGCAGGTAGAGGCACTCCTCGTAGGCAAGCCGTGCGCGCGCGATATCGCGCTCAGCCATACTCGAGGGAAAATGGATTGAGCGCAAAGCACGGGCATTGCTCATGAGCTTCCGCTTTGCGCGCAGCGGTGCCGGAATGGGATCAAAGGGATTGCCGACGACCTCGAGCGCGCCGCTAACGATGCGGCGCATCCACGCCTGGCTCACGCCATCACTCACGTAATGGACCGGCAGGATAGTTCCCGCGGCACGTCCCTCCTCGAGCTTTTCGAAATGCGGAGAGGCCATCTGCTTAAAACCATAGGCAAACTCGACCTTGCCCATCACGGCCAGGCGGTCGCCTTGCTTAAGCTGCTGGGCAATCCATGGCTGGCGGAAAAAGGCGACCTGCAGCACGCCCGTCTCGTCAACAAGCGAGACCTCGGTCACCTGCATACGCGGGCGAGGCTGCTTTTGAACGATACGGTCGACCGTGGCGATGATGGTGCACACGGTACCGATGGGTGCCATCTCGATGGACCACGAACGGGTAAAGTCGAGGTATCGATGAGGGATATGGAGAAGGAGGTCCCCCACCGTCCGAATTCCCAGACGGCGAAGGGCCTCCTCACGTTTACCCGAAACATATTTGAGTCGCGCGATATCCTCGTCGAGCGCATTGCTCTGGGCAAAGCGCTCCGAGACGCGCGGCACGGAGCACAGCTCGGACATGGGCAGTTGCCTACTCGATCGAGAAGATCACGGGATAGAGCGGCTGCTCGCCACGATGGGCGTCGATCTCCAAATCGGGCTGAGCCTCCTCAATGGCGTCTACGATCTCCTGGAAGGCCTCATCGGACAGTTCCTCGCCGGCCAGAATCGTCAGCGCGTCACCCTCCTCTTCCTCCTGCATGCGGTTGATGCAATCGAGCGTGACCTGCTTCACATCGGAGCCGAGCACGTCAATGGAACCGGCAATGATACCCATGACGTCACCGGAGTGAATCGGCGAGCCGTCGGAGGCGCTGGAATCGCGCACGGCACGGGTGACCTCGCCATCGCGGACCTCGCTGATGGCGTCGACCATGGCGGCAACGGCGTCCTCGAGCTCGGAATCGGGCAGGACCGCGAACAGCGCGGAGAAGGCCTGCGGGACGGTCTTAGTGGGAACGACGGCAACCTTCTTGTCGGTGCAGGCAGAAGCGGCAGCCTCGGCGGCCATGCGGATGTTACCGTTATTGGGCAGAATGATGACCGAGGTCGCGTTGACCTGGTCTACCGCGCCCAGCAAGTCGGCGGTCGAGGGGTTCATGGTCTGGCCACCCGAGACGATCACGTCAACGCCGAGGGACTTGAGGATGTCTGCCTCGCCGGAACCGGCGGCAACGGCGACAAAACCCAGCGCCTTGGCGGGCTCGGCGGCCTTTTCCTGATCCTCGTGGATCTTGGCGGTACGGTCATGGGCCTCCATCTCCATGTTGTGGATAAAGACCTCATAGATCTGACCAAGCTGCAACATGTGCTCGAGCACCAGATTGGGGGTGTTGGAGTGCACGTGAATCTTGTAATCGGGGTAAGCACCCACGAGCAGCTCGCAGTCGCCCATGGAGCCCAGGAACTTAAGGCACTCGTCCTCATCAAACGGGGCGTCGGCCTTAAAGAGGAACTCGTTGCAGTAACGGAACTCCGAGCCCTCCCAGTCGTCGTTGGCCTCGATCTCAACGCGATTGAGGGCCGCGTCGCGGGCAGAGCCAGCGGAATCAAACGTGGCGGAGAAATCCTCGACAACGGTGCTGCGGCCAAGCGCGGCGGCAACAAAGTTCTCCAGGAAAATAGCAAAGCCGAAGGCGCCGGAGTCGACCACGCCGTTCTCCTTGAGGACGGGCAGCAGGTCGGGCGTGCGTGCGACGGACTGGTAGGCCTCGACGACGATAGCGTCGAGCGCATCCTCGGCCGAGAACTTCTTCTTTTCGCACTCGTCGGCCTTGGTCGAGACATCGCGCAGCACCGTGAGGATCGTGCCCTCGATAGGCTTGCGGACGGCCTGGAAGGCGACCTTGACGGCTCGGCGGAACGCATAAGCGATGTTGGCGGACGTAATGGGCTCGTCGGCAGAGACAAGACCCTCGGCCACACCGCGCAGGATCTGCGAGGTGATGACACCGGAGTTGCCACGGGCGCCCATAAGGGAACCGTGAGTGATGGCGCCGGCGATGGCCTCCATGTCGGCGTCGGCAGGAAGGGCAGAGAGCTCCTTGGTCACCGAAGCGAGCGTGAGCGACATGTTGGTGCCGGTGTCACCGTCGGGGACGGGGAAGACGTTGAGCTTGTTGATCTCCTCGGCCTTGTCGGAAACGGCAGCCGCAGCGATCGGAAAACAGGTGCGAATGGTCTTTGCAATCATGAGTGGTGAAATCTCCGTATTCGGATGCTAGTTCAGACGGCTCTTGAGCGCGTCGATGTGAATGCCGATCTTAAGGCTGGCGGGATCGATTTGGGCGATCTCCTGCAGGGTGAAGGCAACGGAGCTCGAAAGATTGTGGCAGACGGACTTCATGTTGACGCCGTTCTCGAGCACGACGTGAAGATCGACCGTAAGGCCGTTCTCGTCGGCGGAGACAAGCACGCCCTTGCGGAGGCGCTGACCGGCAAGCAGGCGCACGCTCTCGGCGCCCTGGAGCTGTTCGGCCATACCGACGACGCCATAGCACGTCATCGCGGCATAACCGGCAATATCGGCAATAACGTCGTTCGAGACGCTCAGGCTGCCGTTAATGGTCTCAGACACAAGAATCTCCTTATCTGGTGCTCGCGGCACCATCTCGTGGGAGCAATCATTGCATTATTCTACAACGAGCGCGCCATGTTGAGGTGGTGGGTCGCGGGATTACATCCTCGACACGAAATGTTGATATGGCAACGTTCGCGCCAGGCGATCGCGAAAAGAAAAAACCCGCCGCATAAGCGACGGGTTTTACAACCTGGCTCCCCGGGTAGGACTCGAACCTACAACAGCGCGGTTAACAGCCGCGTGCT
>CAJLDK010000024.1:0-22967 GCA_905205405.1 uncultured Collinsella sp.
TCCGTACATGTACGGATGAATATGGGAGGTGTTCGGATGAAGTTGCCAATCAAGGGAGCGTTTCCCCTCGCCATAAATTACCCTTGGCATACTTGCGCGAACGCCTGCTGGTGCTACACTAGCAATTGCTGTTTCAGGGCGGGGTGAAATTCCCCACTGGCGGTAAATCGGGCGGTGTCAAAGGGACGCCGTGGCGCAGGTAAAGTGCCTGCGACCGAGCCGATGAGTCCGCGACCCGTGTGTGCGTTGGTTCGTATGCCGGCTGAACTGGTGAGATCCCAGTACCAACGGTTAGAGTCCGGATGAAAGAGGCAGGTGATCTTATGTCTGAACAGTCGCAGCATATCCATTTTGAGAACACGAATAGGTGGAGCACCAAACAGCTCGTTACCATGGCGTTGATGTGCGCCTTGGGCGCCCTGTTTATGTATGTGCAGCTGCCTATCCTTCCCTCGGCGCCGTTTTTGACGTATGACCCGTCGCTGGTGCCGGCGATGGTGTGTGGATTTGCGTATGGCCCTGGTGCCGGCACCGCTGTTGCCGCTATGGCGATCGTTATCCATGCGCTTACCACGGGCGATTGGGTTGGTGCGCTTATGAACTTGGTCGCTACGTTGGGCTTTATTCTGCCCGCGGCGATCGTCTATCAAAAGATGCACACCTATAAGGGTGCCGTGATCGGCCTGGCGCTGGGCGTTATTGCCGCTACGGCGCTTTCTATGGTTGCGAATCTGACCATCGGCGTTTGGTTCTGGTATGGCTCGGTCGATGTGATCGCCCCGCTCATGATTCCTGCCGTGCTGCCGTTCAACCTCATCAAGACCGTGCTCAACTCGGTGTTGACGCTGGCGGTGTACAAGGCGGTCTCCAACCTCATCACACCCAAGAAGGACCAGGTCAAAGGCCGCGCATGATTGAGTGTCGGGGCGTTTCCTTTAGTTATGACGGTGCCACACCGGCGCTCGATGGCATCGATCTGAACATCGAGAATGGCGAGTTTTTCTGCATTCTCGGCGGAAACGGGTCGGGCAAGTCGACGTTTGCCAAGCATCTGAATGCGCTGCTGCAGCCCGATGCGGGCACGGTACGTATCAACGGTATGGATGCGTCCGATCCCGAGCTGGTCTACGACATTCGTTCGACCGCAGGCATGGTGTTCCAGAATCCCGACGACCAGCTGGTGGCAACGCTTGTCGAAGATGACGTTGCGTTCGGTCCCGAAAACCTTGGCGTGCCATCGGCGCAAATTGCGCAGCGCGTACGCGAGGCGCTGAAGGGCGTGGGCCTGGTGGGCTTTGAGCGCCACGAGACCCATGCGCTTTCGGGCGGTCAAAAGCAGCGTGTGGCGCTTGCCGGTGTGCTCGCCATGGAACCGCGCGTGCTCATTTTGGACGAGGCGTCCTCGATGCTCGATCCGCGCGGGCGCAAGGGCCTTATGAAGGCCTGTCACGTGCTGCACGAACGCGGCATGACCATCGTGATGATTACGCACTTTATGGAAGAGGCCGCCGAGGCCGATCGTGTCGCGGTGTTTCGGGCGGGGCGCGTTGCCATGCTCGGTACGCCCGAGGAGATTCTGACGCGGGCAGATGGGCTCGTGGAGCTCAACCTGGATATGCCGGCGTCGTGCTGCTTGGGCATGGCGCTTCGTGCGAAGGGCGTGCCCGTTCATGCGCAGGTGCGCGAGGCGGATATGGTCGCCGAGATTGCGCAGGTATATGCCGACCGGAGTGGGGAAGACACCGCAGGGCGGCCTTCTGCATCCGATTCTCGTGTGCTCGACAACGTCTCCTCTGCAACCGACGGGACAGCCGTGTCGGAGCCCGTCATAGAGCTATCCCATGTTTCGTACAGTTATTCGCTCAGTCCGCGCGAGCGCCGCCGCTGGCATAAGCGCTCGGCCGTTGCGGGCAAATCGAGCAAACAGGCTCTCTGGGGAAACGACCCCAGCAGCCCGTGGGCGCTGCGCGATGTATCGCTGACGGTGTGTCGCGGCGAGTTCCTGGGCTTGGCAGGTCATACCGGTTCGGGTAAGTCGACGCTGGTCCAGCATCTCAACGGTTTGATTCGCCCCCAGGAGGGATTCGTTCGCGCGCTGGGGCTCGATCTGTCAAACAAGAAAGACGCCGCCGCGGTTAAGGCCAAGGTCGGCGTGGTGTTTCAATATCCCGAGCGTCAGCTGTTTGCCGAAACCGTGACGCAGGACGTGGCGTTTGGCCCGCACAACCTTGGCTTGCCGCAAGATGAAGTCGACCGTCGCGTCGAGTCGTCGCTCTCGCGCGTGGGCCTCGACCTTTCCACGGTCGGCGACAAGAGTCCCTTTGAGCTTTCGGGCGGTCAGCAACGGCGCGTGGCATTCGCCGGTGTGCTCGCCATGGAGCCCGAAGTCCTGGTGCTCGATGAACCCATGGCGGGGCTCGATCCGGCTGCGCGCAGGGATTTCCTTGAGCTTATCGATCGGCTTCACCGCGATGGCCTGACCGTTGTCATGGTTTCGCATAGTATGGATGACCTGGCCAACTGCTGCGACCGCATCGTCGTGATGAACGAAGGTGCGGTGTTTGCCGAGGGAACCCCCGCGCAGGTGTTTGCACATGCCGATGAGCTCAAGTCGATCGGCTTGGGCGTACCTGCTGCTCAGCGCATGGCGTTGGCGCTCGCGGAGGCGGGCGTGCCGCTGCGTTGCGGCGGGCTCTATACGGTTGAGTCGCTGGCCGACGAGCTGGCAGATTTGCTGATCGGTCGCTCAGACGGTCCTTCTAACGTCGCGGACATTGCTAAATCCAAGACGGTCGCGCGAGAGGAGGGCTGCTAATGGAGGCGTTTTCGTTTGGCAGCTACTATCCCGGCGATAGTGCGATCCACCGCCTGGACCCGCGAACTAAGTTGCTCTTGGGCTTTGTGTTTCTGATCACGACGCTCACGGTCAGCAGCTTCCGCGGACTGGCCCCGGTCGCAATCTTCGTTGTCCTGATCTATACCGTGTCCCGGGTGCCGTTGCGCCGGGTCCTATCATCGATGGCACCATTGCTGGCGATTGTCGTGGTGGTCGCAGTGCTCAACCTGTTTTCCGACCAGAGCGGGCGCATTCTGTGGCAGCTTGGCTTTTTGCAGATAAGCGAGGGCTCGCTGCATTCCGCCGCCTTTATGGCGTGCCGCCTGAGCTTGATGATGGCCGGCATGAGCGCCATTACGCTCACCACGCCTACGCTCGACCTCACCGCGGGCTTTGAGCGTCTGCTCGCACCGTTTGCGCGCGTGGGGCTCCCTGCGCATGAGCTCGGCATGATCATGGGCATCGCGTTGCGCTTTATGCCGCAGTTTGCCACCGAGATGAAGCAGACGGCGGACGCGCAGGCAAGCCGCGGTGCACGCGTAACGGGTGGCCCGCTCGGCGGCGTGCGTATGCTCGGCAGTGTGGCGATTCCACTGTTCACGGGCGTGTTCCGTCATGCCGAGACGTTGTCTGCCGCCATGGATGCACGCTGCTATCACGGCGAGCAGGGCCGCACGCGTCTGCATGCACTTGCATTTCGCCGCGGGGATGCGCTGGCTGCGGTTGTGACGATGCTGCTGTTTGCGTGTGTCATCGTCGTCAACCTTCAACTTGTTTAGGCGCGATTCGAGCGCAAGAAAGGGGTCCCTATGACCGACAACGACCGCACGGCTCAGCTTGAGCGCGCCTGTTCGTATCTCAGGCGCATTCCGGCGTGGTATCTGGCCACGACCGATGTGACCGACGGGCATCAGCCTCGCGTGAGGCCGTTTTCGTTTGCCATGGTCGATGACGGTAAGCTGTGGTTTTGCACGTCGCGCGACAAGGATGTGTGGGCGGAGCTGAGTGCGAATCCCAAGTTTGAGCTCTCGGGCTGGAAGCCGGGGGAATGTTGGATCGTGTTGACCGGCGAGGCCGCACTTGAGGACGACGCGGTTGCGAGCGACAAGGTGCGTCAAGCGGGTTTTAAGCACATGGTGGGCATCGGCGAGGAACACGAGAGTGCCAACGACGGCCGCCTTGCTTTCTTTTCGGTCCGCAACATTGCCGCGCGCTTCTGTGATATCGACGGCAGCGAGGAGCGCCTGGAGCTCTAGAGCGTCTCAAATTAACTACCCGTTCCGAATTAGCTAGCGCCAGGAGGACACATGGACGGATTGAGTACGGTGTTGGAGTATCTGACGTCGGTGCCGGCATGGTATTTGGCGACGAGCGTTGACGGACAGCCTCATGTGCGTCCGTTTTCGTTTGCGCAGATCCAGGACGGCAAGCTGTGGTTTGTAACAGCGCGCACCAAAGATGTGTGGCAAGAGCTGCTGCAAAACCAGCGCTTTGAGGCCACGAGTTGGTGGCCGGGCCATGGCTGGCTCATCTTGCGCGGGCGTGCCGGCTTGGATGACCGGGCTTTAGGCGAAATGCGCGAAGCTGGGTGGAAGCATCTAGAGCGCCTGGGCGAGCACTATGAGGGGCCTAACGACCCCACGCTCGTCTTCTTTAGCGTCGAGGATCCCGAGGCTTTTATCTGCAATCACGACGAATGGGTGCCGGTCGAGCTCTAGCCAGCTGGCTCATCCTAACAACTTGGTTTTCGCATGGGCGGGCCCCGTATTGCCCGGCGCCGTTAGGAGCGCCGGTCAATACGGGGCCCGCTCCATTTGTCAATTCCTTCAAGCGAATGTGTCGGGAATGTTTCAATGCATGAATATGCAAGCCATTTACGTATTCATGCATCTTTTGGTGCTAAAGTTTCAACCCACTTCATAACGACCGCTGCGAAATGCGCATCGGTGCATAAATCGCAGACAAGGAGTCTGATATGTCTTTGAAGGTTGGAATCGTCGGCGCGGCTGGATATGCCGGAGCCGAGCTCATTCGCCTCGTCCTCGGTCATCCCGAGTTTGAACTTGCTGCCATTACGTCCAACGCCGATGCCGGCCAGCCGTTGTCTGCGGTGCACCCGAGCTTCACCGGCGTAAGCGATCTTGTCTTTACGACGCATGATGCCCCTGAGCTCAAGAACTGCGACGCGGTCTTTTTGGCCGTGCCGCACACGGCTGCCATGGCACAGGTGCCCGCGCTGCTTGCATCGGGCGTCTCCTGCTTTGATCTTTCGGCCGACTACCGTCTGAACGACGCGTCCGTTTTTGAGGCTTGGTATGCCGCCGAGCATACGAGCCCCGAGCTGCTCAAGACCCGTGCCTTCGGTCTGCCCGAGCTGTTCTGCCAGGACTTGGAGACCGCCGCATCCGACCATGCCGACGGCAAATCCGTGCTGGTCGCCTGCGCCGGTTGCTATCCCACCGCAACGAGCCTTGCCGCCGCGCCCGCCGTGCGCGCGGGCTGGGTGGCCGAGAACGGCCCCGTGATTGTCGATGCCATTAGCGGCGTGACGGGCGCCGGTAAGTCCTGCAACGCCCGCACCCATTTTTGCAGCGCCGACGAGAACTTGGAGGCCTACGGCGTGGGCAAGCATCGCCACACGCCCGAGATTGAGCAAATCCTTGGCCTGACCGATCGCGTCGTCTTTACCCCGCACCTGGCACCGCTCAAGCGCGGTCTGCTCTCCACGGTGACGCTGCCGCTCACGCCGCAGGCTCTCGATACCTTGACCCTTGAGGACGTTGTCGACCATTACAAGCAGTTCTACGCCGGTCGCACCTTTGTGCGCGTGCTCGATGCCGGCCAGCAGCCCAAGACGGCTTCGGTCGTCGGCACCAACGCTGCCCAGATTGGCCTCGCGCTCAACAAGCGCGCGGGCGTGCTGGTGGCGACGGGTGCTATCGACAATTTGTGCAAGGGCGCTGCGGGCCAAGCAGTCCAGTGCGCCAATATCGTCTTTGGCTTTGACGAGCGACGAGGCTTGCCCACAGTGGCGTGCCCGGTGTAGCACATTCGATTGTTAACGATTTGGTAGTCGGGCATCGAATGGGGCGCCACTCTTAAGCTGGTCTCATGATCACGACTGGCATGGCGCACCAACCGATGTCCGTTTTTTGTTTGACATAAGGAGTCATAAAGACGATGAATACCGAGCTGTTTGATATCAAGATTCGCGCCGTCGAGGGTGGCGTTACGGCTGCGGCTGGTTTTAAGGCTGCAGGCATCCACGCTGGGTTCCGCAAGAACCCCGAGCGTCTGGATTACGCGCTCGTCGTGCCCGATAAACCCTGTCCCGGTGCTGGCGTGTTTACCACCAATCGCTTTTGCGCGGCGCCCGTGCAGGTGAGCCGTGCCAACCTGGGCGGTACCGACAAGGGGTACGGTATCATCGCCGGCATTTCGGTCAACTCTGGCAATGCCAACGCCGCCACGGGCGAGACGGGCCTTGCCTGCGCGCGCGAGACGTGCAACATCGCCTCGCAGGTCATCGGCTGCGAGCCCCAGCAGATTCTGGTTGCCTCCACGGGTGTGATTGGCCAGATTCTGTCGATCGACACGTTTGAGACCGCCATTCCTGCTGCCTACGAGGCGCTCTCCGCCCACGGTGGCGCCGATGCCGCTCGCGCCATCACGACGACCGACACGCACTCCAAGGAGTACGCCGTATCCTACGTCAGTGAGGCTGCGGGTCATGCGGGCAATGTCTATACGGTAGGCGGAATGTGCAAGGGCTCGGGTATGATCATGCCCAACATGGCCACCATGATCGCAGTTATCACCACCGATGCCCCCGTCGAGCCTGCGGCACTTCATGCCCTGCTGCTCTCGACCGTCAAGCAGACCTTTAACAAGGTAACGGTCGATTCCGACACCTCGACCAACGACACCTGCATCATGCTTGCCTCCGGCGCCGCTGCCGCAGATGCCGAGCCTATCGTTGAGGGCTCCAATGCCTTTGACGAGTTGGCATTTGCCGTGCACGAGGTGTGCGAGAGCCTGGCGCGCAATATCGCCGCCGATGGTGAGGGCGCATCCAAGCTTGTTACGGTCAACGTTACCGGCGCCGCTAACGACGAGGAGGCCGATATCGCCGCCCGTGCCGTTGCCAACTCGCCGCTCGTTAAGACCTGCATCGCCGGCCACGACTGCAACTGGGGCCGCGTTGCCATGGCGCTTGGCAAGTGCGGCGTGAAGTTTAATCAGGAAGACGTTTCCATCGACATGATGGGCATGCCTGTCTGTCGCGACGGTCTGACTGTTCCCTTTGACGAGGACGAGGCTCTACGACGTTTTGAGGCGCCCGAGATCGTGATCTCGGCCGACCTGGGCGCAGGCGACGCGGCAACGACCGTGTGGACCTGCGACCTCACGCATGAGTACATCTCCATCAACGGCGACTACCGTTCCTAGATTCCAGGCACGCTGCGCATCTTGCCGCGATTGCGGACAGCGGAGCACGGCGCGATAACGATACGAAAGACGAGGCAGACTATGAAATTCGCACGCGATTGTCGTTCGAGCGAATCCAACGAAGCAACCGCGCAGCTGCTGTTCGAAGCGCTGCCGTGGATTAAGAACCTGACCGGCAAGACGGTTGTTATCAAATATGGCGGAGCCGCCATGGTCGACGAGCAGCTGCGTCGCGACGTGATGAGCGACATCGTCCTGCTTAAGATCATCGGCATGCGCCCCGTTATCGTGCATGGCGGCGGCAAGGCTATCAACGAGGCGCTGAGCCACTATGACATCCCCGTCGAGTTTAAGAACGGCCAGCGCGTGACCACGCCGGCGACTATGGATATCGTGCGCGAGGTGCTGGGCGGCAAGGTTAACCAGGAGCTGGTTGTCGCCATCAACCACCACGGCAACCTGGCCGTGGGCGTGTCGGGCAGCGATGCTGGCACGCTCATCGCCGAGCCGCTCGACCCCGAGCTCGGTCGCGTGGGCAAAGTGACGCACGTTAACACCGACTATATCGAGCGCTTACTCGATAGCGAGTACATCCCCGTCATCGCTACCGTCGCGGCGGGGGAGGACGGCGGTTTCTTCAACATCAACGCCGATACCGCCGCCGGTGCCGTTGCGGCGGCGCTCCATGCGCATAAGGTGATCTTTTTGACCGATGTCGACGGCCTGTACAAGGACTTTAGCGACAAGGATTCGCTCATTTCCAACCTGACGCTCGACGAGGTTAACGAGATGCTCTACGGCGGCGAGGTCGATAAGGGCATGATTCCCAAGCTGCGTGCTGCCGTCGATGCGCTTGCCGGAGGCGTATTTCGCGCTCACATCATCAACGGTACCACGCCGCATTCGCTGCTGCTGGAGCTGCTGACCGACGCCGGCGTCGGTACCGTGATCCACTCCACCGAGACGGCTTACGAGTTCGATACGCATCCGCATCCGCTTTCGACCTTTGCGGCGCGTCTGGCCGAGAACCTCGACGAGGTCGAGAAGCTCCAGACGGTCTAGCTGACCGCAGCCGCCCAATTCCTGCACCCATAGGCCTGCGCCGTCCGGCGCTCAACGAAAGGCATTCCATGTCACTTGCAGCTCAGCAATCGCTTGAATCCAATTACGTTATGCATACCTTTGGCCGCTCTCCGGTCGAGTTTGTCGAGGGTCACGGCATGAAGCTCACCGGCGACGATGGCCGTGAGTACCTCGACTTTCTTGCCGGCATCGGCGTGTGCAGCCTAGGTCATGGTGACCCGGCCGTGCTCTCGGCGCTCGAGGCACAGACCAAAAAGCTCATGCATGTCTCCAATTACTTCTACATTGAGCAGCGCGGACAGGTCGCGGCGCTGCTGTCCAAGCTTGCTAACGACGACGTAGATGGTGCGCGCGTGCTTGCCGATGCCATTGCCGCCGGCGATGAGACCACGGCAGCTGCTCTTGGTGCCCCGGCTGCGGATGAGCAGGTTTGGGAGACCTTCTTTGCCAACTCCGGCGCTGAGGCCAACGAGGGCTCGATGAAGCTCGCGCGCCTGTACGCCAAACGTGCCGGTAACGGCGGCAACACTATCGTGTGCATGCGCGGCGGCTTCCACGGCCGTACGCTCGAGACCATTGCCGCCACCATGCAGGATTGGCTGCAGGATAGTTTCCGCCCGCTGCCGGGTGGCTTTGTGGCCTGCACGCCCAACGATATCGATGAACTGCGTGCGATCTTTAAGCAGCTGGGGAGCGAAATTTGTGCCGTGATGCTCGAGCCGATCCAGGGTGAGAGCGGCGTGCACCCCATGACCGAGGAGTTTATGGCGGCAGCGCACGACCTGGCACACGAAGTGGGCGCCGTGCTTATCGCCGACGAGGTCCAGTGCGGCATCTTCCGCTCCGGCAAGCCGTTTGCATTCCAAACCTATGGCGTGGAACCCGACATCATGAGCCTTGCCAAGGGCATTGCTGATGGCGTGCCCATGGGTGCCGTCGTGGCAAAGAAGGAGATTGCCGACGTGTTTAAGCCGGGCGACCACGGCTCGACCTTTGGCGGTAGCTGCTTGGCCATCGCGGCGTGTGCCGCGACGCTCTCCGCGCTCGTGCACGGCGATTATGCCGACCATGTTGCCAAGGTAGGCGCCTATATGGAGGCAAAGCTCGCCAAGCTGCCGAACGTGACCGAGGTGCGTGGCCGCGGCTTGATGCTCGGCTGCGATCTGGACGATACTGTGGGTGATGCACACGACGTTGTGGCCCGTGCATTGGGGGCTGGTGCCGTGATTAACGCTACGGGTGCCCATACGCTGCGTTTCTTGCCGCCGCTCGTCTGCGAGGAAGCCGACGTGGACAGTCTGATCGAGATCCTGTCGGACGTTTTGGCCTAACACAGCGAAATAACTTAACTTTGACCGGGTTCCGGACTGCGGACGTGCCCTATGTGGCATGATTCAGCGGTCTGGAGCCCGTTTTGCCTTAGATTTGCTAAGGCGGGGAGACCTGCTGGTCAAATAACATTAAATATGAGTACTGTTACCGATTTGGTCGCAGCAATTTTGGACTAATAAGACCAGATGGCAAGTCGAAATGGCGATGAATGCACGATTTTGATCCAATTGCTAGTCCTTATAATGGACATATGTTTCGTAACTTAAGCAAATACTATCTTTTGATATGTTGTAAGCAAGGTGGCAGTACTCATTTTTGCCATTTTCTGGCCACGGCCTTTGTGACAGTCGTGCTGGCGGGTTCGAATCCCATGAAATGGGCCCAAAAAAGAAAGGCTCCCATTGCTGGGAGCCTATCAAATCAGTGGTGGGCGATGAGGGATGTCGCGTGCGGCTGACGCCGCCCGCTTTCGCTTCGGGCCTGCGGCCCTCGCGTGCTGCGCTGGAAAAC
Source organism: uncultured Collinsella sp. (assembly GCA_905205405.1). Classification (GTDB taxonomy): domain Bacteria; phylum Actinomycetota; class Coriobacteriia; order Coriobacteriales; family Coriobacteriaceae; genus Collinsella. The sequence goes on from CAJLDK010000024.1 coordinate 10,211, forward strand.
GCTTCGCGTTTCCTCAGCTCCGCACCCTTGCGGGTTCGAATCCCCCCGCGATGGGCCCAAAAAAGAAAGGCCCCCATAGCTGGGAGCCTATCAAATCAGTGGTGGGCGATGAGGGATGTCGCGTGCGGCTGACGCCGCCCGCTTTCGCTTCGGGCCTGCGGCCCTCGCGTGCTGCGCTGGAAAACGCTTCGCGTTTCCTCAGCTTCGCACCCTGTCGGGTTCGAATCCCATGCGCTGGGCCCAAACAAAAACGGTCCCCTTGCGAGGACCGTTTCCAATTCAATGGTGGGCGATGAGGGATTCGAACCCCCAGCCTTGTGCGTGTAAAGCACCTGCGCTAACCGTTGCGCCAATCGCCCGTGCGGAGAGAGTATAGCAAAACAATCGCCTCATTCACCTCATATCCATTAAAGGTAACCGACGCGTGTCACAGCGGAGCTGATTCAGTTGAGATTGCCTGAACATTCCGCCCCTCTTTACGCCCTCGGGTATACTCAAAAGCTACTGATTCGATTTGATACCCAGCAACAGCAGAGGGGATAGTATATGTGCGGTTTTGTCGGTTTTGTCGGTGGGACGGATAACCAATCCGAGGTGCTCACCAAGATGATGGACCGCATCGTCCATCGTGGTCCCGACATGGGCGGCCAGTTTATCGACGGCCGCGTTGCCCTCGGCTTCCGCCGCTTGTCGATCCTCGACCTGACCGAGGCCGGCGCTCAGCCCATGGCCAATGAGGACGGTAGCGTCGTCATTGTCTTCAACGGCGAGATCTACAACTTCCAAGAACTCCGTTCCGAGCTCGAGGCCAAGGGCTATAAGTTCCACTGTGGAGCCGACACCGAGAGCCTCCTGCACGGCTACGAGGAGTGGGGCGAGGCCGTACTCGATCGCCTGCGCGGCATGTACGCCTTCGTCATCTGGGACAAGAAGAAGAACAAGCTTTTTGGCGCCCGCGACATCTTTGGCATCAAGCCGCTCTACTACTATCCCATGGCCGATGCGGGCGACGGCGCGCCGGGCGTGCTCTTTGGCTCCGAAATCAAGAGCTTCCTGGACTACCCGCACTTCCACAAGGCGGTCAACAAAAAGGCCCTGCGTCCGTACATGACGCTGCAGTATTCGGCAACCGAGGAGACCTTCTTCGAGGGTGTCTACAAGCTGCCGCCGGCGCACTACTTTACCGTCGATATCCCGACCGGCAAGATGAACATCGAGCGCTACTGGGATTGCGATTACTCTGCCGTCGAGAAGCCGTTCGAGGAGTACGTCGACGAGCTGGATGAGGTCGTGCACGAGAGCGTCGAGGCCCATCGCATCGCCGACGTCAAGGTCGCGTCGTTCCTCTCCGGTGGCGTCGACTCCAGCTATATTGCCGCTTGCCTCATGCCCGACAAGACCTTCTCGGTGGGCTTTGACTACAAGAACTTTAACGAGACCAACTATGCCAAGGAGCTTTCCGATAAGCTCGGCGTCGAGAATGTCCGCAAGATGATTACCGCTGACGAGTTCTTCGGTGCGCTCGAGGACATCCAGTATCACATGGACGAGCCGCAGTCCAACCTGTCTTCCGTGCCGCTGTGGTTCTTGGCCGAGATGGCCCGCAAGGACGTCACCGTCGTGCTTTCGGGCGAAGGCGCCGACGAGCTCTTTGGCGGCTACGCCTACTACGAGGACACGGTCCCGGTCCGCAAGTACAAAAAGATGGTGCCGCTGCCCATCCGTCGCGCGCTCGGTAACCTGGCGTTGCATATGCCGTACTTCAAGGGACATAACTTCCTGGTCAAGGGTGCCGAGATCCCCGAGAAGTCGTTCCTGGGACAGGCTCTGGTATGGCCGGAGCGCGAGGTCGACAGCGTGCTCAAGCCCGAGTACAACACCGGCGATGGCGCCTTCGAGCTTGCCGCTCCCATCTATGCGCGCGTGAAGGGTCAGCCCGAGCTGGTCAAGAAGCAGTACCTGGACATGAACATGTGGCTTCCGGGCGACATTCTGCTCAAGGCCGACAAGATGTGCATGGCGCACTCGCTGGAGCTGCGCGTGCCCTTCCTGGACCGCAAAGTCATGGAGTTCGCCGAGCACATTCCCGACCGCTACCGCATCAACGAGAACGGCAACAAACAGGTACTCCGCCACGCTGCCAACAAGTCGCTGCCCGATGAGTGGGCCACCCGTCCCAAGGTGGGCTTCCCGGTGCCGATTGTCTACTGGCTGCGCGAGCAAAAGTGGTACGACTATGTCAAGGAGTACTTCACCGCGCCGTGGGCAAGCGAGTTCTTCGATACCGACGAGCTCATGCACCTGCTCGATCTGCACTTTGCGGGCAAGGGCGATTTCCAGCGCAAGATCTATACGCCGCTCGTGTTCCTGGTGTGGTACAAGCGCTTCTTTATCGACGAGGACCAGCCCGCTGTTCAGGCTGCCTAGCCTCGGCTTACGAACGCCTGCGCGTAACGGCTCCTCCGGGAGCCGTTTTTGCGTGGGTGCGTTTCAGTTACTATAAAAACCGTCCCTGCCAAATGGCTGAGAAAGGTGAAAGATGCACCATTCGGATTCCGCGACCGTGACCACGGTCGATACGCTTGCCAAGCTTCTCGATGTGTGCGGTAAGCTGCGCGCATCAGAGCAGGTTGACGAGCGTGCCGTGACCGGCTGCTCGTTTGATTCGCGCGCGGTCTCGGCAGGTGACGTGTTCTTTTGCAAAGGTGCTGCCTTTAAGCCCGCGTTTTTGAGCATGGCGCTCGATGCGGGCGCCGTCGCATTTGTGTGCGAGGAGTCGCTGGTCGAGTCTCTGGAGCCGCTGGCGCAGGAGAGCGGTGCTGCGATGCTGGTTGTTGATAGCGTTCGCACGGCCATGGCCCTGTTGCCGCCGGAGGTCTACGACCGTCCCGACCACGATGTCAAGATCGTGGGCATCACCGGTACCAAGGGAAAGACCACGGCCGCTTTTATGCTTCAGTCCATCATCAAGGCAGCGGGCGAGTCCTGCGGCATGATCGGCTCGGTGAGTACCGACGATGGCATCGAGTGCTACGAGAGCACCAATACTACGCCCGAGGCCCCCGAGGTCTGGCGCCATATCGCCAACTGCCGCACGTCAGGTCGCCAGTCCATGGTCATGGAGGTCTCGAGCCAGGCGCTCAAGTACCAACGCGTCGAGAATCTGCCGTTTGACGTGGCGTGCTTCCTCAACATCGGCCGTGACCACATCTCGCCGATCGAACACCCCACGTTTGAGGATTATTTTGAGAGCAAACTCAGGATCTTTGACCAGGCGAAGACCGCCGTGGTGAATCTGGGCACCGAAGAGGTTGACCGTGTGTTGGAGGCAGCGTCGACGGCCGAGCGCTTGGTGACCGTTGGCGTCGAGCATCCCGAGGCAAGCCTGTGGGCGAGCGATGTGCGCATGGTCGGCTTTAACATCGAGTTTAACCTGCATGGCCTGTGTGCCGACGAGTCCGAGGCGGGGGAGAAGGTCCTGCTGTGCATCGCGGGCGACTTTAACGTGGAAAACGCGCTGGTCGCTATCGCCGCTGCGCGCGAGATCGGCATCGGTATCGAGGCTATCAAGAAGGGCCTCTCCAAACTGCGTGTACCGGGCCGTATGGAGGTCGTGGAGTCGAAGGACGGCCGCGTGATCTGCGTCGTTGACTATGCGCACAACCAGCTTTCGTTCCGTTCGCTTTTCTCGTCGGTCAAGCGCGCGTTTCCCGCTAGCCCAGTCATTGCAGTGTTTGGCGCTGCCGGCGGCAAGGCGCAGGAGCGCCGCGAGCAGCTTCCGCGCGAGGCCGCACCATATTCCGACCTGATGATCTTTGCCAACGAGGACCCGGCTCACGAGGACCCGATGAAGGTCTGTCGCGAGCTTGCCGAGCATGTTCCCGACGATACGCCGAACAAGATCATCCTCGACCGCGAAGCCGCTGTGCATGCGGCGTTCAAGGCGGCGCGCGAGGAGTACGTCAACCCCGATGCTCCCACCATTGTCTTGCTGCTGGCAAAGGGTGACGAGGAGCTCATGCACGTGGGCGACGAGTTCGTGCCCATCGAGAGCGACCTTTCGCTGGCCAATCGCCTGATCGATGTTACCCAGTTTGACTAATGAACCATGATGGCGGCGGCGCCCTGAGTGCGCTGTCGCCATAAGCGTGTTCCCTCAATCAAAACATGCCGTCCAAGTCCAAACCCTTCTACGTAAACGGAGTAACCATGTCCCACAACACCCTGCCGACCGTTGCCGAGCTTTCGGGCGAGATGCGCGAGCGCTTGGCCAAGGTCAAGTACGTCTTTACCGACCTGGATGCCACGATGCTCGCGCCCGGCTCGTGCGTGCTGCGCGACAACGACGGTAACCCCTCGACCAAACTCGTCGAGGCCGTCGTGGCACTTGCCCGCGCTGGCATTCAGGTGGTTCCCACCTCGGGCCGCAACCGTACCATGATCCACGAGGACGCGCGCGTGCTCGGCCTCAACTCCTACATTGGTGAGATGGGCGGCCTGGTCATGTACGACCTCAAAGCCAACGATTGGGAGTATCTGACCGGCGACATGCCCTACGACCCATCTTGCGGTCTCACGCCGCACCAGGTGATCGAGCAGACTGGCGTGTGCGAGAAGATCCTCGCCCGCTGGCCGCACAAGATCGAGTATCACAACGACATGTCGACCGGCTACAAGTACCGCGAGGTTACCGTCGGCATGCGCGGCGACATCCCCGATGACGAGGCGCAGGCCATTCTCGACGAGGCCGGCTGTGGCCTGGTGTGGGCCTGTAACGGTCACCTGACGCATCTGTCCAAGCCGACGACGCTCGAGCTCGATCGCGTCGAGGACGGTCGCGCATTCAACATCAACCCCGCGGGCCTCAACAAAGGCGTCGCCATTGCGCGCTTCTGCGAGCACCTGGGGATCGAGCGCGAGGAGACGCTCGCGCTCGGCGATTCCGAGTCCGACTTCTACATGGCCGATCACGTGGGCACGTTCTGCCTGGTCGAGAATGGCCTGACGAGCGCCGGCGCGCCCGAGTTCCTGGCTGCTTGCGAGAACGCTTTCGTTACGCGTGGCAAAATTGTCGACGGTTGGGCGGCGACGGCAGAGCTGCTGGTCGCGGCGCGTTCGTAGCGCGCCGCCGCCGCACTTGGACATGTCTTTTCGAGAGAGGCTGGTGAGGTAATGTCCGATATCGAGAATCCGGCAGGCGACACGCGCCCGATTGGCGTGTTCGATTCTGGTTTGGGCGGTCTGACGGTTGCGCGCGCCATCGCGACGGCGCTGCCGCACGAGTCCGTCTACTACTTTGGCGACACCAAGCGCTGCCCCTACGGCACGCGTACCGAGGATGAGGTGCGCTCGTTTGCGTTGCAGGCGGGCCGTTGGCTGTCGAAGCACGACGTCAAGATTATGGTCATCGCCTGCAACACGGCGACAGCTGCGGCCTTGCGTCTGGCCCAGCAGGTGCTCGACGTTCCCGTGATCGGCGTGATCGCGCCGGGTGCCCGTGCGGCAATCAACAGCACCCGTTCGCGTCGCGTGGGCGTGCTCGCCACCAACCTCACCATTCGCTCGGGCGCCTACACGCGCGCCATTCAGGATCTAGATGCCGGCGTCGACGTATACGGCTGCCCCGCCTCGAGCTTTGTCGAGGTTGTCGAACACGAGCTCGCCTCGGGTGCGCATCTGCAAGAGCAGTGGCTTGAGAACGAGGACATCTTCGATACGCCTGCCGTGCGTGCGCTGGTGGGTGCCACGGTTGAGCCACTGCGCGACCACGGTATCGATACCGTGGTGCTCGGCTGTACGCATTTTCCGCTGTTGGTGGGACCTATCCGCCATGCGCTGGGGCCTGGGGTACGCGTCGTAAGTTCCGCCGAGGAGACCACGCGCGAGCTGACCGATATCCTCATGCGCCGCGAGCAGCTGGCGGGCGACGCCGCTGAGCCGCAGCATCGTTTTGCCACGACGGCCGATAACATTGCCGAGTTTGCGGTGGCGGGCAGCTTTATCTTTGGTCAGCCGCTCAAGAGCATTGAACATATCGATATCGACGAACTGAAATAGATATAAGGTCACCGACCAAAGACCCACCTTCACCTTTTGCCGAAAGGATCTTTCTATGGAGTACATGCAGGTCAACCGCGCCAACGGCCGCGCCGCCAACGAGTTGCGTCCCGTTAAGCTCACCCGTGGCGTCATGAAGCACGCCCACGGTTCGTGCCTGGCCGAGTTCGGCGATACGCGCGTGCTGTGCGCTGCCACCATCGAGGAGGGCGTGCCGGGCTGGCGCAAGGGCGCCAAGGCCGGTTGGGTAACGGCGGAGTACGCCATGCTGCCGGCGTCGACCGGCAAGCGCTGCAAGCGCGAGCACGCCAACCGCAAGGGCCGCTCCATGGAGATTGAGCGCCTCATTGGCCGCAGCCTGCGTACCGTCGTCAACATGAAGGCGCTCGGCGAGTACACCGTCACCGTCGACTGCGACGTGATCCAGGCCGATGGCGGTACGCGTACGGCGAGCATTACCGGCGCCTGGGTGGCGCTGCACGACGCCCTCGCCATGTGGGTCGAGGCGGGCAAAATCGAGCGCATCCCGCTTACCGGCCAGGTGGCCGCCATCTCCATGGGCGTTGTCGACGGCAATACGCTGCTTGACCTCGATTATTCCGAGGACAGCCATGCCGAAGTCGACATGAACCTCGTCGCCACCGACACCGGTGAGATGATCGAGCTCCAGGGCACCGGCGAGCAGGCGCCCTTTGACCGTAAGCGCCTCAACGCCCTGCTCGACCTGGGCGACAAAGGCATCGCCGAGCTCATCGAGCTTCAGCGCCAAGCCATCGCCTAACCTGCCAAAAAGGGATGTTAATTTTGGTAGGTTTTATCTGGGAAAACGTCGAAGTATAAGGTTTCTGTCGCCAGGGAGGGGAGAGGGCTCGAGGCCAGTTTCCCTTGGGCGGCATTGCTATAGAGACAAGGAGGCCAGTCATGGCACTAGAGAAGATCGACATCGACACCCTCGACCCGGCGGCGACCATTGTCGTGGCAACGGGCAACGCCCATAAGCTCACCGAGATCGAGGCCATTTTAGGCAAGGTCATGCCCGAGGTTCGCTTTGTGGCGCTCGGCCAGCTGGGCGATTTTGAGGACCCCGAGGAAAACGGCACGACGTTTTTGGAGAACGCCATCATCAAGGCGCAGGCTGCCGTCGAAGAGACGGGGCTCATGGCCATCGCCGACGATTCGGGCCTGGTCGTCGACGCGCTGGACGGTGAGCCCGGTGTGTATAGCGCGCGCTACGCGGGCGTTCACGGCGACGATGCCGCCAACAATGCCAAGCTGCTCGTGAATCTGGAAGGCGTGGCAGACGAGGACCGCACCGCGCGCTTTATGAGCGTCGTTGCGCTCATCGATACGGACGGCCTGGTCACCTATGGCGAGGGCGCCTGTGAGGGCGTTATCGCGCACGAGGGCCGCGGCGATCACGGCTTTGGCTACGACCCGCTGTTCCTGCCGGTCGATACGCCGGGCAAGACTATGGCCGAGCTCACGGCGGACGAGAAGAACGCCATCAGCCATCGATTCCATGCGCTCGAGCACCTATCCGCCAAACTGACGGGCGAGGAGTAGGCCGTGCGTGCGGTGGTTCAGCGCGTGCTCAACGCCGGCGTGACGGTCGACGGCGAGTACGTGGGCAAAATTGGGCGTGGCTATCTGGTGCTGTTGGGCGTGGGCCACGGCGACACGCGCGCCGAGGCTGATAAGCTGTGGGGCAAGCTCCGCGGCTTGCGCATTAACGAGGACGAGAACGGCAAGACCAACCTGGCACTTGCCGATGTCGACGGCGAGGTTCTCGTAGTGTCGCAGTTCACGCTGTTCGCCGATTGCCGTCACGGCCGCCGCCCATCGTTTACCGATGCCGGCGCCCCCGATGTTGCCAACGAGCTCTACGAGTACTTCTTGACGCTCGTTCGCAAAGATGTCGAACACGTGGCGCACGGCATCTTTGGCGCCGATATGAAAGTCGACTTGGTCAACGACGGTCCGTTCACCATCGTCCTCGATACCGACAATCTGTAAGTAGCCAAATTAGCTACTTGCGTATGGCGGCAGCAGGGTGCTATAGTATTAGAGTTTTGTCTATGTTAGGGGTATTATCCCCTTTTTGAATTGCACCTTCTGGAGGCCCTGTTCATGGAAGAGATGGAAGTCAATCACGTCGACGACATCCACGAGAAGCTGACCGATATGGTGGGCGATCGCGTCAAGGTGAAGGCCAACATGGGCCGCACCCGCGTCGTCGAGCGCATGGGCACCATCAAGAGCGTCCACCCCGCCGTCTTTATCGTCGAGGTCGACGAGCGCCGCGGGCGCAAGTCGCGTCAGTCCTACCAGTATATCGATGTCCTCACCGGTCAGGTCGAGCTGTTCGACCCCGAGAGCGGCGAGCATATCTTTACCCCGCTCGGCAATCAGCTCGAGGAGCACTAACGGTGACCGATCGGTCCCTGACTCTTTCCGCGCCGGCAAAGATTAACCTCTACCTGGGGGTTCATACCGAGCGCGATGACCGCGGCTACCACAGGGTCGATTCCCTGATGGCAGCCGTCGGTCTTTCCGATTCCGTGACGGTCGCGCCGGCGCAGGCGCTGACCGTCCAGACGGTTCCGGCATCAGATTTTCCCATGCAAAAGAATACGGCGTATCGGGCTGCGGTTGCTATGGCCGAGCATTATGGTCGCGAGGCAAACATCTGCGTGACGATTGAGAAGCGCATTCCATTGTGCGCCGGCTTGGGCGGCCCCTCGACGGATGCGGCCGCGGTCATTGTCGCCTTGGCGGAGCTCTGGGGAATTGATCACACCGACCCCGCGCTCGACGACATTGCGCGGGGTATTGGTGCTGACGTCCCGTTCTTTTTGCACGCGAGCCCTGCGTTCTACGTAGGTGGGGGAGACGTGCTGGCAACTGAGTATCCCGCGCTGCCCGCAACGCCCGTCGTGTTGGTCAAGCCGCGCGAGGCAAGCGTTTCGACAATTGAAGCCTATCGACGTTTTGACGAGGCTCCGGTGCCTGCAGACAAGCCCGGCGCGATAGCTTCTGCCTTGCATGCTGGTGATGCCGAGACGGCATATGCGCTCATCCATAACAACCTGGGTGTCATTTCCGCACAGATGGAGCCGCAGATACAAACGGTTCTCGATTGGCTGCGTAAACAGGACGGCACCGTTGCTGTAGATGTGTGCGGATCGGGTGCCTGCTCATTTGCCATTTGCGACACCGCCGCCACGGCCGAAAGGCTTGCCGACGCTGCCCAGCAAAACGGCTGGTGGTCCTGCGCGACGGAGCTCATTCCCAACACGGTTCGCATCGAAGTGCCAAAGAAGTAAAAATTTCTCTAGCACACGACGGAAATCTTTGTTACTATAGTCGAGCTAACGGGTTGTGGCTCAGTTTGGTAGAGCACTGCGTTCGGGACGCAGGGGTCGCTGGTTCAAATCCAGTCAACCCGACCAGAGCATGAGGAGGGACCGCTTCTTGCGGTCCCTTTTTTTAGCTATTGTTGTGATACCGCGATACCCGCGGTATACTCATTCGAGCTTGTCTCGCTGTATTGTGGAGGTCTACATGTTTGGACTGAGGGCTCCTGAGCTCATCATTATTCTCGTCGTTGTCCTGATTATCTTCGGGCCCAAGAACCTGCCGAAGCTCGGCAAGTCTCTCGGCTCTACCGTCAAGAATATCCGCGAGGGTATGGAGGGCGACGATAAGGCCGAGACCAAGCAGGCCGAGGAGGTCGTGGTCGAGCAGTCCGAGGAGGACAAGGAGATCGCTGAGCTCGAGGCCAAGCTCGCTGCTGCCAAGAAGAAGCAGGCAGAGGACAGCGACGCGGACGCAGAGTAGTCCCATCCCTTTGGGGTGAGCACCTGACCGGCTTGCCCGCAGGCTAGCCGGTCTTTTTCGTTTTGTTGACAGTTGATTGTTTGATCAGAGTTGGGGAGATATCCGTATGGACGCAAGCCAGATCGTACTGACCGCTGAGGGCCGCCAGAAGCTCGTCGAGGAGCTCGCTTGGCGTGAGGGCGATTACGCCAAGGAGATCGTCGAGGACATCAAGGAAGCCCGCGCGTTCGGCGACCTTTCGGAGAACTCCGAGTACGATGCCGCCAAGGACAAGCAGGCCCAGAACGCCGCTCGTATTGCCGAGATCCAGGCCATCCTCGCCAACGCTCAGGTTGCTGCCACCACGGGCGATCTGACCGTCTCCATCGGTTCTACCGTTTCTCTGATTGATCCCAACGGTGAGGTCATGGAAGTCACGCTCGTCGGTACCACCGAGACCAACTCGCTCGAGCACAAGATTTCCAACGAGTCTCCGGTCGGTCACGCCATCATCGGTCACGGCGAGGGCGACTCCGTCGAGGTCGTTACGCCTTCCGGCAAGACTCGCGTCTACACCATCGCCAAGATTGCACGCTAGACCACGGTCCCGCGTAAAGGTATGTTTTCGCTCCCTGGGACCGAATCCTGGGGAGCGTTTTAGTTTGAGGAGCTAACTTATGGCAGAGAACCAGAACGCCGCAGATCAGGCATCGACGCTCAACGACGAGCGCGCCACCCGCCTGGCCAAGCGCGCCGCCCTGTTCGAGGCGGGCCAGAACCCCTATCCCGAGCACTCTGAGCTTGAGGACTACGTTGCCGATATCGAGGCTAAGTACGCCGAGCTTGCCGATGGCGAGGACACCGAGGACGTCGTGAAGATCGCCGGCCGCGTGGTCGCCAAGCGCGGTCAGGGCAAGATCATGTTCATCGTCGTGCGCGATGCGACTGCCGAGATTCAGCTGTTCTGCCGCATCAACGACATGGACGAGGCTGCCTGGAATACGCTCAAGTCCCTCGACCTGGGCGACATCTTGGGCGTGACAGGCGTGGTTGTGCGCACCCAGCGCGGCCAGCTTTCCGTTGCCCCTAAGAGCGCGACCCTGCTTTCCAAGGCCGTTCGTCCGCTGCCCGAGAAGTTCCACGGTCTTTCCGACAAGGAGACCCGCTATCGCCAGCGCTATGTCGACCTGATCGCCAACGACGACGTTCGCGAGACCTTCCGTAAGCGTTCGCAGATTCTCTCCACCTTCCGTCGCTTTATGGAGTCCGACGGCTACATGGAGGTCGAGACCCCCATCCTGCAGACCATCCAGGGTGGTGCCACGGCCAAGCCGTTCATTACCCACTTCAACGCGCTCGATCAGGAGTGCTACCTGCGTATTGCCACCGAGCTGCACCTCAAGCGCTGCATCGTCGGTGGTTTTGAGCGCGTGTTCGAGATCGGCCGCATCTTCCGTAACGAGGGCATGGACCTTACCCACAACCCCGAGTTCACCACGATGGAGGCCTACCGTGCCTTCTCCGACCTCGAGGGCATGAAGGCGCTCGCCCAGGGTGTCATTAAGGCGGCTAACAAGGCCATCGGCAACCCCGAGGTCATCGAGTACCAGGGCCAGACCATCGACCTTTCTGGTGAGTGGGCCAGCCGTCCCATGACCGACGTCGTCTCCGACGTGCTCGGCAAGCAGGTCACCATCGACACGCCGGTCGAGGAGCTCGCTGCCGCAGCACGCGAGAAGGGCCTGGAGATCAAGCCCGAGTGGACTGCTGGCAAGATCATCGCCGAGATTTACGATGAGCTGGGCGAGGACACCATCGTCAACCCCACGTTCGTGTGCGATTACCCCATCGAGGTCAGCCCGCTTGCCAAGCGCTTTGAGGACGATCCGCGCCTGACGCACCGCTTTGAGCTGGTTATCGCCGGTCACGAGTACGCCAACGCGTTCTCCGAGCTCAACGACCCGGTCGACCAGGCCGAGCGCTTTGCCGCCCAGATGGCCGAGAAGGCTGGCGGCGACGACGAGGCCATGGAGTACGACGAGGACTACGTGCGCGCCCTCGAGTACGGTATGCCTCCCGCGGGCGGCATCGGCATCGGTATCGACCGCGTGGTCATGCTGCTCACCAACCAGGCTTCCATCCGCGACGTGCTACTGTTCCCGCACATGAAGCCCGAGAAGGGTTTCCAGTCCGGTGCCGCTGCCGCCAAGGCTGCCGAGGCCGGCAACGCCGCGAGCCCGTTCGTCAAGCCGCTCAAGCCCACGGTTGATTACTCCAAGATCGCCGTCGAGCCGCTGTTTGAGGAGTTCGTCGACTTCGATACCTTCTCCAAGAGCGATTTCCGCGCTGTGAAGGTCAAGGCGTGCGAGGCCGTCAAGAAGTCCAAGAAGCTGCTGAACTTTACGCTCGACGACGGCACTGGCACCGACCGCACCATCCTCTCCGGCATTCACGGTTATTATGAGCCCGAGGACCTGGTCGGCAAGACTCTGCTCGCCATCACCAACCTGCCTCCGCGCAAGATGATGGGTATTCCCAGCTGCGGCATGCTCATCAGCGCTATCCACGAGGAGGAGGGCGAGGAGCGTCTCAATCTGATCCAGCTCGACGCTTCCATCCCCGCCGGCGCAAAGATGTACTAACTAGTTACGCGGTTCTACGAACCGCGTAACGGCTCGACGCTGCGCGGGCCGCATTTGGACAATCTGACGCTCAACTTCAAGGGCGCGACCAGAAGGTCAGCGCCCTTTCGTTTCACGTCACCTTGTCTCAAATGCGACCCGCTCGCTGACTAATGCTCAACCTATGGTGTCATCTCGCCCCAAAAGGACCTTGCTCGCTCTGGCGGGCTTTCGCTCATATGACCCAATCCGCTGTCAAGAGC
>CAJLDK010000025.1:0-18639 GCA_905205405.1 uncultured Collinsella sp.
TTCCAGCCATAAAAAAGCCTCCCATTCTTGTGTCCAAGAAATGGGAGGCAGTTCATATGAACTCGGGGCTCTTTGTGCCGCACATCTATGAGAGGAGAAATTCGATGCGTACGGGCGCTACTCCATGAAGCCGCAATGGTGCAATGGGGCCAGATTTACATGCACCAAGTTGGTGCAAAGTAACCTGCCCCCACGCAACAAGGAGTTGACTAGAGCTCGCAGGCAACCTTGTAGCCATCGCCGATGGCATCGCGGATGTTGCCGCACTTGTTGGCATCGCCCAGCACGTGGGTGGCAACACCGGCAGCGGCAAGGTCGTCGGCCAGCTTGGTATTGGGACGATAGCCCATGGCGAGCACCAGCGTATCGGCATCGGCGATGGTGTGGGCCTCGCCATCCTTCTCGTAGCTGATGGCATCCTCGGTGATCTCGGTCACCTTGGCCTCGGTCAGCACGTGGACGCCCTTGGAGAGCATGCGCGTGATGAGCACCGCGCGACCGGCACCACCCTCGTTGGCGGCGAGCGTCTTGGTCATCTCGATAACGGTGACGTCGCGATTGGCCGGCGACAGATCGTTGACCAGTGGGGCCAGGTAGTCGGCCGTCTCGCAACCGACGGTGCCGCCGCCCACGATGACAATCTTCTTGCCCGGGAAGGCCTTGCCACCCAGCAGGTCGTCGGCCGTCATGACCTGCTTAAATCCCTGCATGAAGGCCGGGGCGATGGGCTCGGCGCCATAAGCCAGGACAACCTCGTAGCCCGCGTAGTCACGCTGAATGTCCTCGGCCGAAAGCTCGGTACCAAAGACGCACTTCACGCCCGCCTTAGCAAGACGGCGATACTGGTACTTGATCACGCGGGTGAGTTCCTGCTTTGCCGGCGGAACGGCCGCGATGCGCATCTCGCCGCCCGGTTCGTCCTGTTTATCCACGAGCACCACATTGTGACCGCGCTTGGCGGCAATGTAGGCTGCCTCCATGCCCGCAGGACCAGCGCCCACAACCAGTACGTTCTTGGCCTCGGCGGCAGGCTCGTAGCCGGCCTCATCGCGCTCCACGTCCGGGTTGACGGTGCAGGAGATGCGCTTGCCAAACATAATGCCGTTCAGGCAGCGCAGACAGCCAATGCAGGGGCGGATGTCGTCGGCGTTGCCGGCAGCGGCTTTGTTGCAGAACTCGGCATCACACAGATTGGCGCGACCCATCATGCAGATATCGGCAGCACCGTCCTCGATCAGCTCCTCGGCAATCCAAGCCTCGTTGATCCGGCCGACGGTGGCGACGGGAATGTTGACGTGCTTTTTGATCTCGCGCGAGCAGGCGGCGTGCGAGGCTTGCTGCGTGCCGGCGGCGGGAATCGCAGATCCGCGCTTGATGGTGGTGCCGCCCGACACGTGAATCATGTCGACGCCGGCCTTCTCCAGACGACGTGAGACATAGATCATGTCGTTGAGGGCCAGGCCGCCATCGGTGTACTCATCGCCCGAGATGCGGACGTCGATGATAAAGTCCTTGCCGCAGCGCTCGCGAATCTCGGCGATAACCTCGAGCAAAAAGCGCATGCGAGCGTCGAGCGAGCCGCCATACTCATCGGTACGCTTGTTGTAGAGCGGGGTCAAAAAGCCGCCGAGCATGCCGTGGGCGTGCGCCGCATGGACCTCGACGCCATCGACACCGGCCTTCTGCATACGCACGGCAGCGTCGCCAAACTGATGCGTGAGCTCGTGAATCTCATCGACCGTGATGGGGCGCGGCGCCTCGCAGGCATAGGACGGGCCCACAAAGGACGGAGCGATCAGGCGCGGCGTGCCCGGGATGTTAAAGGCCATGTAGGCGGGGTGGAAGAGCTGCGGCATGATCTTGCAGCCATACTCGTGGACGGCTGCGGCGAGCTTTTCCCAGCCGGGGATAAACGTGTCGTCGTAGCAGCACATATCGCCCGGCAGATAGGTATAGGTGGGCTCGACCGTCACGACCTCGGTGATGATGAGACCCACGCCGCCCTTGGCGCGGGCACGGTAATGATCGACCAAGTCGTCGGTCACATAGCCGTGATCGGCCAGGTTGGTAGATACCGGCGGCATAAAGACGCGGTTCTTGACCTCGGTCGTACCGACCTTGATCGGGCTAAAGAGCATCGGGTAGGCGGAGGACTCCATGCAGGTTTCCTTTCGATTGAGCCGCTCGGCGGCAGTTACTGACGTACCTATCGTAGCAGTAACTGCGCAGCACCCGACAGATCGCAGATTGCACGGCACTCGTCAAAAGGAGAAACAGAGACGTCCCCGTTCACCTTATTTGATACCGCGGCCCAAGTCTTCGGCGATTTTGTCTACGCCCTTAAGTGCGGCGCAGGTCTTTTTGTTGGAGCAATGTCCTGTGCAAACGCCACCTTGAGCGCAGTCGGCGCAGGTGCCCTTGCGATAAATGTGCACGCACACGGCGACAAACGCAATGCCGATAACAGCCAGTACAACAATATCGATAGGTGCCATAGCAAGCCTCCTCTAGTTAACCACCACTTACTTTACCCCATTCTCCACCTGCCAAAAAGGGACAGGTATATTTTGGTCGGTTTTATCTGCGGAAACGCCACATCTCCCTCACCAAAAAGCCCGAGTGTCGCTGGGACACCCGGGCTCGTGGAAAGGGGCTAATCCTTATTCGGACTTAAGCGGAAACTGCGGCGGAAGCAGTGTTGGTCTCGTCCTCGTCGGTCCATGCATGCTTGGGCATGGGACGGAAGATCTGGAAGAGCATCGCAACCAGCAGCACGATGGCTACAATCGTCCAAATACCAAACTGGCCCAACACAAACAGGTTGTAGAACTGGTTGATGAACAGGCCGATCACCCAAGCGAAGGCGCACTCGTAGCCGATGGCAATCGCGGTCCACTTGCCGGAGTCCATCTGGTTGCGGATAGTGCCCATGGCGGCAAAGCACGGAGCGCACAGCAGGTTGAAGGCACCAAAGGCCACGCAAGCACCCATGGTGGGGAACATGCCCGCAAACGCGGTCCACAGGCTCGGGTCGGTCTCGCCAGCATCGGCGACGGAGAGCAGCGAGCCGGCGGTAGCGACGACATTCTCCTTAGCCACGAGGCCGGAGACGGTCAGCGCGGTGGCCTGCCAGGTGCTAAAGCCGAGCGGGGCGAAGATCCAAGCGACCAGGTTGCCGAGCATGGCGAGCACGGAGTAATCCATGAACTCCTCGGGGATGCCGTCCATCGCAGGCAGGAAGCCAAAGGAACCGTTGTAGCTGCCAAAGTTGGAGAGGAACCAAACGACGACGGTGGACGCGAAGATGACCGTACCGGCCTTCTTGATAAAGGCCCAGCAGCGCTCCCACACGTGCAGCGCCCAAGAACGGATCGCCGGGAAGTGGTAGGCAGGAAGCTCCATAACAAACGGCGTCGGGCGACCGGCGAAGAGCTTGGTCTTCTTGAGCATGAGGCCCGAAGCAATGACGGCAAAGACGCCCAGGAAGTAGAAGAGCGGGCTGATCCACGCGGCGGTGGTGGAAGAATCGCCGATGATGGAACCCATGAGCAGGGCAATGATCGGCAGCTTAGCGCCACAGGGAATAAACGTGGTGGTCATGACCGTCATACGGCGGTCCTTCTCGTTCTCGATGGTCTTGGTGGCCATGACGCCGGGGACGCCGCAGCCCGAGGACACGAGCATGGGGATGAAGGACTTACCGGACAGGCCAAAGCGGCGGAACACGCGGTCCATGATGAAGGCGACGCGGGCCATGTAGCCGCAGTCCTCCAAGAAAGACAGCATCACGAACAGCAGGAACATCTGCGGCACGAAGCCGAAGATGGCGCCCAGACCGCCGACGATACCGTCACAGACCAGCGAATCGACCAGGCCACCGTCCTCGGTGCCGCCCGCCACAAGGGCATCGTGCACCACGGTGGTAATACCCGGAACATAGGGGCCGTACTGTGCCGGGTCGACCGAGTCGGCGGCGTCACCCGCAGCCTCGACAGCTGCGTCGTAGGCGTCGCGGCCCTGGCCGAGCACATACCAACCGTCGGTGCCAAAGAGCTGGTCGTTGGTGAAGTCGGTCACCGTGCCGCCCAAGGTAGAGACGGCAATGTAGTACACGCAGAACATGATGACCACAAAGATCGGCAGGCCCAAGATACGGTTGGTAACCACACGGTCGATCTTCTCGGAGGTGCTCATCTTGGCCGGAGCCTTGGTGAGGCACTCGTCGATGATGTGGGCGATCACGCCGTAGCGCTCGCCGGTGATGATGGACTCGGCGTCGTCGTCGCAATCCTGCTCGCACTGGGCGACCAGCTGCTCGACGCGAGCGGCCTTCTCCTTAGTGAGGTTGATGAGCTTGCAGGCGTCCGCGTCGCGCTCGAACAGCTTGACGGCGTAGTAGCGACGCTTGTTGGCGGGAACGCTCGCCGGCAGGTTGTTCTCGATGTGGTCCAGAACGTCCTCGATGGAGGAATCGAACTTGTGCTCCGGCACCTGGCCCTTGGAAGCGGCAGACTTCTTGACCTGCTCGAACAGCTCGTTGATGCCCTTGTTCTTAAGGGCCGAGATCATCATGACCGGGCAGCCGAGCTTCTTGGAGAGCTTGTCCGTGTCGATCTTGTCGCCGTTCTTCTCGACCAAGTCGGCCATGTTGAGGGCGACGACCACGGGCAGGCCGGTCTCGATAACCTGAAGCGCCAGGTACAGGTTGCGCTCGAGGTTGGTGGCGTCGACCACCTGGACGACGACATCGGGCTCGCCGCTCATGAGGTAATCGCGCGAGCACTGCTCCTCGGGGCTATAGGGGGAAAGCGAGTAGATGCCGGGGAGGTCCGTGATGGTAACGTTCTTGTCGCTCAGGAGCTTGGCTTCCTTTTTCTCAACCGTGACACCGGGCCAGTTGCCAACGTAGCCGTTGGCGCCGGTGATCAGGTTGAAAAGCGTGGTCTTGCCGCAGTTGGGGTTACCCGCCAGCGCGACATGGATCTGAGAATCCGCCATTCAATCCTTCTTCCTTGTGTGCCTGCGCTGCTTTCTCCGCGCGGGCTGGATAATGTGCTTCAAAGATGCTGCATTAAGTTAGAAAAGCCTAACTTTATCTGCAGAAATATACGCCGCAAGCCCTTACTGGACCTCGACGACGGCCGCCTCCTCCTTGCGGATGGAAAGCTCGTAGCCGCGCACGTTGATCTCGACCGGATCACCGAGCGGTGCAACCTTTACGACCTTAAACGACGTGCCCTTGATGAGGCCCAGGTCCATAAGGTGGCGGCGCAGCGCGCCCTCACCGTGAAGCTTGACAATCGTGGAGCTCTCGCCCACCTTAACGTCACCCAACGTCTTCATTTACTTGTCCCCCTTTCAGTTTTTAAATGCTGCGGACTAACCGATGGTCATGATGTGCATGGCAACCTTGGAATCGATACCAAAGCGTGCACCCAGCACCGTGACGATGATATTGGCGCCACTCGAGCTCACCACGTGGATCTCGTTGCCCTCGACAAAGCCGAGGTCCTTGAGATGGTGCTTCATATCCTCATTGCCCTTTACGCGAGACACGCGCACGGTTTCGCCCGCTTTTACCATCGAAAGCGGCATAGCCGGCATCTGCGGTCCGCAAGACATGAGTGAGCTCCTAACGTCAGTTCGTCCTCAACATCGACGCAGCAAAAGTTAACCACGTCTATGTTCGCTATAGTAAACTAGCACGTGGTTAACTTTTTGGAAAGGGTCCCTATTCAGTTTTCGGAAAAGTTTCCTATATGAAACAAAAGAGGCACCGCAAAGACCATCTCTTTGCGGTGCCTTGTCATACCAATTTATGCAACAAAGGGGCCTGTCCCCTTGTCACATTGTTGAGGTTAGAACGAGAGGTTTCTGATCGATGTGACGCAGGAGGCCTCATCCACGCCCGAAACGCGGAACACGATGTCTTCGCCACATTCGCCGTAGAGAGCCATGAGCCCCATCACATCGCGGCCGTCGGTATGGCGATCGCCGATGCTGACCGATACGTTGCTACGATGCTTGGCAATAATGTCATAGAGCAGCGCAACCGGGCGGGCATGCAATCCCAACGGATCTTTAATCGTCTTTGTAAACTCGACCATGTCCCCTCCCACGACGTCGCACATTCGGCCGGCAAACCCAGCCACGTGGTAGTTATTGTAGCGTTAGATGCTTGTCGAGAGCTCCTCTGAACACCTCGTGGGCAAAAAGTGGCAAATATGAGTACTGTCACCAATTTAGTAGCAGCAAAATCGAGAGCAAAGTGCCTACTTTGAGCGATTCGAAGAGGTTGAAAGCCGTCAAACGCCCTTTAAAGGGGGTTAGATAAATTGATTTTGAGCCCATTTTCGCTCAGAACGGGCCGAAAAATATGACACCTCTTTTGCAACAGTACTCATATTTGGCATTTTTTGACCACGGGGTCCAAAACCATGTCCCAAAACACAAAAGGAGGGGCCTCGTAAGGCCCCTCCTTAGGAAAGGGAATCGATTTATTCCACAGCCGCAGATTAATCCTAGCCGCTACTCCATCATGTCGAGGACGGAGGGGCGAAGCTCGCTCTCGGCAGCCTCGGGATCGGTCTCGCGCAGGCGGTTGATGTAGCGGTTGTACCACATCACGGCAAGGCCCAGGAAGACAACCACGCCGCCGACGTTGTAGACCAGCGTCAGCCACAGAGGCTGATCGAGCGGAATGGTGCCGCAGATAAGCACGAAGCAGAAGACCACAAGCAGGAATGCAGCAATGGCCAGGCCAAAGGTACGCGAACCCATGCGGAAGCCACGGGGAGCAGCGTCGAAGTTCTTGCGCAGCATAAAGTAGGCAAGCAGGATCAGCAGCGGCGGGAGCAGAGCGGTGGCAGCCGTCATGTTGGTGACGATCATGAGCAGGTCGTCGAGGTTACCAGAGCCCAGGGCCGGGATAATCAGGATGGGGACGACGATAGCGAACTGCAGCCAGGCAGCGCGGGCGGGAATACCATGCTCGTTGAGCTCGACGATCTTGCTACCAAAGACACCCTTGGGGATCTCGGTGAAGAAAACCTTGATGGGAGCAGAGGTCCACATCATGAGGGAGCCCAGCGTGGCGGCAAGAAGGATCAGGCCAATGACGCGCGTGGACACTTCCATGGGAATGCCAAAGTGGGCAAAGACAGCGCCGAATACGTCGAAGATACCGGTGGAGATGGCAACGCCGCCCTCGGGAATGAACAGGTTGACCAGCAGCGAAGCGCCTGCATACAGAAGGCCGATGGTCAGGCCGGCGATAACGACGGTGCGCACGAAGGCCTTGACGCCACCCTTAAGGTCGTTAAGGAACACGCCGACAGACTCAGCGCCGCCAACGCCCTGGATGATCCAGGCAAGCGTACCGAAGAAGCCCCACATAGTTGCGAAGTTGCTCGTGTCGGGAGCCATGTTAGCGGGGGTAGGAGCCGTAGCGAACTCGACGCCGCCAAAGGCAGCAGCCAGGGACAGCAAGATGAACACGGCAGTCAGGCCGAGAGCCGCGGTCGAGCCGAAGGAGGAAATGGAACCGATCCACTTAGCGCCCTTGGTCGAAACCCACGTGGCGATAGCAAAGACGACGATCTCGATAATGGTAATCCACAGCTGCGAAAGCTCGGCATTGGCACCAAAGAACACGTAGCTCGCGTAAATGATGACATTGGGCAGTACAGACGCAAAGTAGAACAGGTTGACGAACCAGTAGCTAAATGCCGTCAGGAATGCCCAGCGACCGCCCATCGAGGTCTTGACCCAGGCGTACACGCCCGACTCGGAGTCCTTGTTAAGGCCGACGAATTCGGCGGTAACCAGGGTATAGGGGACAAAGTACAAAAGCGTAGCGAAAAAGAACGACGGCGCAGCTGCCAAGCCGATGGCCGCGTTGTTGTTGATGATGTTCTTGATACCGAACACGGCGGCGACCGTCATGCCCAGCAGAGCGAACGAACCAATCGTTCCTCGTTTTTCAGAGCTCATAAGCCCTCCCAATCATCCGTTATATCTCATCTAAAACCGTCCGGACTGCAAGCGCAATCGTGGACGGCGCACCTGCTAAGGGGAATGGGGAAAAGGGAGTCAACAAAGCCATCCCCCTTAACGGCGCGAAGCAAACGTCCAAACGGACGAATACTACTTGTTGGGGAAGGAATAACCTTCAACCGTCACGTGCAGTACCACGACGCGGGAATCCGCGGCATCGGCCACGACACGGTAGGCCTCGTCAATTTCGACGACGGCAACGCCGCCGGCGGGAATCGTCACGGTCTCCCCCGCACCCTCAAAGCGCTCGCGATCATCGATATCGCTGTAAGCACGGATGCAGGTGAGGTCTGCCTTGGGGGCAACCTCGACGGTCAGGTCGCCGTCGAGCGGAGCGAGCACGGCATGGTAGCGACGGTGACCGACCAGATCGGCGGTAGCGGCCTCGCGGGCATAGACCCACCAGTACACCAACGAGTCGCCGATGGAGTAAGCCACGTCGTGCTGCAGGTCGGCAACGCCATCGAGCGCCTGACCGGTGCGCATCCACTTCTTGACGGACTTCATCTGAGCGTCGAAATCGGCGCGCGAGTTAAAGACATGCATGACTTATGCCTCCTTAATGGGTGCCAGCGCCTGAGCCAGATCGGCAGACGTCAGCGGTCGCAGGGACACCTCAAAGCTGAAGCTCTCAAAACGGGTGCGGTAGGAATCGAGCACCTCGGAACCCCAAGAGTTCGAACCAAGGCCGAGCAGCTGGTCGTTGATATTGACCGTAACCGTGTCGCCCTTGACAAGGTCGTAGACGTGCTTGGCGTTATCTATAGCCTCGCAGCTATAGGGCCATGCCGAGAACGAGAACGGGTTGGAGGCGGCGTCGCTCGGACGCGTCACGACCAGACCGTCACCGTGGCTAGAGCGCAGGGCGACCCAACGGGTGCCCTCGCGGTTAGCACAATCCTGAGGCATAACGTAGGGCGTGAACATGTCGTCGACCGTAGTGCGGTAATGACCGACCGGGTTGGCGCGCAGCGAGTCCGGATAGTTCTCGCCCGGGCCGTGGCCATACCACTCGACGGCACGATCGCAACCGGGGACCTCGAAGGAGATGCCGATGCGCGGGATGATATCCGAGTAATCGCCGTAGGGCTCGCCGGAAACCTTGAGGTCGACGCGACCGCTCGGAAGCACGGTGTAGACGAGCTCGACGCGCATGCCGAACGCGCGGACGGGAGGAGCGATACGCTGGCTCACGGTAACGACGACCGCATTGCCATCCTGCTTCCAAGAAACCTTGCGGGTAGACGTCTGCATCACATCGATGAAGTTGTCCTTCCACAGTGAGTCATACTCCTGGGCATGGTTATCGACGAGCGGATGCCAAAAACCAACCTGGGGACCAGAGGCCATGACGTCGCGGCCGGATGCCTTCCACTCGCTCACGGTACCGTTGACTTTGCTGAAGGTCAGCTCGCCGTTGAGGGAGTGGGTGCGGATCTCCTGCTCGGTCTCCTCAACCGTAAGCTCAGGACGAGCGGGGGCCACGATGGCCGGCGCCGGATGGTTTGCGATGGCAAACTGGCTAGCGCCCAGCTGGAACATCGGCTCGCACCAGACGTGAGCGGCCATGGTGTAGGCGCGCACGGTCAGCAGGGTCTCGCCCACTGCGGCCTCGCGAATCACCAGTGGCAGCTGGACGGACTCGCCGGGGGCAACCGCGCCGGGCATGAGCGTCTTGCGGCAGACCACGTCGCCGTCCACCAGGGTCTCGGCCGATAGGCAGACATCCTCGAGGGTGGTGAACCAACGCTTGTTGGTGACGGTCAGCTCGCCTGCCTCGGCGTCATAAGCCATGCGGACCGGGCAGATAACCTGGCCGTACTCGGTAAGGCCCGGACTCGGCTGCTGCCAGGGGAACACCATGCCATCGATGCAGAAGTTGCTGTTGTTGGGGTAATCGCCGTTGTCGCCACCATACATATCGTAGGCAACGCCGTCCTCGGTCACAGCAGCCAAACCGTGGTCGCACCATTCCCAAATGAACTGGCCCTGGATGCAATCCCAACGATCGAAGACCTCCTGGTACTCGGACAGGCCTCCGGGACCATTGCCCATGGAGTGACCGTACTCACAGTTGATGCGCGGCTTGGGGAATGGGTGCTCGCCAAAGTCGTTCATCTGCGAAACACGGGAGTACATCGTGGAGATAACGTCGACGGTATCGGCGTTGCGGTCCTCCTCATAATGGACCGGACGATCATCGAGCTCGTGAGCCTTGGCGTACATCGCGCGGATGTTGCAGCCATAGCCGCTCTCGTTGCCCATCGACCACATAATGATGCAGGCGTGGTTGCGCTCCTGCATCACCAGGCGCTCAATGCGGTCGACGTAGGCCGGCTCCCATGCCGGATCGTCGGTGACCAGGGCGATGTTGCCGATATTCTCGAAGCCGTGGCTCTCCATATCGGTCTCGGCGACCAGCATGATGCCATACTCATCACACAGCTCGTAGAAGCGCGGGTCATTGGCATAGTGAGAGGTGCGCACCGCGTTGATGTTGTGCCGCTTCATGAGCTCCAGGTCGCGGCGCATGCGATCGAGGCCCACGGCGCGGCCCTTGTGATCGTCGTGATCGTGGCGGTTGACGCCATGCATCTTAAAGTAGGTGCCGTTGAGGTAGATATGATTGCCCTCGACCGTCACCTCGGCAAGACCCTGGCGATGCGGAACGTACTCGCTGGCCTCGTCGCCATCGTAGACCTCAAACGTAAGGTCATAGAGGAAGGGGTCCTCGGGATTCCAGAAGTGGGCATCGGCAACGCTGCACTCGGCATGGCCGTCGACGCACTCACCCGTAGCCACCACGTTTCCGCCATCGCTGAGCGTATACACAACGCGGGTAGCGCCCTCGGCCACCGTATCGAGCGTGATCAGAGCGGCATCGCCCTCGCGGTGCGTGCGGAACCTAAAGTCGACCAGGTGCGCGGCGGGACGCTGCATAAGGTACACATCGCGGAAGATGCCCGAGGCCCACCACATGTCCTGATCCTCGATATAGCTGCCATCACTGTACTGCAGAGCCTTGACCGCAAACAGGTTGTCGCCCTCGACGAGCGCGTCGGTCACGTCAAACTCGGCAGACAGGCGCGAACCCTTGGTCATGCCGATAAACTGACCGTTGACGTACAGCTCACCATAGCTCTCGATGCCGTCAAAGCGAATGATCTCGCGAGCGCCGGCAGGCACGGCGGGAAGGTTGACGATGCGCTGGTAGACGCCCGTGGGGTCGTCGGAGGGAACGAACGGCTGATCCACCGGGAACGGGAAACCCTCGTCGGTGTAGGCAAGGTTGCCATAGCCATCCACCTGCCACAGGTGCGGAACCTCCACGTGATCCCACTCGGGCTCGTACGTGGAGAGCTCCTCGTTGGAAACGGCAGCAGGCCCCTCAAAGAGGCGGAACTGCCACGAGCCGGACAGCTGGACAAACCCGCGCGACAGCTCGCGGCTGTACGTAGCGGCGAGATCGGCGGTCTCGTAACCCATAAAGTACGCATGGGGTGCCAGGCGGTTCCTGTGGGTGAGCGCTTGGTTTTCCCAATCGTTAATGGCGTCCATGGTGATGCTCCTTCGTCATCGTAGTGATTCTTGTGCAACCGGTTGTCCTTATCTTACGGGCGATGCAAAAAATTGTGCAACCGGTTGTCCGCTGAACGGTCGATTTGGTCGGATTAACGGTGCAACCGGTTGTACAGCTGCGACACTTATGTCACCCTGAGTATCGAAACTCAGCGCAAAACATCGTTCTTAAGCTCGTAGGCAACCGCCACGCCCGCTGATATCTCACCCACACGAGACGTATTCGATTGCGGCTTGGTTGCAAAACGACACCTGTCACCGGATATCATGAACGCTGTTCAGGTGCACTATAGTAAGCTGTATCCGCACCAGCCCGTATCAGTGACAACATCGACCGCATTTTCCAGGAGACGCCATGACCCAACCAGTTCGCACCGCACCTACGCTTGCCGAGGTTGCCGCAGCTGCCGGCGTGTCGCGCTCCACGGCATCGCGCGCCCTCAACGATTCGCCCCGCATTAGCGAGGAAACCAAAAAGCGCGTCCGTGCGGCGGCCAAGAAAGTCAATTTTGTCCCCAATGCCCGTGGCCGAGCGCTCGCTGTCGGGCGCACGGAAATCATCGCCGTGCTCGTGACCGAGCCCCTGAGTGAACTCTTCAGCGACCCCACCTATAGCGAGTTTTTGAGCGGTATTACCGAGGAACTGTCGGAGTCGTCCTATCTGCCCGTTATCTTGCAGGCGTCTTCTACGCATGAGCGCAACCGCGCACGCGAGCACTTTGAGCGCCGCTCGTTCGACGCCGTGATCGACGTCTCCCCCTACAAGGGCAGCGAGCTGCTCGAGGTGCTGCGCGAGCTGGGCGTACCCACCGTGTTGTGCGGCCAGCTCGAGGGCCACCCCTATCGCGATGTGTTCTCGACGGTCTACTCTGACGACGAAGAGGGCGGACGCTTTGCGGCACACGCCATGAAGGAGCGCGGGCGCAAAGATATCGTCGCCGTGTTGGGACCGCAAGACAACCCCGCTGTTGTCGACCGCCTGCGCGGCTACCGCGCTGTCTTGGACGAAGACCTCCCAGACGCAAACGTTATCTATACCGGCTGGAACAGCGGAGACGGCTATCAGGCCATGCGCCAGATCCTCGCGCGCAAGATTGCTTTCGATGGCGTGCTCTGCGGATCGGACCGTATCGCGGCTGGCGTCATCACCGCACTCAACGAGGCAGGCCTATCTGTTCCGGCGGAAGTTTCTGTCGTCGGCTTCGACGATCACGAGATTGCGACGCGCTGCGTCCCCGCACTCACGACCGTCCGCCAGCCCCTGCGCGAAGAAGGCCACATGGCCGCCAACATTGCGCTCGACATGATCAAGGGTGCCGAGCCCACCACCACCGTCATGCACATGCAGCTCGTTCAGAGAGACTCGCTGTAGGAAACTGGGCCGGGCTTTCCGCCAGACAGTTGCTGTGGAAAGCCCGGCCCGTTTTGAGCGCTCATTCTGGGGCACAGTTTCCGTTAGACAGCTCAACCGGAAACTGTGTCCCATTATTTTGCCGAATTCTGGGTCGCGCTTTCCCAGAGGACCCCCTTTGGGAAAGCGCGACCCGTTCTGGACGCAGATTCCGGGACGCACTTTCCGCGACGCCCGGTCATCCCATGCCCTCACAATCTCGGCGCATAAAAAACGAGGGAAGGCACGCGTCCTTCCCTCGTTGCGGGCAATATGTAGCCGCTCGCCTACATCAGGCGCAGGCTGACGTCCTTGAGCTGGGCGCCGGAAACGGCACTCGGAGCACCCGACATGAGGTCGGAGCCGCTGGCCGTCTTGGGGAACGCCATGACGTCGCGGATGGAGTCGGAACCGGTGAGCAGCATGCACACGCGGTCCAGACCCAGAGCGAAACCGCCCATCGGGGGCGCACCAAACTTGAGGGCCTCCATGAGGAAGCCAAACTGCGACTCGGCGCGCTCCTCGGTAAAGCCCAGGAGCTTGAGCATGGACATCTGCATCTCGGCGTTGTGGATACGCATACCGCCGCCGCCGGCCTCAAAGCCGTCCATGACAAAGTCGTAGGTGCACGAACCGGCTGCCAACGGATCGGCCTCGATCTTGGCGATGTCGGTCTCGGTCGGCAGGGTGAAGGGCTGGTGCTCGGCTGCATAGGCCTTGCGATCCTCGTCCCAGTGGAACAGCGGGAAGTTGACGACCCACAGGAAGTCGTGGCCCTCGCGCTTGATCTCGAGCGCGTTGGCCATGTGGGAACGCATGCCGCCCAGGATCTCGTCGGAGAGCAGGCGCGGGCCGGCGGCAAACATCACAAGGTCGCCGGGCTCGACGTCCATGCGCTCGCGCAGAGCAGCCATCTCCTCGTCCGAGAAGAACTTGACGATGGGGCTGTTGATGGAGCCGTCCTCGCGGAAAGCGATCCAGGCCAGGCCCTTGGCGCCAAACGTGGAGGCCACGCCGGCGAGCTTATCGATCTTGGCACGTGCCCAGGCACCGGCGCCCTTGGCGTTGATGGCCTTGACGACAGAGCCCTCCTCGTTTGCAGCAGTCGCAAAGACCTTGAACTTGGAGTTGGCAAAGATGTCGGTCAGGTCGACCAGGTGCATGCCGTAGCGAGTATCGGGCTTGTCGGAGCCATAGGTGTCCATGGCCTCCCAATAGTCCATGCGACGCAGCGGCGTGGGCATCTCGACACCCATGCGGCCGAAGGCGTCGGACAGGACCTCTTCGAGCGCGCTCATAACGTCGTTCTGGTCCACGAAGGACATCTCGATATCGACCTGGGTGAACTCGGGCTGACGGTCGGCACGCAAGTCCTCGTCGCGGAAGCACTTGGCAACCTGATAGTAGCGCTCGACGCCACCGACCATAAGCAGCTGCTTCAGGAGCTGCGGGGACTGCGGCAGGGCATAGAAGTTGCCCGGCTGGATGCGGCTGGGGACGATGAAGTCGCGGGCGCCCTCGGGCGTGGACTTGAACAGGGAGGGCGTCTCGACCTCCATGAACTCACGGTTGTGCAGCGCCTCGCGAATGGCAAAGGTAAAGTCGGAGCGCAGCTTGAGGTTGGCCATCATCTCGGGACGACGAAGGTCCAGATAGCGATAGCGCAGACGGGTGTCCTCGCTGGTCTCGATGCCGTCCTCGATCTGGAACGGCGGGGTGACGGACGTGTTGAGCACCTCTGCATGGTCGGTGAGGACCTCGATCTCGCCGGTCGCGAGCTTGGCGTTGGTGGTCTCCTCGCCACGGGAACGCACAACGCCGTGGATCTTGATGGGCCACTCGGGACGCATGGTCTCGGCGATCTTAAAGGCATCGCCGTCGGAGTGCTCAGGGTCGAAGGTGAGCTGCGTGATGCCCTCGCGATCGCGAAGGTCGCAGAAAATAAGGCCGCCGTGGTCGCGGCGACGGCTCACCCAACCGGTGAGGGTGACCTCTTCGCCCACGTTCTCGCTGCGAAGCTCGCCGCAGGTACGGGTGTGCATGGAATGCTCGTCGATGGGACGGGTCTGGCTCATACCAGTGATCCTCCTTTATGGATCTGTGCCGCCCCGTGTCGTTCCGGGCGGCGTCGTACAGATTTGCCCGGCCTGCGTAAACCGCGCAGCCAGACATGGCGTTCTATCTTATCGCACCTGTGTCGATGTGCCGCGGAAAAGTAGCTCCTGCCCAAAGACTTGACGGAGACGAAACAATTGACGCGCCGCGGCACCCGCCCGCGCTCGTCACGTGCGACAATGTGCCCCAATACAACTGCACTCGGAAAGGCCCGTCATGACCGCACGCCTCATCGTTATGGATATCGACTCCACGCTCATCAACCAGGAGGTCATCGACCTGTTGGGCGAGGAGGCCGGCGTAGGCGAGCAGGTGGCACAGATCACTGAGCGCGCCATGCGCGGCGAGCTTGACTTTAAGCAGGCGCTCGAGGAGCGCGTGGGGCTGCTTGCCGGCTTGGACGAGAGCGCGTTCGAGCGCACCTTTGAGCGTGTGACGTTTACCCCCGGCGCGCTGGAGCTTGTGCGCTCGGCGCACAGCAAGGGCTGGAAGGTCGGCGTGGTAAGCGGCGGCTTTCACGAGGTCGCCGATAAGATCGTGGCCGCCGCGGGCATCGACTTTTGCCTCGCTAACCGCCTGGAGGTCGTGGACGGCAAGCTCACCGGTAAGTTGGCTGCGGACATTGTGACCAAGGAGTCCAAGCTCATCCAGATGCTGGATTGGGCAGTTGAGTGCGGCGTCGACATGGCCCATACCGCGGCGATCGGCGACGGCGCCAACGACATCCCCATGATTCAAGCCGCGGGCACCGGCATCGCATTTTGCGCCAAGCCCAAGACGCGCGAGGCCGCCCCGTTTGCCATCGACGAGCGCAACCTGATGCTCGCCATGGACATCATCCTGCGTGACTAGCCGATCCATCTAACAATAGAATCAAATCTTCTATGTCTAGTTTCCGAACAGTTTTGTCTTAATGTTCGGAAACAGCCCCTCGAGTGCTAGACTTTGCACCGTCGAAGGGAGCATATATGGATAAGCGAGATCTTGAGCATTTGCTGAGCGATGTTGCCGGCGGGGCAGTCACCCCTGCCGACGCCCTCACACGCATCCAGACGGCTCCGACCGCCGATTTGGGCTTTGCGCAGCTCGATCTTTCGCGCGGGGTGCGCCAGGGAGCCGGCGAGGTTGTCTACGGTGCCGGTAAAACCGCCGATCAGATTGCCGCCATTATCAAAGCGCTGCGCGATGCCGGCCAGGAGCGCATCCTGGTCACGCGCCTGGATGCCGAGAAGGCAATCCGCACCTCGGAGCTCCTCGACAACGGCATCGACCTGGGATATGTCCCTGACGCACAGCTCGCCCTCGTGGGCGGCAAGCCCTCCCCTACCGGCAACGGACGCATCGTTGTCGCCTGCGCCGGCACGAGCGACCTGCCCGTCGCCGAGGAAGCCGCGTTGACGGCTGAGTTCTATGGCAACGAGGTCGACCGCCTCTACGACGTGGGTGTCGCCGGTCTGCACCGTCTGCTCGCGCATGCCGAGGAACTTGCCCAGGCACAGGTGGTCATCGCCATCGCCGGCATGGAAGGCGCCCTGGCGAGCGTCATCGGCGGCCTGGTGAGTTGCCCGGTCATCGCCGTTCCCACCAGCGTGGGCTACGGCGCGAACTTTGGTGGCGTGGCCGCGCTGCTCGCCATGCTCAACTCCTGCGCCAGCGGCGTCTCGGTCGTCAATATCGACAACGGCTTTGGTGCCGCCTACCAGGCAAGTCTTATCAATCATCTGAGCGCCGGCACGCCCCGCGCCCGCTAAGGAGCATCCCATGTCCAACCATCAGCACACGCTTATCATCGACGGCACCTCGGGCATCAGCGGCGATATGACCGTCGCGGCCCTGCTCGACCTGGGCGCCAACGAGGAACACCTGCGCGAACAGCTCGCCACGCTGCCGGTCGACGGCTTTTCGATCGCTGTGACGCGCGTAAACAAGCACGGCATCGACGCCTGCGATTTCGACGTCCAGCTTGCAGAGGAGCTCGAGAACCACGATCACGATATGGCCTGGCTCTACGGCAACGAAGCAGCTGTCGTGCATATGCATGAGCACGAGCATATGCACGAGCACGAGCACCATCATCACGACCATGTCGAGCACGACCACTGCCACGAGCACGACCATGAGAGCCATGGCCACGAGGGTCACCATCACGCCCACCACCATCACCACCGTTCTTTGGCGGACGTCACCGCCATCATCGATGGCTCTCAGCTGAGTGATGGTGCCAAGCGTCGAGCGCTCGCCATCTTTACCGCGCTCGCCGCCGCCGAGGCCAAGGCTCACGGCAAAACGCCCGAGACCGTCATGTTCCACGAGGTGGGCGCCGTCGATTCCATCGTCGACGTCTGCTCTGTCGCCATCTGCCTCGATGATCTGGGTATTGAGGACATCGTGGTCGAGTCGCTCTCCGAGGGTCACGGTACCATCCGTTGTGCCCACGGTCTCATGCCCATTCCCGTCCCCGCTGTCGTCAACCTGTGCCAGGCGGGCAATATCGTCCTCACGCCCGCACCAGTCGACGGCGAGCTTGTGACGCCCACGGGCGCCGCCATCGTCGCCGCACTGCGCACGTCCGAGCACCTGCCGGCCCGCTACCGCATCGAGGCCGTCGGCTACGGCGCCGGTAAGCGCCCCTACGAGGGCTGCTCCGGTACGCTCCGCTGCCTGCTCGTTCACGCGGACGCATAGCCATGGATGCCCGCAAGGCAAAAAGCCGCGCTGCCATCGTTGCGGCGTTCTCCGAGCTGCTGCGCGAAGAGGACTACGGCAAGATCACCGTCGGCGACATTATCGCTCGCGCCCATGTGGGTCGGGCCACGTTCTACGGCCTCTTCAAAAGCAAAGATGACCTACTGTCCGAACTCGTGAGCGACATCTGCACCCACGCCCTCGACGACGATGGCACACCGCTCGACGACCCACTCGTGCAGGTCGAGCATATCCTCAACAACCTCTGGGAACGACGTCAGGGTGTAAGGGCCCTCGTAGCCGGCGCCGGATCACGCGTCTTCGCCGACTGCTTACGCAAGACCATCATGTCACGAGCAGACGAAACCGTCCCTACCGACCCAAACGGCCCCGCCGCCACCATGGACCGAAGCTTCCTACTACACCACATAGCCTCAAGCTTCGTAGGAATGGTCCAATGGTGGGCCTGGCACAACTTCCAAGCAGATAAGGCCGACGTAGCCAAAGACTACCTCTCAGCCATAAAGCCCCTCTTCGGCTAAGTAAGAAGCTCATCCCAAAGCATCACCCCAACCCAAGCCGCCACGAATCCCAAAGTGTCACTCGCGCTTCAACGCCCCTACCAGCAACAAGCCCCTCCCATCCAAATTCAGATATATGTTGGGTTGCTTGTACGAGCGCAGCAAAGACCCCGCAGCCGTCCGCATGGGGTAACTTCCCAGCGCACTCCGCAGGACGAAAGAACCCCCGCCGCACGAAGTTGAACTGCCTCCCATTTCTTGGACACAAGAATGGGAGGCTTTTTTATGGCTGGA
>CAJLDK010000026.1:0-12353 GCA_905205405.1 uncultured Collinsella sp.
TCCAGCCATAAAAAAGCCTCCCATTCTTGTGTCCAAGAAATGGGAGGCAGTTCACTCTTGGGGGCGCTGCTGGTTGCCGTTGTCGGAGGTGCTTCTGGGCGTTGGCGTGGTGCGGCCGGCAAGGCGCACGCTTTGTGGCCGTTGGTCGCCGTCATTGTATCCGTATGCCATTCGAATCACCTTGCCTCGTGTGTAACTTGTCTATCCTACATAAAAAGATGCACGACACATGGGTATGTGCACCAAAAGCCTGACAAATGGTATGAACGTTGCCGCGCCGCGCGCCAAGCGTCACGGCAACAGGTATTCAAAAGCAGACAAGATGAAAGCGTCCAGGACGAATGACGTCTCCCGCCGTTCGTCCCAAAAACGGTGCCGCTCGTTTTGCAGTTCTGCCTTCGGTCGAGCTGCGAGCGGCGCTGCTGCGCCAAGGCCGTATCTTAAAGCCATGGAATAAAAGCGCGCGGCAAAACGGACCGCGCAAGGGGTGACGCCAGGGGGCGTCAAAAAGGAAAGGAGGGGAACAATGGCGGACAAGAACGCAGAAGTTGCAGTCGAGGACAACGGCGGCATGAAGAAAACGCTTTCGCTCTGGAACTTCTTCACCATCGGTTTCGGTGCCATCATCGGTACCGGTTGGGTTCTGCAGGTCGGCGACTGGATGGTCGTGGGCGGCGGTCCCGTTCCCGCTATGATCGCATTCCTCTTGGGTGCAATCTTCCTCGTGCCCGTCGGAGCTGTTTTCGGTGAGCTCACGGCTGCTATCCCCATCTCGGGCGGCATCGTCGAGTATGTCGATCGTAGCTTTGGCCGTACGATGAGCTACATCACCGGCTGGCTCCTGGCCCTGGGCAACGGCATCCTGTGCCCGTGGGAGGCCATCGCCATCTCGACCCTCGTGTCCGAGATGTTCGGCAGCCTGCCCGGCCTTGAGTGGCTGCGCGCCGTCAAGCTCTACACCATCCTGGGCGCCGACGTTTACCTGTTCCCGACGCTAATCGCGCTCGGCTTTGCAACCTACGTCATCTTCCTCAACTTCCGCGGTGCCAGCTCGGCCGCCAAGCTGCAGGCCTTCCTGACCAAGGCCCTGCTCTGCGGCATGCTGCTCGCCATGGGCGTCTCGCTGTTCACCGGCTCGCCGGACAACGCCATGCCCGTGTTCTCCCAGGTCACCGGTGCTGGCGGCGGCAAGCCCGCTACCGAGGGCACCAGCCTGTTCGCAGGCATCGTTTCGGTCCTGGTTCTGACCCCGTTCTTCTACGCCGGCTTCGACACCATTCCTCAGCAGGCTGAGGAAGCAGCCGAGGGCCTCAACTGGAACAAGTTCGGTAAGATCATCTCCTTGGCTCTGCTGGCCGCCGGCGGCTTCTACATGGTCTGCATCTACTCGTTCGGCACCATCCTCGACTGGCATGAGTTTGTTAAGAGCCCGGTTCCCGCGCTTGCCTGCCTCAAGGGCATCAACATGCTCCTGTACCTGGCCATGCTCGTCATCGCCACGCTTGGACCCATGGGCCCGATGAACTCCTTCTACGGCGCCACGAGCCGCATCATGCTCGCCATGGGCCGCAAGGGTCAGCTGCCCGAGAAGTTCGCCGAGGTCGATCCCAAGTCCGGCGCTCCCAAGCTCGCCTGCGTCGTTCTGGGCGTCATCACCGTCGTCGGTCCGTTCCTGGGCAAGAACATGCTCATCCCTCTGACCAACGTGTCGGCCCTCGCCTTCATCTTCTCCTGCGGCATGGTCGCCCTCGCTTGCCTGCGTATGCGCTTCACCGAGCCCGACCTGCCTCGTCCCTACGAGGTGCCCGGCGGCAAGTTTGGCATCAGCCTCGCTATCGTTGCCTGCGGCACCATCATTGGCCTGCTCGTGATCCCGTTCTCTCCCGCCTCCCTCAACATGGTGGAGTGGAGCATCGTGATCGGCTGGCTGGCTGTTGGCCTGGGCCTCATGGCCTTCACCAATTCCCGCAAAAAATAACGCCGAGCCGGGGCGGATCGGGTGCGCGGGGCCCTCTCTCCCGCGCACCGAACCCGGCACCACTTGGGTAGTTTTGTGAGGCCTTAACCCAACGCGGCCTCGCCCACTATATGGATCCATAAGGAGGAACCATGTCCACTAAGTATGCAATCGTTGGCGGCAAGCTCATCGACGGTACCGGTGCCGAGCCGGTCGAGAACTCCCTCGTTCTCGTCGACGACAATGGCAAGATCGAGTACGCCGGTGTCATGCAGGACCTTCCCGAGGGCGTTGAGGTTATCGACGCCGCCGGCAAGACCGTCCTTCCCGGCCTGATCGACACCCACCTGCACTTCTCGGGCAACCTGACCGACGATGACACCGACTGGGTCATGCAGCCGCTCCTCGAGAAGCAGGCCGTCGCCGTCAAGCAGGCCTACGACTGCCTCACCCACGGTCTCACCACCGTCTGCGAGATCGGTCGCTTTGGTATCCAGATCCGCGACTGCATCGACAAGGGCGTCTTCAAGGGCCCGCGCGTTCTGGCAACCGGCCTTGGCTTCTGCCGCGTTGCCGGCCACGGCGACTCCCACCACTGCAGCCAGGAGCTCAACAAGGAATCGCACCCCTGGGGCGATCAGGTCGACGGTCCTTGGGATCTGCGTAAGGCCGTCCGTCGTCGCCTGCGCGAGAACCCCGATGCCATCAAGATCTGGGCTACCGGTGGCGGCATCTGGCGCTGGGACTCCGGCCGCGACCAGCACTACTGCTCCGAGGAGATCCAGGCCGTGGTCGAAGAGGCAAAGATGGTCGGCATCCCCGTGTGGAGCCACTGCTACAACAACCACGCCGCTGCCTACGATTCCGTTCGCTTTGGCTGCGAGCAGTTGATTCACGGCTTCGATATCGATGAGCGCACCATGGACCTCATGGCCGAGCAGGGCACCTTCTTCACCCCGACGATCGCCTTCCTGCCCACTTGGTACGCCACCTATCCGCCCGTCTACGTCCCCGAGCTGCACGACAAGTACGAGGGCACCCTGGTCGAGAAGGAGCTGCAGCGCAACTACGACTGCCTGCGCGAGGCCAAGAAGCGCGGCGTCGTCATGACGATCGGCTCCGACTCCTTCTCCTTCGTCACCCCGTACGGCACCTGCTCTATCGAGGAGATGTACGAGTTCGTCGACAAGATCGGCTTCACCCCGGTCGAGACCATCACCTGTGCCACCCTCAACGGTGCCAAGATGTGCCACATCGAGGACGAGACCGGTTCCATCGAGGCCGGCAAGTGCGCCGACCTGCTGGTCGTCAACGGTGACGTCGCCGCCGACATCCACGTGCTCAACACCGACAACATGGACGTCATCATGAAGGACGGCTGGATCGTCGAGGCTGGCACCTTTGGCGAGGCCAACAAATACAGCGCCTAAGATACCGTTTGTCGATGGCTGGATGTAAAACACAGTTTTTGATTGCATAATGCAATGGAGAG
Organism: uncultured Collinsella sp.; assembly: GCA_905205405.1. GTDB lineage: Bacteria > Actinomycetota > Coriobacteriia > Coriobacteriales > Coriobacteriaceae > Collinsella. The sequence goes on from CAJLDK010000026.1 coordinate 3,450, forward strand.
GGTCGCTTGCGGCCCTCTTTATTGCTATGGGGTGCGTCAGTAAGAAGGAGATGACGGTGGATCTCAATAGGCTGATTCTGGGCAAGAGCTACAACTCTACCAAGGTCTTTCGTACCGCTCAGCATGTGGTTCAAGCCATCTTGCTCGGTATTGTCGTTCCGCTGCTTATCCTGCTGCTCATCTGGGATCTAACCGATAATCCCAATCCCGTTCCGGCCGTTGTCGTCATTGCCGGCTTGGTCATGCTGTGCTTCTTCTTCTCGTACGTCTTTGTCGTTCCCGACGACCTCACATCGAGCGCTACCGACCGCACGCTCGCCATCGCGTCGAAAATATTCGCCTACACGTCGCGCGGCCTTACGCCCGAAGCTGCCCTGGGCGCCTCTAAGATCATCCTGTCCGAAACCATCGCCTCTGCCATCTGCTTTACCGACGGCAAGCAGGTGTTGGCAAGCTGGGGCGAGGACTCGGCAAAATGCCCCGCGGGCACCCCGGTGGTGCTGCGGACCACGCTCAATGTGATCAACAGCGGTGAGCAAAGCGTTTTCTCGCGCGATGCCTCGACCGAGACAGGTGGCTACTTTCCGCGCCTGCGCGCCGGTATTGTCGCACCGCTTACCATGCGCGGGCATTGCGTGGGCACGCTCGAGCTGTATTATCCCCGTCTGAGCAGCATCGATATGCGCCAGACGGCGCTCGCCTCGGGCTTTGCCGACCTCATTTCCACGCAGCTTGCGAGCTTTGAGCTCGAGCGCCAGGACGAGCTTACGGCCCGCGTGGAGCTGCGCGCCTTGCAATCGCAGGTCGATCCTCATTTTCTGTTTAACACCATCAGCACCATTGTGTCGCTCGTACGTACCGAGCCGGACAAGGCCAGGTCGCTGCTCATCGACTTTTCCAATTACTACCGTCAGACACTGTCCGATTCCGATACCCTCACAACGCTCGAGCACGAGGTGGAACAGGGCACTCGTTACATCAACCTTATGCAGGCCCGGTATGGCGACGGCCGTCTGCGCGTCTCGGTCGATATCGACTTTGAGGTGCGCGACAGCATGGTGCCGCCGTTTATCTTGCAGCCGCTGCTCGAAAACTGCATCAAGCATGCGCAGCGCGAGACCGAGCCGCTTTCTATTCGTGTTAGGGCTTTTGAGACCGATGACGGTCTGGAGATCATCGTCGAAGATGACGGCATCGGTATGAGCGAAGAGGTCTGCGCACATCTGTTTGAGCAGCATCGCCTGGAGGAGCCCGAGAGCATTACCGCCGACGGCTCCGTCAAGCGAGGTTGCGGCCTGGCGCTCTTCAACGTGCTTCAGCGCATCCATTTCTTTTACGGAGAAGATTCCGGCATGCGCGTGAAGTCCCAGGAGGGCGTGGGAACGCAGGTCATCGTCGAGCTGAACGGCGAGCCGCATGAGCCCGCGCCGTTGACGGCGTAGCACGCGGTTGGATTGAGAGAAAAAGAGGGGAAGCACATATGTCCGAAGGCTGGAACATCTTGGTGGTTGATGACGAGCCCCCAATTAGGGCTGAGCTACGCTATCTATTGGAAAAGGATACGCGTGTGGGTCATATTGCCGAGGCGGGCAATGTCACCGAAGCCGTGGAGTCGATTCTGTCGAACAAGCCCGACGTGTTGTTTTTAGACATTACCATGCCCGGTCGCTCGGGAATTGAGCTTGCCGAGACGCTGCAGAACCTAAAGACGCCGCCGGTCGTGGTGTTTGTGACGGCATTTGCCGAGTATGCGGCTGATGCCTATAACCTCGATGCCGTCGATTATGTCGTCAAGCCGGTTGAGGACGCACGCCTGTCAAAGGCACTCGACAAGATCGAGGCGGCCTTGGGCGTCCGTCGTGTTATCCACGCTCCGCGCCAGCCTTTGCGTCTGACGGTGGACCGCGGGGGCAAAAAGGTGTTCATTCCCGCCGCAGACGTTTGCTACTTTGAGGCGCGCGCCGATTTTTGCAACGCCATCTGCGCCGAGGGAACGTACCTGATCAATGAGTCGATCTCTTCGCTCGAACGTCGCTTGGGCTCCGAGGGCTTTATTCGCGTTCATCGCAGCTATCTGGTCAATTTGGAAGACGTGCACAATGTTGAGATTGGCTCCACGGGGTTGATGGAGCTCAGGCTCGACCGCGTGAGCTCGACGGTGCCGGTGTTCCGTCGTCGTGCCGCCGAGGTCAAGTCGCACCTGGGGCTTGCGTAAGAGGCTTGCGTGCCGTCGTTTACCATCGCAGGTTTGGCATGGGCGCGCGGTGGGCATAATGGGTGGCATCGAATGAAATCGAAAGGATCATTATGCCCGCGCTTATCACCCATCATCTGTTTGGCGAGGAAAGCATCGACCGTCTTCCGCAGGGCGTCATCACGTCCGATGAAGAGCGCATTGCCTTTATCTTGGGCAACCAAGGCCCCGACCCGTTTTTCTTTCACATTCTGACACCGCGTGTTTCCGACTGCACGCTGCTGGCGCAGGTCATGCATCGGTCGCGCATGTCTCGCCAGTTCGCGTGCCTGCGCGACGGCGTGTCGCATCTGCTGCCGCGCGACGCCAGCTTGGGTCGCGCCTTTGCGCTGGGCCTGCTGTCTCATTACGTGCTCGACCGCAACGCCCATCCCTTTGTCTATGAGCAGCAGTTTGGCATCGTGGAGTCCGATTCAGAGCTTGAGGATTCGAGCAGTCAGGTCCATGCCGTGATCGAGAGCGACCTGGATGTACTGATGCTACAGCTTAAGCGCGATGGCGCTACGGTCGACGATTACCCGCCGGCGGGCGAGATCGTCACCACCGATCGCATCAATCGCGTGGCCGGCGTGCTGATGAGCTATGTTGCCGGACGCGTGTACGGCATTGACATTCCGGCTGGGGAGTACGGTGCTGCCGTTGCCAATATGCAGCGACTTTACCGTGCGATTGAGCCGGCCGGCTCCGTAAAGACGCGCGCGATCTCGCTGGTTGAGGGCTTGGTGCACGACTACTCGCTGCTCGACGGCCTTGCCCATCGCGTGACGACGGAGCTGCCCGAGCGCACTGGCAATCTGGGTCATCTGGCGTGGAAGAATCCCTTTACCGATGAGGTCTCGAATGAGAGTTTCCCCGAGGTCTTTGACCGCGCGCTGGTCGATTACGAGTGCACGGTCGCCCGATTCATCGAAACAGGCGACATGGAGGCCGTGACCGGTCACGTCAACTACAGCGGCCGCGTGCTCGGCACCGACGAGGAGTTCGACCGCGAGGAGTAGGGCCCGCTCCTGTCTCTTTGCCGAATCCTTACCGGTGCCTCTGTGCAATTGGGGTACGATGAACTAACTGCATATCGGGCGAATACGAAGGGTCCCTGTCCATGAAATACACCAAGCTCGAGCGTAACTGGGTCATGTACGATGTGGGAAACTCGGCCCTCGTGCTGCTCAATACCTCGGTGGTGCCCATCTACTTTAACGCCATCAATACCGGTGCTTCCTCGGCAGACCTGGTGGTCGCTTGGGGCAACGCGCAGACGATTGCCTCGCTGGTCATTGCCATGCTCATGCCCATTCTGGGCGCGCTTGCCGATTACGCCGGCAACAAGATCAGGTTCTTCTTGGGCTTCTTCCTCACGGGCCTGGTTCTTTGTCTGGCGCAGGCTATCCCAATGTCCGCCATGGCATTTTTGACTGTGTACGTGCTGTGCACCATCGGCCTCAACTCTTCTATGACGTTCTACGACGCCATGCTGCCCGACATTACCACCGACGAGCGCATGGACGCCGTGTCCAGCTCGGGTTATGCCTGGGGCTACATCGGTTCCACCGTGCCGTTCATCATCTGCCTGGCGCTCATCATGGGTGGCCCCGCTCTTGGCGTCCCCACCATGCTGGCAACGCGTCTGTCGTTTATCATCACCGGTGCCTGGTGGCTCATCTTTACCCTGCCGCTCATTCGCACCTATAAGCAGAAGTACGGTCGCGAGCGCGGTCCCGAGGACACCATCGGCCACATCGTGGGCGGTGTGTTCTCCGAGGTCGGACACACCATGCGCGAGATCGCCCACAACAAGACCGTGCTGGTCTACATGATCGCGTTCTTCTTCTATATCGACGGTGTGCACACGGTCATTTCCATGGCCACCAGTTACGGATCGGCCTTGGGCATCGATTCGACGCAGCTGGTGCTGGCGCTGCTCGTCACGCAGTTCGTGGCCTTTCCGTCCGCCATCATCTACGGCAAGCTCGCCGGACGCGTGGGCACGCTCAACATGATCCTGGTGGCGGTCGCCGCCTACATGGGGATTGTGCTGTTCGCCGCGTTCTTCCTAAAGACCGCCTTTGAATTCTGGGTGCTTGCCATTATGGTCGGCCTGTTCCAGGGCGGTGTGCAGGCGCTCAGCCGTAGCTACTTTGGCCGCATTATCCCCAAGGAAAAGTCCAACGAGTACTACGGCTTCTTTGACATCTTTGGTCGTTATGCAAGCGTTATGGGCACCTTCCTGGTGTCGGTCGTCACCTCGCTGACCGGCAACCCGTCGCTGGGCGTCCTTTCCATTGGCGTGCTGCTGGTCGTTGGCTTTATGCTACTGGTCCGCCTGTCCCGCATGACTCGGGCGGCAGAGCATGCCGCATAGGAGCGAGCGGCTATTGTGCCTGTCCACGGTACTCTTTTGGGGTTATCCGCAATAAACATTGCGACTTGCGAGCAATGATTTGCCCAAGTGGGTATGATGGAATCAGCTAGGTCGCGGGGCGTCGCCTGTGTTTGGCGGCGTCCCGTTTTTGTGTTGCAGGGAGGGTAAGGCATGAACGCCACGGTCGTGATTCCAACGTATTGGGCGGGCGATGACGCTTGCGCAAACGCCCCTGGCACCTATGACCATTCGACGCGACTCAACGCCGACAATCCCGAACTCGACCGCTGCCTGGCCTCGCTTGAGCAGGTGTGCGACATCCCGCGCATCATCCTTTTGGTGGTCTATCCTGTTTCTGCCACAGCCGATGTGTCGCTGCGCGTGCACGAGATTGTCGACGCGCATCCCACGCTCAAGGTCACCGTTGTCACCAACACCCAGGCCTCGCGCATCGCAGACCGGGTTGCTCAGATCGCGCCCAAGGGTTCGGGCGAGTGCGTGAGCCTGCGAGGCTACGGTGCCATCCGCAACATGGGGCTAGCCTGTGCCGCTGTGCTGGGGCATGACGCGGTTATCTTTTTGGATGACGATGAGACTGTCATCGACGCCGACTTTATGAAGCGCGCGACCTATGCGTTGGGGCAGCAGACGCGTCAGGGCTTGCCGATCTTGGTCAAGAGCGGCTATTTCTACGATCGCGACGGCTCGCCGCTGGCTCCCACGGACAAGGCGGGCATCTGCCATCGTTGGTGGACCAAGCGCATCGAGTTCAACCGTTGGATGAAAAAGGCGCTCTCGGGCACCCGCATCTCGCGCTCCAACTACGTGTGCGGCGGCCTGATGGCCCTGCACGCCCGCGCCTTTACGCGTGTGGCCTTTGACCCGTTTATCACCCGCGGCGAGGACTTGGATTACCTCTTTAACATGCGTATGTTTGGCTACGACGTGTGGTTTGATAACGAGTGGACCGTGCGCCATCTGCCTCCGGAGTCCGAAAAGCGCTCACCGCGCTTTATGCAGGATGTATACCGTTGGTACTACGAACGGGCCAAGTTGACGTTCGCCGCGCATCAAAAGGAGCTCATTCCCGTTACGGCGGCATCGCTCATGCCCTACCCGGGCCCGTGGATTTCGCGCGAGCTCGACGACCGCGTGCGCAAGACCGCTATGGTCCGCAGCGTGTTTACCCGCGAGCATGAGGGCTACCTGCGCATCTGGCGCCATGGTATCGACGAGGCAAAGGCCTATGCGCGCCAAAACGCTGCAAGCTACCTGCGTTTCCAGAGCTTTTGGCCCAAGATCATGGACGGGCTTTGGCGTGACGCACAACTGATCAGTATCCTGGAGGGGGCCGAATGATCGACCGCCGCGCCCAGCGCGATAGTTCAATATCAATCTTTCGCATCATTGCCGTTGCATGCGCCATTTGCGTGCTGGTGTACTTTATTTTTGCCTTGGTGACCGGTATCGAGCCGATCGCCACGGTGATTGCCTGCGCGCTGCTGTGCATCTTTCTGTGCATCTTTATCTTTTTGACGCTCAATCCCGATTCGGTGCGCTCCCAGTACACCGAGGAGACGCTCTCGGTGGCCTCGGCCATGCTCGAGGACATTAAGGGCGGTCTGACGCAGGAGTCGGCGCGTTTGGTGTGCCGGCGCATTTTGCCCGAGACGCGCGCCATGACGGTGGCCATCACCGACGAGGACAACGTGCTTGCCTGCGCGGGCGAGTTTGAGGAAAAACTGCTGCCCGATACTCCCATCCACACGCTTGCCACACGCTACGTTATCGAACATGGCATCGTGCAGTCGTTCAACCGTATGGTGGATGTCGTGGGCTCGGACGGCTCGCACAACCAAGTTCCCGCCGGCATTATCGCCCCCATCAAGGTGGGCGATCGTACCGTCGGCACGCTCAAGTTCTACTACAAGACCCCGCGCGCCGTCGACCGTACCCAGTATGCGCTTGCCTCGGGCTTTGCCGAGATCTTGTCCACGCAGCTCGCCATCCACGAGCTCGAGGTGCAAAAGGAACTCACGGCGCGCGCCGAGGTGCGTGCGCTGCAGGCGCAGATTAACCCGCACTTCCTGTTCAACACGCTGAACACCATTGCATCGTTTACGCGCACCGACCCGCTGCGGGCCCGCGAACTGCTTCGTGAGTTCTCATCGTTCTATCGTGCTACACTCGACAACTCGGGATCGCTTATTCCGGTCTCGCGCGAGGTCGCACAGACCAAGCGCTACCTTACCTTTGAGAAGGCCCGCTTTGGCGAGGACCGCGTGCTTGCGACGTTCGATGTGTCCGAGGACGTGGAAGATACGCTGGTGCCGGCGTTCGTGATCCAGCCGATTGTCGAGAACGCCGTACGTCATGGTATGGGCGATGACGACGCCCTGAGGATCGACGTGACCGTTCACCAAGACGGCGAGGATGCAATCTTGATTGCCGTGGCCGATAATGGCGTGGGCATGGATGAGGGTACCGCCGCCAGACTGTTTGACGAGCGCTCTGCCCGTCCCGACGCCAGCTCTCCCCAGGGTGGCGGCGCCGGTGTGGCCATGCACAATATTTCGGAGCGCATCCATCGCTTTTATGGGCCGCACTCCTATACGCGTGTCGAATCGGCGCCGGGCAAGGGCACCAAAGTGCTTCTTCATCTTGATTTGTCAGAGAGCATCTTTGACATTCAAGAGTAAAATAAAAGGCTACGGGCTCAACGTCATGCGACGGATGCCCGGCGTAGTTAGTTGACGAAAGGTTTTATCCCTATGCTGCGTGCGATGATTGTGGATGATGAGGCGCCGGCTCGCTCGGAGCTTCGCTTCCTGCTCGAGCAAACGGGCAAGATCGGCACGATCACGGAGGCGTCGAGCGTCCGCTCCGCCATCGAGATGCTTATGGAAAGTCGCGTGGATGTCGTGTTTCTCGATATCTCGATGCCCGGTGCCTCGGGCCTGCAACTTGCCGAGGCGCTGCATAAGCTCAAAAATCCGCCGGCGATCGTGTTTGTGACTGCGTATAGCGACCATGCGGTCGAGGCATTCGACGTCGATGCCGTCGATTATCTGATGAAGCCTGTCGAGGAAGCTCGCTTGGATCGCGCGATCGAGAAGGTCATGCAACGCGCCAAGCCGGTTACGGACAGCAAAGTGACCATCGAGCGTATCCCGGTGGAAAAGGGCGGCCGCAAGGTGCTCATTCCCGTGGACGACATCCGCTTTATCATGGCCAAGGACGATTACTCCTGCATCTATACCGTCGATGATCGCTTTTTGTCGACGACCTCGCTGGCGCAGTTTGAGGCCAAGCTCTGCGACTTTGGCTTCTTCCGTGTTCACCGCCGCTATATCGTCAACTTGGCGTGCGTTACGGACGTCGAGACGGTGCCCTCGGGCGCCATCCAGCTGGGCATTACGGGCGTCGACGAACGCGTGCCGGTTTCGCGCCGCCGCGTCGTGCCGCTCAAGAAGGCCTTGAGTCTCTAGCGCACTGGCCCCGCAGCCCTGTAGACCCATCGTCTGCGGAGCCGTGGGGCCTTTTTTGTATGTATCTGCCGAATCGTTTTTTGCGGAAGGGATCCCATGAACAGTGCAAGCGCCAAGCGTATCGACATCATCTCGGACACCCACGGCTATTTATCGCCTGCGCTCTTGGATGAGCTTGAGGGCGCAGACCTGATCATCCACGCCGGCGACCTCACGTCAGAGATGGACTACGAGCACCTATGCACCATCGCCCCCGTGCGGGCCGTACTGGGCAACAACGATTACTACCGCGACTACGGCCCCGATGTAGACCGTCTTGCGCTCTTTACCTACGAAGGCCTCAAATTCGCCGTAGCCCACTACCGCGAAGACCTTCCGGTGGGATCCGTAGACGTAGCCATCAACGGTCACACCCACGTAACAAAAGAAGCCCAAGTGGGCCGCTGCCTAGTCCTCAACCCGGGCAGCGCCAGCTATCCCAGAGGCACCCGAGGCCCCACCATGGCCAGAATGCTAGTAAAAGACGGCAAGATCCTAAGCACCAAGTTTATTGACCTAGACTAACCGCAACAAAAACGGGGGATGCAGATTGCATCTCCCGTTTTTTATGAGCCAAAGGCCGAGCTTCAACAAAAACCTTAGACAACCCCGCCGCGGAGAACGGGGTCGCCGAGCCGCGAAGCGGCGAGCAACAACAACGGCTCGAACAATGTGACGGCAGGGAGGGTCTCCGGGGCCGGCGGGCGCGGGTTAAGTTTGTCGCGAGTTCCGCACGCAAAGGAAAGCACTTAATGTGCTTTCCG
>CAJLDK010000027.1:0-7372 GCA_905205405.1 uncultured Collinsella sp.
CGCAAGACGGAAAGCACATTAAGTGCTTTCCTTTGCGTGCGGAACTCGCGATAAAGTTCATATGCGCCGCCCGGCTCCCGCGGCTCTCAGGGGTTCCCATCCCAAATGTACGGAGCAAAGCTCCGCGCGCCAACTTTTTCTTTCAGCTAAAGAACGCCGGAAATTCGACGCTGGCTTGTTAACCTTGCTGGACGTTGTCGACGCCAAACCAGCCCAGAAGCTATATCGATACAGAAAGGCCCCCGGACGGAGGGGCCGGATATAAGGTTTATCGCGAGTTCCGCACGCAAAGAAGGCCACTTAATGTGTCCTTCGTCTTGCGCAGGACTGTAGAGCAGGAAACCTTATATCCGGCCCCTCCGTCCGGGGACCGCGCCGTACCAGCTACAGCGTCATGTTTGGATCGGCGTCGACGTCGAACGGCGAGATTTCACCTCGGTCGAATTTACGGCGGGCGACCTCCGCGATCATGGCGGCGTTGTCGGTGCATGCCGAGAGAGGCGGCACCGTCACGCGGATGCCCTGGCGCCCAAGCTTCTTGATCATCATCTCGCGCAGATGCGGATTAGCCGAGACGCCGCCGCCGATGCAGTATTCCTTGCATCCGGTGGCATGCAGGGCGTTTTTGGCCTTCTTGTACTGAACGTCAAAGACGGCTGCCTCAAACGAAGCCGCCAGATCGGGCAGGTGAATCGTGCGCCCAGCCTTGGTCTCCTGCTCGATGTAGAGCGTCACCGCCGTCTTGAGGCCCGAAAGCGAGAAACGATAGTCTCCCCTGCTGTTAAGCGCGCGAGGAAAATCGATCGCGCGGGGGTTGCCCGTCTCGGCCAGCTTGGAGATGATGGGGCCACCGGGATAGCCCAGACCCAACGCCTTGGCTACCTTGTCGAAGGCCTCGCCCACAGCATCGTCGAGTGTCTCACCAAGTACCTCGTAGTCGCCCCATGCCTTCACGTGCACGAGCATGGTATGACCGCCCGAGACGAGCGTGAAGATAAACGGCGGCCTGAGATCGGGCTGCGCCAGCAGGTTGGCGAACAGATGGCCCTCCAGATGGTTGACGCACACGAGCGGCTTGCCGGCGGCATAGGCAAAGCCCTTGGCGAAGGCGACGCCCACTACCAGAGCACCCACCAGGCCCGGACCCCGTGTCACGCCAACAGCGGCGAGTTCGCTCGGCGCGATGGCTCCACCCTCAAGACCAAGCGATGCTGCGGCATCCTCGAGCGCCGCATCCACGACACTCACAATCACCTCAACGTGTTTGCGCGAGGCGATCTCGGGCACCACGCCGCCAAAGCGGGCATGAAAATCAATCTGTGTCGACACCTGGTTGGCCAGCATATTGCCATCCGCATCGATAATCGCCACGGCCGTCTCGTCGCAGGAACTCTCGATAGCGAGCACTAGGCGGCGGCGCTCAATTTCGGCACGCTCCCCCTCGGAGCGCCCAGGCGCAGGCAGCGGCCATACGCGCTGCTCTGCCGCCGTCGGCTCGGGCGAAGCATTGTCGACCGGAAGCACCAGGGGCAGCGGAGCCGTCATGACGATGGCGTCCTTGCCGGCACCATAGTAGCCGCGGCGACGGCCAGCCTCGGTAAAGCCCAGAGCGTTATAAAGCGCGATCGCTCCCTCGTTACCGTCCTCGACCTCGAGCGAAGCCGTGGTGCAGCCGAGCATCTGGGCATCATAGCTCACGTGCGACAGCAGCTTGCGGGCAATGCCCTCACGGCGATGTGCCGGGTCGACGGCGACATCCAGAATCTGCACATCACCGTCCACGACCATACCGCCGGCAAGGCCCAGCAGCTTGCCGTCGTCGTGTGCCACCCACCAACTACGCGGCGCAGCGACGTCCTCGCCCAGTTCGGACAGGAACATGCCCGGCGTCCATGTCTCGTGTCCGGCACCTTCAAAGCAGGCAGCCTCCAGCGCGCTCGCGCCCTCGGCATCCGCCGCGCCCATGGGACGGAACTGCAGATGACGACCGGCGAGCTCATCGGCAACACCCGTAATTTCGCTCTGCGCACTCTCGGCAAGACCAAGACGCTTGCGCTCGTTTTCCTCGGCATCCGAAAGGCGCGTGTAAATCGGCAGGACGCGGGCCGGATCGCCGTCACCCGCAGCGTGCGCGAGCAGCAAGCCCTCGCCCGAAGGCCACCACAGGTCGCGCTCCACGCAGCGGGCGGCCTCGTCCTCACCCAGCAGCTTGCCATAGCGCACGAGACCGTCACCGGTCAGCTGAACCTGGCCCCAGTCCGCTGCTTGGCGCCACTCATCGAGCGCCACGGCGGCCTTGACCACGTGTTCGCGCTCAAATTGACGCTCGGGACCCTCATCGACCAGCATATACAGCGCCGGATATACCTCACCGCGCATAGCATCGGCCAAGATACCAAGCTTGCCGCGCACGCCAGCCTTCCACGCCGTCCAAGCGCAAGCGTCGAGCGTCGACACGCCCAGCAGCGGAACATTGGCACCACGCGCGAGGCCCTTGGCAGTGGAGATGCCGATGCGCACACCCGTAAAGGACCCCGGGCCGCGGCCGACCACATAGCAACCAACATCGCTGCGATCCAGACCGGCTTGAGCCAGCACGCCATCAACGGTATTCACGAGCTCAACGTTGGCGTGACGGCGACACATGTGGTCGCCACTCACGAGCTTCGTCTCACCCGTCTGCCCATCAATCCAGCTTGCCGCGCAGGCAAGCATGTCGGTCGAGGTATCGAGCGCCACCACCAGCGCGTTGTCGTTATGCAAGCTCATCTTGTACAGCCTTATCAATCAAATGGGAAAGCTCCATTGCGCGGTCACCGTGCGCCTCAAGCGTTATCGTTCGCACATCGCTGTCGCCCTCATCACGCCTGAGCGTCACCGAAAGATACTCATCCGTCAGCTCGTCCTGGAATTGTTCGCCCCATTCCAGCAGGCAAGCACCCTCATAGCCCAGCACATCGAAAATGCCCGTATCCTCGAGCTCGTAGGCATGCTCCAGGCGGTATAGATCAAAGTGAAACAGCGGAATACGACCTTGATCGTGAACGGCCATGAGGGCGAACGTAGGGCTCGTAACCATATGCCCATCGCCCAGCCCGCGCGAGACGCCCTTGGTAAAGTGAGTTTTGCCCACTCCCAGGCCACCGGTCAGGATGAGCACATCGCCGTCCTCAAGGCACGGTGCAATTAGCTCGCCAAAGTACTCCGTATCGGCAGCGCAAGTCGTTTTGTAAGTACCTACCCCCAGGCGCTCCAGGGACATATATGCTCCTTATTATTCCGAGGCGTCCTCTGGCGCGGGATGTCGCTCCAGATAGTCGCCCAGCATCTTAAAGTCTTCCTCCAGCAGCTCCTGCCACGCCGGATTGCGCAGCGCTGCTGCCGGATGGAACGTGGGCATCACCACAAAATGCCCCATCTGGTGGAACCTGCCGCGCAGCTTAGTAATGCCAATCTCGGTCTTTAGCACAAAGTGCGTCGCGGGGTTGCCGAGCGTCACAATAATATCGGGCCAGATGCTTCGAATCTGCTCACGCAAAAATGGCGAGCAAGCCAGCACTTCCTCGGGACGCGGATTGCGGTTTCCCGGCGGGCGGCACTTAAGCACGTTGGCAATGTAGACGTCTTCGCGTTTGAGCCCCGCCAGCGACAAAATGCCGTTGAGGTCCTCGCCTGCCGCCCCCACAAAGGGCTCGCCCTGCAAATCCTCATTGCGGCCCGGCGCCTCGCCAATAAACATCACGCGAGCGTGGGGGTTTCCCACGCCAAACACGATGTTATGGCGCGACTGGTAAAGCTGGCAAAGGTGACAATCGCCCAGAACGGCCTCGATCTCCTCGAGTGCGACCTCACGCGGCGCCTGATGGCTATGGCCGGGGATGTGCATGACGCCCATAGCGACTCCTACACGTAGACCTTGTCGAGACGCATACCAAAGCCGCAAGCGACCTCGTAGTTAATCGTGCCGCGTAGGCGCGCCATCTCGTCCATGGTAATCTCGGCATCTCCATCGCGGCCGACAATGATCATCTCGTCACCATACTCGGCCTCGGGAATCTCATGCGCCGGGTTGGACTGAATGGCGACCATAAACTGGTCCATGCAGATATTGCCCACCTGACGCACACGCTCGCCGCGATACAGCACGTCCATACGATTGGAAAGCGTACGCGAAAGGCCATCGGCATAACCGATCGGAAGGGTGCAGATCTGAACGCGCGTGCGCGGTACGCGGTAGGTAAAGCCGTAGCCCACGCCCTCGCCCATCGCAGGATGCGCCACGCGCGTCACACGCGCGTGGACGCTCATGACGGGATCAAGCTGCATCACGCGACCACTCAGCTCACATGGCTGCAGACCATACAAACCGATGCCGGCACGAATCATGTCAAAGTGCATTGAAGAATCGAGCATCGAGGACGGCGTATTGGCACAATGCACGATACCGCATTCAAAACCTGCGTCCTTAATGGCCTGAACGGCCTCGGTAAAACGCTGGCACTGCAGCTTGTAGTCCCAACCCGAAGGTTCATCGGCCGTGGCAAAGTGCGTAAATACGCCGTCGCACTGGATGCCGCGATGGAAACTGATGCCGCGTACAAAGTCGAGCACCTGTGTGTAGTGAACACCGATACGATTCATGCCCGTCTCGATGGCAAGATGGTACTTGCCCACCTTGCCCGCCGCGACGGCGCATTCGCCATACGCAAGAGCAAAATCGGACGTATAGACCGAGGGCATGATATCGAATTCGAGCAATGCAGGAATAGCCTCGATAGGCGGCTCACTTAGAATCAGGACGGGCTTAGTAATCCCGCCCTGACGGAGCCCAACGCCCTCGTTAACCGTCGCCACGGCAAACATGTCGGCACCGGCCGAATACATGATCTTGGCACACTCAACAGCTCCATGACCATAAGCATCGGCCTTGACCACGCAGCACAGGCGCTGACGCGGATTCAACAAGTTCTTATAGGCCCTCGTGTTGCGACGGAGCGCCCCGCGGTCGATCTCGACCCAGGACCAGCGCGTCAAATCGGCTTTATTCATGATTAGTCATCCGACCCTTCGTCCATGATTCCCAGATCTTCGAGCGCATCCTTTGCCGCCAGCTCCATGGCAGGACCGATCAAGTCGATAAGATCGGTCGCGATGACGCTCTTCTCACCATACTCCGTCGCCGCGGCAAAACCGGCGTAGCTGTGAAGTGCGACGGCGTACGAATACAGCAACTCCCAACGATCCATCTCGTCGCGCATGGTGGCAAGCGTGCCGGCCAAAATACCCGCGAGAACATCACCCGAACCGGCAGTTGCCAGAGAAGCCGGACCCGAGAGCGGCAGCAGCACACGCTCAACGCCACAGATAGCCGTCGTCGGCCCCTTGGCAATGACCACCAGATTGTCGGAGCCTGCAGCCCAGACAACCTTCTGCGCGGCCGCAATCGCGGTACCAAGGTCGTTCACCTCGTCACCGGCAACCAGGCGCGAAAGCTCACGATAGTGCGGCGTCATAACCAACGGCTGCTCGCGGCGATACATCTCGGGGTTACTATCAATACCGTCAATGGCAATCTTAGCAAGGCAGTTGAGTGCATCGGCGTCCAAAATTAGCGGTACATCAAGCTCGAGCAAGCCCGAAACCACCTGCATAGCGCCGGCAGACGTCGTCATACCGGGACCGCACAGCACGCAGCTGTACTTCTTTGCGATCTCGCACACCGTCATGCGCGCAGCGGCGCCAAAGGAGCCGCGGGAATCAGACGGAATAGCAAAGACCGGAATCGAAGGAAGTGCCATGCGAATGAGATTGGCGCAGGCGTCAGGAGCCGCGACTGCCACGTAACCAGCACCCGCGCGAGCTGCAGACTTGGCCGCCATAATGGCAGCACCAGGATATTGCGCCGATCCGGCGACAATAAGCACAGAGCCACGGGAATACTTATCGATATTCGATGGTAGCGGAGCAAAGTAATCAACTAAGTCACCGGGCTCGACAATCTCGGCGGCGTGGTCAACATCATCGATGACTTCGTCAAGACGGTCGTAAAGATTGCCGCAGATCAAATCGCCAGCATACTCAGGGCCATCAGCGCTATACAGACCAATCTTGGGCGCAATCATCGTCACCGTGCGCTCGGCACGAATGCAGTCGTCATCAACAACGCCCGTCTCGGCATTCAGGCCCGAGGGGACATCAATGGATACGACACAATCGGCGCATTCATTGACCGTAGGAATCCAAATGGAGAACGGCGCACGCAGATTCCCGTGGAAACCGGTACCAAAAATGGCATCGACAACAACATCCGCCTTATCGATCAAAACCTCGAGTTCGTCACGCGAGGGACCGACGCAAACGTGCACATCGCGGCCGGCAGTTCGACGAGCAACATGACGTGCCAAAGCAGCAGGAATCTCATCCGGCTCAACCGGAGAAACGATATCCACGTCCACACCCTTGTGGCTCAGGATATCGGCGGCAACCCAACCGTCGCCGCCATTATTACCAAAACCGACCAGAACGAGAACCCGATCGGGATTGAGCTTCAAGACCTCGTTGGCGGCAAACTCACCCGCTAACTCCATAAGCTCGGCCTTCGAAGTCCCTTCGCGTTCGATGATATCCTCGAGACGAACGACTTCTTCGGTACTCAAAACCGGTTTCATCTATGCTCCTAGCGTATCTTGCGAAGCATCGCCCAAGTGCTCCGTCAATGCTGAATTCTGCAGCTGCTCAAGCTCATCTAAAACAGAGCGAGCCTCTTTAAATGTCTGCGCAACGCGTTTCTTGGTGCTCACCTTTTCATCTTTCGGCTTAGGCCGAGCATCTTCGGTAATCGCGATGGCATTCGCAACGGCCAAGTCTCCCGTAAGCGTAATGGAAAGAGCGACCTCAACAACACCCAGTTCTTGAGCGATCTCGAGAGCACGGCCCGAAAGCAGCGCCTTCGGTTTGCCGAGTTTATCACGCGTTACCGAAACATCCTTGCGACCCACGCCTTGACTAAAACCCGTGCCGAGAGCTTTAAGCACCGCCTCGCGCGAAGCAAAGCGGCTCGCATAGTGAGCAGCGGGACGCGATGATGCATCGCAATACGCACGCTCTTCTTCGGTAAACACACGCCGAGCAAACGACGGCGTCTTTTCAAGAATTGATTTCATGCGGGAAATCTCGACGATATCAACGCCGATACCAGCTTCAGCCATGTTCACCTCCATATCGCACAGACTAAGTTATTGTAGCCCGTTCACAGAAGATGCGACAAACGAGGGTTATAAAACACAGCTACTATGTGAGACAAAAGCCCACAAACGCAAAAAAGGGGGAGGCCGCGAGGCCTCCCCCTTCTTCAAGTCATCCGACGGCTCGG
>CAJLDK010000028.1:0-5602 GCA_905205405.1 uncultured Collinsella sp.
GCTTTAGCGCCGCAGCGGCCGCCTGCGCAGCAGGCTGACCCCCTGACGGCCCACCCAAAGTATGTTAAAGCGACTGGCTTAGGCTGGTCGCTTTTTTGTTGACCTCGCATGGGGTCGAACCCGTCGGGGCGCGAAGCTGAGGAAATGCGTAAGCATTTACCAGCGCAGCGCGCAAGGCGCTTTAGCGCCGCAGCGGCCGCCTGCGCAGCAGGCTGACCCCCTGACGGCCCACCAAAGCATGTTAAGACGGTCAGTGAAGGTTGGCCGTCTTTTTTGTTGACCTCACATGGGGTCGAACCCGAACGGGCTCGGAGCTGAGGAAATCTGCGCTGTGATTCCCTTAGGGAAAACACGGCTAAAGCTCCGTAAGCGTGTTCTCCTTAGGGGAATCATGCTTACGGAGCTCGATGCATGTTGAGAAGTTGTGATCAAACTCAAAGCGAGAATCGATTTAGTCTGCGCGATAGTGTGATCCTAGGCTTTCGGTTCGATTGCGCATGGCTTTGACCATCTCCGTTGCCAGCTGAATCTGCGATTGCAGGCGGGCGAGGGCTGCGACTTCGCTGCCCTGTGCTATCTGCGTGCTCAAGGTCGTTGCCTCCGTCTTCAAGCCCTCAAGTTCGTGTAGTGCCTTGGAAAGGCCAACTTCGGTCCTGTTGATCATGCAATAGGTGCTCATCGTGTGCCTAAGGCTGTGTGTCAGGCGTTCGGCATCTGTTGCGGCTATGCCGTACTGGGGGAGGGCGATATCCGCCTTCAGGGCTGTCTCGGGCTCTTTCTGTGCTGCTTGGGCTGCCGATGCGCCCGCGATGCGTCCGAACACGATGCCGTTGGCGCTTGACAAGCCACCAATGCGGTCGGCGCCGTGCATGCCGCCTGTCGCCTCACCGCAGGCGTAGAGGCCCTCAACGCCCGTGTACGCGGTCTTGTCGATTTTGATACCGCCGTTGGCGGCGTGGGCATACATCGCCACGCGCATCTCGTCGGCCGGCGCGATGCCGTGCTCGTCTTGTAGCCAGGTGGCAAAGGTCTGCACAAACTCGGGGACGTCCTCGCGGGGGAAGTCGTAGTGGAGTGCCAGGCCTTCGGCTCCCGCTTGGTCGATGGCTAGGTCGATAGCGCGAGAATCCAGACGCGAAGTGAAGGGACCATATCCGGAGCGTTGCTCGAGCAGATTGTCGAGCTTATCGTCGGCGATATCGACCGGCTGGTCGAACTTGACGTAGCGCCAGGTCTTCTCGTTAAAAACAAGGTTTCGCTTGGGCTCTATAAAGCCGGGCATCATCTGCATGAACTCTATATTAGTAAGGGATGCACCGTGCGCCAGCGCGATAGCCTGTGATGAGCTGAGCACGTCGGCGGAAGTGAGGCTGCGCTCGAACAGGCCACCCGTGCCGCCCGCAGCGATGATAGTGGCCTTGACTGCCATAGGCACGAGATGCTCGTTTGTCCGGTCGTAGAGCGTGGCGCCGACAATCTTTCCGTCCGTATCTTCAACAAGGTCGATAAGCTCATGGCGGGGGAGCAGGCGAATGCCGAGTGACTCGATTCGGGTCGTCAGAGCGTCCTCAAGGGGCTTGCGGGTGAGGCCGCGCCACATGCGCGTCTTGTGGTCAAAGCAGGGGATAAACTGCTTTTGCTGAGCGCTCTCAGCGCTTTGCGGACGCTGGAGCTCAACGCCCAGGTCTTGCTCGAGCCATTCAATTGCCTGGGGAATGCCGTGGACAAACGTCTGGACAAGCTCGGGGTCGGCGACGCCGCCACCAACGGTCTGGATGGTGTCGATGAGGTCTTGTTCGTCGTCTTCGTTAACGGGTCCGATAAGCCCCAAGCCCCAGGTTCCGGGGAAGAAACTCGATCCACTCATAGTCTTGCCGGCGCTTGCCACAGCGACGGTTGCACCCGTGCGCGCCGCTTCGATGGCGGCGCAAAGGCCCGCAATGCCAGATCCAATTACCAGTACATCAGTCGATTCCATCGGATTCCTTTCTCGTCCGGCGCATTGTCGCACGGGTGATCGGTAATGGGGCCGCAAAGACTCGGCAAATCGGTAAAGGGCACATATGACAGGTGGGCGTCATGGACGCTCTGACGTTTCATCTCGTCACATCTCGTATTTCGCCCCAACTGATATATCGGCATTCGCTACCCTGCGATAGCGCAAACAAAAAGAGCCGCTACCCCGAAAGGCAGCGGCTCTAAAGCTCAACTATATGAGCATCGCGCGGGCGCGATTAGGCCTTGAGGGCCTCCTCGACGGCGACAGCGCAGGCGACGGTGGCACCGACCATGGGGTTGTTGCCCATGCCGATGAGACCCATCATGTCGACGTGCGCAGGCACGGAGGAAGAACCGGCGAACTGGGCGTCGGAGTGCATACGGCCCATGGTGTCGGTCATGCCGTAAGAGGCAGGGCCGGCGCCCATGTTGTCCGGGTGCAGGGTACGGCCAGTGCCGCCACCAGAAGCGACGGAGAAGTACTTCTTGCCAGCCTCGAGGCGCTCCTTCTTGTAGGTGCCAGCGACGGGGTGCTGGAAGCGCGTGGGGTTGGTGGAGTTGCCGGTGATCGAGATGTCGACGTTCTCGTGCCACATGATGGCAACGCCCTCGCGGACGTCGTCGGAGCCGTAGCAGTTAACGGCAGCGCGGGGACCATCGGAGTAGGGGATGGTCTCGACGACCTTGAGCTCGCCCGTGTAGTAGTCGAACTGAGTCTTCACATAGGTGAAGCCGTTGATGCGGGCGATGATCTGGGCGGCGTCCTTGCCCAGACCGTTCAGGATAACGCGCAGCGGCTTCTTGCGAGCCTTGTTGGCGTTCAGAGCCAGGCCGATAGCACCCTCAGCGGCAGCGAAGGACTCGTGGCCGGCCAGGAAGGCGAAGCACTCGGTGTCGTCGGAGAGCAGCATAGCGCCCAGGTTGCCGTGGCCCAGACCGACCTTGCGGTCCTCGGCGACGGAGCCGGGAACGGTGAAGGCCTGGATGCCCTCGCCGATGATGGCGGCAGCCTCAGAAGCGGTCTTGGCGCCACGCTTGACAGCGAGAGCGCAACCGAGGGTGTAGGCCCACTCGGCGTTCTGGAAGGCGATGGACTGGGTGTTGTTGACGATCTCACGCGGGTTGAAGCCCTTGTCGGTGCAGATCTGCAGAGCTTCCTCGAGGGAGGCGATGCCGTTGTCGGCGAGGCACTTGTTGATCTTGTCAGCGCGGCGCTCGTAACCTTCGAACGTAACAGTCATAGTCATTTCCCTCCCTTTCTACTCGTGAACCGGGAACACGCTGGCGACGGAGTGAGTCTCCTCGTCGGTGCGCGGGTCGATGTACTTGGCAGCGTTCTCCCACTGACCATAGTGGCCCATAGCGCCAGCGATGGCCTCCTCGGGGGTCTTGCCGGCCTTGACGGCGTCGGTGAACTTGCCGAGGTTCAGGAACTCGAACGCGATGATCTCGTTCTTGTCGTTGAGAGCCATGCGGGTGACGTAGCCCTGAGCGAGCTCGAGGTAACGAGCGCCCTTGGCCTTGGTGCCGAACATGGTGCCGACCTGAGAGCGAAGGCCCTTGCCGAGGTCGTCGAGGGAGGCGCCCACGGGCAGGCCGCCCTCGGAGAACGCGGTCTGGCTGCGGCCGTAAACGATCTGCAGGAAGATCTCGCGCATAGCAACGTTGATGGCGTCGCAGACGAGGTCGGTGTTGAGGGCCTCGAGGATGGTCTTACCGGGAAGGATCTCGGAAGCCATGGCGGCAGAGTGGGTCATGCCCGAGCAGCCGATGGTCTCAACGAGGGCCTCCTCGATGATGCCGTCCTTGACGTTCAGCGTGAGCTTGCAGGCGCCCTGCTGAGGTGCGCACCAACCCACACCGTGCGTAAGACCGGAGATGTCGGAAATCTCCTTAGCCTGGACCCACTTGCCCTCCTCGGGGATGGGTGCGGGGCCGTGGTATGCACCCTTGGCAACGGGGCACATGTTCTCCACTTCCTGTGAGTACTGCATGCCTCTCCTCTCTATCGTGTTGGCGTCCCGTCTGGGGGTCGTGGCTGGCGATTGCCGGGCGACCCTTCGAAAGGGACATGACATGCAGCCCCTATAATACCGCGAAATGCACGGAATATTCGGCGAACGGCTCAGTTTTCGTAGCGAGAAGTCCGGAAGTTTTAATTGAAACGGTTTAACTCTATATTCTGTGGTCGTGAACTTTTGTAGAGGGGGTTCGTCTTGGGCAAGCTTTTGGTCAGCTCTTGTAAGCGTTGCAGGGGCTGACCTGTTGCAACGGTGCCGTTCGCCGCCTGTTTATTGCCTTTGGCCGCGCGAATGTATTGTTTTGCGTGAATGTTTTGGTGGCACGCTTCAATCGTGTTGTATTGGATGGCAAGCAGATCCAGGCGAAGGGAGCGCCATGCAGCGCGTTTGGAGAACAGTTACCGGCTTTTACCATGTTTGTGCCCGCGGTACGGGCAAGCAGCTCATCTTTGAGGGCGATGAAGACCGGTGGGAGTTTTTGGAGCTGATGCGCGAGTGCTGCCGCGAGGCGGGCGTGACGGTTATCGCCTGGTGCCTTATGGGCAATCACGTGGATCTGGTACTCTCGGATTATGAGGACACGATGAGCGCGGCGATGCAACGACTGCTTTTGACGTACGCTCGTCGGTTCAATAAACGCACGGGGCGCACGGGCCATCTGTTCCAGAACCGTTTTGACCGGCGCTCGCTCGATACCGACCGTTATCTAATGGCCGCCATTCGCTATGTTCATGCTAATCCGCAGGAGGCGGGTATCGCCCTGATCGAGCGCTATCCGTGGAGCAGCTTTGCCGAGTATCTGCGAGCGTATGACAACGATATGACGAGGGGATTTTCGGACCCTTCTTGTGTGCTCGAGCTCTTTGAGTCTGTCAGGGGGTTTCTGGATTATTCTCTGTTAATGCCCGATGGTTCCGATCCGGTGATTCACGATATGGATGAGACAGAGTGGGAGCGGCGTGCGTTTGCCGACAAGATGGCGAAGCGCCTGGGTGTGCCGCTCAACAAACTCAAGACCGTAGCACCCTCGCGGCGAGACGGAATCATTTTCGCCCTGCACGATGGCGGCTACACGGTGCGCGAGATCGAACGGTATACGGGAATCAGCAAGAGTACCGTCTCTCGTATCGTGCGCGCTTATGCGCGGGTGAATGCTCAGGCTGAGGGCTCGGAATAGAAAATGGCCGAACCACTCTTGTCAAGCGATTCGGCCAACAAAATTCTTAAGATTTAATAGAAATTTTATATCTGATTTTTGATTATCCGCATAAACACTATACTTTCAAGCATTTTGAAATATAGGAAAGCACTCATTTTACCACGAATTTACCACGATTGAATGAGCCTTGATATGACGTAAGAATTTGAAAAGGACACCGTATAGTTTGGTGTCCTTTTACATGAAAATCATTAGTCGCTATTGATTGTTATTATACATTTTGTTAATTGTTCTTATTTCTTTTACGTTTTTTACCGAAAATCATGAGTATTGTCCGAGAGTGATTGGTCTTGCGTATGGTTAACCCTAAAGTTATGGAAATAAGACTTAGAAGCAAACTTAAGAGTGTGTTGATAGTGCATTA
>CAJLDK010000029.1:0-5060 GCA_905205405.1 uncultured Collinsella sp.
CGTGGCGGAATTGGCAGACGCGTACGGTTCAGGTCCGTATGGGGGCAACCCCATGAAGGTTCAAGTCCTTTCGCCCGCACCATTGATTGAAAGAGCTCCCAGCAATGGGAGCTTTTTTGTTATGGGCCCGTCGCAGGGACTTGAACCTGTGAAGGAGCGAGCGTAAAGAAAACGCGGAGCGTTTTTAGCGAGCTGGCGAGGACGCCGGCAGGCGGCCGATGCCGGTGCGGATCCGCGAAGCGGATACGCGGACGTCCTTTCGCCAACACCATGGATTGAAAGAGCTCCCAGCAATGGGAGCTTTTTTGTTATGCACGATCTCCTTGGACGGGTATCCTAATGCCAACGTGTGCCTATCAGAGGAGAGACCATGCTGTTTTCCGGTATCATCGCCGTCCTTACCAGCCTTTTGATTCCCATCATCATCCTGTTGTTGCTGCTCCCCAACGCCTGCTACGTCGTTGAGCAGCAGCACGCTGTGATCATCGAGCGCTTGGGTAAGTTCAATCGTATCGTCAACGCGGGCTTCCACGTGAAGGTGCCCGTGATTGACCGCAAGGCCGCCACGGTGAGTCTGCGCACCATGAAAAATGGTTTTGGCATCGACGTTAAGACCCAAGACAACGTGACCATTGGCCTTGAGGTCTCCGCTCAGTACCACGTGAGCTATGACATGGGCGCCGGCCCGGCAGATTCGGGCATCTACAAGAGCTACTATATGCTGCAGGAGCCCGTCGACCAGATGCGCGACTTCATCACCGACGCCCTGCGCTCCTCCATCCCCGTCTACACACTCGATGAGGTCTTTGCCAAGAAGGATGACATCGCCAAGGATGTCAACGCTACCGTTTCCGAGCAGATGGCCGCCTACGGCTTCACCCTCGTGTCGACGCTCATCACCAAAATCGCACTGCCGACCGAGGTTGAGAACTCCATGAACGACATCAACGCTGCCCAGCGCAAGCGCGCTGCCGCGCAGGAGCTCGCCGAGGCCGACCGCATCAAGCGCGTCACCGAGGCGACCGCCGAGGCCGAGGCTATGGAAAAGGCGGGTGAGGGCATCGCCAACCAGCGCAAGGCCATCGCGCTGGGTATCAAAGATTCGCTCGAGATCATCCAGGAGACGGGTGTCGGCAATGACGAGGCCAACCAACTGTTCATGTTTACGCAGTGGTCCGAGATGATGACGGAGTTCGCTCGCACGGGTAAAACCTCGACGGTCGTGCTGCCGAGCGACTTTTCGCAGTCGGCCTCGATGTTCGAGCAGATGCTGGCCGCCGGCAAAGTTCAAAACGATTCGAAGGAGTAGACGCGCGTGAAATACACCGTCGTTTGCGTCGGTAAGCTCAAGGAGCGCTTTTGGAAGGACGCGTGCGCTGAGTACACCAAGCGCCTAGGTGCCTATGCCAAGGTGGATATCCGCGAGGTGGCCGATATCGACCCGGCTAAGGCGGGCGGCGTGGATGCCGCGCGCGACAAGGAGGGGGCGGCGATTCTTGCCGCCTTGCCATCTCGAGCGCATGTGATTCTGCTGGCTATCGAGGGCAAGGAGCGCTCGAGCGAGGAGTTTTCGGCGAGGCTCGACGATCTTATGCTGCGAGGCAGCAGCGACATTGCCTTTGTAATCGGCGGTTCGGACGGCGTGAGCGATGAGGTGCGCGCCCGCGCCGACGAGATGCTCAGCTTTGGACGCATTACCTTGCCGCATAACCTGGCGCGTGTGGTGCTGCTAGAGCAGATTTACCGTGCCTGCAAGATCAGTCGTGGCGAGCCGTATCACAAGTAGGTCGGCAATACGAAACAATAGCGTGGGACAATGACTTTCGTTTTTGAGGAACGCATCTGAGAGGACTGTGTGATATGAAGATCGGATTTGTCGGTTTTGGCAATATGGCGAGTGCTATGGCCGATGGCTGGATTGCCGCCGGCGTGGCCGCGGGCGACATGTGCGCCTGCGCAGGCCGCTACGATGCTTTGGTCGAGCGTTGCGAGGTGCGCGGCATGGTCGCCTGCCACGATGCCGCCGAGGTTGTCGCCGCATCCGATATCGTGGTCGCTGCGGTCAAACCGTACATGATCGAGAAGGTATTCGCCCCGCTCAAGGATGCTCTTGCCAAAAAGGTCGTTCTGTCGGTTGCCTGGACCTGGGACAGTGCCAAGTGGGAGCAGGTCCTGCCGGGCGTCGCGCATATCTCGACGGTGCCCAACACGCCGGTTTCGGTGGGCGAGGGCGTCATCGCCTGCGAGAAGGCTTCGACGCTTAACGACGAGCAGCGTGCTGTGGTGCTCGACCTGCTCGGTAAGCTTGGCGCTGTCGTCGAGCTCGACACAAGCCTGCTGTTTGTGGGCGGCACGGTGGGTGGTTGCGCTCCGGCGTTTGTCGCCATGGCAATCGAGGCCCTGGGCGATGCGGCGGTCAAGCACGGTATCCCGCGTGCGGATGCTTATCGCATTGTGAGCCAGATGGTGCTGGGTACGGCAAAGCTGCAGCTTGCAACTGGCCAGCATCCTGCGGCGATGAAGGATGCCGTATGCTCGCCCGGCGGTGCCACCATCAAGGGCGTCGTTGCACTCGAGGACGCCGGCATGCGCAGCGCCCTGGTCAAGGCAATCGACGCAACCCTCCAGTAAAACCGACCAAAAAAGGGACAGTTTATTTTGGCAGGTTTTTCCTGCGGTTTTGTCCTTTTAGCGAAAAGTGCCCCGCAACTGGCTCAATTCCAGTTGCGGGGCACTTGCGTTTGCCCAGATAAAACCGACCAAAATAAACCTGTCCCTTTTTGGCAGGTTAGTCCCAGAAGCTGTCTTCTTCGTCCTCGGACTTGGGGCCGCGGTCGACATACATCTTATGGGTGCGCTTCTCCATTACAAAGGCAATAATCGCAAACAGCAGGATGCCGCCGGCGAAAAGGATGGCAAAACCGGTGCGGGTGCCAAACAAAAAGGAAAAAACTGCGTCCATTGGGTGCCTTCTTGCGTAGTTGAGTTGGGTCGTAAACGCTCATAAGTATATACTTGCCCATACATGTACAAGGTTGCAACCTAAATGGAATGTATATCGCCGGAGGATCTAATGCTTGATATCAAGTTTGTTCGCGAGAACCCCGATGCCATCGATGTCGCCATGGCTAACCGCCAGACGTCTTGGGATCGCGAGAAGTTCTTTGAGCTCGACGACGAGCGTCGTGCCGTCATCACCGAGGTTGAGGAACTTCAAGCCACGCGCAATGCCGAGTCCAAGAAGATCGGCGCCCTGATGAAGGAGGGCAAGAAGGACGAGGCCGAGGCCGCCAAGGAGGCCGTGCGCGCCGTCAACGAGAAGATTGACGGTCTGGCCGAGCGCCGCACCGCCCTCGAGCAGGAGCAGTACGACTTCATGGCTCACCTGCCCAACATTCCCTGCGAGGCCACGCCGTACGGCAAGGACGAGGACGAGAACATCGAGCGCCGTCGTTGGGGCACCCCGCGCGAGTTCGACTTCGACTTTAAGCCGCACTGGGATCTGGGCACCGACCTCGACATCCTTGACTTCGAGCGCGGCAACAAGCTCTCCGGCAGCCGCTTCACCGTTCTCGGTGGCGCCGGCGCCCGTCTTGAGCGCGCCCTCATCAACTTCTTCCTCGATACGCACACCAGCCGTGGTTTTAAGGAGTGGTGGCCGCCCATCGTCGTCAAGCGTCAGACCATGTTCGGCACGGGCCAGCTGCCCAAGTTCGAGGACGACGCCTATCACGTCTCGGGCGACAACTTCCTGATCCCCACCGCCGAGGTCGTGCTCACCAACCTGCACGCCGGTGAGGTCCTCGACGCCGACACCCTGCCGCGCCGCTACACCGCCTTCACCCCCTGCTTCCGCGAGGAGGCCGGTTCCGCCGGTCGCGATACCCGTGGCATCATCCGTCAGCACGAGTTCGACAAGGTCGAGATGGTCAAGTTCGCTAAGCCGGAGGAGTCCGACGAGGAGCTCGAGAGCATGACCGCCGAGGCCGAGTACCTGCTGCAGCAGCTGGGCCTTCCGTATCGCGTGATTAGCCTGTGCACCGGCGACTTGGGCTTCTCTGCCCGTCAGACCTACGACATCGAGGTCTGGCTGCCGAGCTACAACGCCTACAAGGAGATCAGCTCCTGCTCCAACTGCGGTGACTTCCAGGCTCGCCGCGCCAACATCAAGTATCGCGACCCCGAGAACTTCAAGGGTTCGCGCTATCTGCACACCCTCAACGGTTCCGGTCTGCCGGCTGGCCGTACCATGGCAGCCATTCTGGAGAACTACCAGAACGCTGACGGCACCATCACGATCCCCGAGGTTCTGCGTCCCTACATGGGCGGCCTCGAGAAGATCGAGCCGGTCGCGTAGATTGGCTGCATAAGCGATTTGCTAGGGCACTCCTTTTTGGGGTGCCCTTTTTGTGTGCGGCCATACCATGCTGTGCGGACAGCTCAATAGAAAACACACGAACAACTGTTCTGTATACAGCCATCTACCTGCTATGCTTTTGCTAAATAAGAGCGAGAGAAAGGGGACGCGATGGAGCTGTTTGATGATCGGGTGGTTTTGTTTGAGAGCGACGAGGGCGGGGAGTACCTGCTTGTGACGTGTGAGCCGTCTGGCATGGGTGGCCTGGTGGTTCGACAGACGAGCGAGGGGCCGTTGACGCAATGGTGCTACGAGGAGTCGCCTCATGTGGTTGAGACGTTTGTGGCGCACGAGGGGCTTGTGGCCCTAGAGCATTTCTATGGGGTCCAGACATCTAATCAGGTTGCTCGCATGTTGAGCATCTCGTTTGCCGATTATGATTGTGCCCAGCGGGTGAGATCGCTCCTGAGGGAACTTGATGCTAAGTTTGACGTGATCGAAAAGCCAATCGATCGTACGGGGAATGGCGGTATATGCGGAGCAGCATGACAAGACTGCGTTCCACAAAAAAGTTTGAAATTGTGCTTGACTCCAATAAGCTAAAGTGGTTTTATATGTCTTGCGCTGCGGCGTTACCTCAGCTGGATAGAGGGTCTGACTACGAATCAGAACGTCATAGGTTCGAATCCTATACGCCGCACCA
>CAJLDK010000030.1:0-4739 GCA_905205405.1 uncultured Collinsella sp.
GCCGCGCGGCAAGGAGATATATTGCCAGACCGGAGGGGCGCCGGGGGCGGGAATCTGGGTGTACACATTTCCTACACAATTTGGGATCCGACTAACGTTTGCCAGCCGTTAACTACCGCTCACCGAGCATCTCTTTATATAAGGCAGTCTCATGGTTAAAGCGGATACGTTCCCCTAGCTAAAGCACAGCCAGCATCGAGCAACTCATCACGTTCTTCCACCGAGAACCCCTCGGCGTAGACGCGCACCACTGGTTCGGTCCCGCTAGGACGGACCAGCAGCCACGTGTCATCCTCGAATGCTAAACGCAAGCCATCCATATGACTAACGTTTTGCGGCACCTTGCCACAAATCGACTTGGGGTTTACGCCCGGCAGCAGGGTTCGTAACGTTTCGGCATCTTCGGCCTCAAGGCGCAAATCGCGTCGACCGTAACTCGTCTTACCAAAACTGTCCTCGAGTTGGTCGACCAGAACGCCCAAAGGCGCGTCCGTCTTTGCCATAAGCTCACACAGAATCAGACAGGCGAGGATTCCATCGCGCTCGGGCATATGCGCGGCGATGCCGATACCACCGGCTTCCTCGCCGCCTATGAGGACGCCACCCTTCTTCATCTCTGCCGCTATATATTTGAAACCGACTGGTTTGACGGTCACGCGGCAGCCAAGCGCCTCGGCAATGCGACGCACGAGCGTCGAGCACGAAAGATTGACGACGACGCGTCCCTCCAAATTACGAAATTGAACCAAGTCGCCCAAAACGAGCGCCATGATCTGATGCGGATGTATATATCTGCCGCGCTCGTCAACCGCGCCGATACGGTCGGCGTCGCCGTCGGTCACCAGGCCAGCGCAAGCTCCGTCCTCGATAACCGTATGCTCGCAAGCGTCCACCCACGGCTCAACGGGGTCGGGGCAGATATCTTCTTGGTCAGGCGCCTGCCCGGCGTGAATCTCGTGCACCTCAACGCCAAGCTCGCGCAGCAAGTCGGCTAGATAGCCCTGGGCTGCGCCGCCCATGGGGTCAACAACCACGCGCAGGTGCGCGGCGCGGATGGCTTCGGCATCGACAAACGATGCCACCGCTTGCATATAGTCAGGAATGATATCCGCGGTGCGATATTGCCCCTCGATCCCCATTGGCTCGGGAGCCATGGTCTCTTCGAGCTCTTCGATGACATCCTGGTTGGCGGTCGAGCCGTCACCCATGCGAATCTTGAGACACAGATAACCCTGCGGATGATGGGACCCCGTCACCATGAGCGCGCCGCACGCCTCACCGTCATAAGCCGCCGCCCACGTAAGGGCAGGGGTCGGAACAGGTCGCGAAGCGAGCACGGCGTCTAGCCCGTGCGCTGCTAGCACACCCGCCGCAAGCTCAGCGAACTCGCGCGCCAGGGGCCGAGTGTCGAACCCTATATATACCGTTTTGCCCGGATTGGTCTTTTGCCACAACTCGCCGACGGCATCGGCGATACGGGCAACGTTATCGGCAGTGAAGTCCTCATCGACGCGAGCGCGCCAACCGTCAGTTCCAAAATGAATTATCGCGCACACGCGCAGACACCTCACAGTGTTTGGATCATGGTACGCATGAGGTATACCCGCGATACACGCTCGGCAACCTGCCGGCACCAGCATTCACCATTTGGGCAAATGCTGCCGAGGACATGCAGGCAATAAAAAAACCGCCCCGTATGGAGCGGTTTTGCCCTTTATATATCGAGCGCCTCGGCCATCGCTGCCGTAGTGATTGCCGTAGTTCCACAGCAACTGCCCACCATTGCGGCACCGGCATGTCTCCATTCGATGCATGCGCGCGCGAAAGCTTCGGGGTTCTCGTGCCATACGGGGCCATCCTGAGTCTGGACCGGATCGCCCACGTTGGGACGCACCGTGACGGGAGTAGTCGCCGATGCAACCATCCTGGGCACCGCCGCGTTCGCGGCCGCAAGCGAACAGCAATTAACACCAACCGAGTTTGCGCCGTGTTTTTCGGCGTACAAAACGGCTGCCTCGATGTTGAGGCCATCGCCCAACAGGTCGCCCTTATCGTCAACGACAAAACTCACCAGAACAGGCATGCCGTCGGCGGCATCTCGGGCGCCGGCAAGCATGGGCTGCAAATTACGGATAGACGTCACCGTCTCGATCAGCAGACCGTCAACACCAGCATTGAGCAAGGCGTGCGCCTGTTCGCGCGCAATGCCTCGGATCTCACGAAACTCGGCCGAGTCCTCGGCAAACCACTCAATACCGATCGGGCCCATCGAGCCCAGCAGCAGCTGAGGGTGCGCCTGGCGGGCATCGTCGACGGCCCCGCGATTGACCTCCGCCACGGACGGCGCAATCTGGTCGTGCTTGAGGGCATAGCTTGATGCCTGAAAGGTGTTGGTAATGAGCACCTGCGCACCGGCGGCGACATACAAGCGATGGATACGAGAAACGGCCTGCGGCTCTGCCAGATTCCAAAACGCCGGTGGAATGTCTGCGGCGTCGTACTCACTCAACAGAACACTGCCCATGGGGCCCTGCGCCAACAAGGTCTCGCTCGACAAGCGGCGCGTAAGTTCCTCGGCACCAAAGCGATTGTAATAACTCGTATCCATATATATCCCGCTATTCCTCGACGCTGATTCCTTGCTTTTCGAGATAGGCGAGCCAGCGGTTCATCGTGTCCTCGGATAGCGCATGCTCCATCATGCAGGCCTCGGAATCGGCTCGCTCAAATTCGACACCGAGCTCCTGAACCAAAAACGTGCGGACGAGGCGATGACGGTACCAGATAGCCGTGCCAACCTCGCGGCCGCGATCGGTCAGGACTACCTTGCCGTAGTGCGATTGCTCGACAAGCTCGGATGCCTTGAGCGCCGAAACCGCTTTATTGACCGATGCCTTGGAGACGCCAAGGCGCTGCGCGATGTCGACCGATCGCACGCCGTTGGTTTCCCCCTCTTCGCTTTCAATGCGAACCATGCACTCCAAGTAGTCTTCGTTCGCCACCGTCAGATGTAGTTCGCGCGAGCTATTTGTCGTATCCATGATCTTCCGTCCCTTCTGCATTCAATGGCTGATTCTACCCCATCCAAGCGTCGCGGTATGCCGTGGCATACCGTGCTAGAGTTCTTGTTGCACACGACGACCAAGATTGGAGCGATCTTTATGGAAAACACCACCACAAACCCCGATGTCCTCGAGCGCTTTTTGCGCTACGTCCAGATCAACACGCAGTCCGAGGATGCAAACTGCGACCAGGTACCCTCGAGCGCCGTTCAGTTTGATCTTGCCAACGTGCTGGCTGAAGAGCTGCGCGAGCTTGGTGCGGAAGATGCCCACGTGACCGAGCATGCCTATGTCTGCGCGCATATCCCCGCAAGTGCGGGCGCTGAGGACAAGCCCGCCCTGGGCCTGATCGCCCATCTCGACACCACCGAAGTTGCACCGGGCGCCGGCGTGAAGCCGCACATCGTACACTACGAGGGCGGCGACCTGGTCTGCGGCACGGTTGACGGTAAGCCCGTTGCCATGAGCACCGCCAAGCTTCCCGCCCTGAACGACCTCGCGGGTGAGGACCTGGTCTGCAGCGATGGCACCACGCTGCTGGGCGCGGACGACAAGGCAGGCGTCGCCGAGATCATGTCGCTTGTCGCGCGTATCGCTCAGGACCCTTCTCTGCCCCATCCCGCACTCGGCATTTGCTTCTGCCCTGACGAGGAGATCGGCCACGGAGCCGAGCTGTTGGATATCGATACCTTTGGCTGCAAGTACGCCTACACGGTCGACGGTGGCCCCATCGGCGAGCTGGAGTGGGAGTGCTTTAATGCCGCTGAGGCGACCGTCTGCTTTGAGGGCCAGTCCATCCACCCGGGCGACGCCAAAGGCCGTATGGTCAACGCAGGCAATCTGTTCTGCGACTTCAACGCGTTGCTCCCCTACGTGCAGCGCCCGGAGTATACGGAAGGCTACGAGGGCTTTTATCACCTTGAGGGTGTATCTGCAACCGTCGATCACGCCACAGCGCGCTATATCGTCCGCGACCATGACGCCGCCAAGTTCCAGCAGAAACTCGACCTTATTGATGCCGCTGCCTCGATGCTCAACCAGCGTCTGGGTGAGAGGCGCGTGACGGTCGAGATTAAGCAGCAGTATCGAAATATGGCCGAGATCGTTCGTGACTATCCCGAGCTTATTGATGTTGCCAAGGAAGCCTACCTTGCCTGCAGCGTTGAGCCCCAAGTGCTGCCGATTCGCGGCGGCACCGATGGCGCGCAGCTGTCGTTCCGCGGTCTGCCCTGCCCCAACCTTTCCACCGGCGGCTATTGCTACCACGGCGTCAACGAGTTCGTCCCGGTCAGTTCGCTCGTCAAGATGACCGACGTCCTGCAGGAGCTCGTCGCCCGTTTCGCATAAGCCTGGCTGCATAAGCCCAAAAGACGAACCGCCCCGTCCTCAACCAAGAACGGGGCGATTTTTTGCTGCAATGAGAACAGGTTGACGCACGCCAGCCTCTTAACGCAAGGAGTGTCCCAAACTGCCGGCACAAAAGGAACGTCCCCAAGTGCCGCAAAATGACGACATCCACTCTCGCTTTGTGGGTAGTCATTGGGGAGGTTCTTGTTTGACTAGTCGTTTAAAAACGTCCCCAATGACTACCCAACGACTAGTCCGGACCAAGGCAACGCCGATGTTTTGGCAACGACAGACACTATGACCCAATCCGAGGGCACTAAAAAGATAGGA
>CAJLDK010000031.1:0-4629 GCA_905205405.1 uncultured Collinsella sp.
CGTACATGTACGGATGAATATGGGAGGTGTTCGGATGAAGTTGCCAATCAAGGAATCTTACCCTGTCAAACGCAGCTCATGTCCAATCGAGCGCAGATAAGTTACCTTTGCGCTATGGGTGCTGGTCTGCTAGCTCTCCCAGCTGGCGCGGATAGTTGCTGCGACATCCCCCAAGCGCTGGCCGAGAGCTGCCAAGTGCTGAAGTACCTCATTGGGCGAGGCGCCGTTGAGAATGCACGTGAGGGCATATGAGGCCAAGAAGATTGCCGCGAGCCCCAGCGGGATCAGCACGATCATCGCCAGCGTACGCAGGCGCTGGGCCCAGCAACGGTGACGCGCACGGCGCTTATCGAACGCGAGCTCCTGCGCATATGAATCCTGCTGTACGGAATAGGCCTCTGGCGCCGATTCACACCCGGGCACAGCTGCAGGTACAGCAGCGGGCACGACATTTTGCACGGGCGCCTGGTTGGCAACCCCTTGCATTTGCATCTCCATGAGTCGTTGCTGCTGACGCAGCATGCGCTCAGCTTGTTGCTGCGGAGTCTCAAGAAACAGATCCATGCTGGCCTCCAAAATCGGAGCATTCGACGCTTACGACCAGCATCCCGCACCGCCATGACCGCGACAACGCAATCGCCGGCAATAGCCACAAAGTTTCTTTTGCTCAAAAGCTGTCGAAAAGCTCAACAACTCCCCTACCAGCACTTTCTCTGAGCTTTTTTCGCCAGCAATCTTTTGGCCTTCCACTCTTACGCCAACTGACCAAAATCTAACCAAAAGCTTGACGAAAATTGTGAAGACAGGGACCCCACACAAAAACGTGCCGTCCCAAAAGGGGCGGCACGCAAACCAATCTATTAGCCAAAACTCGTTGGCAAGCTCGCGCCGTCAGACCCGCGGCGTATGCCTTTGCCTCGCGCGACCCTGCGAAGCCGTGAGCGAGAGGAAAAGGGATGCGCCGCGGGTCTGACGCCCGGAGCGGTAAAGCCAGCAGTTGCCCCGCGCTCCGCAGTCGGTGAAAGCAGATTACATGCCCGCGAGACCTCGAGCTGCGGTGGCACACATAAACGCCAGGACTAGGATCACGAGTGAGCCCGCGATGTCGACCAGCACGCCCATTGCACGGCGCTCAAACAGCCAGCTCTCGAAGTGCGGAGCGACGTTGCGCCAAACACGCCACAACAAGATGCCCATACCGATGACGCCCGGGATATTGAGCAGTAGGATCTCGGAGCACAAGAGGCCGATCAAGTTGCCGGCGGCAAAGCCCGCATCGCCCTCGCAGTATTTGCGATAAATCATGTACAGCATGTACGCTACAAACGGCTGCAAGCACGCAGAGATAAACGTGACCACCATCGAGGGGTCCTGAGAAAAGACATCGGTGAGCTTATCCACGCTCGTGGCATCCTTAGAGGCCAGGAACAAGCCAATGACCACCACGGGCACCACGCCCAAGATGACCTCGACC
The DNA here is from genome assembly GCA_905205405.1 of uncultured Collinsella sp. Classification (GTDB taxonomy): domain Bacteria; phylum Actinomycetota; class Coriobacteriia; order Coriobacteriales; family Coriobacteriaceae; genus Collinsella. Next base: position 1,475 of record CAJLDK010000031.1, read on the forward strand.
AGAGTAAACAACTTGGCAGTCAAATCCTCACTAGCCGAATTCAAATGAGGCGCCCACTCAGGATGAGCATGCGCACCGGCTTTCTTCTTATCGGCACGCTCTGCCTTGCCGCCCTCAACAACCCGACGCTCAGGATCCTTACGAGTCCCAGCAGCAGCCACCCGAGCCCGAGATTTCTTACCCATAACCAACACCTCACAAGAGGAAACGAATAGCCAACGCTACCCAGTGTACCCCCTAAGCAACGTCACCGCCCCAACTGGCCCCATACAAAAACGTGCCGCCCCAAAAAGGGGCGGCACGCAAACTTAATTATCAGCTTTTCCACAACGAGCACGCGGCGACCCAACGCCGGAGCGCGGGGCGGGGAAATACCTTTGCCTCGCGCGACCCTGCGGAGCCGTGAGCGAGAGGGAAAGGTATTTCCCCGCCCCGCGCTCCGCAGCAGCCAGCGCCAAGCGCTAGTAGTTCACCACTTGCTCCTCAAAGTACGCCTTGGGGTGGTTACACACCGGGCACACCTCAGGTGCCTCGGCACCAACGTGCAGATGTCCGCAGTTCAGGCACTTCCACACCTTCACGCCCTCGCGCTCAAACACCTCGCCCGACTCGATGCGCTCGACGAGCTTGTTGTAGCGCTCCTCGTGGGCCTTCTCGACGGCGGCGACACCACGGAACTTTGCGGCAATCTCGGCAAAGCCCTCTTCCTCGGCGGTCTTGGCAAACTCGTCGTACATCGTGGTCCACTCGTAGTTCTCACCCGCGGCGGCATCGCGCAGATTGTCCAGGGTATCGGGGACGGCGCCATCGTGCAGATACTTAAACCACAGTTTGGCGTGCTCGGACTCGTTGCCAGCCGTCTCGGCAAAGATGTTCGAGATCTGAACGTAGCCGTCCTTCTTTGCCTTGGAGGCATAGTAGCGATACTTGGTGTGTGCCTGGGACTCACCGGCAAAAGCGGTCTCGAGGTTCTTCTTGGTTTGGGAATTCTCAAAATCCATAGGTGTACTTCCCTTCAACGCATGCCGCCCGTAGGCTTCGAGCGGCCTCGTCTTTAGGATGCCCTCATGTCGGAAATCTAAACCTTACAATCCTGTTCTTCAGATTTCCACGGGCTAAATGCTCAGCCAGCGATCGCCCTCGGCTCGGCAAAAGCCCTCACGCTCCAGGTCGGCCAGAATGCCCGCGACAAGCTCGCGCTCGACCGGCCCGCGCCCAGCCGCCGCTTCCATATCGTTAACGCCCACCACGGCATCAGCAAGCGTAATCCCCGCCGGTTGGCCATCGCGCGCTGCCAGCAACATGCGCACGATATGCGCGCGCTTTTGGCGACGTGAGCCCTCAAACTTTGATTGACGGCTATAGCCCGCCGAGCGCCTGGACGGATTGGGCAACGTCTTTTTTAGATATGCGCCGTAGTCCAGCAACGCGTAATACCACGCGCGCGGCGTGTCGGCATCATCGAGCGGCACGGCAAAGGGAGCGATCTCGTCGGTCGCCGCACCGGGGACCGCCGGACAGGCCGCCTGAATCAGCGGCACCAGCTCGCGGTCGGGAACAGCCGGTACATCGGGAAAGAAGTGATGCAGAAAGACCGTGCGTACGTTGGTCTCCAGATACACGCCTGGAAGGTCAAACGCAAACGACCGGATACCTTGCGCCGTTGCCGGGCCAATACCAGGCAGAGCGACCAAGTCACGCGTCTCACGCGGAAACTCACCGTCCCAGTCCTCCACAACGCGCTGAGCGGCCTTGTGGAGCGCCAGAGCGCGTCGGTTGTAGCCCATGCCCTGCCAAGCGTCCAAAACATCGGAAGGCGCGGCTTGGGCAAGCGCCTGCACGGTCGGAAAGCGATCGAGCCACGCCGGCATACGCGTCTCCACGCGTGGCACCTGTGTTTGCTGCAACATGACCTCGGAAAGCCAAATGATGTACGGATCGCGCGTGCGGCGCCACGGAAGGTCGCGATAACGCAGGACCCCTTCCGAACGAATCATCGAACGAAAGGGGTCCTGAATCATATCTATGCTCCTTATGCGGCGCTATTCCTCCCGGCATGTATACGCACAGGTGGCGTACTCGGGAAACGCTTCGCGGTCGGCGAACTTGGGATCGACGGCCGGGAACTGGCGGTGAGCGACGATGTCGCCGAGCGAAACGGAATCGAGGTAGTCGCGCATCAATGCTTGAGCTCCGGCCCACAGGGGATGATAGCAGCACGTGCCCATGCGCGCACAGTCGCCATCGGGTGCGGTGCAATCATTCATAACCATAGGGCCCTGAACGGCCTCGACGACCTGACGAATGGTAACGTCGTCCGGACTGACCTTGAGACGCATGCCACCGTGGACGCCACGCAGGCTCTCCACAATACCGGCCTGGACCAAACCGTGCTGAATCGAGCGGGCAAACGAATACGGGACATTGACCTCTTCGGCAGCGGTGCGAACAGAAAGCAAACGCTCCGGATCCTCGGCAAGCATCGCCAACATACGAAGGGCGTAATCAGTCTTCCTCGATATGTCCATTTTTCCCCTTTCAAGGAATACGAACAGCTCGAACGAGCTCCGGGGCCGAGCTTGTGTCGAGACGCTAAATGACCGCAGGACATCCAAATGGTAAATCGGATATCCACTGAATGCCGCGCTTGGAGCGAAATGCATCAGATGCGGCCTACAGTGCAATTTAGTATAGCCTAACCCCCTGTCTCGTTGAACAGGTGTTGCGCAACAAAGCTGTTGTTCAGACAAATATACTTATTAGATTTTACTTGCGTTCCCGAAGGGGCGGGGATTCTGGGCGAAGATGCGCCAGGGCGATCGTTCTATCGAAACAAAGTGCATCAAACGCAAAAAGCCACGTCCGAAGACGTGGCTTTAATTGCGTTGGCGGGAAGTACGGGGCTCGAACCCGCGACCTCCGACGTGACAGGCCGGCGCTCTAACCAAACTGAGCTAACTCCCCAGGCAGACGTTCGCGTTTGTTTCCGCTCGCGTGCGCTGCGGGGATTAGTATACACAGAAGTCTGTCCGGCGCGCAACAACTTTTTTGAAAAAATTTTTCGGTCCCTCCGGGAGGGTCTCCGGGGCCGGCGGGCGCGGGTTAAGTTTGCTGCTCTACAGTCCTGCGCAAGACGGAAAGCACATTAAGTGCTT
>CAJLDK010000032.1:0-4626 GCA_905205405.1 uncultured Collinsella sp.
CTATGTGCGGCGTAGGCCGCTTATTAGCCCGTCCAAGAATTGGGGCGCAGTTCAGAGCAGCCCGGGGCTTCTTCTCGGCAACAAAGCCGTACCGCGCAGCAGTCAGACCGCGTGAGCACGAGCACACGCCAACGCCAGACCGACACATCGCAGCCGCGCCGCTACGATTGCCGTACGACCGACCACTACGTTAAGCGCTCCTTTTCGCCACCTCAACGCAATCGCGGCAATTCCGCCCCTCGCCCCGCGTCGCACACCACAAGCCACGCACTTCCAGCCCGCCGTCTACGCCTTGCGCTTTGCTCCATTGCCGCCTGCCTCGTCTTTGTGTTTTTGGGATCCTGTATCTCGCACGGATCAGCCGGTCTTGAGCCCACTGCCGAGGACAAGCTGCTTAAAGCTCCCGTCGCGCCCGGTTACTCCTTTGCGTTCTCGACCCCACGCTCGCAATGGCAGGCCGGCACCATGCCCCACATCTACCAAATTGACCCCGCATGGTCGGAGCTGCCCTATGCCGGTGGCACTATTCGCGAAAACGCTTGCGGCCCCACTTGCCTCACCATGGTCTATATCTTTAAGACCGGCCACACCGATAAGACGCCGGTCGATATATGCGCACTGGCCGAAGCCGGCAACTACGCCCCCACTGGTGCCACCGAGTGGTCGTTTATGACAGGCGGTGCGTGGCAGCTGGGGCTCAACGGAACACAGCTCTATAACGATTGCGAATCGATTGCCCAAGCACTTCGCTCGGGTGCGCCCGTTATCGCCGCAGTGCGCCCCGGTACGTTTACCAACGTAGGCCACTACATCGTGCTCTACGGCATCGACGATGCCAACCAGATTGGCGTCTACGACCCCAACTCGGCCAGCCGCAGCGCCCGCCGCTGGGGCGTCGTAGAGGTCCTCAACGAAGTCGAAGCCATGTGGGCCTACTACTAGTCATTGGGCACTCATTGGGGACAGACTTAAATGAGTAGTCATTTTTTGACCAGTCGTTTAAGAACGTCCCCAACGGCTACTCATTTAAGTCTGTCCCCAATGAGTACCCGCAGAATGAGAGTGGATAATCTCCCGTTTTTGGCCTGTTTGCAGGCTCAAAGTGGGAGATTATCCACTCTCGTCATTTTGGCGCGGCCCGCAGCACTACCCATGAACAGCTACCTCAATAGCAAAAGCCCCGCAGCCGGAGCGGACTGCGGGGCTCATGAAGAGAGGCTAGTTTGTGGGCGCTTTGCCTGGCGCCCACGAGAGAGGCAACAGAGTAGAGACTACTCGTGGATGCGGGTACCGGAGAGGCCGGCCATGGTCTCGGCGGCCTTGTCCAGAGCGCCAATGATGCAGGTGCGGCCCTTGCGGGAACGAGCGAACTTGATGGCAGCACGGACCTTGGGCTCCATGGAACCCTTGCCGAACTGACCCTCGTCGGCCAGACGCTCGGCCTCGTCGGCGGTGAGGTCCTCGAGCTCCTCCTGGTTGGGCTTGCCAAAGTTGATGGCGACATGCTCAACGGCGGTCAGCAGGAACAGAACGTCGGCGTCGCAGTCCTCGGCCAGCAGCTCGCCGCCCAGGTCCTTGTCGATGACGGCGGGAACGCCCTTGTAGCAGCCCTTGTTCTCGTAGTCGCGGACGACGGGGATGCCGCCGCCACCGCAGGCGATGACGATGAACTCGTTGTCGAGCAGGTTGAGGATGGAGTCAGCCTCGACGATCTTCTTGGGATCGGGGGAGGCGACGACGCGACGCCAGCCGCGGCCGGAATCCTCGACGAAGACCTTGGAGGGGTCCTCGGCCATGAACTCCTTGGCCTGCTCCTCGGTGTAGAAGGGGCCGATCGGCTTGGTCGGGTTCTTGAACGCGGGATCGTCCGGGTCGCACTCGATCTGGGTGACGACGGTGGCGGCGTGCCAACGCTTATAGCGCTTGTGCATCTCGCGGCCGATGCCCTGCTGCAGGTGGTAGCCGATGTAGCCCTGGGACATGGCGCCGCACTCGGGCAGCGGCATCTCGGGGGTGCCGATGGCGTCGTGGGCAGCGGCGAAGGCGTTCTGGATCATGCCGACCTGCGGGCCGTTGCCGTGGGTGATGATGATCTCGTTGCCCTGCTCGATGAGGCCGAGGAGCGCGTGGGCGGTGTTGCTCACGGCCTCGATCTGCTCGACGGGGTTGTTGCCGAGGGCGTTGCCGCCAAGGGCGACGACGATGCGGTCGGGCTTACCAAGAGGCTTAGACATTGCTGGAATCCTTTCTGTAAAAGGCCTACAACCCATTAATAACCCGCGTCCGTGCGATACGCGAGTTTATTAAGGTTTATATTCTCTTTATCGCTCATTTTATTCATTTTGAAAATACCTAAGCGGCGAACGGTCGATTTTACCCGCTCAGCGTAAAGAAGCCCAGTTCAGGCATATCTACGCCATTTACGTGCAACTTTATTTAAATAGAGCAGGGATTAGACCAGATTATGCAAACTATATCTTTGCTAAACACAAAACGGACAGCGCAATATCTTACTCGCACTATACGCGATTCTATACATTAATTTGACGAGTATGCACCCCTGCAAAAACATGGGGCTTTTCATCCAACATAAGGGATAGCCGATCGCGCTTCACCCCGCGGCAAGCGACTGCGAGTTCGCAGTATGGAACTTTACCGTCGGCTTCTGCATGAACGCTGCCGACGCCCTTTCGCTCCTGCGCGCCCAAGCAGCCGAGAACGCTAACGGCGCCACTGCCAACCTGGCCACCCTCAACAACGGCGCCGCCAGCCTTTTCGCAAAGTACCGTGCTGGCTCGCTGGCTTTGAGGCCTAAGTGAGCTTTGCTATTTGCCAATTTTTGTATGATTTGGGTCAAATCTATTTGTCAATTTTTGTATGATTAGGGGCAAATCTATTTGCCAATTTTTGTCAATGAGGTGTTTTAATGCTACGCCGCAAGGTCACTGATAGGCTTTTGAGCTGGAAGAATAACTCCCATAAGGCCCTGCTTGTTACCGGTGCGCGTCAGATTGGCAAGAGCTATGCGATTCGCGCGTTTGGAAAGAGCAACTACGCTTCGTATTATGAGGTCAATCTGCTACTTGATGCCGAGGCAAGAGACGTACTTGTTGGCGCTAAGAACTCCATTGACTTCATCAACCGTGTGGCCCTTCTTGCGGATGCACCGCTTGTTGAAGGAGACACGCTTATCTTCGTCGATGAGATTCAGGAGTATCCGCAGATCGTTACACTTATGAAGGCGCTGGTCGAGGACGGACGCTTTAGCTATGTCTTCTCGGGGTCTATGCTTGGGACTGAGTTTAAGGGGATCTCTTCTTTTCCGGTAGGGTATGTCGAGCACATTGTTATGCGGCCGATGGATTTTGAAGAGTTTTGTTGGGCAAACAGCGTCAGCGAGAATGTGCTTGCAGACATCCGCAGCTGCCTTGTCGAGAGGCGTCCCGTCGAAAATTTTATTCATGAGGCGATGCTCAAAAACTTTAGAGCCTATATCGTTTGCGGCGGCATGCCGGAGGTCGTTCAGAACTATATCGATTCGGGCTATTCGCTCGTGAGAACGCGTGAGCTTCAAATTCAGCTAGTCGATCAGTACAAAAGCGATATCTCTAAATATGCATCGACTCGAGCGTTTAACGTTCGCTCCATTTTCGAGCAAATTCCCGTTCAGCTTGAGGCGGAGTCCCATCGCTTTATCGTCTCGTCTCTAGGCGAGGGAGCTCGTCTTCAAAAATACGAGCAGGATTTCCTATGGCTGGTGAACGCAGGCGTTGGATTGATGGTCCCCCAGGTGACGGAGGCACGAAGTCCTCTCAAGAGGACGGAGAAAACGACGGCCTTTAAACTATACGAGTCCGATACAGGTATGCTCGCATCGCGGTATCCCGGCAGCACGGCACGCGCCGTCTACCTTGACATGAAAACCCCCAACCTCGGCGGCCTCTATGAGAACGTGGTCGCACAAGAACTCGTTGCCCTCGGAGCAGATACGTGGTACTACCAAACGCGTGAGGTCGGTGAAGTCGACTTTGTAATCGAAGGTGCCCGCGGGCATGTTGTCCCAATCGAAGTCAAATCGGGCAAGAAAGTTCGAGCACATGCAGCCCTCGACCGTTTGATGAGTGTGGGCGAGTACAAAATTCCCGAGGCCGTTGTGCTGAGCCACGAAAACCTTTGCAAAGAGGGCAAGATCCTTTACGTTCCAATCTATATGACATTCTGTCTCGATGAGTTTATGGAAAAGGACGACCCCAACAACGATTTCTCGTTTGCACCCATATCTCTCTAGGTCATCTGAGTCCGCAAGCCAGCCCCCACGCCCAAAGTACTGCGCCTTTCGCGCCAAAGGCGCGAAACAGCACTGGGGCAGCAGAAGGCCACAATCAGCTAGCCCTCCATGCCCAAAGTGGCGCGTGGTTTCGCGGCCACGCCGCGAAACAGCGACCGGGACAAGGCACCCCCACAGCCACGTCCTTCATTCAGCCCCACAATCCGAGGACGTAGTCGTAGCAGGATCTGAGGGCTAACCTTCGCGGACACTCCGCAGGACGAAAGAACCCCCGCCGCACGTAGTGTGAACTGCCTCCCATTTCTTGGACACAAGAATGGGAGGCTTTTTTATGGCTG